>NZ_JBBJSS010000003.1:97186-908760 GCF_038898415.1 Priestia sp. SB1 | reverse complement strand
CCACAGTAGCTCAGTGGTAGAGCTATCGGCTGTTAACCGATCGGTCGTAGGTTCGAGTCCTACCTGTGGAGCCATACTGGCCCGTTGGTCAAGCGGTTAAGACACCGCCCTTTCACGGCGGTAACACGGGTTCGAATCCCGTACGGGTCATCTCAAAAGCAGTTTGCATATGCAAACTGCTTTTTTTGTTTGTAAACAGAGTTTAGACAAAAGAATAAACTCTGTTTTTCGTTTTTCTATGATTTTCTCTTCACAATTTGCATTTCCTATAGCACATCTCTAAACGCTTGTTCTAAATTTCGAAAAAAAACCTACAATAGTAATAACAGAATACTGTTTGTACAAAAGGAGGGGAATGCGTGAAAAAAATTGTTTTGTGGTCCATCGGAGTTTTTCTTGTATATGCAGCTTGTATATGGGTGTATTTATTTTATATAAGTGACACCTCTATTCCACAATCATTAAAAGGTACCAGCGTGGATCCGGCTACGTTTATGAATGCAAGAGAACTTATGTTAACCGAAAAATATTCAAAGATTAGAGATGCGCTCTTTTTTATCCGAATTCCATATGAGTGGTTAGGGTTTATTTTAATTTTAGTGTTAGGTGTGTCTAAGAAAGTGAATAAGTGGTCTAAAGACGTCAGCCGTTTCAGTCTTCTCCAAACTGCTATTTATGTATTTTGGTTATCTGTTCTGCTGCTGATCTACTCTTTTCCTATGGACTGGATTAGCTATAAGCTTTCAACGGCTTACCATATTACGACGCAACCTTTCCAAGGATGGATGAAAGATCTTTTTACAGATTTTTGGGTGAACTATGCCACGATGTTTTTAGTGATTGCTGTGTTATATGCATTCATTCGTAAGTTTTCAAAAAGATGGTGGCTGTATGCGTGGCTAGTATCTATTCCATTTACGCTATTTTTGACGTTTATTCAACCAGTGGTTATCGATCCGTTATATAACGATTTTTATCCATTAAAGAATAAAGAGCTGGAGACGAAAATTTTGCATTTAGCAGATGAAGCTCATATACCTGCTAAGCATGTATATGAAGTAAACATGTCTGAAAAAACGAACTCTCTCAATGCATATGTAACGGGAATAGGTTCTAATTCAAGAATTGTGTTATGGGATACTACTCTTAATAAATTGACGGAACGTGAAATTTTGTTTATCATGGCGCACGAAATGGGTCACTATGTGAAGAAACATATTTATGTAGGGATTGCTTCAGCCTTAGTTTTATCGATTGTAGGTTTATGGCTAACGAAACATTTAGCTAGCTTTGTGATTAAGAGATGGGGGAAAGCATTAAAAATCACTTCTCTTAGTGATTTAAATTCATTACCGCTTATTCTACTTATTTTTTCTGTGCTCACATTTGCTGTAAGTCCTTTAACAAATATGCAGTCGCGTCATCATGAACTTCAATCTGACACGTACGCCATGGACTTAACAGGAGATAAACAAGCTGCTATTAAAACATTTCAGGATTTAACAAAATCAGGACTGTCCCAGGTGAATCCGCCGTATTTAGTGAAAATTTTTCGATATGGTCATCCAACAATATTGGAAAGAATTTCATTTGTTGAGAAGTATGAAAGAAATGAATAAGTGATATAAGAAAAAGTAAAGGATATATGAAGCCTTTTATACGTAGGTATTAATAGAAAAGCCTCCTTGCGAGTAGGAAAAAAATTCTAAAAGGAGGTTTCATTTTCGAAAGTACTGTTATATAATAACGTATGTAAAATAAAAACTGTTTTATAACAATGGGGAGGAATAGTTATTTGTGATTGAAAAGATAGCAGGCAAACTTATCAGCGTATATTCACCTCAACAAAGTCTTACTACATGTCCTTCAACTATTTACTTATTTCATCTACGTTCTTACTAAAGCTATGGCAAACTGCTAATTTACTTCATCATGAAACAGACATATTCTCACTGCTGCGTTTTATATTTTTATGAATATAGAATTTTAAATTCATTAGGGGGTATAAAGAATGAAAGAGATTCGTGTAAAAAACCTTGAAGAGAACTGGAAAAGCGATGAGCGTTGGAAAGGAATTGAACGTCCATATTCTGCAGAAAAAGTCATTGGACTGAGAGGATCCATTGATATTGAACACACGCTTGCTAGAAGAGGGGCCGAAAAGTTCTGGAACTTATTAAAAACAGAGCCATACGTTCATGCATTAGGAGCTTTAACAGGAAATCAAGCAGTACAACAGGTAAAAGCAGGGTTAAAAGCCATTTATCTCAGTGGATGGCAAGTAGCTGCAGATGCAAACCTTTCAGGAAATATGTATCCTGATCAAAGTCTATATCCAGCAAACAGCGTGCCGCATGTTGTGAAACGAATCAATCAAGCGCTGCAGCGTGCCGATCAAATTCAGCATTTAGAAGGAGAAGGGGACATTGATTACTTTGCTCCAATTGTAGCAGATGCAGAAGCAGGGTTCGGAGGACAGTTGAACGTATTTGAATTAATGAAAGGAATGATTGAGTCAGGAGCATCTGCGGTACACTTCGAAGATCAATTGTCATCTGAGAAAAAGTGTGGTCATCTTGGCGGCAAGGTATTGCTTCCAACTCAGACAGCTGTGAAAAACTTGATTGCTGCTCGTTTAGCTGCTGATGTAATGGGTGTTCCAACACTTCTGATTGCTCGTACCGATGCTGATGCCGCTGATTTAATTACAAGTGATGTTGATCCTGTAGATCGCCAGTTTATTACAGGTGAACGCACCGCTGAAGGTTTTTATCGCACGAGAGCCGGAATCGATCAAGCTATCGCTCGTGGCTTAGCATATGCGCCATATGCTGATCTAGTATGGTGTGAGACGTCTGAACCAAACTTGGAACAGGCACAAAAATTTGCAGATGCTATTCATGAAAAATTCCCAGGTAAAATGCTTGCTTATAACTGTTCACCATCTTTCAACTGGAAGAAAAAATTAGATAAGAAAACGATTGAAAAGTTTCAAAGAGAAATCGCAAAAATGGGCTACAAATTCCAATTCGTTACGCTTGCTGGCTTCCACGCTTTAAATCACAGCATGTTTGAACTGGCACGAGGATATAAAACAAGAGGAATGGCAGCTTATTCAGAGTTACAAGAAAGAGAGTTTGCTAGTGAAATAAATGGATATACTGCTACAAGACATCAGCGTGAAGTAGGAACGGGTTATTTTGATGAAGTGGCGCAAGTAGTTTCCGGTGGGACTTCCTCTACAACAGCTTTAAAAGGTTCAACAGAAGAAGAGCAGTTTCAGGCGCATAAATAACAAAAAATCTATGAGTGGAACGGTTGTTTACTTCCACTCATAGAAAAAATCCTAACAAAAAAGATTCTTACATCTGTAAGAATCTTTTTTTATGTAGTAAACACGATTTAACAGACAGCTGTTCTTCCTGAGAAGAAAGGTTCTGCCTGTTAAACGTACATATAAATCATTAACATGAATGAACTTCTTGAAATATTAAGTAGATGTTTGAAGTAAGGATTGGTACTGTGCTGATAGCTCATAAAAAGCAGTTTCATCACGTTGATCTAATGCCGTGTTAATGTTTGTTTCTAACAGTTCTTTTTGACGCTTAAAAAGCGATTCATCAATTACCATTTCGATATAAACATCCAACATACTCACAGTATCAATTACTTTTTTCTTGCGAGCGAGGGACTTCATCATTTCCGTGTACGATTTTTCATTGTTCATACCTCATCACCTCTGCACCCTTTTTATTATTATATAGATTAAAAGAAGAAAAAACAACTAATTTTCTAAATTTTTAGATTTTTATTTTTAGAAATGATAAAGTAAGAGGGAAACGCTACTTTCGTTTTTATCGATTGGCTATTTGGTTTAAAAATGAATCCTTGGGGGCGAAGAAATTGAATCATTTAAAAAAGCGTACGGTAACGGTAGAGGATTTGTATGAATTGAAGTCTGTGTATAACCCTCAGATTTCTCCAGATGGAAAAAGTGTAGTTTATACGGTTCGAGAAACGAAAAAAATAGAAAACGGTTATGAGACGCAGCTGTTTATGTTAGATCTTGAAACAAAAAAAACAAAGCAATTGACGTATTATAAAGGAAATAATCATTCTCCCGCCTGGTCTCCTGACGGCAGGTGGATTGCTTTTTTATCAGATCGCAGTCAAACCGTTCAGCTCTATCTATTAGCAGCGACAGGCGGGGAAGCAGAAGCACTCACAGATTGTGAAAAAGGCGTTAGTAATCCCGTATGGTCTCCTTATAGTGATGAAATTATGTTTTCTACAAAAGTAGAAGAAAAAGCTGTAAGAGTTGAACAAAATCATGAGCATCCTCAGCCATACGAAGTGGAACGTTTGTTGTATAAATCCGATGCTAGCGGCTATTTAAAAGGTGAATATATGCAAGTTGCGGTCGTTAAACTTAAAAATAAAGAAGTGACGTTTTTAACGGATGGACCTTATCATCACTCTGTAGGATGCTGGGCCCCTGATGCAAATTCAATTGTGTTTTGCAGTAGCCGAGGAGAGAATCCGGATTTATCGTTAACCATGGACGTGTTTATTTTGCATCGTGATACTAAAAAGTTAACATCTATTACAGCAGAAACAGGATATTTTCATCAAGTTTCGTGGTCACCAGATGGGTCATACATAGCTTACATTGGAAATGAACGTACATACGGATCGGCTTCAATGAATGACATATATATTTATCAGGTCTCCAATCAAAAAACAGCTTGTATCACTGCAGGTATAGACTTAGAAATAGGAGATATGGTAGCAGGAGATTTTCACTTTGGAAGAACCGCAGCGGGAATTATGTGGAGCAGTAAGGAAGAATTTTATTTTGTCGTAAGTGAAAAGGGTTCTGTAGGCATATATAAAGGAAATGTAAATGGAAAGTTAGACTCTGTGCTTATGGATAATGCTCACGTATACGGGGTATCTGTTCTTCCCAACGGTGAGGAAGCTATCGTAGCAATCAGTACATTTACACATCCTGGAGATCTTTATTCTTTAAATTTAAAAACAGAGGAACTAGTGAAGCTGACAAACGTTAATGATTCATTTTTAAAGCATGTGCAGTTAACGGAAGCAGAATCTTTTTGCGCGACTGCCACGGACGGTATACATATCCACAGTTGGGTCGTAAAAGCGGCTGCTGCCAACGATGTATCTCCAACCATTTTAGAAATTCACGGAGGTCCGCATCTTATGTATGGTCATACATTTATGTTTGAATTTCAAGTGCTTGCATCAAAAGGGTTCAATATCCTCTTTTCTAATCCAAGAGGCGGAAGAGGATATGGTCAAGCCTTTACAGATGCCGTTCGAGGAGATTACGGAGGCATGGATTATATGGATTTGATGGCAGTAACCGACGAAGCAATTAACCGCTACTCTTATATTAATGAAGATAAACTTGGCGTAACAGGAGGAAGCTACGGAGGATTTATGACAAACTGGATTGTAGGAAGTACAAATCGGTTTAAAGCAGCGGTGACGCAACGGTCTATTTCAAATTGGACGAGTTTTTACGGCGTTAGTGATATTGGCTATTATTTTACCGAATGGGAATTGAAAGCTGATATTTATGAGAAGCCGGAAAAACTTTGGAACCACTCGCCGCTTCGTTTAGCGGAGAACGTGAAAACACCGCTGTTAATCTTGCATAGCGAACAGGATTATAGATGTCCAATTGAACAAGCTGAACAGCTTTATGTGGCACTAAAAAGAAAAGATAAAGAAGTAGAATTTATTCGTTTTCCTCAGTCTAACCATGAACTTTCTAGAAGCGGTAAGCCTAATTTACGAACGGCGAGACTAAAATATTTAACCAGCTGGTTTAAACGTTATTTGCAGCAGTCTAAGTAAAAGCACATGTTGTTCTAGAGGTTCTGTTCGTGTAAGTAAGGGCTGGCTATATGGCAAGCGCAACAGGGCAGAAAAGATAAAACGCTGTAAAACTTTTGTTTGGTAAAGGAAAGTAGTACAATAAGTGAAAAGTAGCACAGTTGTTTAAATAAGGAGAACATTCGATGGATTTTGAAACATTAAAGCATTATTTGACATTAGACGGCGTCCTCGAGTTATTAAAACAATATCAATCATTTGGGATCATTCCCGGACTGCTGTTGCCTATTTTAGAAGCGTTTATCCCTATCTTGCCGCTTTTTGCGTTTGTAATGGCTAATGCTGCTGCCTTTGGCTTATGGTTAGGCTTTTTAATTTCATGGATCGGGAGCTGCGTTGGATCACTGCTTGTCTTTTTGATTTTTAGAAAATACGGACAGGCGAGGTTTTTACATTTTATCAGCCGCCATGCGCAAATTCGAAAGATTATGATTTGGGTGGAAAGACACGGTTTTGGACCGCTGTTTATTATGCTTTGTTTCCCTTTTACGCCGTCTTCAGCGATTAATGTAGTAGCTGGACTATCACGTGTCAGTATGGCTCAGTTTATGCTTGCTGTATTAGCGGGTAAAATGGTCATGATATTTATGATGAGCTTTATTGGGGCCGATTTTGTTTCATTTGTGAAACAGCCTTTAAAAGCAGTACTTGTTTTAGTGATCATTTTTGTCCTATGGCTTGTTGGAAAGCAAATTGAACGAAAATTAAATGAAAAATCTAAAGTGAAACAGTATGACAAATAGTTTGTTTATATATAACAAATAGTGATGAAAGACTGCTTTTTAATAGGCAGTCTTTTGTTATACATACAGCAGAAGAGGGTATTGTAAACTATGGAAAAGCCTTTTCTTATAGGAATACAGCAGCATTTTTGAAAGGTTTTTTGCCTTTTTCTTAAAGAAGTTATTTGTCTGTTTATTCGGTTGGTAGAACAATGCACATACAGAGTATCTGTCTAGTAATGAACAAGTTTTTTGTTTATCAATTGTGAAAAATATGCTAAAATAAAAGAAAAAACTGGGAATAAATTAGACGTCTATTCCTAGTTGCACCTAAGTAATGAACCCTTTGTTTTCTAGAGATATACATGTTTTTTCTCAACATGTATTATCACCTCATGTATTTCAAAACGTTTTCTTAAAAATTATATGAATGATTTTTGAGCTTGACTACTAAGATGTAAGTAGAGGGATCATTACTAGAAAAGCACCGAATGATCATTAAGACGTGCTTGGCGTCGTTTTGAGGAGGGGAATGCGCTACTAAGATTCAAGCGACTTGCTGATTAATCGTTGTTAGTAAGCGTCTTATAGCGCGGGTGACATGAGATTAAAAGATAAAGTGGCAATTATTACGGGTGCAGCAAATGGGTTAGGGTTCGAAGCTTCTCGAATTTTCGCACAAGAGGGTGCAAAGGTCGCTATGGTTGACTACGATGCAAAAGTAGGAGAAGAACGAGCAGCTCAGCTAAAAGAAGAAGGCGGAGATGTAGCATTCTTTCAAGTAAACGTAGCGGATCGAGACAGTGTAGATGCAATGGTAGAAGAAGTCGTGAAACGCTTCTCTAAAATAGATATTTTAATTAATAATGCAGGTATTACCAGAGATGGAATGCTAACTAAATTATCAGTTGAAAATTTTCAAGCGGTCATTAACGTAAACCTTACAGGCGTTTTTCACTGTACGCAAGCCGTTGTACCGCATATGATTGCTCAAGGTAAAGGGAAAATTATCAGCACATCTTCGGTATCCGGCGTATATGGAAATGTTGGTCAAACAAATTATGCGGCGACAAAAGCCGGCGTAGTGGGAATGACAAAAACATGGGCTAAAGAGCTTGGGCGAAAAGGAATTAATGTAAACGCTGTAGCTCCCGGTTTTATTGAGACGGATATGGTGAAGGCGATGCCGGACAAAATCATTGATCAAATGAAATCTACTATTCCTTTACAAAGGTTAGGTCAGCCTTCTGACATTGGTTATGCTTATCTTTATTTAGCCTCTGATGAGTCCAACTATATTAACGGCACAACACTGCATGTAGATGGTGGAATCATGATGTAAAAGTAGAAAATAACTCGCTTTTCTAAAACTTTTCAGTGGTCATTTGGCTACTGAAAAGTTTTTTTGTTGCATCCAGCATTTCACATATGTGCAAAGTGGAATTTTGTCTGCAAGTTCAGTAAAATAATAAGGAGAGAGATAGAGAGATTTAGCTGATTATCACTATAAAATTTTGACGACTGCGTCACGTGTTTGCGTGGCGTTTATCCATTTTGCACTTAAACAACTAAAAATATAGAGAAGAAAAATGAAGGGGTGAAAACGTGGGGCTACAGTTTTTATTAGGACGTTCAGGAAGCGGGAAAACGGAATATCTTTTAAATAGCATGCGCCAAGAGCTGTTAAATGCTCCGCTTGGGCATCCACTTATTTATATTGTACCTGAACAGATGACATTTCAGTCGGAGTATGCGCTTGTTCAAACACCTGGGTTAGAAGGCATGATGCGTGCTCAAGTTTATAGTTTTACACGTCTTGCGTGGCGTATCCTGCAAGAAGTCGGAGGTATTAGCCGCTATCATGTGGATCAAACAGGTATTCATATGATGCTTAAAAAAATTATCGAGCATCAAAAAAAAGAGCTTCGATTGTTTGCGAATTCTTCAGAACAAGCAGGGTTTATTGAAGAACTAGAAAAAATGGTTAAAGAATTTAAACAGTACACGGTAAATGCACCGTCTCTCGAAGAGATGAAGCAAAAACTTCAAGCAGAAGATGAGAAAGTCCTTGCTGATAAATTACATGATTTACATCTCATTTACGGAGAATTAGAAAAACAGCTGATGACAAAATATGTAGATGGAGAAGATTATTTAAAGCTGCTGAGTGAAAAAGTAGTCTCTTCTGCGTACCTTGCTCAAGCAACGATTTATGTAGATGGATTTCATCACTATACTCCTCAAGAATTAACGGTATTAGTAGAGCTGATGAAAGTTTGTAGAGAAGTGAAAATAGCGGTTACTTCTGATTATTCATATCAAGATTTTATTCCAAATGACCTGCACTTGTTTCGATTAACGAGCGAAACGTATCAAGAAATAATGGGCCTGGCGGCTGAAAACGGGATAGAGATTCAAGAGCCAAACGTATTTAATGAACAAAAAAGGCATCAAAACAGTCCAGAGCTTGCCTATTTAGAACTATATTATGATGAACGGCCAACGCCGGAATTTCAGTCAGAGCCCGAGCACATTCAGCTGCTGCCTGCTGTTAGCCGAAGAGCAGAGGTAGAAGGGATTGCAAGAGAAGTGCTGTCGCTTGTGCGTGATCACGGTTATCGCTATCGTGATATTGCCTTGATTGTTAGAAATGCAGAAGACTATCATGACTTGCTTCAAACCATTTTTCGAGATTATGAAATTCCGTACTTTATTGACCAAAAGCGAGCGATGTTTCACCATCCACTCGTTGAATTTATTCGCTCAGTCTTAGAGGTGGTAAGCGGGTCATGGCGATACGAAACCATCTTTCGGGCAGTGAAAACAGACCTTTTATTTCCTTTGTCATCTGATGTGCACCAGCTTCGCGAAGAGATGGATGAATTAGAAAATTACGTACTTGCTTACGGTATTCAAGGATCTAAGTGGACGAGTAAGGAGCCATTTACCTACAGAAAATATCGTTCGCTTGAAGACATGAACCTTGGGAAAACTGACGAAGAGCTTGCTTTTGAGCAAAAAATAAATGAATTAAAAAATATGATTGTTCCTCCTATTTATTCGCTTCAGCAAAAATTAAAACAAGCGAAAATAGGAAAAGAAAAAGCAGAAGCACTCTATCATTTTTTAACGAACTTAGATATTCCACAAAAGATAGAAGCGCTGCGCAATCGATGTGAAGAAGAAGGTAAGCTTCAAGAAGCAAGAGAGCACGAGCAGGTATGGAAAGCAATTCTTCACTTATTTGATCAGTTTGTTGAAATGATGGGAGAAGAGAAAGTATCGATTTCTTTGTTCGCGGATCTATTTGAGACAGGGCTTGACAGCATGCAGTTTGCACTTGTTCCGCCTGCACTGGATCAAGTGGTTGTGGCAAGTTTTGAGCGTTCGCGTTTATCCGATATCAAAGCAAGCTTTGTGCTAGGCGTAAATGACGGTGTGATTCCAGCTAAACCAAAAAGCGATGGCCTGTTATCTGAGAAAGAGAGAGAGCAGCTGCTTGAATCAGGCTTATTACTTGCGCCAACTGGAAGGCAAAAGCTGTTTGACGAACAATTTCTTATTTATTTAGCACTTTCCAGCTCTTCTGAAAAACTTTATGTTTCGTATCCTCTTGCCAATGAGGAAGGGAAGACTCTGTTGCCTTCACTCGTTATTAATCGATTAAAAGAGCTATTTCCGCTCCTGCAGGAAAAGCTGTTAATGACGGAGCCTACGGATTTAGAAGAAGAAAAGCAAGTTGATTATATAACAAATCCCTTAACGAGCATCGCGCATTTAGCCAGCCAGCTGCAAGGGTGGAAACGCCATTATCCGATGAGTTCCGCTTGGTGGGATGTATATAATTTTTATGTAGAAAATTCAGATTGGAACTCATACAGCGAGAAAGTACTAAGCAGTTTATTTTATAAAAACGAAGCAAAAAGGTTAACAAAGAAAACGAGTCAGCGTCTGTATGGAAAGCATATTCAAGCAAGCGTATCGAGAATGGAGAAATTTGAAGCCTGTCCGTACGCTCATTTTGCTTCTCACGGGCTTAAGCTTAAAGAACGAAAAGTTTTCAAATTAGCAGCTCCTGACATAGGCGAGTTATTTCACGCGGCGCTGAAGATGATTTCAGACGAGCTACGGGGCGGTCAAAAAGAATGGAAGAACTTAACGAGAAAAGACTGTCAGCAGCTTTCTACGGCTGCGGTGCACGAACTTGCTCCGCGCTTACAAAATGAAATTTTATTGAGCTCTAATCGCCACCACTATTTAACACATAAGCTGCAGCAAATTATTGAACGTGCGTCGCTTGTGTTAAGTGAGCACGCTAAGGTGAGCGGGTTTGTTCCTGTTGGATTGGAATTAGGGTTTGGTCCTAGCGCGGAGCTGCCTTCTATGCAGTTTACACTGCCAAATGGCCATACGATGGAACTTGTTGGCCGAATTGACAGAGTGGATAAAGCGGAAAGCTCCAAGGGACTTTTACTGCGTATTGTCGACTATAAATCAAGCGATAAAGCATTAAACTTAGTGGAAGTGTACTATGGTTTATCTCTTCAAATTTTAGCTTATTTAGACATAGTCGTGACGTATGCTGAACAGCTTCTTCATGATAATAGAGGAGCATTGCCTGCTGGCGTTCTTTATTTCCACGTTCATAATCCAATGATCAACAGTACTAAAGCATTACAACCCGATCAAATTGAAGCTGAAATCTTCAAGAAGTTTAAAATGAAAGGACTGCTTTTAGGGGACGAGGAAGCAGTCCAATTAATGGACAAAACGTTAGAATCAGGGCACTCACAGGTTATATCGGCGGGTATTAAAAAGACAGGGGGCTTTTATTCCAATTCTTCGGTTGCGAGCGAAGAAGATTTTACACATCTCCGTCAGTATGTGCGAGGTAAGTTTGTAGAGGCAGGTACTGAGATTACAAATGGAAAAATTGATATTTCGCCTTATAAGCTAAAAGATAAAACACCATGTGCGTTTTGTGAATACCGCTCAATCTGTCAGTTCGATGAATCAATGGAAAACAACGAATATCGTCAGCTTAGTACAGAGAGTCAAAATGTTATTTTAGATAAAATTCGAGAGGAGGCCAAACGAGATGAGTGAAGATATACACGTAAAACCGGCCGACTCCCAGTGGACGGATGATCAGTGGAACGCCATTGTTTCATCCGGTCAAGATATATTAGTAGCCGCGGCGGCTGGCTCAGGAAAAACAGCGGTTTTAGTCGAACGTATTATTAAAAAGATTACGATGGGCGAGGAGCCAATCGATGTTGATAGATTACTAGTTGCTACGTTTACAAATGCTTCTGCAGCCGAAATGAGAAATCGAATTGGAGAAGCATTGGAAAAAGAGTTAAAAAAGAATCCATCTTCTTTACACTTGCGCAGACAGCTTAATTTATTAAACCGTGCGTCGATTTCTACGCTCCATTCTTTTTGTTTAGAAGTCATTCGAACGTATTATTATTTGATCGATGTAGACCCTGGTTTTCGAATTGCAGATGATACGGAAGCGGATCTTCTGCGTGAAGAAGTATTAGAAGAATTGTTTGAAGAGCAGTACAGTATTGAACAGAACGAGCGATTCTTTGATTTAATTGATCGTTATACAAGCGACAGAAATGACTTAGATATTCAGCTTATGGTAAGAAAGCTATATGACTTTGCAAGATCTAACCCCGACCCAAACGGCTGGCTTAAAATGATTGTGAGTCAATATGATGTCACAGAGGACTCTTCTATTGATTCACTTCCGTTTCTGTCTTTTCTTTTACAAGAAGTAACAACGCAGCTCATGGGCATTGAGTCGATTTTAAAACAGGGCTTAGAGCTAACAAAGCTGCCGGGAGGGCCTGCTCCTCGCGCCGTTAATGCAGAGGAAGACCTGGCTCAAATTCATCGGCTGCTCAGCGCTTCTAAGCATTCTTTTGCTGATTTGCATGAGGAAATGCAGAATTTGAATTTTACTCGTTTAAAGCCATGTAAAGGAGATGCGTACGACTCGCAGCTTTTAGATGATTTTGGAGAGCTTCGCAAAAAAGCGAAAACAAGCCTTGAGAAGCTTCATGCTGATTTGTTTTCTAGGCCTTTGCACGGCTACATGGCTGATTTTGAAAAAATGAAGCCCGTTATTGAAACGCTAATCTTTTTAGTTCAGCGCTTCGGTGAACGATATGAACACATCAAAAAAGAGAAAGGGTTAGTGGACTTTTCTGATTTAGAGCATTATTGCCTGCAAATCTTGAGTGTAAAAGAAGACGGGGTGCTTAAGCCTTCGTCCATTGCTCAAAAATATCGCACTCAGTTTGAAGAGGTGCTTGTTGACGAATATCAAGATACAAATATGGTTCAAGAAACACTAATTAAATTAGTGACGAGAGATAGTGAAGAACAAGGGAATTTATTTATGGTTGGAGATGTAAAACAATCCATTTACCGCTTTCGTTTAGCGGAGCCATTTTTGTTTTTGACGAAGTACAAGCGATTTACGCAAGATGGACGACAATTTGGAAAACGTATTGACTTAAATAAAAACTTCCGAAGTCGTTCTCAAGTGCTTGACGCCACAAACTTTATTTTTAACCAGCTGATGGATGAAGAAGTAGGAGAAATTGCATATGACGATGATGCTTCTTTAAAATTAGGAGCATCGTATCCAAAAGTGGAAGGAATGGAAACGGAGCTTCTGCTGATTGCAAAAGAAAATGCAGAAGAAGGAGCGGAAGAAGAATCGGATTCTTCTCTCGTCGCGTTTTCAGAAGCAGAGCTTGAAACGGCTCAGTTAGAGGCAAGAGCAATGGCGCGCAAAATCAAAGAACTCGTTCAAAACCGTTTTCAAATATATGATCGCAAGCTCGATATCATGAGAAACGTAACGTATCGTGACTTTGTTATTTTGCTTCGTTCCATGCCTTGGGCTGCGCAGATTATGGATGAATTTAAACAAGAAGGCGTGCCGATTTATGCGGATTTATCAACAGGCTATTTTGATGCTACTGAAGTGATGATTATGATGTCTTTATTAAAAGTAGTAGATAACCCGCATCAAGACATTCCGTTAGCTTCTGTTCTTCGCTCACCGGTAGTAGGGCTTTCAGATGAAGAGTTGGCTACACTGAGAGCAGAGCAAAAGAAAGGAACGTATTATGATGCGTTGAAAACGTACTTAGCGGTTTCAGATGATGAAGAACTTCGCGATAAAGTGAAATATTTCTATGAGCAGTTAAAAGCATGGAGAACACAAGCTAGACAAAGCTCTTTGTCAGAACTAGTATGGCAAATTTACCGCGACACGGGTTTCTTTGAATTTGTTGGCGGACTTCCTGGCGGGAAACAGCGTCAAGCCAATTTACGTGCTCTTTACGATCGCGCTCGCCAGTATGAGGCGACTTCATTTAGAGGTCTGTTCCGCTTTTTACGCTTTATTGAACGGATGCAGGATCGAGGGAACGATTTAGGAGCTGCTCGAGCGCTGGGAGAACAAGAAGATGTGGTGCGTTTGATGACGATCCACAGCAGTAAAGGTCTTGAATTTCCTGTTGTTTTCGTAGCTGGTCTTGCTCGTCAGTTTAACTTAATGGACTTGAATAAAGCTTATTTACTCGATAAAGAACTAGGTTTTGGATCTAAATATATTGATCCGAAACTGCGTATTACGTACCCGACTCTTCTTCAGCAGACCATGAAGAAAAAAATGAAAAAAGAAAGCATGGCAGAGGAAATGCGGGTATTATACGTAGCTTTGACGCGTGCGAAAGAAAAACTTATTTTAGTTGGAACAGTAAAAGACGCATCAGAAAAGCTCAGACAATGGAGCTCCGTTATGGGACACGAAGATTGGACGCTTCCAGCTCACGTGAGAAGAGATGCAAAATGTTATTTAGACTGGATTGGACCTTCTTTAATTCGTCACAAAAATGTTAGTCATATGGTTGAAGGAGAGGTCCAGCCGGCCGAGATGATTTATCAGCATGCTTCAAGCTGGAAGCTTTCAACGTTATTAGCAGGTGATTTAGCCGAACAGCCTCTTGAAGAGCAGCAGCATCATGAAGAGCTTTTGAACGCTCTTCAAAAGCATGAGCCAGTTACAGAATCCAGCGATTATAAAGAGGAAGTGTATAGACGCTTAAATTGGTCTTATGATTATCGTGTAGCTTCCGTTCATCGTTCAAAGCAATCTGTTTCTGAACTAAAAAGGCAGCAGCAGCTGACGGATGCAGGTGCAAGCAGTGATCTTGTTCGGGGAGCTAAAGCACCTCTTGAAAATCGTCCGCTGTTTCTTCAAGAGAAATCTCTCACAGGAGCTGAAAGAGGAACAGCTACACATGCCGTTATGCAGCAGCTTCCATTAAATAAAGCTTATACCCTCGAAATGGTTCAAGACTTTATTCAATCAATGGTTACCAAAGAATTGTTGACGCAACAGCAAGCGGATGCCGTTGATGCAAATGATGTAGCAGATTTTTTAGACAGTGACATTGCACAAGGTATTCGAACGGCTCGCACGGTTTATAGAGAGATGCCTTTTAGTTTAGGTGTCTCCGCTAAAGAAATCTATGATCATTGGGAGCAGGAAGATGAAACGATTTTAGTACAAGGTATTATTGATTGTTTATATGAAACGGAAGAAGGCCTCGTTTTACTTGATTTTAAAACAGATAATATTTCGGATCGTTTTCAAGGGGATTTTGAACGAGCAAAACCATTTCTAATTGACAGATACCGCATTCAGCTAGAGCTTTACGCAAAGGCCATTGAGCGGATTGTAAAACAACCTGTTCAGCATCGCTATCTGTACTTTTTAGATGGTGGACATGCTGTTGAAATATAAAAAAAGAAGAAGGCGATAGTCTTCTTCTTTTTCACCAATAAGGAGAGAGTAACATGCGTTTATTACATACAGCGGATTGGCATTTGGGGCGAACGTTAGAAGGTCGAAGCCGTCTAGCTGAGCAAGCACAGTTTTTAGATGAACTGGCAGACATTGTGGAAGAAGAAAAGATAGATGCTATTCTCATGGCGGGAGATGCCTTTGATACGGTTAACCCTCCAGCAGCGGCAGAGCAGCTTTTTTACGAAAGTATGTCTAGGTTGAGCAACAATGGAAAACGTCCGATTATTGTTATTGCAGGTAATCATGACAACCCAGATCGGCTGTCGGCGGCTTCTCCATTAGCTGTTCATCAAAATATTACGCTTCTTGGTTTGCCTACTACCGATGTAGAAAGCATTCACATTCCTACATCAGATGAAATATTAAAGGTTGCGGCTCTTCCTTACCCATCTGAATCAAGGTTAAAGGAACTGTTAGCAGAAGAAAATGATGAGCTGGCTCTTCGAAACTCATATGATGCCAGAGTAAAAGGTATTTTTGATAAAATGAGTGAGCAGTTCACAACAGATACCGTTAATATTGCCATGAGTCATATTTACGTAGCAGGCGGAAGTTCAACGGACTCAGAACGTCCAATTGAAGTAGGAGGAGCTTATACGGTGGCGGCAACTAGTTTGCCTGCTAATGCTCAATATGTAGCTCTAGGACATTTGCATCGCCCGCAAATGATCAATCGCGCCAACACCCTTGCAAGATATTCTGGGTCACCTCTTGCCTATAGCTTTTCAGAGTCAGGGTACGCAAAGTCCGTGACCATTTTAGATGCTCAGCCAGGAAAAGAGGTTGAAATGACGGAAATTCCATTATCTAGCGGAAAGCCTTTGACACGTTGGAAAGCAAAAAACGGATTGGCAGAAGTATATACGTGGCTTGATGAGCAAAAAGATACGCAGGCATGGGTTGATTTAGAAGTTCACGTAGAAGATGCACTTTCACTAGAAGAAATCCATCGACTTCGCAAGCTTCATCCAGGCTTTATTCATATTCGTCCGGTATTCAAAGCAGAAGAACTAGCACATGAAACACGTTCACAGCGCGAAGTGCCGATCGAAGAACTGTTTACAAAGTTCTACAGCAGGCAAACCGGCGGAGGGGCACCTGATGATGAGTTAGTCAAACTGTTTTTAACCTTGATTAACGATGAAGAAGTATCGGGAAAGGAGGATGAAAAATGAAACCTATTAACTTGACCGTTTCGGGGCTTCACAGTTTTAGAGAAAAACAAACTGTCGACTTTGAAGCGCTGTGTTCAGGCGGTGTGTTTGGAATATTTGGTCCTACTGGAAGCGGGAAATCCTCCATTTTGGATGCCATTACACTAGCTTTATACGGAAAAGTAGAGCGTGCAGCCAATAATACACAAGGAATTTTAAATCACGGGGAAAATGAACTGAAAGTATCGTTTACGTTCGAGCTGGAAAACGCGAGTCATAAAAAACGCTATACTGTTGAACGAAGCTTTAAACGGACAGATGAGCTGCGTGTGAAATCAGCTTCCAGTCGATTGATTGAAATCGAAGATGAAACGTACGTATTAGCGGATAAAACAAATGATGTAAACCAGCAGGTACAGGAACTTCTTGGTTTAACAATTGATGATTTTACAAGAGCTGTTGTATTACCACAAGGAAAATTTGCAGAGTTTTTATCGTTAAAAGGGACGGAACGCCGTCAAATGCTTCAGCGTCTTTTTAATCTCGAGCAGTACGGAGATCAGCTTAGTAAGAAAATACGCTATCAAGTTCAGCAGCTAAAAACAGACCTAGATAAAATCACGGCAGAACAAACGGGATTAGGTGAAGCTTCAACAGAGAAAGTAACAGAAGCCGAGCAGCTTGTAAGTGATAGCATTGTACTTTTGGAAAAACGAGAAAAAGAAGCGGCTGATTTGCAGGAACGATACGATCAGCAGGCGTCTCTTTGGAAAGCGCAGCAGGAAAAAACACTGTTAGAAGAAAAACTAGTGCATGCTTCTAAGCAGGAAGAGGAGATTAAACAAAAGCAAGATTTGCTGACGAAAGCGCAGCAGGCAGAGCGTCTTTTTCCTTATTTAGAAACATTTGAACAAGCTGAAAAACAGCAGAAGCTTTATAAAGATAAAGTAGAAAAATTAAAAGTGCAAATTGTTCAGCAAAGTGAGGAATATAAGCGATCGAATAGCTTATATGAGCAGGCTCGCTTACAAAAAAATGAACAGCAGCCCAAATTAGTTGTTCAAAAAGAACAGCTTCAACAAGCTTCTGATCTTCAAAAACAAATTAAAGATGGGCAGCAAGAAGTAAAAGAAGCGGAAGTTTCTCTTCAGCAAAAGCAGCAGGCACTTCAAACGAAAAATGATGAATTAATAGAAGCGGATAAGCGGTATCAGCAGGGTCTGAACCTTCAAAAAGAGTTAAAAGAAGCATTAACAAAAGTGGAGATTCAACCTGATTATCGGCAGGCTGTTCAGCAAGCATTCTACCGTTATCAAGTATGGAATAATGATAAAAAAAATCTAGATGAAGGCCAAAAAACGTATAAAGAAAAAGCGGAACAGCTTCAACATTTGCATACACAAAAACAAACACACCAAGAGAGATATCAGCAAACAATAGAACGAAGTAAAGAGTTATTTTCGGATATTCAAGGCTTGTATCACACTGTATGTGAGCGGGAAAAAGAGTTTCAGCAGCTTTTTCAACAAGCGGATCATTTAATGAGTGATCTAAAAAGACGCAAGGAAAAAGAATGGTCACATCGTCTGGCTCATCAATTAGCTGAGCAGCTGACTAAAGGAGAGCCTTGTCCAGTTTGTGGCTCTGAGCATCATCCTAACCCCGTGTTAAACCAAAAAGAAGAAGATGGTACAGTAGAATCAGCGGATCAGTTCGAAGATCAAGTCAATCAGTTGCGTGAACAGCGATTTAGCTATTCGTCGCTTAAAATGCAGCTTGAACAGCTTGCTAAACCTCTTGTTGAAAAAATACCTGATTTAGCTGGGTTTATGAATGAAGCTGGCCAAGTTCCTGCTTTAGGAGAAATGGGTACAGATGCCTTTGGTCAGTATGCTAAGAAAATAGAAGTTGAAATTAAATCTCTTGAGCAGGATTATTTGCAGGTAGGCGAAAAACAGCATGCAATTCTCGGGCAGGTACAAAAGGTCCAGCAAAGTCTTGAAAAGATTGAATTAGAGCTTGCTCATTATCAAAAAGAACAAGCTGAATTGGAAAGAAAAGTCACTCAGCAAAAACAAGCGTTACAAGCAGGAAGAGAAGCTTTTCAACAAGATTATCCTTCCTTTGTATTTGAAGAGATGGAAAAAATTAATGAACAGCTAAACGAGCGAGAAAAAGAAGAGCAGACAATAAAGGCTCGAATTGAAAAAAGCAGCGTATTTTTTGAAAATCAGCAAAAGAAAATCGAACGTCTAAAAGAAGAAAAATATGCGGGCGAAAAAGAATTTACAGAATTAAAAGCAATGCTGTCTCATAAACAATCTCTTGTTCACTCGCAAATTGAACGCTTGCGTACGCTTACAGATCAAGAAGATATTGAACAAGCGCTGCAAAAAACAGTTCACTTACTTGCGGAGTTAGAGACGAATGAACAGCAGGCGTATCAACATTGGCAAACTGTTCAAAAAGCGTATCAAACGCTGCAAATGGATGAAAAAGCAGCGAGCGAATCTCTAGAAACAGCTCATATCCAGTATAAAAAAGCAGCTGGAAAATGGGAAGAAGCGATAGGGAATTCTTTATTCAGCGAAGAAAAAGAAGTTCAGCAAGCTTTGTTATCACATGATGAGATGAAATTGTTGGATGAAACTGTTCAGGCTTATTGGGACAACATAAAACAGATGAAGTCATCAATTGAACAGTTAAATATCCAGCTGAATCACCAGTCCATAGAAGAGCAGCAATTTGAAGAAACTCAGCAGCTGCTTCATGATATAAAAGCCGCTGTAAAAGAAGCCGTTCAGCTCAAGGGAGCAGCTGAGCAAACGTTAAAAAGCGTCAAAGAACGGCATGAGCGATTTTTAGTGCTTGAACAGGACCGTGAAGAAAAACAAGCGTTATTTGAACAGTATCAAAAGCTTCAAACAGTATTTAAAGGAAATGCTTTCGTCGAATATATTGCTGAAGAACAGCTGATGTCCGTTAGCCGAGATGCTTCAGAGCGTCTGGGTATATTAACACGTCAGCGCTATGCGATTGAAGTTGATTCACAAGGCGGCTTTATCATGAGAGATGATGCAAATGGAGGCGTAAAACGTCCGGTTTCAACTTTATCGGGAGGGGAAACATTTTTAACTTCCCTCGCTCTGGCCCTTTCATTATCTGCACAAATACAGCTAAGAGGAGAATATCCACTGCAGTTTTTCTTTTTAGATGAAGGATTTGGAACGCTTGATGGAGAGCTTCTTGATACCGTGGTTACGGCGCTTGAAAAGCTTCAGTCCAATAATTTATCAATTGGAGTCATCAGTCACGTACAAGAACTTCGTGCTCGTCTGCCAAAACGTTTGATTGTTGAGCCGTCCGAGCCTTCTGGCAAAGGAACTAGTGTAAGAGTAGAAACTTTATAGGGAAGGAAATCTATATGAAGAAAAAAGACAGGCGAATAGGAACATGCGAATTATGCGGAAGGCAGGATGTCTTGACGACCGTACATCATTTAACGCCAAAGGAAATGGGCGGAGCGTTTGAACCGACGGCAAACTTATGTATTCCGTGTCATAAACAAATTCATGCGTTATACACAAATGATGAATTAGCCATTCGTCTTAATACGATTTCTTTATTACAAGCTGATTCTAAAATTAGCTCCTTTATTAAATGGATTCGTAAACAGCCTTCTTCTAAATTACCTAAAACCAAAAAATCAAACAGCCGAAAATCCAGGTGAATAAAAAAACCCCTTATCCGCTTTAATAGCAAAGATAAGGGGTTTTTTTAAGCGTTTGCCGCTATATTTTGATCGAATAAATCTGGATCTAACGTATTTGTTCCTGAAATGCCGTTATTGGTATTAACAAAGTTACCTGTATTTAAAGAACCGGAGCCTGAGGCTGTTTTAGCAGCGCTTTTTGGAGAAACATAAAACGTATCTCCAAACGTTACGACACCGCCTCCGACGCTCGTGATACTAACGGGTCCAATTATTGCTGGCATGAGGTTCACACCCTTTTTTTCGTGATATTAGTTTAGTATATGAGCAGCTTCTTAAAAGGTTCACTCACTGCCGCTAGGTGCTGAGGCAGCTTTTTTCGATGTTCCGGCTTCAGCTTCCTGTGAAGGTTCATCGTTGATTAGTTCACGAATATGCTTAATGCGAGCTTCTGCATACACATTGCACGTTGAGCCCACATGAATAACTGATGAAAATGAACATCCTTTTATATCAATTCTGTTAACGCGTATCAAAGGTATTTCATTCCATGTTTGAACGGGAATAGGTTCGTAGTCGCCATGGGGAATAGGCTCACTAAAGATAGCATAATCATCAAAATTGCCTTCTCTGCCGTAGAAAAACGGATACTGTCTCCGATCAGCTAACGCTTTATTAAGTAGGTGAATTTCTGTTGAATCTCCAATTTGGCAAAAAGAGCTCGCTGACAAGGAATTAATTTCTATATAATTAACAGAAGATGTGCGTGAAAGCATACATAAGCTCCTTTATGATAACGATAGTGGAACATAAGGACCGATAATCAAAGATTCCGCTGGCGTATCAAATGTTGAAGATAGAGAGATATAATTTGCATCACCAATTAAAAAAAGAGAAGAAGAAGATACGCCTGTAATACTAACGTCTCCAACAAGCAATTCACGGTTTACAACGTTAAAGTTCATGAAGGGGGTCCACCTTTCTTTAAGGATTCAGGTAAATACGTTAAAAATGCGTCAATTCCTTTTTTCATATCTTCATAAAGTTTACCGATAATTTGCGGTTTAATTTGTTCAAAATTCCGTTCCATTTCCTCCGGCTGAACTTGCTGTATATAAAAAGTAATCCGCTGCTGCAGCTGCTTTTTAATATCTTCTAAAATAAACTCGTAGTACGATTCATCAATCATCATCGAGCGCTCATCAAGCACATGTTGAACCATAGAAAAGCCATATTGATTAAGCTCATTTAAAATCGTTTCATGAATATCAGAGACCCACTGCTTTTCTAGCTGGCGATCCAATGGTTTTAAGCTGGGATTTTGCGGTCCAGGACCTCCGGGTTGTCCCGGCTGCTCACCTTGAGGCGGCTGACCTTGTGGCTGAGCTCCTTGCGGAAACGTTACTTCTGGTTTCTCATTAATAATGATATCTTCTAAATTATCGGGTGTAAGAGGGTTCAATCCAATATTTAATGTTCCATCTAAAGAATCAATTTTTAACTGTTCAAATTTATATTCAATTTTATCAATTTTAATAGGTGGCTGTTCACCTAACTCTTTTATTTTTTTCTGAAGTTCTTGTACGTTTTTTTCAAGCTGAGCAATGCGTCCTTCTTGCTGCTGAATATACGAAGACATTTGCTGAACATACTGATATACCTGCTGAATATAGTCCATGTTATCCACCTTCAATCACCTCGATTCCCTTATCTCCCGATAAAGAAAATAGTTATATATATACATATGGCGATGAAGGTTGTAACATGTCAGTCGTTGTCTCGAGCTGGGGGAGTTAACGACTGTGAAAAAGGAGCGGGTGCAGTGCCAGCACCGGTTCCGGGAGTAAAGGTAGAGGGAGAAACAGATCCAAGAATGCCTTTTTTTGTTTCAGTAGGTGCAGCGCCTGTAAACCCTCCTGTATTAAAGAGATTTGAGTTCGGTTTAATAACACCTACGCTTCCAATTTGAAGTACCGAAGAGTTACTTACGGCACTGATTTTCATACTTTGAATACAGATACTTTGATTTACATAAAAGTTCATAAGCATCCTCCTGTATGAGCTTCATTTCTATTAGAGATTTCCAGCGACATTTTGATCATTTACGTCATTGTCCGACGTATTCGTTGAGCTCTGCTGATTCACAACATATAATCCGTCGCCTGTATTAAACGAACCTGCGCCAGCAAATGTTTTAGCAGTAGAAATAGGGGCTATTGTATAAACATCTCCAATATGAAAGACGCTGGCTGAACCAACACTGTTAAGATTAACAACACCAACAATGGCAGGCATAGGCAAACACCCTTTTAATTTAGTCTAGTAACAGCATATGAAGCCTAGACAAAAAGGTGATTAATGCTTTTTCCTTATCTATATGCAAAGAGTAAGTAAAACATTAAAGAGAGGAATGGAAATAGTAAACATTGAAGAAAAACTTTTATGTTCGATATAATGTGAAAGCAATAATGAAAGCATGTAAGGTGTGAAAGAATGAAACGTTTCAAAATGAACGCGATTGATAAAGAACAGCGTATTGAAGCAGCGGATATATTAAAAGGAATTGCGCTTATTGGTATTTTGCTGATGAACATGCCCGATTTTTATTCGCCTGCTGCC
Source organism: Priestia sp. SB1 (assembly GCF_038898415.1). Lineage (NCBI taxonomy): Bacteria > Bacillati > Bacillota > Bacilli > Caryophanales > Bacillaceae > Priestia > Priestia sp. SB1. The sequence continues at coordinate 885,732 of NZ_JBBJSS010000003.1, read as the reverse complement.
TATTACGACAATAATTTGATGAATGGTTCAAGAATGAGTTATGTTGCTAATGGATTAGTTGATATAGTAGTAGGGCAGACAGGGTACGCGCTGCTTGCTATTTTGTTTGGATTTGGTTTTATGAAAATGTTTCAGCGTACATACGAAAGGCAAGTAAGCTTTACTCCTTTTTATGTACGAAGAATGACAGCTTTGCTTCTCGTGGGAGCTATTCATGCTGTATTTATTTGGCACGGTGATATGATTGTGATATACAGCTTCTTTGCTTTGATTATGCTGTTTTTCCAAGAAGCAAAGAAAGAAGTGTTATTAGCATGGGGAACTGGAATATTTAGTATTTACGCTGTGATTATGATTGTTATTTTAACGGTAGCGGCTTTTGCTAATGAAGGAGAGACAGCAGCGGGAATTCACCAGCCTATTATTGACCAAGCTCTTCAAGTATATGGACACGGAAGTTTTGCGTCAATATTTCATCAGCGCTTGCTGGATTGGTACTACGCTTATAATTTAAATACGGTTCCTTTTCTGTTTTTATCGCTATTTCCACTGTTTTTATTAGGCGGTTTTATGGCGAAAAGCGATTGGTTCGAAGGAATAGAAGAATATATAGTGGAGACAAAGTGGCTTTGCCTTATTTCATTTATCGCGTATACAGTATCATCCGTACTGCCGTATGCTTTAGATCACAATGTAGCTACATCCTATATCCACGATACAATCGGAGGAACGGCAGGAGCAATTTTTGTTGTAACGTTGGTCACATTGGCTATGCGAAGTGTATCTATTCGAAAAATCATGCAGCCATTTGCCTTTTTGGGGAGAATGATTTTAACTAACTATATTGTCCAGTCCATTGTATGTACATTCCTTTTTTACTCATATGGGTTAGGATACTACGGACATATTTCAATTGTAGAAGGATTGGCTATTGCGGGGATTATCATTTTTATTCAACTGCTGGGAAGCTGGATATGGATGAGCCTATTTTCAGATGGACCGCTTGAAAAACTCATTCGGTATGCTACATATGGACGCAGCCGCTAAAAATCCTTTTCCTTCCTTATATTATTGGTGAAGGAAAGGTTTTCATGATATGATATTTTCAGAAAGGACGTGAGATGAATGGCTCCACTACATATTCATGTAACGCTTTGGACATTATTGATTATCTCGTTTGTGGTTTCGTTGATTTTACATCGAGCAGGTAAAGCTAAAGGTCAAAAAATCCTACATATGGTGGCGAGACTTCTATACTTATTAGTATTAGTATCAGGTCTGCATATGTTAGCAGCTTGGTACCATTTTCAAGGCGCAGCGCTCATTAAAGGAATTGCCGGAGTGTTAGTGCTTGTGGGAATGGAAATGGTCCTTGTTCGTACTGAAAAAAGAAAACGTACAGGCGTTGCTTGGGCAGTTCTTGTAATTGCGCTTATCTTAGTATTCTATTACGGATATGTCGTACTAGGATAAGAAAAGAGGATAGGGCAAGAGTATTTTAGTTCAAAAAAAACCGAAGTATTAATCAGAATTTTGATTAATACTTCGGTTTTTTTTTTCGTTGTCATGGTGAAAGTAAATTTAATGCGTGTAGGTGCTTCTAGCTGTTGATTGGAGGGCAAGGCGAAGACTCCTGCGGGAAAAGTGGCACAGGTGAGACCCCGCAGGAGCGTAAGCGACGAGGAGGCTCATCGGCCGCCCGCGGAAAGCGAAGCCTTGCACGGAAACCAATAGCGGTTTAAAAGCAATCAATACGAACTCATATATCCAATTTTTTCTTTTTAGATTAGGTTGATGAAGTTATGTCTCAAACTCTTTTCTTTTGCTTTAATCTAAAAAAAGATTCATTGAACGTTCTCCATCGTTAACGGTATATTCAAATCGGTCTAGGTAATGCGTGCCTCGTTCGAATAAATGCTGAACGGCACAAATTTTTTCCTCATTGTCATAAATGATAAAATTAGCACCTTTTGTATCACCGTCTGTCGGTAAAAAACATAATGTGTTGTGACAGTAAATACAATCATAAAGAGAGAATTTTAATGAATTTAAGTGCTGAGTGAATGATAAAAAGGTCTCTTTCGGTAGTGATTGAAGAAGCTGTTCGTATGCATAAGGTAGCTTTTTAGTCAGTCTTAGCTTATCCCCATTTCGCAATAAATACGTTCCATCGTGAAGCTTTATTTGACGGTCATCAACCATAATGGCTTTTTCCCAGCGTGTATCAATAAGAAGTTCTAATGTCTCATCCATTACTTCATGAAGCATGGAAGCTTCGTCACTTTCATCTTCAAAGAAAATCCACTGTGAATCAACACATTCAACCGTACCAATCACGAAGGAACGCGGCTGATTGTTCATAGCTTGTTGTTTAGAATAATGATTCATAATCAAACCTCCGTGTGAAATTTATCCATATTTTTTTATTGCCTAAAAAAGCTCTCTTTATAACTGAAAAGTAAAAATAAAATATAAGGACAATTCAACTGTAACTACTGCGTGCATACAATGGCATTATTTCATTCATAAACAAGAGCGTGAAAGAAAGGATGATAAACGATGTGTGGTATAACGGGTTGGGTCGATTTAAAGCGATCGCTTTTAAATGAAACAGCAACAATAACAAAAATGGCTGACACTTTATCGAAAAGAGGTCCTGATGACACCAACGTATGGACACAGCAGCATGTTGCTTTTGGGCACAAACGCTTAGTTGTAGTAGATCCTCAAGGCGGAAGACAGCCGATGACGCGAGAAAAAAATGAACAGCTCTACACGCTTTGCTATAATGGAGAGCTTTACAACACGGAAGATATTCGGAAAGAATTACTAAAAAGAGGTTATCAATTTCAGGGACATTCAGATACGGAAGTACTTCTAACATCTTATATAGAATGGAAAGAATCATGCGTAGATCATTTTAACGGTATCTTTGCTTTTTCGATCTGGGATGAAGCCAATGAAAAGTTATTTATAGCACGCGACAGAATGGGAGTGAAGCCCTTATTCTATCGATCTTATGAAGGTGGAATTCAATTTGCATCGGAATTAAAGGCGATATTAGCTCATCCTGAGGTAAAAGCAGAAGTAGGATTAGATGGATTAGCAGAAGTGTTTGGCTTAGGACCTTCTCGATCTCCCGGCCACGGCGTATTTAAAAACATAAATGAATTACGCCCGGCTCACGCGCTCACGCTTACGCGTAACGGATTGAAGATTTGGCGATACTGGAACGTAAAAAGTGAGCAGCATACAGATAATTTAGCTGAAACAACAGAAAAAGTTAAATTTTTAGTGCAAGACGCGATTGTAAGACAGCTAGTGTCGGATGTCCCGGTTTGTACATTTTTATCAGGTGGAGTGGACTCAAGCGCCATTACAGCAATTGCTGCAAATGCGTTCAAAGAAAGCGGCAAGGGCTCCCTTCATACGTATTCTATCGACTATGAAGACAATGATAAATTTTTTAAAGCAAATGAGTTTCAGCCAAATTCTGATGGAACTTATATCAAGCTCATGTCCGATACGTTTCAAACAAATCATCATCGCTGCATTATTTCAACGGAGGACCTTGTGCAGCATTTAACAGAGGCTGTAGAGGTGAGAGATCTTCCTGGAATGGCTGATGTAGATTCATCGTTGCTTTGGTTTTGCCGTGAAATCAAACAAGATTTTGTCGTGAGCTTATCAGGAGAATGTGCAGATGAAATTTTTGGAGGATATCCGTGGTTTCACCGAAAACACGATTTGTCTTCGGATACTTTCCCGTGGATGCGCTCATTAGATGCTCGAATTGATTTGCTGCAAAGTTCATGGAGAAAGAAATTACAGTTAGAAGATTATGTACGTGCAAGATATGAAGAAACGTTAAAGGAAGTGCCTGAATTAGAAGGTGAATCGTTAGAAGATGCGCAGCGGAGAAAGCTGTTTTATTTAAATCAGGTTTGGTTTATGACAACTTTATTAGATCGTAAAGATCGTATGAGCATGGGAGCGAGCTTAGAAGTACGCGTACCTTTTGCAGATCATCGCCTTGTGGAATATGCATGGAATATTCCATGGGAGATGAAAATGACGGGCAATAAAGAGAAGGGGATTTTACGCAAAGCGCTTGAAGGAATTTTGCCTCATGACGTTCTTTATCGCAAGAAAAGCCCTTACCCTAAAACGCATAACCCAGCTTATACAAAAGCTGTAACTGTATGGCTTCAATCTCTTTTACAAGATAAACAGTCACCTCTTTATGAATTTTTTGATAAGCAGCAGTTAAAGCATATTATTGATACAGGCGGAGAAGGATTTAAAGCGCCGTGGTTTGGTCAATTAATGACAGGGCCTCAGCTGCTAGCTCATCTAGCTCAAATTCACGTCTGGTTTACTCACAATAATATTCAAATTGTTGAATGACAGGACCCTCTCAGTACAGAGGGTTTTTTTATGAAATCAGTCATCCATTTCTCTTTTTTATACGTTTAAGTAGAGAAGAAGACCGCAGTCTATTTTTGTATAACTTTACATAGATATAAAATAAAAGCTTGAAAGCACCGAATAAAGGGAAAGTGTACTGAAACCCTGGAAAAATGGTACAAACGTCATATTTTCATGGTTTAGTTATTGGTAATTTTATGATTCGAATAAAGACAAGCAGTTTATCGTTGTGTTTAATAATAAAGCTTTGTATAATGTTTGTATAACTATTGTATAGGATTAGGAGTGTATGTATGCAAAAAAACGTAATCGTGATTGGAGCAGGTCCAGGAGGACTAGCGGCAGCAATGCTGCTAGCAAGTCATGGCTATAAAGTAGATGTATATGAAAAGCAAGGATACGTGGGCGGGCGAAATTCAGCGATTAAAATGTCAGGTTATACGTTTGATATGGGCCCTACATTTTTGAGCATGCCACAGATTTTTGAAGAATTATTTCAAGCTGCTAATCGCAATGCGCATGACTATATGGACTTAAAACGTCTAAATCTCATGTATGAGCTTATCTTTGATGATGCACAGATTCAGATGACGGATAACCATAAAAAGATGAAAGAAGAAATCGAACGTTTATACCCAGGAAACGGGGAAGGCTATGAGCGCTTTATGAAAGACACCGAAGCAAAGATGGCGGCTTTGCTGCCTTTATTGCAAGGGCAGATGGATCGTTTTCATCACTATTTAAAGCCTGAAGCAATTCGAGCACTGCCGCATTTATCCTTAGGTAAAACGCTCTATGATGTACTTGGCAAGTATTTCACTGATGAGAAATTGAAATTAGCTTTTACTTTTCAATCGAAGTACTTGGGAATGTCCCCTTGGGAATGTCCAGGAGCCTTTTCTATTTTATCGTTTATGGAACATGCCTACGGTATCTTCCATCCGATAGGAGGAGTAAATCAGCTATCTCAAGCAATGGCAAAAGTAGTGGAAGAACATCAAGGGCACATCCACTTAAACCAAGGTGTTCAAAAACTATGGATTGAAAATAAGAGAGTAAAAGGAATTATTCTAGAAAATGGAGAGCGAATAGGGGCAGACGACGTCATTATCAATGGAGATTTTGCTCATGCCATGACGAATTTAATAGATGAAGGTACGCTTAAAAAATATACAGTTAAAAAACTTGAAAAGAAAAAATACTCTTGTTCCACTTTTATGATTTATCTAGGCATAGACAAACAGTACAAAGATCTGCCTCATCACACGATTGTGTTCGCTGAAGATTATAAAAAAAATGTAGAAGAGATCACAAAAACGTTAGCTCTTTCAGAAGACCCTTCCATCTACATTCAAAACCCAAGTGTAACAGACCCAACTTTAGCACCAGAAGGAAAGTCTGCTCTTTATATTTTAGCGCCGGTTCCAAATAATTTCAGCGGTGTAAACTGGGATGAAAAACAAAAAGCTTTTCGAGATGCAGTATTAAAAATTGTAGAAAAGAAAACGGGTTTCAAAGATTTAGAGAGTCATATTGAAGTTGAAAAAATCATTTCACCAAAGCAGTGGGAAGAAGACGTGCTGGTCTATAAAGGAGCGACATTTAACCTTGGACATCAGCTCACTCAAATGATGGTACTGCGTCCGCATAATAAATTTGAAGAATTAGAAAATTGCTGGCTAGTTGGAGGAGGAACTCATCCAGGGAGCGGTCTACCAACTATTCTAGAATCATCCCGCATTACGACAAAGCTCATCTTAAAAAGAGACGGACAATTACTGAATGAGCCGTTTAAAACCATGAAGGAAATGGAGAGTGCATTATGAGAACAGCAATTGTTGGAGGCGGCATAGGCGGTTTAATTACCGCTTTGTTATTAAGCAAACGAGGTTTTTCTGTTGATATTTTCGAAAAAGAAAACAAGCTGGGCGGCCGGCTGGCGTTTGTAGAAAAAGACGGTTATAAAATTGATGAAGGTCCCACGATTGTCTTGCTGCCTTTAATGCTTGAACGTATTTTAGATGAAGCGGGCATTTCTGCTTCTCAATATGAACTAATACGCTGTGATCCACTTTATGATATTCATTTTCCAGACGGTACGACCTATACAAAAAAAGCGACTGAAAAAGATCAGTTAGAGGAGATTAGCCGTTTGTTTCCAGGCGAAGAGCAAAACTACCGGCGTTTTATGACTGAATTAAAAAAGCGATTTGAATTAGGAAGTAATGCATTTTTGGAAAAAACATTTGTAAATAAACGAGATTTTTGGACATGGCAAAACATTAAGGCATTAAAAAAAATGAATGCAAATAAATCAATGAGAAAATTTGTTTCAACGTATTTCCATGATGAACGTCTAGTAGATGCCTACTCGCTGCAATCTCTCTATATTGGAGGGAATCCTTATTCGGCACCAGCTATTTATTCCCTTGTTCCTTACAGTGAGCATGCTCATGGCATCTATTACGTAAAAGGGGGATACGCAAGTCTTGTGCCACTTCTTGAAAAGGCGCTGATAGAGCAAGGTGTAAGCATTCATTTGAATAAGGTGGTTCAAGAGCTTTCTATATCAGGAGACAAGACAGAAGGGGTTATTGTTGACGAAAAACTTCACCCATTTGATCAAGTGATTTTAAATGGCGACTTTCCTAATATGGCGAAAATTGCTCAAAAAAAAGAAAAGAAGTATGTGCCTTCGTCCAGCTGTCTGCTGCTTTATCTTGGTTTGAAGAGAAAATATGATCATCACAATGTGCATCAATACTTTATGGGCAATGATTTGGCTAAACATATGGAAGCAGTGTTTAAGCATAAAACGATTCCTGAAGATCCCGCTATTTATACATTTAATCCCTCTGTTATTGATCCATCCCTAGCTCCCGAAGGAAAAAGTGTGCTATATGCACTTGTACCGGTTCCATCAGGTGGCCACATTGATTGGAGCAATCAGCAAGATTTTGTTGATGGAATCATTCGAACTTTGGAAGAAAAAGGGTTTGGGGAGCTGCGTAAAGAAATAGAATGGGTAAAAGTACGCACGCCAAATGATGCTCAAGCATTTGGACTTTACGAAGGCGGAAGCTTTGGTATTGCTCCTGAGCTGTTTCAGTCAGGCGTATTCAGACCTCAGTACCAGCCGTACGAATATAAAAATGTTTTTGCGGTGGGAGCATCTATACATCCAGGCGGAGGCGTGCCAATTGTTATGCAAGGAGCAAAAATGTTGGCTGATCATCTTATTGAACAATCGTCTATTCAAACGGTTGCAAAGCTCTCTTAAGATCTTGTGAAGCCATAAGGAAATGATGGTTTATCCTTTAATAGAGAAAGGGGTCCTATATGATGAACATTTCGTTAGACAAAGCGTACACTCAGTGTGAAGAAATTATTAAAGAAAACTCAAAAACGTTTTACAAAGCTTTTTCCATGCTGCCGTCAAAACAAAGAAAGGCAGTATGGGCGGTATATGCATTTTGCCGTCAAGTCGATGATATTGTAGATGAAGGAAGTAATCCTGAAATAGAGCTGCAGCAATTCGAAGGAGAATTTGCTCGGTTTAAAAATGGAGAACTATTAAACGAAAGCGCCATGTGGGTAGCTCTGCGCAATGTATTTGAACAATATGAAATGAATGTTCAAGCATTTGACGATATGATTACCGGTCAGCGAATGGATTTAGTAAAAAAAGAATACGATACGCTTGATGAAGTGAAAACATACTCCTATCATGTAGCGAGTACGGTAGGGTTAATGCTTTTACCGATTTTAGCTCCAACTACTCATAAAGAATTAGAAGAAGAAGCAGTTGCGTTAGGCATTGCGATGCAGCTGACCAACATTTTAAGAGACGTGGGGGAAGACTTAGAGCGAGGGCGCATTTATTTACCGAAAGACCTTATGAATTCTTACGGATATACGCGCACGCTATTAGAGAACCGGTGGGTCACTTCTGAATTTATAGAAATGTGGGAGCACCTGGCCAAAGAAGCAGAAATGTATTATATAAAAGGGCTTCAGTCGATTCATAAATATCCCGTGGCTTCTCGTTTACCTCTTACAGGAGCGGCGCATTTATACCGAGCAATTCTTGATAAAATTCGAAAAGAACATTATGAAGTATTTACAGAAAAGCATTTTGTCACAAGTCAAGTAAAAAAGCAAATTATGACATCTATTTCTACGGGGTAACGCAAAGGAGCTACTTTTCCTTTGCGTTACTTTTTTTTGAAGAGATACGAAAGCGTTAACTATTATGTAAATAAGAAAAAAGTCTCATTTTTATCACATATTAACTTGGATATTCAGAAAATTATCTATATGATAATATATATAACATTAAATGTTAATAAAACTAACACGAAAGAGGGGTTACAATGAAAAAAGTGGAAGCTATCATTCGTCCAGAAAAATTTCAAGCACTGCGCGTAAAATTAGAGGAAGTAGGAATAAACGGATTAACAGTCTCAGAAGTGGCAGGCTGCGGTCAGCAAAAAGGAGAGCAGGGACTGTTCAGGGGACAAAGTTTTGAAATCAAACTAGTACCTAAAGTCAAGGTAGAAATGATTTTAGAAGCAGAACAAGTTGATGAAGTCATTAAGATCATTCAATCAATTTGTTCTACGAACCAAATAGGCGACGGAAAAGTTTTTGTCTATCCGGTAGAGAATGCTGTACGAATTAGAACAGGAGAAGCAGGTGTAGAGGCTATTTTATAAAAAGAGAGTGTTATTTTAATAGAGGGGGAGTTAAGCGTTGAAAAAGAAAATTAGTGCGGTTTTGTTTATTAGTTTGTTGGCGGCAACACGCATTAATGCAGCTGATCCAACTGTCGAATCAGTCAGTGCATCAATTGACATGATGTGGGTAATGTTTGGGGCAGTGCTTGTGTTTTTAATGCACGCAGGGTTTGCGATGGTTGAAACAGGCTTCACTCGTTCGAAAAATTCGCTTAATATCTTAATGAAAAATATGCTAACGGTAGCTGTATCTTCCGTATTGTATTTTGTGATTGGTTTTGCCCTTATGTTTGGAAATTCAAAAGGAGGGTTTATCGGTTCAAGCGGTTTCTTTTTAAATGGAGAAAGCGATCAAATGAGCTTTTTTGTCTTCCAAATTGTTTTCGCAGCAACGTGCGCTACGATTATTTCAGGAGCGGTAGCGGAACGTATGAAACTATCCAGCTATATGATGCTCACGATTGCGATGGTAGCTGTGATTTATCCAGTTGTAGGTCACTGGATATGGGGAGGAGGGTGGTTGTCCAAACTAGGCTTCGTAGATTTTGCAGGATCGACAGTTGTTCATTTGACTGGGGCTCTTGGTGCGGCTGTAGCAGTTACTTTTCTGGGAGCACGTCTAGGAAAGTATGGAAGCGATGGAAAAGTCAATGCTATTCAAGGGCATAACATTCCGCTTGGCGCATTAGGTGTATTTATCCTCTGGTTTGGCTGGTTTGGATTTAATGGAGGAAGTACATTAGCAGCCGATCCTGCTCTTGTCTCGGGAATCATTGCAACAACATTAATGTCTGGGTCATGCGGAGTCCTGTCTTCTGCTTTATACACAAAGTTTCGCTACAAACGTATTGACGCTAGCTTAACATTAAACGGTGCCTTAGCTGGACTTGTAGGGATTACAGCTGGAACAGCAAACGTATCGATCCCGGGTGCGATCGTCATTGGGCTGATTGCAGGAATTTTTCTAGTAGAAGCTGTGCATTTTATCGATAGCAAAATGAAGTTAGACGATCCAGTTGGCGCTATTACTGTTCATGGAATTTGCGGTATTTGGGGGACGTTAGCAGTGGGGCTGTTTGATACAGCTAACGGTTTATTTTATGGTGGCGGCGTACAGCTATTAGGTATTCAAGCTCTTGGAATTATAGCTGTGATGGGTTGGACAATTGGAACGGTTGGGTTATTCTTATTTGTTCTCACGCGTTTTTCTTCCATTCGAGTATCAAGCGAAGAAGAAATTGCTGGTTTAGATTTTGCTGAACACGGTTCATCCGCATACGAATTTCGTGAAAGTTTTGTAGCGACAGGAGACGGCAATCTTCATCCTGAATTTGGTGTTGGATTGATTGATCGATTAAATAAAGTGGGTAAAGTATCGGCTAAACCTCATATATCGAACGTAAATGAGACGATATAGCAGTATATAGATAGAAAAAAGTGATTAAAAGTAAAAACTTTTAATCACTTTTTTTGTTTTTATCAACTTATTTAACAATAATGTAAGCGTTAACGTTATAATGGAAACAAAAGTGAGTTTGAAACAGTTCGTCTATAGGAGGGGAATAGATGAAATGGAAAAGGACAAGTATGCTACTTATACTATTATTGCTTTTTGGAAGCAGCGCCTCAGCGCAAGATCATAAAGATATACGTGATGAGGTGATATACTCATTGATGATTAACCGTTTTTATAACGGAAGTGAACAGAATGATCGAAATGTTAACTATGAACGCTCAGATGCCTATTATGGAGGCGATTTACAGGGAGTAGCACAAAAGTTAGACTATATTCAAGAGATGGGATTTACCGCTGTTTTATTGACTCCTTTTATGGAAAATGATGAGACAGGCTATCATGGATATGCGGTGACCGACCATTATAAAATAGACGATCATTTTGGAACGTTAAAAGACTTACGAAATCTTGTGAAAAAAGCACATGAGCGCAATATAAAAATTATGGTCGAATTTCCTTTGACAATCAGTAACAATCATACCTGGATAGCAGATAAAGGAAAACAAACATGGGTAAGTAATGAATCCGGTACGGATAACGAAGTAATTAAAGCATTGCCTCACCTTAACTTAAAAGAAAGCGCCGTGCAGAAATACCTTATTAAAAATGCTGCCTGGTGGAGCAAACAAACAGATATTGACGGATATTACGTTAAAGATATCGATCAAGCTCCTTCTGCATTTATTTCATCTTTTTCTCAGACGTTAAAAAGCATGGATCCTTCCTTTCTATTAATAGGAGAAATAAACGGGCATTCATTAAAAAAAAGTGAGCTGGCTGATTCATTAGGAATGGATTTGCTTGTAGATAGAACGCTAGCCGAAGCCACTGCTGCTACGTTTAGCGGTACTAATCGTCCGCAGAAAATGTTGTATGACAAGTGGGAAAAAGGAAGTAATTTGCCTTTAGCCAATTTTTTAGATGATGTTCATAGCACACGTTTTACAGCAAAAGCATTAAAGAGTGAAAACCATCCTGGAGCCCGAACAAAGCAAGGGCTTTCCTACCTTTATACTTCGCCGAGTGTACCAATCGTTTTTTATGGAACAGAAATTGCGCTGAATGGGGGAAAGGGAGCAGAAAATTATGGCATGATGAATTTTTTAGCTAATCCCGATATTATAGATCATTTAAAAAAACTGGCTGAACTTAGAGCGAAATCGCCTTCTCTTCGAAAAGGAAGCTTTACCATTGTGTCTGAGCAAAAAGGTGTGGCCGTATACAAGAGAAGGTATAAGGACGAAACGACGTTTGTGGTGATTAATAATACAAAGGAAACGTCAGCCATTAATGTCCCGCTTAAAAAAGTTGGAAAAGAAAATGAACTAAGAGGGTTAATAACGGAAGGAATTATACGACCAGTTGACGATGCATACAACATTTCATTGGAGCCTGAGACGACAAATGTATATAAAGTAGTGAAAAAGTCAGGGCTCAATATAGGATATATCGCAGCGGTTGCCGCTGTTTATACGGGATTTGGCATCTTTTTGTACAAAGCATCGTCAAAAAGAAGAAAAGAAAAGAAAATTTCTCAATCTCATAAAAAGGACAGCGCGTCGTAGTTGTCAAACTATATTGGATAAGTAGTAATGAAGAAAACATAATTAAGAGGTGGAATTATGGGTGTAACAATAAAAGATGTGGCAAATTTAGCAAATGTAGCCCCTTCGACGGTATCTCGCGTCATTGCAGACAGCTCAAGAATTAGTGAAAAAACAAAACAGCGCGTGCGATCGGCTATGAAAGAACTTGGTTATCACCCAAATATTATTGCGCGAAGTCTAGCAAATCAAACGACAGAGGCAGTCGGCCTAGTGATGCCGAGCTCAGCAGACAAGGTGTTTCAAAATCCATTCTTCCCAGAAGTGCTAAGAGGAATCAGCACCGGAGCTCACGAAAACAAAAGAGCGATTTATATGTCAACTGGAGAAACGGAAGAAGAGATTTTTGCAGAAGTTGTTCAAATGGTACAGGGAAGACGAGTGGATGGATTAATTTTGCTGTACTCCAAAGTTGATGATCAAGTGCTTTCTTATTTGCAAGAACAGAGCGTTCCGTTTGTAGTTATTGGAAAGCCGTTTAAGCATAGTGAAAGCATCACGTTTGTTGATAACGACAATTTTAAAGCTGGAAAAGAAGCGACGGAATATTTAATTGAATCTGGTCATGAGCGTATTGCTTTTATTGGTGGAAGTCTTGAATTAGTCGTTACCATTGACCGTTTAACAGGCTATGATAAAGCGATTCAAAAAGCAAACATTCCTTACCGGGATGAGTATGTGATTCATGAAGAATTTCTACAGAAGGGAGGAAAAGAAGCTGTTTGCGAACTTTTATCTCTAAAAGAACGTCCAACGGCTCTAGTAGTAGCAGATGACTTAATGGCATTAGGTGTTTTAAATACATTGGATGAAATGGGAATTTCGGTTCCTGAAGACATCTCTATTGTCAGTTTTAATAATGTCTTAATCGCTGAAATGGCTAGACCAGCTCTTACATCAATTGATATTAATATTTTTGAACTTGGTTATCAGGCTGTAAGCTGCTTGATTAAGCAGATTGAAACGCCATATGCTGTTGCAGAACAAGTGCGCGTTCCTCACAAAATGATTAAAAGACAGTCCTGCAAAACCATTCAAATGACGAAAAGATAACGTAATACACAAATGGAAAGAGGCTGAGACAAAAGTAGTGTAGTTGAAGGAAGATCCGAACGAGTTTGATTCTTGATGGAGAATCAAACTCGTTCGGATTTTTTCGTTTTTAGATTGAATTGATTTAGGTATGTCACAACATCCTCTTTGCGCAAAAAAAATTGGCATTTTAAGCGCCAAAAAAATATACATATGCCAATTATTTTTTCTTTTATCAAAAAGAAAGAATGATATAAGTAGTGAAAGCCTTGATGATAAAGAGGCTGTAAAGTTTTATTAAAAGTTGGCACGCTATTTGCATAACTATAAAGTAAACAAAGATTTGCATACTAGGAGGCATATATCATGGTAGTTTCTTATTCTCATGAACCATTTACAAATTTTAAGGACGAAAACAATAAACAGGCATTTCAAGAAGCATTAACATATGTGAATACACAGCTTGGCAAGACGTATCCACTTGTAATCAACGGTGAAAAAGTGGAGACCGAAGAGAAAATTACGTCTGTTAACCCAGCAAACATAAAAGAAGTAATTGGATATGTATCTACAGTAAATAGAGATCTAGCAGAGCAAGCAATGCAGTCAGCTCTAAAAGCTTTTGAAACGTGGAAAAAGTGGAAAGTAGAACACCGAGCAGAAATTCTTTTCCGCGCAGCGGCCATCATTCGTCGAAGAAAGCATGAATTTTCTAGTTATCTTGTAAAAGAAGCAGGAAAGCCTTGGAACGAAGCAGATGCTGATACAGCAGAAGCAATTGATTTTTTAGAGTACTATGCACGTCAAGTCCTGACATTAAAAGACGGTTCCCCAGTACAGAGCCGAGACGGTGAGTATAATCAGTACAATTATATTCCGCTTGGCGTAGGTATTATTATTTCACCATTTAACTTCCCGTTAGCTATTATGGCTGGAACCGCAGTAGCAGCTATTGTAACCGGAAATACGATTTTATTAAAACCAGCTGATGCCACTCCTGTAGTAGCAGCGAAATTTGTAGAAGTAATGGAAGAAGCAGGATTACCAAAAGGCGTATTAAACTTTATTCCTGGTGCTACACCTGAAATTGGTGACTACTTAGTGGAACATCCAAAAACACGCTTTGTTTCATTTACCGGCTCGCGTGCAGTGGGTTGCCGCATTTACGAAAGAGCAGCAAAAGTACAGCCGGGGCAAAAATGGCTAAAACGTGTTATAGCTGAAATGGGCGGAAAAGACACGGTGGTTGTAGACAAAGATGCTGATCTTGATTTAGCAGCTTCTTCAATCGTATATTCTGCATTTGGTTTTGCAGGGCAAAAGTGCTCCGCAGGTTCTCGTGCTGTTGTGCATCAAGATGTATATGATGAAGTGCTTGAAAAAGCAGTTGCGCTAACAAAAACATTAACTGTTGGCAACCCGGAAGAAGTTTCGACTTATATGGGACCTGTTATTCACGAGGCTTCGTACAATAAAGTATTGTCGTATATTGAAATTGGAAAAGAAGAAGGGCGTCTCGTTGCGGGAGGAGAAGCAGACAATTCAACTGGATACTTTATTCAGCCAACTATTTTTGCGGATGTAGATGAAAAAGCTCGTCTCATGCAAGAAGAAATTTTTGGTCCGGTAGTAGCATTCTCTAAAGCACGAGATTTTGATCATATGATGGAGATTGCAAACAATACAGAATATGCATTAACAGGCGCTTTATTATCAAATAACCGCGAGCATATTGAACGCGCCCGTGAAGAGTTCCATGTTGGAAACCTGTATTTTAACAGAGGATGTACAGGAGCGATTGTAGGGTACCAGCCTTTTGGCGGATTTAATATGTCAGGAACGGATTCAAAAGCAGGGGGACCGGATTATCTAGTTCTTCACATGCAAGCAAAAACAACATCTGAAACATTCTAATTGGAAAATAAGGAGGAATAAATATGACAACTGAAACACAAAAAACGGTGAAAATTATTGAGCAAACAGAAAAGTTTGGGGCACATAACTATCATCCGCTGCCGATTGTAATTGAAAAAGCAGAAGGCGTATGGGTACACGATCCAGAAAATAATAAATATATGGATATGCTAAGCGCGTATTCCGCTGTTAACCAAGGACATCGTCATCCGAAAATTATTGAAGCATTAAAACGTCAAGCTGATAAAGTAACGTTAACGTCACGAGCGTTTCATAATGATCAGCTTGGTCCATGGTATGAAAAGATTTGTAAATTAACAAATAAAAATATGGCTCTTCCAATGAATACGGGAGCAGAAGCGGTTGAAACAGCCATTAAAGCTGCACGCCGCTGGGCTTACGATGTGAAAGGTGTTGCTGAAAATCAAGCACAAATCATCGCATGTGTGGGCAACTTCCACGGTCGTACAATGACAGCTGTTTCATTATCATCCGAAGCAGAATATCAACGTGGTTTTGGACCGATGCTTCCAGGGCTTCAAACGATTCCTTACGGTGATTTAGAAGCGTTAAAAGCCGCTATTACACCAAATACGGCCGCATTTTTAATTGAGCCAATTCAAGGCGAAGCAGGTATCGTTTTACCTCCAGAAGGCTTCTTAAAAGCTGCAGCTGACTTATGTAAAGAACATAATGTGTTATTTATTGCGGACGAAATCCAAGTCGGCTTAGCGCGTACAGGCAAAATGTTTGCTTGTGATTGGGAAGGCGTAGAACCAGATATGCTGATTTTAGGTAAAGCGCTTGGAGGAGGAGTTTTCCCTATCTCTTGCGTAGTTGCTAACGAAGACATTTTAAGTGTCTTTAACCCTGGTTCTCATGGTTCAACGTTTGGCGGAAACCCGCTTGCTTGTGCCGTATCATTAGCTGCTTTGGAAGTAATTGAAGACGAGGAACTTCCAGCGCGTTCATTAGAATTAGGTTCTTATTTCAAACAGAAGCTCCAAAGCTTAAGCAATCCAGTTGTGAAAGAAGTGCGCGGCCGCGGTCTATTCATCGGGGTAGAATTACACGAAGAGGCTCGTCCTTATTGTGAAAAATTAAAAGACCAAGGTTTGCTTTGTAAAGAAACGCACAGTACGGTTATTCGTTTTGCTCCGCCGTTAACGATTTCAAAAGAAGAGTTAGACTGGGCAATTGAACGAATTGAAAAAGTATTTGCTGAGTAATCGGTTTAAAATAAATAAAAGTAGTACGATATGTATATATCGTACTACTTTTATTCATATGCAGCTAAATGAAGTTTTTATTTGATAGGCAGGAGGAATAGAAGTGTATACCCAACTCTCACGGCTAAGCATTGAAGAGCAAGTTGAATGTTTAACACAAGCGTTAGTGAAAATCAAAAGTATCAATGGGACAAGCGGCGAAGTAAAGATTGCTGATTTTATTAAAAATACGCTTCAAAGTTTTCCTTATTTCAAAGACAATCCGCTTCACGTCTGGGAACAGAAAATTAATGGCGATACGCTAGGCAGAAAAAATGTATTTGCTTTTATTCAAGGCAGCAAAAAAAATGCTCAAACAATTATTTATCACGCTCACTTAGATACGGTTGGCATTGAAGATTTTGGTTCATTAAAAGATATAGCGTTAGATCCAGAAGCGCTTCAGCGCTATTTCTCTATGCATAACATTAATGAAGATGTACAGCGAGATGCTCAATCAGGTGAATGGATGTTCGGAAGAGGAAGCGTTGATATGCAGAGTGGAATTGCTGTACACTTAGCCAATGTGCTGCATTTTACTAAGCATCCAAATCAATTAGAAGGAAACGTCCTTTTTATGGTCAACCCAGATGAGGAAAGTCAGCATGCTGGAATTATTTCTGCTGTTTCTGAACTGAACCGTTTGAAAAAAGAGAAAAATCTTTCATATGTAGCAGCGATTAATACCGACTTTATTACACCTCTTTACGATGGAGATTCCACGCGCTATATTTATACAGGAGCTGCTGGGAAACTGCTTCCATGTTTTTATATTTACGGAAGGGAGGTACACGTAGGAGATACGCTTGCTGGTATAGATCCTAATTTGATTGCATCTGAGATTACGGGAAGCATCCATAACAATATTAATCTAGCTGAAAATATTGAAGGAGAGCTGGTACTGCCACCTTCCTGTCTGTATCAACGAGATAATAAAGAGGCTTATAATGTGCAAACCGCTGTAAGCAGTCATTTGTATTTTAACTATTTCATCTATGAACGAACGGCAAAAGAAGTGATGAGTCAATTAATTGGATTATCAATCGAAGCATGTGAAAAAGTAGAGAAAAAACTTTCTGATTATTACGAACTTTTTGTTCGAAGAACGAATTTACCAAAGCGAAACTTGTCTTGGAAAGTGGATGTTGTGAGTTTGGAAGATTACCTGGAAGAATTAGATCAAAAAGGAATAAATACTCATGGTTGTATTGAACGAGCTTTCGAACAGTATGCGCATTTAGAACTTAGAACAAGATGCTTTAAAGTAATCGAAGAACTTCAAAAGCTAGATCCGCATCAAAGTCCGCGTGTAATTGTCTTTTTTGCACCGCCTTACTTGCCTCATAATCACTTGAAGAAAGACGAAAGCAGAGATCAGCAGCTTCTTTATACCTTACAAGCGGCGGTGGAGAAGGTTGGAAACCAGACGGGAGAGACGTTTCAATTTAAAAAATTCTTCCCCTATCTAGCGGATGGCAGTTTTTTATCTCTTCACGAGACAGATGAGGAAATTGATGCTTTTACACGTAACTTTCCGGGGTGGGGTATTGCAGGTGCGATTCCTTTCCGTGAAATTCGAGAGTTAAATATTCCGTCCATTAATATGGGGGTATATGGAAAAGACGGCCATAAGTGGACAGAGCGAGTGTACAAGCCTTATTCGTTCGGCGTCCTTCCTAAGCTGATTCAAGAAACAACTCTTCATATATTAAAAAGTGGTCATGCTTGTACAAACACCATATAAGAAAATGAAGAATGGAGGTACCGATGAATAGACATACAGAACAAAACCAATTACAGAGAACAATGAAAAGCAGACATTTATTTATGATTGCGTTAGGAGGCGTGATTGGGACAGGACTATTTTTAGGTTCGGGTTTTACTATTAGCCAGGCAGGCCCTGGAGGAGCCATTCTTGCTTATATAATAGGCGGCTTTCTCATGTACTTAGTTATGCTTTGTTTAGGAGAGCTAGCCGTAGCCATGCCGGTTTCAGGCTCCTTTCAAGAATACGCTACAAGATTTTTAGGACCTTCTACTGGCTTTATGATTGGATGGCTATACTGGTTTAGCTGGGCAAATACGACAGGGCTTGAATTTACGTCAGCAGGAATTTTAATGCAAAGGTGGTTTCCTGATGTACCTGTATGGTCATGGTGCTTAATTTTTGGCGTCATTACGTTTTTAATTAACGCTCTTTCCGCTCGAAGCTATGCTGAAACTGAATTTTGGTTTTCGAGCATTAAAGTTACCGCTATCATTCTATTTATTTTAATTGGAGGAGCTGCTGTTTTTGGTTTTATCGACTTTAAAGGAGGAGAATCCGCACCGTTTCTTTCGCATTTTACCCAAGGCGCAGGTCTTTTTCCAAATGGGATACTGGCAGTTCTATTAACTTTAGTAACGGTTAACTTTTCGTTTCAAGGAACGGAGCTTGTCGGCATTGCAGCAGGAGAAAGTGAAAGCCCTGAGAAAACGTTGCCGAGATCCATTCGAAACGTCATTTGGAGAACGCTGTTTTTCTTTGTGTTAGCTATGTTTGTGTTAGTCTCTATTCTTCCATATAAAACAGCGGGAGTTATTGAAAGTCCGTTTGTGGCCGTATTAGATCAAATTGGCATTCCATATGCAGCGGATATCATGAACTTTGTCATTTTAACAGCTGTGTTATCCGTGGCGAACTCCGGGGTCTACGCTGCTTCTCGTATGCTTTGGTCACTGTCAAACAATAATATGGGACCAAAACCTTTGAAGAAGTTGTCTTCAAAAGGTGTTCCAATTAACGCATTAATTGTAACGATGATTATTTCAGGGTGCTCGCTGATTACAAGCGTCGTGGCTGCCGAAACCGTATATCTTTGGTTTATTTCGATTTCAGGAATGGTGACCATTATTGTTTGGATGTCCATTTGTGCCTCTCAATTTATGTTCCGCCGTCGTTTTTTAGCGGAAGGAGGAGACGTAAAGGAGCTTAAATTTAAAACGCCGCTTTATCCGTTTGTGCCTATTCTAGGTTTTTGTTTGTATGGACTTGTATTAATCAGCTTAATTTTTATCCCAGATCAACGAATTGGTCTTTACTGCGGGGTTCCTTTAATTGTTGTACTCTACGTGTATTATCACATAGGAATCAAGAAAAATATTAATCAAAAACAATCGGATTCACCGGTTTATAAAGCAAAATAAAAAAGAAGTGCACAGTGCACTTCTTTTTTATTTAGATCGGATGCTTAATCGTTTCATACGATACTGCAAGCTTTGTCTAGTCAGCCCTAGTATCTTAGCGCTTTTTGAGATGTTGTGGTTGTGTTGTTCAAGCGTTTGTTTAATACATTCTGCTTCAAACGCTAACAGCTGTTCCTTTAAAGGAAGAGGAGGGTGAAAAGCGCTTGGATAAGAGGGTGCTTCACCGCTTGTTTTATCTTCAAAATGTTCATGCTGCTTTAGCTGGAACTTTGTTCTGTATTGAAAAGGAAGGTGAGAATAGTGAATAACATCTTCATCCATTACCAAGTTCATTGCACCTTCAATAATGTGTTCTAATTCCCGTACGTTTCCTGGCCAGTCATAAGAGAGAAAAGAAGACATGACTTGGTGATCTACGGTTTTTACATTCATCTGAAACAAATCATTGTATTTTTTGATGAAAAACTTTGTTAATTCAATAATATCTTCTTTTCGTTCACGAAGAGGAGGAATAAAAAGCGTCACGACGCCAAGTCGATAATATAAGTCTTTACGTAATCGATTTTCTGCAATCGCATCGATTGGGTCTTCATTCATGTTCGCGATGACTCGAACGTTCACCGGTTTGTCTACTGTATCCCCAATTCTTCGTACGGTTTTTTCTTGCAGTACTCGAAGAAGCTTAGCCTGCAGATTTGGATTCAACGAGTTGATTTCATCTAGCAGTAATGTGCCTCCTTGCGCTTGTTCGAAAAGACCAGGATTATCCATTGCACCTGTAAAAGCTCCGCGTTTCGTACCGAACAAAAGGCTTTCAATTAAATTATCCGGTAGCGCAGCGCAGTTTTGTGAAATAAAAGGAGCGGAAGAGCGGCTGCTGCCATTATGTATGCTTTGGGCAAACAGTTCTTTCCCCGTGCCTGTTTCTCCAATAATTAAGACATAAGAAGGAGTTCTAGTGGCGCGCTTAGCGTCTTCAATAACATCGTGAACGGCTTGACTGCTTCCGATGATGCTATCAAACGTAAAGCGTGTGTTTCCTTTTTGCCTAATGTTTTGCCGGATTAGACGCTCTAGTTTCGTCACGTCTTGAGCAATTTCAACCGCTCCTTGAATGGCCCCGTTTTTTAAAATAGGGAAGGTATTATTAATCGTCGTGATTTCTTGTCCTTGATTGTTGAAATACGTTTGCTTGACGTTAACCGTTTCTTTTCCTTTTTGCAGCGCCTGTACAAGCGTGCTTTGCTGATTTTCTTTGAACATAAATACATCTAACAAGTTTTTATGTAAAACGTCTTGTTCATCCATCAGCTCCATCTTTGTCATCTTTTCATTGTAAATAATGGTTTTTCCTGTTTCGTCGACCGCATGGATACCGGCATCGACTTTATTTAAAATGGTTTCATATATATGTTTAAGAGTGCTTAATGTATCGGTCATTCAAATACTCTCCTTTAGCGGTGTTCATATCTCTATTTAAACAAAAATAGCTGAATTCTGATAGTGTTTCCATAGAAAAATAAATGAATGACCGAAGAGAAATGTTATCCGTTTACAATGGATCCTCCATTAATGTGAAGGACTTGCCCGGACATATAAGAAGAATCAGAGCTTGCCAAATATACATAGGCCGCTCCGAGCTCAGAAGGCTGTCCTGCTCGTTTCATAGGTGTGTTAGACCCAAATGTTGCAACTTGCTGTTCGTCGAACGTAGACGGAATAAGAGGTGTCCAAATAGGTCCTGGAGCTACGCCGTTTACGCGAATGCCTTTTGTTGCGAGTGAAGCTGACAAAGAACGTGTGAAAGCCACGATAGCACCCTTGGTTGAAGAGTAATCAATTAATTGGTCATGCCCATGATAAGCTGTCACAGAAGTTGTGTTAATAATCGCGCTTCCTTGTTTTAAATGAGGCAATGCAGCTTTGGTTAAATGAAAAATTGAAAAAATATTCGTTTGAAACGTACGGGTAAGCTGTTCAGTGGTGATATCCGTAATGCTTTTTTGAGGATGCTGTTCAGCTGCATTATTGACTAAAATGTCTATTTTTCCGAAAGTCTGAATGGCCTTTGAGACGACTTCTTGACAAAAATGCTCATCTCCTATGTCACCAGCAAGCAACAAACAAGAAGCCCCCATTCGTTCAACTTGTTTTTTAGTTTCATTTGCATCATCATGTTCATTCAGATAGGTTACGACAACATTTGCGCCTTCTTTCGCGTAATGATAAGCGACAGAACGTCCAATTCCGCTGTCTCCTCCGGTGATAACGGCTACTTTATTCTGTAATTTTCCGCTTGCCTTATAGTCTGGAGCGATAGAGGTAGGGACTGGATGCATATCTTTCTCAATACCTGGCTGAGTTTGCTGATGCTGAGGAGGGAAGTTTTGTTTTTGATTTTGATTCATTAGTATACACTCCTTAATTAATATGAGTATGTAAGCGTATACTAGTATTTGTTAAGAGAGTGTATCTATGCATAGGGATAAGCCTAAACGGATAAAAAAGGCTTTAAAAGAAAAAATGAATGCCGGGGGCATCCATTTTTAGCGGTAATTAATAAATTGTACGTCAATAGGTAAATCAGCGCTGCGAATAGCTGAAATAATTTGCTGCAGGTCATCACGATTTTTACCGCTTACGCGAAGCTGATCATCTTGAATTTGGCTTTTTACTTTTAAACCGGTATTTTTAATAATTGTATTTAGCTTTTTAGCGTTGTCTTTGTCGATACCTTGAATTAACTTAGCGCGCTGTCTAACCGTTCCTCCAGAAGCATTTTCGATTTTACCGTAGGAGATATTGCGTGTAGGTACGCCGCGTTTGATGAGCTTAGAAATCAGTACGTCTTTTAACTGTTCAAGCTTAAATTCATCATCAGAAATAAGAACAAGCTCTTCGTTTTCGAGCGAGATTTCGCTTTTACTGCCTTTAAAATCATAGCGGGTTTTAATTTCCTTTGTTGCCATGGTAATGCCGTTTGTTACCTCTGATAAATCAACTTGTGACACAACGTCAAATGAACTATCTTTAGCCATAATAACCTCCATATGTAAAGAGTTTGTTCTTTTATTATAAATAAAACACAAACTGTATACAACTGATATTGAATAGAGAGCCGGTAATTGATACAATACAAGTTATGCTTTTTGTTGTAAGCTATAGAAGCAGCTTTTTTAAACAATGCATGCATTTTAGTTGATTTGAAATTTGAAATGCTGTTTGATGCAAAGTGAGAAGGTATGTGGTGAAGGAACAATCACTACTAATTTATATAAAGGATGGATAGAACGATGAATGTAGAAGCTGGGATGAGAGCGTATTTAACAGTAAACCGGGAAACGCCGATTGGTTATATGTTAGCAGAAGGTGAAGAAGAAATTTTGCTACATAAAAATGAAACAACAAGAGAACTTGCTGAAGGAGAAGAAGTAGAAGTTTTTCTATACCTTGATCAGCACGACCGCTTAACGGCAACGATGCACTTACCTCTTGTTGAAGAAGGTGTCTATGAGTGGGTTGAAGTCGTAGATGTTAATCCGGGTTTAGGCGTGTTTGTAAATATCGGCATGAACAAAGATATGTTAATTGGTTCAACAGATTTACCTGCGCTAGAAGAGCTGTGGCCAGAAGTTGGAAACAAAGTTTACTGTACGATGAAGATTTCAAAGCGCGGTAAAATGTACGGGAAAATTGCTACAGACGATGTGATGAAAGCAATGGCCTTAGATGCTCCACCTGAACTTTTTAATCGTGAAGTGAGCGGATATATCTACCGTGTCCTGCGCGTAGGTTCATTTATTATGACAGATGAAGGATATGTTGGATTTATTCACGAAAGCGAGAGACGTAAAGAACCGAAGCTTGGTACGCATGTAACTGGCCGCGTCATTAATGTAAAAGAAGATGGAACGCTAAACGTATCGCTTCTTCCGCGCAAACAAGAAAGCATGGATGAAGATGCACAAGTACTATACGATTACATGGAAAGCCGCGGTGGCGTTATGCCATTTTGGGATAAAAGCTATCCAGAAGATATTCGTGAGCGCTTTAATATGAGTAAAGCTGCGTTCAAACGTGCGCTTGGTAAATTGATGAAAGAAGGAAAAGTTTATCAAGAAGAAGGATGGACATATTTTAAAAAAGAAGAAAACTAAAAGGAGAAGCCGCTGAAAATTCAGCGGCTTCTTTTTATAAGTGATCAGTTTTTTTAGAAAATGAATGTTTTCCAAGCTCACGGTTGTGCTTAGCTTGCAGATTCTTTTCGTGAAGCTTTGCGTTATTATCTTTTGCTTTTTTATCGTTATCGCTCGTTTTTGGCATTGTGATACACCCCTTTTTGATCGTACCTTTAGAATGCCCTGACCTCTTTAAATTATTCGATGGTTTCGTTCAAAAAGAAGACTGCAATCGTCCCTGGGCCAGAATGAGAACCTATGGCTGCACCAATAATATTAATAATAAAATGTTTGGTGCCAAAACGTTCTTGGATCATCTCTTTCAGCTGAAGAGCTGTTTCTAAATCATCTCCATGGCTAATTCCAATGGTTTGAGAAGAGAGATTTTTTCCTCGCTCTTCCATCACGTCAAGCATGCGTTTAAATACTTTTTTACGGCCGCGGATTTTTTCGATTGGAATCAATTTTCCATCTTCCACATGAAGCAGCGGCTTAATATTAAGCAGACCTCCTACAAAAGCAGAAGCTTTGCTCACGCGGCCTCCTTGAGCAAGAAAATCCAAGTCATCAACCGTAAAAATATGCTCCATATGCAGAGCGTATTGCTTTATTTTTTCTGTCATTTCTACTAGCGAGAGGTTTTGGTGTAATAATTGTGCTGCATAATAAGTAACTACTCCCTGGCCAAGAGATGCACATTTCGTATCGATTATTTCTAATTGGAAATCGGGATACTTTTCTAGGAGTTCTTCTCGAATCATCATTGCTGTTTGATATGTACCGGACAATTCCGAAGAAAAAGCTAAATAAATGCACGAATCACCTGATTTAGCTATGTTCTCAAAGACTTCATACATAGTAGTTGGAGCCGCTTGAGACGTTTTCGGCATCTTGCCTTTACGGATGGCTTCGTAGACAGAAGCTGGTTCAATCGTTTGTAGATCTAAAAATTCTTGATTATCCAAGCTTACGCGAAGCGGTAAAAAGCCAACGTTATTTTCTTGAAAAAAGGATAAAGGCAAATCGCTTGCACTATCGGTTAAAAGTTTAATTGACATAAATGTCACCTTCCTAATTGCATTTATAAACATTGAAAAGCGTTATATACGACATAGTATTAGTGTATAAGCACTTGGAGGAAAATACAATTTTTGAATAAGTTTTTTTAATTCTGCCAAATCGTACATACTATATGTACTAACTATTTTAAAGATGCTGACTTTATTCATTTTATAAATGGGTATAAGGAAGTAAGAAGTTTTAAAAAGCGGAGGTCGGTCATTTGAATATGTGGCTTGAAACAAAAAAAGCGATAGTCGTCTTAGTAGGAGCATTATTGAATGCGCTTGCGCTCAACTTGTTTTTGATACCTGCTAATGTATATTCGAGCGGCTTTACGGGAGTAGCACAGCTTGTTTCGAGTATCGTGACAGATTACACTCCTTTTACTATTTCCACTGGAGTGCTGCTGTTGTTGTTAAATATTCCTGTAACTATTTTAGGGTGGAAAAAAGTGGGGAAGTCATTTACTGTTTACAGTTTTATCAGCGTTGCTGCAACAACTTTGTTTCTTGGAATTATTCCTATTCAAGCACTTTCTAAGGACATCATCCTTAATGCAGTTTTTGGAGGCGTTATTTTAGCGGTAGGGGTAGGAATTACGTTAAAATTTGGAGCTTCAACTGGTGGGCTCGATATCATTGCCCTGATTTTGTCCCGAGTAAAAGACCGACCAATTGGCACTTATATGTTCATATTAAATGCAATTATTATCGTGCTAGCAGGTCTTTTATATGGTGCTGAGAAGTCACTTTATACTCTTGTGACGCTTTATACGACCACTCGCGTCATTGATGTTATTCATACGCGTCATGTCAAACTCACGGCGATGATCGTAACGAAAAAAGGAGTGGAGCTAAGAAAGGCGATTCATGCCAAACTCGTGCGAGGGATTACGGCGGTACCGGCTAAAGGAGGCTTCACAAACGAAGATAAAGAAATGCTAATGATTGTTTTAACTAGGTATGAATTATTTGACTTGGAACGAGTAATTAAAGAGGTGGATCCTAAGGCATTTACTAATATAGTTCAAACAACGGGAATCTTTGGTTTGTTTCGCAAAGATTAAAAAGAGTCCAGGTATTCATTACCTGGACTCTTTTTTATTAATGTGTGCCTTTTAAGTCATTAGAAAGTTCTTGAAGCTGAGCTTGTTCTTCAGGAGAAGCATTTTGCTGCGCATGAGACAGCATATCAGCTGCAATGTTTTCATCAGAAGCTGCAGACGTATGAGCCTGAGACGTTTGATGATTTTGACCAGCAGCTCCCAATGTATTCTGAAGCTGTTGAAGCTGAGCTTGTTCTTCAGGAGAAGCGCTTTGCTGTGCATGAGACAGCATATCAGCTGCCACGTTTTCACTAGACGTGTGAGCTTCACCGTGAGCGTGAGACTGACCGCCTTCTAAAGTGCTTTGAAGCTGTTCAAGCTGTGCCTTCTCTTCGGAAGAAGCATTCTGAACGATATGAGACAGCGTATCGGACGTAATGTCTGCGCTTTTCTCTTTTGAATGTGATTCTCCATCTGTATCATACGCTTGATGCAATGAGTTTTGGAATTGCTTCAGCTGCTCTTGCTCCTCAGGAGAAGCGTTAGAAGCAATACTATTTAATACGCCTTCTGAAATATCAAGTTCACCGTTGCCGTGCTTTTGACGATGAAGCTGATCTTCTGAATGACCGGATACTGCGTTTCGAATCGCATCTTTTACTTGACCAAAAAGTGAATTTTTCATAAGTTACTGTCCTCCATGAGGAGTTTGGCGCTGGTGAGCTTGAAATGCTTCTGCCTCCGCCATAGTCATATGATAAGGAATTCGTTCATCATGTTTTTGAACTGCGTCTGCACCTTGTTTCACAAAACGTTTTGATCGATTGCCTCTGCCCATCATAAATTCCTCCTCGTAATATAAATAAAACCGACACCTTAAGAAGTGTCGGTTATAGTGTGTGCTAAATAAAAAAAATGATAGCGATAAAAATTTACCTTGCTTTTCAAAAAAAGCTAAGTTATAAATTTAACGTTTTTTCCAAATAATAAGCAATACCATCATTTTCATTCGATTTTGTTACTTCACGCGCTAGTTGCTTTAATTCGCTAATACCATTTTCCATGGCGATACCGTGTCCTGCAAATTTAATCATTTCAAAATCATTGTCTTCATCTCCAAATGCAATAATTCGTTCGCGAGGAATTTGATAATGATTAGCTACGCGCTCAAGACCTACAGCTTTATTAAGTCCTTTTTTTACAATTTCAACGACATGCCAAGGTGCTCCCCAGCGTCTATGTTCTAGTACTTCTGCATGAACATCTGAAAGGTGAGAGCGTATATCTTGTACATGTTCTTCATCTGCGTGAATTAAAATAGACGTTGGATCGTGCTGCAGCGTATGACGCAAATCACCCGTTTGTAATTTAGGATCCCCTAGGCTGAGTACATCCATTAATTTTCGATCTTCAAAATGAAGATACACATCATCTTGTACTTCTGCCATGATATTGTTGATGCGATAGTCTTGCATAGCTGTCACAATGTCATGAACAGTTCGGCGATTTAAAGGTTCGTGATGCGTGCCAAAATCAGGCTGAAGGGGATGATGGACAAGCGCTCCGTTAAAGTTTACGATAGGCGTGGATAAATCTAATTCGCTGTAATACATAGCACTGGAACGATAAGGTCTTCCAGTTGCAATCATTACAATATGTCCATCTTGTTTGGCTTTTTCTAACACCCGTTTTGTTTTAGGTGAAATGGTTTTTTCATTCGTTAACAATGTTCCATCCAGATCTAAGGCGATTAAGTGTTGATCGTTTCTCATATAGGGCTCCTTTTAAATTGAAGTAGTTATACGATTATATTGAATTCTACTAGTATTCATGCTTGTATTCCCATATTTTACACAACTTTTCCTTATGAGCAAAGCAGAACGATTGACATGCAAAAGTTGTCTTGTTACGGTGTAAGACATAGTTATTGATTGCTTACGATAAATTGTTTAAGGGTATATTTAATACGTGAAGATAATTACGGAAGTAAAAGAAAGGAGAATGAATATGGATAAACAGTTAGAAGATAAAATCATGGAATCACTAGAAGAAGTAATTGATCCAGAGCTTGGCGTTGATATCGTAAATTTAGGCTTAGTTTACGGGGTGGAAATGGAAGAAAACAACACGGTTATCGTGACGATGACGTTAACTTCTATTGGCTGCCCGCTAGCGGGTGTGATTGGCGAACAAGTGAAAAAACAATTAATTTCTCTTGAAGAAGTAGAAAATGTAGAAGTGAATATCACATTTAACCCGCCATGGGATAAAGATCGCATGACGCGCTACGCTAAAATTGCATTAGGTGTTCAATAAGAAAAAAAGCCATCAACGATGGCTTTTTTTCTTATTCAATTCTGCACAATTCCACAGGGCAGTCTTCACAGTCTATTTCTTTCTTTAAAAAAGAGAGCTTATGAATGATAATTTTTCCATCTGTCATTGAGATTACTTCATTTTTTCGCAACTCAGCGAGCATACGATTGACCACTTCTCGGGATGTCCCGCATAGATTAGCGATCTCTTGATTTGTCAACGTTACGTTTAATAAAATACCATTTGGCTTCATTATCCCAAAACTATTGGACATGCGAATCAGAGTAGAATAGAGAGCTCCTTTTTTTCCATTTAGAATTAAGTCTCTAAACTTTGTCTGCATTCGCTTAATTTGAAGTCCCATCCACTTCATGTACTCCATGGAAAGAGCAGGGTATTGTGCTAGTTCGTTTTCTAACACCCGTTTTTGAATGCTGATCGCTGTACAAGGTTCAATGGCTTTTGCTTGAAGCATATGGGGAGTAGATCCGCAAAACAACATAACTTCCCCGATTAAGTCTCCTGAACTTGCCAGCTGAAGCGTCAGTTCGCGTCCTTCCGGCGTCACTTTACTTACTTGTACAGCTCCAGAAGTAATAAAAAATAAATGAGTTGAAGGTGAACCTTCTTGAAAGAGAAAGTCACCTTTTTTAAACGAAATTTTATGATCAAAGTCCATAAAAAATTGCTGCAGCTCATTTGAAAAAGAATCCGTTGTGATGTTCATCATGTTATCACCTTTTACTCAAAATTTTTGCGACTGTTACTTATTAATCTATTAAGTTAGAACAGTCTGTATATCCTGTACGTCCACTAGCCGTATGAAGAAATGTCATACGGATGATTTTTATCGATACTCTTATTATACACAAAAACAACCAGTGTTTTCCAAAACTATCTGTGAACAATTTCTAAACAAAAATAGAAAGATAGTTATAAAAATAAAAACTTATGAATAAATAAAAATGTTTAAAAATATAGAATAAAGTGTTGGTTTTTTTAAATATTCATTTGATTTTATTTTTATACGGTATTATAATGATAAATAATTCAAATAGATACGTGGAAAAAGGAGTTTTAAAATGAAAGAATACAAGGTAGGAATTGTTGGAGCAACAGGGTATGGAGGAGTAGAACTGATTCGTTTGTTAGCGAATCACCCGCATTTTCATGTTTATGCAGTTTATTCATCCTCTCAGGATGGGATGGAACTAGCAGAAGTTTATCCTCACCTTTCTAATACTGTATATACACTGCAAGATATAAACCCTAAGAACATGGCCAAAGAATTAGACTTAGTGTTTACAGCAACTCCGTCCGGTGTTTCTAGCAAACTTGTACCTCAATTAATAGAAGAAGGAATAAAAGTGGTAGATCTATCTGGAGATTTTAGATTAAAAACAGAAGCTCTTTATGAAAAGTGGTACAAAAAGCCTGCTGCAGCCGAAGCGTTTTTACAACAGTCCGTGTATGGGTTAGCGGAATGGTTTGCAGAAGAAGTTGAAAGCAGTACGTTCGTTGCGAACCCGGGTTGTTATCCAACAGCTACACTGCTTGGGCTAGCTCCTCTCGTTAGTAAACAAATGGTGAAATCAAACTCTATTATCATTGATGCAAAGTCCGGAATTTCAGGAGCAGGACGTGGTCTTTCGCAAATGGTTCATTATGCTGAAATCAATGAAAATATGAAAATATACAAAGTTAATCAGCATCAGCATATCCCAGAAATTGAATCTATTTTAGAAAAGTGGGATGAGGAAATTGGCCATGTTACGTTCAGTACGCACTTAGTTCCAATGACGCGAGGGATTATGAGTACGATATACGCTGAACTTTCTGAAGAGAGCTCAGTACAAGAGCTTCATCAGCTATATGTAGATACATATCAAAACTCCCCGTTCGTTCGCGTTCGAAAAGCTGGTGAATTTCCGTCTACTAAAGAAGTAAGTGCATCAAATTATTGCGATATTGGTATTGCATTTGACGAACGAACAAAGCGTGTCACGATTGTTTCTGTCATTGATAACTTAGTTAAAGGGGCAGCCGGTCAGGCCATTCAAAATGCCAATATCATGATGGGATTTGAACAGCAAACGGGTATTGGACTACTGCCTGTCTTCCCATAAAAGCACAGCATCACTAATCACGATAAAAGCAGGAGGGAACGTATAGTGATTACGGTTAAACAAACGAAAGAAAAGATAAAGAAAATAGAGAACGGTACAATTGTAACGCCGCTAGGTTTTTCAGCAGATGGCGTTCACGCTGGTTTACGTTATGCTAAAAAAGATTTAGGAGTTATTGTAAGTGATGTGCCAGCTAATTGCGCAGCTGTTTACACGCTTAATGCTTTCCAAGCAGCGCCTTTAGCTGTTACAAAAGAAAGTGTAGCAGTAGAGCAGAAGCTGCAAGCGATCGTTGTGAACAGCGCATGTGCAAATGCATGTACTGGAGAACAAGGATTAAAAGATGCATACCAAATGCGAAATACATGTGCAGAAAAGCTTAATATTCTACCTCATCATGTAGCGGTAGCTTCTACAGGGGTAATTGGAGAGCTTCTAGATATGGAAAAAATCGTGAAGGGCATTGGGTTATTAAGTCCTTCGTCGAACAAAGAAAAAGCAGAAGAATTTCAAACGGCTATTTTAACAACAGATACCGTAATGAAGTTAGCTTGCTATCAAACAGCCATTGACGGCAAAACGGTTACGATTGGCGGCACAGCGAAAGGATCAGGTATGATTCACCCGAATATGGCTACGATGCTTAGCTTTATCACAACGGATGCTAAAGTTGAAGCTTCAGTACTACAAGATGCGCTGGGTTCTATTACAAATAAAAGCTTTAATCAAATTACAGTAGATGGTGATACGTCTACGAATGATATGGTTGTTGTTTTAGCAAATGGAAAAGCTGATCACCAGTCGCTTACACCAGATCATCCTGAATGGACGTCATTTTATGAAGCACTGCGCTTGACGTGTGAAGATTTAGCCAAACAAATTGCACGCGACGGTGAAGGAGCAACAAAACTAATTGAAGTAAACGTATCTGGTGCCCATACAAACGAAGAGGCAAATGTGATTGCTAAACAAATTGTAGGCTCGAACTTAGTGAAAACGGCCATGTATGGAGCCGATGCCAATTGGGGACGAATTATTTGTTCAGTTGGCTACAGCGGCGTAGCGCTTAATCCAGAAGCAGTGAACGTTTCGTTAGGTGATATCCACATGCTAAAAAACAGCCAGCCTGTTTCATTTAGTGAAGAAGAAGCAAAAGCTTATTTAGAAAATGATACGGTTGAAGTCTATGTTGACTTGCAGCAGGGAAATGGAATTGGCAAGGCGTGGGGCTGCGATTTGACTTACGATTATGTGAAAATCAATGCCAGTTATCGAACGTAAGGAGAGAGTGAAATGAGCAGTGAAAAAATCGTCGTTGTAAAATGCGGAGGCAGCATTATCAATCAGTTAACAAGCGCTTTTTTTGAAAGTATTCAGCAGTTAAAAGCGAGTGGATATCAGATCATTGTTGTGCACGGAGGCGGGCCTGATATTCAAGATACGCTTACCAAGCTTCACATTGAAACGGAATTTGTAGATGGGCTTCGAAAAACGTCCAAAGAAGCATTAGAAGTTGTGACGATGGTATTAGCAGGCAAAGTTAATAAGCATCTTGTAAAAGAACTACAAAAAGCGAACTTAAAAGCAGTAGGACTATCAGGAATTGATGGATCTTTGCTTAAAGCAGAGGCTATCGATGTTGAACGTCTAGGTTACGTTGGAGAAGTAAGAGGCGTAAACGATACATTATTAAAACAACTAACTGACAGTCAGTACATTCCGGTTATTTCTTCCATTGGAGCCGATGAAGAAGGTAATAGCTATAATATTAATGCTGACGTGGCAGCCGGAGCCGTTGCACAAGCAGTAAATGCTGAAAAGCTGATGTTTGTGACGGATGTAAAAGGTGTATTAAAGGATGGAGCATTGCTTCCTGAGCTTACAAAGTCAGAGATTGATGCACTTATTGAAGAAAAAGTAATTTACGGCGGAATGATTCCAAAAGTGACATCAGCGGTAAATGCGTTATCTCCTTTACTTGAAGAAGTTCATATTATTAGCGGAACTGATGGATTTTTAGATAAGGAAGGAAAGCTGATTGGTACAGCAATTAAATATAGTGGAAAAGGTGGAGAAGATAGCGATGAGTTCATTGTTTCCAACATATCAACGGTTTGATATCCATGTGGAAGAGGCGCAAGGAACAAAATTAATAGATAACAAAGGAAATGAGTATTTAGATTTTATTTCAGGTATCGCTGTCTGTAACGTAGGCCATCGTCATCCTGATGTTCAAAAAGCGATCGAAGAGCAGTTAAATAAAGTGTGGCACGTGTCAAATTTATTTCATCAATCGATTCAAGAAGATGTAGCAGGTAAGCTTGTGGAACATTCAAACGGTGATGTAGTATTCTTCTGTAACAGCGGTGCAGAAGCCAACGAAGCGGCGATTAAATTAGCGCGCAAGTACACGCAAAAACATAGAATCATTACCTTTACAAAATCATTTCATGGACGTACATTTGCTACCATGACAGCTACAGGGCAGGCAAAAATTCATGATGGCTTCGGTCCTCTTGTTAATGAGTTTGTTTACGTGCCATACAATGATGAAGAAGCATTAAAACAGGAAATGGACGACAGCGTAGCAGCAATTATGGTTGAAGTCATTCAAGGAGAAGGCGGAGTTGTTCCAGGAACCGAAGCATTTTTATTAACTATTCAAGAGCTGTGTAAAAAGCACGAAGCACTGTTTATAGTCGATGAAGTGCAAACTGGAATCGGCAGAACAGGAAAACCATTTGCCTATCAGCATTTTAATGTGTCACCAGATATTATTACAGCAGCTAAAGGGTTAGGAAGCGGAATGCCGGTTGGTGCGATGATTGGAAAAGGCTATCTCAAAGAAGCGTTTGGACCTGGTACTCACGGAACAACCTTTGGAGGAAATCCAATTGCATTAGCTTCAGCCAAAGCAACTTTAAACATTATTTTTAACGAAGCATTTTTAGCAGAGGTTGCAGAAAAAAGCCTTTATTTTACCAACGCTTTGAAAAATAGCGTAGCAGATTATTCATTTGTAAAAGATGTTCGCGGAAAAGGTTTTATGATTGGAATTGAATGCGGAGAACATCAGTCGGCATTGCTTGCAGCAATGCGTGAAAAAGGATTGCTAGCACTGGGAGCAGGACCGCATGTAGTACGATTGCTGCCGCCTTTAACTGTAACAAAAGAAGAGTTAGACCAAGCGATTCATATCATTGAAGAAGCATTTAGCCAAACAAAAATTACTTCATAATACAAATTTTTTTGAATATATTTGTATAAAAATTCTGTTTTATAAATAATTATTCGAAGAGGGATGCACAATGAACGGATATTTACACTTAGCAAACGGCGATTCGTTCGCCGGACACATTGAACATACAGCAACGCACCAGGCAGAAGGAGAAATTGTTTTCTTTACTGGAATGACTGGTTATCAAGAAGTTGTGACTGATCCATCTTACAAAGATCAAATTATCGTCTTTACGTACCCTTTGATTGGGAACTATGGTATCAATGAGAAAGATTATGAAAGCAAAAAGCCTCACGTAGCAGGCGTTGTCGTATACGAATGTTCAGATGAAGGGTTCCATTACGAAGCGATGTACAGCTTCAAACAATATTTAAAGAAATGGAACATTCCGCTTATTACACATGTGGATACGAGAGCGGTCGTAAAACGAATTCGAAAAGAAGGTACGATGCAATCTGCCTTTTCGGCATCTGCTGAGCCGCCAGCATTTACTGCTGAATGCGATGGATATGTAGTAAAAGAAGTGTCAACAAAAGAGCCTGTTACTTACGGAAACGGTGAAAAACACGTTGTATTAATGGACTTTGGCTATAAAAAATCAATTTTACAAGAGCTGCTAAATCGAGAGTGCAAAGTAACGGTTGTTCCTTATTCTACAAGCTCTTCAAAAGTAAAAGAGCTGCAGCCGGATGGCATTGTCTTATCAAACGGACCTGGAGATCCAACTCAAGTAAGCAGTCAGCTGGATGAATTAAAAGAAATTATTTCAGCGTATCCAACTTTGGGAATTTGCTTTGGACATCAGTTAATTGGGCTTGCTTTTGGGGCAGAAACCAAAAAGCTGGCGTTCGGTCACCGAGGAGCTAATCAGCCTGTAATTGATTTAACGACTAACAAAGTGTGTATGACGTCTCAAAACCATAGCTATGTCGTAGATGAACAGACGATTACGTCTACGCCATTAAGCGTTCGATTTAAAAATGTGAATGACGGATCGGTTGAAGGTTTAATGCATAAAGACCTTCCTGTTATTTCGGTTCAATATCATCCAGAAGCACATCCTGGACCAAGTGACAGCACGTATATCTTTGATGAATTTATGACGAAAGTACAGCAAGTAGGGAGCGGAAAAGTATATGCCTAAAGACCAAACATTAAAAAAGATTTTAGTAATCGGATCAGGACCAATCGTAATTGGGCAAGCAGCAGAATTTGATTATTCAGGAACTCAGGCATGCTTGTCATTAAAAGAAGAAGGTTATGAAGTTATCTTAATCAATAATAATCCAGCTACGATTATGACGGACACTCACGTAGCAGATCGAATCTATTTTGAACCATTAACAGTAGACTGCGTAGAGAAAATTATTGCAAAAGAAAAGCCGGATGGTTTGTTAGCTACATTAGGCGGACAGACGGGTTTAAACTTAGCCCTTGAGCTTCATGAACAAAATATTTTGCCAAAATACGATGTGAAACTTTTAGGAACACCGATTGAATCAATCAAAAAAGGTGAAAGCCGTGAAGAGTTCCGTGCATTAATGAATGAACTAAATGAACCGGTGCCGGAAAGTGAAGTTGTCACAAAAGTAGAAGAAGCATTAGCTTTTGCCGAGAAAATTGGTTTTCCTGTTATTGTACGTCCTGCTTATACGTTAGGCGGAACGGGCGGAGGAATTGCTCATTCTATGGAAGAACTTGAAAAACTTTCAGCGTCAGGTTTACGTGAAAGTGCTATTACTCAATGCTTAATTGAAAAAAGCATCGCTGGATTTAAAGAGGTTGAGTACGAGGTTATGCGTGACGTGAACAATACGTGCATTACAATTTGTAACATGGAAAATATTGATCCCGTGGGTGTTCATACTGGAGATTCGGTAGTTGTTGCTCCTTCTCAAACGTTAACCGACGTGGAATATCAAATGCTTCGTTCGGCTTCAGTTAAAATTATTTCATCGCTTGGTATTATTGGAGGTTGCAACATTCAGTTTGCGCTTGATCCAAAAAGCAAGCAGTACTATTTAATTGAAGTAAATCCGCGTGTGAGCCGTTCGTCTGCTCTTGCATCAAAAGCAACGGGCTATCCGATTGCTAAAATTGCTGCAAAACTATCAGTAGGCTACACGCTTCATGAGTTATTAAATCCTGTAACAGGAGACACATATGCAAGCTTCGAACCAGCTCTTGACTATGTAGTAGTGAAATTTCCAAGATGGCCGTTTGACAAGTTTTTCTACGCGGAGAGAACGCTTGGCACGCAAATGAAAGCAACTGGAGAAGTAATGGCTATTGACCGTAACTTTACACGTAGCTTCCAAAAGGCACTGTCTTCTTTAGAAATTGATTTACAAGGATTGGAAGTAGAAGAACTGCAAGAACTTTCAACGGATGAATTAAAAAGCAAGCTTGGCGAACAAAGCGATGAGCGTATTTTTGTTATCCTTGAGCTTTTACGTCGCGGTACAACGCCTGAGTATATCCATGAAGTAACGCAAATTGATTATTTCTATTTAACACACTTTACGCAGCTGATTAAAATGGAAGCCTCTTTGAAGGAAGTACGTTTTGATTCCATTACAGCTGAACACTTCAAGCAAGTGAAGGAGCATGGTTTTACAGATGCGTATCTAGCAAGCGTATGGAACGTGCCAGAGCTTGACGTAAGAGCGAAACGTAAAGCACTACATATTACGCCAAGCTACAAAATGGTAGATACATGTGCAGCGGAGTTCGAATCCTCTACGGCTTATTTCTACTCTAGTTATTATGGCGAGAGTGAGATTGAACCATCAACGAATAAAAAAGTTGCGATTATCGGTTCTGGACCGATTCGTATCGGCCAAGGAGTAGAATTCGACTACAGCTCTGTACACGGTGTGTTAGCTCTTGAAAAAGAAGGATACGAAACAATTTTAATTAACAACAATCCAGAAACGGTAAGTACGGATTTTGAAGTAGCAGACCGCTTATATTTTGAACCTGTAACAGTAGAAGATGTGCTAAACGTTCTTGATGCTGAAAATGTGACGGATGTAATTGTTCAATACGGAGGTCAAACGGCTATTTCGCTTGTTAAAGGGCTAGAAGAAGCTGGCGTCAATTTACTAGGGATTACAAATGATGTTATTGATGCACTTGAAGATCGCGACCTGTTTTATAAGCTCTTAGACGACTGTGATATTCCGCATATCCCAGGTGAAATGGCGAAAGATGAGCAAGAACTTGTACAAAAAGCAAAAGCTATGGGATTCCCATTACTTATTCGTCCTTCTTACGTCATTGGCGGAAAAGGAATGCTGACAATTCAAAATGAAACGGAGCTGCAGGCTTGTTTACCAGCTATTAAAGCGTCTCATTTCCCAATGCTTATTGATGCTTACTTCCCTGGAAAAGAAGCAGAAATTGATGTTGTAGCAGACGGAAAAGATGTGTTGGTTCCGACAATCGTTGAACATATTGAAAAAGCCGGCATTCATTCAGGAGACAGCTATGCGCTTTTACCAGCAAAAACAGTAGAAGCAGCACATAAAGAAAAAATGGTGAGCTACGCTCAAAAAATTGTAAACAAACTTCAATATAAAGGGATTATGAATATCCAATATGTTATTTACAACGATGAAGTCTACATGCTGGAAGTTAATCCGCGTGCCAGCCGTACAGTGCCTGTAGTAAGCAAAGTGTGCAACACGCCGCTTGTTTCGCTATCAACTCAAATATTGCTTGGGAAATCATTGTCGGAAATTAGCGAGAAGCTAGGTTTATTGCCGGATCCGGCTTATACAACTATTAAGTTTCCAGTGTTTTCGACAAGTAAATTATCAGGAGTTGATCCGCTTGTTGGACCAGAAATGAAGTCAACTGGTGAAGGAATTGCGATTTCTTCAACGGTTGAAGAAGCAGCAAAAAAAGTATTCCATCAGTATGTGTTAAGTAAAAAAGGTGCTGCAGAAGTGTATATTAACGGAGAAGCACAGGGCCTTGAAGAACTTGCGCAAAGCGCGGGGTTAACTCTTGTTAAAGATAAAGAAGTTAGTGAATGGGTAAAAACGAAAGAAGCTTTATTATATGTAAGTTTACAGCCTGAAGATAAAGAAAGCCGTATGTCAGCATTAAAACACGGTTTAATGGTTATGACGGAGGCAGAAACGGCTTCGCTATTTTTCCAATCGTTCCAATTCGATGAATATCACGTTTCATCACTGCAAGAATGGTTTCAAAAAACTAAAAAGGAAGTGACAGTATCATGAGTACAGTATCGGTAAATACGAATTTAAAGGGAAAAGATTTGCTTACGCTTAAAGATTTATCATCAGACGATATTATGTCACTTTTAGAAAGCGCCATTGAGCTGAAAGAAAAGCATAAAAATGGTGAAATCGTCACATCGTTAAAAGGAAAAACGCTGGGGCTCATTTTTGAAAAATCTTCAACAAGAACAAGAGTCTCATTTGAAGCGGGAATGATGCAGCTTGGAGGAAACGCCCTCTTTTTAAGCAGCCAGGATTTACAAATTGGACGCGGAGAAACGATTGCTGATACAGCACGCGTACTATCTGAATTCATCGATGCTATCATGATTCGTACGTTTGAACATAGCAAGATCGAAGAGCTTGCAGATTACGCATCCATTCCCGTTATTAATGGTTTGACAGATGATTATCATCCTTGTCAGGCTCTAGCTGATTTATTAACGATTTACGAGCACAAGAAATCATTTGATGGGCTAAAAGTAGCTTATGTTGGAGACGGAAATAATGTAGCGCATTCCTTAATGATTGCATGTGCAAAAATGGGAATAGATATTTCAATTGGATGCCCTGACGGATATGAGCCAAAAGACTTTGTAACAGCTTATGTTAATGAAGTAGCTGCTAAAACGGGTGCGAAGGTTACGATTACAAAAGATCCTGTAGAGGCTGTAAAAAATGCCGATGCTATTTATGCAGACGTGTGGACAAGTATGGGACAGGAAGAAGAAGCACAGCAGCGCTTGAAAATATTTGCTCCTTATCAAGTCAATGAAGAGCTAGCTGCCCATGCGAAGTCAGACTATTTATTTCTCCACTGCTTGCCTGCGCATCGTGAAGAAGAAGTGACAGCAAGCATTATTGACGGACCAAATTCGGTTGTTTTCCAGCAGGCTGGAAATCGTATGCATGTACAAAAGGCCTTGCTTCAAGCAATTTTAGGCTAAGAAAAAAACCTTTCTGAGAATATCAGAAAGGTTTTTTTGTTTAAAGGGAATTAATTGTGGGAACACCAGTTGTATACTAAACAGAACGAAAGGTGATTTATGATGAAAGTATTAGTTGTTGGAGCAAACGGAACAACGGGAAAACAAGTGGTAGAAAAAGTCGCAAACAGCAAGCAGCATGAAGCTTATGCGATGATTCGCGACGAAAAACAAGCAGACGCTTTAAAAAAGCTGGGCGCTAACGTTGTACTTGGTGACTTGGAGCAAGATGTTTCAGATGCTTTAAGAGGTATGGATGCTGTCATATTTGCAGCAGGTTCTGGAGGACATACGGGAGACGAAAAAACAATCGCTGTGGATCAAAACGGTGCTAAAAATATCATTGATGAAGCAAAAAATCAAGGTGTGAAGCGCTTTGTTATGTTAAGTTCAATGGGAACAGATGCACCTGAACAAGGACCAGAAGGCTTACAACTTTACCTGCGTGCTAAAGCGATAGCGGATGAATACTTAAAGCAGTCTAATCTGCAATATACAATTGTACGACCAGGAACTTTATCGAATGATTCAGCTACTGGAAAAATTGATATCAATAATGATATTGAAGATAAATCTCAGACGATTCCTCGAGCAGATGTAGCAACCGTGCTTGTAGAATGCCTAAACGAAGAAGCTACGATAGGAAAAACGTTTGAAATGTTAGCCGGAGAAACTGAAATTGAACAAGCTATTAAATTTACTCATTGATACAAAAGGGCAGATCTAAAGGTCTGCTCTTTTCTGTTCTGTTCCTAATATGAAAACATCTCCATTATGAAACGGAAATCTTAAGGGAATAGTATAGGAGAACATTTCATTTCAGGAATGAGGAGGCAGGACAATGGGACAAAATCGTCATTTCACACCGGGTCAAAAAGCTCCTAATAACGGAGTGTATATTGAAATTGGTGAAACAGGAAGCAACGTAAATAATCCTCAAAAGGTTAAATTAAAAGCAGGAGAGCGTTTTCCAGAGACGGCAAACGATGATCGCCACTGGACATACATGCGCAAGCCTTAAATAGTAAAAAAATAAAGAAGCCATTCTAAATTGAATGGCTTTACTTGTTTTCCCATTGCTGGGTATAATGAAATAAAGGTCAATAAAGGTCAAATGTATCGAAGGAGGATGTTCAATGGACATAAATAAAATGACCCAAAAATTGCAAGAAGGCGTGATGGAAGCGCAGTCCGAAGCTATTAAACGAAATCAGCAGGAAGTGGATATTGCTCATTTGCTTTATACGCTTATTCATCAGCAAGATGGTATTGCTCCTCGCATATTAGATCATTTACATATAGATCATCAATCTTTTCAGCAGCAGGTAAATCAACTGCTTGCGAAAAAACCTGCTGTTACAGGAAGTGGAGCTGAAGCAGGGAAAGTTTATATTACAAATAAACTCCAGCAGCTGTTTGTCAAAGCTCAAGAAGAAGCATCTCGCCTGCAAGATGATTATGTTTCAGTTGAGCACATCTTTTTAGCCTTAGCACAGGAACCGTCTTCTAGTGAATATGGCAAGTTATTTTCAAGTCACGGTATAACAAAAAAAGCTTTGCAAGATGTGCTTACTAGCCTTCGAGGAAATCAGCGAATTACAAGTCAAAATCCGGAAGTTACATATGAAGCGTTAGCTAAATATGGAAGAGACTTAGTGGCAGAAGTACGAGCAGGGAACATTGATCCAGTCATTGGACGAGACGGAGAAATTCGCCGCGTTATCCGCATTTTATCGCGAAAAACAAAAAACAATCCAGTTTTGATTGGAGAACCTGGCGTTGGTAAAACAGCGATTGTTGAAGGTCTAGCACAGCGCATTGTTCGTAGAGATGTGCCTGAAGGATTAAAAGATAAAACCATCTTCTCATTAGATATGGGAGCTTTAGTAGCAGGAGCGAAGTTCAGAGGCGAATTTGAAGAGCGCTTAAAAGCTGTTCTTCAAGAAGTTAAGAAAAGCAACGGTCAAATTCTTTTATTTATTGACGAACTTCATACAATCGTTGGAGCAGGTCGTACGGACGGAGCGATGGATGCAGGGAATATTTTAAAACCAATGCTTGCTAGAGGAGAACTTCACTGTATAGGAGCTACAACTCTTGATGAGTATCGTCAGTATATTGAAAAAGATCCAGCTCTTGAAAGACGCTTTCAACAGGTGCTGGTTGAAGAACCTTCAGTAGAAGATACAATCTCTATCTTACGTGGTTTAAAAGAACGATTTGAAATTCATCACGGTGTAAATATTCATGACCGGGCGATTGTTTCAGCAGCGGTTATGTCGGATCGTTATATCTCAGATCGCTTTTTACCTGATAAAGCAATTGATTTAATTGATGAAGCATGCGCAACTATTCGAACAGAAATTGATTCGATGCCATCAGAATTAGATGAAGTAACGCGACGTGTCATGCAGCTTGAAATTGAAGAAGCGGCATTAAGTAAAGAAACAGATCAAGCAAGCATCACAAGGTTAGAGGCAATTCGAAAAGAAGTCTCTGATTTAAAAGAACGTGCAGATATAATGAAGCTGCAGTGGGAAAAAGAAAAGCAGTCGATTCAAACAGTGCAAGATGTCCGGGAGCAGCTTGAAAAAGCGAAGCGAGACCTAGAAGAAGCTGAAGGGAAATATGATTTAAATAAAGCAGCCGAACTTCGCCACGGACGCATTCCAGCTCTTGAAAAAGAACTAAAACAGCTGGAAGAAACAGCAGCTGAAAAAGCACAAGAAAACCGTTTGTTAAGAGAAGAAGTAACAGAAGAAGAAATTGCTGAAATTGTAGGAAGATGGACGGGAATTCCGGTGTCGAAACTAGTTGAAGGAGAAAGAGAAAAGCTGTTGAAGCTTGAGTCAATTTTACAGAAGCGTGTGATTGGACAGGACGAAGCCGTATCCTTAGTTACAGATGCTGTGATTCGCGCAAGGGCAGGCATTAAAGACCCGAACCGCCCAATTGGATCATTTATTTTCCTAGGACCTACCGGAGTAGGAAAAACGGAGCTAGCCAAAACGTTGGCACATTCGTTATTTGACAGTGAAGAACAAATGGTTCGTATTGATATGTCTGAATACATGGAAAAGCATGCGGTCTCTAGGCTTATAGGAGCGCCTCCTGGCTATGTAGGGTATGAAGAAGGCGGACAGCTAACGGAAGCGGTGAGACGCAAGCCTTATTCAGTCGTTTTATTAGATGAAATTGAAAAAGCTCATCCTGAAGTATTTAACGTGCTCCTTCAAATACTAGATGATGGAAGAGCAACAGATTCAAAAGGAAAAGTCATTGATTTTAAAAATACAGTCATTATTATGACGTCAAATATTGGTTCTCAATTTTTATTAGATGGTTTAACAAGTGAAGGCGAGATTACTGAAAAAGCCAGAGAGCAAGTGATGGCTCAATTAAGACAGCATTTTCGCCCAGAATTTTTAAATCGAGTAGACGACACGATTTTATTCAAACCGCTAACTGTTCATGAAGTAAAGGGAATTATTGATAAGCTATTGCTTCAGCTTGAAAAGCGTTTATCCGATCGTCATATTTCGTTAATGTTAACAGAAGAAGCAAAAAATCATATTGCGGCCTCCGGGTTTGATCCGGTATACGGAGCGCGCCCTTTAAAAAGGTTTATTCAAAAATATATTGAAACAAAAATTGCCAGAGAATTAATTGCAGGGCAAATTGAAGATTATAGTCAAGTGACAGTTGATGTAAAAGATGATGAGTTTGTTGTCAGCGTATAAGTTTTCTCAAAAGGCCATTCATGATAATTTGAATGGTCTTTTTTTGCTATTAAGAGCAGCATCCCTTTTAAAATAAATAAAAAAAATACGTGAGAGCTAAGCGTAAAAACTTATTCAGTTTTAGGTTGTAGAATATATCTAATTCATTTATGATAATACAAAATGGGCAAAGGAGCATGAATGAGCACATGAAGGACCGTATAGAGCTTATATATGACGAAGCATACGATTTTATAGATCAGGCATTAACTAAAATAAGAGCGCTGGATAAAAATGATCTTCAAGCTGAAAATGAAGAAGTGCAGGAAAAGGCAGAACGGACAGAGTTTGCACTTCAAGCTGCACGAGATATTTTAGAAAATATGATTATCCCGGGTAAAAAATTGACTTTTATTTACGAAAAAGGTTCTGTGGTAGTAGAAATTCCCGATAAAAAATAAAAACGACTTCCTTTTATGGAAGTCGTTTTTATTTTGGTAATGCAAAGTGTTCATCAATGGATGCATCACTTTTTCGATACTGCCCGGGTGTCATATTGGTTGTTTTGCGAAATACTTTTGTTAAATAATTGGCATTTGCATAGCCGACGTTTTCAGCAATTTCTTCGATTGAATACTTGGTTTGATGCAATAGCTCGGCCGCTTTTTGAATGCGAAGCTTCGTTAAATATTGAATCGGCGTAATTCCTGTTGTTTGTTTGAATAACCGGCTAAAATGATAGCGAGATAAATGAGCTGCATCTGCCATTTCATCCGGACCGATTTCTTCATGATAATGATTGCGGGCAAATAAAATAGAGCTAATGATACTTTCAGGCCAATCCTCTGTAAAACTGTCCATGCTTTTAATATATTGATACAGCTCCATTACAAAGCGGTAAGATAAGCTTGAGGCATGAAATGGATCTGCTATATGTTTTTCACTTGCCCTCTTATATATCTGAGCAAGCAGCTGAACAGGTGCTGATTCAGGGTGAAATCGGATTACAGGGGAGTGGGTTGACTGAATATAATCCCAGCATTTTTGTACTTCATCTCCGTATAATGTAAGAAAAATAAACTCCCAGTTTTCACTTTCCTTTGGTAAGTAATAGCGATAATTTCCAGGTATATTGACGATGAATGCTTTTCCAGCATCCACTTTATATTCTTGTCCATCTATTTCAATCATCCCGTACCCAGAAACCGTGTATTGAAAAATATATTTTCCTACATCTTTTCGCTGATTTCCGCTCCAGTTATAAAGGGGCGAGAAAACTTCATCCCATCCAACCGACCAGAGCTGCGCAACTTCGTTTGTGCGGGATTCTAAAAACCTGTATGCGTACGTTGAATATTCTTGAGCTTGGAAATGTGAGAGCAAATTTTCACCTTCTTTTTGAAATAAAGTAGTACTTAATTCTTACTTTAACGTAATCGCTTTCATTTTTCTATAATTTTTTGAAAATATCATGATTATTTTTAGTGAATGTCTCTAAATCTATTATTTTCTTATAATTTGCAAGTCAAGGCTCCCATGAAGATAACACCTTTTTGGCGCAAGAGCAGTTCATCATCAATTTAAAAGAATCATTTTTAAAGTGATAAGCAAAAAAGTACCGATTATCGATAGGAATTTTACCATTGAGGCAAGGAAAATTGGACTTTACAATGTACATATGAATCCGTTTCCAAAAAACTACTTAAAATAGGTGATAATAAATGCTGGAAAAATTAATCGAAGAGTTCAAACAAATATTTCATTCGTCAGAAGCTATTCGCTGCTTTTTTGCACCAGGGCGTGTCAATTTAATTGGAGAACATACTGATTATAATGGAGGGCATGTTTTTCCTTGTTCATTGAGTATAGGAACGTATGCGGTAGTACAAAAACGTCATGATCGAAAAATACGTATGTACTCTAAAAACTTCTCTGAAGCAGGCGTTATTGAATCCTCTTTAGAGCAATTAACGTACAAAACCGAGGATGATTGGGCTAATTATCCAAAAGGAGTAATAGACACCTTTAAAAAGCACGGATATGATCTTCCTTTTGGTTTTGATATCTTGTTTTTCGGCAACATTCCTAACGGAGCAGGGCTTTCATCGTCGGCATCAATTGAGTTAGTCA
This sequence comes from Priestia sp. SB1, assembly GCF_038898415.1. Lineage (NCBI taxonomy): Bacteria > Bacillati > Bacillota > Bacilli > Caryophanales > Bacillaceae > Priestia > Priestia sp. SB1. The sequence continues at coordinate 841,001 of NZ_JBBJSS010000003.1, read as the reverse complement.
CATGCGTACTTTTAAATAAAATTCTTGAATTGAATATTGATATGATGGACCTTGTAAAAATGGCGCAGCAAGCTGAAAATGAATTTATCGGCGTAAGCTGCGGGATTATGGATCAGTTTGCAATTGGAATGGGAAAAGAAAATCAAGCCGTATTGTTAAACTGCCAGACTCTTGAATACCAGTATAGCCCGCTGCAGTTAACAGATGCTGTGCTCGTTATTTCTAACACAAATAAGCGAAGAGGGCTGGCAGATTCAAAATATAATGAGCGCCGTATGGAGTGTGAAAGAGCACTATCAGATTTGCAAACTTCACTTTCCATTGATTCGCTTGGTGATTTAACGAAAGAACAATTTGAAAAGCACAAATCTTTAATACAAAACGAAGTAGATTGTAAGCGCGCTAAACATGCGGTATATGAAAATGAACGCACAAAAGAAGCGGTTGCTAAATTGCAAAACGGCGATTTAAAAGGATTTGGTCAATTGATGAATGAGTCGCACTGTTCGCTGCGAGATGACTATGAAGTAAGTGGAAAAGAATTAGATGCTCTTGTAGAAGCAGCCTGGTTGCAAGAAGGTGTGATTGGATCACGCATGACGGGTGCAGGCTTTGGCGGCTGTACAATCAGTATCGTAAAAAGAGCACAGGTTGATAGATTTATTGAGGAAGTAAAAGACGCTTATTATAAGCAAACGAGTTTAGAAGCTGAATTTTATGTGGTTACGGTTGGAGAAGGAGCGCGTGAACTCACATTAGAAGCAGTATAAGAGAAAACAGATAGAGAAAGGAACGAGTGTATGTCAGTCAACATTCATGAAGAAATCACCCGACTTATTCAATATGGTTTACAAAAGAATCTAGTAACAAAATGGGATATAGATGTGGTGAGAAATAAACTGCTGGAAGTGTTAGAACTCGACGAATGTATTACGGTAGAAGTTAAAGAAGAACGTTTGGAACATCCAGCTGATATTTTAGATAACATGCTTGATTGGGCTGCCGAAAACAATCGAATCGCCGATAATTCTATCACATATAGAGATTTATTCGATACCAAAATAATGGGATGCTTTGCAAGCATGCCTTCAGAGGTTAATCGAACCTTTTACGATCACTATCAGCAAAACCCTCAAAAAGCCACAAGCTATTATTATAAGCTGTCAAAAGACATTCACTATATTCGCAGAGATCGAATTGCTAAAAACGAAAGATGGGTAACAAACACTGACTTTGGAGAACTTGAAATTACTATCAACTTATCTAAGCCGGAAAAAGATCCAAAAGCAATTGCAGCAAGCAAATCACTGAAAGAAAGCAACTACCCGCTATGCCTGCTCTGTAAAGAAAATGCTGGCTATGCAGGCCGCATTAACCACCCAGCTCGCCAAAATCACCGGATTATCCCTGTGGAATTGCAGGAAGAGCTGTGGTACATGCAGTTTTCACCTTACGTTTATTATAATGAACATGCCATTGTTTTTGCGAGTGAGCATACACCTATGCATATTTCAAAGCAAACGTTTAAGCGGCTGCTTGCCTTCGTTGAACAATTCCCACATTATTTTTTAGGGTCAAATGCAGATTTACCCATCGTAGGAGGATCTATTTTAACGCATGATCACTTTCAAGGAGGCTATCATGAGTTTCCTATGGCTAAAGCAAGAATAAATAAATCGTTCTCTCTTGAAGCGCATCCAAACGTGAAAGCTGGAATTGTTCATTGGCCAATGTCGGTCGTTCGTCTTCAAAGTTCGCACCTTGCACCATTAGTGGAAGCAGCGGATTTCATTTTGAAGAAATGGAAATCATATAGTGATCAAAGTGCTGGTATTTTAGCTTTTACAGATCAAACTCCTCACAATACGGTCACGCCTATTGCTAGGAAAAGAGGGGATTTGTACGAATTAGATTTAGTACTGCGAAACAATCGAACAAACAGCAAGCATCCAGATGGCATTTATCATCCGCATGCAGAAGTTCATCATATCAAAAAAGAGAACATAGGTTTAATTGAAGTAATGGGGCTTGCGGTTTTACCCGGTCGTTTGAAAGACGAAATGAGTCTAGTGGCCAAAGGGTTAGTTCAGAATAACCTGAGTGAATTAGCCAGCAGGCATGATCAAGTGAAAAAACACGTGAAGTGGGCTGAACACATCAAGAAAAAATATCCGCATATTGAAGTGGAAAATGTTCAAGAGATTCTCCAACAAGAGCTCGGTTTGATCTTTGCGACTATTTTAGAGCATGCAGGTGTGTTTAAACAAACTGCTGAAGGGCAGCTCGCATTCAGTCGTTTTATGAATTCGTTAAATGAAGCGTAAATCATTAATAAAAACAGGCAGCTCGTAATGAGCTGCCTGTCTTTATACAGTTAGGGCATGCTGTTTTAAAAGGGTATACAGAGCCTGTGTTCCTTTATTATCCTGGCCTTGTTTTTCGAGCTGTTCATAAAGCGATTTTGCTAATTTTAGCCCGGGTGTATACAGCTCCATTTCTTCAGCTGATTCAATGGCAATCTTCATATCTTTAATGAAGTGTTTAATATAAAAGCCTGGTTCGAAGTCTCCTTTAATCATGCGAGGAGCTAAATTGCTTAACGACCAGCTTCCCGCTGCGCCTGTTTCAATACTTTTTAGAACGGTATTCGGATCTAATCCGGCTTTTTCAGCATAAAGTATCGCTTCGCAGACACCCATCATATTAGAGGCAATAGCAATTTGATTGCACATTTTTGTATGTTGACCAGCACCGGCGCTTCCTTGAAGAACGATATTTGTCCCCATTTTTTCAAGAATAGGCGTAACGGCAGAGAATGCTTCAGAATCGCCTCCTACCATAATCGCTAAGGTTGCTTTCTGAGCCCCAATATCTCCTCCTGAAACAGGAGCGTCAAGCGCATGAATGTGCTTCTCTTTTGCTGCTTGATAAATCTCACGAGCAAGTATAGGGCTTGATGTCGTCATATCAATTGTATAGCAGCCTTTCTTTGCATTATGTATAATGCCGTCTTTTCCTAAATAAATCTCTTTTACATCGTGAGGATAGCCCACCATGGTGATAATAACATCAGATTGTTCGGCCACTTCTTGAACGGTTTCTTTCCATTTGGCCCCTTTTTCAAGTAGTGCTTGAGCACGAGTTTTTGTTCGTGTATAAACAAGGACTTCATATCCTGCGTCAATTAAATGCCCGGCCATGCTTTGACCCATAACGCCTGTTCCGATAAAACCAATTTTTTCTTTAGTCACAGCAGTATTCACTCCTAAAGTTAATAGTTTGATTATTCTAAAATTATATAGTTAAAGTTTGGGATAATCAATGATTCCGACTATATATAGATAGAGAAAAGCACTCTCAGTCCTATGTCTTGAATACGAGGTAAGGAAAGAAAGTACTGAGAAGAACCTATGCCAAAAAATAAAAAAAGCGCTGGCTTTACAGCCAACACTTTTTAGTGTTGATTATTTGCTGGTTTATTCGGTACACCCAGTTCTCCAATCAAAATTACAACTAGCGTGAAAACTACTCCAAGGATGGAAGCGGTTGCGAAACTGTAAGTACCGCCCGTCATTGCAGAGATTACGTACACTGCCATATTCATTAGTAAAAAGCCCCAAACAAAAGCCATTACGACACGCATTCTATTCACCTCGTTTGCAGTACAGTTTGATTTCATTTTAGCATATAGCAGTCAAATAAGAAATTGAATTTTTTATGAATAAATAAGGGGCGTGTTCCCATCTAGAAACAAAAGAGCAATAAGTCAGAAATAGGCATTATTCTAGTGCGCTTTTTTATGGTTCTATCATACACTGTATGGAACAACTAGTAAGTTACGGAGGAAGAGCTATGATACATCGACGCTTTTTTAGCTTAGATACGCAATGGAATGTCGTACATGTCCCTGAACGACCGAATGGTTTCGGTGTGTTAGTATTGGGTGATAAAGATCATTTTGTTGAAAGTTCAACTAGCTTATGGATTCAGCACGGCGGAAGGTCACAGCTGTTGCAATGTTTACAAGATGAAGGATACACAGTATTTTATTCCAATTTATATGGCCGGCATTGGGGGTCTCCTGAAGCATATCACCTTGCAAAACAACTTTATCATTTAGTAATGAAACAAGAAATTTTAAATAAACGAATTCATATTTTAGCTGAAGGAATGGGGGCTCTGTTAGCGCTGCAGCTAATGGAAAATGACGGGAATACGTTCATTCGATCAGCTGGTTTACTAAATCCGTGTATTGATCTTCATACGCATGCAGAACATGAAAAAAACAATAAATTCTTTTATAAACAATTCACGAAGGACTTGACTCAAGCTTATAAAGTGGAGCGGAAGCAAGTATCAAAGCTAATTAAGGAGTACCCTTCCGTTACGGAATTAAAATCAACGCTGCCCGTGAAGATATGGACCGCGCCTAATGCCTCTACTCATTATCCAATTGCACACAGTAAAAAATATGAGCTACATCGTGAAGAACTTCACTCTCCGATTATGCTTTCACTTTATTTGCCTGAAAAAAACTATTTATTTGAACGGTCCCTTCTCCAATTTTATAAACAGCATGAAAAAGTGTTATAAGCAAAGCTTCTATGATTATACATATCATAGGGGCTTTTTGTATAAGAGATAAAAGGAAAAAGAGAGTTCATGATGTTTTTACGGATGAACTACTTTGAAATAAGGAATGAGTACTCTCTATAACTATAGGGCTTTAAGCTTTTGTTTAATAAATGATGAATGAAGAATTGGAGGAAGCGATATGGGAAATGTAGTAGTAATAGGGGCAAACCGCTTTATTGGTTTTCATTTATGTATGACTTTTTTAGACGAAGGTACAGAAGTAAAAGGATATACACATTCTGCTCATAAAGAAGAAGATGATTTGCAGGAAGAGATGAAATTTTTCTTAGGGCGAAACGCTAATTATGTATCGACTGAAGTAGGCGATTCATTAGATATGATTACATCAGAAACGGATATTGTCTACTTCACGTATTTCGATGGAGGAGATTTTTATCATCCTGATTTTTTAAGACAAGAAATGCAAAAAGCGCAGCAAGTACTCATTCAAGCACTTAATAAATGCCGTCAATTCAACATTCGATTTGTGTTTGTTTCTACCATGCGCGTATTTGGAGACCAGCAGCGAAAGATTGAAGAAACAACGATTCCAGAACCGGACAGTAGTGAAGGAAGGCTATACGTTCATTTTGAGCGAATGATAGAAAAATATAAAGATGATGGATGGCCCATTATGATTGTCAGAACGCCCACTCTTTACGGACCTTGGCAGCCTTTGTCAATGTGCTATTCTAAAAATATTGCCGGGTACGAGGAAGATTTCACCATTATGGAAGGCACGGATTTTATTATTTATATTGAAGACGCCGTCAGTGCACTCAGACGCTGTAAAACTGGTGCATATTCATATGAAGTGGTTCATTTAGTTGAAGAAAAATTACAGCCTTGGAGCGCTGGAGCAAACATTACTCATATGGAGATGAAGGAAGAAGCGGCTCAAGAAAAATATGAAATCAGCAGGAAAGCGAAAGAACTGCTACATTTTTCTTCCAAAGTAACGGCTAAAGAAGGCATTTACCTACAAAAAAAACATATGAGAACATTCTTTTTACCTCTTCATTAAAGGAGAAAGTTGTACTTATAGAATAGATTCGCTAATATAAGGAGGAATAAATGTTTTTAATAAAGGAGATTTCACTATGGAAGAGCAAAATATGCAATTCATGCAAATTGCAATGAAGTACTTGCCAGAAGCAAAGCAGATTTTAGATGAAACAGGCGTTGAGTTATCAATGGAACACGTACAGCCGGTATTGACATTACTGACAAAAGTAATGAACGACGCCTATGAGCTTGGCAAGCAAGATGCATTAGCTGAAAATGAAAACAACTAAAGAAAACAGCTCGGTAGAATCCGAGCTGTTATTTTTGTTTGTAAAATAAATCGACTAAAGGGGCAAACTGTTTAAGAAGAGGAGCTAGTTCTTCAACGGCGAGTACAATTTCATCGATTTGTTTGAATAATCTTTCCCACTCCTCTCGCTCTCTTTCTTCTCTTGATTTTCTGCGCCCAGCTCCAAACATAAAATCAGAAAAAGCTTCATTTCTTTGTCTTCTTGCCATGATACTCATTCCTTTCACTATTTTAATGGTGGGTAAGTTCTTACCTAATGTCCCATACTAGAGTAAGAGGGACCCGTATGATTACTATATGTAGCATGATAGATACCTGAGTAGGACGAACACCCATATAGACAAAAAATAAAAAATGAAGTAAAATTAGTACCAACTCATAATAATTGATTATATAATCGGTAAATGAAATGACAGATATAGGTTTTATAGGAATATAAGCCTTTTATTTAAAGGAGAGGTTGATATGAACGCTGGTGTTCTAGGAATTGGACGTTATGTACCAGAGAAAGTTGTAACAAATTTAGATCTTGAAAAAGTAATGGATACATCAGATGAGTGGATTCGTACGCGCACAGGTATTCAAGAGCGCCGAATTGCAGCCGATAACGAGGACACATCTGATTTAGCTTATAAAGCAGCAGTTGAAGCTTTACATAAAGCTAACGTCGAGGCAGAAGATATTGACATGATCATTGTTGCTACGGTAACGCCAGATCAACCGTTTCCTACAGTATCATGTATGCTGCAAGAAAAATTGGGAGCAAAAAAAGCAGCTTCTTACGATGTGAGTGCAGCATGTGCAGGATTTATGTACGGCATGATTACAGCTAAGCAATTTATTGAAACTAATGCTTACAAGCATATATTAGTGGTCGGTGTAGAAAAGCTTTCTAAGATTACAGATTGGGACGACCGTAACACGGCTGTTTTATTCGGAGACGGAGCAGGTGCAGTTGTAATGGGACCTGTGTCAGAAGGACGAGGTATTTTATCCTTTGAACTAGGATCCGACGGTACAGGAGGCAAGCACTTGTATCAAAACGAGCTTGATCATATTGTCATGAACGGACGTGAAGTATTTAAGTTTGCTGTTCGACAAATGGGGGAATCTGCTGTTAATGTAATTGAAAAAGCAGGTTTAACAAAAGAGGATGTTGATTTTCTTGTACCTCATCAAGCGAATATTCGTATTATGGAAGCTGCAAGACAGCGATTAGACTTGCCTGAAGAAAAAATGTCTAAAACAATCCAATACTACGGCAATACATCAGCAGCATCGATTCCAATTTCAATTGTTCATGAGCTTGAAGCAGGGAAAATTCAAGACGATGATTTAATTGTAATGGTTGGCTTCGGAGGCGGCTTAACATGGGGAGCTATTGCCATTAGATGGGGAAAATAACACTACATTTTTAAAGCAACTGAAGGAGATGAATGTACGATGAATAAAAAACGTGTAGTTGTAACAGGACTTGGTGGGCTTACACCAATTGGAAATGACGTAGAAACAGCTTGGAAAAACGCAGTAGCAGGCGTGTCTGGCGTTGGTCCTTTAACAAGACTAGATGCAGATGAATTTCCTGCTAAAGTAGCGGCTGAAGTAAAAGATTTTAACGTGGAAGATTTTATTGACCGCAAAGAGGCTCGTAAGATGGATCGCTTTACTCAATATGCGATGGTAGCTGCATTGGCGGCTGTTAAAGATGCGAATTTGACTATTACGGAAGAGATTGCTCCAAACGTCGGGGTTTGGATTGGATCTGGAATTGGCGGTATGGAAACGTTTGAAAATCAATATTCAACGTTATTAGAAAAAGGTGCCCGCCGTGTAAGTCCATTCTTTATTCCGATGATGATTCCTGATATGGCAACAGGACAAGTTTCTATTGCTTTAGGGGCGAAAGGCGTGAACTCTTGTACGGTAACGGCGTGTGCAACAGGTACAAACTCTATTGGTGATGCATTTAAAGTCATTCAACGCGGAGATGCAGACGTGATGGTGACGGGCGGTACGGAAGCACCAATCACGCGTTTATCTATTGCTGGTTTCTGTGCGAATAAAGCACTTTCTACAAATCCAGATCCTGCAACAGCATCTCGTCCGTTTGATAAAGACCGCGACGGCTTCGTTATGGGAGAAGGTGCGGGTGTTATTGTGCTTGAAGAGCTTGAACATGCATTAGCACGCGGCGCACGTATTTATGCTGAAATTGTGGGCTATGGTTCAACAGGAGATGCTCATCATATCACAGCGCCAGCTCCAGGAGGAGAAGGCGGCGTTCGTGCAATGCGTCATGCGATTGAAGATGCAGGTCTACAGCCAAGTGATATTGATTACATCAATGCTCACGGTACAAGTACAGGGTACAACGATAAATTTGAAACGATGGCTATTAAAGAAGTATTTGGTGACCACGCTCAAAAAGTAGCAATTAGTTCAACAAAGTCAATGACTGGCCACTTGCTAGGAGCTGCTGGTGGAGTAGAAGCTATTTTTAGTGTGAAAGCAATTCAAGACGGTATTCTTCCTCCAACAATTAACTATCAAACACCCGATGAAGAGTGCGATTTAGACTACATTCCAAACAAAGCGCGTAAGCAAGAAGTAAAAGCGGTGCTAAGCAACTCACTTGGATTTGGCGGTCACAATGCAACAATCATCTTTAAAAAATACGAAGCATAATGAAAAATTCTAGGCTGACGCCTAGAATTTTTTTTATTTTTAATAACCAAAAGAGTAGCTGTGAACATATCATGAAGCAAAAGGATGAAGAAAGAGAGGGGAAAACATGCCGATTGTTTCAACTTCTACTTGGACGGAGCCGAAAGAAATAAGCCGTTATCTTGCGCGCTATTTTAAGAAATTAAAAGAAAAAGAATATATGGAATTACTTTTTAACTATGGAATGTGTCCGCCTTCTTTAATGTTTATAAAAGAATTAGAAGAAATGAAGAAAAGGCAGGTTTGGAAGAAAGTAAAAGCACATTATGAAAAGCTTAAAAAAGCATGGAATGGGCCGGATGTAGCGGTGCTAGTGCTTCCAAGCAATCCTCGAAATCGAAAAATGCAGCGTGAATTTAACGGAAGAGCAGGTGTCGCTTTTACCGATAAATTATTTGTGTTTATGACAAGTCATACATCCGATGAAGAAATGTTAGCGGTGCTTACCCATGAATATCATCACGTTTGCAGGCTAAAAGCCATTAACAAATCTGATGAAACGATTACTTTGTTAGACGCTATGATGATGGAAGGGTTAGCTGAAAGAGCAGTTGAGGAATATTGTGGTAAAAAATATTTAGCCCCTTGGACAAATTATTATACCATTGAAGAAGCTAAAAAAATGTGGGAAAAGCATGTTAAACCTTATTACAATCTGCGCGCTGACGAAAAAAAATATGATCAACTGTTATTCGGCCAAAATTGGTATCCAGAAATGATGGGCTACAATATCGGTTATCATCTTGTTACTTCATGTATGAAGCCTCACACTTTAACTACTACCCAGCTGCTTCCTCTTAGTACCAATACTATCTTAAAAAAATCTGCGTTCCAACTGTAAAAAAATAAGTTCTATATACCTAAAACAAAAAATAGTAAATTTTATCCTGTTTTCAACAAAAAATTAGGAGGTTTATGCGTTAAAGTGCTGAAGAGATATTCAAAAATCATTATTTTAAAAATAAAAAATATAATTAATTTTCAAAATATATTGATTTTGTAATGAAATTGTAATAATATCTTATTCAAATATAACAATTTTTAGAAAAATGAGGTGTGCACTATAAATGGATAAAAAGCCTGTCGAATCAACACCTTTACTAGAAGTGAAAAATTTACAAACTGCTTTTTCCATTAATGATTCCTGGCATAATGCTGTGGACGACGTGTCGTTTCAAGTCGGACGAAAGCGAATTGTAGGAGTTGTAGGAGAATCTGGCTGTGGAAAAAGCGTATTGTCTTTATCCGTTATTGGGCTATTACCTAAAGTAAATAGTCAAATTAGAAGCGGAAGCGTTGTATTTAACGGAAAGAGTCTTACGCACTTATCAGAAGATGAGATGAATGATGTTCGGGGAAAAGACATCTCAATGATTTTCCAAGAACCGATGACATCTCTCAATCCTGTTTTAACCATTGGGTATCAGCTGCAGGAAGTATTGTTTAACCATATGAATATATCGAAAGCGGAAGCGCGTGAAAAAAGCATTGCGCTTTTAAAAAGCGTTGGTATTTCGAGATCCGAAAAGCTCATCGATGAATATCCGCATCAGCTGTCGGGAGGAATGAGACAGCGCGTCATGATTGCCATGGCGGTAGCTTGTCAGCCTAAACTTTTAATTGCGGATGAGCCGACAACCGCCCTGGATGTTACGGTTCAAGCTCAAATTTTAGAATTGTTAAAAGAAATTCAAGAAAGCAATGATATGTCTATTATTATGATTACTCATGATTTAGGAGTCGTTGCTGAGATGTGTGATGAAGTGATTGTCATGTATGGCGGGAAAATTGTTGAGCATACAGATGTTGATACGTTATTTTATGCCCCAAAACATCCGTACACGAAAGCTCTTCTTCACTCAATTCCACGCATGGAAGATGATGTAGAAGTATTAAATACGATCAAAGGAATTGTGCCTTCTCTTGTAAACATGCCGAGGACAGGCTGTCGTTTCGTTAACCGATGTCCTCATGCAATGGAAGACTGCAGTTCCGTTACGCCTGTTCTTCGCGAGGATTCACAGGGGCATGACGTCGCATGTCTGCTGTATGAAAACAGCTATCCGTCAAAAGGAGTGAAGACAAGCTAATGACTAAAGCAGTGAAAGATGTATTGCTAGAAGTTCAGCATTTAAAAACCTACTATCCTATTCACGGGGGATTTTTTCGAAAGAAAATTGGTGATGTAAAAGCAGTTGACGGTATTTCCTTTGCGATTCGAAAAGGAGAAACGCTCGGTCTGGTAGGAGAATCTGGCTGTGGAAAATCCACGGCAGGAAGGACGATTCTAAGACTGTTGGAACCAACTAGCGGAAAAATTATTTTCGATGGTAAAGATATCACAGAAGCAAGAGGAACTTCTCTCCGTAAAATTAGACAAGATTTCCAAATGGTTTTTCAAGATCCCTATGCTTCCCTCAATCCAATGCAAATGGTTGGAGATGTTATTTCTGAACCAATTCGGAATTTTACAGGAAAATCAACCAATCAATTAAAATCAGAAGTTATGAATCTACTTACAAAAGTAGGGTTACCGGAAGATGCATACTATAAATATCCTCACGAATTTTCCGGTGGACAGCGTCAGCGTATTGGAATTGCACGTGCACTTGCACTTCGTCCAAAACTTATTATTGCTGATGAACCGGTGTCGGCACTTGACGTTTCTGTCCAATCACAAGTTTTAAACCTTCTTAAAGAACTTCAACAAGAATTCGACCTAACCTTTTTATTTATTGCCCATGATTTGAGTGTTGTTAAACATATGAGTGACCGTATCGGTGTTATGTACCTAGGCGGTTTAGTGGAAATTGCTGATAAGAAAAGCCTATACGCAGAGCCATTGCACCCTTATACGCAAGCGCTTGTATCGGCTATACCTGAACCAGATCCACGGAAGAAAAAACAGCGTATTATTTTACAGGGAGATGTGCCAAGTCCAATTGATCCGCCAAAAGGCTGTGCGTTTCATCCTCGCTGTATACATGCCATGGCAGAGTGCAGCCAAACGAAACCTGCCTTAAAGGAGGTGAGACCTGGCCATCAAGTAGCTTGCCATTTATATAACTCGTAAAAGCTACATACGAACAGATTATTAGTTAAATAGGGGGAACGTCATGATGAAAAAGAAATCGTTTTTATCACTTGTTTCCATTTTGCTTGTGCTATCGCTTTTTCTAGCGGCATGCAGCGGTGGAAGCAGTTCTTCATCTTCTAGTAATAAAGAAGGCGGAGAAGCAAAAACTGAAGGTGCAAAAACAGACAAGCCAAAAGATGGCGGAACGATTACGTATGGGATTGACGGAGCGCCGGAAGGGCTTTTTGAGTACGCATTGTATGGTAGTGCGTATGATAGCCAAATCTTAGAATTTATCAATGAAGGTCTTTTTACTTATGATAAGAAATTAAAAATTAAATCTGACTTAGCTACTTGGGACGTGAGTGGTGATAAACTAACTTACACGTTTAAATTAAAAAAGGGGATTAAGTGGCATAACGGAGATCCATTAACTGCAGATGATTTTAAATATACGTATGAAACGATTGCTGATAAAGACTATACAGGTCCACGCTATGTAAACGTTGAGCATATTAAAGGCGCTCAAGAATATCATGACGGCAAAGCGGATTCTATTTCCGGAGTTGAAGTGGTAGATCCGCAAACATTTAAAGTAACGTTTAAAGAAGTTCGTGTAAATAACTTAGACAATCTATGGCCGTATCCAATGCCGAAAAAGTACTATGAAGGAATTGCTGTAAAAGATCTTGCAGAGTCCAAACAAGTTCGTAAAGAGCCTATTGGTGTTGGACCATTTAAAGTGAAAAAAGTGGTAGCAAGTGAATATGTTCAGATGGAACGCAATGATGACTATTGGAAAGGTAAGCCTCATCTTGATGGCGTTGTTGTAAAAGTACTGGATCCATCTGTTTCCGCCGGAGCATTGAAAAAAGGCGATGTCGACATTATGGATGTTCGCCCAGCTGATTTAGGGCAAGTTGAAAAAGCAGAAAACTTAGACTTTTTGGAAGGGAAATCAACTAGTTATTCGTATATTGGTCTACGATTTGGACATCGTGATAAAAACGCTGGTAAAAACGTAGATGATTATGATAAGTTCAAAGATCTAAAACTTCGTCAAGCATTGCTTTACGCAATAGATAGAAAAGCAATGGTAAAAGCATTTATGAACGACAAAGCGGTTGTTTCTAACACAGTTATTCCGTCTGTATTCTGGATTGCTGCTGACCAAAAAGATTTAACAAAGTACAAGTATAGTCCAGAAAAAGCTAAGAAATTGTTAGCTGAAGCTGGTTATAAAGATAAGAATAATGACGGTTTTGTAGAAGATCCAAACGGAAAACCATTTACGATCTCATTTGGTCACTATGCTGGTCCAGCCAACTTCGAGGGTCGTGCGAAGGCTATTATGCAAGCATGGAATGATATTGGTATTAAAACAAAATTAGCAACGGGTTCACTTGTTGAATTTAACTTGTACAATGAAATGAAAGATAACGACGATAAGGCGTTAGAAGCGTTCTTCGGTTCTTGGGACACTGGTTCAGATCCAGATCCTACAGGATTATGGAGCTCTAATGCTGAATGGAACTATGGCCGTTGGGTAAATAAGGAATCTGATGAAATGCTTAAAGACGGTTTGAGTGAAAAATCATTTGATGATAAACACCGTAAAGATGTATATGTAAAATGGCAAAAATTCTTTAACGAGCAGCTGCCAGCACTTCCTTTATGGGAAAATATCAATATTTATGCTGTGAATAAGCGTGTGAAAAACGTAACTCTAGATCCATCAACGGTAGTTGTAGATCCGGAGAAATGGTCTGTAACGGAATAAGTATTTTACATGTAAAGGAGAGTCAACGATGCTGCAATACTCACTAAGACGTATTTTAGGGATGATTCCAATGTTGATTCTGATCTCCTTTGTTGTGTTTTCCCTGGCAAAAATGATGCCAGGGGACCCTTTTGGGGGAGAAATCAACCCCAGTAATACAGATCCAAAATACATTGAGGCAATGCGTGATAAGCTAGGATATAACGATCCTATCTACGTTCAATATTGGAACTGGGTAAAGGGAGTGGCACAAGGAGATTTAGGAAAGTCAACAACTCATAAGTTACCGACATTAGATATTATTTTAGAGCGTATGCCTAATACGATCTTTTTAGCTTTGACTTCGCTTTTGATTACGTATGTGTTTGCATTTATTTTAGGTATGTATGCAGGAAGAAAACCGTATACCTTAGCAGATAACTTTATTGCAGGATATAATTACTTTGCATTAGCGGTTCCATCGTTTATCGCAGGGATCGTAGGCATTTATTTATTTTCCTTTCAGTTAGGCTGGTTTCCGTTTAGCGGTTCTGTTGAAGTAGGATTAAAAGAGGGATCATGGGAATTTATTCAAAGTAGAATTCATCACGTTATATTACCTGCACTGATTCTTGGCTTGATGTCGACCGCGCAGTATACCCAATTTTTGCGCAATGATATTATTGAAAACAGTCGCAAAGATTTTGTGCGCACAGCTAGAGCAAAAGGAACAAAAGAATCTAAAATTTATAATGTTCATATCTTACGCAACTCAATGATTCCGCTTATTACGTTTTTAGGGTTTGATCTTGTAACAATCATTAGCGGTTCTATCATTACAGAGACAATCTTTACGTATCCAGGAATCGGAAAGTTGTTTGTTGACTCTGTAGCAACTCGTGACTACTCAGTTATGATGTCGCTTACAATGCTGTTTTCAATTTTAACACTAGTTGGGAATCTGGTTGCTGATTTGTTATACGGCGTAGCAGATCCGCGTATTCGTTTGGATTAGGAGGAGAAAGTATGGAAATTGTAACGAAAAAAGATGTACAGCCAGAAGTGAATATGAAAGCTCCTAAAAACCTTTCTCCATGGGCGATTGCGCGAAAGAAGTTTGTAAAAAATAAACTAGCCATGATAAGTTTGGCTTTCATGATTGTGATTACGCTTCTTGCTATTTTTGCACCTCTGCTTACAAAAGCAGATATTACACGTATCGACTATATGGCGATGAATGCAGCGCCTTCCAGTGAGCATTGGTTTGGAACGGATACAAATGGTCGAGACGTATTTGCACGTACATTGTATGGAGGAAGAACTTCGTTACTGATTGGAGTTGCTTGTACAACACTCGTTATTTTAATCGGAACTCTTATTGGTTCGATTGCGGGTTATTACGGAGGCAAAGTGGACCAATTCTTAATGCGTTTTACAGACTTTGTCTTAAACTTTCCGCTCATTGTTTTTGTTGTAGTGTTAAATACAATTCTAATTGGAAAAATCTCAGGCGTTTGGACGCTCATCCTAGTTGTTAGTTTCCTAAGCTGGGGAAGTACGGCCCGGCTGGTGCGAAGCAAAGTCTTGGCTGAAAAAGAAAATGAATATGTGCTTTCAGCTGTTTCCATTGGGTGCAGCCCGTTTAAAATCATCTTCAAACATTTGCTGCCAAATGTGTTTTCAACGATTGTGGTTCAAGCCAGTTTGCAGATGGCCATCCTTATCGTGTTTGAGTCAGCGATTAGCTTTATCGGTTTTGGCGTGCCGGCTGATACGCCGAGCTGGGGGAATATGCTGACAGAAGCAAGGGAATCAGATGTGCTGCAGAATAAGCCTTGGATGTGGGTTCCGCCAGGTTTAGCTATTACATTTACGATCCTGGCTATCAACTTCATTGGTGAAGGATTAAAAGATGCTTTAAATCCAAAATCTCTTCGTTAAAAATCTATCACAAAAGTGTGATAGATTTTTTTAGGTTTGTCAGACCTCCTGACAAACCTATTATTATAGAAGAAACTCGGATTTTTTCTGCTTATAGGGGTGGATATAGTTCATGAAGCCTGTAGCAATCATTAGCACTGGCGTTATGTCTGAGCTTCGAAATAAGTGCATTTGCATAATAACCAAAAACGAAGGTATTTTACAATTAATTTTTAGAAAAATAACATCATTTGGAATAAAAATTCCTTTCTCTGCCTATACTGATGGATAACAAACAGATAGTAAGTGAGGGGTAAATTATGCTATATCTTCATGATGTATGGGTTAATTGGTTTGAAGGCGAAGAAAACGGTTATAATGTGTGTCATTTCCATGAGTGGAGAAAAGACGATTGTGTAGAACTGCTCGATCAAGCACCGTTATTAAAAGTAAATCCGCTTTTATTTCATTACATTGAAAATGATCTTTCCGAGCTACCTCAACAACTACTACAAGATGTCTATCAGAAAGCATACATTCGGAAAAATCATGAGCGCACGCAGGTTGAATATTGTTTTATTGTTACAGATGGAACGAATATTTTAGCAATTGATACGATGGGCTATCATATCCCAATTCGAAAAAGCCGCTTAATTCCAAGACAAGAACAGTTAGTTTATGAGATGATTGCGGATCAAGAAGAGCTAGAATATAAGTTCAGTGAAGACGAGCTAACTAAAAAAGAGCATCATATTCTTTCGCCGTCTCCTGAAACGATGAGAGGGCTAACACGTAAAGAACGTCAGCTAAAACAGCTGTTATTTATGGCACTTGATCAGCTACATACAACAAAAAATACAGCTCAAATCCGCTACTGGTACACAGAGTGGAATCCAACGAAATACGAAGACATTCAAGAGATGCCGTTTCAAGACGTATGGAATCAGCTATACGATGAAACGAAGTCAGGGTGGTCACCGAAACATAAATTATTATGCGAGCGCTTAGTAAAAGGACAACCTTTCTTTGAAAAACTTTGGGAAATTGAACAAGAGCCAAAAGTGAATTAAAAAAACGACTGCATAGCAGTCGTTTTTTTTTAACGTTTACGGCCAATTCCCATTGCGTTTCGCATTTTGCGAAGCATTTTATTAGCCGTTGCATTTGCTTTATCGGCACCTTGATCTAAAATATCATCTAACTCGCTAGAATCAACTAATTCATAATATCTTTCTTGAATTGGAGCAAGTGCTTCAGCTACTACTTTAGCTGTGTCAGCTTTAAAGTCACCATAACCTTTGCCTTCGTACATTGCTTCAATGTCTTCGATTGATTTATTTGCTAGGATTGAATAAATGCTTAATAAGTTTGAAATACCTGGCTTATTTTCTTTATCGTAGCGAACAATACCTTCTGAATCCGTTACGGCACTTTTGATTTTCTTTTCAATCGTTTTAGCGTCATCCAAGAGCGTAATAAAAGCTTTTTGGTTTGGATCGGACTTGCTCATTTTTTTCGTAGGATCTTGAAGAGACATGACGCGTGCGCCCACTTTTGGAATACGTACTTCAGGAATAGTGAAGATATCATTGTATTTTTTGTTAAAGCGCTCAGCTAAGTCACGCGTTAATTCTAAATGCTGCTTTTGATCTTCACCAACTGGAACCAAATCGGTGTTGTATAAAAGAATATCAGCTGCCATTAGTGGAGGATAAGTTAATAATCCTGCTGATACTGCTTCTTTTCCAGCGGACTTATCTTTAAACTGAGTCATACGCTCAAGTTCACCGATATACGCTACGCACTGTAACATCCATCCTGCTTCCGTGTGGGCGGGCACTTCTGATTGAATAAATAAAGTTGATTTTGCTGGATCAATTCCTACTGCTACATACAGAGCAGCAAGGCTGCGAATGTTTTTACGAAGTGCTAAACGGTCTTGAGGCGCTGTAATTGCATGCTGATCTACAATACAAAAATGACAGTTATAGTCATGTTGAAGTTCAACAAATTGCTTCATCGCTCCAATGTAGTTACCTAAAGTGATTGTACCGCTTGGTTGAATACCTGAAAAAATTGTTTTCATCAAATCTTCCTTTCATCTGCACATATATGATGCTAGTTTACGTATACAACATAAAAAGGCCCATCCGCTCCTAGCATAAGCTAGGGGCGAATGGACCGCGTTGCCACCCTAATTAGCACACATTATTGTGAACTATCTTTATTCATGTAACGTTGAGATCAACGTTCAAGCTTTGCACTTGAAAGCTCCAAAGTCCATTCTGCAGGTTTCAATGTTTGTTCTCACCAGCCACAAACTCTCTAAAAATGAAAATTCTGCATACTACTCTTTTTCACAGCTTTAATTATATAGTTATTCGTTATTATAACGCGAAAAAGCAGGAATTTAAACATCTTATCGCTAAAAAGTTTTATAAGACAATTTACTGGAATTTTTCTTCGGCAAAAAAAGACAAGAACCTTTTAATTAAAGCATTTCTTGATGAAAATTTGGTGGAGGATTTGGTAAAAATCTTTTATTTAGTATTTCTAATGCCTTTGTAATACTATTGTAATACCTATACTACAAAAAAGATTTTAGACGTCTGACAAGTAGGCACAATCCTTATAAGATAAGGTTTTTTCCCTCATAACAAAAAAATACCATTAAATAATAGTATTGCAATAAATTTTTAAAATATTTATAATAGGCGTAACAAACATATTTTTTACAAAGGTATTACAATTTCTTAATTTTTCAGAAAAAACAAAATAGCCAATGTTTTGTTTCAATTAGCGAATTTTGTAATGAATGAGTCTTCTACATATTAAGCGCATACATTGGATTTACAGCATGTAAACAATTGATGACAGTTTCATAGGGTAGAAGAATAATTTTGCAGTGAGGTCTTTAACGCTCTACTACGTGAAAAAATAACTGATTATTTTGTATTGAAAGAGGATTAAGAAATTAGTGTATATCAAAAAAATATGGTTGCCACACAAACAAAATTTAATAGGGGGTAACACGCAATGAAGAAAAGGTTGTCAATTCTTTTCAGTTTGCTGCTTGTCATGAGCTTGTTTTTAGCTGCATGTGGATTTAACAAAGAATCTGGTGGCAGTGAAAATGCTAGCAGTGATGGCGGCGACAAGAAAAAAGAGCAAGAGCTTCGCGTAAACATTAAAACTGAGCCTTTCTCACTGAACCCAGGCTTAGCTAATGATTCAACGTCATCAAACGTATTATTACAAACATTTGAAGGTTTAACTCGTATTGGTAAAGATGGAAAACCTGAAAATGCCATGGCGAAAGATGTAAAGGTCAGCGATGATCAAACTAAATATACGTTTACGATTCGCGACGATGCAAAATGGTCAAACGGTGACCCTGTAACAGCAAAAGATTTCGAATATGCATGGAAATGGGCGTTAGATCCTAAAAACGAATCTCAATATGCATATCAATTATACTATGTTAAAAATGCACAGGCTGCTAATGAAGGAAAAGGTTCATTAGATGACGTTGCGGTTAAAGCAACAGATGATAAAACGCTTGAGGTAACATTAGAAAACCCAACGCCATATTTCTTAGAATTAACAGCTTTCTATACGTACTTCCCAGTGAATACGAAAATTGCTGAATCAAATGAAAAATGGTACACAAATGCAGGCGAAAACTATACGTCAAACGGTCCTTTCAAGCTTAAAGCTTGGAAACATAATGACAAAATTGAGTTAGTTCCTAATGAAAACTATTGGGATAAAGATGCTGTAAAACTTAAAAAAGTTGAAATGTACATGATCAATGATAACAACACTGAGCTTTCAATGTTCAAAAACGGTGAATTAGACTGGGCGGGTATGCCTACCGGTCAATTACCAGCTGATGCACTTCCTGAATTAAAGAAAGACGGTTCATTAAACATTCAAGAGATTGCAGGTACTTACTGGTACAAGTTTAATACAGAACAAAAACCTTTAGACAATGTGAATATTCGTAAAGCATTAGCTTATGCAATTGATCGTAAAGGTATTACAGAACAAATTACAAAAGACGGTTCAGTTCCAGCGATGGCGGCTGTACCACCAACAATGTTTGAAGATAACAAAAAAGGCTACTTCAAAGACAATGATGTGAAAAAAGCAAAAGAATATTTAGAAAAAGGCTTGAAAGAAATGGGCCTTAAAGATGCTTCAGAACTACCAGCAATTAAGGTTTCATACAACACGGATGAAAAACATGCAAAAATTGCACAAGCTGTTCAAGATATGTGGAAGAAAAACCTTGGTATTAAAGTACAGTTAGACAACTCTGAGTGGGCTGTTTACATTGAAAAGTTACACCAAGGAGATTATCAAGTTGGGCGTATGGGCTGGTTAGGAGACTTTAACGATCCAATCAACTTCCTAGAGTTATTCCGTGACAAAAAAGGCGGAAACAATGATACAAACTGGGAAAATCCAGAATATAAAAAGTTATTAATTGACTCTCAAAAAGAAACAGACCCTAAAAAACGTCAGGCAATGTTGAAAAAAGCAGAAGGTATCTTCATGGATGAAATGCCAGTGGCACCAATCTACTTCTACACAAATGCTTGGGTACAAGACAAGCAGCTGAAAGATGTTGTGATGTCTGGTCTTGGAGACATTCAGATTAAGTGGGCTCATTTTGAGTAAGTAACATCAATTATGACAAAGGGTATATGGGGCCTGGTGCTCCATATACTTTTCTTTCTTGTGCGCGAATTTTGTAAAAATATGGAGGTGTGTCAGGGTGTTCAAATATATAGGAAAACGACTTATTTATATGTTTCTATCATTATGGCTGATCGTAACAGCGACCTTTTTCTTAATGCGTGCTGTTCCAGGAGGTCCATTCACATCAGAAAAGCAGCTTCCCCCTGAAATTCAAAAAAATCTAAATCAGTATTACGGTTTAGATCAGCCTTGGTACCATCAGTACTTTGATTACTTAACATCAATTTTAAAGTGGGATTTTGGTCCATCTTTCAAATATAAAGGCCAAACGGTAAATGATTTGATTAACGGCGGATTCCCTGTTTCATTCATGCTAGGGATGGAAGCTATTTTAATAGCGATTGCTATTGGCGTAGTACTAGGCGTTATTGCTGCTTTAAAACATAATAAGTGGCAAGATTACACGGCGATGGTTATTGCAGTTCTAGGAATCTCAGTTCCAAGTTTTATCATGGCAGCGGTATTACAATACGTTCTGGCTATGAAACTACAAATTTTTCCGGTTGCACGCTGGGAATCTTGGGCACACACGGTGTTACCAGCTCTCGCGCTTGCTTCAACCCCTATGGCGTTTATCGCACGATTAACTCGGTCGAGTATGCTTGAAGTATTAAGCAATGATTATATTCGTACAGCGAAAGCAAAAGGTTTAAGCAGAGGCGTTATTACAGTTAAGCACGCCATGCGAAATGCGATGCTTCCAGTCGTATCCTATATGGGACCTTTAGTAGCAGGGATTTTAACGGGTAGCTTTGTTATTGAAAAAATATTTGGTATCCCGGGATTAGGTTCACACTTTGTACTCAGTATCTCAAACCGAGATTATACAACGATTATGGGCGTAACGGTGTTCTACAGTATTTTACTACTTTTTTGTATCTTGCTTGTAGATATTGCATACGGCTTCATTGACCCTCGAATTAAACTTACAGGTGCTAAGAAAGGAGAGTAACTATGCAGCAACTTCCGAAAATTCCTAAAGAAATGTTTGAAACAGCAGGGATTGACCACGCTCAGGCAGAAAAGATTGAAAAACCGAGTCTTTCATTCTGGCAAGATGTTTTTATTCGTTTTCGCAAAAATAAGCTTGCTATGTTTGGTGTAGTACTAATGGTTCTCCTTGTTTTTATGGCTATATTTGGTCCATTGATGGTGAAATATGATTATGCAACCAATGATTTGCTGAATGCTAATCAGGCTCCATCTTCTGAGCACTGGTTCGGTACAGATGAATTAGGGCGTGATGTTTTTGCTCGTACGTGGGAAGGCGCTCGTATTTCATTATTTATCGGGTTAGCAGCAGCTTTAATTGATTTATTCATCGGCGTAGTTTGGGGAAGCATCTCTGGATACCGCGGCGGCCGTACGGATGAAACAATGATGCGTGTTGCGGATATCTTATATGGTGTTCCTTACCTTTTACTGGTTATTATTTTAATGGTTATGCTTGGCCAAGGGTTAGGTACGATGATCTTGGCGATGACCATTACCGGCTGGATTAACATGGCTCGTATTGTACGTGGACAAGTATTGCAGTTGAAAAACCAAGAGTACGTAATGGCTTCACAAACATTAGGAGCAACAACAAAGCGTATTTTATTTAAACATCTTATTCCGAATGCAACAGGTCCAATTTTAGTAACAATGACACTAACGATTCCTTCAGCAATCTTTACAGAAGCATTTTTAAGCTACTTGGGACTAGGCGTTCCGGCACCGCTTGCAAGCTGGGGAACAATGGCTTCAGAAGGCTTACCTGCTTTGGAATACTATCCTTGGCGCTTATTTTTCCCAGGTTTGTTTATCTGTTTAACAATCTTAGCGTTCAACGTAATTGGTGATGGATTACGAGATGCGTTAGATCCAAAACTACGTAAGTAAGGAAGTGAACTCATATGTCACGTTTATTAGAAGTAAAAAATTTAGCTGTATCATTTAAAACATATGGCGGAGAAGTTCAAGCTGTTCGCGGCGTTAACTTCCACTTAAATAAAGGTGAAACGCTAGCAATTGTTGGTGAGTCAGGATCTGGTAAAAGTGTAACTTCACAAACAATCATGCGCCTTATCCCGATGCCTCCTGGCCGAATTAAAAGCGGTGAAATGCTGTTTGACGGCATTGATTTAGCAAAGAAAACGGATAAAGAAATGGAAGCTATTCGCGGTAAGGATATCGGTATGATTTTCCAAGATCCGATGACTTCTTTAAATCCAACAATGAAGGTTGGAGCTCAAATTGGTGAAGTCGTAATCAAGCATTCCAAAGTATCTAAAGCGGAAGCGAAAAAACGTGCAGTCGAGTTATTAACGCTTGTAGGCATTCCTTTTCCAGAACAGCGTGTGAATCAATATCCGCATGAATTCAGCGGAGGGATGAGACAGCGTGTTGTCATTGCGATGGCTCTTGCTTCTAATCCGAAATTACTGATTGCTGATGAACCAACAACGGCGCTTGATGTAACAATTCAAGCTCAAATTTTAGAGTTGATGAAAGACATTCAGAAAAAAACGGATACATCTATTATCTTTATCACCCATGATCTTGGTGTAGTAGCAAATGTAGCAGATCGAGTAGCCGTTATGTACGCTGGTCAAATTGTTGAAACGGGCACAGTGGATGAAGTGTTTTACGACCCAAAACATCCGTATACGTGGGGACTTTTAGCTTCTATGCCAAGCTTAGATAACGAGGCGGAAGAAGAGCTGGCTGCTATTCCTGGAACGCCGCCAGATTTAACGAATCCTCCAAAGGGAGATGCATTTGCAGCGCGAAATCCGTACGCAATGAAAATTGATTTTGAGCAAGAACCTCCAATGTTCAAAATATCGGATACGCACTATGCAAAAACATGGCTCTTACATCCGGATGCACCAAAAGTAGAGCCGCCTGCTTCAGTTCAGCGCCGCATGCGTAAAGTTGATAATGTATACAGTACACCTGTACTCGTAGCGAAGGATGGTGAATAACATGACAGATAAATTATTAGAGATTAAAGGCTTAAAGCAACATTTTTTCACAAGTAAAGGAACAATTAAAGCGGTTGATGGTCTGTCGTTTGACATCTTCCGCGGAGAGACGTTAGGTCTTGTAGGTGAATCTGGTTGCGGAAAGTCAACGACAGGCAGAACGATTATTCGTTTATATGACGCTACTAGCGGTGAAGTGCTATTTGATGGCGAAAATGTACATGGTCGCAAATCTCGCTCGGAGCTTAAAAAATTCAATCGTAAAATGCAAATGATTTTCCAAGATCCATATGCGTCACTTAACCCTCGTATGACCGTAGCAGATATCATAGCAGAAGGCATTGACATCCATGGTTTAGCTAAGACGAGAAAAGAGCGTATGGCAAAGGTTCACGAGCTTCTTGAAACAGTGGGGCTCAACAAAGAACATGCAAATCGCTATCCACATGAGTTTAGTGGCGGCCAGCGTCAGCGTATCGGTATCGCAAGAGCACTGGCAGTAGAACCTGATTTTATCATCGCAGATGAACCAATCTCAGCTTTGGATGTATCTATACAAGCTCAAGTTGTTAACTTAATGAAGAAGTTACAGCGTGAACGTGGACTAACCTATTTATTTATCGCCCATGATTTGTCAATGGTAAAATACATTAGTGACCGCATCGGCGTTATGTACAGAGGTAAGATTGTAGAGCTTGCACCAAGTGATGAACTTTATCGAAACCCTGTTCATCCATATACAAAAGCGTTGCTTTCAGCTATTCCGCTTCCCGATCCTGACAGTGAAAAAACGCGTCAGCGCAAAATTTATGATCCAAGTATCCATGATTATAACGGTGAAGAACCGGAGCTTAGAGAAGTATCTCCAGGTCACTACGTGTCTTGTTCTCAAGCAGAGTTTGCCGCATATACAACCTAACAAAAACGATCTCACAACGAGGTCGTTTTTTATTTAGTTATCAAAGAACGCTAAACTTTAAATTGGAAAAAACATGTAAGAACAAGTGACATTAGCGCTTTACAGGTATTATACAATACAGGATTAGAAAATACTATTAAAATTTTCAGAATTTTATATTTAAGACAAAATATCTATGTTAAAACCTTATAACTAAAGGAATATAAGTGATTAATAATGTTGTGTGTTGAATAATAATTCAAAAATATAAAAGAAGGTAGACGTATGCCTACCTTCTTTTTATAAATCTGCTAAGATATCGCCGTCTTTACGATTTTTGTCAATTTTTAATACTTGATCTGCCGGCTGATAAGACGCACCATATATTTCTTTGTCTTTGTAAGTATGAATTAACTCGTACGTTTTTTTCATTTTATTTAAAATGCTTTCCTCTGTTTCAGAGGTAGGAGACCAGTATAGAATTTCCATCTGATTAACTTCATTTGTAGCTAATGAGCGGCGGTTATAGCCGATTGTTTGAGCATGCTTAAAGTCTGCACGTTTATAAAAATGCAGTCTTTTTGCTGAGTCTGAATCTTTATAGTCTATAGGCTCTACTTCTAGGATAATTGGTTTGTTATGTTGTTTTAACTCATCAATTAATTTACCGCCAAGCCCTTGACCTCTAGCGTCTTTTGAAACAAAGAGGTAATCAACAAAGATAAATTGGTCTGTTTCCACGTACATTAATACGTGATGAGGTCCTTCATTCTTATGATAAATATCGCTGCGTTCTTGTAAAAGCGTTTCGATATGCTTCTTTGATTTCATTTCTTCAATGGGAAAATATTGACTTAGTTTTTGATACCAATTCATAGCACCCTCCTACTGATCTTTTCATGATGATGTTCATAATAGTGTTTAGTTATCTTATCTTTACCCTTTTTAGGGAAAAGTAAGCATCTATAATTGAAAATAAGGAAAAATAATAGATTTATTATTCTTAATATTTAGAAAATTATAGCAGAATAAGAACATATAATGTGAAAAATGGTTTTTATTATATTTTTATTGTAAGTTTATTTGTGAAAATCACAAAAAACTATCGCATTTTTTGTGATTTTTGATAAAATGAACAAAGTGAAGTTTTTTTAATATTGTATTTTATAGATGTGATAGCGGTAAAAATGCAGGTGTGGAACTTGCATTATCAGATTTTTAGTACATACACTGCCTAGAATTATTTGTTTGAAAAATAAGTTAATTAGCCGCTATTAAATGAAATGGACATGTTAGGAGAGAGAATTATGCAAGGGAACACGCAAGAAAAAGAATTAAGCCGTGGACTTGAGGAAAGACATATTAGCTTAATGTCTTTAGGCGCAGCTATCGGAGTTGGACTGTTTTTAGGTTCTGCATCCGCTATTCGGTTAGCAGGTCCTGGTATTCTTATCATGTATGGAATCAGTGGTCTTATTATGTTTTTTATTATGAGAGCGTTAGGTGAAATGGCAGTACAAAATCCAGTAGCCGGTTCTTTTAGTAAGTATGCTAACGATTATTTGGGACCACTAGCTGGTTATTTAACAGGCTGGAACTACTGGTTTATGTGGATTATTACATGTATGGCTGAAATTACAGCCGTTGGAGTATATATGGATTTTTGGTTCCCGGGTGTGCCCCAGTGGATATGGGCACTTGCAGCGCTCGTTATCATGACAGGCGTTAACTTTTTAGCTGTAAAAGCATATGGTGAACTAGAGTTTTGGTTTTCTCTTATTAAAGTAGTAACGATTATCCTTATGATTGTGCTTGGTCTAGGCATGATTATTTTTGGAATTGGAAATGGCGGCATTGCAACAGGAATCAGTAATTTATGGAATCACGGTGGCTTTTTCCCGAATGGTATGAAAGGTGTTCTTCTATCACTTCAAATGGTTATGTTTGCTTACCTTGGTATTGAAATGATTGGGGTAACAGCAGGAGAGGTGAAAAATCCGGAAAAGACGTTAACAAAAGCAATTGATAATGTACTGTGGAGAATTTTGATTTTTTACATCGGAGCTTTGTTTGTTATTATGTCTATTTATCCTTGGCCAGAGATCGGAACACAAGGAAGCCCATTTGTTTTAACATTTGATAAAGCTGGAATTCCCGCTGCAGCAGGGATTATAAACTTTGTAGTGTTAACAGCGGCTTTATCTTCTTGTAACAGTGGGATTTTTAGTACAGGCCGTATGTTATTTAATTTAGCTCAGCACGGGGAAGCACCAAAACGCTATGCCAATTTAACAAAAGGCGGCGTGCCTGGTGCAGCGGTTATTGCTTCAGCTGTTGTACTGCTACTCGGAGTTGGCTTAAACTATGTTGTTCCTGATAAGGTGTTCACGTGGGTGACAAGTATCGCGACTATTGGAGCGATTTGGACATGGGGCATTATTTTACTTTCTCAAATTCGCTTCCGCAGAGGATTAAGCGATCAGCAGGTAAGTGATTTAAAATATAAGCTTCCGTTTTTCCCGTATACGTCGTATCTCGCTCTTGCTTTCTTAGCGGGGGTAGTAGTGGTGATGGGTTTCTCCTCTGATACAAGAATAGCCCTTATTGTAGGTCCGATATGGTTTATTTTGTTGGTTATTATTTACTATTCAAAAGGTTTTCATAAAAGATAAAAAATAAGGCTGAGACAAACTTATTTTTGTTGAAGGGAAATCCGAACGCGTTGAATTCTTGATTAAGAATCTAACGCGTTCGGATTTTTTTATTTGTAGGGTGAACGTAGGTTTACTGTATGTAGGGGCTTCTAGCTGTTGATTGGAGGACAAGGCGAAGACTTCTGCGGGAAAAGCGAGACAGGCTCACCGGCCGCCCGCGGAAAGCGAAGTCTTGCATGGAAATGAACAGCGGTGTCACAAGCGCAATCCACACGAGCTCATATATCCCTTCTGTTCATCTATAGATGAATGGAGTTATGTCTCAGCCGCATTTTTTTCCAAAAGAAAATGAAGGATTTATTATTTCACTTTTCGCTTTAGTGTGCTAATATATTATATTGTTAAACAAATGAAGAAATAAATAATTTCTATGTTTTAATAGATTAGCATCGAGCTTTCTATGTCAAAAGTTTAAGCTTTTAGAAGGCAAAAGGAGACACAGCAAATGAAAGACAAAAAATGGGGACTTTGGTTTTTAACAGCCTTTGTAGTTGGTAATATGGTAGGCGGCGGAGTATTTATGCTTCCTTCTAATTTAGCAAACGTATCAAGTCCAATTGGTTCAACACTTGCTTGGATTGCAACAGGTCTTGGCGTGTTCATGATTGCTCTTGTGTTCGGGAACTTAGTTATGAGAAAGCCTGAATTAAAAGGAGGGCCTCAAAGTTATGCAGCGAACCTTTTTTCATCGCCTAAAGCAGGTAAAGTAGCTGGGTATAGCATGGCTTGGGGTTATTGGGCAGCAAACTGGGCTGCAACAGCATCTGTCATCATATCGTTTGCGGGATATTTAACAACGTTCTTTCCAGTAATGGAGAGTAAGGATATTTTATTTTCAGTCGGAGATTTTCAATTAGAAGCTGGGAAATTTATTACGTTTTTAGTATGTTCTGTTGTATTATGGGGAATTCAAGCTATTTTGCAGCGAGATATCAATAGCGCCGGTAATATTAACTTTATCACAACGGCAGCTAAAATTATTGGATTCGGTTTATTTATTGTTGTGGCGCTATCGCTATTTAGCGCATCCAACCTCGTCAGTACAGAATTTGTTAATTCAAAGGGTATAAATGTAGGATTAGGAAGTCAGGTCAATGGAGCAGCCATTGCTACGCTGTGGGCATTTATCGGAATTGAATCAGCTGTACTGTTATCTAATCGTGCAAAATCACAAAAAGTAGTAAAGAAAGCAACGCTGCTTGGATTATTAATCTCAATGGTTATCTATGTGGGGATTACGCTTCTAGCTATGGGGATTCTTTCGACAGCTCAGCTTCAGCAGTCTCAAAAGCCTTTGGTAGATACGTTAGAAATGGTTATTGGACATAAAGGTGCTTACGTAATGGCCATTTTAGCACTTATATCTTTATTAGGTTCTACTGTTGGATGGATTGTTGTTAGTGCAGAAGTTCCTTATCAAGCAGCAAAATCAGGGTTGTTTCCACAGTGGTTTGCTAAAACGAATCAGAACAATAGTCCAGCCCGCTCACTAACATTAACAAATGGCTTAACACAGTTGTTTTTGTTTGCGACTATTTCAGGCACAGTTTCGCAAGCCTATAATTTCGCTATCGTTGTAGCTACTCTTGCCTATTTAGTTCCTTATTTCGTGACGACAGTTTATCAATTAAAGCTTATTGTGACGGGTGAGACGTACGACACGATTAAAGGATCGCGAGTAAAAGACGGAATTATTGCTTCGTTAGCACTTATTTATTCGCTATGGGTGATTAAGACAGGGACAGCTGATTTAAAAACATTTTTCCTAGGTATTGGCTTATTTGTAATCGGGCTTTTACTGTATCCTATCTTAATGAGACGAGGAAAAAGCACATCAGCTATTAAATAAATAAGAGATTATCTCAAAAGCTTTGCAGAAACGTCATTTCTTCTGCAAGGCTTTTTTAGTGACTGAAAAGTTCGAGGAATTTGTGAAAGAAAAAAATAATAAAAAAAAATGAAACTAATCTACAGGTTTATTCGTAATAGTAGTGTGGTAAATAAATAATGAAGAAAATCGGTAATGAAAATAATGACAGTGAAGGAACGAACTAATGTACTAGTTCACTTTAAAAAGTATATCATTCCGATGAAGTTTATAGTATAATGCAAATAGATATTATTTTTTAAAAGTAATTATAAAGTAGTATCGATTTTCATTATCAGTCATTAAATATTTACACTCGTTGAAGTTTGTATAAAACAACATGATTTACAGTTCATGTTTTGAATGTTATGACCGATTATGATAGAAGGAGTGAAGGAGTAAATGGTTACATTATATACATCACCAAGTTGTACATCTTGTCGTAAAGCGAAAGCTTGGTTAGAGGAAAATGATATTGGATATACAGAGCGTAATATCTTTTCAGAGCCGTTATCAATCGATGAGATTAAAGAAATTTTACGTATGACAGAAGATGGAACAGATGAAATCATTTCAACACGTTCGAAAACTTTCCAAAAACTAGACGTTCAGGTAGACGCTATGCCTTTACAAGATTTGTATGAATTAATTCAGCAAAATCCTGGCTTATTGCGCCGTCCGATTATCATTGATGAAAAACGTCTACAAGTTGGTTATAATGAAGACGAGATCCGTCGTTTCTTACCACGTAAAGTGCGTACTTTCCAACTTCGCGAAGCTCAAAGACTTGTGAATGGTTAATTTTTATATTTGTCTGTTTAAGATTTAAATACGAAACCAACCAAGTAACGTTTGCTTGAAGTTGGTATATAGAAAATAAGCAGCAGGGAGCCAAATGGCCTCTGCTGCTTATTTTTTGTCGAAATAGCAGGGAAAATGAAGTATATATGTAATTAATAAAGAAAGAGAGTAATTAAGCATATAAAAGTGGTGGTGAACGGATTGGAGCTTTTACAGCTAAAATATTTCCAAGTAGTTGCTAGACTAGAACATATCAGCAAAGCGGCTGAAGAGCTATACGTATCTCAGCCTGCGCTCAGCAAAACGATTTCACAGTTGGAAAAAGAGCTAGGCATTCGTTTGTTTGATCGAAACGGTAAATACATTAAATTAAATCGGTACGGTAAAGCGTTCTGTTCCAAAGTAGAACGTGCTTTAAAAACATTAGAAGACGCAAAGCATGAGCTAAAGGATATGTCGAACGATCCATGTGAAGAAATTCGTCTTGTTGTGTTAGCTAGTTCACATTTACTTCCAGAGCTATTAAGCAGGTTTCGTGAGCAATATCCTCAGGTGCGTTTTCGGCTAATGCAGCATTTGACTAATAGCTATTCACAGCCTGATTTTGATTTATGTATTTCAGCTTTTCCATTAACAACCCGTCATATCGAACATACTCCTTTACTTCGTGAATCGATTTTGCTTGCAGTCCCTCTTGATCATCATTTAGCCAAGCAATCACGTGTAAAGTTAAATGAACTTAAAAATGAAAAATTCATTGTGCTAAAGAAAGGGAAAGAGCTAAGAAAAATAACGGATGCGATTTGTAAGGAACAGAATTTTGTACCTCAAATTACGTTTGAAAGCGATGATCCAGCAACAGTGAGAGGTTTGATTAGAGCAAAGCAAGGAATAGGTTTTATTCCTGAAGTGACGTGGGGAGGTTCTACAGGAAAAGATGTAAAACTGCTAAAAATTGAAGAAGAAACATTTGAACGTACAATCTTTTTAGCTTGGAACAATGGAGGCTACGTGACGGATTTACAACAAATCTTCAGACAGTTTGTGATTGATTATTTTAAACATTTACCCTCCGATATGCCTCATGAATACATATAAGAATCATGACTAAATGTCATGATTTTTATTTCTTTTTCGAATAAATCTAAAATGAACAGTAGAGAAAAACTGCATTATGTCATTTTTGATATAAGTATATAACTAAAAATGCATAGGTTATTCAACTTTTTTCCTTTACACTATTTTTAAACCATAAAGTAAACGCTTTCAATAATGGGTTGGGGAGGAATTAATATGATAATCTTCGGTGTAGCGCTGCTGTCTATTTGCATGTTGATAGGGGTAATTGTAGGGGACGCATTAGGAGGGCTGATGGGAGTAGAAGCCAACGTTGGAGGAGTAGGGGTATCCATGCTTCTTCTTGTACTAGCGGTGGATTATTTAAAGAAGAAAAATAAGCTCCAAGTAAAATCCGAAGAAGGCATTGCTTTTTGGGGAGGAATTTATATTCCTATCGTGGTAGCGATGTCTGCACAGCAAAATGTTGTAGCTGCTCTTGATGGAGGAGGCATGGCGATTCTTGCAGGGGTGGTAGTAGTCGTAGTAGGCTTTTTATCCATACCATTTATCAGCAGAATAGGAGAGAAAGCGAAGGTGAAGGAACAAGAAATAGAGCTTTCTATTTTACCTAAGGAGCAGATAAAATGATGAATATGATTAAAGAAGGATTAGAAAATAACGGACTGATTACGGCATTTGCTATTATTGGAATTGTCATGTATATTGCTTATTTTTTATCAGATAAATTAACAAAAGGAAGAGTTCACGGATCTGCTATTGCTATTATGTTTGGATTAATTCTTGCTTATATCGGTGGAGTGAATACAGGAGGAGAAAAAGGGATTTCTGATATACAGTTATTTTCAGGAATTGGTTTAATGGGCGGGGGGATGCTGCGAGATTTTGCCATTATTGCTACGGCGTTCGGCGCCAATTTTAGCGAAGTCAAAAAAACGGGAATCAGCGGGATTACGGCTTTGTTTTTTGGAGTTTTCTATTCCTTTGTACTAGGTGTAATTATTGCTCTTTGTTTTGGGTATAGAGATCCCGTTGCTTTGACTACAATCGGAGGAGGGGCTGTGACCTATATTGTGGGACCGGTTTCTGGAACTGCGATTGGAGCCTCTTCTGATATTATCGCGTTAAGTATAGCTGTAGGATTAATTAAATCCATTTCAGTTATGATTTTGACACCGGTATTTGCTAAGAAAATCAAATTAAACAACCCTCGTACAGCAATGATCTATGGAGGAGTTATGGGGACGACGAGCGGTGTGGCAGCTGGTTTAGCGGCGACAGATGTAAAACTTGTACCTTACGGAGCCATGACAGCTACATTTTATACAGGTCTTGGTTGCTTGCTCGTACCATCTATTCTTTTTTTACTCACAGAGATTATTTTTTAAGTGTACAAAGTGTTTTATGAATAAAAGACTGCTGTGCTCATTAAACTAAAGAAAAGGCCATACTAAATAAAAATGTTTAGTATGGCCTTTTCTTTATCATTTAGTTGAACGAAAGCTATTAACAGCCATGCCGCTTATCAGCACAACAGCAATTGTTATAAACGGAATAAATGTTCCTAGAGATGTATGGTCTGCAAAGAATGAATGTAAGTTTTTTTCATGTCCAATCATATTTCCAGCAGTATAAGCTAAAATAGCTGCTCCGCCGTAAACAAGCAGGGGAAACCGTTCCATCAAATACAAAATGAGCTTGCTTCCCCAAACAATAATAGGGACGGATACGAGTAGTCCCGTGACAACCAAGATAATATTTCCATGAGCTGCGCCTGCCACAGCTATTACATTATCTAGTCCCATTACAATATCAGCAAATACAATTGTTCTCACAGCGGCGCCTAACGTCAAACCTGCACGAATTGAAGATGCATCGTCACCTTCTGATACAAGAAGCTTAAAGGCAATGATCACTAATAAAAAACCGCCGATGAGCTGCAAGTAAGGAATAGTTAGTAAATAAACAGCTAAAATAGTAAGTACAATGCGAACGATCACAGCTAAGCCAGTCCCTAAAAAAATAGCTTTATTTCGTTGATGTTCAGGTAAATTGCGGCTTGCTAAGGCAATAACAATAGCGTTGTCTCCACCTAATACAATATCGATACCGATAATAAGAAGAATGGAGGTTATTAATTCTAAATCCAATAGTCTTCCCTCCCAATATGTAAGGATAAGTAGCTCATATTGCTTTATCTGTGTTCATTTTTAACAAAAAGCGTTCATAGGGTAAAGAGATTATGTATATAACAAAGTAAGGTGTAAGGTGGCTATGAGTTGTCAGAGTATTTTTTATTTCCTTTCTTTCGCATTTTGTCATAAAATAGATATACAAGGTTCACTCAAATAGTGTATGCTTGTATATCCCAAGTTAGAATGCTTTACAAAGTGAGAAAGTACATGTAATATTGCTTTAACACGGGGGTAAAATAGTCCCTTCATCGTTTAGGGGTAATGTTCGAAATGGCCGGATTACCTTCACTGATTTTTCCGAAGGGAGAGATGATAATGGAAATCGAACGCATTAATGAAAACACAGTAAAATTCTTTGTCACTTACGTAGATATTGAAGAACGTGGATTTGATCGCAATGAAATTTGGTTTAGCCGTGAGCGCAGTGAAGAGCTATTCTGGGAGATGATGGACGAAATTCATCAAGAAGAAGAGTTTGTAGCAGAAGGTCCTCTTTGGATTCAAGTACATGCGCTTGAGAAGGGGCTAGAGGTTATCGTAACAAGAGCACAAGTTTCAAAAGACGGTCAAAAGTTCGAAGTACCTGTTGGTGAAAATGATAAAATCGATATCCCTGTAGATGGAAAAATTGAAGCGTTGCTTGATCATCAAGCGAATCAAAATAAAAAAGCTGATTTTGAAGAAGAAATTATAGAAGACGAAGGGCTACAGTTCGTCGCACGCTTTCAAGACTTAGAACATTTAATTTCCTTAAGTCACCATTTAGAGTTAGATGATATCATCAACAGCATGTACGTGTTTGAAGGGAAATATTATTTATACGTTGAGTTTACAGATGATGAAGACTTTGTAGCTGAAATTGATAACATTTTAAGTATCATTTTAGAATATGCAAATGAATCAAATGTAACAGTTCATCGTTTAATGGAATATGGAAAAGAATTAATCAGTGAAAATGCACTTGAACAAGTAAAACAGTATTTTCCTTTACGATAATAGCAGCCGATTTCATGTATATGAAATCGGTCTTTGTTTTGTCCTCTTTTTTGGAAAAGCTCTCCGCTCATATCGAACAGTATAGGTAGAAAAAGCAGGCGGCTGGTTCCTACACGGGAAAGTGTAGTGTTAAAATACCAAGTTTGAGGATAATAACAGTATAGAGACCTGTTATGAATGATGAAAGATTGGTTTTAGGATAGGTGAAAACAAGTTGAAAAATAGATTACAGCTTTTAATTTTTGTTGTTGGTATTATTGCCTTGCTTTATTTTACAAAAGGGTATTGGGACGGTAAATTTATTGGCGTGCTAAGTATCTTAATTACGATTAGTGTTGTTTTCATCGGTCTTGTTATTTCATTAGAAAACCGTCATCCAACTCAAACGCTAACGTGGCTCGTAGTATTAGGCGGTTTTCCAGTAATAGGGTTCTTTTTTTATTTGTTATTTGGACGCAATACGCGAAAACGGCGTTTATTTGCTAAAAAAGCAAAGCTGGATGAACAGGTGCTTTTAAAGATGGAAAGAGATTCTGGTATATTAGAAAATCACTTTGAACAGTTGGGCACCAGTAGGAAGCAAATGCTGAAACTAGCCGTGAGGCTTGGCAAGAGTCCCATTTCTTTTTCTTCAGATACGCGCGCATTGACGAATGGAAAAGAGACATTTCACGAAATTATGGAATCTTTAAAGCATGCAAGGCATCATATCCATTTAGAGTATTACATCGTACGACATGATCACTTAGGAGAACAAATTAAAGATATTTTAATTCAGAAAGTACAAGAAGGAGTTTATGTACGTTTCTTGTATGATGCCGTGGGCAGTTTTCAGCTTTCACCGCATTATATTCATGAGTTAAGAAACGCGGGCGTAGAAATGATTCCGTTTTTGCCGGTGAGACTTCCATTTCTCAATAATAAAATCAACTTCCGTAATCATCGTAAAATTGTAGTCATTGATGGAACAATTGGATTTGTAGGAGGTTTGAACATTGGTGATGAATATCTCGGAAAAAGTCGGCATTTTGGCTTTTGGAGAGATACTCATTTGATGGTGAAGGGTGAGGCAGTCCGTTCATTACAGCTTATTTTCTTGCAAGACTGGTATTATATGACAGGACAGACGATGCTTACTCAAACGTATCTATCGCCGGATTTAATTGACATTGATATGGAAAAGTGCGGCGGTGTTCAAATGATTGCCGGCGGACCAGACCGTGAGTGGGAAATTATTAAACACTTATTTTTTTCGATGATTACGTCTGCGAAAGAGTCCATTTGGATTGCTTCTCCTTACTTCATACCTGATGAAGATATTTTTACTTCTCTCAAAGTAGCTGCTTTAAGCGGTATAGATGTAAGGCTTCTTGTACCTCAGAAGCCCGATAAAAAAATTGTTTTTCATGCATCACGCTCTTATTTTCCTGAGCTGCTAGAAGCAGGTGTGAAAATTTACGAGTATAAAAAAGGATTTATGCACAGCAAGATTGTGATTGTTGATAGAGAAATTGCCTCTATTGGAACAGCTAACATGGATATGAGAAGCTTTCATCTGAATTTTGAAGTAAATGCTTTTTTATATCGCACAGCTAGTACCCAAAAGCTCGTATATGAATATATGCAAGATTTAGAAGAAACGAGTGAGCTTCACTTTAAAGACTTTGAAAAGCGGCCATTTATACAGCGGCTGTTTGAATCAACAGCTCGTTTGCTTTCACCGCTATTATAATCGCTGTAAACCACATTGCGTATGCTGCAATGTGGTTTTTTTCTGAAAGAAAAGGGTTTAGTAGAAAGGTGTCGAATACAAGGATATAGCTCGCTACTATAGGAAGGAGAAATGTACGATTGTTAGTTGCCC
The DNA here is from genome assembly GCF_038898415.1 of Priestia sp. SB1. Classification (NCBI taxonomy): domain Bacteria; kingdom Bacillati; phylum Bacillota; class Bacilli; order Caryophanales; family Bacillaceae; genus Priestia; species Priestia sp. SB1. The sequence continues at coordinate 805,430 of NZ_JBBJSS010000003.1, read as the reverse complement.
GAACAGAAGAAGGCCTCATTTCACTAGCTCAGCGCTTTTCGCTTGAACAGCTTAAGCTGTGGAAAAAAGAAAAGCAGTTCTACTGTCCCTCTTGTCAATCCCCTGTACAGTTAAAGGTAGGTACAAAAAAAATCCCTCATTTTGCTCACCTGAAAAAAACGTGCGTCGCTCAGCATGAAGGTGAAACAGATTATCATCTTGACGGAAAGCGAAAGCTGTTTCACTGGTTTAGTTCTCATCTTGAAGTCGAGTTAGAAAGTTACCTTCCTGACATTATGCAGCGTCCAGATCTTCTTATAGATACCCCTTCGCAAAAATATGCAATCGAATTTCAATGTGCGTCCTTATCTTCCTCAGTGCTAACCAAACGTTCTATTCATTATGAGAAAGGAAATTATATGCCTCTTTGGATTATGGGGGCAAAAAGAATGAAACGCTTATCCACTTATATGTATCAACTTTCTTTTCAAGAGTGGCAGTTTCTCACTCTTTCCGATTATACGCCCACACTTCTTTATTTTTCACCTTCTACTAATCAGCTGTTGAAACTTGAACATCTTATGCCTTTTTCATCTCAAATTTGTTATGCACAGCTTGTCGTGCTCTCTCCTCACGAGCATACCTTTCATGATCTTTTTTCTACACATACACAGCCTCAATTTTTCTCTTCATGGGTAAAGAAAAAGAAGGCATGGAGAACGCATTATATCCTCTATCCTAATCAGAAGCTTCAGCCTTTTTTACACGCTCTTTATGAAAACAATATTCCTCCTTCTCATATTCCAGCAGAAGCGGGCATGCCGCTGCCTTCTTTATACATGATTGAAACGTCTGCTACTATATGGCAAACGTGGCTGCTTCTTGATTTAATGCAGCAGAAGCAGCTAGGGGATTTAGTTACAGAAAAAGAGTTATGCAGGCTATGGCTCTACAGAATTCATCAGAGGCATATTGTGTTTCGGTCTTTGCCGATGGCCCCTGTTGTTGTGGAACAGCCCTTGTTTGAGTATATAGAGGTATTATGCCGGTTAGGGATACTAACGTCTATAACTTCTGGGTTATACAAAATCAGAAGACCTTATACGATTCCAAAGCAAACATCCGATGCTTTTTTAGAAGATGGACAGATGATGAAAAAGTGGTTAAATCAAGCAAAAGAAGTGACATAACCACTGAAAATCAGTACGCTTAAGAAAGAATCCTTTTTTCAAAAGCGTACTGACTTTTGATTAATTCTTTTAAAACAACATACAATAACGAAAGAAATAAAAAGGATTCGCCTTAGAAAAAGCGAACAGTTATAGACAGGTAGAAAAAGATGGAGGGATGACCATGAGTGAACAATCAAAAGTAAAAAAGTTACCAAGTAGAAGCGAGATAAAAGTAGAAGATACGTGGAAACTAGAGGATATTTTTGCTTCAGATGACGCATGGGAAAAAGAATTTGAAGAAGTAAAAGCTCTTATTCCAAAAATGGAAAAATTCAAAGGGAAACTTGGAGAGTCCGCTCAAACTTTATACGACGCTCTTCAAGAGCAAGATGAGCTCACAATGCGCGTTAGTAAACTTTATACATATGCTCATATGCGCTACGATCAAGATACCACTAATTCTTTTTATCAAGGATTAAATGATCGTATCAAAACACTTTATACTCAAATTGCAAGTGCACTATCTTATGTAACACCAGAAATTTTGTCTATTGAAGAATCAAAAATTAAACAATACATGGCGGAACATAAAGAGCTAAAGTTATATGCTCATGCATTAGATGAAATTACTCGCGAGCGTCCGCACATTTTATCAGAAAGCGAAGAAGCGCTTCTCGCTCAGGCTTCTGAAGTATTAGGATCTTCAAGCAACACGTTTGGAATGTTAAACAACGCGGACTTAGAATTTCCTTCTATTAAAGACGAAAATGGAGAAGAAGTAGAAATTACGCACGGACGATATATTCGTTTTTTAGAAAGCAGCGATCGCCGCGTACGAGAAGAAGCGTTTAAAGCGGTGTACGAAACGTACGGTAAGTTTAAAAATACGTTTGCAAGTACATTAAGCGGCACGGTGAAGAAAGATAATTTTAGCGCCCGCGTTCGTCACTATAATTCAGCTCGTCACTCAGCTCTTAGCACAAATAATATCCCAGAAGAAGTATACGATAACTTAGTTAAAACAGTGAACGATAATTTGCATTTATTGCATCGATATATTGATTTACGTAAGAAAGTATTGGGAATTGAAGAGCTTCATATGTATGATCTCTATACGCCTTTAGTAAAAGACGTAAAAATGGAAGTAACGTATGAAGAAGCAAAAGATTATATTTTAAAAGGTCTGAAACCACTAGGTGAAGGCTACCTTAATGTGTTAAAAGAAGGATTTGAAAATCGTTGGGTAGATGTTCATGAGAACAAAGGCAAGCGAAGCGGTGCTTATTCTTCAGGAACGTACGGCACCAATCCTTATATCTTAATGAACTGGCAGGATAATGTAAATAACTTGTTTACACTAGCCCATGAATTTGGCCATTCTGTACACAGTTATTACACAAGAAAAACGCAGCCATATCCTTATGGAGATTATTCAATCTTTGTGGCAGAAGTAGCTTCCACGTGTAATGAAGCGCTTCTAAACGATTATTTACTAAAAACGATTGATGATGAAAAGCAGCGTTTGTACTTGCTTAACCATTATTTAGAAGGGTTTCGCGGTACGGTATTCCGTCAAACGATGTTTGCTGAATTTGAGCACGATGTGCACGTGCGTGCTCAAAACGGAGAGCCGCTTACACCTGAATTATTAACAAAATTATATTATGACTTAAATAAAAAATATTTTGGAGACAACTTAGTAATTGACGAAGAGATTGGGTTAGAATGGGCTCGTATTCCGCATTTCTACTACAATTACTACGTTTATCAATATGCTACAGGATTCAGTGCAGCAGCGGCATTAAGCAAGCAAATCCTTGAAGAAGGAGATGCAGCTGTTGAGCGCTATGTAGGTTTCTTAAAGTCAGGAAGCTCTGATTATCCAATTGAAGTGTTGAAAAAAGCAGGAGTGGACATGACAACATCTCAGCCTATCGAAGAAGCGCTAGCCGTATTTGAAGAGAAATTAACGGAAATGGAACGTTTATTAAATCAATAAAAATTAAAATGAAGCAGGAGCTGTATCCTGCTTCATTTTTTAAATCCCCGAAATTTGTTGTGATTGTTAAGCAATGTAAAAATAATAAGAATAGCTAAAAATAAGAGAGGGCCTGCGATAATGAGAGGAACAAGCTGCATAAGAGATAAAATATAGAATAAAAAAGAAAACAAAAGAATCACAACCCCTAGAGTAATTCCAGCAATTTTCATAGTTAACACCTCTATTAAAAGCATAATTGGTTGTACTATATGAGTGAATCTGGCTGTTTATGAAGTTTTTTTATAAAAAAGTGAATAAAATTGAAAAAAGGGGTTGCCAAAAGTCGACATAATTTGCTATAGTATTAATCGTGAAGTTTATCACAAAACAAACATATACCCCTTTGTTTGACCGTGAAAAATTTCTCCCATCCCCTTGTTGTCTTAAGACAAACGAAAAGACTTGGCGAAAGCCAAGTCTTTTTTGTGTAGTTGATGCTTAGGATAAGCATCAACATTTAATAATTAACAGCTCTTTTCAGTACTTCTCCAAAAGGTTCCATATTTGACAGGAACTCTTTCAACAACCTGCTGAAGCTGAAGTTTTTTCAATTCTTTTTCAGCCTCTTCTAATGATAAACCATACACAACTGCAACTTCTTTTGAAGCAACAAATTGAAAATAGCTTAAAAATGAACGAAGAGGCGGAAGACAAGCTGGATCTGGGTCAATTTCTAACATCTCTTTAATGATGTGTACATATGTTTCGTACGAATAGTATCCTGATATCTTAATGCCTTCTTCTTCAACTTTTTCGTTAAAGAACACAAGAGTTGGAATCTCATCGACATCCATTTCCGATGTGATTTTTAAATCACATTGAAAAGCCTTCGCAGCGTAATCTGAATGCAAATCTTTTACAAATTCATTAACATCTAGCCCCACATGTTTTGCACATTGTATTAAGACAGATTCTTCTGTAACATTTTGTTTTTCTAAAAATACTACTTCTTGAAGTCTTCTCAAAAAGCGAATGCCCTGTTTCTTTCCTTGCAGCCCGGCCGCTTTAATTGCAATTGATGCAGCGTAAGGAGTATCGATGGGGTTTTCAAGCCACAGGTTGCCGTCACATGACATGCCGGAGCGGCTTCCAGTTTTCTCCCACGATTTTGCAATATGTTCAAATCTCTGCTGTGCTCCAATATTTAATTGCTGCAAGTTTCCGCCAAGCACATGCTTGAGGGATAACAGCTGACCATATTCTATTTGTAACTTCTTTAGAATAGGCTCGAGTGCCCAGCACTCTGGACAAAGAGGGTCAACAAATACATAGATTTCAAGCGGTTTTTTATTTGAACCTTGACAAAGCTGATGCAAGGATGGGTATTGGCTGTTTAGATTACTCAATGTGAAAATCCTTTCTCATCTGTCTGTTCCGGTGAATTAATCATGTGTTGGGCAGTTAAAATAAGACGATGATAAAGTTCATCTCTCTCAGGGCCTTCTAAATTAATTTCGTCCATTGCTTCATGCATACACGTCAGCCAGGCTTTGGCTCTTGACGGTGTAATTTCAAAAGGAAGATGCCTAGCTCTCAGCATAGGATGACCATGCTCTTCAGTGTATAGCGAAGGCCCTCCTAAATATTGTGTCAGAAATTGCTTTTGCTTTCGTGCTGTTTCTGTTAAATCATCAGGAAAAATTGGCGCGAGCTCAGGATGTTGTCCAACGCGTGTATAAAAAGCATCAACAAGTTTTGAAATCGTATGTTCACCGCCTAATAATTCGTAAGGGGAGTGGATTTTTTCTCTCATGTTGATAACTCCTTTGTTATAAGAAATATACGTCTTAACTCTTTGGTGTTTTTTACTTTCCTTAATTTTAGCAGTGTCATTTCGTTAACTCAAACTATCCGCTTACTTCTTCTACTGGAAAAGAGATAAAGTGGAATTTTACATAAGAAAAGTCTATGATGCTGTGGCGAATCACTTAGTATGAGAAACAAAGGAATCCTTTCACAAACGTTTCCTTCTATTTATATAGTGTAACCTCGACAAACTACAGTCATTCCATGGTCGAGTCGCGAATGATTGGACTCTTTTACACGAGATAAGAAGACATAATTTTATTTACATATTTTTGCGTTTCTTGAAAAGGAGGTACTCCGCCGTATTTATCGACATTACCTGGTCCAGCATTGTAGGCTGCCAACGCTAATTTCACGTTTCCGTCGTATTTATCTAACATTTGTCGAAGATATTTGGCTCCTCCAAATACATTTTGCTTGGAGTCATACGGATCTTCTACACCAAGAGCTTTAGCGGTTGCTGGCATTAGCTGCATAAGCCCAGCCGCTCCGACAGAACTTTTGGCAGAGGGATTAAAATTGGACTCTTGTTTAATAACAGAACGAATAAGTTTAGGATCCAGCTGGTAGCGTGCAGCTGCTTCATTAATTATCGTTTGTACATCATGAGAACTGGCCTTTGCCGTTTCGTTTTTTTGTGCAGGTAAGGCAGCAGTTGAAGCGGCTGCCTTATCTGAAGAAGAAACAGATGGCTGGGATTGCGTTTGAACCGCTGTAGCTGGAAACATCTGCGCTGCCTCCAAGTAAAGGTTGGCACTCATTTGAGGCTCTTGATTGACGTAGTCTTGAAAAAGCTGAGCAAATACAGAGAGTAAAGTTGTACCAAGCATCACGTTAGCTGTTGGCAGCTGGTTGTTAACTGAAAATGGCTGAGTTCCAGGAAATTGAACGGAAGACATGTAATGGTTAATATTCATGCTCATGAATTTATTCTCCATCCATTAACGTATACTTTCGCTTGTAAAACCGTCGAATTTTGTTTTCCGTTGGTTTCTTTTTAATATCAAGCTCCGTAAGCAATTGCTCAAAATATTTTGCCCCTTCATTGGCATCGGTTACTTCGTATTCGAGTTCATAGTCCTCAGCACCTAGATAAAAGCTATGATCGAGTACAAGTAACCCGTTCTTATATGGAATTTCTGCTCGACTTGTACGCAAAGTGCCAAAATAAGTTAGCGCATGGCTATCGACTTGTAAATCAGTAATAAGCTGTTGAATTGTTGACGGAATCTTGGCGCTGCCATCTAGCAATTCTTTAGCTTGTTCATTTGTTAATGCTTCATGTGTTTCTAAAAGGCCCTCTTGATGAGGCTGTTTTAGCGTGAGAACGGATTTATTTTTTTTGCTTCGAATTCGCAGGGCAGCTCCGCAGTCTTTCAATGAGAAAGCAGGTGTATCAAAATAGTGGTTTTCTTGAGAAATAAACTGATTTTCAGTTAATTGAAAATGTGAGCGGAGACGATCAAACTCTTCTTTCGTTACTATATTTTTAAATTCAATTTCAATTTCTTGTTTCAATGAAATCATCCTTTTAATTTAGGTCTTTTGGTAAGGCACTTTCCATCTTAATTTATCACACTTTTTGAGACAGTAAAACTACATTTCCTAACAGGAATATCCATATGGGGAACTTGGAAAATGAAGAAATACGGATTGTTTAGGTTTTACCTTTATTAAACGTTCCTGGAATGTGTTAAAATAGTAACGAATTGTATAGTTGGAAGGAGTTTATTTATGCACAATCGAATTGACATCACTACCTGTGTGATGAAATCAAATGAATTACATTTAAAAGCAGACCCTATTGAGACGGAAATTGAACAATTGGAAGATACAAAACAAATGCTTGTTGACTCAGATAACATGTCATTTGTATATGTTGTAGATATTAATGATCAATTTATGTATGTTGGCCTTAGTGATAATATTTGGGCGAATTTAAAGCACGTCTTACATAAAGATATGAAAGTATTTTTAGAAATTAATAAGGAAGTAATTGAGCTATCAGCCGTTAAAGAAGAGCTGTCTTATCTCATCAGTAACATCGAAGGAAATGTGAATTATGGAGACGAGATGGTAGCAAGAGTAGAGGAAGTTTTTTTAGATAAAGAAAATAAGTAACAGAGAGAAAAAAGGGGGGTGTTATTAATGATCAGGCATTGGGATTTATTTTTAGCACCGTATAAACAAGCCGTTGAAGAACTTAAGGTGAAATTAAAAGGAATTCGTTCACAGTATGATATGAAGTCTACGCATTCACCTATTGAATTCGTGACGGGACGAGTAAAGCCTATCGCCAGTATTTTGGATAAAGCGACTCGAAAAGGAATTTCTCTCGATCGCTTAGAGGAAGAGATGCAGGACATTGCAGGACTCCGTATGATGTGTCAATTTACGGACGATATTAAAGCGGTCGTAGAGCTCCTTCGTCAGCGCACAGACTTTGAATTGATTGAAGAAAGAGATTATATTCTTCATAAAAAAGAAAGCGGCTATCGTTCATATCATGTGGTCGTATGTTATCCTGTTCAGACAATTAAAGGTGAAAAGAAAATTTTAGTGGAAATTCAAATTCGTACACTGGCTATGAATTTTTGGGCTACAATTGAGCATTCTTTAAATTATAAGTACAGCGGGAAATTTCCTGAGAATATCAAAAAGCGACTTCAGCGTGCTTCTGAAGCGGCTACTCAGCTCGATGAAGAAATGTCTCAAATACGAGGTGAGATTCAAGAAGCCCAGGCTATTTTCTCACGAAAAAAAGAATCGGCGGAAGAATCTTAGGTATTACTCAGCAACAGCTTTGTACACTGGATGGATAGGGGGAGAGAATTAGGTGGAGAAAATAAAATTTGCTATTACATCAAAAGGCAACCAAATATCAAATACGCTTATGCAAAAAATGAAAACGTATTTATTAGATTTTCATTTAGAATATGATGAAAACCAGCCTGATATTGTAGTGTCAGTAGGGGGGGATGGAACGCTTCTCTACGCGTTTCACCGCTATCGAAACCGACTTGACAAGACGGCTTTTATTGGGGTTCATACCGGTCATTTAGGCTTTTACGCAGATTGGACACCTGATGAGATTGAGAAGCTGGTGATTGCTATTGCAAAGACACCCTATCAGACTGTAGAGTATCCACTGCTCGAAGTGATTATCCGCTATACGAACGGTGGACGCGAAGCTCGATATTTAGCTCTAAATGAATGTACGGTGAAAAGTGTAGAAGGCTCTTTAGTAATGGATGTGGAAATTAAAGGGCAGCGATTTGAGACATTCCGAGGAGACGGCCTTTGCGTATCCACTCCCTCGGGAAGTACAGCTTATAACAAATCCCTTGGAGGCGCGATTTTACATCCTTCGCTTCAAGCTATTCAAATTGCTGAAATGGCTTCTATTAACAATCGAGTATTCCGTACGATAGGTTCTCCATTGGTTCTTCCTGGACATCATACAGCGCTGTTAAAGCCTGTTAACGACGCAGACTTTCAAATTACCATTGATCATTTAACTCTTTTACATAAAGATGTAAAGTCGATTCAATTTCGGGTAGCAAGCGAAAAAATTCGATTTGCTCGCTTTCGCGCGTTTCCTTTCTGGCAGCGTGTCAGAGACTCTTTTGTATGTGATGATTAAAGGCAGGGAAGAGAATGAAACAAGTTTTTACGTTGAGTTGGACCGTAGATCATTCTTTCGAGGGTGTAGCGGTTCGTGAATTTTTAAAAGAACATGATATTTCCAAAGCTTCGCTGACGGACATTAAGTTCAGAGGAGGAGCGATTGAAGTAAATGGAAAGCATGCAACGGTTCGATATATTCTGCAAAAAGGTGACGAAATCAAGGTGGCGTTTCCACCAGAAAAAGCAAGTGAAAGTCTTCTTCCTAAAGCTATACCTTTGGATATTGTATACGAAGATGAGTATATATTAGTTTTGAATAAGCAGCCAAACATGCCAAGTATACCTTCTCGAGAACATCTAACGTGGTCACTAAGTAATGCTGTGCTCTATTATTATGAGAAAAATAACATTAACTCGACTGTTCATCTTGTGAACAGGTTAGACCGAGACACATCTGGGCTGCTTATTGTAGCTAAGCATAGGCACGTTCATTACTTATTCTCTAAAGCACAAAAAGAACATGAAATTAAACGCGTGTACCGAGCTTTTGTTCATGGTAAGCTTGTTGGCAAGGAAACGATAGAGGCACCGATTGGCCGAAAAGAGTCAAGTATCATCGAACGGGAAGTAAGAGAAGATGGGCAGTTTGCTATTACACACTATACGGCGCTTCGTCCGTATTCTTCTTTTACAGAAGTTGCTCTTTCGCTTGAGACGGGGAGAACTCACCAAATTCGTGTTCATATGGCTTATAAAGGATATCCACTGCTTGGAGATACCCTATATGGCGGAACGAATCATCTTATTTCTCGTCAAGCTCTCCACAGCTATGAGCTCACTTTTTTTCATCCTTTTTTACAAAAAACGTTGTCTTTTACAGCACCTTTGCCGCCAGATATGCAGAAACTTCAAATCGTAAGATAAAAGTCGCTTTTTAAATGAAAAGCGACTTTCTTTTTACACGAAGTGATTAAATTTTTCCTCTACATAAGGCATAGATGAAGGCACCGATATAATATTCCCTTCAGGATACTGAAACGCCGTTAAAGCCCCTCCAAAAACTGCGCCCGTATCAATATTAATGGTATTATGAATTTTTCTGGCTTTTACTACGGGTGTATGCCCATACACGATAAAAGGTTTTCCATTATAATGTTGGGCCCAATCCCGTCGGACAGGCATACCGTTTAGATGTTTTTCACCCGTAATGTCTCCGTATAGCACAAAGGTTTTAACTTTTTTATCTGTTCTGCCGATGTATTCAGCTTTAAGGCCGGCGTGAGCAATAATTAATTGATTTTGATCAAGCTGCACATATAGAGGTGATTGCTCATAAAGCTCAATAAACTTTTTCTTAATGAATTTCTGCTCTCTTGAAGGCAAGGCTTCGTACTCAGCAACGGTCGTTTCTAACCCATGAGTAATTTCCACTTTGTTACCGCAAAAGAAGCGATATAGCTTATTACAGTGATTGCCTGGACAGTAGTAAGCTTGCTGATGCTTGATTACAAGTGACCATACGAGCTCAATCACTTTTAGTGAATGAGGTCCTCGGTCTGTTAAATCACCTACAAATCCAAGGCGCCGTCCGTCAGAGTGGATAGGAATCCCGTCTTGCCACTCATACCCAAGTTTTTCTGTTAACGCTTTTAATTCATTATAACATCCATGGATATCGCCTATTATATCTACTTTCATCTTTTATCCACATCCTTAAAAGGTTTTTCCTTTGACGATATAAAATTACCCTTATATGGAGCAAACTATGTGTAGAACTTATATATTATTGGGAAAAGAGTAAAGAGCTATGAGTTGAAAAAAAACAAAATTCATCATAAAGTTAAATGAGTTTTGTGCGACAGGGAGGTTGAAGACATGACAGATTCAATTGAAAAAGAAGAAAAAGCATGGTTCGCCGAACATTTATTATCACTTCTAGAAAAAAATGAAATCGATGCATTTCGTGAAGAATTTTTACATATGCATACGTATGACCAAGCTCAATTTTTTGAAGAATTAGATGAGCCTTCTAGGTTTGCGCTGTACGAGATGTTATCTCCGGAAGAAATGGCGGATATCTTTGAAAATGTAGAGATACGAGAAGAAGATTATCAAGAAATTCTCTCAGAAATGCATCCCAATTTTGCAGCAGACATGCTGTCGGAAATGTCGGCGGATGATGCCGTTGACGTATTAAATGAATTGGATAAAGAACAAGTGGCGAGCTATTTAACGATTATGGATGAAGAAGCAGCCGATGAAATTAAAGAGCTGCTTCATTACGAGGAATATACCGCTGGAAGTATTATGACGACTGAGTTTGTGGCCATTCGTGAAAATCAAACCGTACATTCAGCTATGCACATTCTACGCAGGGAAGCTCCAGAAGCGGAAACGATTTATTATGTATTTGTTATTGATGAACAAAAGCATCTAGCAGGTGTTATTTCTCTTCGTGATTTAATTATAGCAGATGAAGATACGATGATAAGCGAAGTTATGAATGAACGAGTTGTATCCGTGTCAGTAGCAGAAGACCAAGAAGAAGTTGCGCGCATTATGCGCGATTACAACTTTCTTGCGCTTCCAGTTGTTGATTTTCAGCAGCATCTTCTAGGGATTATTACGGTTGATGATGTGATGGATGTTCTTGATGAAGAGGCATCGGATGACTATTCTAAATTAGCCGGTATTAGTGATGTAGATGATACGATTGACCACAATCCCTTAGTAGCGGCCAAAAAGAGGCTGCCTTGGCTGATCATTTTGCTGTTTTTAGGAATGATGACAGCGAGTTTAATTGGACGTTTTGAAGATACGTTGAATCAAGTAGCTATTTTAGCTGTATTTATACCTTTAATTGGCGGTATGGCTGGTAATACAGGAACACAGGCACTAGCCGTTGCGGTTCGCGGACTGGCGACGGGAGAAATCGAAGAAGAAAGCAAATTTAAGCTGTTAATCCGAGAAGCAGCTACCGGAATGATTACGGGCGCATCATGTGGACTTTTAGTTGTATTAATTGTTTATATTTGGCAGGGAGATCTGATTTTAGGCGCTTTGGTAGGCGTCTCTGTATTTTCAACATTGATTGTGGCTACACTAGCAGGAGCGTTTATCCCGCTTCTCATGCACAGATTCAAAATTGACCCTGCAGTCGCATCAGGACCATTTATTACAACGATCAATGATCTTATCAGTATTTTAATTTACTTCGGTCTAGCCACAACGTTTATGAGTTATTTAAAATAATGAAGGGACTTTGGAATTCGACATGAGTAATCATGTCGGATTTTCATTATCAGTTCATATAGTTGACAGAGAACCTTCAAGCTTTTATGATTAACCTTTAATTTTGAATACTAACGTCTTCGTTTTATAAATAGCGAAGGTAAAAGGAGGGGAATCTAATGGAACAGCACGCGTCCTTTACATCACTTGTTATCGTCATTAGTTTGGCCTTTTTAACGCCTATACTTTTGCATCGGTTTAAACTCAACATTATACCTGTAGTCGTAGCTGAAATTATTATGGGATTAATTATAGGGAAAAGTGGTTTTGACCTTGTGGAGCAGGATATGTGGCTTGAAACACTTTCCACTTTAGGCTTTATCTTTTTGATGTTTTTAAGTGGTTTGGAAATTGATTTTTCTGCTTTTGCTGGAGGAAATTCAAAAGACAAAAAGGCATCAGGAGCGAAGGTGCCAAATGCTTTTTCCATTTCTATACTAGTGTTTGCAGCTATCTTTGCGGTTTCACTATTTTTGTCCTATGTTTTTGTATGGACCGGTTTTATTGATAATGCCTTTTTGATGACGCTTATTATTTCTACCATTTCACTAGGAGTAGTAGTGCCGACTTTAAAAGATGCACAGATTATGAAAAAGCCAATTGGACAAACCATTTTATTGATTGCGGTTATTGCGGACTTAGTCACGATGATTTTACTAGCCGTATTTGCTTCCGTCTATGATAAATCAGGAAATAGCAATACATGGTTGATTTTAATTTTATTTGGAGTAGGAGTGATTTTATACTTCATAGGGAAGCAGTTTAAAAACCGATCGTTTCTTGAGACAATGTCTAAAGGTACAATTCAAATCGACACGCGCGCCGTATTTGCACTCATTATCATTCTAGTGGGCCTTTCGGAGTCAATTGGTGTTGAAAACATTTTAGGCGCTTTTTTAGCGGGATCACTCGTTTCTCTTCTTGCGCCTAATAAAAACTTAGTTCATAAATTAGATTCGTTTGGCTACGGTTTTTTAATTCCTATCTTTTTTGTGATGGTAGGAGTGAAGCTTGACGTTTGGTCATTGTTCAGTGATAAAAAAGTGCTGATTTTAATGCCTTTATTATTCATTGCATTATTAATATCCAAGCTAGTTCCAGCGTTAATCTTAAGAAAATGGTATGATATGAAAACCGTTTTGGCATCGGGTTTTCTTTTAACATCGACTTTATCACTCGTTATTGCGGCAGCAACGGTTGGTGAAAATATTGGTGTGATTGATTCACAAATGTCCGGTGCGCTGATTTTGGTGGCGATTATTACATGTATTATTACACCTATTATCTTTAGAAAGCTGTTTCCAAAGCCAGAAATCAGTGATAGAAAGCTGAAGGTTAATATGCTTGGTGCAAATCAATTTACACTCCCGGTTATTCGAGAAATGGATCTTGATTTATATGATGTGACGATTTATCATCCTACTCAGGACAAAATTGAAAACCGTACGTCGGATTCCATTTTTAATATCGTCGACATCGATGGATATAGTAAGGAAACGTTAAGAAGTATGGGAATTTTAGATGCGGATGTATTAGTTGTAACAACAGGGGAAGAAGAAAGAAATAGCGACATTGCTCTATTTGCAAAAGAGTATGGTACAGAACGGGTTATTGCCCGCGTAGAAAGTCCTGTCTTAGATGAAAAGATGAAAGAAAATAACATTGAAGTTTTTTCTGTGCTGTTATCTACAACGGCATTGCTAAAAGCTTTAATCGAATCGCCAAATATTTTAAATATCTTAACGAATCAAGAAACAGCACTTTATCAAATTAATATGCGTAACCCTAAATACGAGGGGGTAGAGCTTCGTAAGTTCCCGTTTACAGGAGATGTGATTTTTGTTCGAATCTTCAGAGGTAAAGATTCTATTGTACCTCATGGCGATACAGAGCTTGAATTTGATGATCGTTTGATTGTAACGGGGTCTCGTTCGTATGTGAATGAATTGCGTATGCTTCTTGAGTATAAAATTAGATAAAGGTATTTAGCTGGATTTAGTTTTCTACCTGATTGAATGAGAGGAAGAGACTGAGACAAAAGTATTTTAGCTCAAGTGAAAAACGAACCACTGATCAACATGTTTGATTAGTGGTTCGTTTTTTTTTGTTGTTTTGAAAATAAGTTTCATCTGTTTAGCTCTTTCTAGCAGTTGATTGGAGGGCAAGACGAAGACTCCTGGGGGAAAAGTGGAAGGGGTGAGACCCCGCAGGAGCGCAAGCGACGAGGAGGCTCATTGGCCGCCCGCGGAAAGCGAAGTCTTGCACGGAAATCAACGGCGGTGTAACAAGCGTTCAGCTCATGTATCCTATTTATGCGTCTTTAGATTGAATTAATTTAGTTATATCTCAACTTCTTTTGTGGTATTTTCCTAAATTATATAAAAAAGTATAGTGCTGCTTTTATTTCTAAAAAGGCTGCCGCAAAAAAATAAACAAGTTTTTCCGTGTGCAAGCATACATTTTTAAAAGAACGATAACAAGCAATTGGAGGTATGCTTCATGACTAACTCAAAATCTAAGTCAGAAGAAAATGAGCCGCTAATGTACATTGTCCAGCCAAACGCTACGCAAAACCAGCGTTCTATGCAATATTATTTTAGTTCAAAACAGCAAGACAATAAAGGAATAGAGAAAGAGCACGTGTTAAAAGAAGAGCCCAGCTTTTCTTCTATTCAAGAAGTCAAAGAGCCTGACGTAGAAAAAGTGGAAGAGATTAAGAATGAAAAAAAGGAAGAGCGTTCAATTGTTCCCGTGGATATACCGCAATCAGAGAATAAAAAGCCAAATAAAATGTTTCAGTCTATGACGATTAAAGAAAAAGTTGAATTTCTATGCAGCTTCCCGCCTCATATGTCTCAGCCAATTTGTGAAATTACGTGCCAAAATCAAAAATATATAGGAACAATTTTAGAATTAAAAGAAGGAAGTTTATACGTAAGCGTTCCTCCTAATAAAGAGAAAACAGTATTGACATTTCATGATATTCAAACCATATCTATCGTTAAAATTTAAGTAATTTTAAAAGCTAACAGTGAAAAAGCACGTTAGCTTTTATTTTCATAAGTTTGTGAATGTACGGAGGAATGAAGATGACATGGATTTATCTAACGCTATTTATCTTTGCAACGTTTCGACTTACTCGTCTAATTGTTTTTGATAAAATTACGGCTTTTATTCGGAAGCCGTTTCACAAAATTGTAGAAGATCAAGATGAACAAGGAAATACGGTAACGTACCTGGAGATAAAAGGGAAGGGGCTGCAAAGGTGGATTGGAGAACTGCTCAGCTGCTATTGGTGTACAGGCATATGGTGTGCAGTAGGAATTTATTTTAGTTATGTAGCGGTCCCGCACATTGCTATTCCTGTTATTACAATCTTAGCTATTGCAGGGTGTGCAGGAATTATAGAATCTTTTATGAAATAAATGGACGAGTTAAAAGACATATTGATCGTCAATATGTCTTTTAATGATTAAGGGAAATTTAGCACAACTTTATTTAAAAAAGGAATACCTTCCTGCCACTCTTCACTATAGAAAAAGCCTTCTAGGATAAATGAAGTTGTATCAGTGGAGAGAGGAATGACTACTTGAAAAGAGTCAAATAGTAATTTGCCTTTGGGCTTTAATACTGTTTGCTTAATGGGTTTAATCCAATATTCACCGTCATTTTGAATTTTTTCGTTCCATTTTGGATGAGCGTAGCGCCATTCTAAAGAAGAAGAGGGGACACTAGAAGCTTCAATATCTTTTTCATCAATGATCTTCCCGCTTAACATAGCAGAAGCAGTAGGCTTCATTTTTAAGCAAAGTGTTGGAGAGTATAAAGTACTGCTCGTTTGATTTTGAATAATTACGTTGCCGAACATCATCAGCTCGCTTTCATCTTGTTCTGGCAGCAGTATGGAATGTTGGAAGAAACAGAGGATATCGCTTTTTTCGAACCTTTCTATGGGTTTTTCTACAATCTTTTCAATTACTTTCTCCACGATTTTTTCTTCAATAACGGGCTGTTTCCTTGAAGCTTTTTCTCGAAACGCTTCGGCAATAATTTTTTGTTCGGAAAGCTCGTTTCTCAGTAAATCCAGTTCTTTTTCTAATTCTTCAATTTCTACTTCTTTTTCAGATGTAGAAAGCGTCTCAGCGTGTTTCTTTTTCCAAAACGATGTATTTTCTTTTTCTCGCTCTAAAGCTCGTTCATAGCTTTTCAGTTGGTTTTGCACGTTTCGAATTTCTGATTTATAGTGTATGAGCTTTTGTTTTAATTGAGTTAGATCATCTTTAGGGGAAGGGGAGTTACGACTCATCTAGTAGTCTCCTTTCCTGCTGAGCTATAAATTAATCTGGTCGTTAGAGCTGCCCATAGCAGTTTTATTTATATGTATGCAGAAAGCGCGTAAAGGATGAAAAAAGAGGAGAAATATTCTCCTCTGGCTTTTTATCTTGTTAATCAAATTCGTGATGGTCGAAGCCTGACTCTACATCGTCTCCATCAAAATCATCGTGATGTGGTCTTCCAGGGAAAATAGCATCACATTGAGGTGGATATTCAATAGGTGAGCAGCTGCTTGTAGAAATGATTTCAGGGCGAGGGTAGCAGAAGCTTCCTTCTACTTCAACTTTAACATCTTTTTCAATTTGAACACTTAGGCATAACATAAGATCAAAGCTTAATTGCTGTAAGTGACAATCTGATAATCTGAGAGAACCGTCAGTTCCTTCAAAAGATTCAAGGTGGACAACAGGTTCTGTTCCTTCCGGGGCGCATAAATAGAATGTTTGATGTATTTTCCAAGGAATAACGCTAGATTCAACCTCATCGTGTTTGTGATGTCCATTCAATTCAATTAACTTAACTCGGTAAAAGCCGCTAATTGATAATTTTACTTCATGAAGAACGACAACTTCTCCATCTGGTAACACAATTTTTTTAGGTCTGCGACCACCGTGCGGCACAAGCTCAATCACGTTATCAAGTGCGTCTTCATCTGAAGGATCTACAGGGTGACCTTCACTATCTGTTAAAACAATTTCCACTTCTACGTCATGGCCTAAATCTTTAAGTGCTTCTTCTTCAAATAATGAAGTGTCGTTCGTAAAGATTTGTGGTAAAACAACTTGACGTCTAACCCAGTCGTACACTTTAGGTACGCGGATACATAATGATTCAAAAAGTTCTGCCATTTTTAAACCTCCTAATTTTAATTGTCCTTCCTTTACGCTTTTCGTTACTAGGTATCGGACTACTATAGTGTATGAATGACCTGCTTTTATGTTCCTTAGTAAAAGCGGAATTTATCGGAATAAATCCTAGTTGGAGCGAGCATAAAAAATGAAGGAAATAATAAACTCAATTACAGCATATTCATGTTAATAAAAAGTGTTATTCATCTTTAACTGATTTTTTAGAAGCTGTGGGTTATTTATAATGGAGGAGTGAAGGGCATGAGCGAGGAAAAAACAAAACAATATATTGCTTCATTGAAGTCGGAGTTGGCTTTTTATAAAGAAGAATATCAAAAATTCAAGCACCAAGAATTTGAATATGAAGATATGAAGGAAGAGTTATTGGAATTACAGCAAAAGCATGAAGAAGAAAAAAAGAAGCTAGAGGAAAAAATAGATTGGCTTAAAGCATGCGTCAATGAACAAAAATCAAAAACCGAACAGTCTATTGTACAGTACAATCATCAAGCTCAAGGGACAATTCAAGAACTGCAAAATCGGCTGCGTGAAGTGACAGAGCAAAAGGGAGGAGAAAGACCGAGAGTGAGGAAACAAAAAAACAGCACGGATTTATTTTTGTCCCTGCAGCGCAAAATGGACAAATAAGATAGAACGTCTTTCTTTAGTCCTGAATATAATGTTATAGATAGGATGCTGTGAAAAGGAGGGAAACATGATGTATTATCATTATAATTATAATCCTAATCAATACCCTCAGCCCCTGCCTTATCATCCACAACCAATGACAAAACAATCGGTGAAGAAAGGGCATGCCATTCCTAAGCCAGTCCAGTACCCTTCTCCAAAACAAGGTGGTTGCGGCTGCGGTTCAAAGTTACCAAAGCGATAAGCAATAGAAGCATTGTCACTCGGACAATGCTTTTTTACATGGAGTGGAGAGAGGTGTAGAGATGCCAGATTTTTTTGATGAATTTGAACGGTTTTTTGAACAGCATATGATGGGAGAACATCGAAAGAGAATGAAAGAAGTAGAAAAAGCAGAAAATCAGATGGAACAGCAAGAGAGGAAACTGCAGCAAAATGTAAAAAGACTTGATGAGCAAGATGCTGAAGATCCGTTTGGACAATGAAATTTAATGTACACAGTTGAAAAGCCCATACAAAATCATATTATTGAACATACAGTATAGAGAGTAAAACAGAGGGGGTGTAATATTATGGGCTGCGGATTTGGCTACGGTGGTTGTGGTTACGGTGGTGGCTACGGCGGTGGTTTTGCGTTAATCGTTGTATTATTCATTCTATTAATTATTGTTGGTTGTGTTTGTTTTTACAATTAATCCCTTCTATGAATAAGGCACCGAAAAGTGCGGGTGAAGTTTCACTCGCACTTTATTTTTTTATTAAATGTAAAGGGCACCATCTAGGCACATGGTGCATACGATGAAGTATAAATAAAGGAGGTCATGCAAAATGGATAATAATATGTTTAAAAATATAGAAAAGAAAACAGGCGTTAATATGAAGGATATTTTTGAACTTGCGAATTCTGTACAAAATGCTAATTTTAAAGATGAGCAAACGGTGCGTAATATTGTGAAGCGAGTAGCACAAATTGCGAATAAGCCAATTTCAAAACAAAAAGAAGAACAAATTGTTAAGGCGATTGCAAACAATAATCAATCCATTGATTTTGCGACCATCGCTAAAATGCTAAATGAGAAAAAATAATTTAATATTTTTATATAAAGCCCTGAGGTGTCAGGGCTTTTTTCCATTTAGGCAATTTCATTTGTTTGAAATGCGTTAGAATCAAGATCAAACAGTTCGGGATGCTGTGCTAAGTAATTAATTTCTTTAATACGATGAGCGATAGGAGGGTGAGTTGAAGTAGCTTGATTCAACCACATAAAAAAACCTTTTTCCTGTGAGTGCGTATGAACAAATTCTTCCTGATTTACTTTTTTATTTAGACAATGACCAACCGCAAGTATAGTTAGTGCTTGAGTGGCAGCTTTTGCATCACCAATCGCAACGGAAGCTGTGCGATCACATGTATATTCACAGGCCCTAGAGTAAGCTTTTCCTAAAAAAGGAACCCAAAGAGCAGGTAGAATAAGTGAGTGGTAGAGTGTGTGCTTACGTTTGATATGAACTAATTCGTGGGCAATGATAAAAGAAAGTTCTTTTTCTTGATTATCTTCAATCATTTCAACAATGTCGGAGTATAAAACGACAAAGTGACGTCCAAAAAAACGTGTAGCAAACGCGTTTAATAAGCCGCCTGATTGAACAATATAAATATCGGGCAGCTCTAAATCCAGCTCTGAAGATAAATGTTTTGCCTGATGATAAGTGTGCGGGAACTGCTTCTCTGTCAATCTAACTCCATTATTGCGAATTTGAGCAATAGAGAAACCGTGTAGCATAAATGTAATGAAAAAACCGATTGCAATGTAGAGAATGCCGACGAGTGAAATAATTAAAAACAAATAGGTTAATAAGCTGATAACCATACACAAAATGAAAAAAATCTTTTCATTTTCATGAATAAGCTTTGCGTTCAATAATGGAACCTCCTAAAATATAGTAATGCAGTACATAACGTAGTGTAACGCATCTACTTATGAATATCTACCTCTTAGTGGAATGTTTGGTTAATAATAGAGGTTGAAACATAGCGAAATCAATCCAATCAACAGCTAGAAGCAACTAAATATATTAACTCTACATGTACATGACAATAAAAAGTACGAACGGTTAATCAATAATTTTGATTAACCGTTCGTACTTCAATTTGACTAAAATACTTTTGTCCCAGCCTTTTTTGCTTTATACTTTTTTTATAAAAGACTTCAGAAATCTTGAAGGATAAGCGGTTTTACCTCTTCTAGTTTGCGGAACAGATAAGTAAAGTGAATTCTGTGCACGCGTCATGGCTACATATAAAAGGCGGCGTTCTTCTTGAAGCGGCACATCATCTCCGCCTCGATAAGCTTCGAGTGCATAATCATGAGGCAATCCTCCGTCTACGCTGCTCAGTACGTATACATGCTTATATTCAAGACCCTTTGCTCGGTGAATGGTGGTTAGCTGAATACTTTCATTAAATTGCTTGCTTAAAGCTTTCATCTCTGTGTTCATGGCAATCATATGATCCACATGCTCTAACAGTTCAGGTACGGTTTTGAATTTACGTGCTACAACTTTTAAATCCCGCACGTCATCCGAACCTTTTTCCATCATATTTCCTTCATTTCCGCGTTTTTTGACAAAATCATCGAATCCCATATCTTTAGAAATCGTCTCAAGTGCCAAAGAAGGAGACATTGATTTTAGCGACTTGAATAAAGGAATTACTTTCTTGAGCTTTTTTTGCTGAAACGGTTTTAAATCTTGAAGATATTCAAGCGCATCAATAAATGTACCGTCATGAAGAATACTTGCTGCTTTTAAGTCATTGACTGCTGTTTTCTTTAAAAAGAGTGCGTTCACTAAATCTTGTAGCGAACTTGCGTCATTTGGATTCACGCTCAAGCGTAGAAATGAAAGTAAACTTCGAACCATTCTTCTTTTATAAAACGAATCCGCATCTTGTTCGATTGAAAATGGCAGGTTTGACTGCGATAAACGTTCAAAGATGGCGCGTGAAGAAGCGTGAGTTCGGTACAAGACCGCGAAGTCAGTTGGAGAAGCTCCTTGCTTAATCTTTTCTTTCATATCCGTTACAATCATTGTTGCTTCTTCTTCTTCGTCGTATGGAAAGAAGAAGGTAGGTCTCAACTCATTATCAAACTGGGCAGCCATTTCTTTTTGTCGGCGCGCTGTATTTCGTGCAATCACTTTATTAGCGGAAGAAACGATGGCGTGAGCTGAACGATAATTTTGGTTTAACGTAATAACAGTTGTATGAGCAAAATCTTTTTCAAAGTTTAAGATGAACGAAGGGTCGCTTCCGCGGAAAGCGTAAATTGATTGATCATCATCTCCTACGACACACAAGTTTTTAGAGTCTTCACTTAGCATTTTCATAATTTTATATTGAACTTTATTGATATCTTGAAATTCGTCAATTAAAAAATAGCGAAATCTTTTTTGATAACGAGTTAGCAAATCGGGATTTTGTTTTAGCATTTCATAACATCCATACAGCATGTCATCAAAATCGAATAGCTGTTTTTGCTTTTTGACTTCTTCATAGCGACGATATAAAAAGTGCACATCTTGTTCCCATTTGTCTTTTGGGCGAACATCTTTCACGCCAACAAGCGTGTTTTTCCAATAGCCGATTTGCTGAAGTGCCTGGTCAAACGGGAAATCTTTTTCATCCACGTGGAGCTCTCTTGCTGCTTCTTTCACGATCTGTTCTTTTTGCCAATCCCATTTCAGCAGGCGATCCATTTGCCACGCTTGAGGGTTGTGATGAACAATCATACGTAAGAAAATGCTGTGAAAAGTTCCAACTAGCATTTGACGAAGATGTAAGCCGGACATCTTTGGATATGTAGCCAATCGTTCTTTCATTTCTTTAGCTGATTTAGCCGTGAAAGTCACCAGCATAATGGATTTTGGATCAATTTGTTTTTCTTGTATCATATATGCGGTGCGAGCTGTTAACACACGCGTTTTTCCGCTTCCTGCACCGGCTAGAATAAGAAGAGGTCCTTCTGAATGTGTAACAGCTTTCCATTGGTTCGAATCTAATTCAATACCGCTCTCTTTAAACTCATTTAAATAAGGAGAGTCAGAGTGTTTAGGAACAGGTGGTTTTGAGCGAAAAGCAGGAATACTTGAAAAAGGCGCGGAAGACCTCCATGTCGCTTTCTCTTTTACAGTTGAATTTTTCTCACCAATAGCTCGTCCTTTAGGAATACGAAATCCATTGGTTTCTCTGTATTCAGCCGGAGTTTCTTTTATTTGTTGTACAGCTGTTGTTTCTGATAGTGTGTCTGAACACTCTTCTCTTTCATGAGGAACTTGAGCATGATAAAAGTAAGGAGAATGTTCAATCCCCAGATATAATTTAACTGGTTCTCCGCAGTGAGCACATGTTATTTCTCCTCGGAGACTAGCTTCATATAAATATTGAAATCGGTCTCTAGCCGTTATAGCAAGATTAAGTATCTGTTTTTGATAAAGTGCACGTTGCAAAAAACATGGCCTCCTTTGTAAAACATGAACAATCAATAGTAAATAAGAGGGAGTTAAAGCAAGAAGCCGCTCTTGTTCTACATCGATATAGATGTGTATATACGCACAGTTTTTATTCTATAATCAAAGTCTATCATATCAAAATCATCTTTTTTTAAAAAGAGTACGGATATTTTTGGAGGGATACGATGTAAAAAAGGGTATATATTGAGTAAGAGATCACATATGTTCAAAAAAAGGCGGTATAGATACAAAGTGCTATCTGTTTTGAACAAGTCTAGAAGAGGGCGTAAGTGAGCTGTTTCAATGTCGATACTTCTTGCGAAAAATACTGAGGTCTGGGAGTAGAAGGTATCTTGAAAAAGAGGAGGGTTCATATGGGATATATACTGCCCGTCACACCTTATCAATCTATTCAATATGCAAATCGCCTTCAAAAAAATAATGCTTCTTTTTCAAATCGTATTTGGCCTGTCCAGAAAAAAAGCTTTGACGAAGAGTTTGAATCGCGTTCTCACTCATTGGAATTGACGCCAAGTTCCGTACAAAAGCGAAAAAAGCTTCAAGCAGCAGAGCGTGTATACAGCAAGCTAACAAATAAGGGCCTAGTGATTAATACACGGGTATAATAGAAAAAATCGTGAACGCAGCAGAATGAATGCGATCACGATTTTTAACAAAGCAATGAACAAGTAAAAAACACCTTAGTAAGATTCAATAAAAAGTGTACGGCCCTGCTGCCATTCAGCATAAAGCACCTGTTTATAATCGGTAAATCCCTGTTTTTTTAACTGTTTCTTTAGCCAGTCTTCATCAAAGCCTGACTGAATTAAGTTTTTCAAAAGCAAACGTCCATCACTGACGAAGGCGATAGATAAAACAGGTTCAGAAGGAGGCAGCTGCAGATCGCTTCTTGTTGGCTTAGCATAATCAGATTTTGGCAATACGCTTAGCGAGCCATCTGTTTCTAAAATCGCATATTCAACTTCACGAATGGAAAATATGTCTTTTGAACGCAGCATATGAAGAAGTTGATCGATATCTAATCGATTTTTGCTAAGTTCTTTGTACGAAATTTTCCCTTTTCGAATAATAATAGATGGCCGTCCTTCTAGAAACAAGCGCAGGCGAATATTTTTTTGAGTAATAACTTCGGTGACATAAATAAGCGCTCCCCAAAAGATAACAGCAAATAAAATTTTGCCTATGCCTACTTCTGAGTCATATAACGCATTTCCTACTAACTCTCCTAGTACAAGAGCAGAGATAAAATCAAAAGTGGTAAGCTGAGTGATCGTCGCTCTGCCTAAAAATTTAGTTAAGATAAACAAGCAGATAAATCCAATAAAGAGTTCTAGTGCAATTCCGATAAGTTCATCCATATTTTCACCTAATTCACATGATTAGGTATTAGTATAAGCAAAGCAAAGGTTCTTATCCTTTAAAAAAGCAAAAACACCAGGTTCAATTCCTAGTGTTTTTTACTTAGTTTCTTTACCATCTCTACATGTGGAATTCCAGCATCCATAAATTCACCTGAAACCGTTACGTAGCCTAGCTTTTTATAAAATCCTTCCGCATGCGTTTGAGCATGCAGCTTAACCTTTTCAATCTCATGCTCTGCTGCGATCTCTTCTAACTTATCCATCAAAAGCTTTCCTACACCGTCTTTTCGATAAGAAGAAAGAACGCAGATTCGTTCAGCTTTTCCATAGTCCTCTACCATACGGAAGCGTCCTGCCCCAATTGGTGTAGTTCCTTTGTATACAACTAAATGCAGGGCTTCGGAATCGTATTCATCGATTTCTTGCTCTACATCAACCTGCTGTTCTTCTACAAATACTTTTTGACGTACGAAGTAAGCATCAGAAGGATCTTGTTTGTTCGTTAGTACTTTGATGTTCACGTATCTTATCCCTTTCCAAGACGAAATGTTTCAAACACAGTCCATGTTTCATTTTCAAGCTGGTACATTAAATGAAAGCGATCAACTGTTTCTTCATGAGCGACATCTACAAGCTTCAACTGGCTATACACATCTAAGTGCTCATCATCTGAAAGTCGTTGACCAATTGTAATATGTGGAATAAATGAATACTCAGTTGGCTGTTCGAGATTGCCTTCATGAAGTTTATTGTAAAGTGACGTCAGTTCTGGCTTTTGTTCCACTTTTAAGTAAATAACGTTATTGGCTGGTGAAAATGAGCTTACTTTCGTTACATTTAATGTAAATGGATTTGTTTCTTCGGCAATTTTACGCAAATTAGCCGCAATTTCATCAATTTGGTCTTCTGTAGCTTCAAAGACTTCTTTTAATGTAAGATGAGGCGGAATTAATGAATAGTGAGAATCATAGCGCTTTCGATAAGAATTCGCTACATCTTGCAATTTTTTAGATGGAAAAAGTACAACGCCAAATTTCATAAAAAATCCCTCCAAAGTAAGATCATAAAATATGTATAAAGCGAGCTTATTATAACAAATTTTCAAAAAATATGATATCTTTCTACTTCAACATATATTGAAGCGACCGCTTTACGTCTTTTTGCCAGTATTTCCACGTATGATTTCCATTAAATTCTTCGTAGAAAACAGAATATCCACGCTGCTTCATTTGTTCGTGCAACAGGCGGTTAGGCTCAATAAAGTTCAATATACCGTCTTGTGTTGTTTTGACATCCGTTTCTTCCGTTCCAATAACATGATACAAATCCAGAAGTGAAGGAGAAGCAAATGAGTTGACCGTTTGTAATACAGCATCGTTCACGAAAGGAGAATGCATAATTACTTTCCCGAACGTGTGAGGATACGCAATGGCCGTCAGCAGTGAAACTGTAGCAGCAAGCGAATCACCAATTAGAACACGAGATTTTCCCATTTGATATGTAGGATATGTTTTATCCAAAAATGGCACAAGTTCATGTGCTAAAAAGCGAATGTAAGCATCTACCTGCTTTCCTTCTGGATGATACTTATCGCGTCTGTCTTCCACGCTTTTATATGGAATTCCAACAAAAATAGTACGATCGATTTCTGACTCGTTCATTAAATCATCGATTAAACGAGGTGTACGTCCGTACATAACATAATCTTTTCCGTCTTGGGCGATAAGTAGAGAATACTTATAGAGCGTAGAATAGTTTGACGGCAAATAGACTAGTAACGTGACATCTTCTTGCAGTGCGTCACTATAAAAAGAAATTTCTTCTAACTTCCGCTTACTTTCTGACATGAATAATCGACTCCTATGCATTTGAATGAAAGCGTTACCTTTATTGTAACACATTTTCTGAAAATCGTTCTTTATTTTATTGTAACGAATTTTTTAGCGAATGACGAGAAAGAGGCATGCGTTGCTAAAAAAAGAGGTTGGGACGTAACGAAATGAATTTCATCCAAACATGAACAATCTGGATATATAATCTGGGCAGCTTGCTCGGCCGCAGTTGATTTCCGTGCAAGACTCCGCTTTCCGCGGGCGGCCGGTGAGCCTCCTCGTCGCTTGTGCTCCTGCGGGGTCTCACCTGTTCCGCTGTTTCCGAAGGAGTCTTCGACTTGCCCTCCAATCAACTGCTAGAAGGAATGAAACAGATAAAACCTGCGTCCACTTTAACAAAAAAACGAATCATCAATCAAACAGCTTGATTGATGATTCGTTTTTTTGTTAATCTAATTTTTTCATCTTTTTAAACATATCTTTTTCTGCTTGAGTGGCTTTTTTTAGCGGTTTTTTCGTATATTCCTCTTCTTTTTCATCAATCGAAACCAATTCTGTGTCATTTTTTACATAACTTCGGATATTGCGAGCACCGAAATAGCCGTTTACATCTTTCAAAATAGGCTTGTTTTCTTTTTGATCATAAAGAGTATATGAATTCTCTTCTTTAACGATAGCATAGTGATTTCCTGCGAGCAGAGCCACAGCTTCTTTTTCGCTTTTTCCAAAAGTAGACATGAGAAACAGAACGATTAAGATGATAAAGAAAAGGGCTGTTGCGCCAATGAAAAATAATAATAAGCCTCTGCTAAATTTACTTTGTTTTTCTTCCACAGTAGACAAACCTCCTGATTCGATAATTTTATTATAGCAAGTAAATGTAATGAGCGCCTAAAGAGATATGTGACGAGTTTATGAACTCAGGCGGATGAACAAAAAAGGTTTTTAGCGGCTCTCATCGAATTTAGTATAAAGAGAGACAACAACTTGAAAAGGAGAGAGAGACATGACAGCGAAAAAAATCCCAACGAGCAAAGAAGTAGCAAAGGCAACATTTAATTTGCTGGAAGAGCGTGGCGTAACAGTTTTGGATATTGCTGAAATTGTGTATGATTTACAGCTTCCTTATCATCCAGCTCTAACCATTCAGGAATGCGCTGAAAGCGTAGAGAGAGTACTGCAAAAGCGAGAAATTCAGCATGCCCTTCTAGTTGGAATCGAACTTGATAAGTTAGCTGAGCAAAATAAATTATCAGAACCTCTTCAAAGTATTGTAGAACAAGACGAAGGGTTGTTTGGCGTTGACGAAACGATTGCTTTAGGTGCCGTTTTAACCTATGGCAGTATCGCTGTTACGACCTTTGGCTATTTAGATAAAGTAAAAGTAGGTATTATTGAAAAGCTGGACTGTAAAAAAGAAAAAGGAGTTAATACCTTTTTAGATGATTTGGTAGCGAGCGTAGCTTCTAGTGCGGCAAGTCGTTTGGCTCACCGTCAGCGTGATGAACAAGAACAGCTGCAAGAAGGCAATCCGGCTACGTAATAAACTTCTTTTAGTATGTATATAAGCTGCGTAAATTAACGCGTTAAAATGATTTAGTCTTTTATTTGAATAACGGAGGCTAGGCACGTAGGAGATACGTGCCTAGCCTCCGTTAATGGAACGATTTATGGCTGTAGTGAAGTAGTCATAAGATAGCTTAAGTTTTCCAGTCCAAGACTTTCATAAAAAGCACGTGCTTTTTCGTTAAATGCCCATACGGTAAGCTGGAGGTCATTTGCTCCTTTTTGTACAGCCCACTGTTTCGTAGCAGAAAAAAGACCTTTTCCTACCCCATAATTTTGAAAGCCTTTTTTTACACCAAAATATTGGATGTATGCTGTGTAGGAAAGCGGAGCTAACGTGGTGGGAGGGTTATATTTTAATTCAACAACAGACGCTCCAATAATTTGATTTCGATATTGAGCTACAAGAATATCAATGGTTGCATAATAAAGGGTAGCTTGATATTGTTCTGGAGATAAAACAGCCATTTGATTATCAAACATAGAAGGAAGCGCATTTGCGTGGAGTTCTAGTGATTCCCCTAATATTTTATTTACTTCTGTATAATCATCTAGTTTTGCAGTGCGATAGATAATATCCATACACACTTCACCTACTTTTTAAAAGTTGTGCTTTATCATATGTAGCAACTTAGAAAATGTTAAATGAGAATGAAAACCTGAAAATTTTAAGTGAAGAACCGCACTAAACAGAGCATATATTTTATGCTCTGTTTGATGTTGGAGTTGAAGAATATATAAGGGCGAAACATTAAATTCTAGTTTCAGCAATAGCATCGCGTACTTTTTCAAGCGAGTGTTTAGAGGTGTCTTTATTTGCAATCATTACATTAACATACAAAGCATCAATGAGGCTTAGCTGTCCAATTCTCGAGGCGAGAGCTTCAGATCGATATTCGGTTTCTTCTGAACTTGTATAAAGAGAAACGTCAACGTTTTGACTTAATGGAGATTTAGGAAAACCCGTGATCCCGATCGTTTTGGCGCCGTTCGCTTTTGCTGTATTTAAAATGTTCATCGTGTCTTTATTTGTTCCAGAATGAGAAATCACTACCGCTACATCTTGTTTCGTCAATTGAGAAGCGGACATAAGCTGGAAATGGGAATCGATAAATGCAAACGTTTTAATTCCTGTTCGCACAAATTTATGAAAAGCATCCATAGCCACGACTGAAGAGCCTCCCGTGCCATAAAATTGAACTTTATCGGCCTTCATTAAAAGTTTGACGGCTTTTTCAATAGCATTGCCCTCTAGTATTTGTAATGTATTCTCAAGCGTTCGCACGTTGGAGCGAAAGATTTTTTCAGCGATCGTTTTTTCATTATCCGTTTCAGCAATTTCCTCGTGAATTTGCTGAATAGGCGTCATAATTTCAGCAGCCAGCGCTATTTTCATCGCCTGATAGCCCTTGAAGCCAATTCGTTTGCAAAAACGAAAGACTGTTGCATCAGCTACATTTAAATCGTCTGCTACTTCGTTAATGGTACTGTGAATAATTTGTTCCGGCTGTTCTAAAATATAATTTGCAATTTTTTTCTCTTTTTCACTGAATCTAGCATAGTGAGAACGAATTTTTCCTAAACAATTTTGCGTCATAACTGATGTTCCTTTCCACGAATTTAGTAGTAAAAAGAGTATAGCACAAAAATATGTGTGAAAAAAATTTTCTTGTAAACGATTGCAAAATGAAAAATAATTCGTATAATGGAGGTAATGTGAAATTTTTTTTCAAAGGGAGTTTGTAAAATGAAAATTGGATTAATCGGTTTAGGAAAAATGGGATATAATTTATCATTAAATTTAATGGACAATCATCATGAAGTTGTAGCTTATGATGTGAATAAAGAAGCGGTAGAAAAACTTTCAAATGAAGGAGCAGCTGGTGCCTTTACTATTGAAGAGTTAGTCAACGAACTGCCTGCTTCACCTAAAGTTGTATGGGTTATGGTTCCGGCTGGAGAAGTAACGGAAAATGTGATTACAGAACTAAAAGAACTTCTGTCAGAAGGAGATATTGTAATAGATGGAGGAAACTCTAATTATAAAGAATCTGTTCGACGTGCTCAGGATCTTCAGGAAAAAGGTATTTACTTCTTTGATGTAGGGACAAGCGGCGGAATGGAAGGTGCAAGAAACGGAGCATGTACAATGATTGGCGGAGATGCAGAAGCATTCCGTACAATTGAACCAATTTTTAGTGATATTTGCGTAGAAAATGGATTTATGTACGCAGGCAAAAGCGGAAGCGGTCACTTTTTAAAAATGGTTCATAATGGTGTAGAATATGGAATGATGCAATCCATTGCTGAAGGATTTGAAGTTCTGGAAAAAAGTCAGTTTGATTTCGACTATGAAGCCGTAGCGCGCGTTTGGAATAACGGATCTGTCGTTCGCTCTTGGTTAATGGAACTAACGGAAAATGCGTTTTCAAAAGATCCTAAACTAGATAGTATTAAAGGAGTCATGCAGTCTTCTGGTGAAGGGAAATGGACCGTAGAGACTGCCCTTGATCTTCAAACGGCAACTCCTGTTATTGCTTTATCGCTAATGATGCGCTATCGTTCATTAGAGGAAGATACATTTACAGGAAAAGTTGTAGCAGCACTTCGAAATGAATTCGGCGGTCACGGTGTTGTAAATAAGTAAAGTAGTAAAGTAGGGGGACAGCAGCATGAGCAAAAAATATGCAATAGGTGTAGATATCGGAACAACGAGTACAAAGTCTGTATTATTTTCAGTAGACGGTACAGTCATTGCTAACCATGGGATTGAGTATCCACTATACTCGCCTACGCCCGCGATGGCTGAGCAAGATCCTGAAGAAATTTTTCAAGCAGTTGTACGTACCATTCAAACGGTTGTAAAAACAAGCGATGTAAAACCTGAGGATATTTTATGCGTTTCATTCAGCTCAGCTATGCACAGTGTTATTGCCGTTGATCAGCAGGGAAAGCCGCTGACAAAATGTATTACGTGGGCCGATAATAGAAGTGCAGAATGGACGGAAAAAATTAAAAATGAATACAACGGCCATGAGATTTATTTACGTACAGGCACGCCTATTCACCCGATGTCGCCACTTTCCAAGCTAACATGGCTTTCTAATGAACAGCCTGAATTAGTGAAGGGAACACATAAGTTTATTTCAATTAAAGAATATGTATTCTTTAAGTTGTTTAACGAATATGTGATCGACTATTCGATTGCATCAGCAACAGGTTTATTTAATCTGAAAAATCTTGCGTGGGATGAAGAAGCATTAAAAGTAGCAGGTGTGACGACAGATCAGCTATCCACTCCTGTTTCAACTATGCATCAAGTGAAAGGGCTAAACACAGAGCTTGCAGTTGAGATGCACTTACTGCCGGATACGCCCTTTATTGTAGGTGCAAGCGATGGCGTATTATCAAACTTAGGTGTAAATGCGATTGAACCAGGCGTTGTTGCAGTAACAATTGGGACAAGCGGAGCTATTCGAGCAGTCACTGACAAGCCAGTAGTCGATCCTAAAGGTCGTATTTTCTGTTATGCGTTGACAGAAGACCACTGGGTAATTGGCGGCCCTGTAAATAACGGAGGCATGATTTTTAGATGGGCTCGTGATCAATTTGGAGCGTCGGAAGTCGAAACAGCTAAACGTCTTGGAAAAGATCCATATGAAGTATTAACGGATATTGCGGCTTTAGTGAAACCTGGAGCAGACGGCTTATTGTTTCATCCATACCTGTCAGGAGAGCGTGCGCCGCTTTGGGATGCAAATGCTAAAGGTTCGTTCTTTGGCCTAGGTTTGCATCATAAAAAAGAACATATGATTCGCGCCGTATTAGAAGGCGTTATTTTTAACTTGTATACGGTATTATTGGCACTTGAAGAGTTAATTGGAGAACCTGCAAAAATTCAGGCAACAGGCGGATTTGCACGTTCCGCACTTTGGCGCCAAATGATGGCAGATATTTTTAACCAAGAAGTATCCGTGCCGGAAAGCTTTGAAAGTTCATGTCTAGGAGCAGTTATTCTTGGCTTATATAGCCTTGGCGAAGTCGACTCATTAAACGTTGTTTCCGATATGGTTGGAGCGACTAATCATCATTATCCAATTAAAGAAAACAGTGAAGTATATAAAGAGTTAACGACTATCTATATTCGTTTGGCTCGTTTATTTAAAGAAGAATACGAAAGCATTACGGCTTTTCAAAAAAAATACGTACATTAAGTTCAAAAATCATCGCTTGAAGCTTTCAGGCGATGATTTTTTGTGTGTTAGGTTATCTAACAACCAAAAGAGTTAACACTACACAATATATAAAAGTTCCCTCAAATAATGTTACAATTTGTCCAGTGTATCCCTGTTTCGCATTAAATATAATAAGGAATAACGTTAGTATTTATCACATACTAGAAGGAATCGTCACAAACGCCTTTATATTTCAGAAAATTCAAATAAAATTTGTTTTTTGAAATGAACTTATTTTATGAAAAGGGGTTTTATGGATGAAAACACAAATCGAGCAAGATGGAATTGTGACGCTCACAGATGAGACGCACAATCAGCTGAGCGGCAGCGATCTTTGGAATGAAGATTTACGTCCTACTACGATGAAAGAACATTCTTGGAAAGGAGTTAACTTTGCCACGCTTTGGATTGGGATGTGTCTGTGTATTCCAGCTTACACAATGGCGAGCGGAATGATGACGCTTGGAATGAACTGGTGGCAGGCAATTGGTACAATCTTTTTAGGAAATGTAATTGTTCTTATTCCTATTTTGCTTAATTCTCACGCTGGAACCAAGTTTGGCATTCCTTATCCGGTATTTGCCCGCCTGTGGTTTGGAGATAAAGGAGCACATATCCCAGCACTGGCTAGGGCTATTGTGGCTGCTGGATGGTTTGGAATTAATACATGGATTGGAACGGAAGCAATTGATACACTGCTAAGCGCTTCATTTTCATCTTGGAATGGTTTAGCTGGTCATACAGCCATTGTATTTGCTCTCTTTTGGCTTTTAAATGTAGGAGTGGCGTATAAAGGACCGCAAGCAATTAAAGTGTTAGGAGCGATTGCTGCTCCGGTTATTGGTATTTCAGCTATTATTCTTTTTATATGGGCTTATACAAACTCAGGAGGGTGGGGACCCATTTTATCTACGCCTTCTAAATTTACATCCACCGGAGAATTTCTAGCTGTATTTTTCCCTGCTTTAACCGGAGTCATTGCATTTTGGGCGACGCTCGCTTTGAACATTCCGGATTTTTGTCGATATGCTAGAAGCCAGAAATCCCAAATGGTTGCGCAAACCTTCTCCTTGCCGTTGACGATGAGTGTTTTTTCATTTATTGGAATTGCTGTTACCTCGGCAACCATCGTTATATTCGGAGAAGCTATTTGGGATCCAGTGGCGTTAGTAGCTAAATTCCCTCCGTTTATCATTTTCTTAGGAACAATCGTTATCGTGCTTTCTTCTTTAACGATTAATGTGGGAGCAAATATTGTGGCGCCGGCCCGTGCAATTGAGAATCTGAATCCAAAGAAAATCACGTTTGCGATGGGAGCGCTAGTAACCGGTATCTTTGCTATTTTGCTTCAGCCATGGTACATCATGTCTAATTTCGGGAATTATATCTTTGGATGGCTTGGAACATACGGAGCGCTGCTTGGTCCTATAGACGGCATCGCCATTGCTGACTACTGGCTTGTAAGAAGGAGACAGATGGCATTAAAGGATTTATACGAGGTAAACGGTCGCTATAGTTATTCAACTGGTTTTAATAAAAACGGTATTTATGCATTAGTAATTGGCGTGGCCATACCTGTTTTAGGCTTACTGATTCCTGGACTGCGCTTTTTATGGGATAATGCCTGGACATTTGGTCTATTCATTTCTATCATCGCCTATACGTATCTCATGAGAGGAGATAAAAGTGTATTAGCGCCGGGAGAATATGAAGAAATAACGTTAAAAACAAGCGAAAAACCAATTATCGACAGTCAAACCGCTGATCCCACCATCACTAAATAAATAAGATAAATCCAATCATTAACATGATTGGTTTTTTTTATGAGTTGAAACTCTATGGAAGAAAATTGATAAAATTTTTTTTAGTTTTTTTATTGATTTAAGAATTTTTTTTTCATATAATTTAAGTAATAAAAAGATGAAATCGTTTTCTGATTTAATTAATGTAAACGATTTCGATAATTAAAACGTATTTTTTAAAAAATTAACAGGTTTAGAGCTTTTTTGCTACATAAAGAAAGCGTTTACTTAAGGGGAAGGTGGAAAGCAAGATGGATGCATACTTATTAGCTATTACGGTTGTCGCAATTGTTATTGTTATTGTAGGTGTTTCAGTTTTTAAATGGCATGCGTTTATCAGTTTAACGGTTGCGAGTTTGTTTTTAGCAATTGCTTCTGGGTTATCAATGGATAAAATTGTTGCCGCTTACGAAACGGGAGTGGGCGGTGTTTTAGGACACTTAGTAGGAATTTTAGCACTGGGAACAATTTTAGGTAAGCTGATGGCTGATTCAGGCGCTGGCATGCAGGTAGCAGATTATTTTGTAAGAATATTCGGTGTGAAAAGATTGCCGTGGGCAATGCTAGTAGCAGGTTTCATTATTGGTATTCCTGTTTTCTTCGAAGTAGGAATTTTAATCTTACTGCCTTTAGTTATTTCGATTCATAAAACAACAAAACAAAATATATTATTGATTGCTCTGCCAGTTATTGCAGGATTATCAATTGTTCACGGTCTCGTTCCTCCTCATCCGGGAGCGATGGCAGCTATTAGTATTTACGGAGCAAATACGGGGAAAGTGCTTTTATACGCGTTAATCATTTCAATTCCAGCAGCAGTTATCGCTGGACCAGTTTTTGCAAAATGGGTTAACAAACGAGTAATTCCAGAAGGAGAGCCGGATTTAATTCGTATCACGACAACATCTAAAAATCTTCCTGGTACAGGCGTTTCATTCTTTGTTATTTTACTTCCTGTTTTATTAATGGTTTTAGCAGCAATAGCGCCTATTATTAACGGATTGCCAAGCGGCGTAGTGAAGTTTGTAGAATTAATAGGAAGTCCATTAATTGCACTTTTAATTTCTTGTTTTGCAGCGTTTTACCTGCTTGGAAAACGTCAAGGTATGACAAAAGATGTGATTAAAAAACTAACGGAAGAATGCTTGCTTCCTGTAGGATCTATTGTCTTGATTATTGGTGCAGGCGGTGGCTTCAAACAAGTATTAATCGATAGTGGAGTAGGTACAACGATTGGTCAAATGTCTGAACATCTATCTCTATCACCACTTGTACTTGCATTTTTAATTGCTGGATTAATCCGTATCGCTACAGGTTCAGCAACAGTTGCATTAACAACAGCGGCGGGTATTGTTTCACCGATCATTGAGCACATGTCTGGTGTTAATTTAGAACTTCTGGTTATTGTTACGGGCGCGGGTTCACTAATGTTCTCTCACGTTAATGATGCTGGATTCTGGATGGTGAAGGAGTATTTAGGATTAACAGTAAAAGAAACGTTCAAAACATGGACTGTTCTGGAAACGCTTCTATCCTTTATTGCTTTTGCAGGAGCACTTATTCTAAATGCAATAATCTAAAAATAAGACTCTTTTACTCTATGTAAAAGAGTCTTATTTTTTTATGAAAGAAAAGAATTTACTAGAAAAATAATCAAAATATTTTATTTATTCTTTAAATTATGGCAAAATAGAAATAGAAGAACAATAGCTTCTAAGAAGGGAATGACAGAGAGTGAGTAATCAACTAGTATTTTTCACAAACTTTTCAGAAGGAAAATTAGATTCAGACGTTTCTTGGTATTGTCCACCAGCTCAATTTCAAATTGATACGGAAACGAATCGATTAGTGATTAAAACAGACGCTAAAACAGATTTTTGGCAGCGTACTCATTATGGCTTTGAAGCGGACAATGGACACTTTCTTTATCGTGAAGTAGAAGGCGACTTTGAAATCATGACAAAGGTGCATACATATCCAGTTAATCGCTACGATCAAGCAGGTCTCATGATTCGTGTATCAAAAGATACGTGGATCAAAACGTCAGTTGAATACAATCCCGATGGCCCTAACCAATTAGGAGCAGTCGTAACCAACCAGGGCTTCTCAGATTGGTCCAGTCAAAATTTTACTCAAAACAAATCAGCGCTTTATTTTAAAATTCAGCGCAAAAATGATGATTACACCGTTTGTTATTCAAGTGATGGAGATTCCTGGACTCAGCTCCGAATCGCTCACTTATTGCACTCATCCAAAGAACCTGTTCAAGTTGGGATTTACGCTTGTAGTCCTCAAGGAGAAGGATATGAGGCCCAATTTGATTTTATAAAAGTAGAAAAGCTTTAAACGAAAAACACGATTTAGTCACAGCTAAATCGTGTTTTTTATTTAGAGAGTACATTATCTAAAGGGTGTGTGGCAGCAGTGGGTGTCGATTGATTGTGTAAAGCAATTTTTTGTTTGAAATAGCTGATGACAAACCCTGTAATCGCAATGGACATAACAGAGAAAATTCCTTTTGAAAATCCAATTGAATACATGCTCGACAGCACGACGAGGAAATCAAATGAAAAATTCACTTTTCCAGGATCCCAACCGAATTTTCGCTGCGCGAATAACGCTAGAATATTAGCACCCCCAAGAGAAGCTCCGTTCATAAATAAAATGGATAA
The DNA here is from genome assembly GCF_038898415.1 of Priestia sp. SB1. Classification (NCBI taxonomy): domain Bacteria; kingdom Bacillati; phylum Bacillota; class Bacilli; order Caryophanales; family Bacillaceae; genus Priestia; species Priestia sp. SB1. The sequence goes on along the minus strand of NZ_JBBJSS010000003.1, from coordinate 769,685 downwards.
GCCAAGACCGGCAATTAGTCCGCCCGTAACAGCACCCATCAGGCTGGGAAGTGTAAAAGCAGGAAGCAAGTGATCGAGTGAAGTGAGAAGTGATAGCAAAGACACTGATCCTATAGTTGTGACGGTAAATTTCCATCCCATTTGAAAGAAGGAAAAGAGATAAAAAGGAATATTAATGAGAAAAAAAATCACCGCAAACGATAAAGGAAGGGCATATGACAAGCTAAGAGACAGACCAGCTGTTCCCCCCGTCACTACGTGAGAGTGCCGCAAGATAAGAACACCAATACTTGCAATCGTACATCCAAGAATAATCCATAAAACTTTTTTCATAAATAAACCCCTTTGTTTGTTTTTTCGGAATTTTCATTTTCAATTATCTACTTTAATGATAGGATATTAAATAAAGAAAACACATGTATAAATGAAGGAAATAATACTTGTTCTGTTATCAACTTGAATAAAGATTTTATTTATTATATTCATTTTGAAAGGAAAGGTTTGTATGGATCAAATCGATGCACAATTATTGTCTATTTTGCAAAGAGACGGGCGTATGACGATTAGTGATTTATCAAAAAAGCTGGCTCTTAGCCGTCCAAGCGTATCAGAAAGGCTGCAGCGCCTTCAGGAACGAGGAGTGATACAGCGTTTCAGCGCTACGGTGTCTCCGAAAGCTTTAGGGAGAGATACACAGCTGTTTATTCAAGTAAGCGAATTAAAAAGAAAACCAGAGGAATTTGAAGACTTTATTGAGCAAAATGAAGATGTGCTTGAATGTCATCGCGTAACGGGACCGGTTTCTTATTTTATCAAAGCAGCCGTGTCTGGAATGGATGGACTTAGAATGCTCGTGGATGAACTGATTCCTTATGGAAATGTGAATACCTCAATTATTTTAAAGTCGCCTGTAGAAAACAGGATGATTACTCCTATACAAAAACCGACCCCATAAGAGGCCGGTTTTTTGTGTAAGGACATATTAATAAAACCCTTTGATAATATAAAAATGATTTTGCAAAATATCAGGAACTTCTTCTTCTGAAACGTTTCTTTTCGTCTTTTTTCCGCTGTCTGTTACAGTTAGTGTTTCACCAGAGAGGGTAATTCGCCCTGTAGGTGTTGCGATCGTAACAAGGCGTTTGTGTACAAACGGAGAATCAGCTGACGTTTGATTGAACTCACACATGGGAGTAAAGTCTGTCAGTTTCTTAGGAAGCGTAGACACACGGTACAGCGTTTTCCATACATCATCTTCCCATCGCTGCAAATCATACATATGCTCAGCAACGTTTGTCATACGATAAGAGCCGCTTACATCTCTTACTACTTCGCCATTTAAAGGCATTGGCTTGCGAACAGAATCTCCAAATCCAACGTCTACGATATAAGACTGATTTTCAACCGTTACAAGGTTTGTAGCGTGACTTCCTTCAATGGTCCACGTGCCATCGGGTTTTTTGACGGTAGCTGAAACGTACGAGACTTCATAACCGCTTTCTTTTAACAGCCAGCCAAATAAACCGTTTAATTCGTAGCAAAATCCTCCGCGCAAATTTACAATTACTTTTTGAAAGATCCGTTCTAAATCAATGATAATAGGAGTTTGAGACAAAACGTCTAAGTTCTCAAACGGAACATGAAGCATATGCTTGTTCTGTAAAGTAGCTAAGTTTTCATACGTTGGACTATCCGGTTTCTTAGCTAAAAACCGACTAAAATAATAATTAATATTCATCAAATACACCTCTTAGTGAATCATTTCTCTTTGTCTTTAAGCTTAGCAGAATATTCATGTAACAGCGTTTTTTCAATGGTTTCTTTGGAAGCAAATTCTTTCAATCTCAGCTTTTTGTTCTTTACTGACTTCTCTTAAAGGATTAGTGGCTAGAAAACATAGTAGACAGACAAAATCAAAATAAAATTCAGCGTGTGCTTTCATCCCGTCATGCTCCTTTATGGCATATTTTTAGTTTATCAAAAGTAAAGACGGTTCTTCCAACTTGGGGACTGTGGAAAAATAGTTGACAAAATTGGATAACTCTTTCTATAATATAGTCAATACATATCACGAGCGATTAGTTCAGTGGGAGAATACATCCTTGACAGGGATGGGGTCGGGGGTTCGAATCCCTCATCGCTCATACCAAAGCCGTTTTCTTATTAATAAGAGAGCGGCTTTTCTCTTTGGCTTAACAAACCAATGCTATATTAAATCTTGAGCGCGCATACAAGAATTAAAGTATAATGAAACATAGTGCATCAGGTCATGATAAAGATAATCACTAATTTAAAATAAATGAGGGTACAAAATGAATCAAAGAAGTTTTAGTCAATATGGTCTTAGTGACAAGGTAGCTAAGGCGCTTTCTAGCCTGCAATACAATCATCCTACGGAAGTACAAAGTAAGGTGCTTCCCATTGCGCTAGAAGAAAGAGATGTGGTCGTGAAGTCTCAAACAGGAAGTGGAAAAACGGCTTCCTTCGGCATTCCACTGTGTGAATTAGTTAACTGGGAAGAAAATAAGCCCCAAGCCTTAGTGTTAACACCTACACGAGAGCTGGCTGCGCAGGTAAAAGAAGATATTACAAATATCGGCCGTTTTAAGCGAATTAAAGCAGCAGCTGTTTATGGAAAATCACCGTTTGCCAAGCAAAAAGTAGAATTAAAGCAAAAAACACATATTGTTGTAGGTACGCCTGGACGAGTGCTTGATCATATAGAAAAAGAAACGCTGGCATTAGAGAAAATTCGTTATTTGGTTATTGATGAAGCAGATGAAATGCTCAATATGGGTTTTATTGACCAAGTGGAAGCGATTATTCAACATCTTCCTAGTGAGCGTGTAACGATGCTTTTCTCGGCTACGCTTCCGGAAGATATTGAAGAACTGTCTCGCAAATATATGAAGAAGCCGGTTGATGTTGAAATCAAAGCGAACGGATTAACAACAAGCACGATTGACCATTCTGTTATAACAGTACAAAATGAAGGTAAATTTGAACTGCTGAAAGACGTAACTACAGTAGAAAATCCGGACAGCTGCATCATTTTTTGCCGCACGCAAGAGCAGGTAAATACGCTGTTAGATGATTTAGATGATCTTGGATATCCTTGTGATAAAATTCATGGGGCAATGGTGCAAGAAGACCGTTTTGAGGTTATGAATGATTTCAAAAAAGGGAAATTCCGCTATTTAGTAGCAACAGATGTAGCTGCGAGAGGAATTGATATTGATAATATCACGCACGTTATTAACTATGACCTTCCGTTGGAAAAAGAAAGCTACGTTCACCGTACGGGAAGAACGGGACGTGCCGGTAAAAAAGGGAAGGCTATCACATTTGTAACGCCTTATGAAGAGAGAATGCTATCGGAAATTGAAGAATATATTGGTTTTTCGATTCCAGTATCTACTCCTCCTTCTAAAGAAGAAGTACAGCAGGCAGCATTCGCTTTTAATGAAAAAATTAATGAGCGTCCAGAAGTTAAAAAAGATAAAAGCGAGTCATTAAATAAAGACATTATGAAGCTGTACTTTAACGGCGGAAAGAAAAAGAAAATTCGAGCGGTCGATTTTGTAGGAACAATCGCAAAATTAGACGGAGTAACCGCAGACGATATTGGAATTATTACCATTCAAGAAAATGTCTCGTATGTAGAGATTCTGAATGGAAAAGGTCCCAAAGTGTTGCAAGCAATGAAAAACAAAACAATTAAAGGAAAGAAATTAAAAGTTCATAAAGCGATTAAATAATAAAGGAAAGTCCATCTTTTTAAAGATGGGCTTTATTTATACAGCCAATAAAGGAGTTGAAAGTATGAAGTACATAAAAGAAGCGTGTGTAGAAGGGTATGAGCAGGCAAAAAAAGCGGAAAAGCTAGGAGCAGACCGCATTGAATTATGTGACAATCTCAGTCAAGGAGGCACTACGCCAAGTTACGGCACCATTCAACATGCAAGTGAACATCTTGATACAGATATCAACGTGATTATTCGCCCAAGAAGCGGTGATTTTTTATATTCCGAAGCAGAATTTCAAATTATGAAAAAAGACGTTAAAGCATGTAAAGACCTTGGAGTAAACGGAGTAGTATTCGGCATATTAACAGAAAAAAATGAAATCGATCACGGACGGACTAAAGAATTAATAGCAGAAGCTCGTCCTTTAAGCGTTACGTTTCATATGGCATTTGATGAGATTAAAGATAAATACAAAGCCATTGATATACTTAGTGAAATGGGAGCAGACCGCATTTTGACCAAAGGTGGGAAAGGGTCTGCTTTGCAAAACTTGCAGGTGATCCGAGAACTGATCACATACGCCAATGACCGTCTTATTATTTTGCCCGGCGGAGGAATTCATGAAGGCAACGCAGATCGGGTTATAAAAGACACACAGGCAACTGAATTACACGGAACAAAAATTGTAGGAGATTTATCGGATTAAATAAAAGAGGCTGGGACAAAAGTATGTTAGTCAAAGTGAAAAACGAACCACTAATCAACATGTTTGATTGGTGGTTCGTTTTTTTGTGATGGTAAATATAGTTTTATGTGTTTCGTTTCTTCTAGCAGGTGATTGAAGGGCAAAGCGAAGCCTTGCACGGAAATCAACTGCGGTGTCATAAGCAGTCTAGCTCATCTATCTCCCTTGTTCATCTTTAGGTTGGATTCATTTCGTTATGTCTCAACCTCTTTTATTTTGATGTGTTTTCTTTTGCTGCTAAGCCGCTCGTCATTTTGGTACGCTGAAAGAAAAACGAACCTACGACGAGTAAAGCAATTAAAAGAGTTAAAAAGAACTGTGAACGCAATGAATCAATAAATGCCATGGCAATAAAGATACTAGTGATGGCAAGGATTGTAGCGTAAGTTAAGTAAGGAAATAACCACATTTTAATTTTTAATGCTTCAGGGTTTTCTTTTTCATATTTTTTTCTCATTTTAATTTGTGAAAATGCAATAACGAGGTACACAAGAAGGGCTACGCCGCCTGATGCATTCACTAAGAACAAAAAGATTTTATCTGGCGAAATATAGTTAAAGATGACGCTGATGTACGAAATAACTGTACATGCTAATATCGCGCTAACCGGTACGCCTTTTTTATTTAATTTTGAAAAGCTTTTTGGCGCATTACCATTTTGAGACATGGAAAACAGCATACGAGAGCTTGTATACAAACCAGAATTCAGACAAGAAAGGACAGCTGTTAAAATAATAAAGTTCATAATTTGAGCGGCTGCCGGTATGTTTACTAATTCAAGAATAGAGACAAATGGGCTTTTCATTAGGCTTGATGAATTCCACGGAAGAACGGTTACTAAAATAAAAATAGATCCTAAATAGAAAAATAAAATACGATAAATAACGGTATTGGTCGCAATGGTAATGGCTTTTTCAGGTTGAGAAGATTCACCTGCCGCGGTTGCAACAATTTCTGTTCCCATAAAGGAGAACATGACAAGGGCGATTCCTAAAAATACAGAGCTAATTCCATTCGGTAAAAAGCCGCCTTTATGCAAAAGATTGGAAGTGCCGGGAGAATCAATTCCTGGAATGAATCCACAAATAATAGCAATACCTAAAAGTAAAAAAAGAACGATACTGACAACTTTAATGAGAGAAAACCAATATTCAAATTCTCCGAAAGATTTAACAGAGTACAGGTTGGTCATCGTTAATAAAAAAGTAAGAGCCAGACTGACTCCCCAAGACGGTAAAGACGGGAACCAGTATTGAATAATATTTGCACCTGCAATGGCTTCAACAGCAATAACGATAACCCAGAAAAACCAGTAGAGCCAGCCAATTGTGTAGCCGGCCCAAGGGCCTAATGCCTCTTTTGCATAAGTGGAAAACGAACCGCTGGAAGGATTTGCAGTAGACATTTCTCCAAGCATTCGCATGACTAAAATAACGAGTAAACCAGCAAATGCGTACGAAAAAATAGAGCCGGGTCCAGCGGTGTTAATGAGTGATCCGCTTCCAATAAACAATCCAGCGCCAATAATTCCTCCGAGAGAAATCATGGTGATATGCCGGATCTTTAACTCTTTTTTTAACTGTGGGTGTGGATGGCTGTTCATTTGTAACCTCCTATATAATCTGAATTTTTAGTTAATATGGAGAATTATATTATGTTATAAGGTGCAAGGACAGGATGTTGTTAGAAGTTCTTTCATATAAAAAACCGGATATGAATGGTTGCATTCATATCCGGCTTACTCTGACACAGACATTCATTATGCGTAGAAAGTACCTGATTAGCGCCTTTTTTCTTTATTATAATAAGCAATGCAGATGAATTTTTTATGAATGGTAGCTGAAAATAAGCTGAATGATTGTTTTAGATACGTTAATCAAAAGAGATATACATCCGATTAAAGGATAATATGGAATGATATTCAAACTCTCCGTAAAGCGCTAAATGCGGGTTTTCCTTTCTGAAAACGGGTATATATAGTAGTAAGAAGTTCATTCTTTTGCTAAGTATAAAAGAAAGATGTGCGATAGAAACAGGAGGTTATAAATAATGAAACATGTTGAAGTAGTAGAAAACGGAGCGAATATTAACGAAGCAGTTAATCAATTTGCAGATAAAGGTTTTGAGAAAAATGAAGTATACGTGTTTACCTATGACAAGGAAAATTCTAAAAATTTAACAGAAGTAACGGACACAAATATTATTCGACTATCTGAAGAAGGTCCTTTACATTCAGCAGCGAGTTTATTTTTAACAAGAGAAGATGAGCTTCGAACAAAAATGGCTGCGCTAGGTTTATCAAAAGACGAAACAAAAAAATATGAAGAAGAGTTAAAGAAAGGCAGTGCGATTGTAGTGGCTGCTACGGGAGAAAGAAAAGACGTTTAATTTTAATAGAGGCTAGGGCAAAAGTAGTTTAGTTAAAGTAAGATCCGAACGCGGTTGATTCTCTATCAAGAATCAGCCGCGTTCGGATTTTTTTGTGGGGACGGTGTAACATGTGATCTATACGAGCTTCTTTATTCCATTTGTTCGTCTTTAAATTCACTCGATTTCGTTATGTCTCACACTTTTTTTGTTTTTTCCAATATATGATTGATAAAACTAATGGTATTAGTTAAAATAAAAACTAATACCATTAGTTTTTATTTTGATAATAGGGGATGAGGAAATGAGAATAGTTCGTGAGAAAATGTTGTATCAATTGACGTTTTTGCCTCGATTTTTTCCAGTGAATTGTTATTTAGTCGAAGAGAAAGACAGTCTTACGTTAATTGATGCGGCTCTTCCTTACAGCGCGTCAGGTATTTTAAAAGCTGCAGATCAAATTGGAAAACCGATTACTCGAATTGTTTTTACTCATACTCATGAAGATCACATCGGAGCGATTGATAATGTGAAGAAAAGTTTGCCGAATGCTTCTGTTTACATGTCGCAAAGAGATTATCGATTATTTTCAGGAGACTTCACACTCAATTCTGAAGAACCTCAAAACCCAATCCGTGGAGGAATACCAAAACTAGGAAAGATTTCAACTAAAATTGATCATTTCATCGAAGAAGAGTCTTATATAGGCTCACTTGCTCCTATTTTTACACCTGGACATACACCTGGGTCTATGTCTTTTTTAGACCAGAGAACAAACGCATTAATTGCGGGAGATTCTTTCCAAGTGCGGGGAGGAGTTGCCGTATCAGGTCAGTTAAAACCGCTGTTTCCGTTTCCTGCTTTTGGAACGTGGAGCAAAGAGCTAGCGCTTAAAAGTGCAGAAAAGCTATATGAATTAAACCCGTCACTTCTTGCTGTTGGACACGGAAGAATGCTTTCTCAACCGCTAAAAATGATGGAAAAAGCAATACAACAAGCAAAAGTGAAAATAGAAAAGAGGAGATGAAAGGATGTCGCCACGACAAGGACTAGATTTCAAAAAAGTTATTCAAACAGGTGGAAATTTGGCTAATCGTGAAGGGTTTTATGCTGTTACAATTGCTTCATTAGCCAAAGAATTAGATGTTCGCCCTCCGTCTTTGTATAATCATATAAAAGGGTTAGAAGAGCTGCGCAAAGAACTGGCTTTAAGCGGACTGCAGCAGCTACACTATCTTCTAAAAAGTGCTGTTGAACATGCTTCTGCAGAAGACGCTGTTTATCAGCTAAGTAAAGCGTACGTTTCATTTGTAAGAAAGTCTCCCGGAATATACGAAGCAACGGCAACGGTGGCACCAACGATACAGGATGAAGAAGTACAAAAAGCATCTGATAACATCGTATTTTTAGTGCTGGAGGTGTTAAAACCGTATCATCTTCCAGAAAGTGAAGCCCTTCATGCTGTTAGAAGTCTCCGCAGCATTTTACATGGATTTTCTTCTTTGGAGCAAAAAGGGGGATTTGGAATGCCGTTGAGTACTGATGAGACACTAGATTTTTTAATTCGTACGTTTGTATTGGGGCTACACCGGTATGAACAGACCCCATAAATTTCATTAATGGCACTAAGCCTAACGCTTTAATGGAAATTGAAAAAAAACAGAAAGAATGATAGATTACAAATAAAGACATTTATTCCTATTGTTTTAGGGTTGTTACTGATGAAGCAGGCAAAACCTAAGCTGCAAGGACAGAAAAGGTAGTTTCTGTTTGTTGCTGTTTAGGTATTTTTTGCTTTTGTTTAAAATAACCAGCTCTTTTAATTTATTTTATAAAGGGGAAATCTTCTGAGAATGGAGAGAAACAAACATGCTTAATTCAAGAATAATCGTCATATTAAGAGAACTAATGTCCGTACAGTCTACATTATCAACCGTTACGAGCGAATATTTAGCAACAGTAAATCAGGTATCTTCTCGAACTATTCGAACGGATATAAAACAGTTAGATGACATTTTGTCTCAGTACGGGGCCAAAATTAAATCAGCTCGAGGGACGGGATATGAACTTAGCGTTTTAGATGAAAAACAATTTCATCAGCTATTAAAAGAACTTTCGGCTAATCAATTATTTGATTCAACTTCTATTCCAACCGTTCCTGATGACCGCGTGCATTATTTAATTAAAAGACTGCTGCTAGCAGACGAATATTTGAAGCTCGAAGATTTAGCAGACGAGTTATATATTAGCAAATCAACGGTTCAAAACGATTTAAGAGATGTTAAAAAACAGCTGTGTAAGTATGATATTCTTTTAGAAAAACGTCCTAACTATGGCTTGAAAGCTAAAGGGGACGAAATGAAAATGAGATTTTGTATATCTGAGTACATATTTAACCGAAAAGATAAAGAAGTAGATATGGTATACAATGAAATATCCATCCTGCCCCAAGAATCAATCTTAACGATTAAAGCCCACATTTTAAATCAAATAAAACGATACAATATTATGGTTTCAGATATTGGATTAAATAATTTAATCATTCATTTAGCAATAGCTTGTAAGCGAATACAAGAAGAAAATTTTATCTCTTTGTATTCAGAAGACTTGCTTGAAATTATGGAGCATAAAGAATATGAAGTAGCAGCTGAAATTGTGAGGGAAATTGAAAAGGCATTCAAGATTCGTTTTCCGAAATCAGAAACAGCGTATATCGCCATTCATTTGCTAGGTACAAAAATGCTCAACAGTAGCAATCATGAAGACAAAGAAGTGAAGCAGTTTATTGCTGCAAATATTTATGAATTAACAGCGGCTATATTAGAAGCAATTGAAAAAGAGCTTCATTTAGGAATTAGTGAAGATTCAGAGCTGATTCTTGGCATGAGTTTGCATTTGAAACCGGCTATCAACCGCTATAAATATGGAATGAATCTGCGAAACCCGATGCTTGAAGGAATTAAGAGTCATTACCCTCTTGCTTTTGAAGCTGGAATTATTGCCGGGAAGGTTTTAAAAAATCGCCTTGAAATTGACATGCATGAAACGGAAATTGGCTATTTAGCTTTACATATTGGAGGGGCCATTGAACGTCGGAAAATTATCAATCAGCCTAAGCGCTGTTTGATTGTATGCGCATCGGGAGTAGGGAGTGCCAAGCTATTATCATATAAGCTGCAGGCTACGTTTGGATTAAATCTTACTATTTTAGGAACAACTCAGTATTATAAGCTTCACCAAATGTCGCTGCACTCTTTAGATTTTATTGTTAGTACCATTCCAATTCCAGAGGATCTTCCTGTTCCTGTAGTACAAGTAAGTACAATTCTAGGAAACAATGATTTTAAAAAAATTGAATGTTTAATGAAGAATAAACCGCAGTCTTCGTTAGAATACACGAAAAAAGAATTAGTATATTTACAGCAAGAATTTCAAACAAGAGAAGAAGTGCTTCATTTTTTAGGAGAGAAATTAACTCATCTAGGACTAGTTCCTTTTCAATTTATAGAATCTGTTTTTGAAAGAGAAGCTGCATCCCCAACAAGTTTTGGCAATCTCGTTGCGATTCCGCATCCTATGGTTCCTCAAACCGATACGACGTTTTGGGCCATTTGCACGTTAAAAAAACCGATTATGTGGGAAGGGAATCTTGTGCAATTTATTTGTCTTTTAAGTGTAAAAGCGAATAATCAAGGCGATTTGCAGAAGATGTACAGTTTGTTGGTTCGCGTTGTGGATGACAAGCAGGTCGTGCAGCGCTTAGTAAAGTGCAAGGATTATGAGGAGTTTATAGAGGTATTTATGAAAAATATTAGATAAAAGAAGTCCAAGAGAGGGGCTTCTTCTTTTATCTGAATGTTCAAACATAATTTTTCCGTTACTAACGGAAAAAGGTTGTGTATAAATGTAAGCGCTTTTATTTTAAGATAAAACTATCAACAAAACAGATAGCAAAATAAAAAAACGGGGGAATGACAGATGAATATTCTATTATGTTGTGCAGCTGGAATGTCTACAAGTTTACTAGTAACAAAAATGGAAAAAAGTGCTCAGGACCAAAGCACGGAGTATAAAATTTGGGCAGTTCCTGGTGACTCTGTTCGCAACCATATTGATCAAGCAGATGTACTGTTATTAGGACCTCAAGTGCGCTACTTGCTGCCGCAGCTTAAGAAGCTAGGTGAAGAAAAAGGAGTGCCAGTTGACGTTATAAATCCTGTTCACTACGGAACGTGTAATGGAGAACAAGTGTTAAAATTTGCAGCTCAACTAGTTTCAAAATAGGAGTGTGGACTACATGAGCAAATTTAATAGTATGCTTGAAAGCAAAGTAATGCCTATCGCCGGAAAAATGGCAGGTCAACGTCATTTACAAGCACTTCGAGACGGTATTGTTCTAACAATGCCGCTCATTATTATCGGTTCCGTATTTTTAATACTATCGAATTTACCGATACCAGGTTACAACGACTTTATGGCAGGGATTTTCGGAAAAGAATGGGCCACAAAAATGGCGTATCCAGTTGGAGCTACATTCGATATTATGGCGCTGCTTGCTTGTTTCGGAATAGCCTATCGATTAGCTGAAAAATACGGGGTGGATGCTTTGTCCGCAGGTGCTATTTCACTTGCTGCCTTTTTACTTGCTACTCCGTATAAAGTGTCGTTTCTCCCAAGCGGCGCTAAAGAAGCTATTTTAGTAGACGGCGGAATTCCAACCGCTTTAATGGGAAGTAAAGGACTTTTCGTAGCAATGATTGTCGCGATTCTCTCTACGGAAATTTACAGATGGTTTATTCAAAAAGATATTGTCATCAAGATGCCTGATGGAGTTCCACCCGCTGTTGGAAAATCGTTTGCCGCTCTTATTCCTGGCTTCACGGTAATAGCATTTATTTGGATTTTACGTTTGTTAGTAGAACAAACGCATTTTGGAAGTCTGCATAATATCGTTGGAGAATTGCTTGGAAAGCCTTTAGGTGTGTTAGGCGGCAGTTTAGGCGGTACGCTAGTTGCCGAGCTTGTTATTATGCTCATGTGGTCTTGTGGACTTCATGGAGCGAATATTGTCGGTGGAATTATGGCTCCAATTTGGTATGGAGCTATGGATGAAAACAGAGTTGCATTTGCTAACCATGAAGCATTACCCAATATTTTCACACAGCAGTTCTTTGACATTTGGATTAATATCGGAGGCAGCGGAGCGACACTAGCTCTAGTCGTTGCCATGATTTTAAAAGCGCGCAGTCAACAAATGAAGCAGCTTGGTAAATTAGGAATAGGGCCAGCTCTTTTTAATATCAATGAGCCGATTATCTTTGGACTTCCGATGGTGATGAATCCAATGATGCTTATTCCGTTTATTATTACCCCTCTTGTGACGGTAGTAGCAACCTATATTGCCATGTCGACAGGACTGGTAGCAAAACCAGCAGGTATTGCGGTTCCTTGGACCATGCCTCCGATTATTTCTGGCTATTTGGCCACAGGAGGAAAATTATCGGGTGCAGTTATGCAAGCTATTAACATCGGCATTTCTGTTTGCATTTATTATCCTTTCTTTAGAATGTGGGATAAACAAAAATTCACTGAAGAACATGGTATACAGCCTGCAGTTGAAGGGGTACCAAGTGATACACAGAAAGATATTGTGTGAGGAGGGATAAAGAATGGAAAGCGTTCAAGAATATATTTTTAAATTAATCTTACACGGTGGAAACGGCAGAAGTTCAGCAATGGAAGCGATAGCGGCTGCCAAAAAGGGAGATTTTTCAGAAGCGCGTGAAAAGCTTACGCAAGCTGGGGAAGAATTAAATGCTGCTCATCATATCCAAACGTCGTTAATTCAAGGAGAAATTAGAGGGGATAGCACAGAAATTTCTCTGCTCATGATTCATGCTCAAGATCATTTAATGAATGCGATGACGGTAAAAGAAATGGCTACTGAATTTGTAGATTTATATGAAGCAATCAAAATTTCTGGGGGGATTACATTATGACAAAAGGTATTAAAATTGTAACGATTGGCGGAGGTTCAAGTTATACGCCTGAACTAATAGAAGGGTTTATTAAACGGTATGATGAACTTCCAGTTCGAGAACTGTGGCTAGTAGACGTGGAAGAAGGAAAAGAAAAATTAGAGATTGTTGGAAATTTAGCGAAGAGAATGGTGAAAAAATCAGGTTTGCCAATCGAGGTTCATTTAACGCTAAATCGAAGAGAAGCACTAAAAGATGCGGATTTCGTAACAACTCAATTTCGCGTTGGCTTGTTAGATGCACGAGCGAAAGATGAAAGAATCCCGCTTAAATACGGGGTGCTCGGTCAAGAAACAAACGGACCGGGAGGATTATTTAAAGGACTTCGCACCATTCCCGTTATTTTAGATATCTGCCGTGACATTGAAGAGTTATGTCCAGAAGCTTGGCTGATTAACTTCACAAATCCTGCGGGCATGGTAACAGAAGCTGTGCTTCGCTATAGTAACATTAAAAAGATTGTAGGACTTTGTAATGTGCCAATCGGAATGGAAATGGGGATTGCTAAGCTGCTTGATGTAGACCACTCTCGCATTCGAATTGATTTTGCTGGTTTAAATCACATGGTCTACGGATTAGATGTATATGTAGATGGGGTAAGTGTCAAAGATCAAGTTATTGATTTATTGAGTGATCCAACTAACAGCAGCTTTGTGAAAAATGTAGCAGGACTTGGATGGGAGCCAGAATTCACAAAAGCGCTAAATGCGTTAACGTGTCCATATCACATGTACTATTACAAAACGCGTGAAATGGTAGAAAAAGAGCTTGTTAATTATGAAAAAGGTGAAACCAGAGCAGAAGTCGTGAAACAGTTGGAAAAAGAGCTGTTTGAACTGTACAAAGATCCTAACCTAGACATTAAACCGCCTCAATTAGAACAGCGCGGAGGTGCTTATTATAGTGATGCAGCGGTTCGATTGATTACATCCATTTATACGGATAAAGGCGATATTCAACCTGTAAACACAGTGAATAATGGCGCTATTGCAAGCATTCCAGCTGATTCTGCTGTAGAAGTAAGCTGTATCATTACAAAAGATGGTCCAAAGCCAATTTCAGTAGGCGATCTTCCCGTACCTGTCCGCGGTCTTGTTCAAACCATTAAGTCATTTGAGCGGATTGCAGCTGAAGCAGCAGTGACAGGAGATTATGACAAAGCTATTTTAGCATTAACCATTAATCCTCTTGTTGCTTCTGATAAACTAGCTAAACAAATTGTCGATGAGATGTTAGAAGTTCATAAAGATTACTTGCCTCAATTTTTTAAAACGGTTCAAGCTTAAAGTCAAGCTGTTCGAATACAGTACGTATTCGAACAGCTTTTTTCTGTTTATACAGCTAGATTTCTGCCACCATCAATGTAACAATATAAAATAGAAACAGACAGCAAAGGGTGGCTAGAAATGATTCATTTATTAATTATGATGGTAGAACGAGTTGGAGTTATTGTCATTATAGGTTTTTTGCTAGCACATACAAAAGTTTTTCGGCAATTTCTCCGTAAACAGCAAGGTTATAAAGGAAAAGCTGTACTTATTTTTATTTTTTCTCTTTTTAGCATTATTAGTAACTACACGGGAATTGAAATTCAAGGAACGATTATTCGAAATGAAGATTTATTATTAAAAGTAGATCCATCAAGCTCGATTGCAAATACGCGAATTATGGGTGTGGAAATGGGCGGTCTGCTTGGCGGTCCTTTTGTTGGTTTAGGAGTAGGACTACTTGCCGGCGTTCATCGCTTTATGTTAGGTGGGAGTACGGCGTTTAGCTGCGCTGTTTCATCCGTTTTGGCAGGAGTGTTAACTGGATATATCGGTTATGCCTACCGGAAAAAACATCGAACGATTACACCGCGCTTTGCTGCACTTGTAGGCATAGCGATGGAAACGCTTCAGATGCTGATTATTTTATTATTTGCTAAACCGTTTGATTCGGCATGGACGCTAGTGAGTATTATTGCTATTCCAATGATTATTGTAAATGGTACGGGAAGCTATATTTTCTTATCTATTATTCAGTCCATTTTACGGCAAGAAGAACAAATGAGAGCGCTTCAGACACACAAAGTATTATTAATCGCGGATCAAACTCTTCCGCATTTTCGGCAGGGTCTCACTAGTGAATCATGTGAAAATGTTGCAAATATTATTCATCGCTTCACAGGTACGGACGCTGTTTCGTTAACGGATACGCACAAAATTTTAGCTCATGTGGGAGAAGGAATTGATCACCATGTTCCTTCGCACAGTTTAATTACCGGGCTGTCTCACGAAGTGCTGAAGACGGGAAAAATTATGAAAGCAAAATCGAGAGAACAAATTGATTGTCAGCATAAAGACTGCCCGCTTCATGCCGCAATTGTAATGCCGCTTACTTCTCACGGTACTACCATTGGAACACTAAAAATGTACTTTAAAGATGCGAGCGGGTTAAGCCGGGTG
This sequence comes from Priestia sp. SB1, assembly GCF_038898415.1. Taxonomy (NCBI): domain Bacteria; kingdom Bacillati; phylum Bacillota; class Bacilli; order Caryophanales; family Bacillaceae; genus Priestia; species Priestia sp. SB1. Next base: position 754,342 of record NZ_JBBJSS010000003.1, on the reverse strand, counting down.
GAGGAAGAGCTGGCAGAAGGATTGGCCAAACTTTTTTCAACTCAGCTAGAGCTCGGCGAAGCAGAGCTTCGAAGTAAATTGCTAAAAGATGCGGAGATTAAAGCTTTACAGGCACAGGTGAATCCTCACTTTTTATTTAATGCCATTAATACGATATCGGCGCTGTGCAGACAGGACGTAGAAAAAGCCAGAAAGCTGCTACTGCAGCTAAGCATTTATTTTCGTTCCAATTTGCAAGGTGCAAGGCAGCTGCTGATTCCGTTATCAAAAGAGCTCGATCATGTTCACGCGTACTTATCGCTTGAACAAGCCAGATTCCCTAATAAATATGAAATTGAGATGTATATTGAAGAAGGACTAGATGATGTCTTGCTTCCGCCGTTTATTCTTCAAGTACTTGTGGAAAATGCCATTCGGCACGCATTTCCGCGCAAACAAAAACACTGTCGCGTAGAAGTTTATATTGAGACAAAAGATAAATATGTATACGTAAAGGTAAAAGACAATGGACAAGGTATAGACACAAAACGATTGGAACTGCTTGGCAATCAGCCCGTTTTTTCAGAAAAAGGAACGGGGACGGCTCTTTACAATATTAAACAACGTTTACATGGATTGTTTGGAAAAGAAACAGCGCTGGAGTTTGACGTAACAGAAGGAACAGCGGTTTCGTTTGTTATACCAATTGAATTAAAAAGCGAGGGTATGTAATATGCTGCGAGTACTAATAGTAGACGATGAAATGTTAGCGCGAGATGAATTAAAATACTTATTGCACCGAACGAAAGAAGTAGACTTCATTGAAGAAGCTGAAAGTATCGAAGAGGCGTTGGATAAAATGATGGATGAAAAACCGGATTTATTATTCTTAGATATACAATTGTCAGATGACAGCGGTTTTGATATTGCGAAAAGGCTTAAAAAAATGAAAAACCCGCCTGCTATTATATTTGCAACTGCGTACGATCAGTACGCTTTACAAGCCTTTGAAGTAGATGCAATTGATTACATTTTGAAGCCTTTCGATGAAGAAAGAGTTGTGCAGGCCATTCATAAATATAAAAAAATGCGTATTCCTCATCACCCTGTCAAAGAAGAAGAATCGATAGGAGATTCTTCTTCACAAACTGGAAAGTTAGCGATTTCTGTAGATGATTCGATTGTGTTAGTGAATATAGAGGATATTTTATTTGCAGGATTGATAGAAGGAGAAGTCACGGTTCAGACCATAACAGAATCCTATCATACTGCTGATACGCTGGCTATGCTAGAAAAAAAGCTCCCTTCTCAGTCGTTTATTCGTGTGCACCGGGGTTATATCGTCAACGTACATCATATTTCCGAAGTACAGCCATGGTTTAATTCCACGTATAATTTAGTGATGAAAAACGATAAGCGAGTTCCTGTCAGCCGTACATATGCTAAAGAATTGAAGAAGCGTTTAGGAATTTAAGTAAGAAACAGCTTGCGTATGCATTTTAGCAGGCTGTTTTTTGCATTTCAAGGCTCGATTTTTGTAAGTGAGCACAAATATTCGACTCTTTGATTTGAAAACGCTTTCTAACTTGTTTTCATTTTATATAATGAAGTCAACAAACAGAGAGAGGTGAAAGAAATGAGTGCTAAAAAAGTGTATGGCTTTTTAACACAAGCATTTATTTTTTCCGTAATTATGTTGATTTCAGATTTTATTGCAGAGCATTTGCCTTTTCCGATGCCAGCTTCAGTTATTGGACTTGTGCTGTTATTTCTTGCACTCTGCTTGAAGATTATTAAACTAGAGCAAGTTGAATCACTGGGAACGGCTTTAACTTCTTTGATCGGATTTTTATTTGTACCAGCAGGTATTTCTGTTATGAATTCATTAGGTGTTATGCAGCAGTACGGCATTCAAATTTGTTTAGTTATCATCGTGGCAACGATTATTTTGTTAGGCGTTACAGGCTTATTTTCACAGCTTATACTTGGCATGACAAAAGATAATAAAGCAAAAGAAGAAATAAAAGATGTAGATATGAGTGAAAAAACAAAAAAACAGGGCATTGCGTAATATCAATTATAAAGAGACAAGGTGGTTGGAAAGATGAATCCGTATTTTGGAATCGTGGTTTCTTTAGCTGCGTACGGTATTGGAACGTATTTGTTTAAAAAGTCAAAAGGGTTTTTCTTATTTACTCCTTTATTTGTGGCAATGGTGCTCGGGATTGCTTTTTTGAAACTTGGTCACTTTTCTTATGAGGAGTACAGTAGCGGCGGAAAAATTATCAGCTTCTTTTTAGAACCGGCAACAATTGCTTTTGCCATCCCTTTATATAAGCAAGCCGATAAATTAAAAAAGTACTGGTGGCAAATTCTTTCTTCTATTGCAGTAGGATCAGTTTGTTCGGTAGCCATTATTTTTGCTATTGCTAAAGGTATTCATATGGACGAAGTCGTGATGAAATCAATGCTTCCACAAGCAGCTACAACAGCGATTGCGCTTCCGTTGTCTCAAGATATTGGAGGGATTCCTGCTATTACATCCTTTGCTGTTATTTTTAATGCAGTCATCGTATATGCGCTTGGCGCTTTATTTTTAAAAGTATTCAAGGTGAAAAATCCAATTTCGAAAGGGTTAGCTCTTGGAACTTCTGGACATGCATTAGGGGTAGCCATAGGGATTGAAATGGGAGAAGTAGAGGCAGCCATGGCAAGTATTGCCGTTGTTATTGTAGGCGTCGTTACAGTTGCCGTTATTCCACTTTTTGTTCATCTAGTTATGTAACAAAAGCCTGAAGAAGTCAGAGAACCTCTGACTTCTTCAGGCTTTTGTTTGTTAATTAATACACCACTCCAAAATGTCGTGATGCGCAGTTTTGGCAGGTTGTATGGTCAAAAAGACTCTCAGGAATGATAAATTCAAAACAAAATTGACATTGTTTGAATTGACTTTGTCTATAAAACATTGTCTCTAAGAAAATAGCTGTAATATGTTCGGTTATACGCTTATGGGAACGTTGTTCTAAAGTGGACCACGGAATAGACTGATGCTCTATGTAAATCGGAGAAGAAGTATAGGGTGTATCCCATTGAATGGCTTGATATCCAAACGTAAGGCCATGACGTGCTGCTGATGTAAATATGATCAGGTTTTGATGGAATTCTGGTAGAGGTAATTCTAGTTTTTGATCTTTAAGCGATCTCGTTTTGGAATGAAGGTTATACAATTTAATTTGAAAATGAATCCACTGAGTGGCGTGAACGGTTATTGACATGTTTTAAACCTCCAATTCAGACTCTTTCTTTTATCATAATTGATTTCAAAATAAATAAATAGTAGGCAAAAAGAAGATAACAAAATTTTATATAGAGTACTTATAAAGCGTAGAGAAAGGTAATGCAAGCACAACATCCTTTTTTCTACCCCTTTTTAAAGCAGATTAATCTTCTATATAAAAGCCTGCTTTCAGCGAAAGGTATCGGCGTATTCATACGCTTTAAACAGATTTTAATGTTAGAAGTTATAACAAGGTTCATTTCTTTTAGAGAAGTTTATGAAATAATAAAAAATGTATATTTTACGGTCTGAATCTATGTGTTGGAGGTTTTTATATGACGAAACAAAAGCTGATAGTAATCGGAAACGGAATGGCCGGAATGCGCTGTATTGAAGAAATTCTTATTCATTCTCCAGATTGTTTTGATATTACTGTTTTTGGAAGTGAGCCTCACGTTAACTATAATCGAATTTTATTATCAACCGTTTTACAAGGCAGTACAAAGCTTGAAGATATTAACATTCATTCGTTTGCATGGTATAACGAAAATAATATCACTTTATTTAAAGGAGAAAGTGTTACGCACATAGACACCAAGAGAAAAATAATAAAAACAGATAAAAACAGAGAGACGATGTACGACAAGCTTATTATTGCTACTGGTTCGAGCCCGTATATGCTCCCCGTTAAAGGTGCTGAAAAAGAAGGTGTCCTCGGTTTTCGTACCATTGAAGACTGTCAAAAAATGATTGGAATTTCTAAACGGTATAAAAAAGCAGCGGTTATTGGAGGAGGTCTGTTAGGGCTGGAAGCTGCTAGAGGACTATTAAATTTAGGGATGGATGTTCAAGTTATTCATCATTCGGGTTTTTTAATGGAGCGACAGCTAGACAGAGCAGCATCTGCTATGTTAAGAGAAGAATTGGAAAAGCAAGGCATGAGTTTTCTATTAAACAAACATACGGATGAGATTATAGGGGAAAACCGAGCAGAAGGCGTCCGATTTAACGATAACAGCAAAGTTGCAGCTGATTTAGTTGTAATGGCTACAGGAGTGAGGCCAAATGTGAATCTCGCTAAAAAAAGCGGAATAGCAACAAATAGAGCAATTATCGTAAATGATTATTTAGAAACGAGCATTCCGGATATCTATGCAGTAGGTGAATGCGCTGAACATCGGGGGATGACATACGGCCTCGTTGCTCCTCTTTACGAACAAGGAAAAGTCTTAGCGCGACACCTTTGCCAAATAAAAAACGAGGGTTATGGCGGGTCCGTTCTTTCCACTCAGTTAAAAATATCAGGAATAGACGTTTACTCGGTCGGAGAGTTTAAGGAAAATCAAGGTGCAAAAGCTATTACGATTTCGAATATGTTAGATGGTATATACAAAAAAGTAGTTTTTCGCGAAGGGAGAATAGTGGGAGCCGTTCTTTTTGGGGATACCAGTGAGGCTATAAAGCTATCACAAATGATTAGTGAAAAAAAGGATTTGTCGCAAGCGGAAAAAGTACAATTATTTCCTTCTCAATATGAAAAGGAAAATGCAGCAGCTTCTATGCCACTTACAGGTATCGTATGTAACTGTAACGGTGTAACCAAGGGAGCTATTATTGAAGCAGTACAGAAAAATGATTTAACGACAGTAGATGAAATAAAAAATTGCACGAAAGCTTCTGATTCATGCGGAGGATGCAAGCCCCTTGTAACAGATCTTTTAACGTATATTCAAAGCAATGAATTTGATGAAAACATTGAACAAAAAACCTTTTGTGCTTGTACACATCTATCAGAAGATGAGCTGGTAAGAGAAATGCAGCAATATCAATTTGAAACGGTTCAGCAAGTAAGAGAAATGTTAAAGTTTAAAGACATGAAAGGCTGCTCGTTATGTGAAGGCGGTCTTCATTACTATTTAAATATGATGAATCCTCATTATGAAAATAACCGACATTCTTTATTTACTACGGAGAATGAACAGGCCGTTTTGCTTCATGACGGTACTTATGCAGTGGTACCGCAAATTCACGGTGGTCTGACAAATGTACAGGAATTAAGGAACATAGCAAATGTAGCTGAAAGGTACAACATCTCGAATATTCGTTTAACAAGTGATCAGCGCATTCAACTTATTGGAGTGAAAAAAGAATATCTTTCGTTGATAAGTGAGGAAATAGATAGAGGACTTCAGCAGCTATATGAACGTACAGTTAAAAATGTATCTGTTTATATAGGAAAAGGAACGTGTATTTGTCAGTATGAACCTGCTCTTGCTTTATCAAATGAATTAGACAAACAGCTTGAATACGTAAAGACCCCATGCGATATCAAAATCAGTATTGCTTCTTGTTTTCACATTACAGAGGATGTCACAACAAGTGATATAGGATTAAGAAGAATAGACAGAGGTTGGGAAATATATGCTGGCGGAAGCAGCACAGAAGCCAGAAGCGGGGAGCTGTTTTATGTGGCCGAAACGAACGAAGAAGCGATAGAAATCAGCTGTTCTTTGATTCAATATTACCGTGAAACGGGGAACTATTTAGAAGCTGTCGGCAGCTGGATCGAGCGAGTAGGAATTGTTCATGTCAGAGAAGTTTTGTTTGAGGCAGACAATCGAGAGTATTTAATGAAGCAGCTCAGCTCAGAACGCTCTCGTGCAATCACATATTTATTATAGGAAAGAAGGTTGACCTACGATGACTGAGATGCTGTTGAAATATTTTCGTGAGCAGCAAAAGCAAGTTGAAACCGAGCGTATCTATAATACACAGTGTCCTTACTGCAGCATGCAGTGCAAAATGCAGTTAGTTGAACAAACACATGTAAAAAGAAAAACGTATAAAACAATTGGAAGAGACAACCCTACTTCTCAAGGAAGATTATGTATTAAAGGAATGAATGCGCACCAGCATCCTTTGCATAAAGATCGGATTCAATATCCTTTGTTAAAAGTAAACGGAGAGTTTGTAAAGATTTCTTGGAGGGAAGCTCTTGACTATATTAAAGAGCACGTTACAGAGATTCAAGAGAAGAATGGAGCAGATGCGCTAGGTGTTTATGGAAGTGCCTCTATTACAAATGAAGAAGCTTATTTATTAGGGAAATTTGCTCGAGTTGCGTTAAAAACAAAGTATATTGATTACAATGGACGCTTATGTATGTCAGCTGCTGCTTCTGCTGCTAGTAAAACATTTGGCATGGACCGAGGATTTACGAATAGCTTACAAGAGATTCCGTTTACTGAATGTATTATGTTAGCTGGAACAAATATTGCGGAATGCCAGCCAACGATTATGCCTTATTTTGAAAAAGCAAAAGAAAACGGAGCTTTTATTATTGCTATTGATCCAAGAGAGACAGGTACAACTAAAATAGCTGATTTACACCTGAAGCTTAAACCGGGGAGCGACGCGGCATTAGCCAATGGAATCTTGAAGGTCATTATCGAAGAAAATTATCTAGATGAACGATTTCTACAAGAACGTGTTAATGGATTTGAAGAGGTAATGCAATATGTGGTGTCTCTAGAATTTAGTGTCATTGAAGAAATAACGGGAGTGCCGCTTGAGAAAATGTATCAAGCTGCCCGTATGTTTGGTCAAAGAGAAACAGGAATGATTTTTACTGCTAGAGGGGTAGAGCAGCAAACAGACGGGAGTGCTGCTGTGCAGAACTTTTTGAATATTCTACTTTCTGTCGGGAAAATCGGTAAACCCCGCTGCGGATATGGAGCCATTACTGGTCAAGGAAATGGGCAAGGAGCCCGAGAACACGGTCAAAAAGCAGATCAGCTTCCAGGCTACCGTTCAATCGAAAATCACGAGCATCGGATGTATATAGCAGATGTTTGGAACATAGAGGAGAAAGATCTTCCTAGAAAAGGTGTTTCTGCATATGAAATGATTGAAAAAATTCATGACGGTGAAATTAAAGGGCTGTTTCTGGTATGTTCAAATCCAACCGTTTCAAATCCAAACGCTAATTTTGTTAAGAAGGCTTTTGAAAAGCTTGAATTTCTAGTGGTAGCAGATATGTTTGAATCAGAAACGGCAAAATTAGCAAACTTAATTTTACCAGCATCCTCTTATTTGGAAGATGAAGGAACGATGACAAATGTAGAGGGAAGAGTTACATTGCGCGAAGCTAGCTTTCCGCGCCGTGGCGAAATCAAACACGACTGGGAAATACTATGTGAAATTGCTAAAGTTTTAGGGAAAGAGGAATATTTTTCGTTTTCATCAGCTGAAGAAATATTTAATGAACTGCGAATAGCAAGTAAAGGAGGAATCGCGGATTACTCCGGTATTACGTACGAACGATTACGAGCGGAAAAAGGAATTTTATGGCCATGCAGAAGCTTAACAGATAAAGGAACCGAGCGCCTGTTTGAAACACGTTTTGCTCATAGTGATGGAAAGGCGATGATGGTCCCTGTCTCGAATCAAGCTATTGTTCCTAAAGCAAAAATAACGAAAAAATATCCTCTCTATTTAACAACAGGGAGAGTGGTGTCACACTATTTAACGGGTGTACAAACGCGAAAAAGTGCATCTTTATCTGCTAGAAATTTCGAATCTTTTATGGAAATCCACCCTTCAACAGCGAAAAAATATGAAATATCGAATCAAGAATTAGTACAAATTGAATCTTCATATGGAAAGATTGTGGTAAGAAGCAAATTTTCAGAGGGCATTCGGCCAGATACCGTATTTGTTCCTTTTCACTGGGCGGATTCTCAAAATGTTAATAACCTTGTTTCTGAGAAATTAGATCCCGCCTGTAAGATGCCTGGCTTTAAAGTAAGTGCCGTGAATATTAGCCCTTCTGTAAAAAGAAGCAGTTATTAAAAATGCTGATGCAAAAAGCCTCTTGCAAAAAGAGGCTTTTTACGTGGAATCAGGCAAGGTGCTTTTGTTTAATACGTACATCTTGTTTTTTGAATCCAGAATAATTCAGTAAGAGACAGAATAGAGCAAAAAGCGCTAGTAAGGAAAAACCGACAACGTAATCTCCGCTTGTATCTTTTATAAAGCCTAGCACAATAGGAGGGAAAAAGCCGCCTACTCCTCCGAATGCTCCTACGATCCCCGTAACAGCTCCAATATTTCCTGTTGAAACAGATGGAACCATTTTAAAAACAGCTCCATTTCCGATACCAAGGGTAATGGCTGCAAGTAAGCAACCTGCGCTGAATAGCGCGAAGGAGCTGATGGTAAAGGCGATAAATAATCCTATTAGCAGCATTCCGGTAAAGACAAAGGTGAGTACTTTTTTTGCTCCGAATACATCCGATAAATATCCTCCAAGAGGCCGTACAAACGTTGCTAATACAACAAAAATAGCTGTTTTCAGCCCGCTGTCTACAGTTGAAGCATTAAATTGATCATGCAAAATGGTAGGGAGATAGATACTGAACGTGACAAATCCACCAAATGTTAAAAAATAGAAAACAGATAAAAACCACGTTTCTTTAAATTTTAATACCGATAGAGATTCCTGCAGCGTTTTGGGGGAAGCAGCAGAAGGGTGGTCTGAAGTTCCTAACCATAATAAAAGAGCCATTAAAGCTACCGCAATTGCTAAACTCCAAAATACCCAAGGCAAGCCAAAAGAAGAAAAGATAAGTGGAATACTAAAGCTTGCTACCGCTGATCCTAAGTTGCCCATCCCGGCAATTCCTAAAATAAAACCTTGCTTTTGAGGTGAATACCATTTAGAGACATATGTAATGGAAATAGCAAATGTTGTTCCAGCCATGCCGATAAAAAATGCCCAAAAGAGCAGCATGGAGTAAGAATGAGTAAAGCCTGCACAAATGGTAGGGAGTAAAAGAGCAAGCATTGTTAACGAATACACTTTTCTTCCGCCGAAGCGATCTGTTAAAATTCCCATCGGAATCCGCATGAGTGAACCTAATAAGACGGGAGTGGCAATTAAGATACTTTTTTCAGCATTGGTTAATGAATACATCACTTGAATATCTGCGGCGATAGGCGCGAAGACAGACCATACTGAAAAAGCAATAATCATAGATAAAGTCGAGATAAGAAGTACAGATAAGGGCCGTTTAGAAAACATTGCTTAAAAACCTCCTTTTTTATATACAGCGTAAAGCTGTTGCAATATGGTAATTATGATACTACGCTTTCTTTCTTATGTATCATTCTGTGTTAGGCTTTCTTCCGTGGTTTTATGGGAGACCTATATTACTAATAGAAATGGGAGGAAACTTAAAGATACACGAAGTGTTCATAAAAAAACTCTCATCGTCATGCGCAGCGATGAGAGTTTTTTTATCAGTAAAAGTATCGTTTCTTATTCAGCCGTCGCAATTTCTTCTTCTACATCATGGTCTTCTAAATTAGCATTTAGAAATTCACTTGTTTCCGATAAATTGAGATTTAATTTCGTTTTTTTGCAAATTTGAATGGTAACATCCTGAACGGAGACGTCTAAAACATGTCCACCTTCTTTTTTATATTCATCAATAAAGTGCAGGTGATACCCGGGAACACCGATGCCTGAAGAATATTCTGGCGTGTAAAAACCTGCTAGTGTTCCATTTACATCTGAAGATGTAAATGTAGGCTGATCAGCAGCTGCATCTACCATGGAAGGATAGGGTTTCTCTTGCTTTGCAACAGTGCGAGTTTTTACTTCTTTAAACTTCCCGTCAATGCGAACTGCATAGAATAAATTCGGACTGGGAATAAGCTCGTTCATTAAGGTTTCTAGTTGTTCACGGTTCATTTCCTCTTCTACACGATAAGAGATATCTTCATAAAAGGTTGTCATAATGGCAAAAGGTGTTTTTGCATCTTCACTAATAGGTGCGGCTTTCCCATCAGCAATGTGATAAAATTCTCCGTCAAAGGCAATCATTTCACCATCCAGCTGATTAAACGTGCCGATGCCGAAATCACCTTTCTTAGCTAAATCCCTGTATGTGACAACACCGTCAAATACTCCGTCCAATAAAGCAATCATAGTGGAAGTTTGGTGAATCGTTAATTTTTCTTTATTGCTCATTCTTTACTCAGTCCTTTCAGTTAATTTGATCTGGCAGTAGCTGTGTATTTAATTTTTCATTATCTTTATAATCCACAGGCACATCGATGATAACGGGGCCTTGTTCACGAAAAGCGCTTGCTAGAGTGTCCGAAAATTCTTCTGGTGAGTTCACTCTAAATCCTTTGGCACCAAAACTTTCAGCAAGCGTAACAAAGTCTACACTTCCGAACTCTACCGCAGATTTTCGGCCATATTTAATCTGCTGTTGAAAGCCAACCATATCGTAGGTTTGATCGTTCCAGATAATGTGAACAATTGGTAAGTTTAACCGAACGGCTGTCTCGAGCTCCATAGCTGAAAATAAAAACCCGCCGTCTCCAGACATGGACAGAACTTTTTTATGGGGGCGAACGAGTGCAGCTGAAATAGCCCAAGGCAAAGCAACACCTAACGTTTGCATGCCGTTGCTGAATAGTAAATGCTGAGGTTCATAGGAACGAAAATAACGAGCCATCCATATGTAATGCGAACCAACGTCACATGTGATGGTAGTATCATCTTCAACAAAGTCCTGCAGAGCTTCAATTAACTGTAGGGGATGAAGGTGAGTGTCATTAGAAAACTCGTACTGATCGTCAGGTTGTTCAAGTTTGCTTTTTAGCGTTTTTAAAAAAGAAGCACTTTCTTTTGAACGTATTAAATGTGGGAGTTTATCCGCTAATATGTCGATGGTGCTTGGGATATCCCCTACTAACTCAATTTCCGGCTGATAATGGTGGTCAGCTTGTGCTTGTACATCATCTAAATGAATAATGCTTCTTTGACTTTCTGAGTTCCAAAGAGAAGGAGGGTATTCAATTGGGTCATATCCGATTGTTAAGACGACGTCAGCATGCTTCAATAAGACGTCTCCAGGCTGATTGCGAAAAAGACCTACTCGTCCAAAAAAGTGAGTTTCAAGCTCTCGTGAAACAGCTCCCGCACCTTGGAACGTTTCTACGACAGGAAGGTCATGTTCTGCTACGAGTTGACGGATTGATTCCACTGCTTTAGATTCACTTGCTCTCATACCTAAAAGTAAAACAGGTAGTTTTGCTGTGCGAATAGTGTGTATAGCTTGGGCAACAGCGTCTAAATTAGCAGCGCCAATCGTAGGAGTTTTTAGAAAGGATAGAGTGGAAGCTGATGTTTCGCCATCCATTACATCCTGCGGCAAGCTGACAAAAGATGCTCCTGAAGGAGAAGAAACAGCTTCACGAAAGGCGTCTGTTATCACTTCTGGAACGTTTGCAGCATCTTCTACCTCAACGCTGAATTTGGCGATAGATTTAAATAGTCCTTCATTGTCCATTGATTGATGCGTCTTTTTTAATCGATCTGCTCTTGGAACGGCTCCTGCTAGGGCTACCACTGGATCACCTTCAGAAGTAGCAGTGACAAGGCCAGTGGCTAAATTAGCGGCACCTGGACCTGATGTGACAAGGCAAACGCCCGGCGTACCTGTCAATCTTCCCATAGCAGCTGCCATAAACGCAGCATTTTGTTCGTGGCGGCAAACAATTACTTCCGGTCCTTTTTCTTTCAAAACATCAAATACGCCATCAATTTTGGCTCCTGGAATGCCAAAAATATAAGGCACATTCTGACTTGCTAAACTTTCTACTAGTAAATCGGCGCCTTTTTTTGTTTCGGTAGTATCAGCATTACTCATCATGCATTCTCTCCTTTAAGTTTCTTAAATAAGTTTTAAGGCCTACTGATTGAATACCCAATTTGTATGACAACTAACCAAAGGAAAGGAGAAGGTTTTTATTTTCTAAATAAAAAACTTCCCTAATTAATTAGGGAAGCAGAGATGTACCTATTGCGAATAAAACACATCTGTTTTATCTGTAGGTTTATGGTACTTGGGGGATAGCAAGTGAAAGTCCTACGCGGCTCTTATTTGGTATGGTTAAAAAGCTTTTGGTAACGAACAATTTTTTGATCTAGCTTTTGACTTAATTTTAAGATCTCACCGTGAGAATAGCTGCTTGTTTTCTTAGCTAATTGGTAAATATCTGATTGTAAGGCTCGAATTTCTTTTTCTAACTGTGGTTGCTTCATTGAAATCCTCTCCAAGTCAGAATACTTCTATCTTCTATCTTTTATCTAATAGTATGAAATTCCTTCATATTTGTAAAATGTTTTTTGTTTTGAAAAATATGAAATAGGTAAAGAGCTGCTGACAAGCTTTGTCGAACACTTTTTTTACCTATTTTCAACATATATGATATACTAAGGCTAGGAAAAATGACAATCCGGAGCGCACGTTCAGTTATTCTTAACAAGCGAATGAATTCTTAGCTTTGACAAGTTTAACTTGTAAGGTGAAGAAATTCATCACATAATCTTATTAGATCTGAACCTTGTTAGCCCGGATGAAGATTTGTCGAAAACGATTCACTAGAAAAAACCTTCGAGACCGCCAACTCGGAGGTTTTTTTATTTTTGTGTATGGGAAGTAAAAAAAAGACATAGACTAATAAAGAAAAAGGTCCTGCACCCATAATCGGCCGTAGTTGATTACACCTTGTCCATTTCTGCAAGGAAGCTGTCTTTTTACTATAGGGAAGTGCCGCCAAACACCATTCCCTAAAGACAATCAGCACACGAGCCTTATGGATGAAGAACCCTTTAGACGATACTTATCGGTGATTACTTATTTTACTACTGGAAAAATAGCAAAATAAGAGCGACTATGGCTCCTAAAAGCTCCACGTAAGCCGTTAGGAGCTGAACATTCTCAGCATCTAGGAAAAATGACTTGAGGATTCGTCTCAGACTATCCACCACCTTTTTTTTCCTTGCGTGAGTTCCCAAGGGAAAGAAAGGGGACGACAGTGCTTCTTTATTTTAACAAAAGTAGGAAATGATAAGTAGATTTATTTGAAGTGTAAATTAAAAAAGCATGTAAAATACATGCTTTTTTAATTTGGGTAAATTTCTTTTATGCGTCCGACTTGTCCATCTGTTAAACGAACTTTGATACCGTGCGGGTGAAAGCTTGAATTGGTCAGAATGTCTTTGACCGTTCCGTGTGTAAGTTTTCCAGAACGCTGATCTGCTTTTAAAACAATGTCGACTTCAATTCCAGGGGCTACGTCTTTTCTATTTTGTCCGTTCATTATACACCTGTTCTCTTTCGCTGATTATTCGTTTTTTTGGTTTGTTGACTCGTCAGCTTTTTGGTTGCTTGATTGGTACTGCCGTTCTTAGCTTTACTTGAAGATTGATTTTTCTTATTAGCAAGCTGCTGTTTGATAGCATCTTGAAGGCTAATTTTCTTTTTAAGTTGTTCTGTCATAAAGGTTCCTCCTGAATACGTACATCGTCTGAAAAAACAAAGAAAGTAAGGGAATGAAAAAGCTGACTATCTAGTCAGCTTTTTTTAATTAGAAACAGTGACTTCTTCTACAGGCTGCATAAGTACAGCTTCTTTATCAGGGTACGTTTTTTCAATATGATGTTCTCCCCAAGAGCATAGTGAATCAAGAATGCTTTTTAAAGACCATCCGTAATCTGTTAAAGAATATTCTACTCGAGGCGGCATTTCATTGTACATTTTTCTAACAATGATGCCGTCTGCTTCAAGCTCACGAAGCTGCTGCGTTAATACTTTTTGTGTAACGCGCGGCATAATTCTTTTTAATTCTCCAGGGCGTTTTGTCCCTTTAATTAAGTGGCAAAGAATAACGACTTTCCACTTGCCTCCAATGACTTCTAATGCCGCTTCCACTGGAATATTATATTTTTTCACGTTAACAACTCTCCTTGTTCTAGAGATAACGGTTAAATGCATGGTTTCGCATTTTTTCTGATGTTTATCATACCACTATAGCGCAGAATTTTCTAGGTGTAAGCATTTTTTTAGAATACCCAATAGTTCGTGACTTTAGTATTTACGCTTATTGTAACCTCCAGGTACCTATATCACTTGAAAGTGCGTACTTTTTCTTTGGTTTTACATCGCTCATAATAACAATTGTTGATGGCCGGTTAGCGAATATATGAAGGGTACCTAAGCTAATCAGCTGTAAGAGAAGCTATTATAAAAAGTTATTATAACGAACAGGAGGCGTTAAGAAGTGAATACACTTTCACAAACACAACAAAGTAAAAAAAGCGGTGCTTTGCCGCTATTAGCGCTAGCTATTAGCGCCTTTGGAATCGGGACAACAGAGTTTGTTCCAGTAGGTTTATTATCATCGCTTGCAGATGATTTAAATATTTCCATTACACTAGCAGGGTTATTAATTTCAGGGTACGCAATGGGAGTTGCATTTGGAGCGCCCGTATTAACAGCATTAACAAGTAAAATGAGCAGAAAATCATTGCTGATGCTATTAATGGTTATTTTTATCGTAGGAAACTCAGTAGCAGCTTTATCAACAAGCTTTGGGCTGCTGCTTATAGCACGAATTATTACTGCATTTTCACACGGGATTTTCTTTTCTATCGGTGCGACTATCGCTGCTGATTTGGTGCCGGAAGATAAGCGGGCAAGTGCCATTGCTTTAATGTTTACAGGTTTGACAGTTGCAACTGTTACAGGTGTTCCACTTGGTACATTTATCGGACAAGCTTTCGGCTGGAGAGCAACATTTTGGGGAGTAGCGTTACTTGGCGTTATTGCCATTATTGCCAGTGCTCTTTTAGTGCCTAAAAACTTAAAAGAAGCGCCGCCGGCAAAGTTTAGTGATCAATTAAAAATTTTGAAAAACGGGCCGCTTTTACTATCGTTTGCTATTACTGCTTTAGGTTATGGCGGAACGTTTGTAGCTTATACGTATTTAGCACCTATTCTTGAAAAATTAACAGGATACGCACCAAGCGCAGTTAGTATCTTGCTATTAGTATACGGCGTAGCAGTAGCCATCGGAAATACGATTGGAGGAAAAGCTGCGAATAAAAATCCGTTAAAAGCATTATTTTGGATGTTTTTAATTCAAGCCGTTATCTTAGTTATTTTATCGTTTACTGCATCGTTTAAAGTAGCGGGAACAATTACGATTTTTGCCATGGGCTTATTGGCATTTATGAACGTACCTGGACTGCAAGTGCTGGTCGTGAACTTAGCTGAAAAGTATGTTCCTTCAGCAGTAAACGTAGCCTCTGCGCTGAATATTGCTGCATTTAACGTTGGAATTGCTATTGGTTCTTTTGTAGGCGGCCTGATTGTTGATTCCATTGGTCTTGTTCATACTCCTTGGATTGGAGGAGTGATGGTTTTAGGAGCGGTCTTATTAACCGCATGGAGCCGCTCAATAGAAGCAAAAGTAAAATAAAACAGAGATCATCGCCTTTTGCGATGATCTCTTAGCTATAAAAGGAGAGGAAGCAAATGACTGCATTTCAACATCATAAGGCGTATCGTCGTATGTACAAGGAGAATGAGTTAACGTTAGGTTTGCATATGCCGCTTGAAAATTATCAGTATGCCACGCCTACGATGGAGAAACAAGTAGAGCTCACGCAGCTTGCAGAACAATATGGATTTACAAGCTTATGGTTCCGTGATGTCCTTCTTCAAGATCCATCATTTGGCGATCCAGCCACGGGTCAAATTTATGATATGCTTATTTATTTGACTTACCTTGCCAGTCAAACAAAAGAAATTGCTCTCAGTACATCTGCTATTGTGCTGCCTTTACGTCATCCGCTTCGTGTAGCTAAAGAAATGGCAACCATTGATCAGCTTTTTCCTGAGCGTTTGATTATGGGCGTATCCTCTGGAGACCGTCAAGCAGATTTTCGAGGGTTAGGTATTCCTCATGAAGAAAGAGGAAAGCGATTTGCAGAGGCTTTTCATTATTTAGAAGAAGCGTTAAATAAAGAATTTCCATCTATCCAGTCTGCTTTGGGGTCCATTCAAGGAGCAAATGTTGTTCCTAAGCCAACGAAACGTATTCCAACGATGATCACGGGATACAGCCAGCAAAATATGGAGTGGTTTGCACAGCATGGAGACGGCTGGATGTATTATCCTCGTCATCCGCATTTTCAAGCAAAAGCCATTAAACAGTGGAGAGAACTGGTTGATATCTATCATCCAGGCGTTTTTAAACCTTTTACACAACCTATGCATCTAGATTTGGCAGAAGATCCAAATGAAATGCCAACGCCAATTCGTTTAGGATTTCGAGCAGGGCGTAATACATTAATTGAGCTTCTTTCTATTTATAAAGAAATAGGAGTTAACCATCTCTTTTTTGCTCTTTTTGATAGTAAGCGTCCGGCTGAAGAAGTCATAAATGAGCTTGGTGAAGAAGTGCTTCCGCATTTCCCGTCTCATATGTAGCAAACAAAAAGAGGCTGAGACAAAAGCGGTTTACTTAAAGGAAAATCCGAACAATGAATCGTTCGGATTTTTTCATTTATCCAATTCGCTCATCTTTAGATTCCAGATTCCATTGATTTCGTTATGTCTAACGCTCTTTTTATATAGATTTCAAGTTATAGGATATATAAGAAATATGTATTAGAGTTATTGATTCTATGTTCTTTATAATAAAAGTATCCATTATCTCCTTGGGTGATATAAAGTCGAAAGGGGAAACACGATGAGTGTTGCATTTCTATTTCCAGGACAAGGTGCACAATATGCTGGTATGCTTCATGATATAAAAAATAAATGGGGATTAACGACTACGTTTGAAGAAGCAAGTGAGGCTTTAAATCAAGACGTATTATCGTTAGATTCGTCAGAAAAATTAAAATATAATAAAAATGTTCAGATATGTCTTTTTATTGCAGGAGTGGCTACGGCTAGGTCGTTTAAAAACAAAGGTTACTCCCCAGACGTGGTAGGAGGGCATTCAATAGGGGCGTTTGGAGCAGCAGTTATATCTGAAGTGTTATCTTTTAAAGAAGCTCTTTTTCTTGTGGAAAAAAGAGGGGAACTGATGGAAAATGCCTATCCTGATGGTTATGGTATGGGGGTTGTAATGGGACTGCGCGAACATCAGCTTCTCTCTATTGTACATGAAATATCCACCGATGCAGCTCCTGTTTACGTAGCGAATCTAAATACTCCTGATCAAATAACGCTTTCTGGCACCTTAAAAGCAATTGAGAAAGTTCTTGAAAAAGCATCTAAAAAAGGGGCTAGGAAAACCAAAATGCTTCACGTAACGGTGCCTTCTCACTGTCCTCTTATGGAAGGAGTTTCGAGCGAATTACGAAAAATAATAACGGAAGTGAAAGGAAAAGACCCGATCGTTCCTTTTATAGGTAATTGTAAAGCTCGGAAATTATGGAAAGCTGCTGATATTAAGGAAGATCTGGCAGCGAGTGTTGCCCTGCCCGTCCGTTGGCATGATATGACGGAAGTTATGTATGAAATGGGTACAAGATTATATATTGAAATGGCTCCAGGAAGAGTACTAACAGATTTGACTGCTAAGAGCTTTCCGGAAGCAAGGGCTATTTCTGCAGCCGAATCTACTATGAAATCTGTGTTAATTTTAATGGAGAAAGAAAAAATGTAAGCGCATTAATTTAGGAGTAGAAGAAAGGAGCTAGAACATGAGTGGAATAAAAAAAACTTCAAAATCATGGACAACCCGCCGAGATCAAAAAGCAGCTCGCCTTGCGAAAATAGACCAACTTCTTAAAGGAAAGTTATTGGATAATGAACACATTATTGAAGCGTTAGAATTGCTTATATCACCCGGAGATAAAGTAGTGCTTGAAGGAGACAATCAAAAGCAAGCATCTTTTTTATCAAAGGCGCTGAATGAAGTAAGCGCTGATAAAATAAACGGTCTTCATATGATTATGTCTAGTATTTCACGCCCGGAACACCTCGACATATTTGAGAAAGGAATTGCTGAAAAAATTGATTTTTCGTACGCTGGTGCTCAAAGTCTTCGCGTATCTCAAATGATTGAAGATGGCACGTTGAAAATGGGAGAAATTCATACATATCTAGAGCTTTACGGACGCCTTTTCATTGATTTAATTCCCAATATTGCATTAGTGGCTGCCGATAAAGCGGATGCACAAGGTAACTTATATACAGGAGCAAATACGGAAGAAACGCCGACGATTATCGAAGCAACAGCGTTTAAGGACGGAATTGTCATTGTGCAGGTAAATGAACTTGTTGAAGAACTTCCGCGAGTTGATATTCCGGCTTCTTGGATTGATTGTATCGTCGTGGCCAATCAGCCTTATCAATTGGAAGCTTTATTTACCCGAGATCCTCGTCATATTACAGAGCTCCAAATTCTAATGGCTATGATGACGATTCGAGGTATCTATGAGCGCCACAGCGTACAATCATTAAATCATGGCATTGGCTTTAATACAGCTGCAATTGAGCTTTTGCTGCCTACCTATGGAGAAAAGTTAGGGCTGAAAGGTAAAATATGCAAGAACTGGGCTCTGAACCCTCACCCTACGTTAATTCCGGCTATTGAAAGCGGATGGATTGAGAGCGTACACTGCTTTGGCGGAGAAGTAGGAATGGAACAATACACAGCAGCCCGTCCAGATGTATTTTTTACAGGACGCGACGGCAGCCTGCGCTCAAACCGTGCGATGTGTCAAGTGGCTGGTCAATATGCGGTAGATGCTTTCGTGGGATCAACTTTGCAAATAGATGGAGAAGGAAATTCTTCTACCGTCACATCTGGACGTTTATCAGGGTTTGGCGGAGCGCCTAACATGGGGCATGACCCTAGAGGCCGACGGCATTCTACGCCTGCTTGGTTGGATATGATGAACGATAAGCATGAATTAGCAAGAGGCAGAAAGCTAGTTGTACAAATGGTTGAAACCTTTCAATCAGGAAATGAGCCTGTTTTCGTTGAGTCTTTGGATGCGGTAAATGTAGCTAAACAAGCAAACTTAGCTACTGCTCCTGTCATGATTTACGGGGATGATGTGACACATGTCGTGACTGAAGAAGGAATTGCTTATTTATATAAAGCACAAAGCTTGGAAGAAAGAAAAGCAGCGCTTGAAGCAGTAGCGGGGGTAACGCCTATAGGGTTACGGCACAACCAAAATAAAGTGGAAAGAATGCGCAGAGATGGCTTAGTGGCATTTCCGGAAGATTTACAGATTCGCCGTACGGAAGCAAAGCGTTCGCTGTTAGCGGCGAAAAGTGTAGAAGATTTAGTAGAATGGTCAGATGGTTTATATAATCCGCCTGCTAAATTTAGGAGCTGGTAAAAAATATGCGTATTCAAGAAGAGCCAAAAACAACTGTGTTTTCTTCATGCCTGATAGCTAAAATGGCAGTTACCGCTTTGGTTGATGAAGCGGTACTTACACCTAAGCCGGGGCTTGTAGATGCAGCAACAACTGGATCTCATCAAGATATGAATATTGAGACGCTGCTAGCCTCTGCTTATGCTTTACAACCGACCTTCTCACAGATTGCATTATATAGTCAAGGAAAGCAGCCAAGTCAGATGCTAAGGGAAGAAATTGCTCGAATTGGACGCGAAGGTGAACAAATTATGTACGCGGCTACGGATGGTGTCAATACACACAAGGGAGCTATTTGGGCATTAGGTCTCCTTGCTTCTGCAACAGCGGTTTGCGGTATTCAAGCATCACCTGCATCCATCACAGAAGCTGCAGGGAAAATTGCTCGTTATGCAGATCGCTTTTGTACTCTGCATTCATCTAATGGACTTCGTGTGAAAAAAAAGTATGGAGCAAAAGGAGCGGCTGGAGAGGCGAAGCAAGGATTTCCTCACGTGATTCATATAGGCTTGCCTGCTTTACATAAGGCTCGCAAGCTAGGCATACATGAAACATCAGCGCGGATTGATACTTTAGTAACACTAATAGCCAATCTTGATGATACGTGTATTTTGCATCGTGCTGGTCCAGTTGTGTTAGAGGAGGTTAAAATGGCGGCATCCAATGTGTTAGAAGTTGGAGGGGTATCTACATCAATAGGAAAACAGCGGCTGGAAGCGTTAGATCACATTCTTCTATCATCTAACGCTTCTCCAGGTGGAAGTGCAGATTTGCTGGCTGCTGTATTATTTTTAGATCGAATATCTCTTTTTAAAGAATCATAAACGTCTGCAGGGAGGAGTGAGTGGCTAATGGAAACGTTAGTGTTTAAATACAAAGCCGATCGAAAGTTAACTCAGCGCGCACATGTAGGCGTTGTTGGTTCAGGGGATTTAGAAATCTTAATGGTTCCTTCTGATGAAGAACATGCTCACGTATCAGTACGAACAGGAAGTGAAGGGTTTAGTGAAACCTGGAAAGCCGTATTAGATCGGTTTTTTAGTGCTCATATGATTCAAGCGAAAATTGTAATTAATGATTTCGGTGCTACGCCCGGTGTAGTCGCTTTGCGTCTTGCACAAGCTTTGGAGGTGAGTGAAAATGGGAGTGAATAATCAAAGCTTTATTGAGTTAAATGGAAGAGAACGAGCGCAGGCAATCTTAGATCAAGGTACATTTCGTGAGCTGCTCGGCCCTTTTGACGGGATCGAGTCGCCTCATTTACCTAAGCAAAATATTGTTCCTCAAAGCGATGATGGTGTCATCATAGCAAGTGGGCTAATAGCAGGGGAGCCAGCAGTTGTCATTTCAATAGAAGGAGGATTTCAAGGGGGAGGCATTGGTGAAGTATCGGGAGCTAAAATTGCAGGAGCTTTAGAATTAGCTCTTAATAATCACAAAAAAGGTGTTCCTGTTAGACCTGTTTTTCTATTCGATACAGGAGGGGTAAGGCTGCAAGAAGCGAATTATGGACTTTTGTCGATATCTGAAATTGGCTCAGCGGTAGTTGCTCTGCGTGAGCATACACCTGTTGTCGGAGTTATTTCAGGAAATGTAGGCTGCTTTGGAGGAATGTCTATCACTGCTTCACTCTTTAGTTATCTCATTATGACAAAAGAAGCAAGGTTTGGTCTTAACGGCCCGGAAGTGATCGAACAAGAAGCGGGGGTTGAAGAGTTTGATGCAAGAGACCGAAGCTTAATCTGGAAAACGATTGGCGGTATTCAACGCTATGAAACGGGGTTTGCAGATACATTAGCACAGGATGATGTTACTGCTATTCAACGAGCGGTTCAAGAGACGTTTCAAAAAAAAGAAAAAGTAGCTAGTAAAACAGAACAAGTAGATTTTTATAGGCATTTGCTTAGCAAGGTTGATCCTTCAGAAAAAATGGCTCCTTATCAATTTCAAGAATTGTATAAAGCAACAAAAAATGAACATATCCCTTCAGCAGTCTCTTACTCGTTGAACGAAGTTCCAGGTAGCATGCCTAACAGCCGCGGTCGCGTGTGGATTAACGCTTTAATAAATGATGAAGAAGCAGATTTTGAAATTCCTTCCGTTCTTTATAAAGACGCACTGCTAGGAAGAGAAAAGGTCCGATATATATCGGTTGTACCTAATCCTTATAATCGTTTCTTACGTGCACGAAAAGGGGAAGTAGGACTAGATGAAGGATGGGCAATTGCTAAGCACGTTCGTGAAGTAATACAAGAAGATCGAAATCAATCTCCGCGCCCTATAATTGCCATTGTGGACGTACCGAGTCAAGCGTATGGCTATCATGAAGAACTTCTAGGTATTCACTATGCTTGCGCTGCTGCAGCTGATGCTTATACAGCAGCGCGCTTAGCAGGTCATCCGGTTATTACGTTAATTGTCGGAAAAGCAATTTCAGGAGCATTTTTGGCTCATGGATACCAATCGAATCGAATTTTGGCTTTAAAAGACGAAGGAGTGAATGTTCACGCCATGTCCAAACAGTCGGCAGCGCGCATTACTAAAAGAAGTATAAAAGAACTTGAGGAAGCTTCAAAGAAAGTCCCGTCCATGGCTTATGATATTAAATCATTTGCTTCACTTGGCGCTTTATATGAGCTGGTTAGCGGTATTCAAGCAGAGCAGCCCACAGAGCGCGACGTTCAAATGATTCAAGATATTTTAATTGGAGCAGTAGAAGATGTTCGCTGTGAAGGTGTATACGATTTAAGCAGCCGGCTGCACAGTGAGCAAGCAAGAAAGGAAGGGCGAAAAGCTTCTTTATGGGTAAGAGGTGAGTTGGAAAAACAATGGAATATATAGCTCATGATTTGCTTCAGTTAAAAGAGGAAGCAAAGCTTATCAGTTATACACCTATCCCCGAGTGGGTGGAATATTCATTAGCCAAGGCTCCATTTGTAGTGGTAAGGCGTGCTGTTCACCGAGATAAACTGATACCTATTGGAGTAAGAGGAGAACGAAGGAATCAGCGTTTTGGTGCTTTTTTATCTGAGGAGGCCATTAAACAAACAATTAGGCCGGAAAATCTCGTTTCATTTTTTCAAAACGCCCAGTCTAGAAACATGCCAGCTATACGCGCTTTGGAAGAGGTGGCTATTATTTTTGAAAAATTTGCGTGGGGACCAACCGGCAGTGTAGGGTTCGAGCTTGCAAGCGGTGAAGAAGTTGTCACGACAACCAGTGATTTAGATGTACTTATTCGCCTTTCTTCTTATTTGTCGGTGAAACAAGCGGAAATGATAGTCAGTAAGCTAAAGAGATGCCCAGTTTCTGTAGATGTACAGGTAGAAACAGAAAAAGGAGCCTTTTCTCTAGCGGAATACGCAAAAGGCGAAGAGACGCTGCTTCTGCGTACTGTATATGGTCCTGCCTTAGTAAAACTGAATCAATTAGCATAAAAGACGGATGAGGGATTTGCACCTTTTCCGTCTTTTCTGTCAATACCAGCTTTTTTCTTGGCTTAACAAACGCTTGGCTTCAAGAAAAAATATTTGAATAAACTTTTTGGTGTTAATGCGAATCGGCAAAATTTTAGAATCTCCCTGCAGTTCTTTCATTTTTTTACGAACGGCTGTAAAGTCAAAAAACTTAGAAGCATAATTTTCAAACTTTGGATTTGAAAAATCTGTTAATCCAATAGAAGCAAAATGATTCAGTGAGTGAGTAACTGCTCGTCTTATTCGCTGTTCACAAGCCTTGGTTTCACGATTAATTTCAATAGAAGACGCGTGAGCTCCCAATTTTTTCTCAGCGACATTCACAAAAATATTTTTTAGAGAAGGGAAATGTTTTTCCACACTTTCTCTTTGGTCATAAGTGTACAGAAACTGTAAAATATCCAGTAAATCTTTTGCACCATTTTCTCCTACAATACCTAATTCGGCTAATAAGAATTTCCCTACATCGTATAGATGGGCTTGTTTCGTTATCGGCTGGCTTGAAGGGGGAGCGTGATGGGCTGTCGCTAAACTATTCAAGGAGGTTTTAATATCATCGATTGATTTCTCAAGAGAGATTCGTTCAATTACTTTTCGAATAACCGTTAAAATTTCAATTCGATTAATTGGTTTTGTAATATAGTATTCAATTCCTAATGAATAGGCTTCTCCTATTAATTCTTTGGACTCTACCTGTGAAATCATAATCATTTTTCCTTTAAATGAATCTTTTAAATGACGGATCGTTTCGATTCCATCTCGTCCTGGCATAAGTAAATCAATAAATAAAATATCAATCTGCTTTAAATTTAACGTAGAGGCATCTAAAAAGCTGCCGTCTACGACTTCTTCTACAACTTCTCCTAAATCCTCATCTTCAATCAGCTGACTGAGCGTTGAACGAATGGCTGAATCATCATCTGTAATACAAAATCGCATAAACTCATCCTTTCTGAATTAGACTACAAAGAGGTATTTGAATGATAAAAATCATCCCTTTATCTCCTTGTTTAGCTTCAATCGTACCTCCAAGTTCTTGAACAATATCTCTTACGTAAGAAAGGCCAATTCCAGTAGAGGGATTTCCAAATTGATCGTATTTTGAAGTGAAACCAGGTTCAAAAATAGCTTTTTCGTACTTCAAAGGCACGCCAGGACCATCATCTTGTACATGAAATTCTACAAATTCAGCTTGTCTATGTACGGATAAAACAATCATTCCCTCATCTTTAATCGCCTCCACTGCGTTTGCTACCAAGTTATTAATGATCGATAAAATTGTGTAAACGTGGTAGCTGAAATGTTCCCCGGTGACAGAGGAAAAAAAGCTAATTTGTTTGTGAAGAGAATCGGCATATTTTTTGTTGATGCGTACGATCAGCTCGATTAATTCCTCTGCTTTCATATAATTTTGGAAACTTTCATTTGAAATTGTTTTAGATAAGCCCGCAAAAATACGCTGGTTGTCTTTTTTTACTTCGTGAATATCTCCGGCAATCCGAAGCGCTTTTTTACTGAGCGATTGGTTAAGCACAGAATGATCTTTTTCCTGCTGATGTAATACACGGTATAAATCGTACGAGGCTTTTGTAATCACTTCTGTATTATGAAGGGTCTTTTTTAAATGAACGGTTTCTTCATAAAGGCTTGTAATAAGCATTAGCATGTGCTCATTTTGTTTGCGAATTTGACGTTCTCGTGACTGTGATTCATAAATTGTCATCATATTAAAAAAGCTAAGTACAATGAAGCTGTGAGCAAAAGCAATAACGGCCATGTCTGATAATGAATCGATATGAATGGTTGTGTGCAAAACGATATACTGCGCAGTTAGTTCGACTATATCAGCAGCTATTTCAATGATGAGTCCAATTAATCCAATCACAATAGCACTATAGTTCATGCGGCTTACTTTAAAAATAAAAAATAAAAGTGCATACGTAAAGTAAAAGAAAAACGTAGGGTAATGCGTATGTGCAGAAGCCGCAAATTGAAAATGATCGAGCGTGATATAATCGAGCATGATGCGAAAGAGAACGACGCTTAAAGCGATTAACAAGCCGCCAGATAAAACGGTTTTCCGTTTTAAAAGCAATAGGAAAAAGAAAAATGTTGGAGCTCCAAATGTAATTCGAAATGTTTCATTTAACGGATAAAATTTTAGCTCTCCCGCCAGCGGAACAGTAATGAGCATGAGCAATAAAATGTACGGATCTTTTTGAATGAAAGATTTAAAATTCAGATAATTACACCTCCTGAAGTGATTCGTGAATTAGTATACATTGTGATAGCGTCCAGCACAATGGAGAAGAGTACCAAAGATAAAAATATAATTCCAAAAAGTTTTGTAGGTTTTTGTATGCTCTTGTAGGTTGCATTGTACATTAAAAACGAAAATGAACTCCCGCTTTATGAAAGCGCTTTAAAATAAAAAGTTAATGAAGTGATGAGGTGATTTTAATGAAAAGAGAAATTGAACAGGAAATGTCTTACTTACAGGTCACTGCAAAAGAGCAGTTACACGAGTGGGTAGAGCAAATAAAAGAATTTTCGTCAGAAGGAAAAACGGCTGATTATATCCCCGCTCTGAAAGATATGGACTCGTCTCAATTAGGTATTTGTTTGATTGGTGCTGACGGAACGGTTATCCAGTCTGGGGATTATGAAGCGGTATTTACTCTTCAAAGTATTTCTAAAGTCATTAGCTTTATAGCAGCTTGCTTATGCTGCGGCATTCCCTACGTACTAGAGAGAGTAGATGTAGAGCCAACTGGAGATGCATTTAATTCTATTATAAGACTGGAAATGCATAAACCAGGAAAGCCGTTCAATCCTATGATTAATGCCGGTGCTTTAACGGTTTCATCTCTTTTATCTGGAGAGACGGCAAAAGAAAAACTAAGCTATTTGTTTGATGTAATAACAATGCTTACCGGGAAAACACCACTCATTAATGAAACCGTCTTTGAATCAGAATGGCAAACGTCTCATCGAAATCGTGCGCTTGCCTACTATTTAAAAGAAACAAACTACTTACAAGGAGAAGTAGAAGAAGTTCTAGAGGTTTACTTAAAGCAGTGCTCAATTGAAGTAACGACTGAAGATATTGCGCTGATCGGATTAATTCTGTCATTAGACGGATATCATCCAGTGTTTCACAAACAAGTAATTCCAAAAGAAGTGGCTAAATTAACAAAAGCGCTTATGCTTACATGCGGTATGTATAATGCCTCAGGAAAGTTTGCGGCATTTGTTGGTATGCCAGCTAAAAGCGGTGTATCAGGAGGAATCATGTCATTGGTGCCACCTAATACGAAAAAGCAGTCTCCATTTCCAGACGGATGCGGTATCGGAATTTACAGTCCAGCTATTGATGAGTACGGGAATAGCGTAAAAGGCGTTACGCTGCTAAAAAAAATCGCAAAAGAATGGGATTTGAGTATTTTTTAGTCTATTTACGTACTATTCATTCGCTTCAATAATATAAACACCAAGAGAAAAAACTTTCATGTTTTGCATTTGTTCTACCAAATTTTTTAATGAGGTGATAGGCGTGCAACAAGCAATCGAAAGTGTAATTAGTGTCATCAATGATTTTTTTTGGTCGAATTTATTAATTATTTTACTTGTATCAATCGGTATTTATTTTACGATCCGCTCTCGTTTTTTGCAGTTTCGCATGTTGAAAGAAATGGTACTTGTTTTGAAAGAAGGACGAGCGGCTAAAGATGGGGGAGTCTCCCCGTTTCAAGCTTTCTGCATAAGCATGGCAGCTCGAGTAGGAACAGGAAATATTACCGGTATAGCGATTGCTATTGCTCTTGGTGGCCCCGGTGCTGTATTTTGGATGTGGATTATTGCCATTATCGGTTCAGTATCAAGTTTTGTAGAAAGTACACTCGCTCAAATCTATAAGGTAAAAGGGTCAAACGGATTTCGAGGAGGACCCGCTTACTATATGGAAAAAGGGTTAAATAAAAGATGGATGGGCGGGCTATTTGCTGTACTCATTACACTGTCATTTGGCCTGGTGTTTAACGCTGTGCAGTCTAATACGATTACGCTGGCATTTGAGAACTCTTTCGGAACGAGCCGCTTATTGATTGGGATTATTATGACAGTTATATTTGCGATAATTATTTTTGGCGGGATCAAACGCATCGCCAAGATATCGGAATACATCGTTGTCGTATTAGCCGTTTTATACATTGGAATGGCTCTGTTCATCATCTTTAAAAATATTGATCAAATGCCTGCCGTTCTATCTCTAATTGTGAAAAATGCATTTGGATTTGAACAGGCGCTTGGGGGATCAATTGGTGCAACGTTAATCAACGGAGTAAAGCGCGGACTGTTTTCCAATGAAGCAGGGATGGGAAGTGCTCCCAACGCGGCTGCAACTGCAGTGACGAGTCACCCAGTTAAACAAGGTCTTATCCAAGCATTTGGTGTCTTGACGGACACACTTGTGATTTGTACAAGCACAGCATTTATCGTTCTCTTATCTCCCGCCTATAAGCAGGGACTAAGCGGCATTGAATTAACGCAAGCTTCTCTTAGTACACATATCGGTTCTTGGGCATCAGGATTTTTAGCTATCATGGTATTTCTATTTGCTTTTAGTACGTTAATTGGCAATTATTATTATGGAGAAACGAATATTGAATTTTTAAATTCAAATAAGATGTGGCTTTGGTCTTATCGTGTAGGCGTTTTAGCGATGGTTATTTTTGGGTCGGTTGCTCAGCTTCAGCTTGTATGGAATCTGGCAGACTTATTTATGGGGATGATGGTAGTGGTGAATTTAATTGCTATTTTTCTATTATCTAAAGTGGCGTTTTCTGCCTTGCATGACTATACTCAGCAGAAAAAGGAAGGGAAAAATCCAGTCTTTTATAAAGATGCATTAGAAAACAATCAGAATATTGAATGTTGGGAAAGAGAATCGACTTCATCCCCTTCTGAAAAAGAGAATATTATCTAAAAAAAGTTCAGCCAGTTGGCTGAACTTTTTTTTATGCGTTTTTCTTTAATTCAGTTTGCGTAGTGCCTTTAGAAAATAATGTTTCTTTCACGCCATTTGTTGCTGCTTTGGTTTTTGCAGCAAAGATTGGATTTAAAATAAAAACTACGAGTAGGTTAGATAATAATCCCCAGAACCCTTCATAAAGGCCAAATGAATTTCCTGTGGCATGAACGGTAAACGTTACAACCAGCCCTACTACTAATCCAGCAATCGTACTTTCTTTCGATTGATTTCTCCAAAACAGGCTGATAACAATAGCCGGGAAGATTTGTACCATGCCGGATACCCCTAGTAACTGTAGGGAAACAAGTGCTTGTGGGAATAATAAACCGAATAAAAGTGCCAGTCCAATAACAACAAAAACCATAGAACGAGTAACCATTGTTAATGTTTTACCCTGTACATTTGGATTAATTAAATCTCTAAATATATTATTTGCAAATAAGTTAGACGCTCCGATCGCCATGATAGAACATGGAATTAATGAAGCAAGAGCAATCGTTGCATAAGCTAACCCTTGGCCAATGCCACCATATGAATATTGAATCAAGGTTAATAATGCTAATCTAGGATCCGTTGTATCTTGAGGTAATACTTGATAAGCAATAAACCCTAAGAAGATGACTAGAATTAAAACAATATTGTAAAGAGGTAAGAAGACAGCATTTTTACGAAGCGAATCTGCACTTTTAGCAGTGAAAACACCTGTAGCAGCGTGGGCCCACATGAATAAAGCTAAAGCAGATACGAGTGATGCTGTAATAAACCATGGAATGCCCTTAGGTCCTTGTGTTGGGATCGTTAATAGCTGAGGTGCATCCTTTGCAACATTGTCAATCATGTTGCCCCAGCTTCCAAAATGCATAATTGGCAGAGAAACAACCATAAATAACATAATCGCCCATACCAAAATATCTTTAATAATTGCCGTATAAGTGGGACCTTTAATTCCGCTGAAAAAAGTATAAAGAGCCACAAGAAAGAATGAAAGAATAACGACAGCTTTTACATTAATGTAGCCAGTTCCTGCAACGCGAAGAGTATCTTGAATACCGCTAAGCTGAAGATCAATATATGGAATAAGCATCAATACACCTACTATGGCAATTAAAGAGGAGAGAAATTTACTGCTAAAACGTTCTCTAGCATAATCAGCAAGTGTAGTAAGTTTGTGCTTTTTAGCAACAGTCCAAAGTTTTGGAAGAAAAAAGTATGAAATTAAAAAGGCTAAAACAGAGTAAGGAATGGCAAAAAATGCGATGCTTCCTCCTTGATAAGCTGTACTTGTAAGACCTAGGAATGTATAAGCAGTATATAAATCTGCTCCTACTAAAAGCCAGACGAGCAGGCTTCCAAAACGTCTTCCCCCTACAGCCCACTCTTCAACGGAGCTTCTAGATGATTTGTCACGTCCTGCTATAAAGCCAATGGCGATAACGACAAGAACAATTGCTGATGTGATTAAAAGTGCGGTTAAATTTCCTTGCATTATTCAATGTCCCCCCAAGATTTTTGTAAACGATAAATGATAAATGTACACACAGGCGTTAAGAAGACCCATAAAAATAACCATAAATGCAAAATAGGTAATCCAAAAATAATTGGATGAATGTTATTTACAAAAGGTAAAAAAGCGAATTGAGCAATAAACGGAATGATGAATAAAATAAATATTATGAATTTTCTGTTCAATTTTTACTCCTCCTCTAAAATTTATCTAACAATGTTCACTATGATAGCAAGTCTGACATAGTAAAGCAATAAGTTTTTTGAAAATTTCGTTATAAATTACGAAAATTTTTTTAGAAAAACAAAAAAAGGGTATGAGAAGAAGATATTTGAAATGATTAGGGAAGAAAAAGCAGGGGAGAACCTAAGCGCAGTTGCCTTTGAAACAAAAAAAGAACGGAAAAGAAGAAAGGTAGTTTTCTCGATAAGATAAAGTATATTGCTATTGCATTAAAGAAAAAGAATTTGTATGTTCAAATATAGATTTATGGAAGCTATAAAAACGAGCAAATAAAAAAACTAGACAATAAGTGCTTGTCTAGTTCCACCACTCTGTCAATGGTCCTTTGTCGCCATAAACAGGATCTGTTGTAGGAATAGGTACTTGTGCAATTTCATCAAATACGTGAGGGCGATCCGTTTGTTTTCCTGTTCGTAAGTTGTAATCCATGCCCTCTGGATAAGCTCCAACCACTTTAAAATCAGCAGTTGACTGCAGACGCATATGTCCTGTACCTGCAGGGAGTACGAGTACATCCCCAGCATGCACCACGATATTTTCTCCCATATGTCCACCTAGTTTTAAGCGTGCAGATCCGCTAATTACACCTAGTGCTTCATGAGAATTGCTGTGGTAATGGTGAAAATCATATATGCCGCCTACCCAGCTGTTTTTCCAGTTGTGAGAATTAAAAATGCTCTCTACTTTCTCTTTCTTACTAATAAATACATGTTCATACAACAAAACTGGAAGACGAGGGTGATTTGGAATGGTTCCGTCGTCATCAAAATAAAGAACTTTTACATTTGCATAATTCATAAGCATCCCTCTAACAATCTTTTTTCGTAATTTTCCCTGTTTTTTGCTTGCGTAAACAGAGAAGTTTGCTCGAAGTACTTCATTCGTTGCGAAGTGCATGATATGTAGGTGTTAACGTTTTCCCAAAAGAAGTCTCCCACTTCAAGCGTAGCTAAGTGGTGGGCAGTTTACTTTAGTATCTTTTCTTCATATTGTATATAAGTAAAGGGGCTAGTGCAAGAATTCTATGGATATATAGATGTTAATTCGTATTTTGTAAATGAATAATATATATTAATATAATTTTTAGAAGATGATATGCTCGTGAAGTAAAAGAATCAAATAATAAGCAAGGTTAGAGTTTTAGTTGTTTTTTGTAATTAGGAAGAGATTTTAAGAGTATTTATTCGGAATTTTACGAATAATTAATTACTTTTGTAAAAGTAATGTAAACATTTTTGTGTATTGAGTAATAGTAATGAATGTTATATACTGATAAAAAATATATTCCTATATGTGACTGGCGCAACATGGATGACCATGGGGGAGCATATAGCGTATAAGCCGCGCGCCTGGGCAAACACTTGAGAAAATTTCGCAAGTGTTTTTTTTATTTTCCTAGGGAAGAGGAGTAGATTTGGATGAGCAATATGCAAAGGAAGATGGGAACATTTGCTTTAACCATGACAGGCATAGGTTCGATTATCGGTTCAGGATGGCTGTTTGGAGCATGGAAAGCAGCTCAAATTGCAGGACCTGCGGCTATTTTTTCATGGGTTATTGGAATGGTAGTTATTTTGACCATTGCCCTATCGTACGCTGAACTGGGCGCGATGTTTCCGCAAGCAGGGGGGATGGTTAAATATCCTCAGTATTCACACGGATCATTTATTGGATTTTTGGCTGCTTGGGCTAACTGGATTTCAATCGCTTCAACGATAACAGTGGAGGCTATTGCATCTGTGCAATATATGAGTACTTGGCCGTGGAAATGGGCTCGCTGGACTCATGAATTAGTAGACAATGGCATTTTAACGTCCAAGGGGTTGGCAGTTGCGTCTCTGTTATTATTCATTTACTTTTTTGTGAACTATTGGACGGTAAATCTCTTTGCTAAAGCAAACTCATTTATTACGATTGTTAAATTAATTATTCCTGGTTTAACGGCAGGGGCTTTATTTTTTGCTGGTTTTCATAGCGGGAACTTTTCAAGTGAGCATGGGGTAGCACCTTACGGATGGGCGAGTGTTTTAACGGCAGTGGCAACATCAGGTATCGTGTTTGCATTTAATGGTTTTCAAAGTCCTGTAAATATGGCAGGAGAAGCAAAGTCACCTAATAAATCGATTCCGGTAGCTGTAATTGGTTCAATTTTTATTGCTGGAATTGTATACATTATATTACAAATTGTTTTTATCGGAGCAGTAAGTCCGTCATCAATTGCGGATGGATGGAATCATTTGAATTTTAATTCTCCTTTTGCTGATTTAGCGATTGCGCTTGGAATTAACTGGCTAACAATCGTGTTATACGCAGATGCATTTGTTTCTCCTTCCGGCACAGGTGCTACATATACGGCAACGACTTCTAGAATGTTATACGGGATGCAACAAAATGGATATTTGCCAAAGATATTTGGTACTCTTCATCCACTTTACAATGTCCCGCGCCCAGCTATGTGGCTAAATTTAGCAGCCTGCTTTTTGTTTCTCTTTTTATTTAGAGGATGGGGTGTCTTAGCAGAAGTGATCTCAGTAGCGACGCTTATCTCCTATATTATGGGCCCTGTAGCGCTTATAACATTAAGAAAAACGGCTTCACACTTTTACCGTCCATTTTATTTAAAAGGGGCATCAGTTATTGCGCCATGCGGCTTCGTTTTTGCTTCTTTGACGCTTTACTGGGCAAGGTGGCCACTTACAGGTGAAGTGATTTTTATTATGGCAATTGGCCTGCCAGTTTATTTTTATTACCAAGCGAAAAATAAATGGGTGGGCTTTAAAAAAGAATTTTTAACCGGGGCTTGGATGCTTATCTATTTAGCGTGCATGATTTTTATTTCCTACATAGGAAGCGAAAAATTCGGAGGCAAAAATATTTTACCTTTCGGATGGGATATGCTAGTGATTGCTTGCGTATCATTAGCCTTTTATTACTGGGGAATTAAAAGTGGCAAATCTAACCGATATATGAAAGAAGCTGAACAAATCAATCAAGAAAATTTTAAATCTAAATAAAAAACACGAGCCGGTGCTCGTGTTTTTATTTAGATAAATGGAGAATTTAGACTTAGTTTTTATCAAAATATTGTAAAAAACATAGATTTTAAGGTTTAAGGATTTACACAGAGGGAACCTTTATTTGGGATAAAGTTCTAAAAAAACAAAATAAAGGGGATTGGACAGCTGTGAAAAAAATGAATGTTTTGGCTTTGGTTTTTGTACTTATGCTAGTATTAGCGGCTTGTAACAGTTCTAAGGAAACGGGAGGATCCACTTCGGCTAAAAATAAGGCGATTGAAGCATCTATTGACAGCGCTTCTTATATTTTAGTAGATAGTGATGAAGGAGCTACAAGTGAAGAAAAGGGGCTGTTGAAAGTTGATTTAAAAGTAAAAAATGTATCCAAAAACAGTATATCTTTATCGGATTACGACGGTGTGTATTTATATGAAGGAGATGAACAATTATCTCCAAAAACGGGAGTGAACAGTAGGGAACTTGGACTAGAAAGCAGTTCATCTGACAAGATTGGCGCTGGGAAGCAAAAAAAATTAATGTTCGTCTTTGAAGTCAAAAAAGATAAAAAGTACAAAATTGGGCTTCAGCCAAAATCATCTGATTATGATGAAGAAATTGACGAAGTAACATTAACACTGGATACGAAGAAATACGCGAAAAGCTATAATAAGCTGCAAGACCCAGAAAAAGCTCTGCAAGCTTACACGGAAGTTCTTTACTTAAACAAAGAAAATGTAGATTATGATAAATATGTAACAGCGGACAAAACAGCTGTCAGAGAAGAACAGAAAAAAGCGTTTAATGAGGAATTAAAAGGTGCGTTTTCTAATAGTTTAACCGATAAAGCAAAAAAAGATTTTTTTAACATGTATAAAGATGTTTTGAAAGAAAAAGCAAGCGTAAAGACAAATGTGATTGCCAATGCAAATAATAAAGCTGTAGTAGAAGTGGAGTACACTACTGTTAATTTATCAGACTTATATTCATACGTATCGCAGCTTAAGAGAGCATATACAGATGAAACAAAAGATTACGATACAAAACACTCTGAAGAGTTTGCGGCTTCTAAATTCAAAGATATTGTAAATGAATTAGAAACGAAAGAAGGAAGTCGTCCGCTACGAATTTTTATGGTGAAAGAAGATGGGAAATGGACTGTGAAGTCAAGTGACCTATACAGTGACTCTTTAGGTAAAACGTTTGGATCAAGCTACATTCGATAGACAAAAAAGAGGCTAGGACAAAAATAGTTGAGCCCAAGTAAAAAACGAACCATTCATCAATCTGTTTGATGAGTGGTTCGTTTTTTTGCGATGGTGCATATCGTTTTATTTGTTTCGTTCCTTCTAGCAGTTGATTGGAGGGCAAGGCGAAGACTCCTGCGGGAAAAGCGGAACAGGTGAGACCCCGCAGGAGCGTAAGCGACGAGGAGGCTCAGCGCCCGCCCGCGGAAAGCGAAGCCTTGCACGGAAATCAATTGCGGTGTCATAAGCAGTACAGCTCATGTATCTCATTTGTTCGTCTTTCAATTGGATTTATTTCGTTATGTCTCAACCTCTTTTTTGTTTTCTGTAAATAAATCAACGAGTTTTTTGTAAAGCTAAATTTATCGAAATATGCTAGTATAGGTTCATTCATTCTTTTATTCTTATTATGATAGGCATCAATGGAGGTTCTTACTAATGAAAGCAAATTATTGTAAAGATACAAAGGCCGTTCGAACGAGCCGCATTTTCCCTAATGATATTAATAATCACAATACTTTATTTGGCGGAAAATTAATGAGTGATATTGATATGATTGCGTCCATTTCAGCTTATCGTCACAGTCGTACAGAGTGTGTGACGGCTTCAGCAGACTCTATTCACTTTCTGCACCCTATTACGCCTCAGGATTCTGTATGTTTGGAGTCATACGTATCATGGACAGGTCGTTCATCCATGGAAGTGTTTGTGAAAGTGATTAAAGAAAATTTAAAAACCGGGGAGCGTCAAATTGCAGCTACATCATTTTTAACTTTTGTGGCAATGGATGATGATGGAAAGCCCCGCGCAGTACCGGAGCTTATTCCAGAAACAGAAGAAGAAAAATATCTGTTTCAAACGGGGGCAGATCGTGCTGCCACACGTAAACAAGTGCGTAAAAAAAGCAATGAACTAGCCTCAGTGTTGGATTTAGGACAACCTTGGTAGCATAAAAGAGAGGCTGAAAAGTATTTTAGCTCAAGTGAAAAACGAACCACTGATCAGCACGTTTGATTAGTGGTTCGTTTTTTTTGTTATGGTGAACGTAGGTTTCAGCTGTTTCGTTCTTTCTAGCAGTTGATTGAAAGGAGAGGTGAAGTCTTCCAATCAACTGCGGTGTCACAAGCGGTTCAGCTTATGTATCCCATTTGTTCGTCTTAGGATTGGATTCATTTCGTTATGCCTCATCCTCTTTTTTATATTTGATGAATCTTTCCTCCTAATCGAGAGGAGGAAACAAAATTATATGAAATTTATTTTCGTTCATGGTAATATGAATTTAATATAATTTTCTAAAAAGTTTAAAAAGTACAACATTTATAAAGAAAGGTGTCGTGTCTAATGGTAACAGTAGAAGCAGCAGAAAGACAAAACAGCAGCACTGCCCTGCGCCGTGATGTAAAATTTCTCGGTCAATTGTTAGGGAAAGTTCTGGTTCACCAAGGTGGAGAAGAACTGCTCAACAAAGTAGAAAAAATACGCGAAGTGGCAAAATCACTTAGAGAAAACAAAGATGAAGCCATCTATAAAGAAATAAAAAATGAAATCGTTACTCTTGAACAGCCGATGCGCGCGCAGGTTATTCGGGCATTTGCCGTTTATTTTCATTTAGTTAATATTGCAGAGCAAAATCATCGAATTCGTCGCAGACGGGAATATCAGCAGCAAGAAGATTCTATTATGCAGCCGGGTTCATTGGAAAGCGCCGTTGTTTCGCTTAAAAATAATGGCGTGGCGCCAGATGTAATTGCTAACTTGCTTCAAACTTTATCACTTGAGCTTATCATCACGGCACATCCAACAGAAGCCACTAGACGAAGTGTCCTTGATATTCATAAACGAATGGCTGAGCTTCTGAAAAACTTGGATAATTCAACGTTAACAAAACGTGAACGTACAGAAATTGAAGAAAGACTGTTTAGCGAAGTGTTAATTTTATGGCAAACAAATGAACTGCGAGATCGCAAGCCAACCGTAATGGATGAAGTATCCAATGGATTATATTATTTTGATGAAACGTTATTTGAAGTGCTTCCTCAACTTCATCAGGAATTGGAAAATTCATTGCAGGAGAATTACCCCGAAGAAAATTGGAAAGTGCCTAATATTCTTCGATTTGGTTCATGGATTGGCGGAGACCGAGATGGAAATCCAAACGTAACTCCTAAAGTAACGTGGCAAACGCTTGTCAAACAAAGGAAGTTAGCTATTCGTAAATATAAAGAGTCGCTTACTCAATTGAGACAAAGGTTAAGTCAGTCTACAAAAAGAGTCGCAGTTTCAGATAATCTTCTTGATTCTATTAATCAAGAAATATCGCTGCTGCCTGAGAAAAAGCGATGGAGAATCAAACACGAAGTATATCGCTGCAAGCTTACGATT
The DNA here is from genome assembly GCF_038898415.1 of Priestia sp. SB1. Lineage (NCBI taxonomy): Bacteria > Bacillati > Bacillota > Bacilli > Caryophanales > Bacillaceae > Priestia > Priestia sp. SB1. The sequence goes on along the minus strand of NZ_JBBJSS010000003.1, from coordinate 717,918 downwards.
ATGCTTCATAAATTAAATTTAGTTGGAGAGTCGGAAGCAGGTTATCAAAGGTCGGAAGAACTTTTACAAGATTTGTTTCTCATCAAAGATAGCTTGCAAAAGCATCAGCCTCAAGATTATCAGCTGAAAAGCTTGTGTAAATTAATTCGCCAAGTTGAGCTGTTTGGATTTCATTTAGCAACGCTTGATATCCGTAATCACAGCGGAGAACACGAAGCGGCAATCAAAGAAATTTTCCATGCTGTTTCTTTAGCTGAAGATTATTCAGCGTTAACAGAAGAGAAAAAAGTTGAGCTGCTAGGGAAAGTTCTTCAAGACCCAAGACCTGTGCTATCGTTTGTAGAGAATTACTCTAAAGAAACGCAGCAAGTAATTGAAGTATTTAACATGATACATCGAGCACATAAAGAATTTGGAGAAAGATCTATTGAAGTCTACTTAATCAGTATGACGCAGTCTGCAAGTGATTTGTTAGAAGTCATGGTACTTGCCAAAGAAGCGGGTATTTACCGCCTTCATGCAGATGGCCGCATTGAAAGCAAGTTAAATGTAGCTCCGCTGCTTGAAACGATTGATGATCTCACAGCAGGTCCTAAGATTATGGAACAGCTATTTCAATTAGATTTTTATCGAGAGCACTTAAGAAAACAGAAGGATTTGCAGGAAATCATGCTTGGCTACTCAGATGGAAGCAAAGATGGCGGAACGCTTACCGCTAATTGGAAGCTCTACAAAGCGCAGCAGGAAATTCACGATATGGCGAGGAAGTATCAAGTTCGTCTGAAGTTTTTCCATGGCCGAGGCGGCTCACTAGGCCGAGGAGGAGGCCCGTTAAACCGAAGCATTTTATCTCAGCCTGTTGAGACGCTAGGAGACGGTGTTAAAATTACAGAGCAAGGAGAAGTTCTTTCTTCTAGATACTCTTTATATGACATTGCTTACCGAAGCCTTGAACAAGCGGTCTCAGCTCTTCTTACAGCGGCAGCAAATGTTTCTCAAGAAGCTGAACAATGTGATATTCGTACACATGAATGGGAAGAAACAATGGACGAGATTTCAACTGCTTCGTTACGTAAGTATCAAGAGCTTGTTTTCAACGATCCAGACTTTTTAACCTACTTTAAACAAGCTACACCTCTTCCTGAGCTCGGGGCTTTAAATATTGGGTCACGTCCAATGAGTCGAAAAGGAAGTGATCGCTTTGAAGACTTGCGAGCAATTCCATGGGTATTTGCATGGACGCAAAGCAGACAGCTGCTTCCAGCCTGGTACGCTGCAGGTACGGGCTTACAGCATTTAGTAGAGAAATCCGGAGATATACAGCTTCTTCAGCAAATGTATAAAGAATGGCCATTTTTCCGCTCGACCGTCGATAACCTGCAAATGGCTTTAACAAAAGCAGATTTAATGGCAGCAAAAGAATACACAGAAATGGTACAAGATCCGGTTATTTCAGAGAGGATTTTTACCGCTATTAAAAAAGAGTATAATGTTACGAAAGAAATGATTCTTCAAATCACGGGGCAAAAAGAATTAATGGATCATCTTCCTACGATTAAAGAATCTATTAAATTACGAAATCCGTATGTGGACCCTCTAACCTTCTTGCAAGTTAAGGTTATTTCCAAGCTGCGTGAAGATGAGGCTGAAACGTTAAATGAAGAACTTTTAAAAGAAGCATTATTAACGATTAACGGCATTGCAGCAGGATTGCGTAACACAGGCTGATGATACCAAAAGACACCTCAATAAAACAAAAGAGGTGTCTTTTGTTCATTCTTCTCACATAAAGAACTGCCTGTCAGTTCCTTCTCTTTTAAAGAGAACTTCCGTCTGTTAAATAGGCACTGAGAAAAATCAGTGATAAAATAGAGAAGAACTGGTAATATTCTACAAACAAGTGCTAGTGGTGGGGTAACTAGATTGAATATGGAGGACGAGGATAATGGTAAAAAATTCGCAAATCTTCATTGAAGCTGACTCCGAGAATTCTGTATTTATTGGACTGGAATTTTGTGAGTATACACAAAAAATGAATCCTACTTGTTTGTCCAAACAGCATATAAATGTGTTTATTCATCCGGAAGAACTCACTGTGGAATTTAAGAAAACAAAAAGTGATAGAACTATTGATGATTTCCATCTGATGCATATCGTTCCGGTTCATTGCTTTAATTATTTATTATGTTCGATTTCGCAAGGTATTGTTACAGATGTTCAGCTAAAAGCGGTCGGTCATCAAGGAGAAACGTTGTTTGAAGAAAATCTTACATTGAAGTTTCATGAAAAAGCGACGGATTATGAAGAAACGCTCTCATTTTTCAAACATTTAAATCAAGAAATACAAAAACAGACGAAAAAATATACAGCCAGTTATATGAGCTCATGATAAAGAAAGCTGCGGTTTTTAAAACCGCAGCTTTTATTCGTTTAACCGAAAAAATTATGTGAGAGATGCTTACAAAGCAAGAGATTTTTCAGTGGGAAATTGATAAAGTAAAAATAAGAGAAATCAGTGGACAGAAAAGCTTTTAGCGGCTGGCCGCTTTTTATTCAATATGCAAGGGTTAGGTATTGAGATTAAAAAAATAGCGATGAATACGTATTGTTATTGTAGATGAAGTGCTAAGGTCGCTCTATCTGCAATTATGTAGAATCTTCGCGCGCTTATAGTCTGTTTTACGGAACGAAAAAGCTGCGGAATTAGAAGAACTCCTTCTATTTCTGCGGTTTTTTTTATAAACAAGAAATAAATTCACTTATCGTACGGAGGCGATGCAGATGATTAAAGATTTAGTATTGGCTAAGGAATGGCTGCCTGCAGCTTATTCACATGATTTAACAGATCAGCCCTTGCAAGTAACGATTTTAGAAGAGCGAGTTGCGCTGTTTCGCACAACTAATGCCATTAAAGCATTTAAAGATTTGTGCATCCATCGCGGTGCAGCGTTATCTCTTGGGAAAGTAGTAGATGATTGCATTGTTTGCCCTTATCACGGATGGAAATACGATGGTGCCGGGGCTTGTGTGAAAATTCCTCAACAGCCGCCGGGAAGAGCGATTCCTTCAAAAGCAAAAGCACAGGTATATGATTGCGTTGAAAAGTATGGGATTATATGGGTGAAGATGAACAGCGAGGCAAGTGATATTCCTCTTCCTCAGTATGACGAATACCTTAACTCCGGATTTAAAACGGTTTGCGCCAACCCTCATACTCTGCAGGCAGCAGCTCCTCGTGTCGTAGAAAACTTTCTAGATGTAAGCCATTTGGCTTTTGTTCACGAAGGAAGCCTTGGACACTCGGATTACGCCGAAATTCCTGATTATAAGGTACATTGGAAAGATAACCGATACATTTCTGACGAAATCGCTGTGTACGCAGATGCAGATGGTACGGGTAACTTTGCGACTATTTATTATACTTTTGAAATTCTTCGTCCTGCCGTTGCAAGGTTGAAAAAAGTGAACTATGAAACGGGTGAAATCTTTTCGATGCTGTTTGCGGTTTTACCTGAAGAGGAAAGAAAGTCGACTGTGTTTGCATTGGTTTCTAGAAACTATTCGTTTGATGCACCTGATCAATATTTCCGTGATTTTCAGCAGCTTATTATTGAACAAGATACGAGCATTGTAGAAAGTCAAAAACCCGAAGAGCTGCCGCTTGACTTACAAGCAGAGCTTCATTTGAATCCGGACCGACTGAGTATTGCCTATAGAAGATGGCTCGGTGATTTAGGAGTGACCTTTGGAAGTGACGTAGGAACAAGATTAAAAAAAGCTGCTCAATAAAAAAGAAGAAAGGAGTCTCCTTTCTTCTTTTTTATGTATGTTCACGGATAAGCTGCTGATAGCTATTAAAAAGGGTAGGATATGTTAAGCGGCTTAAGATGACGCAGGAAAGCGTAGCAGACGCTAGGATAGTAAAAACGATGAGCAGCTGGAATTTGACTGCTTGTATCGGATCTGCCCCTCCAATAATCTGGCCTGTCATCATGCCGGGAAGCTGAACGAGTCCAATTGTTTTTTGGCTTTCTACAGTAGGAATCATGCTAGCTTTGATTGCGGCATTTAAAATACTATGAATAGCTTGTTTAGGAGTTCCGCCAAGCGCCAGAATCAATTGAATTTCGTCTCGCCTTCTATTTACTTCAGCGTCTAACCGATTTAAAAATAAATTGGCCAAAATCATCGAATTTCCAATAATCATACCGCTGACAGGAATGACATATCGCGGAGTAGCAGGGATAATATGTAGGCCCAGCATAACGCTTTGGGTCAGGATTTCTACAATAAAAAGAGTGACAAATACACGAAAGAAAGCTTTAAATCCCTGCTTTTTTTTCTTTACAACATTTTGGGAAGCGACCGTCAGCATAACGAATAAAATGAGAATCATAAAAGCTGGGTGATTCGCGTCAAAAATAAAAGATAAAACATATCCGATCACTAACAGCTGAACGGCTGCTCGAATACTGGCAATGATAATATCTTTCTCGAGTCCTATACGAAAAGATTTTGATAAAAAAAGAGCAATAAAAACAAAAACGATGGTAAAAATCAGTGAAAGTGAACTCATAGAAAGGCTCCTTCAATAAATTGTTTTGTTTCAGCTTTTACAGGAGCATGAAAAAAGGTCTCCGTCTTCGCTTTTTCTACAATCACTCCGTTCATTAAAAGCCAGACTTCCTCTCCTAAACGTTTGGCTTGTTCTAAATTATGGGTAACCCAAATAATCGTTTTATTCTGCTCTTTATGTAAATGAGAAATAAGCTGTTCAATTTCATGAGCAGAAGTGGCATCCAAAGCGGAAGTGATTTCGTCTAAAAGCAAAAGGTCAGATCCGTTCGACAGCGTGCGCGCTAATGATAACCTTTGTCTTTGACCACCGGATAAATCTCTTGCATCCTGCCCTAACAAGTCAGGGGAAAGACCGGTTAAGGCACAGAGTTCTTCAGGCATAATATCCTGTTTGCCGTGCAGCTTTTGAACAAGCATCATATTATCTCGCACTGTTCCATCAATAACAGGAGCTGATTGAAAAGCGATGCCCACTTTTTTTCGCAAATCAGAAATATTCCATTTGCTAATGTCTTTTCCATATACTTCAATACTTCCTTCATCAGGTGCAGAAAGTAAATTGCACATGGAAAGAAGGGTGCTTTTTCCGGATCCTGATGGTCCTACCATCATGACGAGCGAGCCTTGCATCACTGTACCCGATATGCCTTTTAAAACACTATGTTCTTTATCTTTAAATGTTTTATGAACGTCTGTAAATGTAATGGCAGGTATTGAATTGAACGTGTTCATAGTAACTCCTTTTTCATTCGTTTTGTTTATTGTAGCATAAGCGAAAGTATAAAAAGTTATTGGGCGATATAAAAAAAGCTGTGAAAAACCACAGCTTTTAAACAGTTGTATTCACTTTTTGGCTGGCTTTTAAGGCATAATCTAAATCTTCAAGAAGGTCGTCGATTGCTTCTGTTCCAACCGACAGACGAATGAGTTCTGGCGTCACACCCGAAGCTTTTTGTTCGTCTTCAGATAGCTGTTGATGAGTGGTGCTTGCCGGGTGAATAATGAGTGATTTAGAGTCGCCAATATTGGCTAAATGAGAAAATAACTGAACTGAATCAATTAACTTAGCCGCTGCGTTTTTTCCTCCTCTTACTCCGAATGTTAAAATGGCTCCTTGTCCTTTAGGCAGGTATTTTTGTGCCAAAGAATAGGAAGGGTGGGAAGGAAGCCCCGCATAATTTACCCATTCTACTAATTCATGCTGCTCTAAAAATTTCGCTACCTTTAATGCGTTTTCGCTGTGACGCTCTAATCGCAGATGGAGTGTTTCTACTCCTTGAAGAAGTAAAAAGGAATTAAAAGGTGATAAAGCAGCTCCAATATCTCGTAAAAGCTGAACGCGCGCTTTTGTAATATAAGCAGCTTCACCGGCAGCTTCTGTGTATACGAGGCCATGATAACTTGGATCTGGAGTTGTTAAGTCTGGAAATTTTCCGCTCGCTTCCCAATTAAATTTTCCACTGTCTACGATAACACCGCCAATTGCTGTTCCATGCCCTCCAAGAAACTTAGTAGCAGAATGAACGACAATATCTGCTCCAAAATCGATGGGGCGAAGAAGGTAAGGGCTTGGAACGGTATTATCAATAATAAGAGGAATTCCATGTTCGTGGGCAATGTCTGCAACTGCCTCGATGTCTAGCACATTTCCCTGTGGATTTCCAACGGATTCAGCATAAATTGCCTTTGTTTTGGAAGTGATTGCACTTCTAAAATTTTCTGGATTATCGGCGTTTACAAATTTGACGGTAATGCCCAGTTTAGGAAGCGTAGACGAAAAGAGGTTATATGTTCCCCCATATAAACTGCTTGCTGATACAATTTCATCTCCTGCGGAAGCGATATTCAAAATGGAAAAGGTAGTAGCCGACTGACCTGAAGCTACTCCTAGAGCACCAACTCCGCCTTCTAACTCAGCAATTCGCTGTTCAAAAACGTCCGTAGTAGGGTTTACAATTCGAGTGTAGATATAGCCTTGTTCACTTAAATTAAATAAAGACGCAGCATGCTCCGTATCTTTAAATCCAAATGAGCTTGTTTGATAAATAGGTACGGCACGCGAAAAAGTAGCTGGGTCAAGCTGTTGACCAGAATGGATCGCTTGTGTTTCAGGACGAAATGGTTTCTTAGCAGACATTGAAACTCCTCCTTAGATATAAAACGTATAAAAAACATAGGAATAATAAACTTTAATCATAATATACGAATTCTATTGAATGATGTCAAATTATAATTAGAATATTTAGAAAATATAAAAAGGATTAATAATGTAATTTAGCATTAAGACATCTCTTTAATTGTTAAAAATACCATAAAAAATATAAAATGTAAGAAAAATGTAAATGTATTTGTATAATTATGTTAGAATATTAGGTGTTTGAGAGTTTCTTAGAGAGCCAATTTTGCTAGAAGACTTTAAAAAATAGTAAAAGGTGGGTCTTAAGAGCTACTAACAAAACAAAATAAAAGGAGTTTGATTATGAGCACAGAAGTTAACGTATCTTCCGAAGTCCAAGAGAAAGGAAAGCCTTCTATTTTTGGTTTTATTACGAGTCCGGTTGTACAGTTTGAGAAAATGAAAAGCAATCCGGTCATCTGGGGACCTCTTTTACTTATCCTCATCTTAACAGCTGCAACAACGATTCTAGCCGTCTATACCCCTCAGGCACAAGAGGCGCTGCAACAGCAAAAAGAAGCTGGTATTGAAGTGAATTCAACATTTAGTATGATTGGCGGAGCGATTGGCGGAGTTATTGCAGTAGTTGCTACACTGGCATTCACAAGTTTGATTCTGTTTTTAATTGCAAAGTTAGGAACTGGAAAAACAACGTACCGCCAAATGTTTAGTTTGAATTTGTTTGTTACGTTCATCACAGTAATCGGTCAGCTAATTAATACGGGAGTCGCTGCACTAGCACATACTTCAGCGAATGTGACTTCGTTAAATGGAATGGTTGATGCTAAAGGTGCTATTGGAGGCGTATTTACTTCAATCGAAATTTTCTCTATATGGGGACTTATTTTGACAGCAGTCGGGCTGCAAAAAGTAGCGAATTTATCAAAAGCTGCTTCAATTATTACCGTAATTGTTTTATTTATCTTAGGAGCTGCTATTTCAGGAGTTGGAGGAGCTGCTTCAGAAGCGCTTAAAGGAGCAGGGTTGTAAATGAAAAAAGGAATAATTATTACAGCCGTAACAGTTGTTATTGTTGCGGTTATTGGGATTAATGTATATCGTGCACAAAGTGTAGGTGGTAAAGCAGTTGATGTTCAAGTAACAACTGTAAAAGAAAAAAAGTTAAGAAATACAGTGATGGTTCCGGGTACGTTAAAGCTTGCTGATGAGCAATACGTTTACTTTGACGCTGAAAAAGGCGAGGTTGAACGATTTCATGTAACGGAAGGATCGCGCGTACAGCAGGGAACTTCTCTCGTAACGTACGAAAGCGATACGCTTGATTTAGAGCAAGAACAAAACAAATTAGAAAAAAAATCCAGTCAGCTGCAAATTGATTCTGTAAGCAAACAAATCTCAAATTTAAATAAAAAACAAAAAGAATTGGAAAAAGAAATGAGTAAGCAAGAAGCGAGAGATCAAATTGACACAGAGCGTACGCAGCTCAACCTCGACTTAGAAACGGCTAAAATTGACTTAGAACGAAACAAACTAGAAGCCAAATCAATTGCTAAAAAAGAGCGTAATTTAGACGTAACGAGTGATATTAGCGGGACTGTGCTAGAAGTAGATAAAGAAGCGGTTAATAACACGAGTGAAGTTCAAAAGCCGCTTATACATATTGGTAATACCGATGAATACTTAGCTACTGGCGTGCTTTCTGAGTACGACGCTTTAAAAATTAAAACCGGTCAAGCTGTTAAAATTACATCAGATGTACTGCCTGATAAAGAATGGTCAGGGAGCGTAAAACAAATTGACTATCTACCTCAGCAGCAGGCATCAGCGGAGGCAGGCAATGATGCAGCGAATCAATATCCAGTTGAAGTAAAAGTAGATGACCAAGATATCACGATGATTAAGCCGGGATTTAAGCTGCTGCTTGAAATTGAAACAAGCAGTAAGAAAGCTTCATCACTGCCGATAAAAGCAGTTGTAAATGAAGACGGAGAAAAATTTGTATACGTCGTGAAAGATAAAAAGGCGGTTCGTAAGGAAGTAAAGGTAGGAGAAACAACCAACAAATTTATTGAAATCAAAAGCGGCGTTTCTTCTAAAGATAAAGTTATTGCCAATCCTTCAAAGGACTTAACTGACGGTGCGGAAGTGACTGTTCAATGATTGAGCTTGTAAATATTCATAAAAGCTATCATCTTGGCAAAGAGGAAGTACCGATTTTAAAAGATATTAATTTGAAGATTTATGACGGTGAGTTTGTTGCGATTATGGGTCCTTCAGGCTCCGGAAAATCAACGCTCATGAACATTATCGGATGCTTAGACCGCGCGTCTTCGGGCTCCTATTTATTAAATGAACAAGAAATCTCTACTTACAGCGATGAGCAGCTGGCAAAAGTAAGAAATATTCATATCGGCTTTGTTTTTCAGCAGTTTCAGCTGCTGCCGCGTTTATCAGCTGTCGAAAACGTAGAGCTTCCAATGGTATATGCCGGCGTATCGCGTAAGGAAAGACGAGCCAGAGCAGAAGCTGCGTTGGAAAAAGTAGGACTGAGTGAGCGAATGAAACACTTGCCGAGCGAGTTATCAGGTGGTCAAAAGCAGCGTGTTGCTATTGCTCGCTCTATTGTTAACAATCCGACGCTTATTTTAGCCGATGAACCCACAGGAGCCTTAGATACAAAAACGAGTGCTGATATTATGGAGCAATTTTCTAAGCTAAATGCAGATGGGACAACAGTTGTAGTTATTACTCATGAACCTGAAGTGGCAGAGTACACATCGCGTACAGTTATCGTTCGTGACGGTAAGGTATTAAGTCATAGCGACAAGGAGAACGATAGCTTATGAGTTTAATAGAAAATATTCGTATGGCTTTTTCCTCGGTTCTTGCTCATAAAATGCGCTCTGTTTTGACAATGCTTGGTATTATCATTGGCGTAGGGGCGGTTATTATCGTTGTTGCTATCGGCCAAGGCGGAGAACAGATGATTAAGTCAGAAATAACAGGAGCAAGCAATACAGTTGATGTCTACTACGAGCCTCCTGAAGACGAGATGCAAGCTGATGACCTTTCCATGACGGGGGAGCCGATCTTTACAGAGGATGATATTAAAGCTCTTTCGACTATTCCTGGAGCGAAGAATGTGGTAGCTTCTAGCTCAATGGGAATGGGAATAAGATATAGAGACAAAGAATCCGATACAACTGTTAACGCAATTAATGAAGGGTATATTGAGGTTAATCAGCTTGAAGTTTCAAAAGGAAGAATGTTGGACAGCGCTGATTTTTTGTCAGGTAATCGAGTAGGTGTTATTACGAGCGATATGAAAAAAGAGCTGTTTGATAAAAAAGAAGCTCTTGGACAAGTAGTATGGGTTCAAGGACAGCCTATCAAAATTATTGGTGTGACAAAAAAACCAAAAGGCTTTTTAGCATATGAAATACCGACTATTTACATTCCAGATAATACGTACAAATCAAGCTTCGGTAAGCTCGACTACACAAACCTTAGCGTTCAAGCACAAAGTTCTGATCAATTAAAAAAAGTAGGTAATGACGCAACGGATTTGTTAAATAATTTGCATGATGCTGAAGATGCTTACCAAGTGCAGAACTTAGAAGAAATAGCAGATAGCATTGGAAATGTAACGCGCATTATGACAACGATTATTGGATCGATTGCAGGCATTTCCCTGCTTGTTGGCGGGATTGGCGTTATGAACATTATGCTGGTTTCTGTAACGGAACGTACAAGGGAAATTGGGATTCGTAAAGCACTGGGAGCATCTAAAAGACAAATTCTAACTCAGTTTTTGATTGAATCCATTACGCTCACGCTTATTGGTGGTTTGCTTGGCATTGGCCTCGGCGCAGGCGGGGCAGCTCTTGTTTCGTTATTTGCCGGCTGGCCGTCATTAATTTCGTGGCAAGTAGTACTTGGAGGAGTGTTGTTTTCCATGACGATTGGCATTGTATTCGGCATGCTTCCTGCAAACAAAGCGGCGAAGCTAGATCCAATCGAAGCATTAAGATATGAATAAAGACATGCGTTCGCATGTCTTTATTTCAATTTAACAAGAACCAAGAAGATTTCTCGTTTTTCTTATTTATTACTTACTAGGGTTGATACGGGCTACGTTAATAATATCATGTATTTTCTCTACCAAATCGAGCATGAGAAATCCGTTTCCTTCAGAGCTTTTTCGATATCCAAGAGGAAGCGTCCTTCTTACAAGTTGAGCATAGATTTCGGCTTCGATTAGAGAGCGGCCAAATTCCTTCTCACATAAGTTAATTAATAAAGCTAAAGCTCCTGCCACGTGAGGAGTTGCCATTGAAGTTCCTGAAAGAGTCGCATATTTACCTTCTAAAAAAGTAGAGATGATGTTAACTCCCGGTGCCACTAAATCCACTTCTTCATTGACGTTGGTAAAAGGAGCCAAGCTTAAGCTGTTGTCCACTGCTCCTACTTGAATGACTTCGTTGTAACTTCCTGGATATGAATATTCAAAAGTTTCTTCGCGATCATCACCTTCATTTCCAGCCGCAACAACGACAGAAACATCTTTATTCACAGCATTTTGAACAGCTTCGTGCAGTTCTGGAACGTCTTGTGGTCCCCCGAGTGACATGGAAATAACTCGTGCTCGCTCATTGTTAGGACCTCGCCATTCGACGGCGTAGTTAATAGCGTCAATAATCCATTCGTAATTTCCCGATCCTTCACCGGTAAGTACTTTTAAGCTTAGGATTTTTGCTTTGGGTGCCACCCCTACTACCCCTTCATTATTGAGCGCAGCAGCAATGGTACCAGACACGTGAGTGCCGTGCCCATTATTATCTTCAAATACAGAAGAATCTCCGTCATAATCCGAAGTGAAGTTTCTTCCTCCGATAATACAATCTTTTAAGTCAGGATGATTTGTGTCAACACCAGTGTCGATAACTGCAATTACAATGCCTTCTCCTTGATTGCTTTGTTCCCAAATAGCAGGTGCTTGAATTAAGCTTACTCCTTTAGGCGTTTCGTTTGTTGAGTCGATAATCGACTCAATTGTATAAGGAATTAATTTGACTTGTAACGGTTGTTGAGTCATAGTCATCCTCCTTAAAATGAATAAAAATGGAAGTTACTTAATTATAAATTCCCAACTATTGCTATAAATTAAACGCTTTTAATGCGAATCCTTTCTTTTTGAATAAAAAGACTCACAAAAGATGTGAGAAGAGGAAAAAAGACCCTGAAGACAAGCCCGATAGAGATTTTTAATGTTATCTGTGTATTCACTTTTAATGTTTATCTCACACTATAGAAGAAAGAAACTCCAAGAAAAATCACATAGGACTGGTGACTTTTGATATAATTACGAACGGTATGACATTCTCAAAATACATGATATTTATAAATATATATTAATTTGCAAATTACGAAGGGGCTGAGGATAGTGTCAACTTTAACGTCTCAATCCGTCATTAAATGCGGAAAGTATGAGCTGAATTATGCGGATCGTACGCTTATTATGGGGATTTTAAACGTAAACCCGGATTCATTTTCAGACGGCGGAAAATACTACGATGTAGATAAAGCAGTTGCTCATGCTGAGGAAATGGTAAAGCAAGGAGCAGATATCATTGATATCGGAGGAGAATCAACTCGTCCTGGTTATACAAGAATTAGCGATGAAGAAGAGATTAAACGGATTGTGCCCGTTATTTCTGAAGTGGCTAAGCGCGTAGAGGTGCCGATTTCCGTAGATACATACAAATCGGAAGTGGCCAAGCATGCGCTAGAAGCAGGAGCACATATTATTAATGATATATGGGGTGCAAAAGCCGATCCTAAAATGGCTCAAGTTGCAGCTGATTATAATGTGCCCATTATTTTAATGCACAACCGTCATGAGCCCAACTATACAAATCTGATTACAGATATGATAAGTGATTTAAAAGAAAGCATCTCCATTGCAAAAGCTGCAGGAGTTCGCAATGATCAAATTATTTTAGATCCAGGCGTTGGCTTTGGAAAAACGGCTGCCCATAATGTAGAAGCAATTCAGCATTTAGATCAGCTGACGAATATGGGTTATCCGGTGCTGCTTGCTACTTCTCGTAAAGGATTTATTGGACAAATAGTCGATGCTCCTCCTACGGAAAGAATGGAAGGAACCGCAGCTACTGTATATGCTGGGATTGCACAAGGCGTTCAAATAGTTCGTGTTCATGACGTATTAGAAATCAAGCGCTTTGTAAAGATGGCAGATGTACTGGTAGGAAAACATGTCTTTCAGTTTTAATGATCATCAAGATAACTGCATTAAAGTCATTTTAAAACCTTAAAATGTCATGTCTATTAGATAAAGATTCCTGAGCAGTGAAGCTCGGGAATTTTTTATGTATGTAAAGTGGCGGAGGAAAATAATGAACGATTGGATGGTTGATTTTACATAATTTAGCTTTATGATAGAAAGAGAAGGTATAGCGCTCTCATATTCTGATTAAATTGTGCTGCTTAAAATGAAATAAATAACATCTTGGTATTTAGTCTTATTCAATCACCGAAATATGGAGGAGAGAAGAATGAAATTAGCATTGCTTCTTGTCATTATTATCGGCGTTGCTGCCCTTGCAGGTACGATCAGTGCTGCAAAGAAAGTAGATGAAGATTACGGGAAATCTAAAAAGAAAAGTATAGTGAATTTATCTATTATTTACGGAGTTGTATTCATAGGATCAATCGTAGGAGTAGCATGGTATATTGCAGTGAGACCATAAATAAAGAGGTTGAGACATAACTAAATGAACCGAATCTAAAGACGAACAAATGAGATACATGAGTTGGACTGCTTATTCCACCGCAGTTGATTTCCGGGCAAGGCTTCGCTTTCCGCGGGCGGACGCTGAGCCTCCTCGTCGCTTGCCCTCCAATCAACTACTAGAAAAAACGAAACAGATAAAACGATGTTCACCACAACAAAAAACGAACCATTAATCAAATATGTTGATTAATGGTTCGTTTTACAATTGAGTTAAAATACTTTTGTCCTAGCCTCTTTATTTTGATTCCAAGGTTAATTCTCCGCTTGAAACAGCTATATCGATAGGGTATTTTCCATTTCCGTATTTTCCTTTTAATACATTCTCTGTTATCGTTGCATTGTTTAACTTAAAATTGTTGTTAATGTCACCGCTGCTTACTTTTCCATTCATTTTAAAACCAGCGCTTTTCGGAAGAACCAGCACGGCATCTCCGGATCCTACATCTACAGAAACGGCCTCTTCTAGCTTTTTAAAATCCATATAGAGATCACCAGATCCAATGCGCGCCTGAAGTTTTCCTTGATAGTTTGTTCCTTTAATTTCCCCAGAGCTGACAGCAAATTTAGCCGTTTGGGTCTCGACATTACTCAGCTGTAAATCTCCAGAATTAACATCCGTACGAAGAGAGGTGCTCATCAAGTTTGAAATGCTTGCATTTCCAGAACCTACTTTAATCGAAACATCTTTCAGCTGAAGCGCTTGTTCAGGATGTGTAGCAATTTGAAGGTCCCCCGAACCTACGTTAAGCGCAAGGTTATGGTGATAATCTTTAGGAATGTAGATTGTTACTTTTGTGTTTGGAAAAATAGAAAGCCATTGAAAGGGACTTTTTTGATACGCGACAACTAGGGTGTCTCCATTTTGCTTTACATCTACTTTTCCTTTACCTTCTACTTTTGTTTTAATATCTTGACGATCTTGCGGAACGACCGTTGTACTAATGCTTGGAGAGTCGATTTGAATACGCTGAATATCACTTGATAATGCCGCTTCAGACTTGGACGTCTTGAATGAACTTAACGACCAGGAGGAAGGCGCAAACGCAGTAGAAAAGAGGACTGCCGTACCACCTATCACTAAAATAAAAGCCAATATTTTTTTCACGTTATAACCCGCTTTCTACCTATAATTAAATTTGTTTTCTTCTACCATAAAGTGTAAAATGAAAACCGGTTAATTTCAACGAACAGCAGGATTATTTTTTTCTACGTCTCAAGTCGTAAAAATGAAATGTTTTTTGTGAGGAGTTAAATGAAAAGCGAAGTAGAGATTTAAATATACTCATCAAAGAATTAATTTCTTTATTTCAAAAACAGGAAAATAATTGAGTTAAAAGAATGATTAAATTCACTTTTTTTGTGTGATTTTCCGATGAGTAGTTCAAAAGAAGTAATAAATAAATAGAATTTTCATACCAATTTTATTATTCCGAAAAACTTTTAAAGTGTTGATTATTGAAAAAATAAAGGGTAGAATTTGTTCATATCAATTGAATACAGCTAAGATTACGATCTTGTATATTATCAGTAATATGGTCTGATAGTCTCTACCTAGTAACCGTAAAAAACTAGACTACAAGAAAGTTTGGATATAAGCAGCAAAAAGAAGGGCGTATTATCATAGATACAGCCTTCTTTCAAAGCTCTTACTTTTCATACTTTCTGTTATTGTCAGAATTTATGAAAAGTAAGAGCTTTTTTTGTTTTTCAAATACACACCTGGGAGTGGCTTGCATGTACTTTTTATTAAATTTATTAGGCGTTTTTGTAGTAATGGGCGTCGTCTTCTTATGTTCTCCTAAAAAGAAAGAAATAAAGTGGCGTCCGATTGCTTCACTATTAGTCGTTGAAGTCCTCATTACTTGGTTTATGTTAGGAACTTCAATCGGAACATGGATCATTAATAAAATTGCTTCGTTCTTTACTTGGCTGATTTCCTGTGCCAACGATGGAATTGCCTTTGCGTTTCCATCCGTAATGGGAAATCAAACGGTTGACTTTTTCTTCAGTGCATTACTGCCTATCATCTTTGTCGTGACGTTCTTTGATATTTTATCTTACTTTGGTATTTTAACGTGGATTATTGATAAAGTAGGCTGGGTCATTTCGAAAGTTTCTCGCTTGCCTAAATTAGAAAGCTTTTTCGCTATTCAAATGATGTTCTTAGGAAACACGGAAGCATTAGCCGTTATTCGTAATCAGCTTTCTGTGTTAAAGGACAACCGTTTGCTTACGTTTGGAATTATGAGTATGAGCAGTATTAGCGGATCTATTATCGGTGCTTATTTAACGATGGTTCCCGCTACGTACGTGTTTACAGCAATTCCACTGAACTGTTTAAACGCGCTTATTTTAGTGAGCTTATTGAATCCAGTTCATGTTACAAAAGAAGAAGATATGATTTACGTACCGCCAAAGTCAGAGAAAAAAGACTTTTTCTCTACCATTTCAAACAGTATGTTAGTCGGAATGAACATGGTAATTGTTATTTTAGCGATGGTTATTGGATATGTAGCTCTTACATCTGCGCTTAACGGTATTTTAGGCGTTATTGTAGACGGCTTGACTGTACAAAAGATTTTCTCTTACATCTTTAGTCCATTTGCATTCTTACTAGGGCTAACGGGACATGATGCCATGTACGTAGCTCAGCTGATGGGTATCAAGCTAGCAACAAATGAATTCGTGGCGATGATGGATTTGAAGAAAAATCTAGATACACTTCCACCGCATACGATTGCAGTTGCTACAACATTCTTAACATCTTTTGCTAACTTCAGTACGGTGGGTATGATTTATGGTACGTATAATTCTACGTTATCAGAAGGTAAATCAACGATTATTGGAAAAAACGTATGGAAACTGCTTGTGAGCGGTATCGCTGTTTCTTTATTAAGTGCTATGATTGTTGGATTGTTTGTTTGGTAAAAAGTGAAAAAGCTGTGCTTTCGTCTTCGAAAGCACAGCTTTTTTCTTGTTGTATCATCTATTCATTTGAAGAAAAACGCTTATGAATATCAACAGTAAAAGGAAATCACACTATTCAAGAAAAATTCATTTTACTTTTGCAGAAAAACATTTTAAATCTAGTGAGCATTATGTTAAGATTACAAAAGGCTGTTTCATTTAAATTGAGAACACCGCATAAATATGTAAGTAAATATGCATAGAAAACAAAAGTTTATTAATTTTTTTCTAGGTAATATCTCGTAATAAATAGGTTGAAAGGAAATGTCGTTAATATGATAGAAGGACAACAGCAAACAAATGAATTAAAAAAGACGATGAAAAGCAGACATTTGTTTATGATTTCGCTCGGCGGGGTTATCGGTACAGGTTTCTTTTTAGGAACAGGATACACGATTAGCCAAGCAGGGGCGATTGGAGCTATCCTTTCGTTTATCGTAGGTGGCTTCATTATGTACTTAACAATGCTTTGCTTAGGGGAACTTGCAGTAGCAATGCCAGTTTCTGGTTCGTTTCAGACATATACAACAAAATTTATTGGCCCTGGCGTTGGTTTTGCTTTTGGATGGTTATATTGGTTGGGCTGGGCTGTAACGGTTGCATTAGAATTTTTGTCAGCAGGTCAGCTTATGCAAAGATGGTTTCCTGATTCTCCTGTATGGATCTGGTGTGCTATATTTGCGCTTTTATTATTTTCATTAAATGCACTGTCAGCTAAAGCGTTTGGTGAAGCGGAGTTTTGGTTCGCCAGCATTAAAGTGTTAGCTATTATTTTATTTATCGTACTTGGTGGAGCTGCTATGTTTGGTTTTCTTCCATTAAGCAATGGAGACAGCGCGCCGCTTTTCTCTAACTATACGGCTCACGGCGTGTTCCCTCACGGAATTAGTGCCGTGCTGATTACGATGATTACAGTTAACTTCTCATTTCAAGGTACGGAGCTTATCGGTGTAGCTGCTGGGGAAAGTGAAAACCCAGACAAGACTGTACCAAGAGCAATTAAACAAACGGTATGGAGAACGCTTGTATTTTTTGTACTAGCTGTAGCTGTATTAGCGGGGATGATTCCGCTTGAAAAAGCAGGCGTAGTTGAAAGTCCATTTGTTGTTGTATTCGACCAAATTGGTATTCCATATGCAGCAGATATTATGAACTTTGTTATCCTAACGGCACTGTTATCTGTAGCTAACTCAGGTCTTTATGCAGCAACGCGTATGCTGTATTCATTGTCAAAAGATAACATGGCAAGTTCAGCTTTCATGAAAGTAAATAAACGCGGTGTGCCGATGAACGCCTTGCTTTTAACATTAGGCATTGCGCTTTTATCTTTGCTTTCAGGATTCTTTGCTCAAGAAACAGTATTTGTATGGCTTATTTCTGCAGCGGGTTTAGGTGCACAAATTGGCTGGATTACGATTGCTGCATCACTGCTTGCATTTAGAAAAAGATATATAAATCAAGGAGGGCAAATCGAGGATTTAAAATTCAAAGTCCCTCTTTACCCGGTATTACCTTTAATCGCATTAGTATTAAATACGATTGTACTTGGAAGCATGGCATTTGATGCAGAGCAGCGAATGGCACTGTATGTCGGTATTCCACTAGCGCTGCTGTTTTATGTTTATTATCATGCACGTGTAAAAAAGAAAGTTGATTTATCTATCAGCCGTCAAGAAGTGCAGCTTAAAGACGACAAAAAGGTAATTTTATAAAAATCAAAAAGACGCAAAAGCCCAGGTTTTTGCGTCTTTTTTTATATTTTATTTGTAAACTTAAATTAAAATTAAGTTGACAAATAAAAAGAGATTATTGCAAACTTAAAGCAGCGAACAGAAAAAGGAGGGTGAACATGAAAACGAGAACAATGGCGTATATTTCTTTATTTGCTGCTTTAACGGCGATAGGTGCATTTATAAAAATTCCTATTCCCTACATACCGTTTACTCTTCAAATTGTTCCTGTCTATTTAGCCGGGGCGCTGTTAGGACCGCGTTTAGGTTTGTATAGTCAGCTATGCTACATAGGTATTGGGTTAATCGGTGTTCCGGTTTTTGCAGAAGGAGGAGGTTTAGGGTATATCTTCAAACCAACGTTTGGCTATTTAATTGGCTATGCTACAGGCTCATTTATGAACGGCTACCTTATTCAAAAATATGACTTAAAGAAACCTTTTTCTATCTTTTTAGCCAACTTATCTACATTGGTTATCGTGTATGTATTCGGGTGCGTTTGGCTTTACGGAGCAATGAAATGGATAATTGAAAAGCCACTTTCACTGAGTGATACACTTCTTTTTGGAGCTGTTTTGCCAATGCCTGGAGACCTTTTATTGTGCATTTTATGTTCAGTGCTGATTCACCGAATGAAGCCTCAATTTAGCCGTTTATCATCAAAGCGGGCTAAAGCGGGGTAATGAAGACATAGAAAAAAGAGGAGGAAAGAAAGTGGGCAAAGCGTATTTTATTACAGGAACTGGAACAGATATTGGTAAAACGCTGGTGACAAGCATTTTGTATAAAGTACTTAGCCGTCTAGGAATAAAAACGACAATTTGTAAACCGTTTCAAACCGGCTATCAAGATGAAATCGGAGGTTATCCAGATATTCACTGGTTTGAAACAAGGCTCGGAGTAGCAAATACAGGTATTTATCAGTTAAAGCCAGAGACGTCTCCTCACTTGGCTATTAAACTGAGCAATAGGCAAGTAGAGCCTTCAATCGTCTTAAAGCGCATTAATGAATTAAAAAAGGCATTTGACGTAGTACTCGTGGAAGGAGCGGGAGGACTTGCCGTACCTTTAATTGAAGAGGAAACAACATTTTATATGACAAAAGATTTGATCCTAGATGCACAAATGCCGGTTATTGCTGTTGGAACAACGGAATTAGGAGCTATTCACGATGCGCTTTCTACCTTTTCATATGCAAGTGAGCATCATCTTAAAATCAACGGACTCATTTTTAATCGTTTTAATCACAGCAGTATCATTCATAAAGACAATGTTCGAACGATTGAAAAGCTGCTTCAAGTCTCTTCTTTAATGACTGTACCTGTATTTACTCATATCGATGAAGAGTTAGAAGCATATATTGAGAAATTGGTGAGGCAAAAAAGTGTGATTCAACATATTCAGGAGGTGTTTGACTGTGTCGTATCAAAAAGCTGAGCTGGAAAAATGGGATAAAGAATATGTATGGCATCCCTTTACACAAATGAAAGCTTACCGTGAATCGAATCCCCTTATCATTGAAAGAGGAGAGGGAAGCTATTTGTATGACGTAGCGGGAAACAAATATTTAGATGGATACGCTTCTCTATGGGTGAACGTGCATGGACATAATGATCCGGAATTAAATACAGCTTTACATATACAAGTGGAGAAATTAGCGCATTCTACGCTGCTTGGATCGGCAAACGTTCCATCCATTTTGTTAGCTAAAAAGCTAGCGGAAATTACTCCTGGCAGCTTATCGAAAGTATTCTATTCTGATACAGGCTCTGCCGCTGTTGAAATTGCGTTGAAAATTGCCTATCAATATTGGCAAAATCTCGACTCTGCAAAGTACAAAAACAAAAGTAAATTTATCTCATTGAATGAGGCATATCACGGAGATACAATCGGGGCAGTCAGTGTAGGAGGCATGGATTTATTTCATCGCATCTTTAAGCCTTTACTGTTTGAACGCATTCCCACACCTTCTCCTTACATCTACCGTATGGACGGGTTCGAAACCGAAGAGCAAGCTTCAGCTTACTGTATTCACCAGCTGGAGAAGCTCTTGCAGAACAACGGAGAAGAAGTAGCCGGCTTGATTATTGAACCGCTTGTGCAAGGAGCAGCGGGTATTATTACTCATCCTCCCGGTTTTTTAAAACAAGTAGAGCGTCTGTGCAAAGCGTACGGGGTATTGCTCATTTGTGATGAAGTAGCTGTCGGATTCGGGCGAACAGGAACGATGTTTGCATGTGAACAAGAAGACGTAGTACCAGACATTATGTGTGTAGGAAAAGGGATCACAGGAGGATATATGCCGCTTGCTGCTACGTTAACAAGCGAACAGATATTTAATGCTTTTTTAGCTCATCCAGATGAAAATAAAACCTTCTTTCATGGACATACGTATACGGGAAATCAATTGGCCTGTACAGTAGCGCTTAGAAATATTGAACTGATGGAAGAAAGAGAGTTAATCCGTAGTGTAAAAGAAAAGTCAAAAGTTTTTAAACGTTATCTATTAAAGCTTTATGAACTGCCTAACGTGGGAGACATTAGACAAAGAGGATTAATGGCAGGAATCGAAGTTGTCAAAGACCGCCAAACAAAGTCTATTTTTGAAGATAAAAAAGTGATGGGAGACATTATTTTAGCGGCTCGCCAAAAAGGTTTAATCATTAGAGAGCTAGGTCCTGTGATTACGATGATGCCTATTCTTTCAATGACAGACGAAGAATTAAAAACAATGGTTGAAATTGTATATGAATCAATTAAAGAAGTAATCGCACGGTATACAGTGAGCTAAATAAAAAGAGGGTCAGACAAAAATATTTTATTTAATTGAGAAAAGATCCGAACGATTCATCGTTCGGATCTTTTTTCAATCAATAAATGTTTTTAATACTTGATAGTCGAAGTGATCGCACATGCTGATTTTCATCTTTTAATAGAAGAGTTTGTTCGAGCAAGTTTAAGTTTTGAATATAACCTTTGACCGTTTGAACAAAACCGTTGTTTTGATAGTTGATAGTTAGTAATTTATTGGTTTTTAATGCTTTTAAAATCATACCTATTTTCTCCCTTCTTATATCGTAGCTGACGAAAAACTACAAAATAATGAAGAAGCATTGGAGGCTTGTATTATTTATAAAAATTACTCTATTTTTTATAAATGCTCTCCTGCTACTAATAGTAAAGGATGATGGTGAAAAACAGATGAAAGATAAAGAATAAGGTTTGATTTATTGTAATGAACTGACTTTTCCTTTACAAATACCTATTTCAAATTTCTTTTTAGTGATAAAATACTGTTAGTGAAATAACTACTTCTTTTCATTAAAGGGTAAGAACGGGTTATATTGATAGAGTTTTAGTTCTCTATTTCTAGTAATGAAATAAGAGATAGAGAAATAGACTAATAAAAATCAATCAAGGAGTTTTTGTATGGATCAGAGTTTTATTTTAAATCTTTTAGAAATTTTACTCATTAACATTGTACTAAGTGGCGATAACGCAGTCGTGATTGCTTTAGCTTGTCGGAATCTTCCGGACGAGCATCGAAACAAAGCGGTTGTTTTCGGTACATTAGGAGCGGTTGTATTACGTGTAGGGCTAACGTTTGTCGCTGTATATTTATTAACAAT
Source organism: Priestia sp. SB1 (assembly GCF_038898415.1). NCBI lineage: Bacteria > Bacillati > Bacillota > Bacilli > Caryophanales > Bacillaceae > Priestia > Priestia sp. SB1. Next base: position 696,063 of record NZ_JBBJSS010000003.1, on the reverse strand, counting down.
CCCATTTTTAAATTTCATCGGAGGCCTGCTGCTTCTATGGATTGCGATTAGTCTTTTAAAAGGGGAAGATGACGGAGATATTAAAGCGAATTCAACTCTAGCAGGTGCTATTAAAACAATTATTATAGCGGATCTTGTTATGAGTTTAGATAACGTAGTAGCGGTTGCGGGTGCGGCCAACGGCAGTATTCTACTCATTATCCTTGGTCTTGTTATCAGCATTCCGTTAATCATTTGGGGAAGTCAGCTTTTAATGAAAATCATGGAAAAATTCCCGATTATCATCATTGCCGGAGCAGCGCTTCTTGGCTATACTGCTGGTGAAATGATCTTTAAAGACAAAGCGGTAGGACATGTATTAGAAGGGTTAAATCCGCATTTGCATACAATTGTTCCTATTTTGTTAGCTATTTTAGTTGTTGTTGTTGGGAAACTTAGCGGACGTTCTAAAAAAGAAACGCATTAATCCTAAAAAAGAGGCTGGGACAAAAGTATTTAAGATGAAATGAAAAACGAACCACTAATCAATTTTGATTGGTGGTTCGTTTTTTTGTTGTGGTGAACGTAGGCTTCATTTGTTTAGATCCTTCTAGCAGTTGATTGGAGGACAAGGCGAAGACTCCTGCGGGAAAAGCGGAACAGATGAGACCCCGCAGGAGCGTACGCGACGAGGAGGCTCATCGGCCGCCCGCGGAAAGCGAAGTCTTGTACGGAAATCAACTGCGGTGTCATAAGCGGTTCAGCTCATGTATCCCATTTATTCGTCTTTAGATTGGATTCATTTGGCTATGTCTCAACTTCTTTTTTATTATTTAGCTAATGGAGGTGCGGAATTAACGTCTTGTATCGTCTCTACAGGAGGATGAAATTCATTTTCCATTTTCGATACAACTACAGTTGCTACACCATTTCCAATTAAGTTTGTAATGGCACGAGCTTCCGACATGAAGCGGTCTACCCCGATTAACAGCGCGATTCCTTCAACTGGAATCATTGGGAATGCAGCAAGCGTAGCTGCTAGTGTAATAAATCCAGAGCCAGTGACTCCGGCCGCTCCTTTAGACGTTAGCATTAAAATACCAAGTAGCGTAATCTCTTGCATTAACGACAAGTCGACTCCATACGCTTGAGCGATAAAGATAGCAGCCATGGATAAGTAGATTGCTGTTCCATCTAGGTTAAATGAGTAACCAGTTGGAATGACAAGTCCTACTACAGATTTTGAACATCCGTACTTCTCCATTTTGTCCATCATTTTTGGCAGTGCAGATTCCGAAGAAGACGTACCTAATACAAGTAGAATTTCTTCTTTAATAAAAGCAATGAATTTAAAAATATTAAATCCATAAATCTTAGCAATGGTTCCAAGTACAAATACAATAAATAAGAACATAGTAATGTAAACAGATCCCATTAAGAAACCGAGTTTTTGAAGAGAGCCTATTCCAAAGTTACCGATCGTATAAGCCATCGCTCCGAACGCCGCAATAGGTGAAAGTTTCATAATCATATTAACAATGCCAAAGAAAATATCTGTACAGCGTTCAAAGAATGTAATGACAGGAGCCGCTTTTTCGCCGAGTGTAGCTGTAGCCATTCCAAATAGTACGGCAAAGAATAAGATTGGCAATAATTCACCATTTGCCATTGCGCCAAATACGCTGTCTGGAATAATTCCCATGATAAACTCCATAAAGCCATGCTCCGCTTCAGCTGCTTGCTGCGTATATTGAGTAACATCAGCTCCGCTTGCGCCATTGATATTAAAGCCAGCCCCAGGCTTGATAAAGTTTACAACGATAATTCCAATTGCTAAGGCAAAAGTAGTGACAATCTCAAAGTATAAAAGAGCTTTACCTCCAATTCGTCCCACTTTCTTTAAATCTCCCATGCTTCCGATACCGATGACCACTGTTAAGAAAATAATTGGGGCAATCACCATCTTAATTAATTTGATGAAGATATCAGCCAATACTTTTAATTTAGCTCCAAATTCAGGAAACATAAAGCCAATTGCAATACCAAGAAGGATACCAATGACAACTTGAACAGTTAGGTTTTTAAAACTTAATTTCATATGTAATGCTCCTTTCGAGAATGTTTTTGTTAACGCTTACATTATTCTTATCCTTATATTAACTGATAATTTTAACTATTTATATTTCTGGTGATAATGTTCTTTTTGGTCATTTTGGTCAAAAAAAGTGATGAACATATAGTCATCACTTTTTGCTTTCGATATTTTTTATTTGCTGAATGATATCAAGCGTTTGTTTTGTTGCATTGGCTTCAAACGATTGATAAAGAGAGTTAAACTGCTTTTTCCATTCGGCTTTCTGTGTATCATTTAAGTAATAAACGCGCATGCCAGATTTATTTTTTATTTGCTGCAGCTGTTCATCGTTCATCATTTTTGATTGAGTCCAAATCCAGTTAGTTGTCTCTACCATTGCATCACTTAATAGCTGTTTTACATCTTCAGGGAGGCTGTCCCAATATTTTTGATCCATTAAAACAGCATAGCCCAAGTATCCATGGTTGCTGATGGTCATATATTTTTGCAGCTCGTACAAACGTTTTGAATAAATATTAGAAATCGTATTTTCCTGTCCATCAAATTCCTGTCGTTCAAGGGATTGATATACTTTATTAAACGAGACAGCCTGAGGCTTAGCGCCAAGAAGTTCGAATTGTTTTTTGATTACTTCACTTGGCATAATGCGAAATGTTTGACCTTGAAAATCTGCTGGATGGAGCAAAGGTTTTGTATTGCTGGTCATTTGTTTAAAGCCGTTGCTCCATAAAGCAAGCCCTTTAATGTTTTTCTCTTGCAGCGTACTCAACAAATCCTGTCCGATTTTCCCGGTAAACACTTGTTTTGCCTCGCTGTAATCATCGAAAATGAAGGGGAGATCAAAAAGTTGCCACGTAGGGGAAAGGTCGGTTAGCTTTGAAATAGAAGGCGCAATCATTTGTACATCGTTTCGGCGCAGAGCGGCAAGTTCTTCGTCGTCTGAATACAACACACCGTTTGAATATACTTCAATTTTAACTTTACCATCCGATTTTTGATTAACGATTTCAGCGAATTTTTGAGCGGCTAAGCCTTTTGGAGTGTTCTCAGCTACAACGTGGCTAAAATTAATCACAATTTGCTTATTTAATCCTTTTTGCTCATCGTCATGATACACATTATCCTGATTTATAACCGTATACTGCAAAAAAACATAGATCATCAAGAAAACGCTAACAATGATACTTGCCCCTATAAACATCTTCAAAATGTCCAACCCCGCGATTCAATAATTTTTCTCTACAAATATTCTAACACGCAATTTCTCAACGTGGTAAAATTAAAATAAACTTCAATCAGCAGTAGGTGTTCCGCTATGATGCGCTTATCGATGCAAACGAAAATGACGGGGTTAATCTTTTTTATCGTGGTCTTTTCGTTGTTTTTAGCAAGTATTGTCGTGATTAATAATTTTGTGCAGTCAAAAGAAAATGATTTAGAGCAAAGGGCTTTGATCACTTCGAGAACAGTTGCTGAAATGCCTGAAATTCGAGAAAAAATTGAAAAAGATAGCAAGAACATTAATCAAATTGTAGAGCCGATTCGCATTATTCACGGTGCTTATTATGTAGTGGTGATGAATATGAATCACGAACGTTTGTCTCATCCTTTGCAAAGCATGATTGGGAAAATTTCTAAAGGAGAGGACGAGGGCCAGGCGTTTGCAGAACATACTTATACTGATAAAGCAAAAGGAGAAGGCGGGATGGTCATTCGTTCTTTTGTTCCCGTTGTAAACGATCAGCATGAACAAGTAGGAGTCGTTGTCTCAGGCTACCTTCTTCCGAAATTTACAGAGGTTATTTTAAGTTTGAAAAAAGAAATTTTTCTCATCTCAGGTCTCGCTCTTTTTTTTGGAGGATGGGGAGCGTGGGCTCTTGCATCTCGTATTAAAAAAGAGATGTTTGAGCTTGAGCCTCATGAAATTGCTCGTTTGTTTGTAGAACGAACGGAGACTTTTAATGCCATGCATGAAGGAGTCATTGCCATTGATAAAGAGGAGAACATCACTATTTTTAATCATAAAGCGAAAATTATGATGGATGTACCCGATGAGGTAATTGGGAAAAAGATCTATGATGTGATTCCAGATACAAGACTGCCAGAAATTCTGCAGCTTAATCAGCCTGTTTATAATCGAGAGCTTCAAGTTCGCAATTTAAATATTTTAAGCAATCGTGTGCCGATTAAGGTTAATAATCACACAGTCGGTGCGGTCGCTATTTTTCAAGACAGAACAGAAGTTAAAAAATTAGCTGAAGAGTTAACAGGGGTTAAATCATTTGTAAGCGCTCTTAGAGTTCAAAACCATGAATACATGAATAAACTTCATACCATTGCAGGGCTTATCCAACTTGGAAATAAAGACAAGGCTCTTCAGTATGTTTTTCAAGTGTCTGAACAGCAAGAAGAGCTCACCCAATTTCTTCATAAGCATATTAAAGATGAAAGTATATCGGGATTGCTGTTGAGCAAAGTCAGCCGTGCCAAAGAACTTGGAATTGAGTTAGCTATCGATCGCCACAGCGAGCTTCACTCATTTCCTCCTTACTTAGATCATCATGATTTTGTGATTATTATTGGTAACTTAATTGAGAACGCTTTTGATTCGTATCAACATATGGAGCGTCGTGAACGGAAGATCTATATAAGTATGGAGCAAAATGACGGCATTCTTTCTATACTAGTTGAAGATAACGGATGCGGCATGAATGAGGATCAAGTAGAGAGAATCTTTGATGAAGGTTTTTCAACCAAAGCAAAGGAAACTAGAGGAATTGGTTTGCATTTAGTAAAACAAATTGTTGAAAAAGGAAACGGTCAGATCGAAGTAGAGTCAGAATTAGATGTTGGAACGACTTTTATCATTACATTCTTTTTATAGGGGGAGTGGGAAATGAATAAAAAAGAATGGACGGTGCTTCTCATAGAAGACGATCCTATGGTACAAGAAGTGAACCGCCAATTTATTGAACAAGTTGAAGGATTCATCGTTATCGCTGCAGCTTCGAATGGTTTAGAGGGGGTACAGCTTATTAAACAGCATCAGCCTGATTTAACGATTATTGATATGTATATGCCTAGTCAAGATGGCTTAACTACCTTACAGCAAATTCGAGCAAATGGCTATAAAACAGACGTGATAGCAGTTACGGCTGCAAGTGATATTGAAACCGTACGGAAAGTTCTTCAATACGGCGCGGTAGATTATATTATGAAACCGTTCAAGTTTGAACGAATGAAGCAAGCGCTTGAGCAGTATCGTTCGTTTCAAGTTAAAATAAGTCAAAAAGAACATATTACTCAGTCTGAATTAGATTCTATGCTGTTTCAGCAATTTGAAGAAAAAGCCGATTTGCTTCCAAAAGGGCTAAATGCGGTTACGCTAAGGAGGATACAACAATATCTTTCCGAACAAAATCATCCGATTTCTGCTGAAGAAGTGGCGGACGGCGTAGGAATTGCGCGTGTTACAGCAAGAAGGTATTTAGAGTTTTTAGAACAGGAAAACGAGCTGAAATTATCAGTTGAATACGGCAGAGTAGGGAGACCTATTAATCGCTATATGTTAAAAATAAATTAAATGATACAAAACAGCTTTTATTTGGAAAAGCTGTTTTTTTGCGTTAGAAAGTATATCTTTTTCTCTCCTAGAACAAATTAAGGTATACAGTTTTCGATATCCAAAGAATATTTCGTGCGGTCATTAATTCATAAAATGTCCCTGAAAAAGGATTAATGGCGGAAAAATTGGGGAATATGCACTTTGACATTTAATTTTAGCACAGGAAGGTTTTGAAACATGGACATATTTTTAGCCGTCTTACCAGCCATATTTTGGGGAAGCATTGTGCTTTTCAATGTGAAACTAGGCGGAGGACCTTATAGTCAAACGCTTGGAACCACATTGGGAGCTTTGATTTTCTCAATCGGTATTTATATTTTTGTACACCCTACGCTTACACCTTTAATCTTTGGGGTTGGAGTTGTATCGGGGCTATTTTGGGCAGTTGGACAAAGTAATCAGCTGAAAAGTATTGATTTAATTGGAGTTTCTAAAACGATGCCTATTTCAACTGGGCTTCAGTTAGTTTCCACTTCATTGTTTGGAGTAATTGTGTTTCATGAGTGGTCTACAAAAACTTCAATCATTCTTGGTGTGCTCGCTCTTATCTTTATTATTGTAGGGATTGTTTTAGCATCACTTCAAAGCAAAGAAGAGAAAGAGGCTGAAGAAGGAAAAGGAAACTTCAAAAAAGGAATTGTTATTTTATTAATTTCAACCGTGGGTTATTTAGTTTATGTTGTAGTAGCCCGTCTATTTAATGTAGACGGATGGTCGGCTTTATTACCTCAAGCAATTGGTATGGTTATTGGAGGAGTATTGCTGACGTTTAAGCATAAGCCATTTAATAAATATGCAATTCGCAACATTATCCCAGGTCTTATTTGGGCCGCTGGTAATATGTTTTTATTCATCTCACAACCTAAAGTAGGCGTAGCGACAAGCTTTTCGCTTTCCCAAATGGGAATCGTCATTTCAACATTAGGCGGGATCATTATTTTAGGTGAGAAGAAAACGAAGCGTCAGCTTATTGGGATTATTATTGGAATTATACTGATCATCATAGCAGGAGTCATGTTAGGGCTCGCCAAAAGCTAACTAGGAGGGTATTAACAATGTATAAAGATTTAGAAGGAAAAGTAGTGGTCATAACAGGTTCATCTACAGGTTTGGGAAAATCAATGGCGATTCGTTTTGCGACAGAAAAAGCTAAAGTAGTTGTGAATTATCGTTCTAAGGAAGACGAAGCTAACAGCGTTTTAGAAGAAATTAAAAAAGTTGGCGGAGAGGCTATTGCCGTTAAAGGTGACGTAACAGTTGAGTCTGATGTAATCAATTTAGTTCAATCTGCAATTAAAGAATTTGGAAAGTTAGACGTTATGATTAATAACGCAGGACTAGAAAATCCGGTTTCATCTCATGAAATGTCTTTAAGCGATTGGAATAAAGTAATTGATACGAACTTAACGGGAGCTTTCTTAGGTAGCCGTGAAGCGATTAAATATTTTGTTGAAAATGATATTAAGGGAACAGTTATTAACATGTCGAGTGTTCACGAGAAAATTCCTTGGCCATTATTTGTTCATTATGCAGCAAGTAAAGGCGGTATGAAGCTTATGACTGAAACACTGGCATTAGAATACGCTCCAAAAGGTATTCGTGTAAATAACATTGGACCGGGAGCGATTAATACACCGATTAACGCTGAGAAATTTGCTGATCCTGAGCAGCGTGCAGATGTAGAAAGCATGATTCCAATGGGATACATCGGAGAGCCGGAAGAAATTGCAGCAGTTGCTGCATGGCTAGCTTCTTCAGAGGCGAGTTATGTAACAGGAATTACGCTCTTTGCTGACGGCGGTATGACACAGTACCCATCATTCCAAGCAGGACGCGGATAAGAAAAAACGCACTCTATGATAGAGTGCGTTTTTTAGTTTTCCTGAGCTTTTTTTTGGTTCTTAGGAGCTGACTGGTGTTGAATGCGTAAGAAAAGCAAGATTAAAACGATAACGCCAGTGATGCTGTACATCCCAAGAATAAGGGGCTGCTGTGTATCTGTTCCGGAAGTAATGCCGTGATACAGTGCTAGCAAATAGCCTGGAAAAGCAAGAAAATGAATGGCTTTCCAGGCTTTTCTCCCAAGCTGTTTTATAAAGTCGGATGTAATAATTAGTACCAATAAAATGTAGAGTGAAATAGTACCAAGGCCTGTGCTAATCGGTTTGTAATCGGAAGTGAACGGAATTAAAATGTCAGAAAGTGAAAAATGAACAGATTGATCAAATGATAAAACAAGTCCGTGAATCATGCCAAACAATAACCCAAACCACCCTGATGATTGATGGACCAGCAAAAGCTGTTTTTTTCGTTTTGGTTTAAAAAACGAAAAGCTGTGAGAAATGCCAGCGGCAACCGATACAAACATTAGTAAATAAGAAGTTAAGCCGGCTGCCCGAATGGTGTTCCATACGGGAAAATGAGCACTAAATTGCGCGAGGAGAGTAGCCATAATGGTATACCTGACCTTTCACATGTTTTTCGATTAGTACGTTGCCTTCTTTTGTAACCGCAATTACTTCTAAAGAAGGGTGATGCATTTTAGCTAACCTTAATCCAGCGTCCCAGCCGAGAATAAGTATGCACTTTGCATAGACTTCAGAAATGGTTAAGTCTTCTGAAACGACCGTTACTTGCAGAAGCTCTGATGAACTAGGCTTGCTGATTCTGCCGTCAATAATATGATGGTGAGTGTGTCCGTTCACTTTCCACGAACGCTTGCCTACACTGCTTGTGGCAATACCGCTGTTGCTTTTTACTTTAATGGTCGTGAGATTTTTTGATGCATCAAATGGATGAGAGAGAGAAATGGACCAGTGCTTGCTAGCGGGCCCCCACGTTACAATATCTCCGCCTCCATCGATTGCTCCAAGTGAAGTTCCTTTTTTCTTTAATTGATTCGCCATTTGCTGAATGCTCCAACCTTTTGCGATTCCTCCTAAATCCAGACCGATATTAGAAGCAAGCTGAATACTTCTCATTCCTTTATGAATCATAATAGGGTTAACAGCATCAAAAGCTGCTACTTCTTGAGGTAGCTGACTGTTAGGCAGTTGTTCAAAGCTTTGGTCATATCCTAGAGTTTGAATAGAATGATACAGAAATGGGTTGAAAATTCCGTTTGTCTCATTGTAATAGTAATAGGCTGCTTTTACAGCTTCATACAGCATTTTTGACGGTAGAAATAATCTTCCGTTCAGCGAATTAAGCTGTGAAAGCTCACTTGTTGGAAGAAAGCGGCTTAGGGTTTCTTCTACAAGATAACACCAGCTCTCTACTTTTTGGCTGACAGGTGTTTCAAGCTGATATACATTAAATGTGGTATTCATCGCTTTAAATGAGTAGCTCATTTCATCACATCCTTAAGAAGGTCTTGTTTGCATAGAAGAATCATTATTGTTGCCCCAATTATCCTGACCACTTGTGGAATCATCATTTGACCACTGATCTTGCTGATTACTCGAATCATCGTCTGACCACTGATCATCTTCACTGCTTGAATTATCGTCTGACCATTGATCACTTTGTTTGCTAGAACTGTCATTTGACCATTGATCTTGCCCGTTAGTTCCATTGTCCGTATTGGAGTCAGATCCTGAATCTGGAAATAGATCCGTCTCATCTTCCGTTTGAGTTTGCGATGAATTATTGGCGGATGTATCGTTATTTAGTGCTGTAGATGTTGAATTTGTTTGATCATATTTTTGAGAAAGCCCTACAAATGTTGTAAATGCAGCAACGCTCGATAAACCAACCATCCATTTTGTCCATTTATTAGCTGCCATTGATATGCTCCTTTTATCTTTCCTATTTTGCAACTGAACACTGAAGAAAAACTGAAGTGGAAGGTAACATACATCGTTCAATTGTTATAGTTCAATATAGACAGAAAAAATGAAAAAATAGTGAAATAGATGTAGGTCGGATTATTTTTGTGGGGGAATTCAGTGAATTATTAGATTAAAAAAAGGGTTGTTCTTTTTAGAACAACCTTTTTTAATCACCGATAAATCTTACTAATCGATACGTAATAAACCGTTAACTGTACAAGAGAAAGAAGCAAAAGAACGGCAATGGGATAGAAGCTAAAAGAATTAGGTAACAGCGGATAAAAAGCGATTAAGATAGCGCCTATAGGAATAGAAAATAGGAGAAAAACAAAGGCTTTTTTACAAGCTTCTGCTGTTATCATCTTTTCACGTTCATCTTCCTCTGCAAATTCAAAAGGAAATAATAAAGGCGAAACGTTCTTCGTCTTTTTACGCGCTCGGTAGTAAAAAAAGGACACGATTAAAAGCACAATTAAAGAAGCGAAAGAGCCTATAGACATGGTAATTTCCCACGGGGGTTCAGGGTGGTTCATAACTTCACTAAATTGAATATTTAGGCTTAAAAAATCATATAAAAACCAACCTACGCATAGCAGAGACACTACATTCAACAAATAAGATTTAATAACATTACTCAACATTTTTCTCCTCCTTTTGAAGTGTAAAAACATCTTCCATTTTTAATTGAAAGACATCACAAATTGTTAAACCAAGTAGTAGGGAAGGAACGTAATTTCCCTTTTCAATAGCTGCAATGGTTTGGCGAGTGGCTCCAACTTTTTCAGCTAAATCTCCTTGCGTATATCCATGTTTAGCTCTAAGCTCTTTTACGTGATTAATAAGAGTCAATATGATCACCCGCTGCCTTTTTAATAAATTTGTTAAGTTGATTTAACATTATGTAAAGTTAATTTAACATCAATTGGATGATTTTTCAATATATAATGGATAAAAAATACAAAAAAGATCCTAGAAGAATTCTTCAGGATCTTTTTTGTTAATAAATTTCTTTAATGCCAGACAAACGAATGGAAAAAATGTTTTGTTTTTCGTCTCGTAGGGAGAGGGTTTGGTCGGTTAGGTTTAAATTTTGGATTTTTCCTTTGAAGGTTTGAAGCAGGCCATTTTCGTAATAATTCACGGTTACATGTTTGTTTTTCTTTAACGCTTTTAAAATCATTTATTCATCTCCTTTCATGTGTGCATCTGTTATGAAAAGAAAGCTGTGGCTTAAGCATAAGAATTTGGAGAATGCTCAAGGCAGAATTATTATTATACAGCAAGATGAGAATAGTTTGTAGATAAATTGTGAAAAAATGCACAAGTTTGCAGTGCGGGTGTTGCAACAGAATACAGTATATGAGGAGAGGAGGGGTTTTATGATAAAAAAGGTGATTTTAGTTTATTTATTTGTGGGTATTAGGTAAACTAGTAGATGAATTTAAAGAATCTATCTATAGTTGTGAAGGCTAGGATTTCATTTAATTTTCATTTTCTATGAGTATAATGATAAAGGTTTTCTATATGTTCTTTGTGAATCTACTCATAAACTAATCGAGAAAGGAAAATCAAAATGAAGCGAATCGTTTCTAAGCCGCTGCACTATTTCATATTAGCCGCTGTTTTAATGTGGATAAAGTCGTATGTGGCTTATAAAACTGAATTTAACTTAGGCGTAAGCGGCGTAATGCAGCAAATGCTGCTGTTTATAAACCCTGTAAGTTCAGTGCTGATTTTTTTAGGAATCGGCTTATTTTTTAAAGGAAAGAAAGCAGGAGCTTGGATTCTTGCAGGCAGTTTCATTATGACGCTGCTGTTGTACAGCAACATTCTCTATTATCGTTTTTTTAACGATTTTGTAACTCTTCCCACACTGTTGCAGACAAGTAATGCAGGAAGTATGGGCGGAAGCATTATGGATTTATTAAAAGCACATGATGTTTTTTATTTTGTTGATTTTATTATTTATCTTTTCTTCTTTTTTAGTAAAAAAATTGACTGGCATAATGAAAAAGTATCGGTTAAGAATGCTGTAACCATTCTTTCTTTAGGATTCATGGTTTTTTCTGTCAACTTAACATTAGCAGAAATTGATCGCCCGCAGCTTCTATCTCGAACTTTTGACCGCAATTATCTAGTAAAGTATTTAGGCGCCTATAATTATACGATGTATGACGGTGTTCAGACTGCTCAAAACTCTAAACAGCGAGCTTTTGCAAGCAGCAATGACTTAACGAACGTCGTTAATTTTAAAAACAGTCACTATGCGGAGCCTAATTCCGTTTACTTCGGAAAAGCTAAAGGGAAAAATATTATTAAAATTCATTTGGAATCATTTCAGTCTTTTTTAATTGATTACAAATTAAATGGCCAGGAAGTGACACCGTTCTTAAATTCGTTGGCCCATGGAAATGACTTTACGTATTTTGATAACTTCTTTCATCAAACAGGACAAGGAAAAACATCAGATGCTGAGCTGATGATGGACAACTCTCTATACGGCCTTCCTCAAGGTTCTGCCTTTGTACTAAAAGGAAGCAATACGTATCAGGCAGCACCAGCTATTTTAGATCAAAAAGCTGGCTATACGAGCGCTGTACTGCACGGAGACTATAAGACGTTTTGGAACCGTAACGAAATTTACAAGCAGTTCGGTGTGGATAAGTTTTTTGATGCAAGTTATTACAATATGACGGGTGAAAATAAAATTAATTATGGCTTAAAAGACAAACCGTTCTTTAAAGAATCTGTTCCAATGCTGCAGTCTTTACCACAGCCGTTTTATGCGCATTTAATTACGTTAACAAACCATTTTCCATTTTTACTTGGAAACAATGAGGCAAGCATACAGCCAGCTAACACGGGCGATGCGACAGTTGACCGCTATTTCCAAACGGCTCGTTATTTAGACGAATCATTGCAATCTTTCTTCCAAGAACTGAAAGCTTCTGGGCTTTATGATAATTCTGTGATTATGATTTATGGAGATCACTACGGTATTTCTGAAAATCATAATGCGGCAATGGAAAAAGTAATGGGAAAAGAAATTACACCTTATGAAAATGCTCAGCTGCAGCGTGTACCTCTATTCATTCACGTTCCTGGAGTAAAAGGCGGAGTTAATCATACGTACGGTGGAGAAATTGATGTTGTGCCAACTCTTCTTCATTTAGTAGGGATTGACAGCAAAGAGTTTATCCAATTTGGTACAGATTTATTTTCTAAAGGTCATGATGATGTAGTAGCGTTCCGCAATGGCAACTATGTATCTCCGAAATATACACTAGTGGATGGAACGTATTATGATTCTAAGACAGGTCAAGCGCTTAAAGAAAATAATCAAATGAAAGCTTATAAACAGAAGGTAGCGAAAGAACTGGAGTTATCTGATCAAGTGCTTTATGGAGACTTACTTCGTTTCCACAAGCTAAAGGATTTCCAAACAGTCGACCCTTCGAAATATATGTACGGGAAAGAAGAAACAGAAACATCAGCTAAATAAAGCTAAAATCAAAAGAACATGATGACTTCTGCAAAGCAGAATGAGCATCATGTTCTTTTTTACTGTAAACTATTCATCAATAAATTTCTTTAATTCCCGATAAGCGAATAGAGAAAGTATTTTGCTGTTCATCTTTTAATGAAAGCGTTTGGTCTGTTAAATCTAGGCGCTGTACTTTTCCTTTAAACGTTTGAAGCAAACCGTTTTTATAATAGTTAATTGTAACGGCCCCGTTTTTTCTTAATGCTTTTAAAATCATTTTCAAAACTCCTTCCATATTTAAAATGTGTATGATTAACGAGCTGTAACATTCATTTTCATTTGCATATTTTTATTATACACAAAAATAGAAAGCGTTTTCACTAAAAGTTTGAACACTTTGTGAAAACTTTAACAGAGAATGTGACAAATACATACAGAAACTGATTTATTTGTCGTATTCATCATAAAACACATTTATGAAAGGAGTGTTAAGAACGTGTTAAAACTTTATGGATGGAAAAATATTACAAGTTGTCGTTTGAAATGTCGTAGTGAATCCATTCACCGTTCGTTACATTTCCTCCCATTTTTCTGTAAAGCGTTTGAGCTCTTGTATTATCATAAGCCGTTTCCCAAGACATGGCTGCATACTGATGTTCTTTTGTATACTGGTGACTAATCGAAAATAACTTTTCCCCAATTTTTTGACCTCTTGCTTTTTCAGTAACGTACAAGTCATTTAAAATCGCTACAGGCTTTACACGCGTGGTGCTAAATGTAAAATAAAGCGTTGAAAAACCTACTGCCTCGTCATTTTGAGTCGCGATAAACTGAACGCCAGTATCGGGACGTTGAAACAAGTGATCAATTAAATTTCTCAGCTGTTTTTTGGCAGGCTGAGGGCGCTTGTAAAAATCAACAATGTATTCGTTCATTAATGAAATAAGTGCTTCCATGTCAGCAGCATTAGCTTGACGAATTGTAATAGTAGTCATTAAATCTTCTCCTTTTTAATTAGATGATCTACACTTATAGTAAAAGAAATGTATCCCTTCTAAAAGAGCCAGATTTGAAAAATAAAACAGGGACAGATGAAAGGAGCTAGCGTGAAGTTCACACCTTTATTAAACCGAAGGAATGATATGCCTTTATATCACCAGCTATATGAATATATAAAAAAAGAAATTGTATCCGGCAGGGTGAAAGTAAATGACAAACTGCCTTCTATCCGTTCTCTTGCTGATTACTTAAACGTAAGTCGAAATACTGTAGATATGGCCTATCAGCAGCTTTTAGCTGAAGGATATGTAGAAAGCAAGCCCAAAAGTGGACTGTACGTAACGAATACACAGTTTGATTTACTGCAAACAGATAAAAAGCCGACTGTATTTTTACACCCTCAGAGAGAAACAAAGTCGTGTACCTATGATTTTCGGTATGGAAAAGTTGATAGCCGTTTGTTTCCCTTGAATGAGTGGAAAAAACGATACAATGAAAGTCTTCAAACTTATAAAGAAGCGCTGTTCACGTACCAAGAAACTCAAGGAGAAGAATCACTGCGAGAAGAAATTGCGACGTACCTTTATCAGTCAAGAGGAGTGGTTTGTTCAAAACATCAAATTATTATTGGAACGGGTACTCAGCAATCACTCAGTTTGCTAGCGCAGATGTTAAAGCCAAGCATCAGAGATATTGCCTTTGAAAATCCTTGCTATGACGGGGCTAGCTTTGTATTTAAGCAGCATGGATTCTCCTTAAAACCTGTGTCACTTAATAACAGAGGCATAAACATCCAAGAGCTTTATGATAGCCAAGCACGCGCTGTTTATGTCACACCATCTCATCAGTTTCCATACGGAATGATCATGCCTGTTTCAAGAAGAATAGAGCTTCTTACATGGGCGAATGACTGCAATGGATTTGTTATTGAAGATGATTATGACGGAGAATTTCGTTATAAAGGAAGTCCCATTCCTTCATTGCAAAGCTTGGATACTAAAGGGCGCGTCATTTATACAGGGACATTTTCAAAATCTTTTATGCCTTCTTTAAGAATCAGCTACCTTGTATTACCGGAAGTGCTTCTAAAGGAATATCATGAACGTTTCTCTTTATACGAGCAAGCTGTTCCAGCCATTCATCAGTGGACGCTCGGACTGATGATGAAAAACGGAGAGTGGAGTAAGCATTTAAGAAGAGTGAGAACTGCTTATCAAATCAAACACAGTACTCTTTTAGCAGCTTTACAGAAGGAGTTTAACGAAAACATCACGGTGTCAGGTGAATATGCAGGTTTGCATATACTTGTCCGCGTGCACAACGATATGAACGAACAGCAGTTAATTAACGCAGCTCGAAAGCAAGATGTCTCTGTCTACGGTACTTCTCGTTATTGGCTTACCGAATCACCTCAACAAAAGACTCATCTATTATTAGGTTTTGGAAGTTTGGAGAGAGAAGAAATAGAAGAAGGAATAAGGCGGTTGAAAAATGCTTGGTTATAAGCCTCTCCTCATTTCTTTGGTTTCTTGACAAAAGTTGCCTAGTCCTTTAGACTTTTTTGCATATATTTTAAATTATCTGAAAGGAGGATAGGGTAATCGAAGCTAACTGCTAGTGGACAACCCTAGATCAAACAATGAATCCTATCCAACAAATTTTACATACATTTCCTGTGATTGTACTAGATGGTGCAATGGCAACTGAACTGGAGAGATATGGCTGTGATTTGAATGACAGCTTATGGTCTGCAAAAGTGCTTATGGAGCAGCCGGAATTGATTAAGAGAGTGCATCAAGATTACTTTGCAGCAGGAGCTGACTGTGCAATTACTGCAAGCTATCAAAGCACGTTTGAAGGTTTTGCAAAACGTGGTTTAAGTGAAGCAGAGGCGCGCGAGTTAATTCAAGCATCTGTAAAAATTGCGGCTGAAGCAAGAGATGAATTTTGGCAGCAAGAAGAGAATTGTCTTAATCGCCCAAAACCAATTGTCGCCGCTTCGGTAGGTCCTTACGGAGCATTTTTAGCAAACGGGTCGGAATATACTGGACAGTATGACGTAACAGAAGAAGAGTTAATGGAATTTCATCGTCCTCGTATGAAAGCATTAATTGAAGCAGGAGCAGATGTGTTAGCTTGTGAAACCATTCCTAATCTAATGGAAGCAAGAGCCATTGCGAGGCTGCTAGAAGAATTTGAAGGAGCGTACGCATGGATTACGTTCAGCGCAAAAGATGACCTGCACATTAGCAGCGGAACATTAATCTCGGAGTGTGCACGCTATCTGGATTCTTATGAGCAAGTAGCAGCTATTGGAGTTAACTGTACGCCGCCTCAATATATTTCTTCACTTATTAAAGAAATTAAATCTCAAACGGATAAGCCAGTCATTGTGTATCCAAATTCAGGAGAGCATTATGATGCTGAATCTAAAACATGGAACGGGACATCTGCTGGCGAAACGTATGGCTGCAGCGCTCACAGCTGGTATGAAGCAGGTGCTCAGTTAATCGGAGGGTGCTGTCGCACAACTCCAGATGATATCAAAGGCATTACAAAATGGGCTAGAAAATAACGGATTGAAAAAAAGAGAATGTGAGAAAAGCTGTTTCGCTAACCTTAAACACGAAAGATCTATCAAAAATAGATAGTTCGTGTTTTTTTATGGTCATGGTGAACGTAGGTTTCGTGTGCGCAGTTCCTTCTAGCTGTTGGCTGGAGGGCAAGGCGAAGACTCTCGCGGAAAGCGGAGCCTTGCACGGAAATCCACAGAGGTGTCATAAGCAGTCCAGCTCATTTATTCCCTTTTTCCATCTTTAGATTGAATTCATTTTGTTATGTCTCAATTTCTTTTTTTCTTGTAAAATAAAAGAATACAAGTTGAAAAATCTTTATTTGAACGAAAGAAGGGATGATGAAAGTGAAAGATATTAAAAATATTTATTGTGTGGGCCGAAACTACGCACTGCATGCAAAAGAATTACATAATGATATTCCAACATCACCTTTTTTATTTTCCAAACCTACTCACGCTCTTGTTGAAGCAGCTGGACAATCAATCACTCTTCCTCGCGACCAAGGAGAGGTGCACTTTGAAACCGAACTGATTCTTCATATTGGACAACTTTACAAAGAAGGCATAACAGTGGATGAACTTGTTGACGAGATGACGATTGGATTAGATTTGACGCTTCGGGATGTGCAGAGCGAATTAAAACAAAAAAAGCACCCTTGGCTGCTTGCAAAAGGATTCAAACATTCAGCGGTCGTGGGAAACTTTATTCCGTTTGAAGGAGTAGAAGCATCTAAGCAGAAAGACTTTTCGTTAGTGAAAAACATCGAACGCGTTCAGCTGGGAAATATCAAAGATTTGATTTTTGACTTACAAACGATTATTGATTTTACAGGAAAACATTTTGGTCTTGATAAAGGAGATCTTATTTTTACAGGTACACCTGAAGGAGTAGGTCCGCTTTCACATCAGGATCATCTTTCACTTAAATGGGGACAGCAAGAGCTTGGTTCTTGCATCGTTTCCCTTCGTTAACAAAAAGAGCTTGAAACAAAGGTAGTTTAGTTGAAGGAAGATCCGAACGGTGAATCGAGATTCTTGATAGAGAATCCAACTCGTTCGGATTTTTTATTGTGGTGGCGAATGTAGGGTTCACGTATTTCGTTGTTTCTAGAGGTTGATTGGAGGGCGAGACGAAGACTCCTGCGGGAAAAGCGGAACAGGTGAGACCCCGCCGCAGGAGCGGAAGCGACGAGGAGGCTCACCGGCCGCCCGCGGAAAGCGAAGTCTTGCACGGAAATCAACACAGGTGTAACAGGCGGTTCACCTTATTTATCTCATTTGTTCGTATTTAGATTGGCTTGACTTCGTTATGTCTCCATCTCTTTTTTTTATGAAGTCTTAATTTTTTAGCCTCCAGAATGAATTTAATATCCAATGGGAAAGCTGTTTCTATCTCCTTTAAAAAACGAGGTCCTCAGCATGGTGCTCTTAATCTTTACAACGGTGATTTCTATTTTGAGTGTACTAGTCATGCCAAAACGTATCAGCTGGATAGAAATGTACACAACTTCTTTGTTTGTTATGTTTTTAGGATCGGTAGCAGATATATATCTTGATGTTAAATATAATCTTTATGGCTTTTTTAAAACAGGAGTAGATTTTGAATATCTTTTAGTCTTTATTTTTATTTATCCTGCGACGAATAGTGTATTTTTAAATTTTTATCCTGGGAGCAAGAGTTTGGCTAAAAAAGCTTTATACATTACAGTGTGGGTAATTCTTACAACACTGTTTGAATACATTTCTGCCCAAACAGAAGTGTTTTATTATAACGAATGGAAGACGCTATACTCGTTTTTTTGCTATCCTTTTCTTTATATAGCAATGGCTTTAAATTTAAAAATGATACGCAGGCTCCAGGTTATCGATAAGCAAAAATAGAAATAAAAAAAAGTAATGATAAATCATAAAAAAATGATATTTTATTAATGGCTACATATGTAATATAGTAAAAATAGAAAATAAACGAGGCAGCATATAAGCAGGGTTAAAAAACATCAAAACGGGAATCTTGACATTAACTTCATGTTTTTAACCATGTATTGTGAATGAATATACTTAATGCTAAATAATATGTTGTAGAAGGAATTTAGTAAAGGAGGCAAGAAGATGTTTAAGCGTAGTGAAAAAATCCAAATTCATGGCGTAACGTTTCATGGAGTCATGAGTGCGAAGCAAAAAGCGGCCCTGCACGAAATTGCTAATGTAACAGACGAAAAAGACTGGGATGGGCTAAAAGGTGTGTACTGCTTAGGCAGTGTAAAGGTGCAAGGAAAAGATGTGTTAGGTGTGTACTATGGCCAATTTAATGATAACCTTCCAAAGGAGAAGCGCAAACTTCAGTTTGAAATTGACTATATTAAATATACAGTAACGGAATGTCCCATTGTCTTTATCGATACAACAAAAAACAAAAAGCCTCATCAATTTGCTTTTATCATTCTGCATGAATTAGGCCATCATGTGGATCGTATGACAAATGGAACGCTTTTAAAAGAAGGAAATAGAACGCAAGAAATGTTTGCTAATACGTATGCCTTAGAAAAATATTCAAAAATAGAAAAGTTCCAAACAAAGAAGTTAAAAAAGATTCCATTTTTAGAGGAATCTCTTACTCAGTGGAATAAAACTCCTCATCCTGGAGCGTATTCTCTTAGAGTTCAAATTGAATAATTCACGAGAATAGTTCCTCTCTCTCCGTTTTTTATTTTCCTACCTTTTTCCTCTTCCTGTCTTTTATCCTCCCAATGAACAAAAAGGATTTAATTACCCATAAAGTTTTAAAAGTTTTTATAGTACGAATTATTTACACTATACCCTCCTGTAAATTATGATTATTTTAAGAAAAAACAGAAAATTTTAAAGTTTTAAGGTACAACTTAATAGTGAACAAGCGATGTTGTAATCGTATAGACGAACTGGCATACATATGCGAGTCATACATACAAACGAATCGCTTCCACTGTTATGAAAGCGGATTCAAAAATAGGAGGGGTAATAATGTTAGCTATTCTTGGGTTTTTGATGGTTTGTACATTTATGTTTCTGATTATGACAAAACGATTAACGCCGCTTATTGCTTTAATGGTTATTCCAGTATTGTTTGCAATCATAGGGGGATTCACAAGCGGTATTGGAGAAATGGCTTTAAATGGTGTAAAAGAATTAGCACCTACAGGCGTTATGTTAATGTTTGCTATTTTATATTTTGGGATTATGATTGATGCTGGTTTGTTTGATCCAGTTGTAGGAAGAATTTTGAAAATCGTAAAAGGTGATCCACTAAAAATCACAATTGGTACAGCTATTTTAGTTCTTATTATCTCATTAGACGGAGACGGAACAACAACATATATGATTACGCTTTCAGCGATGCTTCCGCTTTATAAAAAGCTAAACATGAAGCCAATGATTCTAGCCTGTATCGCCATTATGGGTAGTGGAGTTATGAACTTAACACCTTGGGGTGGACCTACTGCTCGTGTGATGAGTGCATTGAAGTTAGATGCTTCACAGGTGTTTACACCACTGATTCCAGCCATGATTGGCGGAGCTGTTTGGTTGTTATTCACGGCTTACTATTTCGGGAAAAAAGAGCGCCAGCGCTTAGGTGTTATTGATATTCAAGACGTTACAAATGCTCAAGTAGCTTTTGCAGAAGCAGCAGCCGCTGAAGGAATCGAGTACAAGCGTCCGAAGCTTTTATGGGTAAACTTTGCTTTAACAGCTCTATTATTAGTAGGACTTATCACAGCAGTTATGCCGCTTCAAATTCTATTTATGATTGGATTTGCAATCGCTATCATGATTAACTATCCAAATTTAGAAGTTCAAAAAGAGCGTATTACTGCACATGCTGGTAATGTACTTGCTGTTGTGTCTCTTGTATTCGCGGCAGGCGTATTCACGGGTATTTTATCAGGTACCAAAATGGTAGATGCAATGGGTAATAGCTTAGTAGGATTAATTCCAGATGCGTTAGGGCCTTACATGTCTGTGATTACTGCCATCACAAGTATGCCATTTACATTCTTTATGTCAAATGATGCTTACTACTATGGGATTTTACCAATTATTGCTCAAGCAGCTTCAGCATACGGTATTGATGCTGCAGAAATTGGCCGTGCTTCATTGATTGGTCAACCTGTTCACTTACTAAGTCCTTTAGTTGCTTCTACGTATCTATTGGTCGGTATGGCAAAAGTCGAGCTTGGTGAATTTCAGCGCTTTACTTTAAAGTGGACGATTGGAACAGCTATGGTGATGCTTTTAGTAGCTATTATTACAGGAGTTATTACGCTGTAAAGATCAGGAAACTAAAAACTTATCAATTCCGCTTTTGGGATTGATAAGTTTTTTTGTCTAAAAAGCTTTTGGAATAAGGAGCGGATATACAAAAAATTTTGATAAAATAAAAGAAGAATAGAACTATAAGGTAAAGGCTAAAGGTGCGATGAAATGAAAAAATGGTTTCAAGTATCGCTGCAAACAAAAATCGTAGGTTTATCCGCAGCATTAATCATAACTGTTATTGTTCTTTTAGCGAGTATTTTCTCTTACATGCAGTTTGTAGAATCTAAAAGGCAAGCCGAGCAGCTGGCTCTTCAAGCAGCCAAATCAATATCATTTATGCCGGAAGTCAAAGCTGCTTTTCAAAAAAAACAGCCGAGTCGATATATTCAGCCGCTTGCCGAGCAAGTGAGGGAACAAATCGGAGCAGCAAGTATTGTGGTTCAAAACCGTGAGCAAATCATCTATTCTCATTCTAATCAAAAATGGATAGGAAAGAAAAACAAAGAGGCGGTTAACGATAGAGCACTATTATTCGGCGGATATTATACGCTGGACGGAGAGGGAACCACAGGTCCTGCTATTATGGGGAAAGCGCCTATTGTCATCAGTCACGGAAAGTATACGGAAGTCGTGGGAGTGGTGACGGTTGAGTTTTTAAAATCTCATGTTCATGCTCAGCTCATTACGCGTATTCAGCAAATTATCCTATTTTCATTAGCTGTTTTATTGCTTGGTATGATCGGGGGTATTTTTTTAGCTAAAAGTATTAAAAAAGATACTCTTGGTCTTGAACCCCATGAAATCGCTTCTTTGTACCGTGAACGAAATGCAATTTTACTTTCGATAAAAGAAGGAATTATTGCTATTGATCATCAAGGCTTTATTACGATGATGAATACATCAGCTAAAAATATGCTTGGGTTACAGACGGAATATTTACATCATCATATCATTGAAGTATTTCCTTATACGAATATGATTGAAGTGCTAGATACGGGAATAGCCCGAAGCGACCAAGAAATTTTTTTGAATGAAAAAACGTTTATCTTAAACTTAACACCCATTATTGAACATCAGCGAATTGTAGGAGTGGTCGCTAGTTTTCGTGATAAGACAGAATTAAAAAGCTTAATCAATACGATTTCAGAAGTACGAAAGTATTCAGAGGATTTACGAGCTCAAACGCATGAGTTTACGAATAAGCTGTATGTTTTGTCGGGTTTGCTGCAGTTAGGGCAGTACAAAGATGCATTGGAGTTTATTCAAAAAGAATCAGCCGTACACCAAACGCAAAATCGTATTCTATTTGATCAGATATTAGATTCCAAAGTTCAAGCAATATTGCTTGGGAAGATTGGAAAAGCATCTGAAAAGAAAATTCATTTTTCGGTTGATTCGGAGAGTACACTCGATACGCTCCCAGAACATATTGAAATTTCTCATCTCATTATCATTATTGGGAACTTAATTGATAATGCATTTGAAGCCGTGAGTCAGCGGTCTAAAAAAGAAGTGTCGTTTTTTATTACCGATATTGGTCATGATTTAATTATTGAAGTGATGGACAACGGACCCGGTATATCAGAAGAAGTACTAAATCAAATTTTCACAAAAGGGTTTTCAACCAAAGGTACAGACAGAGGGTACGGACTGGCAAATATAAAGAAAATGGTAGATGAACTTGGAGGATCTATTGAAGTGTATAATCAGCCAGAAGGAGGAGCCATTTTTTCAGTTTACCTTCCAAAAAACTGAATCATGAGAAGTAAGGGGAGAGTCGAAATGTTACGAGTCGCAATTGCAGAAGACGATTTTCGAATTGCTCAAGTTCAAGAGCGATTTTTATTAGAAGTAGATGGTGTAGAAGTCGTAGGCAAAGCGTTGAATGCAAAAGAGACGCTTGAAATGCTAAAGGAGAAGAAAGTTGATTTACTTCTTTTAGACATCTATATGCCAGATGAAATGGGAACAGATTTACTCCCAAAAATCAGAGCCCAGTTTCCACAAGTTGACGTTATCGTGGTAACGGCTGCAACAGAAAAAAACATTGTAGAAATCTGTTTAAGAAACGGCGTCGTTAATTATTTGATTAAGCCGGTTATGATGGAATCCTTCATTAATGCTATTAAACAGTATCAAGAGAAAAAGGAACTGTTTAGTACGCATGAAGAAGTTGATCAATCATTTATTGATGCGTACTTTGGACATGTCAGAACAAAGCCAAAAGCGGATAAATCTCTTCCTTCAGGTATTGATGGTATCACATTACAAAAGTCAAAAGACATTTTGAAAAGCATCAAAGGAATTACGATCGAAGAGATGGGGCAACACATGGGAGTATCTAGAACGACAGCTAGACGATATTTAGAGTATCTAGTATCAGCCGGTGAATGTCACGTTGAATATGATTATGGGATTATTGGAAGACCGGAGCGCAAGTACTATTTAGCGTAGCATTAGCCTTGAAGGATGGTATATATGATCAAAAAGCTCATGATAGTGTTTATAAGTGCATTGCTTGTTAGCTGTTCTACTCCCTCTAAAAAAGACCGCATTAGTATGGAAAAAATTGAAATTGTGGCAGCCGGTGCAAAAGGCGGAGGAGCAGATGCAACAGTAAGAGCCATTCAACAAGTGCTAACGGAAAAGAAGATTGTGAAGGTACCCGTTTCTGTTAGTAATAAAATAGGTGGGCAAGGTGAAGAAGGATGGAAATATATTAAACAGAGAAAAGAAGGAAATATTGTTTCCGGGAATTCCAGTTTGCTGATTACAAATAATTTGCTAGGGCAAAGTCAATTAACCTATAAAGACTTTACTCCGCTCGCTATTTTAACATCTGAATGGGAGGTCATCGTAGTTCCTGTTAACTCTCCTATATACAATTTAAAACAGCTCATACGCACGTTAAATCAAAGTGAATCCAGTATGAAAGTGGGAATATCACCTCGATTAGGAAACGACGATCATTTATCGTTCATGCAGCTAAATAAAAAAGCAGGCGTAGACTCTTCCAAGCTTGAGTTCTTCGTTTATAACAGCAGTCATAAAGTAATTGATGCGCTCGTTCATCATCAGCTAGATGTAGCACCCATGTCATTATCAGAAATAAAAAAGCAGTATGAACAAGGGCAGGTAAGGATACTCGCCGTTTCTTCTCCTAAAAGGCTAGAAGAGCTAAAAGAGATACCGACGTGGAAAGAAGCGGGAATTGACGTAACGTTTAGCCATTGGAGAGGTCTAATGGGACCGCCTAATATGACCAAAGAACAGGTAGCATATTGGAATAAGGCCGTGTATGAAATGGTTCATACAAAAGAATGGGAACAGCTTCTTAAAGATAATGATTTAACCTCTTTTTATAAAAATAGCAGCGGTGCTAAAGTCTTTCTTGAGCAGCAAAGCAAGCTGTATTCTGACTTAATGGGCGGAGCAAATGATGAATAAATACAATAGAAAAAGGTTGGGACAAAAGGATTTTAGATGGAGTGATAAACGAACCATTGATTAAAGTTTTTAATTCTTGGTTCGTTTTTTTGTTGTGGTAAGTGTAGTTTCATCTGTTTCGTTCCTTCTAGCAGTTGATTGGAGAGCAAGACGAAGACTCCTGCGGGAAAAGCGGAGCAGGCGAGACCCCACAGGAGCGTGAGCGACGAGGAGGCTCACCGGCCGCCCGCGGAAAGCGAAGTCTTGCACGGAAATCAACTGCGGTGTCTTAAGCAGTTCCGCTCATATATCCCATTTGTTCGTCTTTAGAATTAGATTCATTTCGGTATGTCTCAACCTTTTTCTGTCAGTGTACATCTTTTAAATCCAAGTTTTGAATGAACTCAATAAAAGCTTTTACAATGTTAATTTTTAAGGAGTCCTCATGATAAAACATCCATGTGCTGCGCGTTAAAGGTACTTGATCTTTAGTTTTTAACGTGTATCTGTAAATCTCTGCAGCATCGTCAAGCAGCATACTCGGCAAAATCGCATATCCCAGTCCGTTTACAACCATCTTTTTACATGTTTCTGCTTTATCTACTTCAATGCTGACAAGGGGAGGCTGAGAGTAATTTTCAGCCCACCAGTTATCAACGGATGTTTTTAAAAAACGATCTTGATGATAATCAATTCGAGGTAGATTGGGAAGATTGTTTATGTCGACAGGCTGTGCAGACGCAATGCAAATTGTTTCTTTAAAAAGCAGCTCTTTTTGATCTTGCCAGTTATAATCACCTTTTACAAACGCAATATGAACATCGTGCTTATAAAGCAGATGAGCCATGTCGCTGCTCCATCCGGTTGTGACTTTGAATTCAACATCAGGAAATCGCTCTTTAAATAAACGCAATAGCCCAGGGAGCTTGTAGTCAGTGAAAAAGTTAGACACGCCTAGACGTAAAGTTCCGGTTAATTGATCATCCATGTTTAACACATTTTCTTTTATTTTTTGAACCGTAAGCAGCATTTCTTCTGCGCACTTCACTAAATATTCTCCCTGCGGTGTAAACTGAACTCCGCGGCGCCCTCTATTTACAATCTGAACATGAAATTCCTTCTCCATCTGCTGCAGTCTATGCGTAAGCGCAGGCTGAGATATAAATAGCTCCTTGGCTGCTTTTGTAATATTTTTCTCACGGTACAATACTTGTAGAATAAGCCAATCTCGATCGTCCATACTATCCCTCCAGGAATAAAAAAAATGAATGGTTTATAATAAAATTTCGATATTTTAATTATTTCTAAAATTATACTATAGTTAAGAAGAGAAATGTTCGGTGTAAGAAAGAAAAGCCTTGTAGAAGGAAGGAAGTAGGTATGAACGCAAGAGTTGTTTTTTTACAATCTATATTTTTTATTCTATTAACAAGCGTGGGAGGATTTCTTTTATCGTTAACAGGCTTATCCATTGGCTGGATGCTTGGGACTCTCATTTTAGCTGCTATTCTAGCTTTTCGAAAGCCGCGTTTTTTATCTCAAACAAGCAAAAAAGGCATTCCAAAATATTGGCTGTACGCTGGACAGTGCATTTTAGGGATTGAATTAGGTCAAAAGATTAACTTATCTGTGGTGACTACGTTTCAATCTCACTGGTCCACCATTACGATTATGCTTTTGCTGTCCGTTGTTTTTTCTCTTTTATCCGGTTATTTGCTATGGAAGTTCAGTTCCACAGACTTATTAACAAGCTTTTTCGGTACGACTCCGGGTGGAATGAGCGCCATGCCAGGCATGGCTGAAGAAGTAGGAGCCAATACGGCAGTTGTAAGCATCATTCAAACGATGCGCGTGTTTTTAGTTGTGCTTGCTGTTCCTTTATTTGTAGTCTATTGGGGAAGTAATACAGGACGGCATGCAGTGTCCGTTACCCCGAGTGTTTTTGAGTGGGGATCACTGTTGTGGACAGGCGTTTTAATTGTTACAGCAGTAGTCGGCTATTATATAGGGAAAAAACTAAAATTTCCTGCTCCTTGGTTAGTAGGAGGAATGCTTACTGTTGCAATTGTTCAAACAGCTGCTTCATCGTACGTGGGGTATAATCTTCAAGCATACTGGCCTCATTCTGTGATGATTTTATCGCAAATTTTTATTGCTTCAAGCATTGGTTCTCGCTTTCATAAGGAAATGTTCATTGGAGTAAAAAAAATTATGGTTGTGGCGCTTATTAATACAATTGGTTTAATCGCCGCCATGTTTGTATGTGCACTATTCGTTTCCAAAATAACTGGAATTGAGCTTATCACGTCTATTTTAGCGTTTGCTCCTGGAGGCATTGCAGAAATGGCGACTACATCCATTGTACTGCAGGCTGATTCGACGTTAGTAGTAGCGGTCCAAGTGCTTCGTATTTTAACAATTTGGCTGCTTCTGCCTCCGCTGTTTCGCATGTTTCATCAGTGGGGAGAAAGAAAAAGAATACATTCACACGTTTCATAATAAATATGTGAATGCACTAGGTAGAGTAAGAGAGAGTTTTAAAGAGAGAAATGGGGGGAGAATAGATGAGTAATAAAGAAATGGTGGTCAGTCAGTTCGGGGGGAATGCCGGAAAGTATGTCAAAAGTAAAGGTCATGCAAAAGGCAAAGATTTAGCGGTTTTAGCGGAAATTGCTGAAGAAAATAGAGGAGGAAAGCTGCTTGATGTAGCGACAGGAGGAGGACACGTGGCAAATAAGCTAGCACCTGTCTTTCAAGAAGTAACGGCTTTTGACTTAACTCCTCAAATGTTGCAAAGTGCTGAAGGCTTCATTAAAGAAAATGGTCATGAAAATGTATCGTTTGTTCAAGGAGATGCTGAGGATATGCCATTTCAAGATGACAAGTTTGATACGGTAGCGTGCAGAATTGCACCGCACCATTTTCCTAATATTAAACAGTTCATCAAAGAGGTATACCGAGTGTTAAAGCCAGGAGGACAGTTCTTGCTCATTGATAATGTAGCACCGGAAGTGAATGCTTATGACGAGTTTTATAATCGAGTTGAAAAGACAAGAGATCCAAGCCATTATCGTGCCTATAAAAAAACAGAGTGGCTTTCTATGCTTGAAATGCAAGGATTCCGTACAGAAGTGCTGACAACTTTTCCAAAGCGCTTTTTATTTGATGACTGGTGTGCGATGATGAATGTTCCCCAAGAGACAAAGCGTGAGCTTACTCAATATATGCTGAATGTACCAAGCGGATTTAAAAAGTTTTTCGAAATCAAAACGAATCAACAGGGAATTGAATCGTTTCAAGGAGAAGCAATCTTTGTAGCGTGCTACAAACATAAATAAAAAGAAGCCAACTCTGGTGAGTTGGCTTCTTTTTTTACTTATGCTCGTTGGTTTGAACGATTTCCAAAATATTGCGTAATACGGTCTAAAATAATTGCTAAAATAACGATTGAAATTCCAGCTTCAAAGCCCGTGCCGACTTCAAGTCGAGAAACTGCACGATATACTTCTGCACCAAGTCCCGGAGCACCTACAAGAGAGGCAATAACGACCATTGAAAGAGATAGCATGATGCTTTGGTTAATTCCTGCCATAATTGTTTTTGTAGCTAATGGAAGCTGTACTTTAAATAATTTTTGTTTTGTTGTTGAACCGTAGGCATTTGCTGCTTCTACTAAGTCAGCGGGTACTTCACGAATACCTAGGTTCGTTAAGCGAATCGTTGGAGGCATTGCAAAGATAACAGATGAGATAACACCTGGCACCACACCAATTCCAAAGAAGAAAAGTGCTGGAATCAAATACACAAATGCCGGCATCGTTTGCATAAAGTCTAAGATTGGCGTAATAATCCGAGCTGTCTTTTCGCTTTGAGATGCCCAAATGCCTAGCGGGATTCCTACTATAATTGAAATTAATACGCTTGTTAAAACGAGGGCTAGTGTGTCCATTGTTTCTTGCCAGTAGCCAAGATTAAGAATAAATAATAGACCAATCATCGATAAAATAGTAAATGACCATTTTTTACTTGAAAACCAAGCAATGATTCCGACAATTAAGATTAAAATTAATGCTGGTGGAAAGGTTAGCACTAGTACAATAAAACTTACAATACCATCGACAATAGCTGAAATAACATCAAAAAACCCTTTGATATTATCATTTAAAAACGTGACAAAATGGTCAATCCAATTGCCAACGGGAATTTTAGGAATACTATTCATTTACGTTCACCTCATTACTATCAGTACCGGCAAGTGCTTCAATCACTCGCTCTTTTTTAATGATGCCGCGCAGACGATGGTTTTCATCTACAACCGGTAGCGGGAAACGGCTGATAACCATTTTGTCGTACAAGTTTTCTAGTAGCGTATCTGTCGTAACAGTCGGAATATCCGTATCTAATACGTCTGCTGTCAGTTTATCTTGTTTAATGGCGCGGCTGATATCATCTGCCGTTACAACTCCTAGAAGAGTTTTTTTCTTGTCTACGACGTAGATGCTTGAGTAACCAGCTTCTTGCATAATTTTAAGAGCCACGCGCGGACCACGGTCTACGGTAATGGATTCGGCACGATTCATCACGCTTTCAGCTGTGTATACTTTAGCTACATTAACGTCTTCGACAAAGCGCTCTACATAATCATTGGCAGGGTTTGTCATAATTTCTTCAGGTGTTCCTACTTGAACAACACTGCCGTCTTTCATTAAAACGATGCGATCTCCGATTCGAAGAGCTTCATCAAGATCATGGGTAATAAAAATGATTGTTCGCTCCATTTTTTCTTGAAGCTCCAGCAAAAAATCTTGCATGTCTTTACGAATAAGCGGATCTAGTGCACTGAATGCCTCATCCATTAATAAAATGTCAGGGTCATTGGCAAGTGCTCGAGCTAGTCCGACGCGCTGCTGCATACCGCCGCTCAGTTCACCGGGATATTGATTTTCGTATCCTTTTAAACCTACTAATTCAAGCGCTTCTTTTGCTTTCTTTTCGCGTTCGGCTTTTGGTGTACCTTGAACTTCTAATCCGTATTCTGTGTTATCAAGAACCGTACGGTGAGGGAATAAGGCAAAGTTTTGGAAAACCATGCTCATTTTTTTTCGGCGCATGTCGCGAAGTTCCTCTTTGTTCATTTTTACTACATCGTCACCGTCTAAAATAAGAGATCCAGATGTTGGTTCAACAAGGCGGTTAAACATGCGAACTAAAGTGGATTTACCGCTTCCAGACAGGCCCATAATGACGAAGATTTCACCGGATTTGATTTCGAAGTTTGCTTGATTAACTCCAATTGTCATTCCTGTTTCTTCTAGAATTTCTTTTTTTGTTTTTCCTTTTTGAAGTAAATCAATCGCTTTTGACGGATTCTTACCAAACACTTTGGTTATATTTTGTACTTTTAATTTTACGTGTTCCATATGTCCACCTCAATTGTTGTTTTCTTTTACGTTCATTACTTTTTTGTCCAACTATCGATTAACTTTTTATGTTTTTTTACCCATTTCTGTGCTGCTTCTTCAGGGTTTGAAGATTTTTCAACTTGTGACAGAAGAGGACTGATTAATTTATCGTTCATCTGTGCATTATTCATCCATTTTATGACTTGAGGATTTGTCTTTTTAAATTCCTTGCTTGTCATTGTGTAAATGTTGTCAGGGTCTCCAAACGAATTTTTAGGATCTTCTAAATATTTGATGTCAAAGTCTGCAAAAGCCCAGTGAGGATTCCACATAGTAACAACAATTGGTTTTTTTGCCTCATAGGCTTTGCGCAGTTCACTGAGCATAGCTGCCTCAGACGATTTTACAAGCGTATAGCTTTTAAGGTTATAATCTTTTAACGCTTGTTCGGCTAATCCGTTAATGCTGGAGCCTGGGTCAATTCCAATAACTTTGTTATCGACAACAGAAGCAACCTTAGCAAGGTCTTCTGTTGTGTTCACGTCTTTCATATAGGCGGGAACCGCAAATCCTAAGCGCGCATTTTTAAGCCAAGGGTCTTCAATGTTTACTTGATCTTTATACTTTTTGTAAAAAGGCGCATCTGTTGTAGGAAGCCATGGTGCAAACGAAATGTCAATGTCGTTATTAGCTGTTCCTACCCAAACACCGGCTTTCTCTAAGAAAACAGTTCTAACCTTATAACCTCGATCTTCTAAAATCTGTTTCCATACGTACGTGTAGGCAATGTTTTCAGTATAGTTATTCATGCCGATGGTAATGGTTTTTTTATCTTTAAAGGCGCCATTACCGTTGCCGCAAGCTGAAGTAATAACTAGAAGAAAACAAATCATGCTGATTAAAAATAGTTTCTTCATGCAATGTAACTCCTTTATAAAGTTTTAAATCAATATGACTGATATGTAGAACGGATGCTAAACACAACGAAGTGTATACCCGGTTTTTTTAGGTGGTAAACATAAAAAATATAAAATGTGAAATAGAGTGGGTGATTTTTCGGCGTTATAAAGTTATTTTTAGCTGAAAATGTACATCGTAGTTAAGAGAAAATATGGGAAATAAATGGATAAAATAAGTGACTGTAGAATCAGTCTTACATGTTATCACTCTTTTTTTTACTCCGTCAACTTCAAGTCAAGAGTAATTCGGCAATTGAGCCGTATAAACCGATACGAAAAAATATCTTTTTAATAAAGTTATTTTTTAGGAAGAATAGGTGATTAAAGAGCTTTGCATCAGCTTTTACCTTGAATTGTAAAAGGAAGAAAGATAACAGTGAGACATATAAGAAACGTGAGAGGAAATTGATAAAATAAAAAAATATTTTTGAAGCCAGCATACGGATAAATTTTTGATTGAATTTAAAGATTCAGAAAATTTTATCTTGCATAATTTCAACTCCTTATAGTAAAATGAATGAAAGTCATTCATTTTATAGGTGGAGGGAAAAAGTTGGTTACAAGCACAAGTGAAAAATACGATAAGATTTTACAGGCAGCGATTGAAGTCATATCTGAAAAAGGACTTGATAAAACATCAATTTCAGACATTGTAAAGCGTGCAGGCGTAGCACAAGGGACTTTTTATCTTTATTTCAGATCTAAAAATGCTCTTGTTCCGGCTATTGCAGAAAACTTACTTTCTTTGTCACTTGAAAAAATCAAAGAACGAGCTAAAACAGCAACGGATTTTTTAAGTACATTAGAGGTAATGATTGACGAAACGTATAAAACAACAGATGAATATAGGGATGTTCTTGTTTTATGCTATTCAGGGCTCGCTTTTGACTATTCATTAGAAACATGGGAAGCTATTTATTTACCTTATTACAACTGGTTTGAAGAGGTATTAAATCAGGCTGTTAGAAAGGAAGAAGTCATCAAGCAGCTTAACGTTAAATGGACAGCTAAGACGATGATTAATTTGATTGAAAATGCTGCTGAACTTTTTTATATCGGGCGAGAGCAAGATGTCACACTTGAGCAATCAAAGGAAGAACTTTTTCAATTCTTAAAGCGTTCTCTTGTGCCATCCGTGTAATATTAGCACTGCTGATATTACATCTACTAAAATGACTGACATTCATTCAAAATATACAATTAATTATCAGAATTATAAGTTTTTTAAGGTTTAAAATGACTGACAATCAGTCGTTATTCGATAAGGAGGTATTTTATGGATCGTACAGCCGTTAAAACTTTAACCTTGAATATGTACATAAACGGAGAGTGGAGAAAAGCAGAGAAGCAGCGCTCTACTGTTAATCCAGCGACAGGTGAAGTGATTGGATATGCTGCAGAAGGCAGCGCAGAAGATATGAAAGCAGCAATTGAAGCAGCACGAGAAGCCTTTGACAACGGAATTTGGTCTGAGACTTCTGCATCTGACAGAGCAGCCATCTTATTCAAGATTGCCGATAAGCTTGAGGAAGCGAAAGAAGAACTAGCAGCATTAGAAACAATGGATAACGGAAAGCCCTATCGTGAAGCTGAGGCTGATGTGGAAGATGCAGCTGCTTGTTTTAGGTATTACGCTGGGTTAATTACAAAGCCAGACGGTCAAACGTACAGCGTTCCTGCACCTATGCAAGCAATGGTTATAAAAGAACCAATCGGCGTGTGCGGATTGATTGTACCTTGGAATTATCCGCTATTAATGAGCGTGTGGAAAATTGCACCTGCTTTAGCTGCAGGAAATACGATTGTATTTAAACCTTCTGAAGTGACACCAGTTACTCCTACAAAACTTTTTGAGATTTTAGAAAGCGTAGGATTGCCAAAAGGAGTGGCAAACCTTGTTATGGGAGCCGGAGATACTGTGGGAAATACGCTTATTCAAGATAAGCGTGTTGATAAGATTTCTTTTACAGGCGGAACGGTAACTGGAAAACACATTATGCGTCAAGCAGCAGAAAATGTAACGAAGGTATCTTTAGAACTTGGAGGAAAGTCACCGAACATTATATTTGCTGACGCTGATTTTGAAACAGCTGTAGATTATGCCTTGTTTGGAATTTTTGCAGGGAGCGGCCAAATTTGCGCTGCAGGTTCTCGTATTTTAGTAGAAGAAAGCATTGCTGAGCGATTTATCGAACGTTTTGCAGAACGTGCTCAAAAAATTAAAGTAGGAAATGGAATGGACCAAGAGATTGAAATGGGTCCTCTTGTAAGTGAAGAACATATGAAAAAAGTATTAAAGTACATCGAAATTGGAAAGCAAGAAGGCGCCCGCCTTGTATGTGGAGGCAATCGAATCACCAGCAGTGGATTGGAAAAAGGATTCTTTGTAGAACCTACGGTTTTTAGTAGCGTTACGTCAAATATGAAAATTGTGCAAGATGAAATCTTTGGGCCCGTGGTTGTTATTCAAACGTTTAAAGATGAAAAAGAAGCTATTAAGCTTGCAAATGATACGGAATATGGTTTGGCAGGCAGCGTGTTTACAACTGACGGTGCAAAAGCTCTTCGGGTGATTAAAAAGCTGCGTGCGGGCATCACTTGGGTAAACACGTATCATTTTACGTTTAACGAAGCACCTTGGGGCGGATATAAGCAGAGCGGAATTGGCCGAGGACTGGGCACGTTTGGATTGGAAGAATTTCAAGAAGTAAAACAAATTAATATTAATTTACAAGTAGAGCCAATCGGCTGGTTTAAAAATTAAAAAGTAGAGAAGGAGCGATATTAAAATGAATACAGTGACGAAAAATCAAGAGGTAAACAAAGCATATGGTGAAGTAAACGAATACATCAACAAAGTACTGGGACTTATTGAAAAAAGCGAAGTGTCAGCTGAAGAAGCACAGTGGATTACGAAAGAAACAGTAGACGGATTTCGCGAGCATGTCAACCCAGGCTTTTTAGAATATCGTAAAACAGTAACGGTGGATACGCAGTTTGCAGCTGTTGAATGGTCAGATGAAGGTTCTTGTTTTACGGATGTAAACGGTAAAAAATACATTGATTGTTTGGGCGGGTTTGGAATTTATAACGTGGGACACCGTCATCCTAAAGTAGTCAAAGCTGTTCAAGATCAGCTTCAGCGTCAAGCCCTTCATAGCCAAGACTTATTAGATCCACTTCGTGCGATGCTTGCTAAAATTTTAGCAGATATTACACCGGGGGATTTGAAGTATTCCTTTTTCACAAACAGCGGAACAGAAAGTGTAGAAGCCGCTTTAAAACTAGCGAAAATGTATAGTGATCGAACAACGTTTATTTCCACAACACGTTCTTTTCATGGAAAAAGTCTAGGTTCTTTATCAGGTACGGCAAAAGGAATGTTCCGTAAACCATTTCTGCCGTTAATTCCAGGTTTCCGTCATGTACCGTTTGGTGATATTGACATGATGCGCAAAACATTTGAAACGTGCGCGCTTGTAGGGGAAGATGTGGCAGCTGTTTTATTAGAACCAATTCAAGGAGAAGGGGGCATTATTCTTCCTCCTGAAAATTATTTAAAAGAAGTGCGTGCACTATGTGATGAGTACGACGCTATCTTAATTTTTGATGAAGTTCAAACAGGCATGGGACGTACCGGTGAAATGTTTGCATCAGAATTATACGATGTTGTACCCGATATTTTATGTCTTGCTAAAGCGTTTGGAGGAGGAGTTATGCCTGCTGGCGCGGTTGTAGCAAAAGAAAAAGTGTTTTCAAGCTTCTTTGATAATCCGTTTATGCACACAACAACGTTTGGAGGCAACCCGCTTGCCTGCGCAGCGGCTATTGCAACTATTAACGTGTTGATTGAAGAACAGCTGCCAAACCGTGCAAAAGAGCTAGGAGAATATTTCCTTGCTGGTTTAAAGAAAGCTGCTGAAAACCATGGAGATAAAGTACTTGAAATCAGAGGGCAAGGCTTAATGATTGGAATTGAGTTCCACCAAGATGAAATTGGCTACGCGCTTTCTAAGGGAATGTTTGATGAAGGAATTCTAGTAGCTGGGACGCTTGTAAACTCTAAAACAATTCGTATTGAGCCACCGTTGACTATTGCAGCTGAAGAAGTAGATCAAGTCATTTCTACATTTGAAAAAGTATTAAATGAGCTGAACCACCAATAAATGTAACAAGGAGCAATGAATATGAGTCGTCAAACGTTTCTTATTCCTGTATTGCTTTCAATGATTTTAGTAGTGGAAATGCCTAGCGACTAACTGAAATCATTGAAACGGAGGAGTAAATTATGAAATATCCATTGTCCCCAGATGTCAAACCAGAGTTTTGTACAACGGGCTCATTTATGAGGCTGCCAGCGGAAAGAGAAAATGCAAAAGTAGGGCTAGTAGGAATGCCGTTTGATACGGCAGCATCTTTCAGAGTAGGTGCACGCTTTGCACCTCAAGCCATTCGTCAAGCTTCCATGACGCTGTTTCCTTATCACCCGGTACACGACGTATACCCATTTGATGATACAAATGCCATTGATATTGGTGATGTGCCGGTTATTCCGCACAATATTCACAGAAGCTATGAATTGATGGAAGAAGCGGTAGGAGCTCTTATGGATAGAGGAATCGTTCCAATTGGAATCGGAGGAGATCATTCTGTTACTTTAGCAAGCCTTCGTGCTTCTGCTAAAAGATATGGCCCAGTGGCTATGATTCATTTTGATTCTCATACAGATACGTGGGATACGTATTATGATGAAAAATATTGGCACGGATCTCCTTTTATACGCGCATATGAAGAAGGGCTAGTAGATCCGAAGAAAGTTTTTCAAATTGGTATTCGCGGAACATTAAATCATCCGGGAGATGTTCAAGAAAGCAAAGATCTCGGTTACCATGTAGTAACGGCAAGAGAGCTTGAACATCAAGGGTTTTCATTGATTTTGGAGCAAATGAAGACAGCGATTGGAGATACCCCGTGCTTTTTAACATTTGATATTGATTTTGTTGACCCTTCGTGTGCACCGGGAACGGGAACGCTTGAAGTAGGCGGATTCAGCAGCAGAGAAACGCTGCAAATGATCCGTTCTCTGACGGGATTTAACTATGTTGGATTCGACTTGGTAGAAGTGCTGCCCGCTTATGATCCAACGCAGATAACCTCTTTGCTTGCAGCTACAATCATTCATGATTTTGCTAGTTTAGTTGCAGTGAAAACGAAAAGAGAGTCATTGGATACGATGATTAAATAACAGTTTGTAAGCAGAAATCCCTCTTATTCAGAGGGTATTTCTGCGTGGATATAGCAGGAGATTAGGAATATATAGCTATTTAAAATAAAGCGCTTTCATAATATGATAAAAGAAAAAGATAGTTTGTTAGCAACCCTTACCAACTTAAAGAAATAAATCATATATTTGCTTATAGTAAATGTAACAACTCTTTATATAAAAATGAATGAAAGTCATTCATTTTTATATAAAGAAATTAAATCATATGCATTTATGGGTTAAATTGTCAGAATGTTCTTAATAAAGTGAAGGGGGAAGATAAATGAAACATGAAACACTAACATTAAAAAGGTCGTTGAAATTATGGCAGATTGTATTAATGGGGATCGGATATATGACTCCGATGGTAGTGTTTGATACGTTTGGGATTGCGTCTGATATGACGAATGGACACGTTCCCACATCTTATATCATAGCCCTTGTCGGGATGCTTCTCACGGCAGTAAGCTACAAAAAGATGATTCAAGTGTTTCCAAATGCAGGCTCAGCCTATACATATACGCAAAAGACAATCAATCCACATTTAGGGTTCCTAGTTGGCTGGTCTGCACTAATGGATTATCTCTTTTTACCGATGGTTAACGCACTTATTTTTCAAATTTATTTATCATCTATTTTTCCTTCGGTACCATCGTGGATTTGGGTTGTCAGTTTCGTCATTATCGTTACGCTGCTAAATTTACGAAGCGTTAATTTTACCGCCAATTTCAATACGTTTCTTGTTGTATTTCAAATGACGATTTTAGTATTGTTTGTTGCTGTTTCAGTCAAAGCGTTGCTAGGCGGAATGGGGGAAGGAACCCTTTTTTCTATGAAGCCTTTTTTTAATCAGAACATGACGTCATCAGGGCTAATAGCGGGAGCGACACTTATGTGTTTTTCCTATTTAGGGTTTGATGCAGTGGCCATGTTATCAGAAGAAACGCCCAATCCTAAAAAAACGATTCCGCGAGCTATTTTTTTAGTTGCGTTAATTGGAGGAGTCATGTTTACCGTGACATCTTATTTTATCCAAGCGGTTTTTCCAACGTTAGAAGGATTCAAGCATCCAGACGCTGCAGCTCCTGAAATTGCTATGTATGTGAGCGGCACGCTGTTTCAAATTGTCTTTTTAGCTGGAGGAATTGCAGGAACATTATCATCAGGCATGTCATCGCATGCAAGCGTTTCACGTTTATTATACGTAATGGGACGGGATCGAATTTTACCTCAGTCATTTTTTGGTTATGTTCATCCTAAGCTGCGCACTCCCTCGCGAAATATTGTATTGGTCGGAGTTGTATCAGCAACTGCCATTTTCTTCAGTCTGGCAACGGCTACTTCATTTATTAATTTTGGAGCACTCATTGCGTTTTCTTTTGTTAATATTTCGGTTATCGCGCACTATGCTGTTCATCAAAAGCAGCACCGGTCGGCTAAGGGATTTTGGTCATACATTGTTATGCCACTATTAGGAGCAGCAGCGATTGGCGTTTTATGGCTCAACTTGGAGCGCAATTCATTTTTACTTGGGATTGGCTGGGCGATTGCTGGTTTAGTTTATTTGGTGTATGCAACGAAAGGTTTTAGAAGGCAGCTGTCTTCCATTGAGTTTAAGGAAACAGAAGAAATGTCACCTTTGATGAAAGTCGGAGAAAAGTAAGGATAGAAACTACCTGTTTAAGCCTATCTTATTAAGGAAGCCACATTTATGGATTACGTATTTTGAACGTGTTACTATGTAAGAACGATAAGATAGAAAAAGGTAGGTAAATTATGATTAAAGCAGTTGTGTTTGATTTTGATGGATTAATT
Source organism: Priestia sp. SB1 (assembly GCF_038898415.1). NCBI lineage: Bacteria > Bacillati > Bacillota > Bacilli > Caryophanales > Bacillaceae > Priestia > Priestia sp. SB1. Next base: position 658,318 of record NZ_JBBJSS010000003.1, on the reverse strand, counting down.
ATTGATACAGAATCAGTGTGGTACGAGGTGTACCGCGAAATGTTAGAAGACAGGGGAGTAGATCTACCGATTGCAACGTTTGCTTCTTATGTGGGAACGGATGCTACGGCACTTTACGATTATTTGCTTCAGCAGTTTAACAATGAGTTCACGAAAGAGGAACTGGCTCAAGAATCGTTAAGACGTCATCAAGAAAAAATGAAATCATTAGTAGCCCGAGAAGGTGTAGCAGAGTACTTGGCAGAAGCAAAAGAACTTGGATTAAAAATTGGTTTAGCAAGCAGCTCATATCGCGACTGGGTAACAGCATTTTTAAAAGAGCTAGATTTGCTGCACTATTTTGAAGTCATTCAAACGCGCGATGATGTAGAAAAAGTGAAGCCAGATCCGACTCTTTACCGAAATGCAATTGAAAAGCTAGGAGTAGAACCCTCTGAAGCTTTAGCATTTGAAGATTCTTCTAATGGAGCAAAAGCTGCCATGGCAGCAGGCTTGCGCTGTGTGATTGTACCAAATCCGTTAACTAAACATCTGTCATTCGAAAGATATCACTTACATATCGAATCGATGAAAGAGAAAAGTTTAAAAGAAGTGATTCAGTATCTTTGTATTGAAGACTAAAGCGAAAAGCGGCACATTTTCCAAAAGAAAATGTGCCGCTTTTTTTATTGTTTTACTGCTTCTTCAGTCAAATCAAAAGGATTATCTACAGGGTTATAGACGCCGTCGTAATGTTTTTTAGTTGTTAGAATAATAAGTCAATCACCTTTAAAGAAATCCTAATTCAGTATTAGTAATAGCTTCATTTATGTTTCGTTATAAGGGAAGAAGTTTCATTGACACTCTGGAAGAATATGTTTTAAGATTACTTCCAAACAGTCTTAATTCTTAGTTAATTTATGTATTTAATTAGTTTTGGAGGTTTTTATGGGGAAACATATTTATTTAAATGCGTTTGATATGAATTGTGTTGTACATCAGACACCTGGTTTATGGACGTACCCGAGTGATCAGGCGTCCGAATATAAAACGTTAGATTACTGGGTAGAGTTAGCTAAGCTATTGGAAAAAGGAAAGTTTGACGGTTTGTTTTTAGCTGATGTATTAGGCATTTATGACGTTTATAGGCAAAGTAACGAAGGAGCTCTTAAACAAGCTGCTCAGCTTCCGGTGAATGAACCAACTGCACTTATTTCCGCTATGGCGTATGCTACAAAGCATTTAGGGTTTGGGGTAACGGTATCTACTACTTATGAGAAGCCTTATGCGTTTGCGCGAAAATTTTCGACATTGGATCATTTAACAAATGGCCGTATTGCATGGAATATTGTGACTTCATACCTTGAAAGTGGATCAATCAATCTAGGATTAGAAGAACACTTTACGCATGAAACCCGCTATGATATTGCCGATGAATTTTTAGAAGTCTGCTATAAGTTGTGGGAAGGAAGTTGGGAGGAAGGAGCTGTTGTAAAAGATAAAGAAAAAGGAATTTTTACACTTCCAGACCGGGTTCATCCGATTAATCATAAAGGGAAGTGGTTTAGTGTTCCAGGCGTACATTTATCAGAACCTTCACCGCAGCGGACTCCAGTTTTATTCCAAGCAGGAGCTTCTGCACCAGGAAGAGAATTTGCTGCCAAACACGCTGAATGCATCTTTACAAGTTTTCCTACTAAAAAAGTAGCCGCAGATTACGTGAAAAAAATGCGCGCTCAAATTGCTGCAGAAGGCAGAGACCCACAGAGCGTATTAATTTTCAATTTATTTACACCAATTGTTGGACGAACTGAAAAAGAGGCGGAGGAAAAGCTTGCCCAGTTTGAGAGCTATGTCAATTTCGAAGGAGCAGCCACGCTGTTTAGCGGCTGGACGGGAATTGATGTTTCTGCCTATGAGCCAGAACAGCTCATTGAATTTATTGCAACGAATTCGGTTCGTTCTGCTTTAGAGAAATTTACAATAAGTGATCCCGATAGAAAGTGGACGATAGAAGAAGTAGTGAAATTTGTCAGTATCGGAGGGATGGGCCCAGTTACTGTGGGTAGTCCAGAACAAGTAGCTGATTTTATGGAAGAATGGATAAACGATACGGGCATGGATGGGTTTAATATGGCTTATGTGACCACACCGGGAACGTTTGCTGATTTTATTGATTTAGTGATTCCTGTTTTGCAGGAAAGAGATTTATTCAAAATGGATTACAGTGAAGGAACTTATAGAGAAAAGCTATTTAAAAAATCACATTTCTTGCCTGATGAACACTATGGCGCTCGATATCGAAAGACGAGCCAAAAGGAGAGTTTAACATGACCGCGACCACTGTAAAGGAAGAAATTTATCTTGATCAAGCAAAAAAGCTGTCCGTTTCTTTTGCAAAGGATGCAGCGCAAAGAGATAAAAAAGGCGGAACACCCAAGCAGCAAAAAGATGCTATTCGCCAAAGCGGGCTGTTAAATTTATTAATTCCTCAAAAATATGGCGGAGAAGGCGGGAAATGGTCAACAGCTTTGGCTATTGTTCGAGAGTTGGCCAAAGGCGATGCAGCATTAGGCCACTTATACGGCTATCACTCCTTGTTTGTCTCAGATATTCGAATCAAAGGTACAGAAGAACAGCAGGCTTATTTTTATCCTTTATCTGTTCAGCAGCAAGCTTTTTGGGGAAATGCCTCTAATCCTTTAGTAGAAAGTCTAAAAGGCGATAAGCAATCAAAAGGTTATCTATTAAATGGAACAAAAGCTTTTGGTTCTGGTTCACCTGATTCTCAGTACTTATGGCTATCGTTTAATGATAGAGAAACGGGGCAATATTTAAACGGAGTCGTGCCTACTGCGAGAACAGGCATTACCGTCAAGGATGACTGGAATGCGATGGGACAAAGACAGACGGGAAGTGGAAATGTAGATTTTAAAAATGTACGAATAGAAGAATATGAAGTGGTTCAAGATTTTGTTAAAAATCCTACTCCTTTTTCAACTATTGGAGCCTCGCTGTCGCAAATTATTTTAACGAATGTCTTTATAGGAAGCGCTTTTGGAGCAATTGAAGAAGCACAAAACTACACGGCTTCTAAAACACGGCCTTGGTTAACATCAGGGGTAGAAAAAGCTTCGGATGATCCAGGTATACTGCGAAAATACGGTGAACTTTGGATTCAAGCGAAAGCAGCCAGTGCACTTGCAGATGAAGCAGCTCTCATATTGGATGAAGCGTGGGAAAAAGGCAGAAAATTAACGGAAGAAGAACGTGGAAATCTAGCAGTTCACGTAGCGGCTGCCAATGTTTTCGCTGGTAATGCTGCACTGGATATCACAAGTAAGATATTCGAAGTTATGGGAGCGCGTTCGGTTCATGCTGAATACGGATACGACCGATTCTGGCGTAATGTAAGAACTCATACTCTTCATAATCCAGCTGAATACAAGCTTCGAACGGTTGGGAACTGGGTGTTGAATCAGCAGTACCCTACACCTAATCCGTATGCTTGATTTAAAAATAGTAAAAAATGAAGCTATCAGACAACTGAGGCTCCTTATTGCAGTTTATTTGTAATAACGGAGTTTTTTTTGTAGCTTTCAAAAGGGGCGAATACAAGTGGAGTTATTTTGGTTTATTCCAACGTACGGAGATGGACGTTATTTAGGAAGCCATGAAGGAGCCAGGGCTGCAAGCTATTCTTACTGCAAACAAGTTGCACAAGCTGCGGATGAGCTAGGATATAGCGGGGTTTTGCTTCCGACGGGAAAGTCATGCGAGGATGCGTGGATTGCTGCATCTACTTTAGTGCCAGTCACTGAAAATCTGAAGTTTTTAGTGGCGGTACGCCCCGGTTTAATGTCCCCTACACAAGCCGCAAGAATGGCGGCAACATTTGACCGCTTTTCTAAAGGAAGGCTTCTTATTAATGTCGTAGCAGGAGGAGATCCTGTGGAGCTAGAAGGAGACGGGGTGTTTTTGAACCATCACGACCGCTATGAGCTGACAGATGAATTTTTAACGATATGGAGAAGGGTATTAAATGAATCCGATGTTCACTTCCACGGAGACTACTTGAGTGTTAAAGGTGGAGACGTGCTTTATCCGCCGATCCAAAAACCGTATCCTCCGCTTTATTTTGGAGGTTCTTCTCCTGTAGCGATGGACGTTGCCTCAAGGCATATAGACGTCTATTTAACTTGGGGAGAGCCACCTGCGCAAGTAAAAGAAAAAATTGAACGAATGAAAGAAAAAGCTAGGCAGACAGGAAGAAAAATTCGATTTGGCATCAGGCTTCATGTCATTGTTCGTGAAACTGAAGAACAAGCCTGGAAAGCGGCAGATGAACTGATTCAACATGTAGATGAAGAAGCCGTTAAATCAGCCCAAAAAGTATTTTCTCGAATGGATTCAGAAGGTCAAAAACGTATGAGCGCCTTGCATCAAGGCGACCGTTCAAATTTAGAGGTAAGCCCTAATCTATGGGCTGGTGTAGGGTTAGTTCGAGGAGGCGCAGGGACTGCTTTAGTAGGGGATGCTGATACGGTGGCACAGCGAATCAAAGAATATGCTGAGTTAGGTATCGAAACATTTATTTTATCTGGATATCCTCATTTAGAAGAAGCATATCGAACAGCAGAGCTTTTGTTTCCAAGACTTCCAGTTCAGCGTAAGCAAGATGAGAACAAGCGCACATTTATCAGTCCATTTGGTGAAGTGAAAGTGAATGATAAAGCACCCGCTAAAAGGTGAGAAAGGAGGGGGATCATGAACAACACACAAACGGTTGCAGCGTCTCAAGAGAAAATCCTTGAATTGGCTAATCAGTTGGCTAAAGAGTTTTTCAAAACAGCCGCAAAAAGAGATAGAGAAGGTGGAACGCCTCTATATGAGCGTAATCTACTTAGAAAAAGCGGTCTTTTAGCACTCCCCATTCCTAAAGAATACGGAGGTTATGGAGCCGGCTGGCCGATTGTTTTTAAAGTCGTGAATATCATTGCGAAAGCAGATAGTTCACTTGCACACTTGTTGGGGTATCATTATTTGACGGTTTGTTCGACGTTTCTGTTCGGAAGTACTCAGCAGTACAAAACTTTTTACGAAGAAACAGCAGCTCAGCAGCTTTTTTGGGGCAATGCCTTTAATCCTAGAGATTCAGGGTTGAAAGCAGTTCGAGAAAATGGACGATTAATGCTCAGCGGAAGCAAGAGTTTTTGTTCGGGGGCAACGGATTCCGATCGTTTGTTAGTATCGGCTCAAGAAGAAAACGGTGAGGTATTGCTATGTGTACTTCCTACTCATAGAGCCGGAATTGTTACTGAAGATAATTGGGACGGATTTGGGCAGCGTCAAACGGACAGCGGAAGTGTAAAGTTTGAAGGTGTTATCGTTTATGAAGAAGAAATATTGCATAAAGCAGATGGAGAGCAAAAGGTTTTTCCTACGGTACGAACACATTTAGCTCAGCTTATGCTCACTCACTTATTGTACGGTATTGCTCAAGGCGCTTTGGAAGAATCAAAAGCTTATCTGAAGGCTCATACAAAACCGTGGCTAAGTTCAGGTGTTGAAGCAGCGGAGCAAGATCCTTATATTATTCAGCAATACGGTGAAATGAGTTTAAACCTTCATGCTTGTTCAGCACTTATAGAAAAAGCTGTTACAGAATTTGATCGTGCATGGGCAAAAGAAGATGCGCTAACGGAACAGCAGCGTGGCGAGTGTGGAGTCGCCATTGCGATGGCTAAAACGTTTACTGCCAAAACGGCCTTACATATTACTTCCACTATATTTGATGGGATGGGTGCTAGGGCCACGTCTGATCAGTACAAATTTGATCGCTACTGGCGCAACTCACGAACAATTAGCTTACACGATCCTGTTGCTTACAAGCTTCGTGACATAGGTAAATGGTATCTTAGCAGTGAACTGCCGCCGATTACCCCATATTCATAGAAGTCTACTAAAAAAAGAGGTTGGGACAAAAGTATTTTAATTGTAGGAAAATCCGAACGATGAATCGTTCGGATTTTTTATGGTTAAGGTGAACGTAGGTTTCATATGTTGAGTTGCTTCTAGCTGTTGATTGGATGGGTTTCATTATGTAGCAATTTCTTTTTTAATAGAATGGGTATAACTTTTTTAATTAAAAAATAACGAATCAGCTTGTTTAAATAGATAAAACTGATATAATGATAACGATTATCAGTTTCAAGAGTCAATTATCTACATAAAGATACAAGCAGGAGGAATGACATTTGAATAAGAAAAAAATAGGACTGCTGGCTTTTATTACAATGCTGGCAATCGGAATGCTTATCGGCTGCAGCAGTACGAACAAGGAAAATTCAGCCGATGAAAAAAATGAAAAAACAAGAGTGGTTAAACATGAGCTTGGAGAGACAAAAGTAAAAGAAAATCCAAAGCGAGTAGTTGTATTAGAGTTAGGTTTTATTGATGCATTGTTAGATGCTGGTATTAAACCTGTAGGAGTAGCTGATGATGATAAAGCAGAACAGCTTATTGATAAAGATGTACTAAAAGAAATCAAAGGATACAAATCAGTTGGCACGCGAGCACAGCCTAGCTTGGAGTCGATTAAACTGTTGAAGCCAGATTTGATTATCGCTGATTCAGAACGTCATAAAAATGTATATAAAGAATTATCGAAAATTGCGCCAACAATTGAATTAAAAAATTTAAATGCTAATTACGATGATTTACTAAATACGGAGTTAAAAGTAGGAGAAGCGGTTGGCAAGAAGGCAAAAGTTGAAAAAGTTGTAGAAGAGCATAAGCAAAAAATGAAAGATTTAAAAGCAAAAGCGCCAAAAAATCCGGGCAATGTACTTGTTATCGCTGATGCAAATGGTAATATTAATGCTAGAACTTCAAATTTCTTTACAACGGGTGTTCTTGAGCAATTAGGCTTCAAAAATGCATTAACAGATCCTACAAAAGAGTACAGTGTAAAAATGACAATGGAACAGCTCGTAAAAGCAGATCCAGACAAACTCATTGTTATGCGAAATGAAAAAGGTCATACGCCTTTAGCAAAACAGCCATTATGGAAAGAGCTAAAAGCGGTTAAAAATAATCAAGTGTATGAAGTTGATGTATTTAAATGGTCTCTTCGCCGAAGTGTACAAGGTGCAAATGGTATTGCAGATGAAGCAGAAAAGTTATTATTTGAAGGCAAATAATAACGAAGAAAAGAACAATCCAGCGGGGTTGTTTTTTTCTTTTTATTGAACTTTCAAATGGAAGGAGGCGCAGTCTACTATGAAAGCTGTTCACGGTTTATCCAAAAGAAACAAATCTCCACTTCGCATAATAGCTATTTTTCTTGCTGTTATCATTCTTTTACTGATTTCTATGTTTTTATCTATTTCCATCGGTTCTATACATATTTCTTTTGGGACGATTAAGCAAGCTTTACTAGATTTTGACGGATCAAAAGAACAATCGATTATTCAAACTGTCCGCCTGCCTCGCTTATTGGTCACGGCATTTGTTGGTGCTAATTTGGCTGTCGCCGGAGCGTTGATGCAAGCATTAACTAGAAACCCATTAGCTTCTCCTGGTATTTTTGGTATTAATGCCGGGGCATCAGCGGCAATGGTATTTTTAACGGTTTTAGTGCCAGGTGTAAGCATGATTGGCGGGGTGTTTGGAGCATTTTTAGGAGGCGCCTTTGCTGCTGTTATTGTCTACGTCATGAGTTCGTTGATTAAAGGAGGAGACAGCGATGTAAAGCTTGCTTTAACGGGTGTCGCTATACAAGGTATGCTTATGTCTCTTACACAAACGCTGCTAATTTTTAATGAAAGCAAAACAGAAGGCGTTATGTTCTGGCTCACCGGCTCAGTTATTGGGCGGGACTGGGGACATGTTCACGTGTTGCTTCCTTTTAGCATTGTAGGTCTGCTTGTTGCGTTTGGTCTGGGAAGAGCGTCTTCTTTGCTATCTTTAGGAGATGATGTAGCTAGAGGACTCGGGCAGCGAGTCTTTGCCATTAGAGCGTTCACTGCAGTTGTTGTGATTGTATTAGCTGGTGTTTCAGTGGCGATTGCGGGTCCTATTGGATTTGTAGGGCTTGTTGTTCCTCATATGGTGCGCTATTTAATAGGTGTAGATTACCGAGTTGTTTTGCCAATGAGCGCGCTGCTTGGAGCATCTTTACTGCTATTAGCAGACGTATTGTCGCGATTTATTACATACCCGTATGAGACCCCTGTAGGTGCAGTGACAGCATTGCTTGGAACACCGTACTTTATTTACTTAGCGAGACGCAAAAAAACAGAAAGGAAGGCATGAGTATATATGCAGACTGTCAATAAAACAAAAAAGCAGCCATCTCGATTCAAGTCTGTCGGCCTGTTTATCATTCTTTCTGTCTTAATTATAGCGCTGAGCGTGATAAGCCTTAGCTTAGGAGACATTAACATACCTCCTTTAGATATTATTACGTCTTTTATTGGCATTGGCGATCCTGACTTGACATCTATTTTGGTAGAATTTCGCCTGCCTCGTATTTTGCTGGCTATTTTAACGGGAGTCGGCCTAGCTGTGTCCGGAGTCGTCGTACAATCTATTATGAGAAATCCGCTGGCTAGTCCAGATACATTAGGTCTTTCAAGTGGATCAGGATTAGCAGCTGTTGCAGTCACTATTTTACTGCCTTTAGCAAGCCCATCTGTTTTATCCGCCGCTGCGTTTGCAGGAGGCTCGCTTGTCTTTGTAATCGTCTATTTGCTTGCTTATAAAAAAGGAGTAGAGCCTATTCGATTTGCGTTAATAGGTGTAGCAGTCAGCGCTTTTTGTTCATCCGGTATTCACTTGTTAATTTCAAAAGCAAATCCAAACGTAAACGCAGCACTCATTTGGCTGAGCGGCAGCTTATGGGGAAGAACATGGGATCAATTGATTGGTTTACTTCCGTGGGTCGTTATACTAGTACCGCTGATTTGGCTGTTAGCTGCTCGGTTAGATTTAATTCACTTAGGCGATGAAGTGGCTCGAGGGCTAGGGGCTAGAGTAGAGCTAATTCGTCTAGTATTACTAGCAAGCGCAGTGGCAATGACAGCTGCCGTTGTATCGGTTGTTGGTACCATTGGCTTTGTCGGGCTTATTATTCCTCATGTGGCCAAACGGTTAGTGGGACCGAGACATAAACAACTGATTCCTACAGCCGCTTTACTTGGAGCTTTGTTTGTACTAGCGGCAGATTTGGTTGGGCGAGGAATTGCTCCTCCGATTGAAATTCCGGCCGGATTAATCATTGGCATTATCGGCGCTCCGTATTTTCTTTATTTACTGTGGAGAGAATCTAAAAAATAAGCTCGCGCTTTAGCGCGAGCTTATTTTTATTCCAAGTGAATTTTGGGAAATGGAATATGCGGAGGCTCTTCTAGCCATCCTTGTTCAATACTTATTCTTGATACTTCTTTGGCATATTCCAAAATTTCAGTCGTGAAGTTTGTATAGTTTAAAGCGAGATCTAAACGGGGGCTTGTTGACATCGCAAGCCCGTAGCCACGTACATTTTCAGTAATCATCGCAGCTAGGTGAAACATCATGAGTTTTTCTGAAAATGGGGGAACAGAAGACTTTTCTACTCCGTAATCCCACTTCATTGTGACCGGTATGTTTTCTACCATTAGCGGTTGTGACAGGGATTCAATATGCTGCTGCACAAGCTCTCTACCCTTTAATAAAAAAGCCTGAATGTCCTGAGAAGGAGCTGTTTGAGCAAACCCTAAAATTAAATCCTTTGCAATTAAGTTCGTCTGTATGCTTGACACGATATGAGAAATTTCAATGACGGTTAACGGCCGCTTTTCATCAAAATAGCTTCCTAAGAAGAGTTCTTTATCGTTCATATCAGACGCATCTGCAATAGGAATGGGAGGCAGTTCTATAAAAATTTGTTTTTCTAACAACAAATCTGTAATCGTTTGGTTAAGCTTTTCTGCTTTTAACAGCAAGCTGCGAAAAAAAGATCGTACATCATTTCTTGCGGCAACATCGACGCCCGTAGTTGCTGACAGCAGAAGGACATTTGAAATATGCTTTAAATAAAGCAAATAAAAAGAATCCGAAAATAATTTTGGAGCTTCAGCGTCAAGGTCTTCTTCTCCGAAACCAAGCGGGATTGGCATATTTTCTTTTAAAAAGATAGCAGTGAGCGCATCACTGTTTTTTGTTGTGATATGCAGTGTACCTTGAATCGCTTTTTGAATCTCTAAATCGTCTACATGACAAAGAAATTGTTTGAGCATACAAGAAATCGCTTTATCGTTCATATATTGCTTCCAAATAACAGCCATCTCAGCGGCTGATAGTGGAGAAAATGATTGATTATTCATAATAAACTCCTCATGCTAAGTAATTAACAAGTTTCTAAAAGGTTACCAACTAGTATAAGTCAAAGGAAGTAAGATAAACACTATAGAAAGTAAAAAAGGTATCAACATTTTACTATAAGAGTAAACGTCATGCATAATTTAAAGGTTCTTTTAGCAAAAGAAGGGCGCAGCCGCTTCTTTCTTGCAAAGCAGAAATAAAACCGAAATAATAAATGAAGAAAGTTAGGCAAGAAAGGAGTTTCATTATATGCCAGAAGGTCCAGAAATTAGACGAGCAGCCGACGAAGTGGAAAAAGCGATTATCGGTCTTCCTGTTCGCGAGATATGGTTTGCTTTTCCATCTTTGCAACATTATGAAGAAGTATTAACAGGAGCTCGTATTGAGAGAGTAGATACAAAAGGAAAAGCTATGCTTATTCGTTTTGACAACGGCTATACCATTTACTCACATAATCAGCTTTATGGAAAATGGTATGTTCGTTCATCTTACAATTATCCATCTACAAACAGACAGCTGCGCCTTGCAATTCATAATGAAAAAAAATCAGCGCTGCTTTATAGCGCTTCTGATATTGAAGTATTGCGTGATGAAGAAGTTCCAGCTCATCCTTTTGTATCAAGGGTTGGTCCTGATATCTTAAGTGAAGAAGTAACGGCAGGTGAGCTTTTAGACCGTTTTTATTCTAAACCATTTTATCGTAGAAAGTGGGCATCGCTGCTGCTAGACCAAAGCTTTATAGCTGGGATTGGCAATTACTTGCGCAGTGAAATCCTATTTGTAGCGGGAATTAACCCTGCAGCTCGTCCCATAGACTGCACGGAAGAACAGCTTAAAAAGGCAGCTGAAGCAACCATTTCTCTTGTAAAACAGTCCTATAAAACAGGTGGCATTACAAATGATGTAAAGCTTGCTGAATCGTTAAAAAAGAAAGGGCAAAAGCGCTCTGCATACCGCCACTGGGTTTTTAACCGTGAAGGAGAAGCTTGTCGAATTGACGGCACGCCTATTCTAAAAGTCCAAGCTGCTTCTAGAAGGCTTTATTACTGTCCTACTTGTCAGAAATAGCAGGATATATTTATTCTGCTATTTTTTTGATGTAAAAATGAATGAACATTCATTTTTGTGATATAGTTAAAAAGTAAAGTCATAACCTTAAGGGGAGGGATAAGATGGAATGTAAAGCAGGAGATACATTTACGTGGCAAAGAACGTTTCAAGAGGAAGAAATCATGCAGTTTGCGGAGATGACTGGAGACCGGGGCAAACATCATATAGAACGTGACGAAAAAGGGCGGCTAATGGTACATGGGCTTATGACTGCTAGTATTGGGACAAAGATAGGGGGAGACTTAAACTACATTGCAAGAGAAATGGTGAGTGAATTTCTTCGTCCAGTTTTTGCAGGAGATACAGTTACCTGTGAATGTATATTAACTGAAGTAGAAAAAGCAGATGGTTTTCAAAAAGTGAAAATCAAATCAGTGTATCGAAATCAACAAGGTAAAGAAGTACTGATAGGGACAAGTAATGGAATTATAAGAGATTGAAATGAAAGCGCTAACAAAAAATAAGTTATGAAGGTTGTTAAAAAAGTCACGGATTCGTGGCTTTTTTTATGTTATTTTTAAAACATAATTTTAAAAATAAATAAAATTATTGAAATTATATTTTAAAGAGATTATAATAACCATAACTTTACTACAAGATTAAAAAGGAGCTAAAAAGGTGAATGAACAGCTTACGTTGTTAACCACAGAGTCTCAAAACGAGTAGACAATGAAGATAGATGCGTCTAGTAAAAAAGAAATTTTAAACGTAATGAATAAATGGTAGTTCTCTTATTGGAAAAGCAGCGGACCATAGTATTGAGTTGGTAGTAGGTCCAGAAGTGCTAACGGGTTCCACAAGGTTAAAAGCAGCAAGCACTCACAAAATGATTCTCAACATGATTTCCACCGCGGCTATGATTAAAATAGGAAAAGTCTATGAAAACTTAATGATAGGTATTATTTGTGAAATTACTGGTGTTTTTTATGGTCAGGCAAGTCAAACGCTCGAAGAAGCAAATAATGAGATAAAAACAGCAGTGGTTATGTTCAAAACAAACGAAAATTATGACACCGCGAAGATATTACTGAATAATGCGGACGGTTATGTAAGAAGAGAGATTAAATATTACGTATGTAAGGAGAGAAACGATGTCAACAGGCGGATTAACAATGATTAAAAATACGGTGGCTAAGCTTCCAGATTCGGAGCGGAAAATTGCTGAATATATTTTAAACAACCCGCATACTGTGGTAAACAGTACGGCTGGGGAACTAGGAAGACTAGCGAATGCGAGCAGTGCTGCTGTTATTCGTTTGTGTAAATCTATCGGGGTTAGCGGCTTTCAAGAATTAAAGGTTAGAGTAGCCGGTGATTTAGCTAAAGATACAGAACAAGGATACCGTGATATTGAAACAAATGAAACAATTCAATCTATTGTCAAAAAAACGGCAAGCAACAGCATTCAAAGTCTAAGTGATACGGCTGAGCTTGTGAATTATAAAGAAGTAGAGCGGGCTGTTTTGGCGCTGATTGGAGCAAAAAACATTCATTTTTTCGGAATTGGTGCTTCACATATTATTGCTATAGATGCGCAGCAAAAATTTCTTCGAATTAATAAAAATGCGACGGCTTTTGCGGATAGCCATTTAGCAGCTACACTCATCGCAAATGCAAGTAAAGACGATGTAGTTGTGGGTATTTCTTTTTCAGGAGAGACTCCTGAAGTAAGCAACGTCTTATCTTTAGCTAAAAATCGCGGAGTAAAGACGATTAGCTTAACTAAGTACGGACAGTCTACCGTTTCGTCTTTAGCAGATATTTGTTTGTATACGTCTTATTCTCAAGAAGCGCCGTTTCGAAGCGCAGCAACATCGTCTCGTTTAGCCCAGCTTTATGTGATTGATGTTTTATTTTTAAGTATTGCAGCGCAGCAGTACGACCAGACGATTGAGTATATTGACAAAACAAGAGATGCCATTCAGTTTTTGAAAGATAAGAAATAAAAAAAGAAAACGATTACAAAAAGGGGGTTTTGTGGTCTGTTTCCTCAGTGGCGTATCCATCTAAGAGGAAAATACAAGGGGGGATTAACATGTCTTTAGATAATCATCAATTAGCAAAGGCTGTTTTGGAGATGCTTGGGGGAGCATCCAATATTGAAGCGTATACGCATTGCATGACGCGGCTGCGTGTGACTATAAAAGATGATTCAATTGTTAAAAAGGCAGATATACGAAAACTTGAAGGCGTGCTCGGATTAGTGGAAGAAGAAACGCTGCAAATCATTATTGGGCCGGGCAAAGTGAACAAAGTAACAGAAGAATTTGGAAAGTTAATTGATGAATCCGGCGGTATTAACTTAGAAGATCGTGCAGCACAGCGGAAATCGGAGCTGAAAGAAAAAAATGCAACTCCGTTTAAGCTGTTGCTTCGCCGAATTGCAAGTATTTTTATTCCGTTGATACCTGCTCTTGTAGCATCTGGACTTATTACCGGAGTGACAAAAGCAGCTGTGCAGGCGAAGTGGCTTCCGGCAGATTCACAGATTGCTATTCTTTTAACCGTTATCGGAAGCGGTTTATTTGCCTATCTTGGTATTTTAGTAGGTATTAATGCAGCAAAAGAATTTGGTGGTTCGCCAGCTCTAGGAGGCTTAGCGGGCATTTTAGTCATTAATCCTGCCGTAGCTGATATTAAACTTTTTGGTGAAGCACTTTTGCCGGGGCGTGGGGGCTTAATAGGAGTGCTGCTTGCAGCAATCTTTATGGCCGTGTTAGAAAAACGAGTACGTAAATTTGTCCCACAGTCACTGGATATTATTATTACACCAACCGTTACGGTGTTAATTACAGGAATTATTACGTATGTGGTATTCATGCCAATTGGCGGCTTCATTTCAGATGGAATCACAAAAGGTCTTTTAGGAGTTTTAGAGGTTGGAGGAGTTGTAGCAGGCTTTGTTTTAGGGGCAACGTTTTTGCCGCTCGTTATTACAGGACTGCATCAAGGTCTTACTCCGGTCCATTTAGAGCTTATTAATTCGATTGGAGATGATCCGCTTCTTCCTATACTAGCAATGGGCGGAGCCGGTCAGGTTGGTGCAGCTTTTGCTATTTATATCAAAACAAAGAAAAAACGCTTAAAGCGAGCAATTGGAGGCGCACTTCCTTCAGGGCTGCTGGGAATCGGAGAGCCGCTTATTTTTGGAGTCACACTTCCTTTAGGGCGTCCATTTTTAACCGCTTGTCTTGGAGCTGGAATCGGCGGAGCGTTTCAGGCGCACTTCCATATTGCAACTGTAGCAGTGGGAGTATCGGGTTTGCCGCTTACGTTTTTAGTTCATGCGCATCAAATTCTTCTTTATTTACTTGGATTAGTTATTGCTTACGCAGCAGGCTTTATTTGTACCTATTTCTTTGGATTTAACGATGAAATGGCGAGGGAGTTTGAATGATTGGCATTTCATTTTATTTGAACGATAGAGATGCCAAACAAAGATTAGTAGAAGCGAGTGAATGCGGCGTTACACGCGCATTCACTTCACTTCACATTCCAGAGGAAAAAGGAGATTTGGCTGAACGGGCAAAAGAATTGCTTCATGTGGCTAGAGATTGTGGAATAAGCGTGTATGCAGATGTATCTAAGCATACACCGGTTCATTTAGGTATCGAAAGCCTTATGACTCTATCTTCACTTGGCGTATCAGGTATTAGACTAGACGATGGCTTTAGCGTAGAAGAAACGATTTTACTTGCGGATGAGTTTTATATTGCCCTTAATGCAAGTACAGTGTCAAAACTAGAAATAGAAGCGCTATTATCTGCAGGTCTTCATCATCATCAGCTGCTTGCTTGGCATAATTTTTATCCGCGGCCTGAAACAGGGCTTGAAGAAACGTTTTTTCAACAGCAGACAGATTTATTTAATGAACTTCGTATTCCAGTTTGTGCTTATATTCCTGGAGAAGGCGAAAAGAGAGGACCTATTTATCAAGGACTTCCTACTAGAGAAAAAGACCGTAATAAATGTCCTTTTACCTCTGCAGTAGATTTATACGGATGCGGAGTAACGGAGGTTTATATTGGAGATCCATACGCCAGTTCAAATTTATTAAAACGTTTAGTTCAATATCAAGAAAACCGCATTATTCCGCTACGCATTCGTTCACCTCATATACAGGGAACGTACAGCGTGCGTCCGGATGTATCAAGAGACGTTCTGCGATTGGTTGATACACGATCTGTAAAACCAGTGCTGCCATTTCATACAGTAGAACGCAGAATCGGAGCAATTACAATGGACAATGATGGCTACGGACGTTATAGAGGAGAGGTTCAAATAGCTAAAAGGAATTTGTCTGCAAATGCTAATGTGAATGTGATTGGGTATGTAATAGAAGAAGATCACGAGCTGCTTTCATTAGTGAGACCGGGGCAAAAGCTTGAGCTTATTACTGTCTGAAGGAAAAAACGGTGTATTTT
The DNA here is from genome assembly GCF_038898415.1 of Priestia sp. SB1. Classification (NCBI taxonomy): domain Bacteria; kingdom Bacillati; phylum Bacillota; class Bacilli; order Caryophanales; family Bacillaceae; genus Priestia; species Priestia sp. SB1. The sequence continues at coordinate 642,440 of NZ_JBBJSS010000003.1, read as the reverse complement.
TAAAGAAGCCAATAGCTAACTAGTAATGTCACAAAAACAAAGAGCACACACTGCATGAAAAAGGTGTGTGCTTTTTCTTTTACTACTAAAAAGGAAACTATTTTCATTACCATATCATGAACCTTTCTATTGAATAAAACGCTTTACTATGATAAAACTATTACAGGTAAACATATGATAATAGATTAATTTCATAGAGATACAACACCACTAGGGGTGCTTTCGAAGCTGAGAGAGACGATAAGTCTTAACCCTTATAACCTGAACTAGGTAATACTAGCGTAGGAAAGAGGTATTGTAATGGATGTTTTGTATGGGATTTCCTTACGAACTCGTTATAATAATTTTGTGTACATAAACAAAAACACTTCTTTCCTGCGAAAGAAGTGTTTTTTTATGCGTAAAGGAAGGTGTCATACATGAAAGAAACAATTGATTTGCTTGTCAAACAGGTAGAGGAGCGCAAAGGAGAGTTAATCCAGTTATTAACAACGCTTGTTTCGTATAAAACGCCAGCGCCTCCTGCACGAAATTCTCATGAAGCGCAGCTGTACGTAGCGGATTTTCTTAAAAACTGCGGTTTTTCCATTGATATGTGGGACTTATATTCTAACGACCCTATCGTAGTGGGAACGTTAAAAGGACAAAAATCGGCTGACTATCAAAGCTTGATTATTAACGGCCATATGGATGTTGCTGAGGTACAAGAAAATGAAAATTGGGAAACCAATCCGTTTGAAGCTGTTGTGAAAGACAATATGATAATTGGACGCGGAGTTGCTGATATGAAAGGCGGTTTGGCGGGAGCATTATTTGCAGTTCAGCTTTTAACAGAAACAGGAATCGAGCTGCCAGGAGACTTGATTTTTGAATCCGTTGTAGGAGAAGAAGTAGGAGAGGCAGGTACGCTGCAATGCTGTCAGAAAGGGTATACAGCTGATTTTGCGCTTGTAGTCGATACAAGTGATTTACATATTCAAGGTCAAGGCGGAGTGATCACGGGATGGATTACGATAAAAAGCAGTAAAACCTATCATGACGGTACACGCCGAAGTATGATTCATGCTGGAGGAGGGCTGTTAGCCGCAAGCGCTATTGAAAAGATGGCAAAAGTGATCGGAGGGCTACAAGAATTGGAGCGTCACTGGGCTGTTACAAAGAGCTATCCAGGATTTTTGCCAGGGACAAATACGATTAATCCAGCAGTAATCGAAGGCGGAAGACATGCTGCTTTTATTGCAGATGAATGCAGGCTGTGGATCACCGTTCACTATTATCCTAATGAATCGTACGACCAAGTATCAAAAGAAGTGGAAGAATATATTATAGCTATTGCAAAAGCAGATCCATGGTTAAAAGATAATCTGCCAACCTTTGAATGGGGAGGCACATCAATGATTGAAGACAGAGGAGAAATCTTTCCGTCATTAGAAATTGATGAAAATCATGCAGGAGTGCAGCTGCTTGCAAATACTCATGAACAAATGGAAGGGAAAAAGCCTCCAATTGATGTGTCAACTAGCGTAACAGACGGGGGATGGCTAGCTGATGCGGGAATTCCCGCCGCTATTTACGGTCCGGGAAATTTAGCAAATGCACATGCTGTGAACGAACAATTAGATATTAATCAGCTTGTTCAATATACAAAAGTGATAGTGCAGTTCATTTATACGTGGCTGCATACGCATAAGGAGTGATCATCATGAAATTTAGTGAACGATTATACGAAAAGCTGCAGCCTATTTGGCGTCAAAATCATAATCATCCCTTCGTACAGGGGATGGGAGATGGAACGCTTGAAAAGGAGAAGTTTCGCTTCTACATGATTCAAGATTACCTTTACCTAATTGATTATGCCAAATTATTTGCGATTGGAGCCATGAAAGCTACCGATCTTCAAACGATGGGGAAATTTGCAGCCCTTTTAGACTCTACATTAAACGAAGAAATGAGTCTGCACCGTGAGTATGCCAAGAGATTTGAAATCAGCGAAAAAGAATTAGAAAAAGCGCAGCCATCTCCTACAACGCTTGCATACACGCACTATATGCTGCACGTTGGTCAAAGTGGAACATTAGCTGAATTAGTAGCCGCTCTTTTGCCTTGTATGTGGAGCTACTGGGAAATAGGAAAAGAACTTAGTGAAAAGCCTGGAGCTAACAATGAGTTTTACCGTGAGTGGATTGAAATGTACAGCTCAGAAGAATTTGGAGAACTGGCGACATGGTGTATCAATTTATTTGACTCACTTACTGAAGATAAATCAGAAGTGGAATTAGAAAAGCTTGAAGAAATTTTCTTGAATACGACGCGTTTTGAGTATATGTTCTGGGATATGGCTTATAACGAAGCGATGTGGCCAATTCATGAATAGGTCTGTGTTATCTTTTCAAAACGTCAGTTTTACGTACAAGAACGGTGATCAAGCGATTTTAAAATCATTAAACTTAGACGTGAAAGAAGGCGAGTTTGTCAGTATCGTTGGAGCGAGCGGCTCTGGGAAAAGTACGTTGTTTCGTCTTATTACAGGTCTTGAACAGCAGAGTGAAGGCGATATCGTGATTAACGGAAAGTCTTATGAAAAGCGACTAGGAAAAGTAGGCTATATGCCGCAGCAAGATTTGCTGCTTCCGTGGCGTACGATTCTAGACAATGCAGCACTGCCTCTTGAGCTTCACAATGTATCAAAAGCAAGTGCTCATAAGCAAGTGTCTCAGCTGCTTGAAGAGTTTGGCCTAAAAGGGTATGAAAACCGTTTTCCAAGTGATTTATCCGGAGGGATGAAGCAGCGCGTTTCTTTTCTTCGGACGGTATTAAGCGGTTCTAACGTGCTGCTTTTAGATGAGCCTTTTAGTGCACTTGATGCAATCACACGTTTATCGATGCAGGAATGGCTGCTTGACCAATGGCAAAAGCGTAAGCATAGCATCTTATTTATCACTCATGACGTCAATGAAGCGCTTTTTTTATCAGATCGCATTTTTATCTTTTCAGACAAGCCAGTAAGTTGTCTTGAAGAAATTCAAGTGCCGCTTAGCAGACCTCGAACGCAAAAAGATCTGAATCAACAGCGAGTGCTTGATGTGAAAGATTATTTAATTGAACAGCTAAGATCGAAGGTGAACACATGAAAAAGTACGGGGCTTCAGTGATTTTAGTAGTCATTTTGCTGGCTGCTTGGGAAATTGGAGCACGCATTGTAAACTATCCGTTTATTTTACCAACGCCCAGCGGTATTTTAACGAAGCTTTGGGAGCTGCGAATGGATTTATTGTTTAAGCATTTACCAGCTACGTTATCTATTGTCGTAATTGGGCTTGTAATATCCGTTGTGCTAGGGGTTCTGCTGGCTGTGTGGATGAATTGGAGTCCGCTTATTGAGCGTGCTTTTTATCCGCTTATTATTGCGTCACAAATGATTCCGACCATTGCCATTGCTCCTGTATTTGTGCTGTGGTTTGGCTACTCCATTTGGAGCAAAGTGATTGTGACCGTATTAATTACGTTTTTTCCCATTACCGTTAGCACATTTGACGGGCTTCGTTCTACAAACAAAGAGTTAAAAGAACTCATGTTAACGATGGGAGCAACAAAAAAAGATATTTTCTTTAAGTTGAACATTCCTTCTGCACTGCCTCATTTTTATTCGGGACTCAAAGTAGCGGTTACCTTTAGTATAATAGGTGCTGCCATTGGGGAATGGTTGGGTGCGCAAGCAGGCTTAGGATATTTCAGTCGTCGCATGATGACACAGTTTGATGCAGCTGGTGTATTTGCACCAATTGTGATTTTATCCGCGCTTGGTATTTTATTTTTTATTATTGTAGTAGGTTTCGAAAAACGTTCATTAAAGTGGAGGAAAACAGAATGAAAAAATGGTTTGCGATTAGCTTAAGCCTGCTGCTTGTTTTGATGCTCGCTGCTTGCGGTCAGGACAAGGAAAATAAAGCTGGTGACAGTAAAAAATTAAAAGACGTTACAATTATGCTTGATTGGTATCCAAATGCAGTGCACAGCTTCATTTACGCTGCACAAGAAAAAGGATATTTCAAAAAAGAAGGGCTGAATGTAAAAGTACAATTTCCTGCTAATCCAACAGACTCGCTTAATTTAGCAGCTGCAGGGAAAGTCACGCTCGGCCTTTACTATCAGCCTGATGTAGCAATGGCACGAGCAAATGAAGATGTGCCGGTAAAGTCGGTAGGAGCGATTGTAAGATCTCCGCTAAACCGGGTTGTGGCATTGAAAGATAGCGGTATTAAGCGTCCTAAAGATTTAGAAGGAAAAGTAGTAGGATACAGCGGAACACCATTAAGTGAATCTGTTCTAAAGAAAATGGTGAAAAGCGATGGAGGAGATCCGAATAAAGTAAAACTAGTAGACGTAGGGTTTGAGTTAAATTCATCGCTGATTAGCAAAAAAGTAGATGCTGTAATAGGTGCGTATATTAACCACGAAGTACCATTGCTTCACAAAAAAGGATACAAAACGGTTGACATTGATCCGTCAGATTACGGCGTACCATCTTATTACGAGCTAGTGGCCGTTACAGGGGATCAAACGTGGGCAAAAGATTCTGATACGATTAAAGCGTTTTGGCGTGCCGCGACAAAAGGGTATGAATACACGGAGAAACATCCAAAAGAATCACTTCAAATTTTGTTAGATAATCAAGATAAATCAAACTTCCCGCTTGAAAAAGATGTGGAAACAAAAAGTTTGAATATCTTACTTCCAAAAATGAAGTCTGAACAAGGATTCGGCAGTCAAACGAAAGAATCATGGCAATCAAATGTTAACTGGTTAAAAGAGTCAGGGTTAATTAAGAAAAAGCCAAATGTAGATGAGATGTTTGAGAATATTGGGGAATCTCAGTAAATAATTTAAGACGAATTTAAAAAAAACTCCTTATACTGAACGTAACTTTCTGAAAGAGAAAGTGAAAAGGTCAAGGAGGTTTTTTTATGGCTTTTACGATAGTAGAGAAGGAAACATGTATTGCTTGCGGAGCATGTGGAGGGAGTGCGCCAGATCTTTATGATTATGATTCAGAAGGTCTTGCTTATGCCGTATTAGATAACAACGAAGGAACAAAAGAAGTTCCTGAACATCAGCAAGATGAGATGATGGAAGCGTACGAAGGGTGTCCAACAGACTCGATTAAAGTTGCAGAGCAGCCGTTTTATGGAGATGCAGCAAAATTCGAATAGGGCTTTTGAAAAAATAAATAATGATAAAGTACATTTAGTTATCTGATAAGTGAATATTTGGTTATATAGAAAGTTCCAAAACAAAAAAGGTCTTGCCTAGGCAAGACCTTTTTCTACTCTAAATTTGCATGCTTTCCGTACATCGTATGAGTATCAAGTTCTTTCTTCTCCATGAAGCGAAGAATCAGCGCATCGTAAAAAAGAAGAAGCGTTTGTTCAAACAGTGACGCCATAGGCTGTACGGTTTGATAACTGCTTTGTTCTTGATCCTTCGGAGCGCCGGGCAGCTTCACGATGAAGTCAGCCAGCTTGCCAAGCGTGGAATCGGGGGAAATCGTGACTACTCCAACTTTTCCTCCAAGTTCTTTTGCTTTTTGAGCAATAGGAATCAAGCTCTTCGTTTCGCCAGAACCTGATCCGATGATTAATAAATCATCCTGCGTGAAAGTGGACGTCACGGTTTCTCCAATGACATAAGCATCAATGCCCATATGCATCATACGCATAGCAAACGACTTGCCCATAAGACCTGAACGGCCTGCTCCTGTGACAAACACTTTTTTAGATGAGATGATGCCATTTACAAGCTGTTCAGCTTCATCGTCAGCGATTAGAGCTGTTGTTTGTAAAAGCTCATTCGTAACCGTTTTTAAATGTTCGCTCGTCTGCATAGAAAGCTCCTTAATTTGTAATAAGCTCTTTCATTTGAGAAGCAACTGATTTTTTATCATCTTGGCTCGTGATGCCTCCGCCAACGATAACAAGATCAGGCTGTGCTTTTACTACTTCAGGTAAAGATTCTAATTTAATGCCGCCAGCAACGGCTGTTTTTGCATTTTTTACAACGCTTTTGATTGTTACTAAATCTTCAAAAGAGTTTTGACCAACTGCTTGAAGATCGTATCCTGTGTGTACGCAGATATAGTCAACGCCAAATTCGTCTAGCTCTTTTGCGCGTCCTTTAATATCTTTTACACCAATCATATCGACTAGAATTTTTTTACCTTGTTTTTTCGCTTCTTCAACTGCACCTTTAATTGACATATCTTCAGCCACACCTAAGATGGTAATGATGTCTGCTCCAGCTTGAGAAGCTTGCTGTACTTCATAACCAGCTGCATCCATGATTTTTAGGTCAGCTAATACTTTTAAATTAGGAAATGCTTCTTTAATTTCTTTAACGGCGCGAAGCCCTTCATTGATTACAACAGGTGTACCGATTTCCACGATATCAATATGTTCTTCAACTTCTTTTACTACCTCTTTTGCTTGAGAAATATTAACAAGATCTAATGCTAATTGTAATTCCATTCTACTCCACTCCTTACAGAAATCTATAGATACCTTTTGTGCCTTTTTACATAAAAAGCAGCTGGTGTAGTTATTGTACCCGCAGTTTGAGGTTCTTAAAAGTACGCACTTTTCCCACAAATAGTGTGGGGAATGATAGTATACAGAAGTATACTAATGGACATATCAGTCTTGTAACCGCTTAATTTTCATTAAAAATGCGGATGATATTGAGTAATATCATCCGCATAAAAAAATAAAAACTATGGAATAGAAGGATTCGTTTCCATCATTTAATTAACGTTTCTGCCTTTTGTTCTTGATTGACCAGCACTGTATCACGGTAATTTTTACCCCAATCGTACATGGCTGTTAAAATAGGCATTAAACTTTCTCCTTCTTTTGTAAGTGAGTATTCGACTTTAGGTGGTACGACAGGATAAACTTTACGGTTAACAATTAGATCTTCTTCCAGTTCCCGCAGCTGGTTAACCAGCATGCGCGGCGTAATATCAGGAATAAGCGATTTTAGTTCCCCGAACCGTTTGGTTCCTTCACGTCCTAAGTGCCATAGTATCAGCATCTTCCATTTTCCGCCGATAATAGCAAGCGTTAATTCTTTTTCACAATTAAATTCCTTATTAAGCTGGCTCAATTGTTTCACCCCTATGACCAATAGTATAAAATTTCTTTTACAGTACTTCTTATTATACCGGTGCTGACAATCCTTTTACAAAAATCTGGCTTGTATCTTCCCATTAAAAAATTTAGCTTTTTTTACTATATAGTTATTCTTGACTAGTGAGATATAAAAGGTGGCCTTTAGTCATGTTTTTTATTTTTAACGAATTCAATTGTTTAAATATAAAAAAAGATGGGAAATCACTCAATAACGATGCTAAAGGAGGCAGTAAAAATGGAAAGAAACCGATCTGAATTACAAAACCCTGCTTTAAGCAACAGCGCAGGCATCAACAACGATGTAGGAATTAATAACAATCCACAGACAGCCAATAGCACTGCTGCTGTTAGCACCACGGGGAAAAGCTACAGCAGCAAGCTAGTAAAAGGTGTTGTTGTCGGGGCAGTTGTAGGTGGATGTATAACATTACTTGATAATAAAACTCGCTCATCTGTTAAAAGAAGAGCCGTTACATTAAAGGACTCTTCTGCAAACATGATTAATCAAGTAAAAGAGAACCCTCAAGAAACAAAAGAAAAAATGGTGCAGCAAATGAAAAATGCATCGAATCTTTTAAAAGATGCAATTAATGATGCCAAACATTTGTACGAGCGTGTAAATGAAGATTTCTTTAAGCAAGCAGAAGATGTGAAAAGCGTTACGCATGATGCAAAATCAACGGTAGAAGATGCTAAAAGTGATTTACAGCAAATTGGTGAAAAAGTGAAAGATGCAACTTCTGAAATAAGTAAGGAAAAGATGACGCCGGACGAAAAACCAGAATCTGAGCGTGAAAGAACATATCAGTCTATTCACTAAGAAGGAGATGTTAACTGTGAGTCAAATGAATGAAGGAACTACAAAAGACATGAATAAAATTGAAGAAACGGTAGATAATTTAGGGACGGAGAAAAAAGAAGCAATTTTGCAGAATTTTGATACGTTTACTGATTATTTAACTCAAAAAGTTCATGTCGGTAAAAAGCTCGGGTTAAATGAGGAACAATTAGCAGCTGCTACAAAAAAAGTGGCTAGCTATTTAGCCAAAAATGAGGAGCCTCGAAACCGAGAAGAAAAAGTCCTTCATGAGTTATGGAAAGTCAGCAGTGAAGAGGAAAAGGAAGTCCTTTCTCATCTCATTTTAAAACTAGTTGCGTAACATTAAAAAAGCATCCCGTCTATCAGGATGCTTTTTTAATGTATTAAGATGATTGATTTTGAGCTTCTTGAATCGTTTTATCCCAGTCAATACCGCAATCGTCCGTTGCACAAGAAGATTGCTGTGCGCAGCTTGCACATTTTCCCTGAGTACTCTTGCGGAAGAATTTTGTCATATGATAAAGGGCATACCCAAAAATCAAAACCCCAATTAAAATGTTAATAATCAATATTATTCACTCCTTTTAAGAAAAACCAAGTACTTTTCCAATAGTGTGTACAAGCAAAGCTACGAGATAAGCGACAACCAAAGGGTAGGCCACAGCAAATGCTGTCCATTTTAATGAGCCGGTTTCTCGTCGAATAACAGCGACGGTTGCTAGACACGGAACATAAAGAAGAACAAACACCATAAACGTATAGGCTGTTAGCGGTGTAAAGAATGTCTTCATTGTGTCGCCAAGCTGTCCTTCTTGTACTTTATAAATGATGCTCATAGTTGAAACAACCACTTCTTTCGCTAGGAACCCTGTAATCAGTGATGCTACAGCTTGCCATGTCGCAAAACCTAAAGGGATAAATAGAGGAGCGATAGCACCTCCAATAATAGCCATAAAGCTATTTTCCATATCTACTCCAAAACCGCCAGGGCCAGCGTAAGATGATAGCCAGATAAATACAGAGCCAGCTAAAATAACCGTACCTGCTTTTCGGACGAAATTTCGGCCTTTTTCCCACGTGCTTCTCCAAAGAGTCTTGGCTTGAGGTACGCGGTAAGGAGGAAGTTCAACAATAAAAGTTGATTGTTCGTCTTTAAGAAGCGTTACTGATAAAATTTTCGTTACAACAAGTGCTAAAATAATGCCAAGCAAGTACATAGAAAACACCACAGCTGCTCCGTTTTGCACAAAAAACGCACCTACAAACAAAGCGTATACAGGAAGACGTGCTGAGCAGCTCATAAATGGATTGACTAAAATGGTCATAAGGCGCTCTTTTCGCTGTTCAATTGTACGCGCGGCCATAATCCCCGGTACGTTACATCCAAAGCTAATAATCATCGGAATAAATGCTTTTCCGTTCAAACCAAAAAATTCCATTATACGATCCATTACTACAGCGATTCGAGCCATGTATCCTGAATCTTCAAGCAGTGAAATGAAAAAGAACAGGACAAAAATTTGTGGTACAAATACTAGTACGCCGCCTACGCCTGCGATGATGCCGTCCACAATTAAATCATGAATAAATGGAGCGGCACCAGCTGCATTTAAAAGAGAATCGGCGCCTTCACTAAGCGTTCCGCCAAAGAAGCCGTCCAGTTTATCAGAAAGCGGAACGCCAATCCACGTAAACGTAATATTAAAAATCAAATACATTAAGCCAAGAAAAATAGGGAGACCAAGCCACTTATGCGTCACAATACGATCGATTCGATCCGTGAAAGTTAAAGGTGTTTCGCTGCCCTTTATGATACACTCGCTCGAAATGCGTTCAATAAATGTTGTACGCACGTCGAAGAAATGCTCGCTAAGCGGCTTGGTTAATTTTTGTGCAGCGGCTTTTCGAAGCTCAAGCAGCTCTGAGTAACTCGCTTTTTCTTTTAATGTTGATTCGATTACGCTGTTTTCCGCTAAAAACTGAATGGCAATCCATCTGCTGACGTCCGCTTTTGTTTGAATCATATGAATTGCTTGTTCAGCAGTTTCTCCATAATTTAATTGAAATGAAGGGGCTTTTAAATCTTGCTTCAAAGTGGAGAGCAGCTCGTTAATTCCTTTTCCATTACGGGCAACAATCGCTGAAACCGGAATATGTAATGATTTGCTAAGCTTCTCCAAATTAAAAGTCAGTCCGCGTTTTTCCGCTACATCAATCATATTTAAGCCGATTACTAATGGCTTTCCATATTCCAATGCTTGAATAGTGAGATGCATGCTTCTTTCAAACTGAGAAGCGTCTACAATATTCAGCATACTGTTAAATTCTCCGGTTAACAAAAAGTTAGTTACCACTGCTTCATCTGAAGAAAGAGGAGTAAAGTCATACACACCCGGCAAATCAACCAGCTGGCTGTTTTGCTTTTTAATAGATCCAACTTTCTTTTCAACGGTTACACCGCTCCAGTTTCCTACGTATTCATAGGAATCTGTTAATATATTGAATAAAGAAGTTTTTCCTGTGTTTGGATTTCCTAAAAGTGCAATTGTACTCATGCTGTCTCAACCTCAATTTTGGCCGCATCGCGTTTTCGGATGCTAATCATTTGACCTTGACATTCAATAATACAAGGTCCTCCTAAGATGGTTTTTTGCTTCATGCACAGTTCGCAGCCTTTTTTTACTCCAAAAGAAAGAAGGCGGCGTTCTAATGATCTATCTAAAAATTCAATGTTTTTAACTTTTACTTTGTCGCCAATACTCACGGTAGTTAAATTCATCATTCAGCACTCCTGTTAATGATAATCATTTTCAATTTGTATCTATCTCGATTATACATAAGGTTCTAAAATCAATCAATGCTTCTAGAGCGTTACAATTAAAAATATATATTTATAACTATATTTTTCAGGTGAAATTATGTACGATTTTAGCAGTAAATTGTCAGGAGGGATGTGAGTGGAGGTAATCATTCGCAAAATGAGAAAAGAAGATATTACGTCTGTTCAATACGTCGCAAAGATGAGTTGGTATGATACATATGAAGGAATTATTCCTAGAAGCGTTCAGAATCGGTTTCTTTCAGAAGCATACTCCAATAAAAGGCTGCTGTGGCGCTTGCGTAATTCGTTCATTTATGTGGCAACTATTGATGAGAAAATCGTAGGATACGCTAACTTTTTCCGACTACAAAACAGAGGGGAAATAGAACTAGGATCTATCTATATACTGCCTGCTTATCAAGGAAAAGGAATCGGTTCGCAATTGTTAGAAAAAGGAATGAAGCGCTCGAAGGAATTAAAAATCGTTTACATTAACGTAGAAAGAGAAAACGGAATAGGCCGTGCATTTTATCAATCAAAAGGTTTCCAGCTTGTGGATGAATTTGATGATGAATTTGACGGGCATTTACTAAGAACGATGCGAATGAAACTCATGATTTAAGCCTGATATTTAGTGTGAACGTTATCTTAAAAAGCTGATTTTAAACTTTCTGCTAAAATCAGCTTTTAATTACAGAATAACGATTGACCTTATTCTTGTGAATATGGTAACATTAATCAGAACTTCATGACCGAAAATGTTTTTCGGTCAAACAGTCAGGCGGAAGTAAGGATTATTGGAGGCTAAAAAACATGAATATGATTAAAGGAGAATGGAAAAAAATCTTTTCCAAACCAATGACTATTGTTGTGATTTGCGGATTGTTATTTGTTCCATTACTTTATAATGTCATCTTTTTATCTGCTTACTGGGATCCATATGGAAAAACAGATCAAATTCCAGTTGCAGTGGTAAATGAAGATAAAGGTGCTACATTAGATGGAAAGAAATTGAATGTTGGTCGTGATTTTGTTGATGATTTAAAGAAAAACGATAAATTTGACTGGAAATTTACGAACAAAGAAAAAGCGTTAGAAGGCTTAAAAAATGAGGACTACTACTTAGTTTTGGAAATTCCAAAGAATTTCTCCAAAAATGCAACAACATTAATGGATGAGAATCCTAAAAAAATGAAATTTATCTACCATACAAATGCCGGAAAGAACTATTCAGGCGCTCAAATTAGCTCAAATGCAGTAGCTAAAATCAATGATCAGATTAAAGAAGCAGTCACAAAGCAGTATGCTGAAACGGTATTTGACAGCTTTAAGCAAGTAGCGGACGGTCTTCAAAAAGCAAGTGACGGTGCAGGAGAGTTAGAAAATGGTTCAAAAACGCTGCGAGATAACATGAAGAAACTAGCAGACAGCACGGTTACGTTTGAAGACGGTACAGCTAAATTAGCAAGCGGGTTAACGGATGCACGAAAAGGAGCAACAGATTTAAATGCTGGTGCAGCTAAGCTACTAAACGGTGCGGACACAATTAATGAAAACTTAGGCAGCCTAAACAGCGGTTTAGGGAAGCTAGAGAATGGAAGCAGTCAATTATATAGTGCTTCTAGTCAATTAGAAACTGGAGCTGTTGGTGTTCGAGATGGGTTGTCAAAGCTACAAAGTGCAACCAAACAACTTAATGATGGAACACAGACACTTCAAGGAAAGCTTCCGCAGTTCACGAGCGGCTTAAACCAAGTGGATGCTGAAGTGAGCAGCGTTACGCAGCAAATTAATCAAGCGGAACAGGAAATTACGCAGATTAAACAGCAGGTAGATTCAAAAAAAGCGGAGTTTGAACAGCAGCAGCAAGCTCTCATTGACAGCATTAACAGCAACGAATCCATTCCCGATGAGCAAAAACAAACGCTGATTGCAGGAATTAAAAAGCTGACGTCTCAGCAGTTTATGGATGAACAGCAGCAAAAAGCAGAGCAGCTAAAAGCAAAAGTAGATAAAGTGCAAGAGTTATCTGCGGCGCTGCAAAAGCTTTCTAAAGGCGGAGAAGATATCCAAAGCGCAATTAATAAAATTGCTGACGGACAAAGTCAGCTGTACGATGGACAAACGAAAGTATATAACGGTGCTGTTAAACTAGCAGACGGAGAAAAGCAGTTCAACAGTAAATTTGCAGAGCTAAACAGCGGTATAGCTGACGCTCATACAGGGGCTGGAAAGCTTGCTGATGGGCAGCAGCAACTTGTGGATGGGCTTAAGAAGTCTGAACAAGGAAGTGCAGCGCTAGCAAATGGTTTAACGCAGCTAGAAAACGGGGCAACCAAATTAGCAAATGGTTCTAAAGAGTTAACAAATGGTTCATCCAAACTATATGACGGTTCATCTAAATTATCAGATGGAACAAGCGAGCTTCATTCATCTTTAGCGGACGGTGCAAAAGATGCAAAAGATGTTAAAGCAGATGATAAAACATACAGCATGTTTTCAAATCCAACGGATTTAAAATCAGATAAACAAAACAACGTAGATAAGTACGGTGTCGGATTAGCTCCATACATCTTATGTATTGGCTTGTTTGCGGGAACATTAATGTTTTCAGCGGTGTACCCAATGAAAGAGCCATCAATTCGACCGACATCAGGTATTTCGTGGTTCTTAAGTAAGTTTAGTGTCATCACTATTGTAGGTATGCTGCAAGCAGCGATTGCTGTTACAGCTCTTCTTTGGGGCTTGCATTTAAACGTAACAAGCATTTGGCACTTCTATATCTTTACCATGATTACAGGTGTAACGTTCTTTACACTGATCTTGTTCTTAACAACAGGGTTAGGAAAAGTAGGGCAGTATTTAGCCTTTATTATTCTGCTGCTTCAAATTGGCGGCAGTGCAGGTACATTCCCTAAAGCACTTGTGCCGGAATTCTTCCAGGCAATCAATCCATACTTGCCTATGACCTATGCAATTCGCGGTTTCCGTGAAATTATTTCAATTGGTGATGATTTCGGCTATGTATGGCATCAGGCTGGCGTGCTTGGAATCTTTGCAGCAATCTTCATCACTCTTTCATTGATAATGTTTTATATCAATGCCAGAAAAGAGAAGCATCATACAGAGGAAGAGACAGCAGCCTAATTTAACTAATAGAAAAAGAGAGTTCCAGTTTAAAAAGGAACTCTCTTTTTCTTTATGTTAGTATAGGTTTACGTATAAAAGAGGGGAATGTGAATGCATGCAGCTTACAAAATTTGCGGTGTATGAAAGTGATCGTGTGAAAAAGTGGCAGGAAGGGCTGAAAGAATGGGACGGTTCAATATCGGAACGGATGATAAATGACAAAGCTGAAGATGAATTTTGGCAGCAATATCTAGAAAAAATGTCTTTTGATTCAGAAAATGATCCTGTAGTGAAACAGCTTCAGCAAGAACTTCTTGCTTTTTTGAATCCAAGTGACTCTGTCATGGAAATTGGCCCTGGGTGGGGAAATTATACGTTTTCAATTGCGGATTATGTAAAAGAACTTACGTGTATGGATTGTTCGCCAAGCATCATCGGCTACTTACAAAAACAATCAAATGCCCGCTCTAATCTAAAGTTCATAGAAGGTAAATGGGAGTATGAGCGTCTAACAGATAACTATGACGCGGTAGTAGGAATAAACTGTTTTTACCGTATGCATAACATTGTCGATGGTCTCTTAAATATGAATGATTCGGCTAATCGTTTGGCGGTTATTGGCATGTCAGCGGGTCCAGAAAAGCCTCATTACGTAGAGTTACATAGAAAACTTGGGTACGAGATTAAATGGCGCCGTAAGGAATATATTGACTTACTAAATATTTTATATGAACTGGGCATTTATGCAGATTGTAAGCTGGTTCCTATAACCAAAACGGTAACGTATGAGACGTACGAAGATCTCATCAAGAAGAACTCGACAAAGCTGCTTTCGAAAGATGTTGACAAATTAGAAACTGAGAAGATTATTTTACAGCATGTAAAGAAAATAAATGACACATATGAATATACGTATCAATATCATATGGCTTTTATTTATTGGAAACCGATAAAAAGAACCCGTTGATTTTTATTCAACGGGTTCTTTTTAGTAGTGATAAAGCTGTAATTTAGAATAAATAATATTAAAATCGTCGCCGCTTAGAAGAACTTTCAATTCCAGCTTCTTCACGGTATTTAGCTACTGTTCTTCTTGAAATTTGAATTCCTTCGCTGGAAAGAAGAGACATGAGCTTTTGATCTGAAAGAGGTTTTAATTTATTTTCTTCGGCAATTAATGTTTTAATTTTCTCTTTTATAAAGGCGGTAGAATTGCTTTGTTCGCCATCGGTTCTCTCTAAAGAATTAGTGAAAAAGTATTTTAGTTCAAACAGTCCGCGCGGCGTTTGAATATACTTTCCGTTAGTTGCACGGCTTACCGTTGATTCGTGACAGTCTACTTTTTGAGCAATATCTTTTAAGGTAAGCGGCTTTAGCCCCGAAATACCCATTTCAAAAAAATCTTGCTGATGTTCCACAATGGCTTTAGACACGTTGTAAATCGTCGCATTACGCTGCTCAATACTATTAATTAGCCAAGTAGCTTCATGGATTTTTTCCTGTACGTATCGATCGGTTGTTACGCATGCAGAGCGATGAACCAGTTTTTGGTAGGTGCTGTTAATCTCGATGGGCGGAAGCAGCTCGCTATGAAGAATAACATGATAGCGGCCGTCTATTTTTTGTACCGTTACATCAGGCGAAATGTACTTCGTAAGCGGAACATAGAAATCTCCTGCTGGACGAGGATTCAATGTCCGCAAGCAGTCAACAATTTCTTGTACTTCGCGCATTGAAATAGAGTATTTTTTTGAAATGTTCCGATATTTTTTGTTAGCAATATCTTCAATATCGTGTTTCACCACATCGTATAAAAGAGGAGGCTTTGACTTTTTGGCCTTAATTTGAATAAGCAGTGAATCGACAAAGTTTTGAGCGCCCACTCCGATTGGATCAAAGCTTTGTAAAACGTGAATCATATCGTTGACTTCGTCAATTGAAACGTTAAGCAGTTCGGCTGCCAATTTTGGTTCAATTGCTAAAAAGCCGTTTTTATTTAAGTTTCCAATTAGAAATTGAACGATGTGTTTTTGCTGTGAGTGTAAATGATTTAGCATAGACAGCTGCTCTAATAAATGGCTCTCTAATGTCACAGTTTGATCGGATATATAATTAAACGGATTATACTCGTCATCGGTGTGACCTTTTGAATATGAACGCTTTTCTCGAGTATTAAATGAATTTTTTTGCTGAGAATCGCCAGCAGACAGTTTAATTACAGGATTTTCATTGACTTGCTCATGAAGATAATGAACTAAATCGGCCGTAGAATAATTTAAAATGTTGATAGACTGACGTAATTCAGGTGTCATGGCCAATTTTAATAGTTGTTTTTGAGATAAATCTAAACCTAATTGCATCATTGAATCACCTATCATTCTTGAGTTTTATTTCGACAATTCTGGCTGCATCGTTCGACATCATCATATATGAAAATGCGAAAGAATTCTATAGTGTTGTCAGATGTTCTTACACAAGGGCGACTCATAAGAAAGAGTAGGGAAATAGATAAAACAACCGAATAGCTCTTCCCAGCAGCTATTCGGTTATTTTAACAAAGCTGCTAGGAGAACTTAGCTGCAATTTGGGGTGTTTCCCATTCTTCTATCTCCCCATGCGCACATCATATTTAAAATTTCTCGTAAGGTTTCGCCTTCTTCACTGAGTGAGTACTCTACTTTAGGAGGAACTTCATTGTATACTTTTCTATTAACTACACCGTCTTTTTCTAATTCTTTTAGCTGTTGAGACAGCATTTTTTTAGTAATAGCAGGCATAGCTCGCTGAAGTTCGCTAAAACGTTTTTCGCCTTCTTTTAAGAGGCATAAAATAACGACTTTCCATTTCCCGCCGATTACTTCAAGTGTTGCTTCAACAGGTACATTATAGTGGGGTGCTTTCACCGCTAATCCTCCATTCATAAACAGATATGAAATATGGATATAATAATTTAATATCCATAGACCTAGGTTACCGGGAAGGTACCTGGTTACATGAAAGTGCCGTCTTTTGTAAACAACATGTATTTATTATACTGAAAAAGAACTTTTAATTGAAGGAAGAAATGTAAAAGGGGAGATCTTGATGAAAGCTTTACTGCTAGAAGGCAAAGGGAAAGTAAGTGAGATGAAAGTCGGAAATATCCAAAAGCCGCATCCAGCTAAAGGTGAAATTTTAGTTAAAATTAAAGCTACTGCCTTGAACCCTGTAGATTATAAAACAGGAAACGGCGGTAATCCCAGTTGGACATACCCTCACGTATTAGGACTTGATTCAGCTGGCGTTGTCGAGGAAGTGGGAGAAGAAGTCACAACTGTCAAAATCGGAGACCGTGTTGTATATCATAGCGATTTATCAAAAAAAGGCGGGTTTGCACAGTACGGAGTGACAACAGCTCATACGGTTTCCCTTATTCCACAAGGAGTTTCATTTGAAGACGCTGCAGCTATTCCATGTGCGGGGTATACAGCATATCAAGCATTGTTTCACAAAATGAACGCTTCAAAAGGACAAACGATTTTAATTCACGCAGGTGCTGGAGGGGTTGGAGGGTTTGCCATTCAGCTTGCTAAAAATGCAGGTCTTACAGTGCTTACAACCGCATCTTCTGCCAATCATGAGTTTGTAAAAAGTTTAGGTGCTGACTATGCAATCGACTACCGTAAAGAAGATTTTGTGAAAAAAGTGCTGGAGCTTACCGATGGACTCGGTGTAGATTTAGTCTTGGATACAGTTGGGCGTGACAATGCAGACGAGTCGGTAAAGGCTCTTGCTTTTAATGGTCAAATTGCATTTATCGCAGGACCTCCTAATGTAAATGATGCGATTTCGTTTGCGCATCCACTATCGTTTCATCAAGTTGCATTAGGAAGCGTACATCAGTCTAATAACGTAAAAGAACAGCAAAAACTTGCGGAGATGGGAAATAAAATGCTTTTGCTTTTACAAGAAAATAAGCTGAATGCTCTTGTGGAAAAAGTCATTTCACTAGACGAAGTGCCGGCAGCTTTAGATGAACTGGCGACTCGTCGAGTAAAAGGGAAAATTGTAGCTGTGATAGATAAATGATAGAGCGAAAAAGAGCTTGAGACAAAAGTATTTTAGTTGAAGTAAAAAACGAACTATTGATCAATAGTTCGTTTTCTCGTCTTTAGATTGGGCTAAGTTATGTTCCAGCCTCTTTTAAATCGTAAACTGCTGCGTATAGAGCTTGTGGTAAAAACCTTGTTTCTCTAATAGCTCGTGATGATTTCCTTTTTCAATAATCTGTCCGTCTTTTAAGACAAGAATTTGATTTGCATTTTCAATCGTTTTGAGGCGGTGGGCAATTACAAAGCTTGTTTTTCCTTTTAATAGATTACTCATTCCTTTTTGAATATCAATTTCTGTTTTTGTATCAATATTGGAAGTAGCTTCGTCTAAAATTAAAATATCACAGTCAGAGAGCATGGCTCGGGCAATCGATAAGAGTTGCTTTTGACCTTCACTTAAATTTCCTCCACCGGCTGAAATCACGGTATCGTATTGCTGCGGCAGGTGCTTGATAAAAGAATGAGCATTTGCCATTTTTGCTGCGCTTTTCACTTCTTCATCGCTGGCATCTAATCGGCCGAATCGAATGTTATCCGCAATCGTACCGGAAAATAAATAGGTATCCTGAAGAACAATGCCAATTCGGTTTCGTAAATCATGGATGTTATAGTCACTGATGGAACGGCCGTCAATTTTAATGTCTCCGTTTGCGATGTCATAAAATCGTGTGAGCAAGTTAATGATTGTTGTTTTACCAGAACCTGTAGGACCGACCAAAGCAACCATTTCACCTTTTTTTGCTGTAAGTGTAACATTTTTTAAAATCATTTTTTCGTCAGTATAGCCAAATGATACGTTCTCAAAAGCAACGTCTCCTGCAAATTTTGTAACAGAAAGAGCGTTTGGCTTGTTTGTGACGTCCGGCTGCTCATCCATAATCGCAAACACGCGCTCTGCGCCGGCAATAGCCGAAAGAATAGTGTTTACTAAGTTTGCCATTTGACTGATTGGGCGAGAGAACTGACGTGAGTAGTTAACAAATGAAGCGATCATCCCAACTGTAACGCTACCTTGAACAGCCATAAATGCTCCTGCTCCAATCACTAGTGCTAAGCCTAAGTTGTTAATAAAGTTTGTGACAGGACCTAAAAAGCCTGAAAATGTTTCTGCTTTTGTTGCTGAACTTCTCAGCTGTTCATTTCGTTCATTAAAAACAGTTAAAAAATCTTTTTCCTTACTAAAAAGCGTAACAACTTCTCCTCCAGAGATTGCTTCTTCTACAAAGCCGTTTAGCTCACCTAAGTCTTTTTGGCGTTTGACAAAATTTTCACTGCTTCGTTTTAATATTTGTCGAACGATTATAACCATTAATGGAATAACAATCAGTGTGATAATGGCAAGAATCCAGTTGAGCGAGAACATCGCAATGGTAATACCGACTAGAGATAAAATAGAGGACATAGCCTGAATAACGCTTTGACTCAGAGCGTTATTCAGGTTATCAATATCATTCGTAACCCGGCTCATTAACTCTCCGTGAGCTCGCTTATCAAAAAAGCGAAGAGAGAGAGTTTGAAGCTTTGCAAATAAATCTTGGCGGAGCATTCCGATGGTCGTAAACGAAACGTTTACCATTAAATAGGTTTGCAGCCATGTTAACAAAGATGTCGTAATGTAAATTCCTGCAAGAGTGAGTGACATTCGTATCGTTCCGCTGATATCTTTGGGAATAATATGCTCGTCAATAATAACCCCAATTAAATAAGGGCCTAATAAATTAAGCAGGGAAGTCACAATAACTAAGATGATCGCAGCCACAAGCGGAGGCTTTCGTTTTCCCATATATGACCAGATTCTATATAGTGTTTTTTTCGCATTCTTTGGCTTCACTACAGGACCCTTCATCATGCCTCTAGGGCCGCGAATAGAGCTCATTTGATTTTTACCTTGATTATTCACTAGGCAACACCTCTTTTCCGCCTTGTGCTAGATAAATGTCGTAATAAAGAGAGTGGTGACGAAGCAATTCTTCATGAGTCCCTTGTTCAGCAATTTTGCCTTCATCCATGACGATAATATGATCAGCGTGAAGAAGAGACGAAATTTTAGACGCAATAATAATGACGGTCGCATCGGAAAACTCTTCTTTTAAATGTGTTAGTACCTGCGCTTCTGAGACAGCATCCAACGCGGAAGTTGCATCATCAATGACCAATATAGCAGGCTTTCTAACAAATGCACGCGCGATTGAAAGACGCTGCTTTTGCCCTCCTGATAAGTTGGTTGCTCCTCGCGTTAAAGGATACTCATATTTTTCTGGGAGTTTTTCAATAAACTCCGTTGCGCATGCAAAAGCTGCAGCATCTTCAATTTCTGAGGAAGAAGCATGATCGTTTCCCATTCGAATATTCATATCAATCGTTCCGGTAAACAGTGTAGCTTTTTGAGGAATAAACCCAATGGATGAGCGAAGCTCTTTTACGTCATAGTTTGTCAGATTTTTTCCATCTACAAAAATTTCGCCGCCATCAGGATCATATAAGCGCGAAATAAGTTTTGCAAGCGTCGATTTTCCGCTTCCAGTAGAGCCGATAATGCCAATAGTTTCCCCGTGTTTAGCAGTAAATGAAATATCTTTTAATACGTTTTCTCCATTTTTACTGTAGCTATATGTAACGTTTTGAAACGATATATCACCTTTAAGCCTGTTGATTTGAGCAGCAGAGTTTGCTGGAGGAATGTCTATTTTTGTTTTTAAAACAGAATCGATTCGTTCAGCTGAAGGGAATGCACGTGTAATTTGCATCAGCACCATGCTGCTTGACATAAGTCCGTTTAAAATAATCGTTAAGTAATTAATAAAAGCTAAAATCACACCTGCTTCAATTTTTCCTGCTTCAACTTGAAGTCCACCCAGCCATAGAGTAGCTACCATGCCGATATTTACTACAAATAAAATAACGGGCATTAAAAGCGAAATAAGCTGAACAGCACTCATATTAGCTTGCGTCAAGGAGCTGTTTGCTTCTTTAAACTGATTGATTTCATATGATTCTCTTACATACGCTTTTACTACGCGCATCCCTGATAAATTTTCTTGGACTTTTGTGTTTACACGATCAACGCTTCGCTGAACTTTTTTGAAAAGTTTTCCGGCTTTCGTGATCACAAACCAAATGCATAAAAATAAAATAGGGACGACCACGACGATAATAGGAAACAAAGAACGAGCGGTTAATAACACGATCACAATACTTCCTGCAAAAAGTAAAGGTCCTCTAACTAATACTTTTAGCGTCATATTCAATGCGTTTTGAACACTCGTTACATCATTTGTCATGACAGTGATTAAGTGACCAGTCCCTAGTTTATCTCTGTTGCTGTTTGAGAGGTTTTCAATCTTTTCAAAAAGCGATTTTCGAATATCGGTAGAAAAATTTACTGCTGCTTTTGTGCTAAGGATGGCGCAGACGATACCAGCAGCTAAGCCAATGATTGCTAACATAAGCATAAGGATACTTCGGGTGATAACATATGTTTGATTGTTGTTTGCAATGCCATAATCAATGATATGCTGCATAATAGTAGGCTGAAGAAGGTCAGCTAACACTTCAATGACCATCAATAGCGGGGCAAACAGCGCGAGCCATTTGTAAGGTTTTAAGTAAGGGTATAAAGATTTAATTGTATTCACACATTGTGGCACTCCTTTCTGTAAAAAATATGGTAACATAGAATAAGTTTAGAAGTTTGTTTCAAGCACCATTTATTATACGCCAATGCAAGCAGAAATCCACTTTTTGAGAGGGTCAGGTATGCAATGAATCAAACATTACGAGTACATCATCCACTTTTTGGATCTTTGTTATATGACTCGGCCTGGGTTGGAGAAAAACAGGTCACTTTCTTTGGACAACAACAACATGTGTTGCTGACAATTGATGGAGATAAAGAGAAGCCATTTCAAAAACGGCAAGAAGAGGCTTTTCAAGCATTTTGGCTTCAAAGCGAATTATTGTTAAAGAGGACGGAAAAAGCTCTTTTTGATTATTATCAACAGGTGCGAGATGAATACAGAACTCAAGTTGAAAAAGACGTGGTAGACTTATTAGTTCCGAATGTAAAAAAGCGAAAAGACATCGGTTTTTTAGTTGAGTGTATTCAAATCTTTGTTCCTGAAGCACCCCATGATACAAGAGAAGTTGGTTTGTTTTTTGAATGTACGTGGGAAGAAGAGCATATGTTAGCTGTAAAGTTTAGAAATGAACAAATTGCCGCTATTGGCTTACAAGAAGATTTATTCTAGTAAAAAGCCTTGAAGCAACCTGCTTCAAGGCTTTTTGGCATTAATGTTTGACAGGCTCTTCGATTCCCATACCTGTATTTGCTTTTACTAAAATCTCATCAAATTTCTTTTCGTCTGCTTTTTTAGACGAAAGAAGTGTTCCTATAAAAGCAGCTAAGAAGCCTAGAGGAATGGAGATAATACCAGGGTTTGTTAATGTGATGAGCGGCTCACCTACAAAGATAGCAGCTCCAGGCTCAGGTGCCCACACGTTTGGACTAATGGCAACTAAAAACAGTGAGCTGAATAGTCCAACCAGCATGCCAGTGACTGCTCCTGCTGTATTAAAACGTTTCCAAAAAATAGTAAGAAGAATAATTGGCAAGTTAGCGCTCGCTGCTACGGCAAATGCAAGTGCAACTAAAAATGCTACGTTCATGTTTTGAGCAAATAATGCAAGAATAATAGATAGAATGGATACCCCAATAGAAGCCCATCGTGCAGCCACTACCTGTTCTTTTTCAGTTGCAGCCCCTTTACGGAGAATATGACTATAAAAGTCGTGAGCGAATGCTGAAGCTGCTGAGAGCACCAGCCCAGCTACAACAGCTAAAATCGTAGCAAAAGCTACAGCTGAGACAAACGCAAAGAGAAAGTCTCCGCCAAGAACTTGAGCGAGCAGGGGAGCTGCCATGTTTCCTGCTGCATTTGCTTTGATAATATCATCGTACCCTACGAATGCAGCAGCACCGAACCCTAAAAAGATTGTCATAATGTAAAAAACGCCAATGATCCACGTTGCATAAATAACAGACTTTCGTGCGGTGATGGCATCTTTTACTGTAAAGAAACGAATAAGGATATGAGGAAGGCCTGCTGTACCAAGAACAAGAGCTAAATTCAACGAAATCATGTCCAGCGGATTTTTGAATTTATTTCCTGGATTTAAAAATCCGTCGCCAAGAGGAGTTGCGGTTTTCATCTCAGAAAACATTTTAGCAAAGCTAAAATCAAATTTTGAAAATACAATAATGGAGATAATGAACGTACCAATCATGAGAAGCAACGCTTTGACAATCTGCACCCAGCTGGTCGCCGTCATGCCTCCAAATACAACGTAAACCGTCATCAACACGCCGACAATCAAGACAGAATACACGTAATCTAGACCAAGTAATAAATGAATTAATGCTCCTGCTCCAACAAGCTGCGCAATCATATAAAAAATGGAAATGGTGATCGTGTTTAATGCGGCAACTCCCCGCACTTTCTTTTCGTTAAAACGAGCTGCTATCATATCTGCCATCGTGTACTTTCCTAAGTTGCGAAGTGGTTCAGCTACAATGTATAACACGACGAGATAGGCAACTAAAAAGCCGATGCTGTAAAAAAAACCGTCAAATCCAGAAAGCGCTACCATTCCAGCTATGCCTAAAAATGACGCAGCAGACATATAATCTCCGGCAATCGCCATGCCGTTTTGCCAGCCGGTTAAACTTCCATCTGCTGTATAAAAGTCACTGGTCGTTTTTGTTCGCTTGGATGCCGCATACGTAATGATTAGCGTAAGACCTACAATAGCTAAAAAAAGTGAGAAAGCTAGTACGTTCATTCATTTAACCCCCTATTCAATTTGCAGCTTCTTTTTTTATCGTGTTAACAAGTTCATCAAATTTCGAGGCTCTTTTTGTGTATAAAATGCATAGGGCCCAAGTCATCACAAACTGTGCAAAAGCAAATACCCACGCCCAAGTCATAGAAGCAAAAGCTGGTTTGTTTAAGACGGTTGTGTAAGCCGTTAAGATGGGCAAGGTAAAATAAAAAGCAAGAAAAAACAGAGAGAGCGGTAAAATAAAATTGCGTTTTTGTTTCAAAAGTTTTTGAAATGAAGCAGACTGTACAATTTCTGTGTAATCAGGAGAGGAAGAAGCATTGTTTACCTTCTTTAAAGAATTTTCATTCATCGCCAAGCGGAATTCCCCCTTTGATAATAAATAGATGAAGCAAAAAGCTCCATATCACTTGAATTATATTATTTTCGGAATAAAAAGTAAATTCTGTCTTTTTGTGAGAATGGTAACTTTGGAAGTTTTTTAATATACTAAAGCTTCAAACTAAATGCATACTGCCATAATAAAAAAAGAACAACATTCAATATAAAGGAGAAATCGTTCACAATAGAAATGTTGAAATTAACCCTTAGTTTCTTTTACATATAAGGCTTTTCTTTATTATCTAAACGTTATTTTTTTGTTTGATCTTTTGAAAAATAAAAGAAGATGATGATAAAATCATAAGCACACAATAATGTTAGATAGGAAACAGGTGAAGAAAGTACGCTATTATTCAGAGATGGTTATAAATAGACAAGATATTATGAAAGATTTCTATATGAATGATATTTTTTCTTTATAGTAAACAAACAATGTGACTACTTATATAAAAGAGAAAAGGTGAAATAATGGCATTTGGAATCAAACGCCCGGAACTAAACGCATGGAAAGCAGCTGTTAAGCGAGGAGAGATCGCATTTTTAACTCATTACTGGCTCGATGAGCGTTTTCCACACGCAACTACCGTAACAAAAGTAGGTTGCAGTGACTTAAATAAGCTGATTAAGTGGGGAGAAAAGTATGGTATTCCCGCTAAGTATATTGATAATCGATCCGGCTATCCTCATTTCGATTTACTAGGCGAGCGTCAGAAAGAAATTATGAAAAAGGAAAATCAGCTGGAGCAGCTGAAGCGATTTGAAGAAGTTAACGAATGAAAAGCAAAGTTAATTTTAAAAAACTGTAAAAAAATTCTATTGTTACGGCTTTTTTTATGTTTAAATAGAAAAAACAGTGGAATAGATTAAGAAGAACAATTACGTTATGTATTCTCTTATATAGGGAAAATAACTTGGTTTAGTTTCCTTATTTGATACGATAAAGAGCTTTGTTTTATAATAAAATTGTTGTTCGGATAAAAGGAGGAAGAAGGGCATGTCCGAGGTTGGAACTTTAAAAAAAGGATTAGATATCTTCTCTTTGCTTTTAAACCGTCCGAATATGACTATTCCGGAAATGATGGAAGCGCTCGGTTTTAATAAGAGTACGATGTATCGTCTTGTGAGCACGCTTGAACAAAACGGATTTATTGTAAGAAACCCGTCTAACCGCTATACGGTTTCACCACAACTGGTGCTGGCACTCGTACAAAATACGATGCATACGAACTATGAAATGAATTGGCTCTCTGTTCCTGCTATGCAGAAGCTGAGTGAAGAGACCAATGAGACCATTTACGCGGGAATTCTCCATCATAAACAGATGGTTACAACTCAGGTGGTGAACGGGCAATATGGCACTCGTACGCATTCCGAAGTAGGAAATAAAAAGCCGCTTCATGCAAATGCTATTGGAAAGTGTATTCTTGCTTATCAAGAGGACAGCGTGCAAAAATCTATTCTTCACGAACTTTCGCTTGAAGCTTATACAGATCGAACGATCACCGAGCTGGACGAGCTGGAAGCTGACTTAGCTTTAAGTAAGGAAAGAGGATATGCTGTCGATGATGAAGAACGGGAGCCTGGCGTTCGCTGTATTGCAGCCCCTATTTTCAGAAAAGGAAAAATAATGGCAGCTATTGCTTTATCAGGTCCATCCGTTCGTATTTCAGAGGAGAAAGACGAAGAACATGCTGCACTTGTTAAACAGTGCGCAGAACAAATTTCACAAGCAATTACTCTTTACGAATAATTCAACAGTAAAAAAGGGGATGAACAGCAACATGGAAAACTTACAGTCAACAACGACCTTAGCAAACGGCGTTAAAATGCCGTGGTTAGGTTTAGGTGTTTATAAAGTAGAAGATGGTCAAGAAGTTGTAGATTCAGTTAAATATGCAATCAAAGCTGGATACAAAAGCATTGATACGGCTAAAATTTATGAAAATGAAGAAGGCGTGGGACAAGCGATCAAAGAATCAGGTGTTTCTCGCGAAGAACTATTTGTTACATCAAAAGTGTGGAATGCAGATCAAGGATATGACACAACTCTTCAAGCGTTTGAAACAAGCTTAAACAAGCTAGGTCTTGAATATTTAGATTTATACTTAATTCACTGGCCGGTTGAAGGTAAGTATAAAGATACGTGGAAAGCACTTGAAAAGCTTTATAAAGACGGGAAGATTCGTGCAATCGGCGTATCGAATTTCCAAGTGCATCATCTAGAAGACTTAATTGCAGATGCAGAAGTTAAGCCGATGGTAAACCAAATCGAATTTCATCCACTTTTAACACAAACAGAAGTGCGTCAATACTGCAAAAAACAAGGAATCCAAGTGGAAGCATGGTCACCGCTTGCACAAGGTGAGCTGCTTGATAACGAAGTGTTAACTCAAATTGCTGAAAAGCACGGAAAATCAACTGCTCAAGTTATCTTACGTTGGGACTTACAAAACGAAGTAGTAACGATTCCTAAGTCAACAAAAGAACATCGTATTATCCAAAATGCAGACGTATTTGATTTTGAATTAAATGCAGAAGAAGTTGAAAAAATTAACGCATTAAATCAAAATCATCGCGTAGGTCCAGATCCAGATAACTTTGACTTTTAATGTTAAATTAAGACTAAAACGTCTTGTAAGATAAATAATAAACAAAGCGCTATTGTCATTCATGCAGTAGCGCTTTGTTTATTAATTAGGAAATGTGATGGTTGAACGAGGAGGAAAAGTAATGAAAATGTCAGGAAACACTATTTTAATTACGGGCGGAGCGTCTGGAATTGGATTGGCGCTTGCAGAACGTTTTTTAAAGGAAGGAAATGAAGTTATTATTTGTGGAAGAAGGGAATCAAAGCTGCAAGAAGCAAAAGAAAGATTCCCTTCGTTACATACAAAAGTGTGCGACGTATCAATAGAAGAAAGCAGAGTAGAGCTGGTAAAATGGGCGACTGAAAGGTTCCCAAAATTAAATGTTATTGTGAATAATGCAGGCATTCAGCAGCGCGTAAATCTTTTACACATGCACGAAGAGTGGCAGTATTACGAAAAAGAACTAATGAGTAATGTAAGTGCTCCTATTCATTTAACTTCGCTATTGATTTCTCATTT
The DNA here is from genome assembly GCF_038898415.1 of Priestia sp. SB1. Classification (NCBI taxonomy): domain Bacteria; kingdom Bacillati; phylum Bacillota; class Bacilli; order Caryophanales; family Bacillaceae; genus Priestia; species Priestia sp. SB1. Next base: position 615,072 of record NZ_JBBJSS010000003.1, on the reverse strand, counting down.
CGTTCAACAAGAACGTGCTGCGGTTATTAACGTAACGTCGGGGCTGTCTTTAACACCTGGAGCATGGGTGCCAATTTACAGCGCAACAAAAGCGGCGTTAAGGTCGTTTACGATTAGTTTAAGACATCAAGTAGAAGAAACAAATACCGAAGTAATAGAAATTCTTCCTCCAGCCGTGAACACGGATTTAGGAGGACCGGGACTTCATACATTTGGAGCACCGCTTGATGACTTTGCTGATTCAATATTTGAAGAACTGAAAAAAGGCAAAATCGAAATTGGCTATGGAGACAGCGCTAAAAGGCTTCATGCTTCTAAAGAAGAAATTGAGAAAGCTACAGCACAGGCTTGGAGGGGGTTTTTAAAGAACAATCCTGAATTTTAAAGGCAGAAAGCAAAAAGGTTTCTAAAGCCTTCAATGGTAGCGGGTCATAAAAAGCGTGTGTCCATAAAATAAATGGACACACGCTTTTTATCATTAACGATCTACCGTTTGTCTAATTCGTTTTTCCATTTTCTCAAGCATGCGGAGGTACTCATCCTGTTCTTCTGGAGTTAGAGCAAAAAGCATGTCTTGCCAAAATAAATTTCGCTGCTCAATTACATAGTTCACTAATGTTTCGCCAGCCTCCGTTAAGGATATCCATACAATTCGGCGGTCTTTTTGGTCACGTACGCGCTTAATGAGTGCATCATCTTCTAATTGATTTAATAAAATGGTAGTAGCCCCGGAGGTTAGCTTTAGATTTGAAGAAATTTCGGCTACCATACGTTTAGAGCTGATTCCAATGAATTTTAGAATTAAAAATTTTGTAATGGTCAAATTATAGGGCTGCTCACTGATTTTATCTTCCAAGAGCTTTCGCTTGAGTTCAAATAATGAGGTTTTAACTTGGTCAAGTTTTTCTAGTTTATCTATTAACTGCTGATCCATCATAATCACCTTTTCTTTATCATTATAGGTGTTAAACAATTGCTGCTAGTTACCTATTGTGGTTTATGTATATAGGGAGTTTGTTCCAAAAAAAGGAGCTGTTTTTGTGTATAACCCTATGCTTATATATCTAACTTTAAAGTAAAGTAAAGTACTTGTAAAGAAACCAAAACTTTTAAGTTGTATTTCAGTTAAAGATGTAGTAAAGTATTCAGTCGGGAAAACTTTATGAAACATAAATGTTTAGTTTTAAAAATAAATTAAAATCAAAGTTATTTACAACTAAATATCTTTGTGATAAAGTTATCTAGCGTAATACTTAACTGAATGAAATATTAAGGAGGTAAAATAAATGTCAAGAGGGCGTTTAATTTTAATGAACTTTATCGGAATTATTGTAGTATTAGCTTTAATTATTGGTGGGGGATACTATTATATTCAAAAATCTAATTATGTATCCACAGACAATGCAAAAGTGTCGGGCGATCTTTATACAGTAGTAGCGCCAACGGCAGGTAAAGTAGCAAGCTGGAGTATTGAAGAAGGTAAGGATGTTTCAAAAGACGATGAGGTAGCTAAAATCCAATCAGAAGATGGAGAAAAAACAGTTACAGTACCAGAGGATGGTAAAATCATCAAAACACAGGTAAAAGAAAATCAAATGGTTCAAGCTGGTCAACAAATTGCTAGCGAAGTAGATATGAATAACTTATTCATCATTGCAAACATTAAAGAAGACAAATTAAAAGATATTGAAGCTGGCGATGACGTTGATGTAACAGTTGACGGAGATACTAAAACAACAATCGATGGAAAAGTAGAAGAAATCGGTTATGCAACAAACTCAATTTTCTCATTAATGCCAAGCTCTAATTCAGACGGCAACTATACGAAAGTATCACAAACAGTTCCTGTTAAAATCTCTATTTCTAACTACTCTGAAAACGTACTGCCAGGTATGAACGCAGAAGTTAAAATCTCTAAAAACTAAGAACGTACATGATTAAGAAGAGAAGAAAGGAGGAAGGAACTGATGTCAGCAAACACGATACAACCAGAGGAAAGCTCAGTTAAAAAGCATATCCCGCTACTAGTCGTACTTATGCTTGGATTGTTCTTAGCAATTTTAAACCAAACGCTGCTAAATGTTGCGATTCCGCATCTGATTACAGAGTTTGGCGTTACGGCTAATACCGCACAGTGGTTGCTTACAGGATATATGCTTGTAAATGGTGCACTTATTCCATTATCGGCCTATTTAATTGAACGTTTTGGCGTTCGTCGCTTATTCTTATTTGCGATGGCCTGCTTTACAATTGGAGCGCTTGTCTGCGGAATCGCGCCGACTTTCTCAATTATGCTAATTGGACGCCTGGTTCAAGCAGTCGGGGGCGGAGTGCTAGCACCTCTAGTTATGACCATTATCGTATTTATTTTCCCTCCTCATATGCGCGGAAAAGGAATGGGTATCTTTGGTTTAGCCATGATGTTCGCTCCGGCAATTGGACCGACGCTTTCAGGATGGGTTATTCAAAACTATGACTGGCACATTTTATTTACGGGAATGGTGCCACTAGGTGCACTCGTACTTATAATTGCAGCTTTTAAATTAAAAGATATTAAACCGCCTCAAAATGTAAAAGTAGATCTAATTTCTGTGTTTACATCTCTTGCAGGTATGGCTTTACTTCTATACGGCTTCAGTGAAGCTGGAAACGATGGCTGGACGGATTCAGTTGTATTATCAACGATGATCGGCGGTATTGTCTTATTAATCATCTTTGTTGTACAGCAGCTTCGACTTAAAAGTCCATTACTTGATGTGAGAGTATTTAAATACAATATTTTCTCATTATCTAATATCATCAGTATTGCCATTACAATCAGCATGTATGCTGGTATGTTCTTATTACCGATTTATTTGCAAAACATCCGTGGCTATTCAGCGTTTGACTCAGGCTTATTAATCTTGCCTGGTGCACTTGTTATGCTAGTCATGTCACCGATTTCTGGTACGCTGTTTGATAAATTAGGACCGCGTCCACTAGGGATTGTCGGGATGTTGATTACGGTTGTGACAACATTTGAATTTACAAAATTAACGCTTGAAACACCGTTTAGTCATATTGTTATTATTTATATGATTCGTGCATTCGGTATGTCATTATTAATGATGCCGATTATGACAGCTGGTTTAAATCAGCTGCCGGCAAAATTAAGCAGCCACGGTACATCTATGTCGAACACGCTTCGTCAGGTGAGTGGTTCAATCGGTATCAGTTTAATGACTACAATCTTTACAAATCGCACAACATATCATGTGAATGAAATGAGCAGTTCAATGACTACATCTGATCCATTCTTTATGAATAACTTCCAGGTATTTGTGCAAAAGATTGCTCAAACGCTTCACCTTTCTCAAACAGAAGCGCAAAAACAAGCTTTAACAACATTAGCTGGAAAAGTTCAAGCGCAAGCAACTGTACAAGGAATTAACGACGCGTTTTACTGGACAGTTATCATTGCCATTATTGGATTGATTTTAAGTTTCTTCCTACGTGATGTTCGTAAAGATCCAGTGGTAGAAGTAGAAGAGACAGAAAAAGAAACAACAGACGATATTCGTATGTTACCGGCACCAAAAGATATGAACTCATAAGCAACGGAGGGATAAAGGATGAAAATTTGTATCGTATATGATAGTGAAGGCGGACATACAGAGGCATTAGCTAAAGCGATTGCTTCTGGCGCTGAGCTGTCTGGAGAAGCAACTGTATATGTAAAGCATGTCGAAGAAGCAGATGTACGTGAACTGCCTGAAATGGATGCTATTATTTGGGGCTGCCCAGGGCATTTTGGAACAATCAGTTCAGGGTTAAAAACGTGGATTGATAAATTAGGTTATTTATGGGCAGAAGGTAAATTAATTGATAAAGTAGGTGCGGTGTTCTGTACAACAGCTACAACGCACGGTGGCTTAGAAGCAACGCTTTTAAATTTAATTACACCAATGCTTCACCAAGGAATGGTTATCGCTGGCTTACCAGGTAACATTCCAGAAAATGCGCTGTACGGTACTTATTACGGTGTGGGAATTACTTGTCCAATCGAAGGTGACGAATTATTAACAGAGAACGACCAAGCGCTAGGTAAAGCGTTAGGAGAACGTGTTGTTCAAGTGACTAAACGAATGACACAAGGACAGTAGGTGACAGTATGTTAGGTATTTTACTGATCGTTGTAGCTGTGATTCTGGTTGTCCTAATTATTACAATGAATGCTAAAGCATCATCTTCTAAGCGCCAGCGTACAGTTCCACCTAAAAAAGAAGCGGCTGCTTCAAATGCTCCTAAAGAGCCAAAAGTAGAAGAGAAAAAAGTAGCAGAAGAAAAACCTGCAGCACCAAAAGAAGAGCCAAAAGAGCCGCAGGCGAAGACGGAAACAAGAACATCTAGACATAAGAGAGAAAAAGATGTCATGAACGATGATATGTATCGTCAAGTGCTGCAAAAGTTTAGAGAAGGCGAAAAAGACGACACGGTTTTTACAAAAGAAGAACGTGACGTTATGAATGATGACGCTTTTCGTAAAGCTTTAAGATCGTTTAAGAAAAACGATAATGAATGAGTTTCTTCTATTATAATAGTACGGAATAAAACAGATAGAAAATAGGTTATAAGCATTCCGCGAAACCAGCCGCTCTCCCCAGGTTAGGTTTCGCTTGGAGTGCAGCAGGGGGCTGACATGTTAACATCGACTCCCTGATTATAAGAAAGGGGACGTCAAAACATGGAACAGCTCACATTTATTGAAGAGGTCCAGAGAATTTCGATATCCCTTAACAAAAAGGTAATGACAGAGATAAAAGAAAGGTTACTTTCACAAGGGATTACGCCTTTTCAATATCATATCTTATTAATTATCGGTAAATGCAGTCATATTGGAGTAACCAAGCTGGCAGAGGAGATGCGTGTAAAGCCTAGTGCGATCACTCCTGTTATTACTCGTTTAATAGACTTAGAGTTAGTTTCACGCTATCACTCTAAAGAGGATCGCCGTAAGGTAAACATTGAGTTAACTGCTAAAGGTGAACAAGTGATTGAAGAAGCAAATGAAATTGTGCAAAAGATGATTGCTCATTTCTTTTCTTGCTATGAGCCGAAAGATCAAGAGCAATTTTTGAAATTATTTAAGAAACTAGACGCTAATATCTAATGAAAGAAACATCACTTCTTAATGGAGTGATGTTTTTTTTGATAAAAAGATTGTCAACTTCACTTTTCCATGATATCATTTGTGTAAACGGTTACATATATGGAGGGAGGGAAATAAAGTGGTAACAATTCGTGATGTAGCAAAAGAAGCAGGCGTGTCCGTTGCGACCGTTTCGCGTGTTTTAAACAGTACAGGGTATGTAAAAGAAGACACGCGTGTGCGAGTAATGAATACAATTCAAAGATTAAACTACAGCCCTAACGAAGTAGCCCGTTCGCTTTATACACGTGAATCACGTTTGATTGGTCTATTGCTTCCAGACATCACAAACCCTTTTTTCCCTCAGCTCGCACGAGGAATAGAAGATGAAGTACATAGCCATGGATTTCGTTTAATTCTTGGCAATAGTGATGAGCAGTTAGAGAAAGAATTAACATATCTCCAAACGTTTACGCAAAATCATGTAGTAGGAATGATTACGGCAACAACAAGTTTAGCTCAGAAACTGTATGAAGGTCTTACATTTCCCGTCGTGTTTTTAGATAGAAGTTCTGATCAGTATCCATCCGTTTATGCTGATGGTTTTGAAGGCGGGAAAATCGCTGCAGAAGAAATAATCAAAAGAGGAAGTAAAAGAATTACTCTTATCAAAGGTCCAGTAAATGTAAAGCCTGCTCAGGAACGTTTTCAAGGCTCTCTTTCTGTCTTGAGTCAGTCTGATGCAGACTTTTACGTATTAAATACAAATTCTCTAGCATTTGACGATGCGCAGAAATGGGCAAAGGAAATCTTTCAAAAGTACCCTGAAACAGACGGGATTATCGCAAGTAATGACATTGTAGCCACAGCTGTTTTACATGAGGCGTTTCGATTAGAGAAAAGCGTGCCTGATGATCTTCAAGTGATTGGTTTTGATGATATTCCGCAAAGCCGCTTTTCGTTTCCAGCCCTGTCTACAATTCGTCAGCCTGCTTATGAAATGGGCAAGCAAGCAGCAGGTCTGTTAATGAAATGCATTAAGAAAGAACCTTTAATTCAAAAGCAAGTACAACTACCCGTTACGTTTATTGAACGAAATACGACACGAAAGGTTGAGGAACATGGCTAAAGTAACTGTGATTGGAAGTTCATCAATGGATTTAGTAGTAACATCAAATATTCGTCCTGGAGCTGGAGAAACAGTGTTAGGAGAATCATTTAAAACCGTTCCGGGAGGAAAAGGAGCGAACCAAGCTGTTGCGGCAGCCCGTCTTGGAGCGGATGTTAGTATGATTGGATGTGTGGGCGAAGATCATTACGGAAAAGCAATCCTGGAGAATTTCAAATCAAACGGTGTATCTGTGGAAAATGTGAAACCGGTTACAGATTCAGATAGCGGAACAGCTCACATTATACTCGCTGAAGGAGATAACAGCATTGTAGTTGTCAAAGGAGCAAACGACCATATTACGCCCGACTACGTAGAAAAAGCAAAAGAAAAAATTAAAGAAGCTGATATCGTACTTATTCAGCAAGAAATTCCAGAAGAAACGGTTGAATATGTTGCTCAGCTTTGTCAGGAACTTAAAGTACCGCTTTTATTAAATCCAGCGCCTGCAAGACCATTAAAAGCAGAAGTGATTGAACAAGTTTCTTACATCACTCCAAATGAACATGAAGCAGCGCTTTTATTTGAAGGAAAAGAAAAAGAAGAAGTATTAAAACAGTATCCAAATAAATTGTTTATTACAGAAGGAAAACAAGGCGTACGCTATTTTAACGGCGAGAAAGAAGTATTGGTTCCTTCTTATCAAGTAGAAACGATTGATACGACAGGAGCAGGAGATACGTTTAACGCAGCGCTTGCTGTGGCACTTGCCGAAGGAATGGGTTTTGAAAAAGGAATTCAGTTTGCTAATCGCGCAGCTTCGCTATCCGTCACTAAATTTGGTGCGCAAGGCGGCATGCCGACTCGAAAAGAAGTGGAGGAGAGTCTGTAAATGAAACGTCACGGAATGATTAACAGTCATATTACGAAAATACTAACAGATCTAGGTCATACAGACACTATTGTCATTGCAGATGCAGGGTTACCTGTTCCGGGTGACATGCCTAAAATTGATTTATCTTTAAAGCTAGGAGTGCCTAGCTTTGAAGATGTAGTAGTAGCTGTGTTAGAAGATATGGCTACAGAAAAAATAGTGATTGCTTCTGAAATGAAAGAAAGAAACCAAAAGGCTTACGAGTTGATGGAAAAGCAAAACATCTTAGTAGAAGAAGTATCGCATGAACAATTGAAAATGTTGACAAGCAAAGCGAAAGTTGTGATTCGTACAGGAGAAGCAACTCCTTATGCAAACTGTATTTTACAAGCGGGAGTTATTTTTTAAAAGAGGTGAACAGCATGCATATTGCAATGAGAGGAATTCATAAAGCCTTTGGAGCAAACCGTGTACTAAGGGGCGTGGATTTTGAATTACATGAAGGTGAAGTTCACGCACTAATGGGGGAAAACGGAGCGGGGAAATCTACGCTGATGAATATTTTAACCGGCCTTCATAAAAAAGATGAAGGACAGATTCTGATTGATGGCAAAGAGACGTATTTTCAAAACCCAAAAGAAGCAGAACAAAACGGAATTACCTTTATTCATCAAGAGCTGAACGTTTGGCCTGAAATGACGGTGCTTGAAAACTTATTTATCGGCAAAGAATTAAAAACACCTTTAGGTTTTTTAAAAACAAAAGAAATGAAAGCGTTAGCAAAGAAGCAGTTTGAAAAATTAGCTGTTACCATTCCTCTTGATCAAGAAGCAGGACTTTGTTCTGTCGGACAGCAGCAAATGATTGAGATAGCCAAAGCGCTGATGACGAATGCAAAAGTGATTATCATGGATGAGCCGACCGCAGCGCTTACTGAAAGAGAAATTCAAAAGTTATTTGACGTAATTAATGCCTTGCGAAAACAAGGTGTATCGATTGTCTATATTTCACATCGTATGGAAGAGATTTTCGCTATTTGTGATTCCATTACGGTCATGCGTGACGGACAGACGGTAGACAAAAAGCCGATTCCAGAAACCAGCTTCGATGATGTTGTTCGCAAAATGGTAGGAAGAGAGCTAACGGATCGATTTCCTGCTAGGACATCTCCTAAGGGAGACGTTGTTTTTGAAGCAAAAGGCTTGGAGAGAAAAGGTGTGTTTCAAGACGTTCATTTTTCAGTGCGATCAGGAGAAATTGTCGGCGTTGCGGGGCTAATGGGAGCTGGAAGAACCGAAATTATGCGCGCTATCTTCGGGCTTGATCCGTTAGAAAAAGGCGAAATTATCTTAAATGGCAAACGGGTCAGTATCACAAAGCCAGACCAAGCCATTAAATTAGGTCTCGGGTTCATTACAGAAGATCGTAAAACAGAAGGGCTCGTTCTGGATTTTTCTATTCGAGAAAATATTGCACTTCCAAGTCTATTCAGCTTTTCGCCAAAAGGCTTTATTGAACAAAAAAGCGAGCAGCAATTTGTAGATTTGCTTATTAAACGTTTAACGATCAAAACCGAGTCGTCTGAGACGAGTGCGGCTAATTTATCGGGAGGAAATCAGCAAAAAGTAGTTATTGCCAAGTGGATTGGCATTGGACCAAAAGTGCTAATTTTAGATGAACCAACTCGAGGAGTTGACGTCGGGGCGAAGCGTGAAATTTATCAGCTTATGAATGAACTGACAGACAGAGGCGTGGCTATTATCATGGTGTCTTCAGAGCTTCCGGAAGTACTCGGCATGAGTGATCGCATTTTGGTTGTGCATGAAGGAAAGATAACAGGTGAACTGACAAGTGAAGAAGCAACTCAAGAAAAAATTATGACATTTGCAACAGGAGGTCAGTAAAATGAAAGCAAACACAGCGATAAAAGAAAATCGCGTTGATAACGTGATGCAAAAGCTAGGTCCGTTACTAGGTCTATTTATTCTTATTGTCATTGTATCGATTTTAAATCCAAGCTTTTTAGAACCTTTAAATATTTTAAACTTGCTGCGTCAAGTGGCTATTAATGCTTTAATTGCATTCGGTATGACATTTGTTATTTTAACAGGGGGAATTGATTTATCCGTGGGCTCTATACTTGCTCTATCAAGTGCGTTAATGGCAGGTATGATTGTGTCAGGTGTAGATCCTATTTTAGCTATTTTAATAGGATGTGTGTTAGGAGCTGTAATGGGTATGGTTAACGGCTTACTTATTACAAAAGGAAAAATGGCGCCGTTTATTGCGACGCTAGCGACGATGACAATTTTTAGAGGGTTAACGCTTGTTTATACAGATGGAAATCCGATTACGGGCTTAGGCGAAAACTATTACTTCCAGTTATTTGGCCGAGGCTATTTCCTAGGTATTCCTGTTCCAGCAATTACGATGGTACTAGCGTTTGCTGTCCTATGGGTGATTTTGCATAAAACACCGTTTGGCCGTAGAACATATGCAATCGGTGGAAATGAAAAAGCAGCATTTATTTCAGGAATCAAAGTTCCGAAAGTTAAGGTTATGATTTACTCACTAGCAGGATTATTGGCAGCGCTATCAGGAGCGATTTTGACTTCTCGCTTGAATTCTGCTCAGCCAACGGCAGGTACGTCTTACGAGTTAGATGCTATCGCCGCAGTAGTACTGGGTGGCACAAGCCTTTCCGGAGGACGTGGACGCATTGTTGGAACGTTAATTGGTGCGCTGATTATCGGAACATTAAACAACGGTTTGAACTTACTCGGCGTTTCGTCGTTTTACCAAATGGTCGTAAAAGGAATTGTTATTTTAATTGCGGTATTAATTGATCGCAAAAAGTCAGCTTAGGAGGGAAAAACATGAAGAAAATTTGGCTCGTGCTATTATCATTTTCATTATTACTGTTAGGGGCTTGTTCACTTCAGCCTCCTGAGTGGGCGAAACCATCTGAAAGTAAAAATTTAAAAGATATTAAAATTGGTTTATCCGTGTCTACATTAAACAATCCGTTCTTTGTTTCCCTAAAAGAAGGAGTACAAAAAGAAGCAAAAAAACTGGGCATGGAAGTAGTTGTAGTAGATGCTCAAAATGATTCAGCAAAACAAATTAACGATGTAGAAGATTTAATGCAGCAAGGTGTTAACATTCTGCTTATTAACCCAACGGATTCAGCCGCTATTTCAACAGCTGTACAATCGGCTAATAATGTAGGGATTCCAGTTATTACGCTAGATCGTTCAGCAGAAAAAGGAAAAGTGGAAACACTGGTAGCTTCAGATAATGTAAAAGGTGGTCAAATGGCTGCTGATTACATTGTAAAAAAAGTAGGTGAAAAAGCTCAGGTAGCAGAACTTGAAGGCGTGCCCGGAGCTTCAGCAACTCGTGAACGAGGAAAAGGGTTCCACAACGTTGCAGATCAAAAGCTAGATATTACGGCTAAACAGTCAGCTGATTTTGACCGTACAAAAGGCTTAAACGTTATGGAGAACGTTCTTCAAGGAAACCCTGGTATCAAAGCCGTATTTGCTCACAATGATGAAATGGCATTAGGAGCTATTCAAGCGATTAACAGCTCAGGAAAAGATGTATTAGTAGTAGGGTTTGATGGAAACGACGATGCAATTAAAGCAGTAAAAGAAGGAAAACTAGGAGCAACTGTAGCCCAGCAGCCTGTTTTAATTGGTAAACTTGCCGTAAAGTCTGCTAAAAATGTTCTTCAAGGCAAAAAAGTAGATAAGCAAATTCCAGTGCCTTTAAAACTAGTAACCTCTGAAAAATAATGGCTTTATACGTGTGAAGAAAAAAGACGCTCATTTGATTTATGGGCGTCTTTTTATATATATAAAGTGTAAAAAAGAAGTGAAAAAGTCACAACTTTATAAATAGTGTAGGAATTATGTAGGTGGAATTTATGTAATAAAAAGTAAAAAACACAGAAAAAAGGCGGCAAAACACATAATTTTCTGTGAAAAATTTGTAATATAGCTGTAATAATAAGCGTTTATTTTGATTTTTAAAGAGTAATTTTGCCCCCTTTGTGACAAAAATATATCTTTTTTAATAAACAGTAAACCTCTCTATCAAGGGATTTTGGTGGTAAATTCCCAGAAAGAGATTCTTGGTTATACAGATTATGGGAAACTTTTAACTGTATTGTAACATAAACAGCTAGTTTTTTATGGTATAACTATGTCTATGAGGAAAGGGGACTATTACTTTATGAAAATTTTTAAGCGTATGACTCTTGCAGCAGTCACAGGGATTTTCTTCATGACCGGCATTACAGAGACTCACGCCCAATCGAATGAAGAAGCGCTCCAGACTACTGAAAATAAAATTAAAGAAACAGAAAAGGCTGTTCAACAAAAAGAGAAAGAGAAACAGTCTATCAATTCAGATGTTCAAAACATACAGTCACAATTAAATTCATTACATACAGTAATCTCTAGCAATAAAAAAGAGTTAGCATCGACTGAAAAGCAGATTTCAGAAGCGAACAAAATGATTGAGAAAAAGAAAAAAGAGATCGTTTTGCTTCAGGAAAAAGTGTTAAGTCGTAAAGATATTATTGAAAATCGATTAGTTGCTTTACAGCAGGACGATAAAACAAGCGTTGTTATTGATACATTAATGAATGCTGATAACTTTGGAGATTTTGTTGCACGTATGGGTGCGGTCACAACTTTATTGTCAGCAGATAATGATATTTTAAAGCAGCATCAAAATGACTTAGATCAAATTGAAAAAGATAAAAAAGAAATTGATAAGCAAGAAAAAGTATTAGAAGCAGCAAAAAGTAGCCTAGCGGCTAAACAAGCTGAATTAGATAAAAACGTTGCGAAACAAACAGCAACGTTAACAACTATGCAAGAAAAATACAGTACGGTCGTAAATGAAATTGATGCAGCTTCTTCAGAAAAAGCAAATCTTCAGTCTGAACTAACAGGCATTCAAGATAAGATTGCAAAAGAAAAAGAAGCAGCTCAAAAGCAAGCTGAGCAAGTGGCAAAACAGCAGGCGGCTGAAAAGGCTGAGGCTGATGCAGAAGCAAAGCGTCAAGCTGAATTAGCAACAGCTAAAAAAGAAGTAAAAACAGAGCCGAAACAAGAAGTAAAAACAGCTGCGGCTACAGAGAAGAAAGCAGCCGTTTCTTCAGAAGCAAAAGAAACGAAAAAAGAAGAAAGCACACAAAAGCATTCTGGAAAAGAAATGTATGTAGAAGCAACAGCTTATACAGCTAATTGTGCAGGCTGCAGCGGCGTAACAGCCACTGGACAAAATGTAAGTTCAGGCACTCATAAAATTATTGCGGTAGATCCATCCGTTATTCCATTAGGTTCAAAAGTATATGTAGAAGGATACGGAGTGGCAACAGCAGGTGATACGGGCGGTGCGATTAAAGGATATCGAATTGACGTATTAGTACCTTCTGAGTCAGCTGCAAAAGCATTTGGACGTCGTACAGTGAAAGTAACGGTGCTAAACTAAAGAGAAGATCCGAACGATTTATCGTTCGGATTTTTTCATTTTGTTGGTTTTCAGATGAGATGGATGCAGCTATGTCTCAGCCTCTTCTTTGCATGTTTGGTGAGCAAGTTGCTAGCTAATCTATGCTCTTTTCGTTACCATACAATAAAGTAAATGGAAGAAAAGGAGTGGGTAAAATGAAGGTAGTTGATCCAGCGGTACAAAGTGCAAAAGATAATTATCATTTGCTAACAGGTGTCGTCATTCCCCGGCCAATTGCGTTTATTACAAGTCAAAATGATGACGGTGTAGTGAATGCTGCGCCGTTTAGTTTTTTTAATGTAGTTGCGGCAGAGCCTCCGCTGATTGCCGTTTCGGTTTCGAGAAGTGAAGGTCAAATGACGAAAGATACGGCCAAAAATATTAGTGCATCTAAAGAATTTGTAGTTCATCTTGTAGACGAAAACTTAGTGGAACAGGTGAATCAAGCGGCATCTTCTTACCCTTCTTCCGTGAGTGAAGTCGAGGAAACAGGGTTAACACTAGCACCGAGCAAAAAAGTGCAGGTTCCCGGAATTCAAGAAGCCAGCATTCGAATGGAATGTAAGCTTCACCAAATTGTTCCATTAGGAACGGATGAGGCATACAGCTCAGATTTGTTTATCGGTGAAGTTGTGATGTTTCATATTAGTGAAAAAGTGATAGAAAACGATCGCGTTTCTGCAGAACGTGTGAAGCCAGTCAGCCGGCTTGCGGGTTCTAACTATAGTAAATTGGGGCAATTATTTTCCTTAGAACGTCCTAAATAAGCAAGAAAGTGTTACTTATGTAGCAAAAAAATAGTATACATTGGATTTTTTTAAATAAGCGATTGTGTTCTGTTTCAACAATAACAGTACATTCGCTTTTTTTTATGAACGAAAAAGTTAATAGAAACCATAATAACAAAATCAATTTACAAAAAGGCAAAAATGTAAGGTTTTTGCCTTTTATATTTACCATTGAGGAAAAGGGTATTCATTCATATAATTTAGATTAAGTAAATTGTATACGCTTTCAATATACAGAATTATTTTTCAATAATTCTATCTAGAAAGAGACGTGAGCGTTTACAAAAAAACTTGCCACACTAGGAGACGAGATTATAGGAGGGGTATTCATTGAAACGTTGGTTTAGTTTAATCAGTTTTGCACTCATTTTAACCCTAGTACTTGCAGGATGCGGAGGAAAGTCCGCTAATGAAACAAGTGGTAGCGGTGGAAAAGAAGTTGTTGCATGGGCTTGGAATATTAACGTACCGGTATTAAAGAAAGCAGCAGCAGAATACCAAAAAGAGAACCCAGGATTTAAATTAAAAGTAGTGGATATGGGACGTGAAGATGTTTATTCAAAATTAACAACAGGATTGCAGGCTGGCGGAAAAGGTCTTCCTGATATTGTATTAGTAGAAGACGATCGTTTCCAAGGATATTTGGATGCATTTCCAAAGGCATTTTTAAACCTATCTAAAAAAGGATTCGATAAGCAAGAAGATAAATTTCCAGAGTTTAAGAAAGCTCTTTTATCAAAGGATGGAGACATGTACGGCTTCCCGTTTGATGCAGGTCCGACAGGCGTTTTCTACCGCACAGATTACTTTGAAAAAGCAGGCGTAGATCCAAACAGTATCAAAACATGGGATGATTATATTGCTGCTGGTAAGAAAATTAAAGAAAAAGTTGGCGTTGATTTACTAGGTTTAGATTTTAATAATGACGATGGCTTATTCCGAATGGCACTAACGCAGCAAGGTACGTTCTATTTTAATAACAAAGGTAAGCTCAATTTAACTTCTAAAGAAGCGAAAAAAGCGATGGAGTTAAATAAGAAGTTAAAAGAAGCAGGCATTGTTAAAAATACAGTGGGCTGGGATGCTTCAATCAGTGCTTTAGCAGAAGGTAAAGTAGCAAGTTCACCATCTGGTGCTTGGCTATCTGGTTCTATTACGCAGCAGGCTCCGGATTTAAAAGGAAAATGGGGAGTATTTTTATTACCTTCGTTTGAAGAAGGAGGCAACCGTGCTTCTAACTTAGGCGGAAGCAACTATGTGATTTCAGCAAATAGCCAAAAAGCAGATGAAGCGTACAAATTTATGGAATATTTCTCAACAACAGATAAAGTTCAAGAAGAAGCGATGAAGGGCGGATTATTCCCATCATTAAATACCGTATATTCTTCAAAATTATTCACTGCACAAGATGAGTACTTTAACAATCAGACGATTTGGAAAACATTCGCAGATGAAATGAAAGATATTAAGCCGGTTAATTTTACAGGCAATTACTCAGTTGCAAACAGTGAAGCAGTCAAAGCTGTGTCAGAGGTAACAAATGGTAAGGGCGTTACAGACTCGCTTGAAGCAGCTCAAAAACGCTTAGAAAACCGAATTCAAAAATAATCAAGAAGCATAGAAGGTGATTTCTAGAAAATTGCCTTCTATCTCTTCTTCTTGCGGTACTAGGAGGTCATCATGAAGACAAATAAATCATTGCCTTACTTATTTATTGCTCCAGCACTTTTGCTGTTCGCGCTGTTTACCATCTATCCTATTTTTTCATCGTTTATTCTAAGCTTTCAGAGTATGGAAGGCGGAAAGTATGTATTTACCGGTTTATCAAACTATACACGTTTGCTCGGAGATGATATTTTCTGGAAAGCGCTTGGAAATACGGGGATTATTTTAATCGTTCAAGTACCCGTCATGATTTTATTAGCGCTTGTACTAGCTAACGCGTTAAACAGTCAGCTTTTAAGACTAAAAGGTTTTTTCCGAGTTTCATTTTTCTTGCCCGCAGTAACGTCGCTAGTTGCCTATTCTATTTTGTTTTCAATCATTCTTCAAGATGAAGGAATTATGAATACTATTTTAGGGTTTTTCGGTATCGATGCCATTCAGTGGCTGGGAGATCCTTTCTGGGCTAAAGTCTCAATCATCGTGGCGATGACTTGGAGATGGACAGGTTATAATATGGTTATTTTTCTAGCAGCTCTTCAAAGTTTATCTCATGAAGTTTACGAAGCAGCTGATTTAGACGGGGCAAATCGTATTCAAAAGTTTTTCCACGTAACGGTTCCACAATTAAAACCCGTTATCTTGTTTGCTACTATTTTATCAACAATTGGCACGCTTCAATTGTTTGACGAACCTTTTAACTTAACAAAAGGCGGCCCTGCTGATTCCACGATGACGCTAGGCTTATATATTTATCAAAATGGCTTTAAATATTTTGATTTTGGATATGCTTCAGCCATTGCGTACGTTGTTGTATTATTAGTCGGTATTTTAACGTTCTTCCAATTTAAATTTACGGGTGATAAATCATGAGTGTATTAGAGAGAGTAGAAGCAACCGCAGTAGATACCGTGCCTAAGGTTAAAAAGAAAAGCAACATCATGCGTAAAATAGGATTATACAGCATGCTTGGGCTGTTCACGATTATCTCTATTTTTCCGTTTTACTGGATGATTATCGGCGCTACGAATGAATCGGGAAAAATGTTTACAAACCCTCCAACGCTGAAGCCTGGCGATCAATTTATGACAAATCTACAAAATTTAAATGCTTCAATTGATTTAGGGCGCGTCTTTTTTAACTCAGTATTTGTTTCAGTCGTGTATGTGATTGTAGCTTTAATGGTTTGTTCTACAGCTGCATATGCGCTATCTAAATTTGAATTTAAAGGACGAAACGCAATTTTTACGACGCTTTTATTGTCCATGATGATTCCATATCAAGCAACGCTCATTCCGCTTTTTCAGCTGATGTCGAATTTTAATTTGCTTGATACGTATTTTGCTCTTATTGTTCCGCAGCTGTGCTTTCCGTTCGCTATCTTTTTATTACGTCAGAACTTTTTAGCTTTTCCAACGGAACTGATTGAAGCAGCACGTTTGGACGGTGCTGGAGAGATGAGAATCTTTTTAACCATTGTGCTTCCTTCTATGAAGCCTGCGATGGCTGCAGCAGCTATTTTCTTATTTATGACACAGTGGAATAACTTTATGTGGCCTTTAGTTGCGACTACATCAAACGAAATGGCTACATTGCCAGTTGCTCTTTCAAGCTTAATTGGATTATCAATTATTGATTACGGTCAAGTAATGATGGGGGTAACGATTGCAACCATTCCAATCATTGTCTTCTTCCTAGCACTTCAGCGTCATTTTATTTCAGGAATGCTTGGAAGTGCAGTAAAATAAAAAGCAGCAGATGTTGAGAAAAAAGTATGTTAGTTAAAGGAGGATCCTAAAGAATCTGATTGTTGATCGAGAATCAAATTCGTTCGGATTTTTTCCTTTCTAGGATGAACGTAGATTTAATTGTAGTTAATTGCTTCTAGGTGTTGATTGGAGGGCAAGACGAAGACTCCCGCGGAAAGCGAAGTCTTGCACGGAAATCAACAGCTGTGTAACAAGTAATTCATACTAGTTCAATTTGTTCGTCTTTAGATTGGGTTGATTTAGCGATAGTTCAATCACTTTCTTAATGAACAGGGGGAGAGAAGATGGGAGAAATACCTGTAGGAGTACAGCTTTATACGCTGCGTGAAGAAACGAAAAAAGACTTTAAAGGAACTCTTCAAAAAGTAGCTGCTTTAGGATATCAAGGGGTAGAGTTTGCAGGGTACGAAGGATATACAGCGCAAGAAGTAAGAGCATGGTTAACGGATTTACAGCTGAAGGCAGCTTCTAGTCACGTGCCGCTTGAACAATTAGAAGCAAATTTAGAGCAAGTGATTCACTTTGAGCAGCAAGTTGGAAATTCACATATTGTTTGTCCTTATTTAATGCCTGAACGACAAACTGAAAAAGGATATTTCGAACTTATTGATTCTTTAAATTACATTGATGCTTATTGTAAAAAAGAAGGCATGTCGTTTAGCTATCACCATCATGATTTTGAGCTAAAAAAATTGTCAACTGGAAAGTCAGCTCTCCAAACGATTCTAGAAGAAACTGGGGTAAATGTAGAGCTGGACATTTATTGGCTCACTAAAGCAGGCGAAGATCCAGTTGAGTGGATGAAGCACTATCGAAATCGTACGCCTTTTATCCATTTAAAAGATATGACAACAGACGGCGAGCAATTCTTTGCTCCTCTTGGTACCGGAGGGGTAAATGTAAAGGCTGTCATGAAAGAAGGCAATAAAGCAGGCGTAAAATGGTGGATTGTTGAACAAGATCAGTGCATAGAAAGTCCTCTTAGCAGTATTAAAAAAAGCTTAGCATATATCAAATAAAAAAAACGAACAGACGCTGTCTGTTCGTTTTTTATTGATAAGCTGGAGTCCATTCAATTTCTCCGCACTTATTCGTATAATCAATATTTACTTCAAAGTTATGTTTTTCATAAAAATGAATTAATCTTTCGAGATGATCCCAGTCGCGCTCAGCGATATCTCCTTTAATGACATGAACATTTTGATCAACCGCTACTTCTTTTAAATAATTCATACATACAGAGCCATATCCCTTATTAGCGGGACCTTTAATATCACCAATAAAAATCGTGTGATTATCTTCATATACGCCATCGATGGCAAAATCCCAAGCCCCTCTATAGGCTTTTGTGCATTCATTTAGCATAATTTTACATGCGTTTCCGTCATTTTGTGCCGATACAATAACTAACTGATTATCTTCAGGCTGATCGACACCGATAACTTCGTACTTTTTAGCAATTTCTTTTAAATTATCCTGCATGCGAAATAGCTGAAACTCTAAATCATCAAGTGTTTCTTTTAGTTCTTCTGCATTCTGGTTTTTTTCTGTAAGCTGAGTAAACATTTTATACTCCTTTCCGTCTGTTTTCGGTCTAAGTGCGCCTATGACAAAGAGGACACGGTGTATAAAGCGAAACTTTATTTAGCAAAGTATCTGCCTTAGTAAAAATATAAAAAGGAAAGAACCTGATTTGATTGATCGTTCATCAAAACGGCTGCTTTCCTTAACATTCACTTTTAAATTTTTTACAACGTGTATAAGGGTAACAAAGACTCATTAATTTTGTCAATAAGGTTGCAGGTCTATTTGTAAAGAAGATAACAGGACATTTTACTTATCTGGAAAGAAAAATAATAAGTGAAAAAAGAATCGTTTTAAAGTAAAATCATTGGAGGAAAAGTATGGTTAAAAAGGAATTGCTTTTCATTTGGAAAAAACATACTTAAAATAAAAGTAAGAAAATATTTCATTTACTTACAAAATATTATAGAAAAATGGATGGAGTAATATGGGGTAAGTGTTAACTATATCGAACAAAGGGTGTATAAGATGGATAAATATCAAATTGCATTATTAGCTAATGTGCGTAAGCAGCTGCAAGAGTGGACTGATCAAAATAAAGAAATACCTCATGAAGAGGTGTACCGCTTTTTGCATTCAATTTCTGGAACGTCTGCGACTATTGGACTGCATTATTTAGGAGATCGTTCCCGCGCGTTAATGGAAGCTGTTGAAAAAAAACAGAAAAAAATCTGGGATTACAGGGAGTTGAATACTTTTTTATTAGATATTATTAAAATTTGTTATCAAGATGAAATTCAATCCGCAGAAGATATAAATAAACCGATAGAAATAAGTGAACAAACAGCTAATATTTTACTTGTTGATGACGATCTTTCAATGCTGATGTATTTAAAAGAACAGTTTGAAAAGCAGGGATGGTACGTATTAGCAACTGCATCTAAAGAAAAAGCTATTACAGCTTTTTACGAATTAAAGCCGGATTGTTTTGTTGTTGATGTACATATGAAAGACTGTACAGGCTTTGACATTCTTTCATTTTTACGCGATAAAACAAAGCAACTGTTCGTTCCGATTGTCATGATGAGCGTTGATAATCAAAGAGAGACGCGTTTGAAGGCTTTTAAATTAGGGGCCGATGACTTCCTTGTTAAACCTTTCGATTTGGAAGAAAGTCTACTTCGAATTGGTCACCATATTGAACGAAAGCAAATGTTTAACTCCTATTTAATGTTTGATGAATTAACAGGAGCCTATAACCGAACGTATTTAAAAGAAATCTACAGTCAGCAGTTATCCAGCTACGACCGCTTAAAAGATCCTTTTTGTTTAGCGATTTTAGATTTAGATTTCTTTAAAAGAATAAATGATCAGTATGGACATCTTATGGGAGACCGCGTGCTGCAAGCATTTGTAGAGTATATGAAGCATGAAATTCGTCCAACAGATCACATTTTTAGATATGGAGGCGAAGAATTTATTCTTTTACTGCCAAAAACCAATATAAAAGAGGCAGAAACAGTATTAAATAGACTGTTGGATTCCTTTGTGAAAAAAGTGTTCACACATCAAAGCAATTCGTTTTATTGCAGCTTTTCCGGCGGAGTTGTAGAAGTTCATAACAATGAATGGCCGTTAGAAAAAGCGCTTCATCAAGCTGATGAAGCATTATATATAGCGAAGGAATCAGGACGTCAAAAAATTGTAGCTTCTTCTCAAAGCAAGCTGGTTAAAAAGCGAACGCTTCGTATGGCTATTATTGATGATGATTCTATCATTCGAACGATGCTGAAAGAGCTTTTGAGTAAGATTGATGTAGGAGATCGTTATGAAGTGAAAATAGAAGTGTTTAAAGACGGCATCGAGTTTTTGGAGTCCCAATGGATTCACTCTAGCGATCACTACTTTGTTATTTTAGATGGAATGATGCCTAAGATGGATGGCTTAGAAGTGCTGCAAAAATTAAGGCAGCAGAAACGTCACGATCAGTACACGGTTATTATGCTTACATCACGAAACAGCGAACAAGATATTCAAAGAGCATTAGAACTTGGGGCAGACGATTACATGACAAAGCCATTTAAGTTAATGGAGCTTGAAGCGCGCGTACGTCATTTAATGAAGAAGGTGAAATAAATGGGGATGTCAATTCAAGTGGTATATGCCTTATTTGGCGGATTGCTATTGCTGTTGGTTTGTTTTCTAAGTTATTTACTTATTCAAAAAGCGCGTTTAAACGCTTTCCGGGCAAAAGTAGAATCCTATAAAGATAGCATAAAAGAATCTCTTTTTATTTATTTATACAGAAAAGATGAAGAACATCGGATAGAGCCTAAAAATAAAATAGAGCTGGCGGGTGTAGAGGAACTATTGAGCGGTTTTTCTGCAGCTGTGCAAGGTGATGACATTCGAAATAACATCACGCTCTATGCGGAGAAGGTTTTTACACCCAAATATAAAAAAGAGCTGCATCATTCTAGGTGGAGTGTCAGAATGAATGCCCTTTATGCTATTGAAGATTTTGGTCTTACTACGCTAACAGACCAATTAGTAGAAATGTATGAGAAAAAAAATAGTACAGCGGCTGAAAAAAATCAAATTTTAAAGATTTTAGTTAAGCTAAACCGTCCTGAGTTTGTTATATACATGACGAATGCCTCTAAACCGCTGTCTGAATTTATGTACCGCTCTTTGTTTGGAACTATGAACAGTGAGCAGTTTCAGCAATTTATTAATAAATTTGAAGACCTGCAAGAAGAAATTCAGCTGCCACTTATCGATATGGTCGGTATCAATCATAAGTTAGAGTATATCGATTTCTTAAAAATGCACATGAAAAGTTCATCAGAAGAACTGCGAATTCGTTCGTTGAAATCACTTAACGCTTTATCTTTTCCATTAAAAGTAGAGGAGCTCACGAAACATCTTCAATCAGATATGTGGCAAGAGAGAATGATGGCTACCAAACTAGTAGGCAAAACGAGAGATGAGAAGGGATTGTCACTTCTCGAGCAGTCGCTGAAAGATTCTCATTTTCTTGTGCGTTCGAATGCTGCTCAGTCAATGATGAAAATCCCAACAGGTACGGAATACTTAGTTCATGTATATGAAACGACTGATGACAAGTTTTCGAAAGATATGGCAGCAGAATGGCTTGAAAAGGGAGGAATTACGGTTGTGGAATAGTGTTTGGCATCTTTTTTTGTCCGTTTGCGGATGGGCTGTATTTGCTTATATGATTTTTGTGCTTTGTTTTTATTTTATGATGTTTATCATCTCTGCTTTTCAACTGCGAAAGCAATATCAATTAAATGATGAAGAACCTTATGAAGATTTGCTTGCGGTTAGCTATACAACGCCGTTATCTATATTAGTTCCCGCTTATAACGAATCTGTCGGGATTATTGGAAGCGTGCGTTCGCTGCTTGGAATTGAATATCCGGAATATGAAGTAATTGTAGTAAATGATGGATCTTCAGATGATACGTTAGAAAAGCTCATCGAAGAGTTTTCTCTTGTGAAAATGAATCGAGTTGTGAGAAAGCAAGTGGAGACGAAAGAAGTAAAAGCTGTATATCGTTCTAAATTATACGATTATTTATATGTAGTCGATAAACAAAATGGAGGAAAGTCAGATGCATTAAATGCAGGAATTAATTTATCCAACTATCCTTATTTTTGTTCGATCGATGGTGATTCAGTGTTGGAAAGAGACGCTTTTTTAAAAGTTATGAAGCCAATTATTGATTCAGACGGAGAAGTAATTGCTTCAGGAGGAAGTATTCGAATTGCAAACGGATGTAAAATCGAAAACGGTGCGGTCGTATCGATTGGACTTGATACGCAGCCGCTTGTTGTGATGCAGATTATTGAATATTTACGTGCCTTTCTTATGGGGCGCATTGGTCTCAGTCGCCATAATTTATTACTTATTGTGTCAGGAGCATTTGGCGTATTTTCTAAACGCTGGGTGATTGAAGCTGGGGGTTATTCTCATACAGTCGGCGAAGACATGGAGCTTGTTGTTCGCCTCCACCGACTGATTAAACAGAAAAAAGCCAACAATCAAATTGTTTATATTCCAGATCCTGTATGCTGGACAGAGGCACCTGATGAAATCAAATATTTGCGAAGACAGCGAAACCGCTGGCACCGCGGTTTATTTGATAGTCTTTGGAAGCATAAAGAGATGCTGTTTAATCCGAAATACGGAAGTATCGGAATGATTTCTATGCCTTATTTTGTGTTTATTGAACTAATCGGGCCGGTCATGGAAATGTTAGGCTATTTGTTTATTGTTATTTCTCTAGTTGTAGGCGGGATTTATGTAGAATTTGCGTATTTGCTTTTTCTCTTAATGGTTGTATATGGTTCTCTTTATTCAATGGCGGCTGTTTTGCTAGAAGAGTGGAGCCTTCGCAAATATCCAAAAGTATCTGATATCGCTAAGCTGTTTGTCTTTTCCCTGACTGAATCCTTTTGGTATCGCCCTCTAACTGTTATATGGCGCTGTCATGGATTGTTGGACGTTATTCGCAATAAAAAAGGCTGGGGAGACATGCAGCGAAAAGGAGTTTCACAATGAAAAAATGGTTATTAATCGGCGGCGTTATTTTGGTTATGGCAGTAACGGCTTCGCCATTTCTTATTTGGCAGCTAAAGAAACCAACTGATTTGAATATGCTTGTCATTGATAAAACAGTGCCAGATCAAACGTTTCGAGAGCATCAGGGCTTAATGTGGATGCTGAATCAAGCGAAAGTACGCAAAGACGGGAAGCCTTATGAAATCTCAAAAGATTATGCAGGGTTTTATCCGAATGGAGATAAAACATACAGCATTAAATCTCTGCCAAAAACAAACTCTGCAGATATGATTTATATCACGGACACGTATGGCGTATACAAAGAAGATTTAGGCGTAAAAGCTAAAAGAGGAGATCGTTCTCAGCTGGTGTATGGCGGCATGACTTCTGAAGACGTGAGCTACGTTAAGAAAGCACTGAATGGACGTACAAAAACGCTGATTGGAGAGTTTAATACATTTGGAAGTCCTACTTCTCTAGACGTTCGCAAAGAACTGTATGAATTGTACAATGTTACGTGGTCCGGCTGGATTGGTCGCTATTTTGATGAATTCGGCAGTGAAGAAGTTCCTGCTTGGGTGAAAAGTGCTTACAAAAAGCAGTACAACAAAGAGTGGAACCTTACGGGCAAAGGCTTACTGTTTGTTAATGAATCCAATAAGCTCGTTATTATAACAGAAAAAGAATTAAAAGAAAATCCAGTATGGTTTGAATATACAAAACAAGGAAAAAAAACATTGAATTTACAGGATGAATCTGCTTATCAATATTGGTTTGACGTCATTACGCCCCAGCAAAAAAGTGATGTGCAGGCTCAGTTTGTCTTTCACTTGGATTCTGAAGGAAAAAACAAGCTAAAGGAAAATGGTATTCCTTTGTCCATACCAGCAGTCGTTCATCATAATAAAGAGCGATATGATACTTATTACTTTGCAGGAGATTTTGCAGATCAAGGAGAAGTACCTTCCATTTATCAAACCTCTTTTTACCCGGTGTGGAAGAAATGGACAGAGAAAATCGGAAAAGAAGATGAGTCTTCTTTTTACTGGACTGTTTATCTGTCTCTTATGAATAAGATTATAGATCAACAGCAACATGCATCGCAGCCTGCTTCTGTTACTTTTAATGAAAATATGGAAATCTATGAAGATACTGACCGTAAAGTAGCAGGGAAAGTAGGAAAAGATTATTTGCAAGTTTATCAAAACGGCAAGTGGAAAGATTTGCTGATTAAAGGAGTAAATATGGGCATTAGTAAGCCAGGCCATTTCCCTGGTGAGACCGCTATTTCAAAAGAAGAATATTTGCGCTGGTTTGAAGAAATTGGCAAGATGAATGCAAACTCAATCCGCGTATACACCATTCACCCTCCCGGCTTTTATGAAGCGCTTGCTGAGTATAACCAAAAAGCCAAAGAACCCATTTATCTTTTTCATGGAGTATGGGTGAATGAAGAAGTTTTCTATGATTCACAAGATGCTTTTGCAAAGGAAAACACAAAAGAATTTGAAGCTGAAATGAAAAGGATAGTAAACGTTATTCATGGAAATGCAACACTGCCAAAACGGACGGGACATGCAAGCGGAACGTATACAGCAGACGTGTCTCCTTATGTTTTAGGCTGGATTATAGGAGTTGAATGGGATCCCACGGTAGCCCTTTCGACAAATGAAAAACATAAAGGAATGAAAGATTTTAAAGGGAAGTACATCTATACGGAAAAAGGCAATCCCTTTGAAATTTGGCTTGCGCAGCTTATGGAAAAAACAATTTCCTATGAGCAGAATAAATATGATTGGCAGCGGCCTATGAGCTTTACGAACTGGGTGACGACGGATTTATTGACTCATCCATATGAGCCTTCTGAAGACGAAGATAAAGTGTCTGTTAATCCTAATTTAATTCACACAACTAAAAAATTTGAGCCGGGATTATTTGCTTCTTATCATATTTATCCTTACTATCCTGATTTCTTAAACTACGAACCTCGTTATCTCGCTTATCGCGATCATCGAGGAGAGAAAAATAACTACGCAGGTTATTTGCAAAATATGAAAGAAGTTCATCATATGCCCGTGCTTGTTGCTGAATTTGGCATTCCGGCTTCGCGAGGACTCACCCATAGAAACGTATACGGATGGGATCAAGGCTTTCATACGGAACAAGAACAAGGAAAGATTCTGTCACGCTTGTACGAAGATATTGTTGAAGAAAAAATGGCTGGCGGTATGGTCTTTACATGGCAAGATGAATGGTTTAAGCGAACGTGGAATACGATGGAGTACGACAATCCGAACCGCAGGCCATTTTGGACGAATTTGCAAACGGGAGAACAGCATTTTGGCCTGTTGAGTTTTGATCCAGGAACAAAGCTGAAAGTCAAAGTAGACGGCAAGTCAGATGATTGGAAAAAGCTGAACAGCAAGTCGGTATATAAGCCGTCTAAGAAGTTAAAAGCATTGAACATTACAAGTGATGAAGGTTATCTATATCTACACGTGAGTGCAAAAGAGCTGGAAGATCAAAAGCTTTATTTCTTGTTTAACACAATTAACAATCAGGGACAGTCAAAGATTCCTCAAATTCCTTCTTTAAAAACAAAAGGAATTGATTTTGTAGCAGAATTAAACGGGAAAGAAGACAGTCACTTGTGGATAGACAGCTATTACGATACGTATTATTTTTCGTATGCCCATCAGCTTCAAATGATTCCATCTGTAAAAGGAACCGATACAAAAGATAACGGCATGTTTAATCCAATCAGGCTCGCCCTTAACAAAGAGTTAGCGATTGGAGAGGGGAAAAACAAGAGAACCATTCCTTTTGACGCCTATGAAACTGGGAAGCTCCAAGAAGGAAACAGCGATCCTAACTCTTCTTCATTTGATTCGCTGGCAGATTTTAAAGTGAATGAATCAAATGGAATTGCTGAACTTCGCATTCCTTGGGCGCTTTTAAATGTAAAAGACCCGAGTCAAAAAGAAATAATGGGAGATATTTGGTCCAAAAAAGGATTAGAATCCAGCGAGAAAATGAAAGGAATTCAAGTGGGAGTCGTAGCTGTTAATAAGAAGAACAATGACGTGGAAGATACGTTTCCGACTCAGAAAAAAAGAGAACTTTTATTAAAAGATTTTTACTTATACAAGTGGAAAGATTGGGAGTATCCAACTTTTCACGAACGAATAAAGCCGTCCTACTTCATATTGCAAAAAACGTATGGACGACTACAAGCGGAGGAATAACAATGGCAAAAATTTTATTAGCGGAAGATGAAGAAGTGCTTCGTATGTTAGTGGTAGATACGCTTGAAGATGAAGGACATGAAGTGACGGAAGCAGAAAACGGCGAAGAAGCGTTGGAGTTTATTAAAGAACGTGATTTTGACTTAATTATTTTGGATTATATGATGCCCGTGTTCACCGGGCTTGAAGTCATTCAGCAGCTAAAAGAAATGAAAGATAAGCGCCATACAAAAGTATTGATGCTTTCAGCTAAGAATCAAGCTGCTGATCAAAGCCGAGTGTTAGAAGCAGGGGCTGCGTATTTTATGTCTAAACCGTTTAGTCCCCTATTGCTAGCCGAACGTGTTGAGGAAATTTTAGATGAACAATAAACTAAAACGAAAAAGTATCTCAACCCAGTTCATCTTCTTAGCAAGTATCCTTTTACTTGCTTTTGCGGCGGGTTCAACTGTACTTGTTGTACGGCAAAAAGAAATTACAGCTGATTATGCCCAGTACAGGGCACAAGTACGGGAAAAGGCACAGCTGCTATCTACAATTGATAAATCAATGAACAGAGCTTTTTTGCAGGCTCGTGGGTTTATTGCATTTGATTCAGAGGATATGTATAACGAGGCTGCAAGTCAGCAAAAAAGTATCGAAGAAAATCTTGATCGACTTTCAGGTCTAGCGGCAGATAGACGTGAACGTACGTTTGTAAATGAAGCGACGGTGATGCTAAACACGTATTTTAATCAAACGCTTCCTTATTTTAAAGATATTTACGACAAAAAAGGCATTGAAGGAGTCCGCTCTAGTCCTGAGCGGAAGGCTGCTTCTAAATCAATAGAACAAATGCAAAAAGAACTTGATGACTACCAAAATGAATTAACTAAAGACTTAAATACACAGTACGATGACACGTCGAGTGACATGCAGAAAAGTCAAACGTTCTTTATTTTATTTTTAGCGTTTACAGTGGTCATTTTATTATTGCTTACACGGGTATTGCTAAATAAGTTTGTAAAGCCGCTGAGTCAGCTAGCATATACGGCAAGCGAAATTGCTGCGGGAAAAGAAATGCCTATGACATTTGATGAACATAGAAGAGATGAAATCGGTATGCTATCTCAGGCCTTTTACAAAATGGTATCGACTTTGCAAAATAACGAACAGGAGTTAACGGCTCAAAATGAAGAGCTGATTGCACAGCAAGATGAGTTGCACAGTCAGCAAGATGAACTTCAGCACGCATTGGAATTGACAAAGGAACGAGAAGGAGAGTTAGAATTGCGCAATTTATTTGTGCATGGACTAACAAATTCTCTTCACAAGCAAGAAGTTCTCACGAGTGCTGTCACAAACATGAGCCGGGTGATGAAAGCTGATCACGGTTTTATTATGCTAACCGATGAAAAGACACATGCTTCATTTGGTCTATCTTCATCAAGTGTTAAACAGATGATGGAAAACCTTCATAATAATTACATTAATCATGTGCAAAAGACGAAAAAATGTATGGTAGTAAAAAGAGAGTGTATAGAACATGAGCGCCTGTATCACCGGCAAACGTTTTATTTGTATGATGTTATCGTACCGGTGCTGTCTTCACAGGGAGATATGCTAGCCTATATGTTTTACAGCCGCTACGCGGATGAATACACAGAACATGAATTACAGACATTTGAAATATTGGCCAAACAAATTACGATTGCTCTTGAAAAAATTTATATTTACGAAGAGTCTGAGCATGACAGACTGCTATCTCAAGATATTTTAAATTCGATTCAAGAAGGAATGCAGCTTGTAGATACAAGCGGTACGATTCTACAAGTGAATACGAAGACTAGCGAATTGTTTCAATATGAGCATCAAAGCGGGCTTCTTCAGCTTTCTCGTGATCAATGGCTAGATGCTCTCTCTCAAAAAGTCGAAAATATAGAGGAGCTAAGACAATACGTTAAAGCCATTTGTAAGGGAGAGCAAGTAGAAAAGTCTTTTGTTTATTATCTGCATACGGAAGGTAAGCGAAAAGTTATAAAAGTTTATAGCGAATACGTATATCGAAACCGTCAGATGTTTGGCGTATTGTTCGTTCATCGTGATATTACGAAAGAATTTGAAGTTGATCAGATGAAGTCGGAATTTGTAAGCACTGTGAGTCACGAGCTGCGCACACCTTTAGCAAGTGTATTAGGGTTCACTGAGCTTATGCTAAACAAAACATTGAAAGAAGAAAGACAGAAGAAGTATTTAACTACTATTTATCAGGAAGCACAGCGGTTAACTTCTTTAATCAACGATTTTTTGGATGTCCAAAGAATGGAAGCGGGGAAACAAACCTACGATAAAAAGTATCAAGACATTCTGCCACTTATTAAGCAGGTGATTGAGGTCCAGAACATACAAACAAGTAAGCATGAATTTGATATGATTTCCGATCAAGAGCATTTTACAGTAATGGGAGATAAAGATAAGCTTCTGCAATTGTTTAATAATGTAATTAGCAATGCAGTAAAATATTCGCCTGATGGAGGGAACGTTACAGTTAAAGTGTATCAAAAGGAACACGCTGTTTATATTGATATTCAAGATGAAGGAATTGGTATACCAAGTGAAGCGCTAGGACATTTGTTTACCAAATTCTACAGAGTAGATAACTCCGATATGCGCAAAATTGGCGGAACGGGTCTAGGGTTAGCAATTGTAAAAGAAATTGTAAAAGCTCATGGTGGAGACATTACTGTACAATCAGAATGGAAAAAAGGAACAACATTCACGGTTGTTCTCCCGCTTCTACATGAAGTTCAGTACGATGAAGAAATGATGATAAGTGCGAATGATAACCGTAAAAGCGTAGTGATTGTAGAAGATGATAAAAGTTTAGCGACGCTTTTACAGGTAGAGTTAAAAGAAAGCGGCTTTCACGTTCGGTATTTTAATAACGGAGAAGACGCATTAAACTCTATTCATCAGCAAAAGCCTGAAGTGGTTGTTCTAGATATCATGCTAGGAGAAAATAAGTTAGACGGCTGGGATGTTTTAAGGCATCTCAAAGAAAATACAGAGACAGAAAAAATTCCTATCTTAATCTCATCTGCTTTAGACGAAAGAAGCAAAGGATTAGAGCTTGGAGTGTGTGAGTTTCTGATTAAACCCTATCAGCCTAGTAAATTATCTAAAACGATTCTCCAGCTGCTTTTGAAAAAACAAGAGCATGAAGGAGAAATTATGATTCCATCAGATAAAGAAGAGTAGAAATTTGGTGAGGCTTCGTTATATGTACGGAGTCTCATTAAACGAAAAGAAAATTAGTAAAGTAATAAAAAAACATTGAAAACGCTATCAAAATGTGGTTTTATAGAAAGTAGGCATAACATGATGACCTTAGAATTACCTTTTTCCACCTCCTTACATGCGTAAGGAGGCTTTTTTGTATAAATATAGTAAGATAAGATAACAAAACCTCATGCAGAATCGTTTATTGAATTTCAGCTCGTTAACAAACTGCTCAAGAAAGTTTGATAGTGAAAGGAGTGAAGCTCTAGAAACGATTTCACAAAGGGAGGATAGTCTCTCCAAGAAGTGAAGGTAGTTCAATTTTTATAATCATAGTATAATAAAAAATACGGTTATAAAAGCTGTGTTTTTTATACATCTTTTATATAGAAGGTAAGATTGAATTTTATATTTTCTTAAAGGAGGTCTTTCCTTGGATATTGCGTATATAATTGCTGAAGAAAGAATTAGACAAGCAATAAAAGACGGTGACTTTGATAAGCTGCCTGGGGAAGGAAAACCATTAAAGTTAGAAGATTTATCACATATACCTGAAGAACTGCGCCAAGCGTATAGGATGTTAAAAAATGCAAATATGATAAGTGATGAACAAGAGCTAAAACGAGATATGGCTACAATAGAAGAATTGATTTCTATATGCACGGATGCTAATGAAGAACAAAGGCTAACAGAGATGCTTACGGAAAAGCGTTTGCGCTTTGAGCAGCTCGTTGACAAGAAAAAGATGACAAGTTCTGCAGCTTACAGGACGTATCAGAATAAAATTTACTCCAAATTTTTTTATTAATGAGTGTAATAGACGAGACGATCGGAGGGTGAGAACTTGCGGCTGTTAATTTTATTGATTAGTATCATATTATTTATTTCGCTTTGTTTTTATATTTTTGCCCCACAAATAAAACGAGGCGCCCAATCGAAAAATGTGCCGGTTTTATTTATTCATGGCTATTTAGGCAGTCAAAAAAGCTTAGGGAAAATGATTAAACGATTTGAACAAAACGGATGGGGAACTAAAGTAGCTTACTGCGTCGTTCAAAAAGATGGAGCTATTCAGTGGAAGCACATTATGAAAGCAAAAGAGGGAAAACTCCCGCTTATTCATATCGTCTTTAAAAAGCCAGATGCCAGTATTGCACAGCAGCAAAAATGGATTCAAGCTATTATGCAAGATGTACGTGATACATATAAAGCATCTTCTGTTGATTTAGTTGGACATAGTATGGGAGGAGTAACAGCAGCAGCAGTTAGTTTGGCTAACCCTCAATATATTCAAAAGTTAGTTACGTTAGGATCGCCGATTCAAGGATTAGATTATCAGGAATTAATGGAGATGTATCCTCATGCACGCAATCATATTGAATCTATGGGGGCTCGTGATTTAGCTTTTCACTCTATAGCGTTAAACAAGCTATACGAAAGTCGTCAAGATTTCTCAAAAGAGATCGACGTTTTTTCAGGAGCAGGAGATGTGGGAGATAAGACAGATGGAGTGGTAACAGTAGAAAGTGCATACGGACTGCAAGAGTTTACCGAACACATTCATCTCCAAACGTTTCATGAAGCACATTCGGATTTACATGAAAGCTCAGAGGTTGATAAAGCTGTTTATCAATTTTTAAAACGAGATTAAAGGGGGATTACGATGCTTTACTTAATTAGACACGGCCAAACAGATTGGAATAAAAACAAACTTATTCAAGGGCATGCTGATATTCCGCTCAACGAAACAGGAAAGCAACAAGCCAAACGCGTAGCGGAACGTTTTAAAGATATCCATATTGATGTAGTCTACACAAGCGATTTGCTTCGTGCGCAGGAGACGGCTGGGAAAATTGCCGCAGTCGCTAAAGTAGAGAAAGTCGAGGTTTGTGAGCAGCTGCGTGAGCGCTCTTTTGGAGAACTAGAATCAAAGAACGTAGAAGTGCTTCATGAGCTTGTGCCAAACTATGCAACAAATTGGGGAGAAGAACCTTTATATAATATTGAAACACTCGAAGCCGCTCAAGAACGGATGGTTCGGCGTTTAACGGAAATTATGAAGGAGTCTATTGGAAAGAAAGTAGCAGTTGTTAGTCACGGGGCGGCAATTAATACATTCATTCATCATGTAACAAGCGGAGAACAAGGAACAGGGACTACTATTTTACAAAATACATCGATTACAACTTTTGCTTATGAAAGTGGAAAATGGCGTCTTGAAACAATCAATGATGCCAAACATCTTGAATAAATATACTTAAAGAGGCTGTGACAGTAGTATTTTAGTTGAGGGAGGATCCGAACGATTAATCGTTCGGATTTTTTTATGGTTATGGTGAACGCGGGTTTCATATATGTAAGTATTTCTGGCTGTTGATTGGAGGGAAAGGCGAAGGCTCCTATGGGAAAAACGGAAGGGATGAGACTCCGCATATTAATTATATATATAAATATTTATACAATTGATTTTAATAAAAATGCATAGTAAAATAAGTTTTATTACTATTCTATTAAAGCGTTTAGTATAACTGGATTTCCTAATATTGTTTAATAAGTAACTATATTTCGGAATAAGATTAATTGATTTGTATAATTTCAAGGAGGATGTAGTATGTCTAAAGATTGGAGTCACTTATTTGAAAGAATGCCTGAATTGCTAGCACCGACAATGGCTAAAGATCATCCGAATTTGCCCGTTGTGAAAGAAGAAGGATGCTATTATTATGGATTGGATGGTAAAGAATATCTCGATTTTACTTCCGGAATCGCTACGACAAATGTAGGACACAGACATCCGAAAGTAGTAAAAGCAATCAAAGACGGAGCAGATCAATTATTGCACGGTCCTTCAGGTGTCATTATGTACGAATCGATATTAAAGTTAGCCGATGAGTTAGGAAAAGTAACGCCGGGCAATTTAGACTGCTTTTTCTTTGGAAATAGTGGCACAGAAGCAATTGAAGGAGCCTTAAAATTAGCGAGACATGTTACAAAGCGTCCGTATGTTATTTCTTTTTTAGGGTGTTTTCATGGCCGCTCGATGGGAGCTTTAAGTGTTACAACATCGAAAAGCAAATATAGACAATTTCAGCAGCCTTCGGGACTGACATATCAACTTCCATATGCCAATCCAAAAGAGTGCTCTGCGGAGCTAGACAGCGATGTATACTTTACTGAAAAGCTTGAAAAAGATTTTGAAATACTCTTTAAGCACCAAGTCACGCCTGAAGAAGTGGCTGCCGTTATTTTGGAACCAGTATTAGGTGAAGGCGGCTATATTATCCCTCCGAAAAGCTGGATGAAGAAGTTAAGAGAGATTTGTGATCGTCACGGAATATTACTTATTTTTGATGAAGTGCAAACAGGGTTTGGCCGTACCGGTGAATGGTTTGCTGGCCAAACGTTTGATGTTGTACCAGATATTATGGCTATAGCAAAAGGAATTGCTTCTGGAATTCCGCTTAGCGCAACGGTCGCTTCTCAAGAATTAATGAAGCAGTGGCCTCTTGGCACACATAGTACAACATTTGGAGGGAATCCTATCGGATGTTCAGCAGCTCTTGCAACTCTTGAAGTGATGAAAGAAGAACAGCTGCTGGATAACACGAAAAAAATGGGCGCTTATGCATTAGAAAAGCTGCATCTTTTAAAGGAAAAACATTCAGTTATTGGAGATATCCGTGGTTTAGGACTTATGATTGGAATTGAAATTGTTAATCCGCATACGGGAGAAGGAGATGGAGACGCTTTATTCGAGATTTTGGACTTAGCTTTAGAAAAAGGCGTGTTATTTTATTTTTGCGGAAATGCAAGTGAAGTTATTCGCATGGTACCTCCGCTTACTGTGACAAAAGAACAGATAGATGACGGCATTCGTATGCTAGATGAGGCTATTACTTCTTTTGAGAAAAAGTCAGCTGTAAAAGCGTAATAAAAAAATATAAAAAATTTATATATTTGTAACCTAGTTGTCATAGTAATGGTAGCGATATCATAGTTTTAGAGGGAAAACAATTTTCTGAAAAGTAGTTGACATCTGTTTGTGCAGCATGTAACATAATATTTATCTTATCAACAATTATCAACAAAATTCGACAAACTTCTTATCAAGAGAGGCGGAGGGATAGGCCCTGTGAAACCTCGGCAACGGACTTTATAGAACCGTGCCAACTCCCACAAGCAGTGCTTGAAAGATGAGAAGAGACCAGGCTTACTAACAATTGTGATCCCAACCTCTTCTTACAGGCACTTAGACACTGTAAGTGGAGGTTTTAATTTTATGACAAGAATATAACATTTAGATAAAAAACAGCAGGTGAAATTACCTGCTGTTTTTATATGCTGTAAAATGATAAATAACCTACCAGAATTCCTAGTAAAAGCATCCCGGCCGTAATACCAATAATCCACCACATCATTTTTTTCATCGTTTATTCCTCATTATCAATTGACTGTAGCTGTAGATCCGCCAGAAGCGCCGGAAGCCGTACCATAAGCGGTTTGTCTTTTGATTCCAGCATTTTTAGCTGCAACTTTCCACTGCCAGTCAATTCGCCCGTAGGCTCGATTATTTTGTACCCAAGATTTTGAGCTCTTTTTTGAAATAGACACAAGGGGGTTTACGTTTTTTGTGACCACACCTCGTACACTTTTGACTGAAGTTACTGAGGAGCTTTTTGTGTAATAATCTACATACACCGTTAGTTTTGTTGTTGTAAATCCAGCCGCTTTATAAGAAGCTGTATAAGCTGCTGTTTTGAATAAAGATGAAGCCGTTTTTGCTCCGTATGCTGCTGTACTTGCAGCTTCGACCGTGCCGCTGCTCTCTTCAATATCCATTTTGAACAGAGATGGATCCCTTAGTGATTGTACAACTTTTTGTTTT
Source organism: Priestia sp. SB1 (assembly GCF_038898415.1). Taxonomy (NCBI): domain Bacteria; kingdom Bacillati; phylum Bacillota; class Bacilli; order Caryophanales; family Bacillaceae; genus Priestia; species Priestia sp. SB1. The sequence goes on along the minus strand of NZ_JBBJSS010000003.1, from coordinate 580,720 downwards.
TGTTGACGCGACAGTTTTGAAAATTCATACAGTGAACTTTTATCACCTTGCCCTTTCAAGAACTGCGTGTAAGAAGCAACCGTTAAATGAGCAGGTTTTTCACTAGCCTGAACAGAGTTTGGTACGACTAATAGACATAATAATGCACCTATCAGGGAAAAAGCAAAAAACGTTCTTTTTGTAGCCATATTCATATAAATCCTTTCTAGTACTCTATCTTTATAAATAGATAAGAAGTAATTTATCGTTTTGAAGAAGGGCTGTGTGCTGACATATTAACTGTCATCACGACACGAGCTTGCTGTACAGATTTCATAAAGCATTCGTATAGAGAAGCGAATACTTTGTCCACATCTCCTTCTAAAGCTGTTGCAAAAGGCACGGTTTCGGCAAATACTCCCTGTTGTTTAACTGCGCCAATTCCGCTTTTGATGATGTCTACATAATGCGGCGTATCTAATGGATACAAAGAAAATTGAGTGGATACAGGGAACGAAGCACAAAGCTGTTGGTTTAAAGGCATGTTTTCTTTTGAGTTTATTTTTCTTTCTTCGAAATATTCTTCGTGACGCCCTGTTGAAAACGTGGCATTCAGCACAATATGCTTTTCTGATTTTCCAGCACTTTTATAAATGGCCTGTACAACTTCAAATACGTCTTTGGCAGTTCCTTCAATAAACGTACTAACACGGTCCGTTTTTCGCCGAACTTTAGACATATCCACTTCGTTTAGTGCGCTTAAAATAATATCGATGAAGTTATCGCTCATAACGGAAAGCGTAAAACGACAGCCAACATTTATTTTTTCCAAGTTAATCACCCCTAAAATATAGATTTGTAGTTTTTTAATCATACAAATCATAAAATAACTTTTCTGTTTTGTATAGAAACAGAAGATAGATTCTTTATTTTTAGTAAATATTACATAGAAGAAACGAGAATAAATTGCATAACATGAAAATTAAGGGTGTTAAGAAAAGTCACATAGTGAAAAAGAATAAAAAAACAATGTTAGAACTTCTGACAAAAAGCTGGTATATAGACTGAAAACACCATATTATAAATACAAGATCACATTATTCTCCTGCGATTTCGTATAACCTCTTGAAAAAGGGACTTGGGATTTTATCATAAATCCAACCTCCTAGCTGTATAATCAGCTAGGAATTTTTTTTACCCAAAGTCTCTATCGCCCATGAGGTTACCTGCACTTATTCAACTCAGAGCATGCACCATATATATTTAAGACCAGTGTAAGAAAGATTGCTTGAAGATGTTAGTGTTCGGTTTGAGCTAGAAATAGATAGATGTTACGAAAGAGGGGAAAGAAGGTATGACGCACACATTAATTAAAAATGCAGAGATTATTACGATGAATGAGAAGAATGATATTATTTACGGTGACCTTTATATTGTTGGAAATCGTATTGCAGCCATCGGGAAAAATCTGCATCCGGAAAAGGTAGATAAAGTCATTGACGCAGCAAATAAAACGATTGTGCCGGGCTTTATACATACTCATATTCATTTATGTCAAACTCTTTTTAGAGGGCAAGCAGATGATTTAGAGCTGCTAGACTGGCTAAAGAAGAAAATATGGCCGCTTGAAGCTTCGCATGATGAAGAATCTATCTATTATTCAGCACTGTTAGGGATCGGTGAACTCATTCAAAGCGGGACTACAACAATTGTCGATATGGAAACTGTTCATCATACGGACTCTGCTTTTCAAGCTATATCTCAAAGTGGAATCCGAGCTCTTGCTGGAAAAGTAATGATGGATAAAAAAGGCGACGATCTGCCAAAAGCTCTGCAGGAGACAACGGCTGACTCGATTAAAGAAAGCGTAGAACTGCTTGAAAAATGGCATAATTCAAATAACGGTCGTATTCGATACGCATTCTCCCCAAGATTTGTGCTGTCGTGTACGGAAGATTTGCTGCGTGAAGTGAGCCATTTATCAGCTGCTTACAATGTTCATGTCCATACTCATGCTTCTGAGAATCAAGAAGAAATTCGCATTGTAGAAGCTGAAACGGGTATGAGAAATATCATGTACTTAGACCATTTAGGATTAGCCAATGAGCGCCTTATTTTAGCGCACTGTGTGTGGCTAAACGATCAAGAAAAGCAAATTATTAAGAATCAAGGAGTAAAAGTCAGTCATTGCCCAGGCTCAAACTTAAAACTTGCATCGGGAATCGCAGATGTGCCCAGTTTATTAGAGCAAGGTGTATTTTTAAGCCTTGGTGCTGATGGTGCTCCTTGTAATAATAATTTGGATATGTTCAACGAAATGAGGCTGGCCGCTACGATTCATAAACCCTCTTACGGACCAACAGCCATGAATGCAAAACACGTGCTCGAAATGGCTACAATCGGAGGAGCGAAAGCAGTTGGGCTTGAAAAAGAAATTGGAAGTTTAGAGGTTGGGAAAAAAGCGGATCTTGCCATTTTAAATTTAAATCAGCTTCATACTTTTCCATCTTACGGCGTAGACCCTATTTCCAGAGTTGTGTATTCAGCAACGCGAGGAGATGTAGAACTAACAATGGTTGACGGTGAAATTGTGATGGAGAATCGCGTGCTAAAAACAATTGACCAGGGAATTGTGCTGAAAGAGGCAAATCATTCGATAGATCGTCTTTTAAAAAGAATTCCACTTTTAATTTCGTAAGATGTAAAACGAAGAAGAGGCCGGGATAAAAGTATTTTAACAAAAGTAAAACTCAAATTATTAATCGGAGTTATTGATTAATAATTTGAGTTTTTTGTTGTCAAGGTGAACGTAGGTTTCATCTGTTTAGTTGCTTCTAGCTGTTGATTGGAGGACAAGGCGTAGACTTCTGCGGTTATTCCATTTATTTGTCTTTAGAATGGATTTATTTAGTTATGTCTCAATCTCTTTTTTGTATAAATGAGTAAAAAGAGTACTCTTGCAACAGACTAAAAAGATAAGAGAAATAAATTTTCAAAATTCCAAACTAACGGAAGATAAAAATTTTTATAATGATAGCGTTTTCCACCTTTGCATATCTACAAATTAAGACTATAATAGGACAAAAGATTTTACTTTGAAACGTAAAATCCTCCTAAATCGTGTCCTTTTTAGGACATTTGAATAGGTAGGATTTTTTATTTTTTTTTAGAAGTAGGGAGGCGCGCGTGTTGGAGCGTAACGGAATATTAGAGCGCTTGTTTAAACTATCAGAGCGCAACACAACACCAAAACAAGAAATACTAGCAGGACTTACAACTTTTATGACGGTCAGTTATATGGTAATCGTCAATCCCATTATCATGTCTGACGCGGGTATCCCTCGAGAAGCGGCTCTTGCAGCTACCATTTATGCCATTGTATTTAGTACGTTGCTGATGGCTCTATGGGCAAACTTCCCGATTGTAACCGGTCCAGGGATGGGTTTAAATGCGTTTTTTACGTATTCAGTAGTATTAGGACAAGGATTGTCATGGCAAACGGCACTTGGAGCAGTTTTTATATCCGGGGTCTTATTTTTTGTTTTAACGGTAACAGGAATACGCGGAAAGATTATTGATGCCATTCCGAACGTATTAAAGTCTTCAATAGCAGTTGGAATTGGTCTTTTTGTTGCGTTTATCGGTTTGAAAAACGCTGGATTAGTTGTGGCAAACGAGTCTACTTTTGTAGGGCTTGGAAATGTCATGGATAAAGGCCCGTTACTTGCTATTTTTGGGCTGATATTAGCAGCTGTACTGATGGCTAAAAATGTAAAAGGTGCTCTTATTATAAGTATTTTTGCTACGACAATATTAGCAATGATTGTAGGAGTACAAGCAGTTCCACATTCTCTGAAAGACGTCTTTTCAGCTACGCCGCCAAGCGTTGGAGAAACATTCTTTCAAATGGATTTAAAGGGTGCAGTTGCCTACGGCATTTTTTCAGTTGTATTTTCTTTCACCATCGTAGAATTATTTGATACGCTAGCGACATTGATTGGACTATCTAAAAAAGCAAACTTAGTAGATAAAAACGGTAAAATTCCAGGTTTAAATCGCGCGCTTGCAGCAGATTCAATTGGTACAATGGCGAGTGCTATTTTTGGAAGCACTGCGCTAAATACGTATATTGAAAATGCAACAGGTATTGCAGAAGGAGGGCGTACCGGCTTAAAGGCATTAACGGTTGCCATCTTATTTATATTTACCTTGTTTTTTGCACCGCTTATTCAATTTATCCCAAGCGTTGCTACTGCTCCAGCACTCATTATTATTGGTTCGCTTATGCTAAGTGACATTCGAAACGTTAACTTCGACGATTTCACTGAAGTTGTTCCCGCTTTCTTAACAATTGTCATGATGCCGTTAACCTACAGCATTGCAGAAGGGTTAGCATTCGGCTTCATTTCATACACAGCGATTAAACTGTTTGCAGGACGCCATCGCGAAATTCATTGGATGATGTATGTAATCACCATTGCCTTTTTTATCAATTTTTATATGAGTTCCCATTAGGAATGAAAAAAGACGTAGCATTAAGCTACGTCTTTTTTTGTAAAGGCTTGTTGAGGGAACAAACCTTTATTTCATTAAGGTTGATAAATATCCCAAGCTGTTTTTAATGAATCAACGATATAGTTAGCTACTTCTTCGATATCCAAATTATCAGTTTCAACTTTTGAATGGTGGTTTGAGTAGATAGCTTGACGGTCGTAAAATAGCTTTTCAATATCTTCTAAGCTTCTTCCTTGTAAAACAGGACGGCTATCAATGATCAAACTAATGCGTTCTTTCCAAGAATCCCAAGACAAATCTAAAAAGAATACGATGCAGTTAGATAAACAAATCTCTTGAATTTCTTCTTGTAAAAAAGCGCCTCCCCCTAAAGAAATAATTTTTAAGCGCTGCTGTGAAAGTCGACTTATTACTTCTTTTTCTTTTTGTCTGAAGAAAGTTTCACCGTGCTCTTTAAAAATCTGAGAAGTAGGCATATTAAATTCTTTTTCGATTTCTTGATCTATATCAACAAAATCTCTATACAATTTTTTGGCAACCATTTCTCCAATAGTTGTTTTTCCTACCCCCATAAAGCCGATAAACACAATACTTTTCTCTCTAAGAGATATGTCGTTATATGCCATTTTTAAGCCTCTTTCTGATTTTTAAATACAAATCGGATGTTATAGTAAATACTGAAATTATAATATAAATCCTTTAGTTTGTAAAAGCTACTATTCTTCTCTGAAATAAAGCAGAAATTATTTTTTAGGGTGCATAGAAAGATACACCCGAGTATCTTTTTTGTGCTCATATTTTGGATTAGCGCTTCGCGTATATTCTTTTGACTGATGTTCTATATGGTAGTTCTGTTCAAATTGTTTGATTGCTTCATTAATTTCTTCTTGTGTTCCCATTAATCTTACTTGCAGCATTGTAATGTCTCCTTCCATACACTTTGCTTTTTGACTATATCATGAAATGAAAAAGAAGTAATTTTATTTTTGTTGACGAACTTGTATATACAGGTTAGAATAAAAACATAAAACTTGTATATACAGGTTTGTGGTGAGATTTATATGGGGGATAGGAGATATAGGAGTGAAATGAAAGCGGAAACAAGGGGGAAAAGACATGAATCGAGAATCTGTTGAACGCATTGTAGAAGCCGTTGGCGGAAAAGAAAATATCTCTGCTGCAACGCACTGTGTAACGCGCCTTCGACTTGTTTTAAAAGATGACGGTAAAGTCAATCAACGTATGCTAGATGAGCACGAATTAGTAAAAGGATCTTTTTCTACAAACGGCCAGTTTCAAGTTGTCATTGGTCAAGGCACGGTGGATAAAGTATATAAAGAAATGGTGGCGCTTACAGGTATAGGCGAGCTATCAAAAGAAGAAGTGAAAAACGAAGCGGCTAAAAACTTAAATCCGCTGCAGCGCGCAATAAAAACATTAGCTGACATTTTTATTCCTATTTTACCGGCCATCGTAACCGCGGGTTTATTGATGGGAATCAATAATGTACTAACAGGAGCCGGAATTTTTTACGATGATAAATCAATCGTAGATGTTCATACACAGTGGAAAGACTTCGCAAGCATGATTAATTTAATTGCGAATACGGCTTTTGCCTTTTTGCCAGCTCTTATTGGGTGGTCAGCTGTTACGCGTTTTGGAGGAAGTCCTTTATTTGGAATTGTCCTTGGGCTCATGCTTGTACATCCTGACTTGCTAAATGCTTGGTCTTACGGAGAAGCATTAAAAAAAGGAAGTATTGATACGTGGAATTTATTTGGCCTGCATGTTGAGAAAGTAGGCTATCAAGGACAGGTTTTACCCGTATTAGTCGCTTCATTCGTCTTGGCAAAAATCGAATTATTCTTACGAAAACGCATACCGGATGGATTTCAACTTTTGATTGTAGCACCTGTAGCTCTTTTAGTAACAGGGTTTCTCGCTTTTATTGTAATTGGTCCAATTACATTTGCAATAGGAAATGTTATTACAGATGCAGTTGTATGGCTGTTTAAAACGGCTCCATTTATTGGAGGGCTTGTATATGGAGGTTTATACGCTCCTCTTGTTATTACAGGGATGCACCATACATTTTTGGCCGTAGATTTACAGCTGATTGGAAGCGTAGGGAGTACGTTCTTATGGCCAATGGTAGCATTATCGAATATTGCACAGGGCTCTGCGGCTTTTGCGATAATGATTCTTTCAAAAAATGATGAGAAATTAAAAGGATTATCTTTAACATCAGGGATTTCAGCGTGGCTTGGCATTACGGAGCCTGCAATGTTTGGTGTGAATTTGCGTTTTAGATTTGCTTTTATTTCTGCAGTGATTGGTTCAGCTATTGCCGGTGTTGTCATATCTGTAGCCGGAGTAAAAGCAGCATCGGTGGGAATCGGTGGTATTCCTGCTCCATTATCAATTGTTCCACAGAGCTGGCCGCCTTTTATTATTGGAATGATAATCGTAATCGTAGTGCCGTTTCTTTTAACGTTAACGCTCGGAAAGCTTCAGAAAAGATCAACCGTTACATCAACTGTCGCGGGTACAGACTCGTTTCAACATAATTCAAAGAATTAAATGGTGGTGTTAAAAATGCAAGAACCTTGGTGGAAAAAATCAGTTGTTTATCAAATTTATCCAAAAAGTTTTTATGATACGACTGGAAACGGCGTGGGTGATATAGCTGGCATTATTGAAAAGCTAGATTATTTGAAAAAGCTCGGGGTAGATGTTCTGTGGCTAACGCCAATTTATAAATCACCACAGCGGGATAATGGATATGATATAAGTGATTATTTTGTTATTCAAGAAGAATACGGAACAATGGAGGACTTTGATCGTTTAATAACAGAAGCGCATAAGCGGGATCTTAAAGTTATCATGGATATTGTCGTTAATCATACGTCAACTGAACATGAATGGTTTCAAGAAGCTAAAAAATCGAAAGATAACCCGTACAGAGATTTTTATATTTGGAAAGATCAAAAAGAAGATGGAAGTGCTCCGACGAATTGGGTTTCAAAATTTGGAGGATCCGCATGGGAGCATGATAACCTCACAGAACAATCGTATCTGCATTTGTTTGATGTTACGCAAGCGGATTTGAACTGGGAAAACGAGCGTGTGCGCCGCAGCGTGTATGATATGATGACGTTTTGGTTTGAAAAAGGAGTAGATGGATTTCGTCTGGACGTTATTAATTTAATTTCAAAAGATCAGCGCTTCTTAGATGATGATGGTTCGGTTGCACCAGGGGATGGCCGAAAATTCTACACCGACGGTCCTCGCGTGCACGAATATATGCGGGAAATGAATCAAGAAGTTTTTTCAAAATATGATAGTATGACCGTTGGAGAAATGTCATCGACAACCGTTGACCACTGCATTCAGTACTCTCATCCGGATCGGGACGAGCTTAGCATGACGTTTAATTTTCATCATTTGAAAGTTGATTACCCAAACGGAGAAAAGTGGGCGCTAGCAGATTTTGATTTTATTAAATTAAAAGAGATTTTATCAACTTGGCAAACCGAAATGAATAAAGGAGGGGGCTGGAATGCACTATTTTGGTGCAACCATGATCAGCCTCGCGTTGTTTCACGCTATGGAAACGATGAACTCTATCATAATAAATCTGCTAAAATGCTCGCTGCAACAATTCATCTGATGCAGGGAACACCTTATATTTATCAAGGGGAAGAAATAGGTATGACAAACCCGAAATTTTCCTCTATTGATGAATATAGAGATGTGGAGTCATTAAATGTGTATGAGATAAAACGTGCACAAGGAATGGACGAAAATGAAATTTTAGAAATTTTAAAACATAAATCAAGAGATAATTCCCGTACACCGGTGCAATGGAACGATAAGCCGAATGCAGGTTTTACAAAAGGAAAGCCATGGATTCATCCGGCCGATAACTACCGTAAAATTAATGTAGAAAAAGCGTTAGAGGATAAAGATTCAATCTTTTATTTTTATCAAAAGCTTATTGCACTGCGCAAGCAGTACGAGATTATCACCTATGGAAACTATGAATTGATTCTTGGAGAAGACGAGCAGATTTTCGCTTATATCCGAAATGGAGCAGATGAAAAGCTGCTCGTGATAAACAATTTCTACGGCAGCGAAACAGCCTTTGAACTGCCAGAAAATCTAACTTTTGAAGGATATCATAGTGAAATATTGCTGTCTAACTACGAAGATTCACCAAAGGAATTCAAGCGAGTCTTACTTCGGCCGTATGAATCAATCGTGTATCATTTAAAAAAATAGAGAAAAAGTGAAAAGAACGATGGGTGACAATCTATCGTTCTTTTTATACAATTGGGTATATATAGAAAGTAAAATAGGTGATGGCGATTGAAAGAAAATAAATTTATCAGCATTTACGAACAGTTAGTCGATAAAATTAAACGCGGTGACTGGCGTCCTAATACAAAACTTCCTTCTGAAAATGAGCTTGTTGAACAGTATCAAACGTCTCGTGAAACGATACGGAAAGCGTTAAATTTACTCTCGCAAAATGGGTACATTCAAAAAATGAAAGGAAAAGGTTCTTTTGTATTAGACGTATCACGCTTTGATTTTCCAGTATCAGGACTTGTCAGCTTCAAAGAAGTCGCGGAAAAGCTAGGACATACGTCCACTACTATTGTAAAAGAGTTTGAATTAATCAAGGCGGATCACGATCTGTGCACACAGCTTGGCGCAACGAAAAAAGATCTCATATGGAAAGTAGTTCGAGCACGTGAAATCGATGGAGAAAAAATTATTTTAGATAAAGATTTTTTTCATAAAAAATATGTTCCTCACCTCACAAAAGACATATGTAAAGGCTCTATTTATGAATACTTAGAAAAAGATCTTGGGCTGAAAATCAGCTTTGCTAAAAAAGAAATTTCCGTTGACGAGCTGACGGACGAAGATAAATGTTACTTAGATTTGAAAGGTTATGAACATATTGTGGTAGTAAGAAACTATGTGTATCTAGAAGATGCAAGCCTTTTTCAGTATACGGAATCACGTCATCGTCTTGATAAGTTTCGTTTTGTGGATTTTGCTCGCAGAGGTATATAATGGTTCACTGCCCATGAGTTTTTCCTTTTTTTAGATGTTTACAAAAAACTGCTTTGGTATAAAAAACAAAGCAGTTTTCTTATGGGGAAAACTGAAAAAACGTGATCCTTTTGACGATAAAATTCTAAAAAGGTTGAATTTTTATTTAGAGTTTGTTTTAGTAGAACATAAGATTATTTTATATTTGTATAATGTTATTCATACGGTATACAGATTTATTGATCTTTTTTTATTAGATATATAAGAAAATGTTATTTGAAAATGATAACTTCATTAGTAATTCTAATAAAACTGTCTAACTACAGCATTAAAGGGAGCTGCTCAAACAATACTAAGTAAAAAGGAGGAGACGGAATGAGTAACGATTATCAACTTTATCCTCTTGGTGACAGCGGCATTGTCGTTTCATTTGGAGACGAAATTAATTTCGGTATACATAAACGTATTCAGCAATTTACTGAGGTGCTAGAGCAATCATTATGTAAGGGAATGATTGAATATGTGCCGGCTTTTACGACGGTTACAATCTATTATGATCCTTGGATAATGAGTGAAAAAGGAAGAAGAAATCCTTACACAGCAATATCTACATATATTGAAGAACTGCTTTTCCACCAGGAAGAAAAATCTGAAGCGGTCGCTAGACAAATTGATATTCCGGTGTGTTACGGAGGAAAGTACGGCCCGGACTTAGAGAGAGTAGCTGCTTTTCATTCATTAACGCCTGATGAAGTTATCTCCATTCATACAAACGGAGAATATTTGGTGTATATGATAGGCTTTGCTCCTGGTTTTCCTTACTTAGGAGGGATGAGTGAAAAAATTGCGACTCCAAGGAAAGAATCACCGAGAAACAGCATCCCAAAAGGGTCAGTTGGCATCGCAGGAATGCAAACCGGCGTGTACCCAATTGAAACACCTGGAGGATGGCAGTTAATCGGGCGTACTCCTCTTACACTATTTAACCCAGAAAAAGACTCGCCAAGCTTACTTCAAGCAGGTGATCGTATCCGATTTGTTTCCATTTCTGAAACGGAATATGAAGCACAAAAGGAGGTGGATGAAGATGAGTATTAAAGTGATGCGTCCTGGTTTATTAACAACGATTCAAGATATCGGCAGACATGGATATCAAAAGGACGGCATGATTGTCAGCGGGGCAATGGACAAAGTTGCTTTAAGGATTGCCAACTTATTAGTAGGAAATCAAGAAAATCAGCCGGTTATTGAAATTACGTTAATGGGACCAAAAATTGAATTTCAGCAAGATGCTTTAATTGCCCTGACAGGAGGGGGTTTATCGCCAACTGTTAATGATGAAGCCGTAAAGATGTGGCGGCCTTTATATGTGAAAAAAGGGAGCGTGCTGCAGTTTGGTGTTCCGACTTTAGGTTGCCGTTCTTATTTATCGGTTTCCGGTGCCTTTAACGTTCCTGCAGTTATGGGAAGTACATCTACTTCGCTTCGCGCTCGGATAGGAGGGCTGCACGGTAAAGCATTACAGTCAGGAGACGAAGTATTAAGCCATCCTCCTACAGAAATAGGGGAAGCAATTATAAAGAAACTGGTGAAAAAGCAAACGGACCGCTCTTTTCAGCAGGCTTTTTGGACCATTCATCCTAAACTTCTTCCTTCATACGAGACGTCTATTATCCGCACAATGAAAGGTGCGGAATTTGATTGGTTTACGAAAGAAAGTCAACAACATTTCTTTAATCAAGAATTTGACGTTACGCCGCAATCTGATCGAATGGGCTATAGGCTAAAAGGAAAGAAATTAATCCTTCAGCAGGAAAAGGAGCTGCTTTCTAGCGCTGTGACGTTTGGTACAATTCAAGTACCAAAAGAAGGACAGCCCATTGTTTTATTAGCAGATCATCAAACGACAGGAGGATACCCTAGAATCGGGCAGGTAGCAACTGCCGATTTTTCGGCGCTGGCACAAGTTTCTCCAGGGCAAAAGGTTTCTTTTCAATTCGTTTCACTGGATGAAGCGCAGCATTTATATATGGAGCAGGAAAAGAAAATCAATCATATTAAAAGAGCACTTCGAATGAAAATATAAGGGGGAAGAAAATGGCTACCGTTGATTTGAACTGTGACTTAGGGGAGAGCTTTGGGAACTATAGATTAGGGAATGATAAAGAAATTTTACGCTATGTAACGTCAGCAAACATTGCTTGTGGCTTTCATGCCGGAGATCCTTCGGTTATGAGAGAAACAGTAAAGCTGGCTTTGAGTGAAAATGTGGCGATCGGCGCGCACCCCGGATTGCAAGATTTAGCTGGATTTGGACGTAGATATATGAAAATTACGCCTCGAGAAGCTTATGATTTGATGGTGTATCAAATGGGGGCTCTTTCAGCTTTTATACGTGCAGAAGGAGGAACCCTTCATCATGTGAAACCTCATGGCGCTTTATATAATATGGCTGCAGGGGATCGAGATATAGCTAAAGCTATTGCTGAAGCTGTTTATAATGTTAGTGAGGAAGCTATTCTATATGGTCTTGCTGGAAGTGAATCGATTAAAGCTGGAAACGAAATCGGCTTGCGTACGTCTCAGGAAGTATTTGCAGATCGAACCTATCAACAGAACGGCATGCTGACGCCGAGAAACGTTGAAAACGCCGTGATTCAAGATGAGAAAGCAGCTATTTCTCAAGTAATTAAAATGGTCAAAGAAAAGAAAGTATTCACTGTGCAAAATGAAGAGATTCCGATTCAGGCAGATACCGTCTGTATTCATGGAGACGGTGCACATGCTGTTGAATTTGCCAAAGCTATTTGTGACAAGCTAAAAGAAGAACAAATCATTATTCAACCACAATGAGGTGACATCATGAAAAAAGAACGCAACTGGAGCGTGCTCCTCGGAGCAGCATTTTTAATGGCTACTTCAGCAGTGGGTCCAGGTTTTTTAACTCAAACAACGGTCTTTACACAAGCTCTCGCCGCAAGTTTTGGTTTTGTCATTTTACTGTCGATTTTATTAGACATTGGCGTTCAGCTAAACGTATGGCGTATTATTGCCGTCTCAGAAAAAAGAGCACAGGATATTGCTAACAGTGTTTTTCCAGGTCTCGGTTTATTTATTGCTATTTTAATTGTAATCGGAGGCTTAGCATTTAATATTGGAAATGTAGGAGGAGCGGGTCTTGGCTTCAATGCGCTATTTGGTATTTCTCCTAAAGTTGGTGCAGTCATTACAGCCATTATTTCTATTGCCATCTTTTTAGTCAAAGAAGCCGGAAAATTAATGGATCGTTTTGCTCAATTAATGGGCGGAATATTAATTATTTTAATGGTGTATGTTGCGGTTTCTTCCGCTCCGCCAGTAGGAGAAGCGGTATCTAAAACATTTTGGCCGGATCACATTGACGTAATGGCGATTGTTACTCTTGTAGGAGGAACGGTAGGAGGATATATTACATTTGCAGGAGGTCACCGTTTATTAGATGCAGGAATCAAAGGAAAAGCCGCGATTCCGGAAGTAACAAGAGGAGCAGTATCCGGCATTACGATCGCTTCAATCATTCGAATTTTTCTATTTTTGGCAACATTAGGTGTGTTGAGTCAAGGGTTAAAACTGAATCCCGATAATCCACCAGCCTCTGTTTTTCAGTTAGCCGCAGGGGATATTGGCTATAAATTATTTGGTGTCGTCATGGCAGCAGCGGCTATCACTTCAGTTATTGGTTCGGCATATACATCGGTTTCCTTTATTAAATCCTTTAGCAAAAAGATTGAGAAATATGAAAACTGGATTATCATTGCATTTATTACGATTTCAACCCTGGTTTTCTTAACGATTGGTCAGCCGGTCACGCTGCTCATTTTAGCTGGAGCATTAAATGGGTTAATCTTACCTATTACACTCGGTACAATGCTTATAGCGGCGTATAAAAAGAAGATAGTAGGGGATTACAAGCATCCGACTTGGCTTACCGTTTTTGGCGGTTTTGTGGTCGTTATTATGGCTGTGCTAGGAGTCTATACGCTTGTGACTCAAATGGCAAAACTGTGGTAAGAAATTCTATAACCAATTAAAAAAGGGCCAGAAGGCCCTTTTTTAATTGGTTATAGGCAATACATATAAAATGATTGCTAAAAAGTGAAGTACGGTTCCGCCAAGAACAAACATATGCCAAATCATATGGTGAAAACGAAATCCTCGCCATACGTAAAAAACGGCTCCGATTGTATACAACACGCCTCCAACTACAAGAAGGACAATTCCTTGATGGGCAATGTTTTGAGTTAACGAATCCCACGCAAACACAATCATCCATCCCATAAATACGTAAAGAATGGTGGAAATAAAAAGGAATTTCTTCACAAAAAAAGCTTTGAATACAATTCCTGCAAGAGCGATGCCCCATACAATTCCAAAAAGTGTCCAGCCGGTGGTTCCTTTTACTGCGATAAATAAAAATGGAGTGTACGTACCGGCAATAAACAAATAAATAGAAGAATGGTCAAATATCTCAAAAAGATCTTTTACCTTACCTTCCGGAAAGCTATGGACAAGCGTAGAGGAGACATAGAGAAGCAGCATGGTTACTCCGTAAATAGTAAAACTGATAACATGCCAAGGCGTTCCTTCTAACGAAGAAAGTACGATTAAAAGCGTTAATCCCACAATGCTGAGTACGGCTCCAACGCCGTGTGTAATCGCATTTGCAATTTCTTCTCCTCTTGTAAATGTGTGTGTAGTAGCCATTTACAAAATCCTTTCTTTACACAAATTTATCTTCTGTTTTCTCAGAGGATCAGTTTTGAACATACCTGCTGAGAAAAAATCCGTAACGGTCAAAAACATGAGTGAAAAGTTCATTGGTTATTTCTTTATTATAGACCATTCTTTTGATTTTATCTATTTTGACTGGAGGTCCGAAAAGAGTAAAGATATATATGTGAATGTTCACTAGCTGTAAAAAGCATGTATAGAAGAAAAAAATGCTTTTTGAAAAAATGGCAGAAAAGTTGTCATGAAGGCATGATTTTGAAATACATATAAAATAAAACTTTTAACAGTCAAGGTTACGATTACTGCTTAGCTCATTTGCAATAGATAAGTAACAAGATTGTAAGAAGGCAGGGGGATGGAAGCAGTGAAAAAAGAAGTTATTTTTGATGAAACAGGCACATACAAATATTCTCTATTATGCAAATGGAGTGAAGTAAACGAACGTAAACTTACGTTTATCTTGTCCTTTCCAGAAAATACGTATGAATACAGCGATGATACAGCTGTATCCAAATGCATAGACCTGGCGCAAAAGTGGGGATTTGGAGTTTTAGAAATCGTTTATTTATTCAGCTATCAAACCGATCATGTTTCGTTTTTACGCATGCTTTCAAAAGAAGAAGCTGTTGGAACAAGAACAGGTGAATATATTCAAAAAGCTGTGGAAGATGCTGAACTAGTTGTGGTAGCTTGGGGTGATCATGGAAGCATTTATAACCGGCAAGAGGAAGTAGAACGCTTTTTGAAACACAAGCCGGTATACTGTTTTGGAAAAACGAAGCAGCAATTTCCTCGCCATATTTTATCCGTCGTGCACCGTACAGAATTACAGAAATACGAAGTGCCGGCTAATCGTGAAGAGTCAGAAGAAGTTTCTTCGTTTATTGAAGACATAGATCAAAGTTTTGGTGGAGAGGATTATTCTCCAATTAAACAACTAACAGAAGAAGAACCGCTTATGTTTATTGAAGACATTGCCAGTATGTATCGATAAAGAGAAAAAGCGAGGTTTATATTCCTCGCTTTTTCGTTAGTATAAAACACCAAGTTTTGTCATATGGTTGTATCAAGAAGCGTGTGTGAAGGGGGAACTTTATGAAGTTGAATGAAGTACTGCACCGCATCACAACTATTTACAATGAGTTAGAAGAAGAGTGCTTTCAATATATAGGGACTGTGATCAATGAAAATGCAGAGCTGGATATTTCTCGTCTAGAAGAATTAAGTACGCTGTTAAACTTCGTATACGAATGCTCGCAGGATGTATTAGTAGGTTCTATTTTAACAAAATTGGATTATGGACAACCCATTTATCAATTTGCTATGTTAAAGCCTATTTCCCTTGAAGGAAATGAAGATAAGTTAGATATTTTATATGAAGAAAAGGTAAAAGTAGAAAGAGCGATTCTAGATGTGTATACAGCTCAGCGAAAGAAGTTATTGACTCAAGCAGCCGAAGACTTAAAAGAACTGCACTACGAGCTGCAGACCTACGTGTATGCTTGCAACATATAAGTGAATCTGTTGAAATGGCAAGGTATATATACAAATAAAAAGGAACATGTTAGGATAAATAAAAAGAACTCCTAATCAAAGAGTTCTTTTTATTGTAAAATATATGATTTTGAACTAGTCAAGCATAAAGACGGTGGTAATGGCAGTTACCCTTTTCTTTGTGCTTTTTTTATCCGATTGTGTTGATGATGCTGCTTACTGCGTTAAAAAAGTTCATAAGTACCTCGTTTAGCATGTAATATGCCTCCTCTCTTACTCAATATGTACAATCAAATTATCCAATTGTGTTAATGATGCTGCTTACCGCGTTAAATAAGTTCATTAAAACGTCGTTGAACATGTTTGCAACCTCCTTTATGATAGATTCATATAGTAATACGAGAAAACATAAAGTTTGGATCACATTTTTTTAATGTTTTTTTAGAAAAATAGTTAAAAAAAGAGTTTAATGGAGGTTGAAAAAGATGAATTCGTTTACAAACGACGAAAAGCAAGCGGTATACAAAGCGATTTACGGAAGAAGAGATGTACGCACATTTTTGTCTGATGAGATTCCGAATGAAACGGTTTATAACATTCTACAGGCTGCTCACAGCGGACCTTCCGTCGGGTTTATGCAGCCTTGGAATTTTATATTAGTATCTGATACAGAAGTGAAAAATAAACTTGCCTGGGCAGCAGATAAAGAGAGAAGAGCACTGGCTATTCATTATGAAGGTGAAAAGAAAGAAGGTTTTTTAGAGCTAAAGATTCAAGGATTAAAAGAAGCGCCGTTAACTATTTGCGTAACGTGTGATCCAACAAGAGGGGGCTCTCATGTTCTCGGAAGAAACTCAATTCCAGAAACTGATATGATGTCAACTGCGTGTGCGATTCAAAATATGTGGCTTGCTTCATATGCAGAAGGACTGGCAATGGGATGGGTAAGTTTTTATAAAAAAAATGATGTACGTGACATTTTACATATTCCTCCTCATATTGATCCTGTAGCGCTCATGTCAATTGGCTATACAGATAAATACCCCGAGAAACCAATCTTAGAACAAGCTAACTGGGAAAAAAGAAGGGATTTAGACAAGCTAATTTATCATAATGTATGGGAAAATGAAAAAGAATAGCGGAGAGAAAATAAAGACATACTAAAAAGCGCCGAAATATAGTAAAATTTGAATATTAAATGATACACTATATATAGCGAAAGCGGATATGAGCGTCTAGCGTATCCGTTTTATTTATATGTATACAAATGACTTGGGAAAAAGAGAGATAGGAGAATTGAAGGTTTCATGAATATTGCAAGAAGTTGGCTTCACAACAAACTTACTGTTCGCATCATTACGCTTATTATTATTACAGTTTTACTTGTCAGCATTAGAAGTATGCTTCAGCTGCTGTTATTTACGTTTATTTTTACCTTTTTAATTGGTCGTCTTCAACAAACGTTAAGAAGAAAGCTTCCGCTTAATTCAACGCTTATACTCATCGTCATCTATATCGCACTGATTGGTGCTCTCGGTATTGTAGGATATGTATATATCCCGGTTATTATGACGCAAGTTACTGAGCTTGTACAGAAGCTGATGTATTTTTACAAGCACCCCCCTGATAATACATTCGTCACCTATATTATCGATAATCTAAAGAGATTTAAATCACCAGAAAATATTCAGCAGAATATTGATTTAGTATACAGCTATTTATCTAATATTGGAAAAGTAAGTGCACAAGTTTTCTTAGCACTCTTGTTAAGCCTATTCTTTTTACTTGAAAAGTCGCGGATTCACCGATTATTTGTCCAACTGGAACAATCTAGGCTGGGCTGGTTTTTCAAAGAAGCTGGCTATTTGGGGAGAAAATTTGTTAATTCCTTCGGCAAGGTAATAGAAGTTCAGTTTATTATCGCTTTTGTGAACAGCATTTTATCCGTTATTGCCCTGTGGGTGTTAGGGTTTCCTAATTTGCTTGCGCTTGGCGTTATGGTCTTTCTACTAGGGCTAGTGCCGGTTCTTGGGGTATTTGTTTCACTCATTCCGCTTTGTACAATCGCTTACAGTTTAGGAGGCGGTGTAAAAGTACTATCTGTGTTAATTATGGTGGTAGTACTTCACGCACTTGAAAGCTATGTATTAAATCCAAAGCTTATGTCATCTAAAACAAACTTGCCAACATTCATTACGTTTATCATTTTAGTATTTGGTGAACATTTCTTGGGCGTATGGGGGCTGATTCTTGGTATTCCTATTTTTATTTTCTTTTTAGATCTCGTAGGAGTAGATTCAGCACAGCAACTGTCAAAAAAAGAAGAGACTGGGACAAAATGATTTTAGACGAGGTGAAAAACGAACCATTAATCAAGATGTTTGATTAGTGGTTCGTTTCTTTTTTTAACGAGCGTATCGTTTTTTGAATGACTGGATGATCTCGATGCTTAAGTTTATAAGCAAGAAAGATCTGATTTTTTACCGCTAAATGTTCAAGTTCGATTTTCACCTTTTTTTCTTGGAGCGCTTCTTGAATCAAATAGCGGGGAAGCAGGCTGATTCCCATGTGATGCTGAATGGCTTTTAACACCGTTTGGAGATTTGGAATCACATGATGAGGCTGAATTTCAGGCCGTTTTTTAAAATGCTGTCGCCAAAAACGCCTGATAATAGGAAGTTCAAGGCCATAGCTAATCCACCGCTGATTGTATAAAAAATCCTCTATGTCTTCATTGGGTGTCATTTCAAAAGAAGGAGGGACGGTTAAGACAAACTCTTCTTCTTCAATGACCGTATATTCGACTCCTGGTATTTGCAATCTTTGGGTTGTAATCGCAATATCAATTTCGTCGCTTTGTATCTTTTCAAGTAAAACAGAAGCAATACCAAACTGGCTGTAGCAGCGGATACCTGCATCTTTTATTCTTTCTAAAGCTTGTTCGGTAAAATACTCTACGGGAGAACCAATTTTTACGACCGGCAGCGCGTCGGGAGATGAAGCGGTCATTTTTAATTCAATTGAAGCAGCTTCTAGACTTTCAATTAACGGGACAATACGCGTGTACAGTTCTTTACCTTTTTCTGTTGGAATCATCTTTCTTGGTGCACGGATAAATAAACCTTCGCCTATTTCAGCTTCTAAAGCAGCTAAGTGCTGACTCATGGCCGGCTGTGTTAAGATCCTCGCTCTGGCTGCTTCAGAAACGGATCGATATTTGTAAATGCTAATAAAGCTGCGATACCATTCAAAATCAATCATTTATGCTATCCTTTCTTATAAATTTATTTATGGATATCTATTTATTTTCTAATTTGTATTATAGACAAGCTCTCTTTAAAATAAAAATAGTAAGCAAATCATTTTTAGATAAAATAATAAAAGTAACGCTAAGCAAATGATTTAAAAAGGAGAGTTAGACTGTGAAAGCATTATTATTGCAAGATAAAAATAAATGGACAGAAATGAAAGTAGAAGAAATAGAAAAACCTCTTCCAAATAAAGGAGAAGTAGTAGTTGAAGTTCACGCAGTGGGACTTAATCCAGTGGATTATAAAACGGCTACTAATGGAAATCCTCATTGGACATATCCTCACATTCTAGGTTTGGATGTAGCTGGGACAATTGATGAAGTTGGAGAAGGAGTAGTTGACTGGAAAAAAGGAGACCGCGTTGTCTATCACGGGGACTTTATGAAAAAAGGCGGATATGCTGAATATGCGGTCACAACTGCTCATTCAATTTCGCGCATTCCTGATGCTGTTACATTTGAAGAAGCTGCTGCTTTGCCTACTGCAGGTTACACGGCGTATGAAGCACTATTTCGTAAATTTCCAATGAACCATATTCAAACCATCTTAATTCACGGAGGAGCTGGAGGCGTAGGGGGCTTTGGCGTGCAGCTTGCTAAAAACGCTGGAAAAACCGTTTTCTCAACAGCTTCAGCACATAATCATGAGTATGTGAAGTCGTTAGGCGCTGATTATGTAATTGATTATCGCGAGGAAAATGTCGTGGAAAAAGTATTGGAGCTGACAAATGGCCGCGGCGTAGATGCTGTGCTTGACACGGTGAGCGCAAAGAACGCAACGGATTCTTTAGATATGATTGCCTATAGAGGACATTTAGCACATATTGCTGGTGCACCTGACTATACAAAAGTAAAGCCTTTTACAAAAGTGATTTCTTATCATGAAGTAGCTTTAAATGCTGCACACCACATTGATGACATGATGGCGCAAGCGGATTTAGCAAAAATGGGCGATGAGCTTTTAGCATTAGTAGTAGAGAAGAAAGTAGCTCCGATGATTGAGCGCATCATCTCGTTAAAAGAAGTGCCAAGTGCATTAGAAGAGCTTTCAAAACGCCATGTGAAAGGGAAAATCATTGCTAAAATTAAATAATAGCAGGACAGAAAAGACTCTTTTATTACAACTAATAAAAGAGTTTTTTTCTGCTATTTTCTTTTTTTGCGTTACTTCACTTATGAACTGCATATGATAGAAGATAATCAAATATAGCAAACCGGTGCATATAAGCTTTTTTTACTAGTAAAATTGCTTTGAAATCGTGAAATTTTGAATAGTTTGAGTTATGATGAAAGAACGTGAAATTTGTATGATTGAAAGGAGAAAAAAGGTGCAAGGGTTTATTGATTTTGTACAAAACTTAGGCATAGTGGGCATCTTTATTGCTACAGCAATCGAAGCTGCGGCAATTCCTTTTCCGTGTACGTTATCGATTTTGCTCATTGGCTCGGTGCTGCAGCTTTCAATATGGAAAATCCTTATTGTTTCAGCTGTCAATACCGTTATTTATATCGCATTCAACTATATTCCGTTCGTGATGGGATACAGGTTTGAATCTATTACCAAACGCTGGTTTGGTGAAAAAAATATAAAGCGTGCTCAAAAATGGTTTCATAAATACGGAAAATGGAGTATTACGATTTCTCGTCCCATCAGTATCGCAAACTATATAACCTATTTGGCAGGCCTTAGTAAAATCAAATCTAAGGACTTTGTTTTATACAGCACCTTAGGCATTTTTCCGTGGTTTGTTTTTTTGCTCTATGTAGGAGGACTTGGAGATATTGAAAAAATCCAAAAATATTTGCATGATGTAGACCGTTTAATATTTGTTATTCTTATAATCGGAGTGATAGTTGGTGCAGGCTGGTGGATGAAAAAGAGAAAAAGTACATAAAAAAGACCGGACCAAATAAGTGATTCCTTAAAATAAGAGCGCTTTTATAGTAAGGTTTTTATAACTCAAAAGAGCCGCCTCTAAGTCGAAACCCTGACTTAGAGGCAGCTCTTTTATTCAACTATAAACAGCCCGCCAGCTTCTATAAGACGTAATATCCTCCGCATCTTCTGTCGCATGAGCTTCACAAAGAAAACCCGCTACTTCACTGCCGTCTTCGAGAGTGATTTTGCCTAGTCCAAGAGGAGAAGGGATAGAATCGGCAAAAGAGCCGAGTAGTGATAAGGGCATTTCCCAAAGTTCAACTTCAATTTTTTCTCCTTGTTGATGCGTTCGCAGCAGCCCCGGTTTTGCTGGAGAAGTAGGCAGTTTAAAAAGCTGGTAATAAGGAGCGGTTTGGTCTTTTCGTACGAATGAAGCTCCGTGTTCACGCATTTGAAATTCAAGTGGAAACCCGCGCATATGCAAACCGCAAACAGCTACTAAGGTTGTATCTTTTCTTGAATCAACCGTTCGTTCACCATTTAAAAACACTTCGCTAAGCCCGCAAATGAATTGTTCGCCGTCAAATGTAGAGAAAAATGAAATGCCAAACGGTAAATCAAGATCTGCATCTTGAGATGGAAGAGAGACAGCGCATAAGTCGAGCAAGTTACAATGGTTTGTAAAACGCCCCATGTCACTGTTTGTTTCAATTGGATTTTCTCTTACTTGTTCCCGCGTCCACGTTCCGCCTGCTGTCGGCATAACAAGAACAGCATTTTTAAGCTGATGATATGCTTTATGTTTAAAGGATTGAAGCTTATGTGAAGCTTGAAATAAAGCAGCAGCATCATATTCTGATTTAGCTCCTGAACGAAGGACTTGCTCGGTTACAGGAAATGCTGTTTCTTCATGAGAAGTAATAAATTCTCCTAAGTCAGCCCAGCGCTCCGCTACGTATGGGCCGTCATACAATAAAGCAGCTGCTTCGCTTAAATACGAGCCGTCAATGTATTCAATGGGAATAGATAAATCTTCAATCTTTTTCACTGCTTGCTTCCAAGCTTCCTCGTACTGCTCAGCAAACGGTCCGTAAAATGAGAGCGGTTCTTTTACCATACAAATTTTTTCAGGGAGAGCCGAAGAAGCCCGAACAACAGAGCGTGACCATGGATCTTGATCGTCTACCCCTCTAATAATAGAATCTACAAGCAGTACGTCACTCCATTCATGAGCAAAAGCAGTGACGCAGTCTAAGCTTTTACACGCCGGAACTACACCTGCAGATGGCCACGCTCCGAGAGAAGGTTTATAGCCAATTAAACGGTTTAAACCGGCTGGAACGCGCCCTGAACCTGCTGTATCGGTACCTAAAGAAAAAGCAGCGTGCCCGCGAGCTACGGATACAGCTGACCCTGAGCTCGATCCGCCGCTAATGAGCTCGGACTTTAACGCATTGTGCGTTTCGCCGTAAGGGCTTCGTGTACCGACCAGCCCTGTAGCAAATTGGTCCAAGTTGGTCTTTCCAAGAGGAATAGCACCTGCATCAATAAGACGTTGAACAACCGTAGCATGTGCAGAAGGGATATACGTATATTCTTTACATCCGGCTGTCGTCGATACATGGGCTACATCGATATTATCTTTAACGGCGAATGGAATTCCCCATAAAGGTAACGCTTCAGGGCTTAGGGTAGCTAAGCGATCGAGATAAGGTTTTAACTCACCGAGTGTAGGGGGGGTAATCCAAATATTCATGTCTTTATCAGCTTCTACACGCGTAAGAATTTGATGTACTACATCTTCCGGAGTTAATTCTTTTTTGATATACATATCACGTAACCATTGAACCGAAAATGTTTTAGGCAAGCTCACTGTTTTCATTGTATCCACCGTCCTTAATGAGTAATTGGAGCAAAGGCTTTTATACCGGCAATCAGCTGTCCAGCTTGTACTTCATCGCCGGGTTTTACATGAATAGAACTGATATATCCATCCATAGGTGCTAGCTGTGGAAACTCCATTTTCATACTTTCTTCGATAATTAACGTATCGCCTTTTTCAACTTTTTGTCCTTCTTCAACAAGAACTTTCCATACGCTTCCCGGCATTGTACAGCGCGCGGCTTCCGTACCTTCGGGCAGTTCTTGTTCCGTAATTTCAGCCGTTTCATGTTCAGAGACGTACTCAGCTAAGCCGAGTGCTTTCCAATCTTCTCGCTCTGTTTGAAAAGCAGCCTGCTGGGTTTGACGAAAAGCAGCCGTGCTTTCTTCAATAGATGAAAGAAAATCTAAATATTCTCCAAGTTTAAACGTTGTCTCCGTAATATCTGCTTCAAATCTCCCGCGAAGAAAATCTTCGCGCAGTTTTAAAAGCTCATCTGCTTCTACTGGATAAAATTGAATTTGATCAAAGAAACGAAGAAGCCACGGTTTTCCTGCTTCAAAATTTTCCGTTTGACGAAGTCGGTTCCACATTTGAATCGTGCGTCCCACAAATTGATAGCCCCCAGGACCTTCCATTCCGTATACGCACATATACGCACCGCCAATACCAACTGCATTTTCAGGTGTCCATGTACGAGCGGGATTATATTTCGTTGTCACTAAACGGTGACGAGGGTCTAGAGGCGTAGCAACAGGCGCGCCTAAATATACATCTCCAAGCCCCATTACAAGATAATTAGCGTCAAATACAACTCGTTTCACATCTTCAATGTGATCCAGACCGTTTACTCGGCGAATAAACTCTAGATTGCTTGGACACCAGGGGGCATCTGGACGAACGTTTTGCTGATAGCGTTCAATAGCTAATTGAGTCGCAGGATCATCCCATGAAAGTGGAAGTTTTACAATACGAGACGGAACTTCCATTTCTTCAAGAGGAGGAAGCGCCCGATCTATAGCTGAAATGTGCTGACACAGTTCAAGAATAGACATCTTTGTTGCATCAATATGAATTTGAAGAGAACGGATACCAGGCGTTAAATCTAGAACTGGTAAATCCTTATGCTTTTGAATAGCTTCCATTAAAGCATGCACTTGGAAGCGAAGCAGCAGATCCAGCTCCATTTCTCCGTATTCTACAAGTATATTTGCATCGCCTGAGCAGCGGACGGAAAAAGGGAATCGTCTATTTTCCGTTTCGTTGATCAGCAGCGGATAATCGCTTTTGAGCGGCTGTGCTACTGGATTTGTAAACATAGGAAGTGATGCGGATGTTCCGATACGCTGTAAAAAGTCTTCCTGCGTACATTTGAGTTTTTCAGCTTGTTCAAGGTCAATTAATTTAAACGAAATTTTATCTCCGGGATGAAGCTGTCCTATTTTCCAAAACTCTGCTGAGGCAGTCGTAACAGGGCAAACAAAGCCGCCGAGGCTCGGGCCGTCTGGGCCAAGTAAAATAGGCATATCTCCGGTTAAGTCTAAGGTGCCGATGGCATAGGCATTATCATGAATATTTGATGGATGCAAACCGGCTTCTCCTCCATCTTCACGCGTCCAAAAAGGAGCGGGACCTATTAACCTAACGCCTGTTCTAGAGCTGTTAAAATGAACTTCCCATTTTGTATCTGTTAGCTGCTGCAAGTACTCTGGCTGCAAAAACTCTTCTGTACAATGAGGGCCGGGAATCACTCCGATTGTCCATTCTTTAGACATGGTCGGCTGGTAGGAAAGAGCAAGTTCATTTTCAACGTGAGCGTAGTCAGAAACACGCAGTACATCTCCCGTGCGAAGTGCTCTTCCGCCGTGTCCTCCGAAGCTTCCTAGTGTAAAAGTAGAAGAACTGCCTAATATTTTAGGCATATCAAGTCCGCCGCCAATCAGTAAATACGTGCGCATTCCTTCGGTTGCTTCACCAAATGAAAGAATTTGTTCCGGCTTTGCTTGAATGGTTTTATAAATGGGAATTTCAGCGCCGTCTAATGTAGCATGCATGTTAGCACCGGTAATACAAAAAGATACATCGTCTCTAAATTTATAAGAGCCGCCTCGGAGAGTCATTTCAATTCCCGGGGCATCCGGTGAATTTCCGAGAAGTTTGTTTCCTATGCGAAAAGCAAAAGGATCCATTGGGCCGCAGGGAGGAACTCCTACATTCCAGTGCCCGGTGCGTCCCGGGTAATCTTGAACAGTAGACTGAACGCCGCCGTCTAATACTTCAATTGCTTGTTCGCTCGGAGTATATGAGTTAAGCATTTGAGTATACACATCGCCTGTTTTACACGCTTTTTCTTCTAACAGTCCCTGCAAGTATTGAAGATTAGTAGTAACGCCGTATAATCTTGTATCTTTTAAAGCAGCGCTCAATTTTAGAAGAGCTTCTTCTCGTGTTTTTCCATGAACGATAATTTTAGCTAGCATAGGATCATAAAGTGATGTTACAGTAATGCCGTCTCGCACCCATGTTTCAACTCGAGCACTTTTAGAGAAAATGGCTTGGTCGATTTGCCCGCCGCTTGGACGAAAATCATTTAAGCAATCTTCGGCATAAATACGCGCTTGGATACTGTGACCTGAAGGAACAGGAAGCAAAGAAGGAAGGTTTACCAGCTCATCGCATGCTTCTTTAAGCATCCATTCTACTAAATCGATGTTTAACACTTCTTCTGTAACGCCGTGTTCTACTTGAAGACGAGTATTTACTTCTAAAAAATAAAACTTCTCCGCTTCGGCGTCATATAAAAATTCTACCGTTCCTGCACTTCGGTATCCGACTTCTTTAGCTAGTCGAGTAGCTGCTTGCAGCATATTTTCCCGTATATATGAAGGGAAGTTTGGAGCTGGGCTTTCTTCAATTACTTTTTGATTTCTTCGCTGAATAGAGCAGTCGCGTTCCCCTAAAGCTACTACTTCTCCAAAAGAATTCCCGAAGATTTGAACTTCCACATGGCGAGCTTTTTGAATGTATTTCTCTAAAAAAACACCGCTGTTTTTAAAGTTTGTTTGTGCTAAATGGCAAACTGAGTCAAAAGCGGCTTGAAGAGCTTTTTCATCCTGGCAAACACGCATTCCAATTCCGCCGCCGCCAGCTGTACTTTTTAACATAACGGGATAGCCAATCTCTTCAGCAGCACGTACAGCTTCTGATACATCTGTAATAAGAGGTGTACCAGGAAGCAAAGGCACGTCCGCTTTTTGCGCAATTTCCCGAGCTGAATGTTTCAATCCGAATATTTCCATTTGCTGAGGTGTAGGACCAATAAATACAATTCCTTCAGCTCGACAGCGACGAGCAAACTCCGCGTTTTCGCTTAAAAAACCGTAGCCTGGATGAATAGCTTCCGCTCCTGTTTTCTTTGCGATATCTAGAATAAGGTCTTCGTTTAAATAACTTTCTTTGACCGGGCCGCTGCCAATTAAAATGGCTTCATCTGCTTCATCAACGTGCAGGCTGTCTTGATCAGCTTCTGTATAAACAGCCACAGATTTCACTCCGAAATGTCGTAATGTTCGCTCAATTCTAACAGCAATTGCTCCTCGGTTCGCAATTAATACTTTTGTAAACATAGATGAACACTCCTTTTTATAATGAATCCCAAATAACTAAGCGAATAGGGGTAGGGTTATAATCGTTGCACGGATTGTTAAGCTGAGGGCAGTTGCTGATCAATACAAGTGTAGGATTGATCGCTTCCATTTCTACATAGTATCCAGGTGCAGACACTCCGTCATTAAACGTTAATCCGCCGCTTGGCGTCACAGGTACATTCATAAAAAAGTTTACGTTCGGTGCTAAATCTCTTTTAGTGTAGCGGCTATCATATTTTGATAGCTGCAGCATAAATGTATCTCGGCAGTTATGCATCGGAAGCGTGTCATGTGCATAACGTACGGTGTTGCTTTGTGCGGAACAAGCTCCACCTAGGGTATCGTGGCGTCCGCACGTGTCAGCTACAATTTTGACTAGTTCTTTGCCAGATTGAGAAAGCAGCACCGTGCCGGTGGATAAATAAATATTTCCTTGATTAGCAATCGTCGATACTGCACTGTAATGATCTTCTGGATTTTCTGCATCAAAGAATAACGTATCCGCTGCTTGATTTCCTTTTACATCTATTATTCTAAGAGTTTGGCCTGCTTTAAGTTGGTGCATCCAGCCGTCCCCAGCCAGTACCGTTTCATCATAAATTGCGTTCTCTATTTTTCTGCTGCTTTCCACTCGATTAAATACAGCCATTATAGAAGCCTCCTTCATTTTTAAATCGTTGATAATGTTTTATTTCCAAGCAATAGGTCATAAGACCATGTGTTTTCAAACGCTCGTTTATTTTCAGGCCTAAAATTTAAACAGTAGTCGTCTGAGCTTACAGGAGCTGCTTCATCTACGGTTATTTCAATCGGAACAGAAGGATACGTTTCGCTCGGGTCTAGGGGGTTAGGTGTATTAGACAGTAGAAAAAGCAAATCCATCTCTGTTCTAAGCGTAATAAAATCTCCTTTTTTACAATGAGAAGAAACAAAATTCATATTGCCTTCTTCGTCGCAGTATACTTTTGAAAATAAGTTAAGATTAGGGACTAAATCCCGTGTTGTTAAACCGTTGCGCAGAAGCTCCATTGAGAAGTTTTCTTCGCCATTCCTTCGCCATTCGTTTCGGGATTCTTGATAAGTAGATGCACCGTATTTTTGATGAGTTAAGCTGCGCGTAGTGTAGCCTGAAATGGTATCATGCCAGCCGGTGGTGTCAGCAGTAATGCTTGCAAATGCTCTGCCGTTGTCACTCATCAGAACGTGTCCTTTTGTTAAATGAGCAGTATGCTGAGCTTTTAAGGTATCAGGCATGTTGTATCGTTCCGTTAAATCATAAGCGTTGTACAATAGTAGGGATGCGTTTGCACCGGATTCTTGTGCGGTAAACGTCACTGATTTTCCTCTTCCAATTCGTCCTGACCATTTTCCGCCCGCTGGGATGGTTTGCTTCCAGATATAACTCATAAAATAACCTCCTTAGAATAAAAAAAGGATAAAAGCTTGGGAGAGTAGTCTCCCAGGCTTTTATCCTTCCGTGTTATACAGCATAGCGCCATATCGCTCTCTCTCGGACCAGTCTTTAACGTATGTTAAACGGAACCCTAGACAGCTTTTTTGTTCTTAACATCTGTAAGAACCTTTATCCATTTTTGGCTTTCGATTAATCGTAGTATAGTATGTTTGAAAATAAGTTGACAAGCAGTTTGTTAGAATACCTGACACGAAAACTGATTTTTCAGTTTATTTTTCAGGGACCGTCACTTTTGAATGATCTCTCTTTACAAAAGGAGCCGATAGTCGAGATTTTACAAATAAATAGAGAAACCCAACCGTAAGCCAGGCGACACCAATCAAAAGAGTGTCTTTGTTTAACAGTGTGAGCAGCCATCCGATAAATGCCGCTCCTATCAAAGGGAAGATTAAATAAAGTATTGTTTCAGTAAACGATCGTTTCTTTAACTTAATATAAAAATGGGCAATGACTGATAGATTAACAAATGTAAAAGCGGTTAAGGCACCGAAACTGACAAAAGTAACGGCTGTGTTTAAATCAATAAACATTCCCAAAAACGAAAAAGCGGTAACAAGCAAGATATTCACCACGGGCGTTTTAAACGTTGGATGAATATATGAAAATACCTTCTGAGGCAGCACGGATTCACGGCCTAAAGCATATAAAAAGCGAGTCACGCTTGTGACTGAAGAAACTCCTTGAGTAAAGGTTGCGATAATTAAGACCGTAATAAATAGACTGCTTAAAAGATTTCCGCCCACTAATTTTACAAGGGTGTAGGCAGCATTATCAGGATTAGTAAATGTGAATCCCGGATAGGCAATCTGTGTAAAATACGAAATAGCGATGTACATAACAGCTGCAATACAAACAATAAGAAAAATGGCTTTTGGAATGGTCCTTTCCGGTTGAATCGTTTCTTCCGCCATTGTTGTAACGGCATCAAATCCTAAAAAGCAAAAGCAAATGAGCGCAGCTCCAGAAAAGATAGTCGTAAACGGTACATCTGAAGCCAAAAAAGGATGAAGTGAAAAAAGAGTAGAAGAACTAGCTTGACCTGTTGCAATATCTTTGATGATAAATAAACAAAACAAACTTATAAATAGAATCTGAACTACAACAGAGATGCCGCTTATACGAGCGACAGATTTAATACCAACAATATTGACTAAAGCTAAGATAATGTTCATGACAATGACCCATACGTATACAGGAATAGAAGGAAATTCTGTATGCATAAAAATACCAAATGTTAAAATAGCGATAATAGGGGAGAAAATATAGTCTAAAAGAAGTGCCCAGCCTACTAAAAAGCCAAGGCGAGGATGTATAGCTTTTTTCGTATACGTATAAGCAGATCCTGCTATTGGATATGCTTTTACCATTCGGCTATAGCTATATGCGGTAAAAAAGATAGCTAAAAAAGCAATTAAATAAGCAAGGACCATTTGCCCTCCAGCCGCATCGTAGGCTACTCCGTAAACTGTAAAGAAAATCATCGGAGTCATCCAGGCAAGACCCAAAAATACAATTTGATATACCTTTAGCGATTTACTTAACGCTGGTTGGTTGTTCATATAAATCCCTTCTTTCCTCTATTTTATACTAGTAAAAAAGAAAAGCCTGGGAGAATGATGTCATTCTCCCAGGCTTTTATCCTTCCGTGTATACGGACCGTTCCGCACGCTCTCTCTCGGACCAGCCTTTAACATGTGTTAAACGGAACCCTAGATCGCTTTTTGTCTTCAACAGAGTGAAGACCTTTATAGATAATGTAAGTAGTTCGAAGTATAAGCAGGATTATAAGAAGATGCAACTACTGTGTTAGATAGTTTAACAAACTTTTTAAAAAAGTAAACTTTTGTAAAAGGCGAACTATATATAATTTTATTAAAAAGATTATTCGTTTATATTTGACTTATAGAGAGACCTATAGTATATTTGTAGACAAGAAAAAGCTAAATACGGTTCACTCATATATGTTTGAGAATATGGCTCAGACGTTTCTACCTTATCACCGTAAATGATAGGACTATGAGTAAAAAGTGAATCTAGGTTCCCATTTTTACGTTAGTAGAAAGTTTGGTCCAAGCGATTCACATATTCATTTTTGAAAAGAAGTGGATATGACACCGAAGGGATAAAAGCCCAGGCGGGTAGGTTTTTGCTCATTGTATTTGAGAGACCTGCCTTTGTTTGGGCTTTTTCTTATGTGTCTATTTACAGTGTGAGCGAGTGGTGGAAATTTTTTGCTTGTATCTGCATTGCTTTCTGGGGAGAATAGCGATGCAAAGCATGAAATCACTCACTGAAGCTTTATCTGTAAGCCCTCATTTAACCATGGGAAGTACATTCTATCTATTTTCTAGCATTTTTTCTTTGATGAGCAGCGTGGGGACGCTGCTCCTTTTTTTTGTTCTTGCTTTTTTCTCTGTAAATAAAGGCCTTTAGAGAGAAGGTGATTCGCTAAATTTGGCGAATTAATGCTTTAAACAATAAATGATAAATAAGATAAAGCGGTCTATGAAAAATGAAGAAGTTGAAAAATTGAGGAGGGAATTATATTGCTTCACTTAATTAATGTTCGCTTGCCAATTATGCACGATCACGCTCTTTTTGAAGTGAAAATTTCAAATGGAATGTATACTTCTATCGTTTTACAAAACGGTTATCTTGAAGGTGACGAGTTTTTTCCGCTACACGCGGCCGTGTTAGGAAAAGAAACGTCACTTGATGCACAGGGGCGTGTACTATTACCAGGATTTGTAGATATGCATATGCATTTAGACAAAGCTCATTCGCTTCCTCAGGTACCCAATCTATCTGGAACTCTTCAAGAAGCCATTAAAAATTACAGCAGCAGCCTGCCGGCATTTCCAGAAGA
The DNA here is from genome assembly GCF_038898415.1 of Priestia sp. SB1. Lineage (NCBI taxonomy): Bacteria > Bacillati > Bacillota > Bacilli > Caryophanales > Bacillaceae > Priestia > Priestia sp. SB1. The sequence continues at coordinate 549,840 of NZ_JBBJSS010000003.1, read as the reverse complement.
AGAAATTAAGCAGCGAATGTTAAAAACTGCTTTGCAGGCATTAGCTAACGGTACGACTACGATTCGAACGCATATTGATTTTGACTGCAGCATGGAAGAAGATAGCTTATTTCGAAGTTTACAAGCGGCTGTCGAAGTGAGAGATGAATTAAGCCCGTATATGGATGTGCAGGTTGTTCCGCTATTCTCTAACTTAGACATTGATGATATGCATAAGATGACTAAAATTGAACGAGCATTCGACCTTGAAATTGATGCGATTGGAGGCTGTCCTCATTTAGCTGGAAATCCAGAAAAAGAGATTGATGCTCTGTTTTCGCTGGCTCAAGCCTATAATAAACCTCTTGACTTACATGTGGATGAAAGCGATGATCCATCTGTTGATACGATAATTAATATTGCTCATAGAACAATTGAATTGAATATGGAAGGAAAAGTGGTAGTGGGGCATCTTTGTTCGCTTGCAGGAATGACTGATGCAAAAGTGAAAGAAATCTTAAACCTTTTGAAACAGGCGAAAATTGGAGTTGTCACATTACCTGCTTCTAATTTATATTTACAGGGAAGGGAAGATAAAGGAATTGTAAGACGAGGCGTAACGCGTATTCGCGACATACAAAAAGCAGCGATTCCGATTGCTACTGCATCTGATAACGTGAACGACCCCTTTCATCCGTTTGGAAAAGCAGACTTGCTGCAAGTAGGGTTACTAACTGCCTATGCTGCACATATGGGAAGTCCAGATGATCAGCGGCAGTTGCTCCGAATGATTACAAGTATACCAGCCCGGCTGATTGGAAAAGAAAAGTATGGAGTGGAAGAAGGAAACGAAGCAAACTTTGTTCTGTTAAATGTCCAGTCTGTACAGGAAATATGGACTGAACTTCCTGAAACTCGCTTTGTTTTCAACAAGCATCGCTGGCTTAGCGTAAAAGAGACGCATCAGCGGCTCGCGGATACGAACTTGACTAATCTTTGGCAGGAAAATCAAATTTTAATTGGTTAAATAGACATAAAAAGAAGCTGTCACTAAAGTGACAGCTTCTTAATCAATTACTTTTGAACGTTAGCAGCTTGTGGTCCACGAGCTCCATCTTCGATTTCAAATGTAACTTCTTGACCTTCTTCAAGTGATTTGAAACCTTCGCCTTGGATAGCTGAGAAGTGTACGAATACGTCGTCTTGTCCTTCTACTTCGATGAATCCAAAACCTTTTTCTGCATTAAACCATTTTACTTTACCTTGTACCATTGTAGTACCTCCTGTGTGGAAAATCCACGAATATATTACTATCTCTGCTCAATTTCAATAAGAATCACTTTAAAGAAAGTCTTTCTATTTGTTAACACCGAACAAGAAATAATATACCTAGTATAACACTTTTTTATAAAAAAGAAACCTTTTTTCATAAAAAAGTACTCTGAGATAAAAATAAGTTGAAAATATGGGAATATTTTGAAATAGTAAATAAGCTATTGTTTTGTGGATTTTTTAGCGATCCCTAAAATCTTTTATCTCGTAAAAAAATGAATAGTGAGGTTGACAAATTGAATAACGTGTAACTATAATGGTTACAACGAGCTGAAAAGAAATAGCAGTGTTATAAAAGCTCAAATTTTTTTGTGTAATGTGTAACTATTGTGGTTACAACAAAAATAAAAGGAGAGAATAAAAATGAAAATTGGCGTTATTGGAGCAACAGGAAAAGCAGGTCAATTAATTATGGAAGAAGCAAAACAGAGAGGACATGAAGTAACAGCCATTGTTCGAAATGCTTCTAAACTAAAAAATCAAACAAACGTAATTGAAAAAGATATTTTTGTCATTACTTCAAAAGACATTGAACAGTTCGATGCTGTGGTAGACGCATTTAATGCACCTCCCGGAAGCGAACAGATGCACGTTGAGTCTATACAATCACTTATTAAAGCATTTCAAGGTGTTCAAACGCGACTCGCAGTAGTGGGCGGTGCAGGAAGTTTATTTGTAGATGAAGAAAAAACAATGCCTTTAATGAGCACAGAAGGTTTTACAGCAGCTTATTATCCAACGGCTTCAAATATGGGCAAAGGTTTAAAAGAACTAGAAAAATCAACTATAGATTGGACTTATTTAAGCCCAGCCGCTTTTTTTGACCCAGAAGGTGCTCGCACTGGAGCCTATCAATTAGGAAAAGATCACGTGATCACAAATAGTCAAAATGAAAGCTATATTAGCTATGCTGATTATGCGATTGCTTTAATAGATGAGTTAGAGAATAAAAACTATGTAAACGAACGTTTTGCTGTAGTGGGTGAGAAAGCATAAGCTTACGTTTGAGTCATATAAAAAAACAGCTTACATTTGTTGTGAGCTGTTTTTTTATATAGAACAAAATAGATATAAAGCAACGGAAAATGGTTTAGATTTTTTATTATTTCTTCGTTTTTCTTTTTAAAAACGATACAATACAACATAGATGATAAAAAGGAGATGAAAAGATGATTCGTTTTGGTGTAATAGGAACAAACTGGATAACAGATCGACTGTTAGAATCAGCTCAGTATGTAGACGACTTTCAGCTTGCAGCTGTTTATTCTCGAACCATTGAAAAAGCAGAAGCATTTGCAGGTAAATATGATATTCCTCATATATTTACTGATTTGGAGGAAATGGCAGCAAGTGCTGAAATTGATGCCGTGTATATTGCTACTCCAAATGCTTATCATGCGGAACAAGCTATCTTATTTTTGAAAAATAACAAGCATGTACTGTGTGAAAAACCGCTCGCAGCCAATGCAGCAGAAGTAACTCGCATGATTCAAGCAGCCAAGAATCACAATGTGTTACTAATGGAAGCGATGAAATCAACCCTTCTTCCTAACTTCAACGTGATTCAAGAGAACTTACATAAAATTGGTCCAATTCGAAAATACGTGGCATCTTACTGTCAGTATTCTTCTCGTTACGATAAATACAAAGAAGGTATCGTGCTTAATGCCTTTAAGCCAGAGCTTGCCAACGGTTCACTGATGGATTTAGGTGTATATTGTCTGTATCCTCTGATTACGTTGTTTGGAGGGCCTCATAAAATAAAGGCAACGGCGTTTATGCTAGAATCTGGAGTAGATGGAGAAGGATCAGTTGCTTTAGAGTACGAAGATCGTGACGCGGTCATCATGTATTCTAAAATTACAAATTCGCATTTACCAAGTGAAATTCAAGGAGAAAAAGGCAGTATGATTATTGACAAAATACATACCGCTGAAAAGGTAGAAATTCGATACAATGACGGACGGGTAGAAGAGTTAACGGTCGATCAGCCTTATCCTGCTATGTACTATGAAATAAATGAATTCGTAGAGCTGTTAAAGCAAGGAAAGATGGAATCGGACACAAATTCTTATGAAAATTCATATCTAACAATGCACGTGATGGATAAAGTGCGAGAGCAAATCGGTCTTGTATATCCGAATGATAAGAAATAAATAAAAGAGGCTGGACAAAAGTAGTTTAGTTGAAGGAAGATCCGAACGAGTTTGATTCTTGATGGAGAATTAAACTCGTTCGGATTTTTTAATGGGTAGGGTAAAAGCAGGTTTTAAGTAACAAGTAGTGACCCTTATTAGATGATTTATACCATTTGTTCGTCTCTAAATTGGATTTAGATCGTTATGTCTCATTCTCTTTTATTGTATTTATAAAGAACATAATTGAGATTCGAAATCTTGTTGCAGCACACTGTAAAAGCAAATATGTTGAAGCAAGGGAAGTTTTTTAGTATCTTCTATGTTCATTCATCCCTGCATACATAGGATTGATCAAGGGAAAGAATAAAAAGAGTGAGAAATATTCGATAATCAATCCTAGATTAAAATGATTATAAAAAAGTATTGACTATAATAATAGCTCGTGTATAATAAAGAATGTAATCAATAGTTATTACTAGTTTATAATGATACTAATAATCGTTATCAAATAGTAAATAGTGCTGATTGCATTAAAAATAATACATACAAGCATAGGCTTGTTAAATACATTGTACAAGGAGAGGTTTTGACATGGCAGAACGTATGGTAGGAAAACAAGCACCACGCTTCGAAATGGAAGCTGTACTTGCAAATAAGGAATTTGGAAAAGTAAGTTTAGAAGAAAATATGAAAAACGGTAAATGGACAGTATTGTTCTTCTATCCAATGGACTTTACATTCGTATGTCCAACAGAAATTACAGCCCTATCAGATCACTACGAAGAGTTTGAGGATCTAGATGCTGAAGTGGTAGGTGTTTCTACAGATACAATTCATACTCACTTAGCTTGGATTAACACAGATCGTAAAGATAATGGGCTTGGAGATTTAAATTATCCATTAGCTGCAGATCCAACTCATGCAGTAGCACGTGATTACGGCGTATTAATTGAAGAAGAAGGCGTAGCGCTTCGCGGATTATTCATTATTAATCCAGAAGGTGAATTACAATATGCAGTTGTAAACCATAACAACATCGGCCGCAGCGTAGAAGAAACATTACGTGTACTTCAAGCACTTCAAACTGGCGGACTTTGCCCAGCTAACTGGAAACCAGGTCAAAAAACACTTTAATAAATAACGGTAGAGTAGAGGAGAACTTCCTCTACTGCTGCCATTAAAATAGAAAAGATAGTTTTCTAACTGTAAAATACAGAATATTCAGTTTAATTAATGTAGAGGAGGATTTTAACATGAAATTACGTGAACAAATGCCTGAATTAACTGGAGCAACATCTTGGATTAACGACGAAGTGACAAAAGAAGATTTAGTAGGTGATAAAGCAACGCTTATCCACTTTTGGTCAGTAAGCTGCCATTTATGTAAAGAAGCAATGCCTGAAGTTAATGATCTTCGTGATGAGTATGATGATCAATTGAATGTTGTAGCGGTTCATATGCCTCGTTCGGAAGATGACTTAGATATGGGTGTTATTGAGGCAATGGCAATGGGACACGATATTACTCAGCCAATTTATGTAGACAGTGAGCATAAGTTAACAGACGCTTTTGAAAATAAATATGTACCAGCATATTATGTATTTGATAAAGAAGGTCAGCTTCGTCATTTCCAAGCGGGTGGAAATGGAATGCCAATGCTTCGCAAACGTATCAACCGCGTTTTAGGAGAAGAATAATCTATACATGAAGAAGAAATAAAAAGGGCCGGGATAAAAATATTTTAGCCGAAGTGAAAAACGAAACACTGATCAACATGTTTGATTAGTGTTTCGTTTTTTTGTTATGCAGAACGTAGATTTCATCTGTTTCGTTCCTTCTAGCAGTTGATTGGAGGGCAAGCGACGAGGAGGCTCAGCGGCCGCCCGCGGAAAGCGAAGTCTTGCACGGAAATCAACTGCGGTGTAATAAGCAGTCCAGCTCATGTATTCTATTTGTTCGTCTTTAGATTGGATCCATTTCGTTATGTCTCAATCTCTTTTTTTTATTTTTACTGAGTCGTTTTGATTATTAATGAGCATTTCATCATATTGACATAAAAAACCTAATATAGTTAAATTTATATAAGAACAAACGTTCGTTTTTTGGTGTTGTTATTTTACTCTTTTCTCCCTTTTTAATAAGTATAAGAAAAAAAGGAGGAGATTTGCACAATGACTCAGCTCTATTCGCAGCAAGAAAAGCGGCACGACAAAGAATGTACCTTTCATACATTTCTTACAAACCACAGCGCAACTCTTCAGACTCATATAATGAATACATTTTTGACACCAGAACGCTATGAGCGATTACAAAAAGCGGTTGTTAAAAATGATACAAAAGAACAAAGACTTCTAAACAAAGAATTTCATCAGTTTTATAGTGAAGTTAGATTGCTTCATTATATTAACAAGCTTTGCAGACATTATTCCAGAGATGTTATGCGTGTAAAAGAAAAAGAGCGTTCATATATTCCTCTTCGCCTGCAGCAGCCGGCTGCGCTAGATGGAAATCGAACAGTTGAAGATATGCTAGGAGTACAGGACGGAGCTGTATGGGAGCATGAATTTTTAGGAAATCAACTTGAAAATCGTATTCTTCATCATGCATTTCGCCAATTAACGGCCAAGCAGCAGTGTATGCTGCACTTGATTATTGTCGAACGCTGGACTCATAAAGAAATCGCTGCTTATTTTTCTATTTCTCAGCAAGCGGTTTCTAACCATTACCAACGTGCGCTAAGCAAGTTGAAAAAAATTATGAAGGTGAGTGATAGATATGTTTGATCCTCAATGGCTTCAACTTGTTGGAAACGTAGGATTTCCCGCTGTCCTTTCTTTTTATTTATTACTGCGTGTAGAAAACAATATAAAGCGACTCGAAGAAAAAGTGGAAGAATTAACAACTGACTTAAGAAAGAAGTGAAGAAATGGAAACTCTATATGAGCTTGTAAATAAAGTGAAAGCCGGAGATGAAGAGGCGTCAAGGCGTTTATTAAAAAAGCTGGAACCAAAACTAAATAAAGCTGTCCAAAGCTTTTCACTGCATGAGAGAGAAGACGTAAAGCAAGATTTAAAGATTAAAATTCTTTCCGCTGTTAAGACGTTTGATTTTTCCAAAACGCCAGGGCTTTGGGAATTTTTACGCCATAAATAAAAAAGAGCGCTCGTTGTATCGACGCTCTTTTTTTTATTTTTGCTGCATTTCGACTACGTACCTTTCAGTGAAAAATACAAAAAATAGAAAATGGATAAATATTTTAAAAAAGGTAAAAGGTGATGTGTACACATAGAGTTTAGTAGTATACTAACAAGTAGAATTTCTTGTAGAAAAGGAAGATAAACACTCTTTATATAGTGAGAATGGTCGGCAACAAATAGAGTATAGAACAGTTTTATTTAATGAAGGAAAAAAATGATAGTACTGTTCGATAAATCAAACAGTACTAGTTATAAAAAAGCAGCTGTAAACAATATGTAAGCTAAGAAGCCTATTGTTTTTGTTTTAGCTTTTGGAAAGAGGTGAAGAATAGAGTGAGTCAACTTCTCTTTAATATCACGTTAATTATTTCTTTCTTGTTTGCTGCGAGTATAGTTCGAGAGCAAATCATTTATAGAGTAGAAGGAATAAAACGGTATAAAATGTATCGCTTAATTTATTACGGATGTTCTTATGGACTATTAGGCAGCATTTTAATGATATATACAATTAAAATAGATTCTACTATTATTCTTGACCTTCGCTTTTTAGCGGTGACAATTGTTTGTCTTTATGCAGGAATGATACCGGCTATCATTGCAGCTTGTATTATAGGAGTAATGCGTTTGCTTTTATTTGGAATTACGGAAAGCGGAATAATAGGCGCTGCTACAATTATCGTAATGGCTTTACTGTCTGGGTGGACGGTTCGCTTACCTTATCGTCCATTTATTCGTTTTCAATTAATGAATTCTATTAGCTTGCTTTGCATATTTTTCTCCTTGTCCTTTCTTTTTAAAGATATGAAGCACGCCGCTGCGACTATCGTCTATTTACTCCCTGCTTCCTTTATAGGCGGGTGTTTAGTGTATCTAGCAGGTAGATATATATATGTATCTCGCGTAACGACAAGTCAGCATAAAAAACTGTCTAAAATGTTTTCGATTATGGTTCAAAATGCAAAGACAGGTACCATGATTGAAACGCCAAAGCGCGAGGTAGCCGTTATTAATCAGACTTTTTGTGACATGTTTGATATACCCGGGCCTCCTAATCAATACGTTGGACTGGAAAGTAATCAGCTGTTTTTATCTCATGCTCCTATGTTGAAAGATCCCGCTAGATTTTTAAAAACGGTAGAAAGCACCGTCTATTCAAAAGAGTCAATAGTAGATGAAGAAATTACGTTTATTAACGGTAAAATTTATGCGCGTGACTACATTCCAATCTATGAAGGTCATGTGTATATTGGCCACTATTGGGAATATCGAGATATTACGGAGAAAAAGAAGGCTGAGTGTGATCTTCGCAAAGCTAATAAAAAGCTTGAAATGCTGTCCATGAAAGATGGCTTAACGGGTCTGAACAACCGCCGATCTCTTGATAAACAGCTGGAAATCGAGTGGGAATACGCGCGGAAAGAAAAAGAAGCGCTTTCTTTTCTTCTATTTGATATTGATTATTTTAAAGCGTATAACGATACCTATGGCCATATTCAAGGAGACGAATGCTTAACAGAAGTAGCGAAGATCGCTAAAAGCGTTGTCTTTGACGAATCGGTTTTTGTCGCAAGATACGGAGGAGAAGAGTTTGGTATATTGCTTCCTCGAGCTAATCAATATGAAGCGATCAGAATGGCAGAAGCTATTAGACAGCAAGTGGAGGACCGTGGAATTGTCCATCAAGCTTCTGAAGTGTTTAAGTGTGTCACAATCAGCGTTGGAATAATGACAGTCGTTCCATCCGAAAACATACGACCCATTTCAATTGTTCATCAAGCAGATCAGGCTTTATATGAAGCAAAGCGTACGGGTCGAAATCGAATTTCAGTATATTCTCACCACAAAGAAGCTGACTCAAACGTTTGAGTCAGCTTTTAAAAGAGATATAAGCCTCTTATTTAGGAGGGGCTTTTTCTTTTTCGTCTTCTTCCATAATTCCTTTTGTAGCGTTTTTAAACTCTTTTAACGTTTTTCCAGCAGCTTTTCCTAATTCCGGCAGTTTTTTAGGGCCAAAAAGCAATAGAGCGACAAATACAATTAAGGCAATTTCTCCAAACCCAAGGTTCATTGTCATCGTCTCCTATTTTTTGAAAGTGTTTACAAGTTTAGTATAGCACGAAAAGAAGGGAAGTAGTACACCCTTATCCAGTGATTTTAAGGCCAATTACACCTGCTACAATACAAAAAATAAATAGAATTCGACGCATATCTTTTGCTTCGCGAAAGAAAAGCATGCCGAGAAGTACACTTCCGGCAGCGCCTACTCCCGTCCATATACCGTAAGCTGTTCCAAGAGGTATTTCCTTTAACGCTAAGGAGAGAAGATAAAAACTTCCTGCACCAAAAAGGATAAATCCAATTGAAGGAAGCAATCGCTTAAATCCATCCGAAAGTTTTAAGAAAATCACAAATCCCACTTCGCAGAAACCGGCAGCTATTAATGCAATCCAGGCCATGTTAAGATTCCTCTCTTTCTGTTTCTTCAGTAGAAATTAACTTTAAACCGATAATTCCAAAAATCATTAATCCTAAAAATAAAATCTTTCCAATATTTACGCCTTCGTCTAAAACGGTCATACCAAGTATCGCTGTACCAGCAGCTCCTATACCAGTAAACACTGCATAAGCTGTTCCCACAGCAATTTTTTTTAAGGCATTTGAAAAGAAATAAAAGCTGATGACAATTGTGACGATCGTAATGATTGTTGGAGTTAATTCAGTAAATCCGTGTGAATATTTTAAGCCGATTGCCCATACAATCTCGAGCAAACCAGCGATAATAAGGTAAATCCAAGCCATTTTAATTCCTCCTTACATAATAATAAGCCCTTTTTACAGGGCCTATTTAGCGCGTATGCCTTCCCAAAATATTGTCCAAGCATCGTGGATTTTTTGATTATAATACTCTGGTTCATAGTAAAAGCGCTGAATGAACAGTCCGTCGGTTAAACAATAAAAGCTATTGATATACAAATCAATCGGACGTTCAATTATTTCGCCTTCAGCCATTCCCTGTGTAAAAATAGCATGCAGAATTTGATCAGACAATCGTTCGCTTCTTAAGAAAATAGCTTTTACTTCCGACTGCAAATGCTCAGGTGGAAACAAAATAAGACGACGGTACATCTGGCCAAAAGAATCTTTTTCAATCATCGTGCAGAAATCTACAACAAAGCAGTGAAGCTGTTCTTTAGCAGACTTTGTTTTATGCTGTTCGTATATAACAGATAACTTTGTTAAAAATAAATTCATTAAATCATGCACGGTTAGTAAAAATAAGTCGTCTTTGTTCTTAAAATGAGCGTACAGGGAAGGTTTTTTTATGCCTACTTTTGATGAGATATCAGCAAGCGATGTTTCTGTATAGCCTTTTTCTCCAAAGAGCTCCATTGCGGCAGCTCTAATTTTTTCTACAGTTGATAATTCACTCAAAAAAGCTCCTCCTCAATCTAACTAACGGTCGTTAGGAAAAAGATATCAAATATAAAAAAAAGAAGCAAGGGAATCGCTTCTTTTTAATGTATTTTTACTAAATGACGCTGAGTTAAAAATAAAGAAAAGATAAAAATAAGCTCAAACGTATTTGTTACGGCTGTGCTTGGTATAGGAATTGACACGGCACTTCCTACAATCATCACGGCTACTCCAATCATCATGCTGCTCCACCTGGTCTTGCGAAATAAGGAAATTCCAACAAAAAGCAAAATAATCGCCACAATAAGAACCATAAGAGGGGGACCGGATGATCCCACTAATGTATAGCGAACAATGCCATATTCACGTACAACTTCCATACGCTGACTAATCGTCTCGATTATTTCATAGCTAATTAAGGCAAACGTAGTCAGCAAAAAAACAATGCCGGCAACAGGTTTTTTAGCCCATGTGATCGTCGAATATTTCGCTACGCCATACGCAAAGAGCACCAAAGTAGGGGTAAATAAAGCGTGAAACCAAAAGCGAAGCATGCTGAGTGAACGTAAAGTATCGCCTTCACCGATAAATGAACCAATCCCAATCATTACATTATCGTAAATTAGTCCAGCTATTACTAAAGGAAGAAATAGCATGTAAAACGGCGAAGTGTTTTTTCGTACTACATATATGCTAAAGAAAAACAGGACAATGTAGCAAAAAGAAAATAGAAAATAAAGGATTGTATCAACCATTGTTTTCCTCCTTTTGATGATACTTCTTCTTTTTATGATAACATCATATGCCAAAAAAGTGAGAAATCATGCATTTTTCTAGGCAATCTTAACGGACAAAAGATGCCTTTATCGGTAGAAAGATTCAGAAAATATTGAAATAAAAATAGGAAAAGAGGCCATAGTCAAGAGATTTAGATTTACTGAATTGATTATTAAATAAAGGAAATCTATAAAATAACAACAAAAGCACTAGGTACATATGGAGTCTAAATGCTTATAAAATTAGAAAAAAATATTTAATGTCCTTTCTATTTAAGTAAGTTAAATGTAAGCAGAAAATGATAAATAAATGTATTTTTTTTACTTTTATATCTATCTATCATCCTCACAAGTACGGTTGTTAGACAAATTCAATTGGTATATCCATAAAAAGGAATTAATGGGATAAACTATTTTTTATTCCACCTTTATATTACAAAACGTTTTCTAAAGTTAAGAAATTTTTAATTACGTAATATTTCCGTGTGTTAATTGTAAGAGTGATGTATAAAATATTCCTGTTGTTATGGTAAAAAAAGGTATCGATGGGATTTTTCTAGGTAAATAAACTTTAGACCTATTCTGTAAATTTTAAATAAAACGATGAGTTTTTAATTCTGTAAATAGACAATCGGAATTGTAAGAATATATAACATTTGAGCTATTGACCACTAATGAGCGCAGATGATAGTTTTAGAGCTGTTGAAATTGGTACTCGAGTCCATTTTTCAAAGCAGGTGTTTTAGCAGCATGCTAGCGCTGTTAATTGATTAGCTCCCATACATATATAAAGGGAGTGAAACTATGAAATCGTATATCTATCATTATGAATCAAAAGCATTCATAACGTATCCAACAGGAGAAGTTTGGAAGGAGAAGAATGAAACATGATCTTAATTATCCTATGCTGCCTATTTTTAGTAGGGTATGGCGTTTGGGAGTATCGCAGACATTTACGCAAGCTGCATTCAATTCCTGTACGAGTGAATGTTAATGGTATTCGCGGAAAATCCACCGTTACACGATTGATTACAGGTATTGTAAAAGAAGCAGGTTACAAAACAGTAGGGAAAACGACAGGAACACAAGCGCGTATGATCTACTGGCATACAAGTGAAGAAGAACCAATTATTCGTCGTAAAGAAGGTCCGAACATTGGAGAACAGCGACGAGTGGTAAATGAAGTTGCCGATATTGGCGCAGAAGCTCTTATTTGTGAATGTATGGCGGTACAGCCTGATTATCAAATCACATTCCAAAATCAGCTGATTCAAGCCAAGGTAGGCGTTATTGTAAACGTACTAGAAGATCACATGGACGTAATGGGTCCAACTCTAGATGAAGTTGCTCAAGCGTTCACTGCTACTATTCCTTATGATGGCCACCTTGTTACAATTGAAGGTCCATATTTGGAATACTATAAAAAAATAGCCGCAGAGCGCAACACAAAGGTTATTGTAGCTGACAATGATAAAGTATCTGAAGCGTATTTACGTGAATTTGACTATATGGTTTTCCCTGATAATGCTTCCATCGGTTTAGCAGTAGCAGAAGCACTTGGCATCGATGCTGAAACAGCGATGAGAGGAATGTTAAATGCCCAGCCTGACCCAGGAGCTATGAGAATTACAACGTTTGGCGATGAAAAAAATCCAGCATTTTTAGTGAATGGATTTGCTGCCAACGACGCTTCTTCCACGCTTCGTATTTGGGAACGTGTAGATTCAATGAATTATAGTGAAAAGCTTCCTATTGTCATTATGAACTGCCGTCCGGACCGTGTAGATCGCACGGAGCAATTTGCTGAAGATGTAATGCCATACATTGAAGCGGATGTAATGATTGCAATTGGTCAGACGACCTCACCAATCGCTGCTGCACACCAAAGAGGCGAATTGCCAACAAAAGAATTCTGGGATATGGAAGGCGCTTCTACAGAAGAAATTTTAGAGCGCATGAAGCCTTATTTAAAAGATCGTATCGTATACGGTGTCGGAAATATCCACGGTTCAGCCGAGCCGCTTGTTGAAGCTATTATTGAAATGAAAAAGATGAGAAAAGCAGTTTAATCTAGGAGGCCATTTCATGTTCGGATCAGATTTATATATTGCCCTTGTGTTAGGGGTTACACTAAGCTTAATTTTTACAGAAAAAACGGGCGTATTGCCAGCCGGTCTTATCGTACCGGGGTATTTAGCTCTTGTATTTGATCAGCCAATTACCATTTTAATGATTTTCTTAATTAGTATTTTAACGTATGTTATCGTCGTGTACGGAATCTCAAAAGTAGTTATTTTATATGGACGTCGCAAATTTACAGCGATGTTAATTACGGGTATTGTGATTAAAGTTGCATTTGATTATTTCTTCCCGATCTTGCCGTTTGAAGTGTTTGAATTACGCGGAATTGGTATCATTGTACCGGGCTTAATTGCAAATACAATGCAAAAGCAAGGTCTTCCTTTAACAGTTGGAACAACGGTTTTATTAAGTGGTGTAACATTTGGAATTATGCAAGTTTATTATTTATTTTAATACACAAACAAACCGCAGCTGGTAAAGGAAGGTGAAAGCGTTGAAAGAGAAAAAATTAAACTTTCAAGAAAAAGTATTGATGTTTATAAAGAAAACAAAGCCTACAACGGGCAAGCAAGCTCTTATCTTAACGCCAATTTTAATCGTAATTTTAGCTCTTTCAGGATGGATGGAGCGTTCGGACGCTCTTGAAAACCCTGAGACGGCTAATCCAGAGGCCAATAATGATTTAACGATGACTATGGTCGGAGACATTATGATGGGTCGCCATGTAAGAGAAGTAACTGAACGCTACGGAGAAGATTTTGTATTCCGCAACGTGGAGCCGTTCTTTAAAAATTCGGATTACGTAAGCGGGAACTACGAAACGCCGATTTTAACAAACGACGTAGATTCATATAAAGCAATGGAAAAAGGTATTCATTTATATAGTAAGCCTGCTGATCTAGCGACCGTTAAAAATGCAGGTTTCGACGTATTAAACTTAGCGAACAACCATTCAATGGACTACAGTGCAAAAGGGTTAGAAGATACGATCTCTACTTTTGAAGCAAACAAATTAGATTTTGTTGGTGCTGGCCGTAACTCTGAAGAAGCAAAGCATATTTCATATAAAGATGCTGACGGCATCCGCATTGCAACCGTAGGGTTTACGGATGTACATTCAGACGGAATGTCCGCTGGAAAAAACAACCCAGGTATTTTAAAAGCAGATCCGGATCTTATTTTCAGCACGATCCAGCAAGCGAAAGCAAATGCTGATTTAGTTGTAGTAAATGCCCACTGGGGTGAAGAATACGATGCACAGCCAAGTCCTCGTCAAGAAGGACTAGCAAAAGCGATGGTAGACGCTGGTGCGGACATTATCATCGGTCACCATCCGCACGTTCTACAGTCATATGACGTATATAAAGGTTCGGTTATTTTCTATAGCTTAGGAAACTTTATCTTTGACCAAGGATGGTCAAGTACAAAAAATACAGCGATGGTTCAGTATCATTTAAACAAGCAGGGCCAAGCTAAAATTGATGTTATTCCAATGGTTATTAAAGCAGGTACACCAACTCCAACGGATAACCCTTGGCGCATGAAGCGTATTTATAACGATTTAAACAAGTTTTCTTCAAACCCTGAACTGTTAGAAAAAGAACGAAACAAGTTTGAATTAAACTTAGATCATTCTCGCATTATAAAACATGCAGAGGAGCGCAAAAAGAAAGAAGCACAAGCTAACTAATAGCCCGTCATACACAGAGGAGGTAAAAGATGATAAATAAACGTAATACGATTATTGTTTCCATTGTCATCTTTTCACTCATAGTAGGTGTATGTGTTTATCAATTTATGTTTCCAAAACAAGAATATGCAGTAAGTACTTCAGATCCTCGCGCCACAAAAGTAGGTATGGAAATTCTTAAACAAGGCGGTACAGCAGTTGATGCAGCCATTGCCATTTCCTACACGCTTGGTGTTGTGGAACCGTACGGATCAGGACTTGGGGGAGGCGGCGGAATGCTGATTGATCCAGCAGATGCCTCTCCAACATTTATTGACTACCGAGAAATTGCACCTAAGAATGATAAAGAAGATGAGATTGGCGTACCAGGGTTCGTCGCTGGTATGGATTATATTCAGCACCACTACGGATCTCTGTCGATGAGCAAACTAATCGACCCGGCCATTAACTATGCCGAGAAGGGGTACAAAGTGGACAAAGATTTGCACGATAGGCTGGTTTCATACAAAGGTAATGTGAATGAAGATGAAATTCCTAGCTTTTACCCAGATAAAGACGCCATTAACACAGGTGAAATTGTCAAACAGCATGAATTAGCGAACACGCTGCAAAAGATTAAGGAAGAAGGGCCAAATGCTTTTTATAGAGGGAAAATTGCAGACGATATTACAGGAGAAACGAAAGTAAGTCACAAAGACTTGCGAAAGTATGCGCCTGTTGAGCGCAAACCTCTATCAACTAATTATAAAGGTCATCAAATTATTTCAGCACCTCCTCCTTTTGCTGGTGCTACGCTCATTCAAATGTTAAAAATGACGGATCAAGAAGATATTTGGAAGCTGAAGGAATCGCATCCTAGTCTTTATTATCATTTTCTTGGTCAAATTTCAAAAGTAGCTTATCAAGACCGCTTGAAGAAAATTGCCGATCCGGCTTTTATAAAAGAAACGCCAAATGATTGGATCGACGATCACTACGTGCATTTACTTCGTAATAAATTAAATAATACTGAAACAGATCACACCAAAGTAAGCGACGTCGAAGAACATGAAAGTACCACTCATTTTGTTGTGATGGACGGTGACGGAACCGTTGTATCGACAACGAATACGCTGAGTAATTTCTTCGGCAGCGGTGAATATGTAGATGGATTCTTTTTGAATAATACGCTCAATACGTTTGGACAAGGAATTAACAAGCGTGAACCTGGTAAGCGTCCAAGAACATTTACAGCCCCTACCATTATTCGTGAAGGTGATGAATGGGTAATGTCGATTGGCACACCGGGAGGAAATCGTATTCCGCAAGTGTTAACGCAAGTAATTGGGGATTATTTTGAGGACAAAGATTCCATTGAAAAGGCAGTAGAAAACAAGCGTGTGATTTTTGATTCTCATAAGTTTTATTCAGAAGCTAAGCTTAAACAGTCAATTAAAGATGGTTTAAAAACGTACGGCTATGACTTAAAAAACAATGATAACGCGATGTTTTACGGAGGCGTTCAAGCTCTTGTGAAAGACTTAAAGAAAAATAAAATTCAAGGTGACGCTGATCCGCGCCGCCACGGTTTATGGGAAAAAAGTACAGACTAATTTAATTGGAGGAATAGAAAATGATCGCAAAACGTATCGTAGGGATTGTAGGACCAATTGCTATTGTAGCAGGAGTAGTAGCAGGACTTGGAGCTTTAAAACATCCGGCTACTCTTTCAACAGATGAACAGCAAAAAATCGAAAATAACGTAAAAATGATTGAACAAACAAAATCTGCTGCTACAGATGCAGTAAATGATGCTGCAGCAGCTTCTGGGAAATAAAACATATATAGTAATAAAAAGGCATCGTCCGGGGCGATGTCTTTTTTGTGTGCAATTTAATGTATGGATAAAAATGAAAGCGCTTCACAAAATATACATATGAGTAAAAATGGAGGGGAATGTGTGAATAAAAAATTACTGTTATTTAATATTGTTGCTGTTTTGTTGTTAATCGGGGTTATAGCCGCTTTTTTTATGACTCAATCGAGTACAGATCTTAGTCCTAAAAAGCTGCTAAAAAAAAATAATGATCATTCTTATGGTGTGAGTTCATCGAATTCTCTGGCAGCAAATGTAGGGATGGACGTATTAAAAGAAGGCGGGAATGCAGTAGATGCGGCCATTGCTATTTCGTATGCCCTCAATGTAGTCGAACCTTTTGGATCCGGAATTGGCGGAGGTGGAGGTATGCTGATTGCCAAAAAAGATCAGCCTGCTACCTTTATCGATTACCGGGAAACCGCTCCAACTTCTATGAGCGGTAAAAACGGCGTGCCGGGATTTGTGGCTGGCATGGAATATATTCAGCAGAAGTATGGCACAAAATCAATGAGTGATTTAATTCAGCCGGCCGTTGAATACGCTGAAAAAGGGTTTGAAGTAGACTCTCTTTTATCTTCGCGATTGTATTATTCTAGAGGAAGGATGGATGTGGATGATCTATCCGCTTTTTATCCGAAGGGAGAAGCAATCGAAGAAGGAGAAACGCTGTCCCAGCCAGTGTTGGCTAAAACGTTAATTAAGATTCAGCGAGAAGGTGCATCTGCATTTTATAAAGGAGATTTGGCACAAGATCTTGCTGATGCAACGCCTATTTCTAAAAAAGACCTATCTTCCTATCAAGTGACAGAAACCAAGCCTGTCGTTTCTGCTTACAATGGAACGGAAGTGATTTCAGCGCCTCCGCCTTTTTCCGGGATTACACTGATTCAAATGTTAAAAATGGCAGAGAAAGAAAATCTTGAAACAATGCCTGACAAAGACTATTACGAAACGATGAACAGAATTAAAAAAGCAGCTTACTCCGACCGGTTAAAACAAATCGGCGATCCTGACTTTCATAATCAAAACTCAAGTGAGTTAGTTAGTGATGATTATATAACAAACCTGGTCAATCACCCGACAAGTTCTTCAGGTGAAGGGGATGAAGAACACGAAAGTACAACACATTTTGTAGTTATTGATTCAGAAGGAACCGTCGTATCAACAACCAATACGTTAAGTAACTTCTTTGGTACAGGCGAACAAGTTGACGGTTTTTTTCTTAATAATAATGCTGATACGTTTGGAAGCAAAGAACCGAATAATCGTGAGCCAGGAAAAAGAGCAAGAACCTTTACAGCTCCAACTATTATAAGAGAAAAAGGCGAGTGGGCGATGGGAATAGGTTCTCCTGGCGGAACACGGATTCCTCAAATTTTAACTCAGGTACTTTCTAAAAATCTTGAAGGAAATGAACCGCTTCAAGAAGCTGTAAATGAACCGCGATTTATTTTTGACGATTCGACTATTTATATAGAGCCTGATTTAGATACAAAAAATATCCCTTCTGCGTTTCGGATAGAAACAAAGGAAAGCGACGTCTTTTATGGAGGTATCCAAGCGTTAACCATTAATTTTCAAGATAAACAAATGGAAGGGGCGGGAGACCCTAGAAGAAATGGAGTTTGGAAAACAGGAGATTAACGAAGTAAAGATCCCTTCTCATATGCTTAGGCATAGTGAGAAGGCGTTTGAAAATATCGAATGGAATGAAATTCTTTGTCACTGGAATGAAAATGTACGTAAATGGGGGAACGATCTAAAGCAGGGTGAGCGTTGAAAAACGTGGCATCACCGTAGCGCAATGCTTTTAATAAATAAGGCATTTCTTGTTTGAAAATAGCATACCGTATGGCTTGAACAGACTTTTCCGTGTGTTCATTTCCAATAAATACGTATACATACAGCGTATCAACACCGTCTTTGTGGAGCCATTCGGCAAAAAGCTCATTTCGCTGCTCATTTAATTGATCAACAGCAAACTTTTCGTCGATCCAAAGAAATAAATCGTCTGTTTGTTCAGAATGGGTGAGCGTATAGCGGCGCCCAATAAAAGGAAAGGTGGGCGTGCTTCCTTGCCGGTATGTGACGCTAAATTGCTGAGGATTAAAAGCAGACAAAGGGCATCTTCCTTTCACGCTTTTAAGTAGTTTATGCATAAAAAAGAGAAATTTCACACATTCGTCAAGAATTTTAAGCTGCTTTTTTTACATGCATACTTATGAAAAAGTTGTTACACTGAAGAAAAGAAATAGTGGGTGATAGAAGATGGAGCCGCTGTATATTGTTTTAACGATTTTTTTAGCAGCCATGCTATCGTATGATATTGCTAAATTTGTTCGAGGAGACCGGCCAGATTGGAAAGAGGGTCTCGTGACGGGCCTTGTGTTCGTGGGCTTTTTAGCAGCCATGCAAATGGCTTTTCACATTGTATAGCGTAGAAAGAGGCTGGGACAAACGTAGTTTAGTTGAAGGAAGATCCGAACGATGAATTGTTCGGATCTTTTATGGTTAAGGTGAACGTAGATTTCATGTGTGTAGTTATGTCTCAATCTCTTTTTTGAGGATATGTCCGATAAGTTTAGTTCGACAATACTAAAAAGCCCTGATATCGAATAAGCTGTTGTATACTGCATTTTTGATAAAGGGGCTTTTTACTTGTATCGAAAAAAAACACTGCTTTTGAAGCGAAGTTTAGGAGTAGCTGTGTTTCTTGCTTTGATTGCGCTGGGAATTTGGATGTTTCAATTTACATTCTTTTCTCCGAGTCATCAAGCCAAATCTGCTGTAAAAGAATTTTATACGCTAGAACAGGAAGGGAACTTTTCGGAATCATGGAACCTTTTTCATTCGTCCATGAAAAAGAAGTGGACAAAAGGTGCATACATACAAGATCGAGCACACGTATTTCTCAATCATTTCGGAGTAGACACTTTTACGTATTCCATTGAAGATGTTGAAAAAAGAAAGAGCTGGAAGATGGAAAATGATCGTAAAGCGTTTCCTGTTGTTTACGAAATGACCGTTATCCAAACGTATAAAGGGAAATATGGAAACTTTGATTTGGTGCAGAAAGTGTATGCTGTTCGTGAAAAAGGAGAATGGAAAGTCGTGTGGGATTATAAACAGTAGGAGAGCCTGCTGTTTTTTTATCTTCATAAGAAATGAGCATACTTCAGCTGGTAATATGCCTCTTTTTTAACAGAAAAAACGTTATGTTTTTTTACGAGTGGGTAAAATGAAAGAAGGAGGCGAACACAGATGAAATTTAAAACGATTTTATTTGATGCATATGGAACACTGTTTGATGTACATACCGTTATTGAAACGTGTGATAAGCTGTATCCGGAACGAGGAGAAAGTATTAGCCATTTATGGCGTTTGAAGCAAATTGAATATGCAATGCAATATCAGCTGATGGGACGATACGTTGACTTTTATACATTAACAAATCAATCCCTGAAATATGCAGCAGAAGCAAATGATATTGATTTAACGGAACATGAAGAAAAAATGCTGATGAGTGCTTACATGAAGCTGAATGTCTACGATGAGGTCAAAGAGGTGCTCGCCTATTTAAAAGAAAAAGGATATCGTCTGGCTATTTTTACGAATGGTCCTAAGCATATGATTGATCCGCTTGTTTCTTATCACAATATGAATCATTTATTTGAAGACGTTATTTCCATAGACGAAATCAAACAGTACAAGCCTACAATGGCAAGCTATCATTATGCAAAAAATAAAATGAATGCAAAAAGAGAAGAAGTATTGTTTCTGTCATCGAATACATGGGATATTGCCGGTGCTAAAAACTACGGGTTCGCAACGGCTTGGGTTAACCGAAAAGGAAATGTAGCTGAGCATAAAGAGTTGCAGCCAAACGTAATCATTAAAAGCTTAAATCAGCTTATTAAATAAAAAAAGAACGAGCATTAAGCTCGTCCTTTTTTATTTATTGCTAAATGTATCTTTTGTTTCGCCTACTGCTTTTTGAGCATTTCCTTTTGCTTTCTCAGCTTTTCCTTCACGCTGAAGATCGCGGTTATTCGTTGCATTTCCGACTTGATCTTTTACTTCACCTTTAGCTTTTGATACATTTCCTTTAACTTTATCTCCTAAACCTTTACTCATTATAATCTTCCTTTCTATTAGTGATTAAGTAGTGTTACTTGTCTATTCCACCGTTAGAAAGAAATTAAACATATTTTCTGATTTTGGCCTAAACAGAAGCTAAGCCTGCGATATTTAGAAATACTGTTTAGTCACTATCATCATTCGGAGGTTTTAAGTTCCCACTCATCATAAATCTGAGATTCATAAGGCCATGATAATAAGCTTAAAGATTCCACTGCTTTTAGAACAAGAGGAGAAGCATTATCAATGTTAAGATCTTGCGGTGCGATCCACAATGCTTCCAAAGAATCTTGTCCTTCAAACTGGACGGGGTTGGAAAGAAGCTCACCGCCGGCAATGTCTACGTAATAAAAAACAGCAATGTGATGTACATGAGTAAATTCTTTCCACTTACAGGGATACTGAAAATCCGTTGTACCGGCTTGAGAAATAATAGTAATTTCAAAGCCAGTTTCTTCACTAAATTCTCTTTTCATCGCATCTGTTAATGTTTCACCGTGTTCTAGCTGTCCGCCTGGCAAATCAAAGCGATGAATATACGGCCCTCTATTTTTTCGAATAACAAGCAGCTTGTCATCTCGCATACAAATTCCATATACGCCAAAGGCGCGATCATAGTTTGGTTCCATCTTTTTTCACTACTTTCTATAACAGAATGGCTTGATAAAGCATCATTTGATTTCTTTATCCTACCATACATTTTGTTATAGAACCTTTTTTAATGAGGTGCTTTTACAGTAAGCGTACGGGAAACATCACTTTCGTTATGCAAACGGTCAACAGAGGTTACAACATATGTGTACGTTTGATTTTTGAGTGCGCTTTGATCTACAAATAATTGTGTTTCTCCTGTTTTCCGAACGGTTGTCAGTAAGTTTTCTGCGTTGTTGATGTCACCTCGTTTATTGCCTTGGAAGCGATAAATGGCATAATAGGCGGAATCATTCTGCTGATGATCTCGAATTTCAAACGCCGCTTCTTTTGTATGAGGGCCCGCGTTTTTTAATTTTGGTGCTTTTGGAGCCGTATCATCAAGCCAAGGCATTGCCGGAATAAGAGCAGGATGTTTATAAATATCGTTTTGCAGCTTATCTTTTATTCCTAGCGGGTTTCGGTTCAAATCTTTCAGGCTAAAATGCATGCTCCCGTGTACTTCTGGAAATTGATGATTCAGAGCAATTTGCCTTGGATACTCATCGGGATCAGACCATGCTTCCACCGCGTTGTTATTAATTTTATAAGCAGCTTGTCCAATATAAAGGTGAACTGGCTTTCCGCGAACTTCATCTCTCCACCAGTTGAGCAGCGTATCGTAAGCAGCGGGTTCAAATCCAATATTCCAATAAATTTGCGGAGTGATGTAATCAATATATCCATTTTGAATCCACGTACGCGTATCAGCATACAAATCATCGTAGTTTGTTTGTCCAGCAGTCGTCTCAGAGCCAGTTGGATCATTAGCGATGTTTCTCCACACGCCGAACGGACTGATGCCAAACTTCACGTATGATTTTGTTTTTTTAATAGCCGTATTTAAATCTCGAACAAGCTGATTAACATTGTCTCGGCGCCAGTCTTCAATATTCGAAAACGTTTGAGCACCGTAGGTTTCATATGTTTTTTGATCCGGAAACATTTGACCTGCAATTTTGTAAGGATAAAAATAGTCATCCATATGAACAGCATCAATATCATAGTTTCTTACGACTTCGAGCACTTCTTCAATAATAAAGTTTTTTACTTCGGGAATACCTGGGTTGTAGTAGAGTTGTTTTCCATAGGAGACGACCCAATCAGGATGTTGTTTGGCAGGATGATTATCGGCAAGTTTGTTTAAATCAGTATGATTCATGGTAATGCGGTAAGGGTTAAACCATGCGTGGAATTCTAAGTTGCGCTTATGTGCTTCCTCCACCATAAAAGCTAGAGGATCGTAGCCGGGATCTTTACCTTGTGTACCCGTTAAATATTCTGACCACGGGCCATATTTCGACGGATAAAAGGAATCAGCGGTAGGTTTAATTTGAACGACCACAGCATTCATTCCCATCTTTTGTACTTCATCTAGCAAATAGGTAAACTCTTTTTTTTGCTGCTCAACCGGAAGACCAGGCTGAGAAGGCCAGTCAATATTGTATACGCTTGCAATCCAAGCCGCTCGAAGCTCCCGTTTTTGATACGTAGTAGGTACGTCTGCTTTAGCAGGTAATGTGCTCGAACAAAACAGCAGCAAAAACAAGATGCCTCCAATCCATTTTTTTATATGCATGTTCGTTCCTCCTTCTTTTTTTGGTTGAGATAAAATTTCTTTCATAATATAGCATGCGGTCGTTATATTCACAATAGGTTTTAATAAAATATTCTGAAAAATAAAATAAAGTTTTAAAAATATCAGAAAAATATTGAAATTAAACTTCAGAAAAAATATAATAATGGTAATTTAAAGAATATTTTAGAAATACGTTACTTAACGATGGAGGAATTCATGCGCCAATTTTCCGTACTTACTTTAATCGATGCACAAATGAATCATTACAGTCCTGCTGAAGGAAGAGTAGCTGATTACGTGTTAGAAAATCCTACGACCACGTTGAACTTAACGACCAAACAGCTAGCTAAGCAGTGTCAGTGCAGCGAAGCTACGATTATCCGCTTTTGTCAGCGTGTAGGGATTAATAGTTTTAAAGAATTAAAGATTGAATTAGCAAAAGATGCCCATAAGGTGAATAACGAGCAGCTGCCGAATCTTCCAGTTAATTTTGAAGATGAGACCGAAGCCGTGCTTGAAAAAGTCATGAGCAAAAGTATGAGCGCACTTATGAACACGAGTCGTTTAGTGAGCTCTTCTGCAATTGATGCAGCTGCGGAAGCTATTCATAGAGCGAAACGAGTGTTTTTATACGGAGCAGGGGGATCATCTGTAGTTGCGCTCGATGCGCAGTATAAACTGCTTCGAATTGATATTTCAGCGCTGTTTTCATTAGATAGTCATGTTCAAATGGTGATGGCTACGAATATGACAAAAGATGACGTGCTGTTTGTAGTATCGACTTCCGGTCAAACAAAAGAAGTGGTGGAGCTGATGCAAATAGCCAAAGATAAAGGGGCAGCGGTTATTTTGCTAACGCAGCACGGATCATCTCCAGCTTCTAGATTAGCTGATATTCTGCTGACTATTTCAGTAGAAGAGCAGCATATTCGAATTGGAACGATGAGCGCTCGTATTGCTCAGCTAGCCATTGTAGATGCGATGTTTATACGGTTATGTATTCAAAAAGGCAATCAAGTGTTTGAGCGCATAATCGATACACATAATGTAATTCAAAAAATCAAGAGGTAGGGGGAAACGAGAAAATGAAGGTATTGTTTGTATGTTCTGGAGGAATGTCAAGTGCGATTGTGGTGAAAGCATTAAAAACAGAAGCACAAAAGCACGGAACGGATATGGAAGTACTGGCAATTGGGACAAATGAAGTGGCAGAGGAAATTCAAAAGGGCTGGGACGTTGTAATGGTTGCACCGCAGATTCGTCACCGGTTTAACGCAGTGAAAGCGGAAGCGGATAAAGCTTCTGTTCCATGCGGGCCCATTCCGCCGCAGGCTTATACGCCGCTTGGAGGTCCGACGCTTTATAAAACGGTTCAACAGCTCGTTAGCTAAGGAAAGCAGGTTTCTTCCTGCTTTTTAAATAAATAAGGGGTTTATTACACAAGGGGAGAATATAGAGGGGGAAAGGGTATATGAGCAAATTTGTGTCGTTTTTAGAGAACAATTTATCGGGACCTATGGCCAGGTTATCAGAACAGCGGCATCTTCAAGCCATTCGTGATGGTGTTATTTCCGCTTTGCCATTTATCATTATCGGAAGTTTTTTCTTAATTTTAGCATTTCCGCCTGTGCCGCAAGATAGCACAATTGCGAAATGGGCAGCTGATAACAGCGCCAACATTTTAATACCGTATCGCGTAACGATGTTTATTATGTCTTTATATATAGCCTTTGGGATAGGGTATAACTTGTCCAAAAGCTATAATCTCGATCCGCTGTCAGGAGCACAAATTGCAGTTGCTGCACTACTTCTTACGGTGACTCCAAAGCTGATTGAAGAAGAAGGGTTTATGCTTCCAATGACCAACCTTGGAGGACATGGTTTATTTGTGACGATGATTGTATCGATTTTATCAGTCGAGATTCTCAGGTTTTGTAAAGCAAAAAATGTCACCATTAAAATGCCGGAGCAAGTGCCACCTTCAGTATCGAGGTCTTTTGAAGCGCTAATTCCAGTTGCGATTGTTGTTGTACTTATGACCATTATTACAATTGTTTTAGGTATCGATCTTCATCATTTAGTTGATAAACTAGTTGCTCCGCTTGTAGAGGCAGGAGATAGTTTAGCAGGAGTATTAATACCGGTTTTCTTAATTACGTTTTTCTGGTCATTTGGTATTCACGGCGTCTCAGTTGTTGGGACAGTGGCACGGCCTGTATGGGAAGTATATTTAGCGAAAAATGCTGAAGCGGTAGCAGACGGAGCTTCAACGCTCCCGTATATTGCACCCGAAACGTTCTTTCAATGGTTTGTTTGGATCGGAGGATCTGGAGCGACGCTAGGCCTTGCTTTAGCAATGCTGTTTTTCTCAAAATCTAAATATTCGAAAGCGCTTTCTAGAACATCTTTTATTCCAGCGGTTTTTAATATTAACGAACCAATTATTTTCGGTTTGCCAATTGTCTTAAATCCTATTTTAATTATTCCTTTTATTATCATCCCGATTATTACAACGATCATTTCATACGCAGCAACGGCGACAGGCCTTATTACTCCAACATACGTAATGGTTCCTTGGACGCTCCCGGCGCCGATTGGGGCATATCTATCGACCGGAGGAGACTGGCGGGCGGTTGTACTGGTCGTTGTCAATATTGCTATTTCTGTTGTGATTTATCTTCCGTTCTTTAAAATGTACGACCGAAAGATGGTTGAAATGGAAAGAAGCGATGAAGCAACGGTTACACCATCCGATAGCTCAGTTCAAATGTAAAGAAAGAGAAGCCAACTTGTTTGGCTTCTATCTCTTTAATAGGAGTGAAGATCAATGTTTGTTCGATTTCGATATAAAACCGTGTTTTTATTTCTGTTGACCATGGTTCTTTGTAACGTTATTTTTACACCTTTGCTGCAGTATGCTGGTTTGTCAGCGCAGCATAGTTTATTTGCCATTACAAGTCTGTCAGCAGCTTTGCTTACAACATTTATTTCTATTCGGCTTTCAACAGCAGCTTTATCTAAAACCGCTGTTTGTATACGCTTTGTTTTGCTCGGGGCAGGGTGCACAGCCGTTACATATTTAGCCGTTTTTTAACAAGGAGGGGCAAGGAATGAAAGTAGTGACAATAGGGGGAGGATCAAGCTATACACCTGAATTGGTCGAAGGGTTTATTAAAAGGTACAATGAGCTTCCAATTCGAGAGCTGTGGCTTGTAGATGTTGAAGAAGGAAAAGAGAAGCTTGAAATTGTAGGAGCACTTGCTAGAAGAATGGTCAAAAAAGCAGGTGTTGATATGGAAATTCATTTAACGCTTGATCGAAAAAAAGCGTTAATAAATGCTGATTTTGTAACGACACAGCTTAGAGTAGGCCAGCTTGATGCGCGTATTCAAGATGAACGCATCCCTCTTAAGTACGGAATGGTTGGTCAAGAGACAAACGGGGCGGGAGGATTATTTAAGGGCTTGCGAACAATCCCGGTTTTGTTGAAGATTGCCGAGGAAATACACGAAATTTGTCCAAACGCCTGGCTTATTAATTTTACAAACCCTGCCGGTATGGTAACGGAGGCGCTGCTTCGCTACGGAAAGCATTCTAAAGTAGTAGGAGTTTGTAATTTGCCTGTACATATGACAAACTCAATCGCCAGCTTGCTTCAAATCGAAAAAGAAGATGTGCACATTGAATTTGCAGGGTTAAATCACTTGGTATATGGGCTGCATGTGTATGCCAAAGGAAAGGAAGTAACGCAAGAAGTCATTCAACTTTTAAGTGATCCAAAGTCTCAAGTAACAATGAGAAACATAGCTCCTATTCCGTGGCAACCGGATTTTTTGGAAGCTCTTGGCGTGATTTTATGTCCTTATCACCGCTACTACTATAAAACAAAAGAAATAGTAGCAGAAGAGCTTCTGGCCTTTCAGTCAGGTACTACGCGCGCTGAAGTGGTCAAAGCATTAGAAGCCGAGCTTTTTGAACTCTACAAAAACCCAAATCTAGAAAGTAAGCCTCCGCAGCTGGAAAAACGAGGAGGCGCTTACTACAGCGATGCCGCATGTAATTTAATTTCATCCATTTATAACGATAAAGGTGATATTCAAACATTAAATGTAAGAAATAATGGCGCCATTTCTTCACTGCCAAACGAATCTGCGGTTGAAGTAAACTGTGTGGTAACAAAGCAAGGACCAGTACCACTCGCTGTCGGTGAACTTCCGGTAGAAGTGAATGGACTCGTACAGCAAATTAAATCGTTTGAACGAGTAGGAGCAGAAGCCGCGGTTACAGGATCTTACGAAAAAGCGCTGGTTGCCCTGACCATTAATCCGCTTGTTCCAAGTGACGAACTGGCTAAGGCGGTCTTAGATGAACTGCTTCAAGCTCATCGCAAGTATTTACCCGCTTTTTTTAAGGAAGTGAATGCGTAGTATGTATGCTGTTGGACTTATGTCAGGAACGTCACTGGACGGAATTGATGCAGCTCTTGTGGAGATTGAAGGAAGCGGCTATGGAAGTAAAGTTAAGCTTCTTCAGTTCATTACCATGCCGTTTTCACCGCCGTTAAAAAAAGAAATTGAACAGGCGCTTTCTCTCGAACATTCAAATGTACAGCTGATCTGCAGCTTGAATTTTAAACTTGGCTACGCGTTTGCAGATGCAGTGAAAAGAGTGTGCCAAGAAGCCGGGTTTTCTCTTGAACAAGTAGATGTCATCGGATCGCATGGTCAAACCATTTACCATCAGCCGTATGCTTCAGGAAATACAGCGATGTCTACACTCCAAATTGGAGAGCCTGCTGTTATTGCCTATGAAACCAAAACGAAGGTAGTGGCAAACTTCAGAGTGATGGACATGGCAGCGGGCGGGCAAGGTGCTCCGTTAGTTCCTCACACCGAACGAATTTTGTACAGCCACGCTGATCGTACAAGGCTGCTTCAAAACATTGGAGGTATTGGGAATGTAACGTTGATTCCGCCAAAACACTCTCCTATACCCGTAGTAGCTTTTGATACGGGGCCGGGAAATATGATGATAGATGAAGCGTGTCAGCAGCTTTTTCATGTTGCATTTGATGAAAATGGGTGTTTAGCAGCTGGAGGAACTATTATTTCAGAGCTTTTAGAAGACTGTATGAACCATGATTACATGAATCTTTCTCCTCCTAAATCGACGGGAAGAGAGCTGTTCGGTACACAGTACACAAGGAGACTGCTAGAGAAATATAGCAACCATAAAAAAGAAGATTTGCTAGCTACGATTACCATGTTCACGGCATCATCCATTGTACATCACTATGAAACATTTATTTTTCCCGCCTATTCTATTGACGAAGTGATTATTGGAGGAGGCGGAAGTTATAACAATACGCTGATGAATATGATTAAAGCCAAGCTAGGGAAGCGCTGCAGCGTGTATACACAAGAAGAAATAGGGATGTCTTCAGAAGCAAAAGAAGCCGTAGCTTTTGCGGTGCTCGCAAATGAAACACTTGCAGGTTATCCAAGCAATGTACCAAGTGCAACCGGTGCTTTGTCTCCTGTAATATTAGGAAACATTACGCCTGCACCACTATAAAAAAGGGGATGGAAGAAATGACAGAAGCAGCAAATATGGAAAATGAAATTTTTGAACTTATTGCATACGGAGGAAATGCTAGGTCACTGGCATATGAAGCGTTAGAAGCAGCTGAAGATTATGATTTTAATAAAGCTGACGAACTTTTAAAGCAGTCTCAAGAAGAGCTCAGTCATGCTCATAAAACGCAAACTACGCTTATTCAACGTGAATTGAACGGAAAAACAATTGAAAAGTCGCTGCTTTTAATTCACGCACAAGATCATTTAATGACGGCTATTTCAGAGCAAAAATTAATTGAACATATGATTAAGCTTATTAAAAAATTTAAAAAAGAAGGCGAAAATCAATGAAAAAGCTAGGTATTGCGATTTATCCGGAACATTCGACTGTGGAAAAAGATAAAGCGTATATAGCACTTGCGCATCAATACGGATTTACCCGCATTTTTACGTGCTTGCTTTCTGTTGAAGGCGATCAGAAAAAAGTAATGGCAAATTTTAAAGAAATCATTGAGTTTGCCAATGAGCTAGAGATGGAAGTAGTAGTGGATATCGCTCCTCGCGTATTTGGAGCGCTTGGCATTTCTTATGATGATCTATCTTTTTTTCAAGAATTAGGGGCTTATGCTATTCGTCTTGATCTAGGCTATACGGGAAATGAAGAGTCCATTATGACCTTTAATCCATACGGCTTAAAAATTGAAATTAATATGAGTAATGCAACAAAGTATGTTGATAATATTTTAAGTTACCAGCCGAATCGAAAACAGCTATTGGGGTCGCACAACTTCTATCCTCATCGATATGCGGGATTGTCGTATGATCACTTTATGAAGTGTTCAGCGTTGTTTAAAGAACATAACCTTGAAACAGCAGCGTTTATTAATTCACCAAGTGCTACTTTTGGACCGTGGCCTGTTACTGAAGGGCTTTGTACGCTTGAAATGCATCGCACGCTTCCGATCGACGTGCAGGCTAAGCATCTTTTTAAAACGGGATTAATTGATTGTGCAATCATTGCGAATGCTTATGCATCGGAAGAAGAAATGAAGTCGCTGCGTGATGTTGTTCAGCAAGAGCGCTTTACCTTTAATGTGAACCTGTATGATACGATTACCGAGCTTGAGAAAAAAATTGTGCTAGAAGAGTTTCATTTTTACCGCGGAGACGTATCGGATTATTTAATTCGCTCTACGCAAAGCCGAGTAAAATATAAAAAAGAAGAATTCAAGCCTACGCATACTCCTTCCATTCGAAGAGGCGATATTTTAATAGAAAATGAACTCTACGGTCAGTACAAAGGAGAGCTGCAAATTGCGCTGTTAGACATGGAGAACTCAGGTAAAACAAACGTAGTAGGCCGCATTGCGGAAGAGGAAATTTTCTTATTAAATGAACTGCAGCCATGGGATAAATTTGCTTTTTGTGAGCGGTGATGAAATGGACTATATTATTGGTATTGACGGCGGGGGAACAAAAACAGAAGCCGTTGCGTACAGCTTAGATGGCCAACAGCTCGCTGCTTCAAAAAGCGGTTACGGCAATTTACTCATTAATTACAACACGGCTATTACTCATATTGATGAATGTATTATGGCGTGCAAAACTGAGCTTGCTGGTCATACATGCAAAGGCATTTCACTAGGACTTGCTGGAAGTAAAGCATTATCCAAAGAAGAAATAAAAAGATATTTTTATAATCGTTATCACGTAGAAGTAGGTTTATATGATGACGCCATGATTGCACATGAAGCACTACTGCATGGAAAAGAAGGGATTTTAACCATTGCAGGAACTGGAGCCGTCAGCATTGGTAAAAAAGATGGAGTGTATGAATACGGTGGAGGGTGGGGACACCTTCTTGGAGATGAAGGAAGCGGATATTGGATTGGTCTTCAAGCACTGATATTGCTGACGAAAGAGCATGATCAAAATCGTCCGTACAGCAGCCTTAGTCAGACAATCTTGCAACATGTAAAAGCAGACACCATACACGATATAAAAAAGTTTGTCTATTCATCTCCTAAATCAGAAGTTGCTTCACTCACTCCGCTTGTTGTACAGCAAGCAAGAAATCATAAACAAGAAGCAAGTGACATTCTTCAACGGGCTGGAAAGAACCTTGCAAACATGACGCTGCATTTGTATAAGAAGCAGCAGTTTGAAGGGAGCTGCTTGCTGGCATGCAAAGGCAGCATTTTAACGGAAGTTCCAGAAGTGTTTAATGTTTATAAAAAAACATGTGAAAAAGAAATAAACTATATCCAGTGGGCAACACAGCGAGTATCATCTGCTAAAGGAGCTTATCAGCTGTTCATGAAAGAGTATCAATAGAGAAAAAATGATCGTGGAAAAGGCAGGGGATCACAGTGAACTTAAATCATATCTTAACAGAAAAACGCAATCCGCAAACGTTAAACATTGATGAATTATCAAGCCTGGAAATTGTAAAAAAAATTAATGAAGAAGATCACCAAGTGCCTCAGGCAATCAATAAGGTGCTGCCTGTTATTGCTTTGTTAGTAGATGAAATTGTCAGTGCTTTTAAACAAGGCGGACGTCTGATTTATATCGGAGCAGGTACAAGCGGGCGGCTAGGCGTGTTAGATGCATCTGAATGTGTACCAACATTCGGTACACCTGCCGAACAAGTAGTTGGGATCATAGCCGGGGGAGACAAGGCGCTCCGGCACGCGTTAGAAGGAGCAGAAGATAATAAGAAACAAGCGATAGAAGATTTGAAAGCGATTAATTTATCAAATAAAGATATTCTTGTAGGGATAGCTGCAAGTGGAAGAACGCCTTATACACTCTCAGCGCTTGCGTATGCAAACAGCCTGGGGGCAGTAACGGGCTGCGTTGTAAATTCTCCTCAATCAGCTATGGAACAAGAAGCAAACTACGCAATAGTAGCAGAATCAGGCCCGGAAGTTGTAACAGGTTCTACCAGAATGAAAGCCGGAACTGCTCAAAAGCTTGTTCTTAATATGCTGACGACGGCTTCTATGATTCAAATTGGTAAAGTCTACAGCAATCTAATGGTAGACGTACAGCCGACTAATGATAAACTCGTCCAGCGTGCCAAAAATATTATTGCAGAACTAACAGGCGTCTCATCAGAAGAGGCAGCCGAAAGTTTACAAACATACAAAACGCCAAAAGCCGCTATCCTTGCGCTTCTTACTTCTATAGAAGGTGATGAAGTGCACCAGCTGCTCGATAAACATGACGGACATTTAAAAAAAGCCATTGCAGAAGCAAAGGAACAGCAGATTAAAGATTAAGCCGCCAGCAAATTAAATTATTTACGTAAAGATAAAAAACTCATGTTACGCTAGTAGCATGAGTTTTTTATGATGTTGGAAGTGGAGGAGCAATGAATGAAAATTGGGTTAGCGCAAGTGAGATTTCCAAAGTCAGCCGTAGAGGGTGTAGAAACGGTAGAAAATTGTATGAAACAAGCAGCAGAAGAAGGGTGTAACCTTGTATGTTTTCCAGAATCAATTGTGCCAGGACTTAGAGGAGTGGGTTTTGAAGTTGAGACATACAATCACGAAATTCAACAAAATACGCTTTATAAAGTTAAGTTGCTTGCCAAACAGTTAAAGCTCAACGTAATTTTACCACTGGAATGGCGCGACGAACTTGGTATGCATTTAACTGCTTTTGTAATTCATGAAAATGGAAAAGAATTAGGGTATCAAACTAAAAACCAAATTGATCCAGCAGAAGATCAATTTGGTTATAAGCCTGGAAATGGCCGCCAGTTGTTTGAAATAAACGGCGTGAAATTCGGTATTGTTATTTGCCACGAGGGATGGCGCTATCCTGAAACTGTTCGATGGGCTGCTGTAAGAGGAGCAAGCATTGTGTTTCATCCACAGTTTACTGGTGAAGTACCAGATCCGAAGTTTTATGATTATGCAATGATTGCAAGAAGTACGGAGAATGGTATTTACTTTGCAAGCGTGAATTATGCCTTAGAGAGCCAAAAAAGCACGACTTCTCTTCTTTCTCCAACGGGTGAATGTTTGATAAAAGCGAAAGCTGAAAAACAGGAACTACTAACGTATATGATAGAGCCCGGCAAAGCTAACCGGCTGTTAGCTCAGCGTCTGTTATCAAATTTACTATTGTAAAAAAGTTTATTTTCTCTAGTTAAATTAGCATGTGCGCTTTGATAATCCTTTGGTTATTTCTCCTTATGACGATGTAAACATGAATATGGTATTATCGAAAGTTAAAGGGGTATTAAAAGGTGTGTGGAAACAATGGATCGAAAAAAAGCCGCATCAGTAGCTGGAGCATTGGTCATTGCCGTAGGAATTTGGCTGTTTCAAAGCGGGAAATTTAAAAGTGAAGCCCAGGCAGATAAGTTTACGAGTACGTTTTTGGTCGATCATGAACAAACAGACAATGGATTTGAATTATTTACTTCGGATACCAATCAATATAGCATGTGGTTTCCGCTTCAGTATGTTATTCATAAATCTTCTTATAAAAGCAGTGAAGATGAAAGTGAAGTATGGACAGCATCAACGAAGGAAAATGATTCATACAATGCTGGGAAAATAACGGCTTTATTTTCTAAGAAAAAAAGCAAAGCAGCTCAAAAAAAAATGGATGCGTTTCAGCCTGATTACATGTTAAAAGGTAAAAATGCAACGATTTATGTGAAAAAACAAACAAGAGATGGAAAGCATAGCATTTATCATGCTTATGTGAATGATGATTATTCAAGCAAGTATATTTACTATACGTTTGAACTCAGAAGCAGCGAACAGACAAACAGTACAAAACAGCAGTATTGGGTAGAAAAAATTCTTCTAAATACACAGTTTCAAAAAAACTCAGCTGAATAGTCAGCTGAGTTTTTTTGAAAGGATTCATAATGCTTTTGCTTTTTTATGTAAACGGGTACAATATGAGTAAGGAGGCCTTCGTATGATTGAAAAACAAGCAGTTGGTGAAAAAGCAGCACAATTTGTTGAAGATGGAATGATTGTAGGGCTAGGAACAGGTTCAAC
Source organism: Priestia sp. SB1 (assembly GCF_038898415.1). Taxonomy (NCBI): domain Bacteria; kingdom Bacillati; phylum Bacillota; class Bacilli; order Caryophanales; family Bacillaceae; genus Priestia; species Priestia sp. SB1. Next base: position 516,364 of record NZ_JBBJSS010000003.1, on the reverse strand, counting down.
AGCTTATTATACAATTGTCAAACTAGGTGAACGAGTAAAAAATGGATTAAACATCAAAGCGGTTCCTACTTCTCAAAAAACAGAAGAACTGGCAAGGAAACTAGGTATTCCTATTGTTACCTTAGCGGATGTTGAATATATTGATATAGCAATTGACGGAGCGGATGAAGTGGATAGCGAACTTTCTTTAATTAAAGGAGGAGGAGGCGCGCTGCTTCGAGAAAAAATGATTGCGTACGCAGCGAAGCGGTTTATCGTGATTGCGGATTCTAAGAAAATAGTGAAGACGCTAGGAGCTTTTCCTCTTCCTGTTGAAGTTATACGTTTTGGCTGGGAAATGACGGCGAAGCATATTCGCAGTGCAGGTTGTGTACCGCAGCTTAGGCTTTTAGATGATCATACGCCGTTTATCACTGATAACGGAAATTATATTCTAGACTGCCATTTTTCAGAAATTGAAAATCCTGCTGTGCTGGAAAAACAGCTTACAATGATTCCAGGCGTAGTAGAAAGCGGTTTGTTTGTAGGAATGACGGAGGAAGTCATTACCGTACAAAATCAAGAGGTTCATATCATAAAAAAATAGAAGCTTTGGCGTCGGGCCTAGGCTTCTATTTTTTAATTGGAAAGAACGTTCCAATTTTTCTCTAATTGGTATATGTATTGAGACGCGTTCAGTACATTTGGATGAACGAAAGTATCAATTGTTTTTTGCGGACAAGCAGATCCGTATAATGAAAAAATGACAAGCTTGCTATGCTCGATCGGTGATACAACGTGAGATAAACAACGATAAGAAGGATTTATCAAGCTTTTTACCATCTCATGAATATCTTCTTTGTCGTAAAAATCGACTTCAATTTCCGTCTTTACTAAATAACGGCTTTCAATCGCGCTGCTTCTATAATAATTGTAGCGTGCTCCGATGAAGTAGGACGGATCTGATGTTGAAACGTCCAAATTCGTATATGTTTGATCCTGCTTGCTTTTATAAAAAATAGAATCATGAGTATGCTTCATGAATTCTTGATAAGTTGTTCCATCTTCCCACAGAGCTAGAATACAAGCATCTGTTTCATCTTCCACGTTCCAACCCCCTAATTGGCCAATGAAACCATTCACGTGCGCAAGAGCAGCCCAATGCTGTTGCGTATATGAAAAAGATGCTTTTTTATCAGTCGGTATGCTGCATTTCACAATTTTTGTCAACATTCTCCCATCACCTCAATTAATTACTTCGATAAATGCAGGAAAAATCCTTCTAAAAAGAGGAAAATGATAGACATATCCCCCCTTTAAAAGCCATACATTTCAAATAGGACAATGTTAGGGAAAGAAGGGGAAATGAATGAAAGTTTTTCGTGCAAAAGCCTGTCAGTCTCCTACGCGAAAAGGCTGGTCAATTATGTTTCAGCATCCGTTTAAAAAAGATGAAAGAGGAAGATCGCACCCGTTTGTTAAACGGTTTATGTATACAGAGCAACACGATGAAATTGACATGTTGGTTGAAGAGATGAATGAACTGCTGAGAGTGCAGGATTTTTGGACAAGTACTGCAAAAGGAAGAGCAAAAGCAAGGTATGATGAACGAGTAGTGAATGCTTTTTATAACGATATTGAAAAAAAGACAAGCGAACAAATTGACAGCGAGTATGAGTACGTTCATGTAATAGGAGAACAAGGAAGCGGCAAAACATCTTTAATCCGCCAGCTTCTTGGTATAAAAAAGGAGTGCGGCTTTCTAGGAATAGGCAGTAAAGGCGCTTATTCTGCTACGTATAAGGTGAAGGATTCTCAACACTATGAAGCTGCCGTCTCTTTTTTTACGCGAAGTGAAGTGCAAAGGAAAGTGGAGAATATCCTACTAAGAAGCGCTGAAGTGTATGCTGAAGGAGGCACGGATTATGACTTGGTCTTTGAGTTATTACACGGAGATTCCTCTTTTAATCTGCGCGCTCTTTTGGGAGATATTCCATACAAAGCCCGTTATTTTAATGATGATGTTCCTTTAAGAATGAGCGACGAAAATAGTTCATTCAAACAATTTGTAGATGCAATTAAACGAGAAAGTGAAATAGTAAAAGACGCTGTTGATCAAGAAGGAAGAGATTTTGCAGAGGTATGGCATAAGCGGCTTGAATGTAGGAAGATCACTGAGCAAATGCTTCTGGCAATTGAATCTCGGTTGAGAGAATACAAGGAAGGAACGTGGGAAATAGGGGAAGACGACTGGCCAATATCCTGCCGTCTCACAGCAAAAGAGCTGTCTTTCTTTGATCCGCTAACAAATGAAGAAGAAGAAAATAACGGACGCCTTATTTATCCATTGTTTCGTAGAATTGAAGTTTCCGGCCCTTTTTCTTTTAAAAAAGGGGTAGCGATTTGCGAGCATCCATCTGTTGAATATACGGGCACCATCCACGATTCTTTTAAACAAGCAGCTTCCATTTTATACGTACATCATGGGCTTAAAGAATTAGATATTCAATTTCTTCAGCAGCTCATCGTACATGGGCACGGTGCTAAGGTAAACGTTTGTGTTACACACGGAGATTTGCTTACCTCTCCAAGCTGCCGTACGGATTATGCTAAAAAACATGCCATGGCTAAATTGATAGATGGTGCGCTTAAAAGCGTTTCACCTCTTATGAGAAAGCAGCTTCACTACTATTTAACAGTAGGGAATACGTCTGTTTTAGAATGTGTACACGAGGAATCCGAAGAGAGTCACTTTCTGTATAAAGACTTAAAGACAGCTTTAGTATCAGAAACGAGAAAAAAGCAGCAAGAGCTGCATCCTATTTATTTAAACTTGACTGTCTCGCAGGCTTTTTATGAAGCAATGGAGTCGCTGAACATTCCTTATATGGACAGAGAAACGTGTTTAAACATTTCCTTAGGAGAGAATGAAGGACCGGTACCAGCTATTGCGTCCGCCGTTATTTCATCTGTGTATGAGCATTTTTTAAGTCAGCCGTCTGGATGGTCAAGTACTTATCATTCGGTCACCGACCGACAGCAGGTTATTCAAGAGTTGGCAGGTGAGTTCGCAACCGTCGTTTATTCCTATTTCAACGAACAGCTGCTTGAAAATCCCCGTAATGACTGGCGCGCTCTTTATAAAGAAAAAGAAGACGATCAGCCGTATAAATATAGCAGGGTCATAGAAAGTGTGATTCCTGCCAAAAACGATATCTATCAGCAGCAAATTCTTATGAGAACGGTTTATCAATTGATTAAGTATGTGGTAGAAAAGAAAGACGGCGTAATGGTTCATTAAGGAGTCCGTGTAAAAAGAGGTTTATAAATAAAAAAAACAGAGCCTGATTTCAGGCTCTATTAGCGTTTGGAAATAGCAGTTAACGTATTAGGTCCGGCAACGCCGTCCACTGCTAGCTTATTGTCTTTTTGAAACTTACGCACAGCAGCTTCAGTATTGGCGCCGAAAATACCGTCCGTGCCTTTTGTATCATAGCCAAGCGCCGTTAATTTCTTTTGAAGAGCTTGAACATTGCTGCCTTTGCTGCCTTTTTTAAGCGTTTGTTTTGTGTTAATTGTTGTATCCGCTGGTGGGTTTGTTGGCTTTGGATTTGTCGGATTTGTTGGTGTCGGGTTGGTTCCAGGGTTTCCTAAAGCTTTATACGTTGATGGACCAACAATACCGTCAGCCGTTAAGCCGTGGTCTTTTTGGAACTTACGCACAGCTGAATCTGTATTGGCACCGAACACACCGTCCGTACCTTTTGTGTTATAGCCAAGTGAAGTTAGCTTCTGCTGAAGTTCTTTAACTGCATTTCCTTTACTGCCTTTCTTTAAAACAGTTCCTGTAGAAGGAGCTGGAGTAGAACCTGAGTTTCCAGAAACATTGTACCCGTTTGCTGCTGCAATGTCATTAAATGATTTAGAAGAAGTTGTAATCACAACCGGTGTACCGACGGTCACTTTACTAAATAACCATGCCACTTCTTCATCGTACATACGAACGCATCCGCTGCTTACATATTTGCCAATGGAAGCAGGATTATTATTTCCATGAATAGCATACGTCGTGCCGTATGTACCTCTCGCATTTAGACCCAGCCAGCGGTTGCCAAGAGGATTTCTAGGGTCTCCACCAGGAATGTTCCCTGAGTAATAAGGGCGATTGACAATTTTATTCACTACTTTGAAATGCCCTTCTGGTGTAAGAGACTGCGTGCGTCCTGTTGCGACTGAAAACGTTCGGACAAGTGAACCATTTTGGTAATAAGCCAGTTTATTTGTTGCTTTGTTAATGATAATTAAATGAGATGGTGTTGAAGCAGCTTCTGTTTTTGGAACGCCTACAAACAAGCAGGCTAGAGCTAGAATAGCCGCTATGAGTACGATTGTTGTTCTTGATATTCTATTTGCCATGTGCTGCGCCTCCTTAGGCTGCATTAATGAAAAACTTATGGTGCTTTGAGCAGTGCTATAAATTCTTCACTAATAAAATAAAAGACGAATAGCTGCATTTTCTATACCTGTATGTATGCGCTTAATAAGGAAATCATTAAGTAGAAAGACTTTACTAGCGGGAATTTATAATAATAAGAATAACTAAGTTTTTCTTGATGATTTGTACAACTTTAAGAATATAAGTTTACTAATCTAGCGGATTCACATTTACATAAGCAGCACATCCTTTCCAGTTCTTCATTTTCGTGTAAAGAAATGAAAGCGTTATATAGATTGTTTTGTAATCATATTGTAACATAGTTGTATTTTTTATACCATAAAAAGACATAAAATAGTATAAAAATACTTTATATGGGTTTTATGTACAAAAAATTCAAAAGTTCAGGAGAACGAAGCTATTATTAGATATACGAAACTGGAAAAGAAGTATGCGTAGTTTTGTGGAAATAGATAAATATTCTTATTCGAATATAGGGAGGAACAGAGTAAAAAAACTACTTGCAAAGAGACAAGTAGTTTTTAAACCGTTATTTTTGAGCATACATTACAACAAAATTAAAAAATTTATAGATGCAATCCACCGTGCTAAACCCACTTGCTGTTAGCCAATTTAACTGGTCATGTAAAGTTGCCATTTTATCTAACTTCGTACGTTCATGAGCAGCCTTAATTTGCTCATGCGTTAATCCGCTTGCGGCAATTCTTTCACTCCAGTCTTTTTTATATAACTCTTCAATAATAGAAGAATGGCCTAATACTTGATCGGCATTAATAAATATTCCTCCTGTATGCAGTAAATGATAAATTTGACCATACAGCTTTTGCTTTTGTTCGTCTTCTAAATGATGAATAGCAAGTGAAGAAATCACAATGTCGAATGAGTGTTCAAATTCGTAGCTTGTTATATCTGATACAATAAATTCCATATTCTGTTCGTTTTTAAAGCGCTCCTTGGCTTTTTCAAGCATTTGATCTGACACGTCAATCAACGTGAAATGAGCATCTGGGTATTTTTCTTTGACAAAAGAAGAAAACAATCCTGTACCTGCTCCGATATCAAGTACGCGAAGCGGCTTATTTGAAAAGTGAAGAAGAGAAACGGGAATGGAATAAAAATCAAAAAAACAAGGAATAAGTTTGCGGCGCTGCTCATCATACTGAGAAGCATGAGCATTAAATTTTTCTTTAACGTTATTTTTCATTTTTACAGCTCCTTTATTTGGTAATATTGAGATACATATATCGTATAGAAGTTTGGTAGAAAAGAAAATAAACAAAAATAAGCAGTATTGATTCCAGTTTGTTATGAATAGAAAGAGATGGAGAGAAGAAAATGGAGATCAAATGGTTAAAAACATTCATCATAGCGGCTTCTTATGAAAATTTCAGGCAAGCGTCTGAAGATTTATTTTTAACACAGCCTGCTGTATCAAAGCATATTCAGCGACTGCAGCAAGAGTTAGGTGCTGAGCTTTTTGAAAAAAAAGGTAAATACATCACGCTGACTGAGGCAGGACGCTTTTTTTTGCCTCATGCTCAAAAAATGGTGAGGGCATATGAAGAAGGAGTGGGAAATTTTAAGTTATGGAAGCAAGGATATAACCGAAAACTGACTATATCCGCTGCTCCTCAAATAGCAGCATCTGTTTTACCAAGCCTCATCAAACAATTTGTAGAGAGATATCCCCATATTGAAGTAACGGTTAATATCACAAATTCGTTTCAAGTGGGAAAAGACATCAGCGACAGAAGGTCAGATATTGGATTAACAAGGATGCTTCCGGGTCAGGCAGACGTTTTTTATGAGTTAATTCATAAAGAAAAAGCAGTCTTAGTTGCCCCGTTTTCTGCAGAGGCACGTACGGAACAGGAGCTGTTATCTTCCTACCGGCTGCTTACGAATAATCATCCTGTTTATTGGGAAGATTTACTCCTTCAAATCAAGGCTTGTTATCCTCACATTCAGCTGCTTCCTGTGACGCAAGTAGAAATTACAAAGCGCTTTATTGAAGAAGGTTTAGGCGTATCTTATTTGCCATTTTCTATGGTGAAAAAGGAAGTTGAAAATCAAACGTTAAGCGTCATTTCACAGCAAAAAATTATCCGGCCTTCTTCACATACGTATATCGTAACAAAAGGTGAAACGGAAGAAACAAAGCAGTTTAAGCACTTTGTAGCTGAGACCTTAACAGAAACGAGTTGAAATGATACCATAAAAAGGAAGGGGGGATGGCAATGTATATATTAATAATACTTGTAGCAGCAGCGGTCTTAGCAGACGTTATCTTGAGAAAAGTCCTTGATATCCCTCGCAGCAAATTTTGGGGAAAATATGAGTATGAAAGTCTAGCTTTAGGCCGATGGGATAAATATGTGACGATAGCTTTTGTTCTTTGTCTGTTACTTGATATGATCTTTATGTTTGTAAAGCCTTATATCGTATCTTTCCTATTTTTAGTCGTGAATATTTTGTTAAAAAGTATAGATGAATGGAAATACAAACAAGAAACGAAAGAGTACGTAACAAGCTTTGTACAGATGGGATTCTTCTTTACAGCTTTTGTTCTATTAGTCAGCGGAATTGTATAGAAAAAAGAGCTTTACCTATGGCAAAGCTCTTTTTGTATTATTTAAAAATATGATCAATGTCTTTAATTTCAGAAGAAGTGAGCTGAACATCTAATGTTTTTAAGTTATCAAGTACTTGATCAGCGCGTTTTGCCCCTGGAATTAACACATCAATTGAATCGCGCGTTAAGTACCAAGCCAGAACAAGGTGAGCTACTTCTACGCCTTTCGCGTTAGAGATTTGACGAAGACGCTCTACTTTTTCTAGATTTTGCTGAAATGCTTCCCCGATAAAGTGAGGCATATCTTCGCGCAGGTCATTAAATTTTGTATTTTTATCATATTTCCCAGCAAGTAAGCCAGCAGCTAGCGGGAAGTATGGAATAAATGAAATGCGGTTTGCAGCCGTATAAGGTAAAATATCGCTTTCTGCTTCTCGCTGAATTAAGTTATATTGGCCTTGGACCACGTCTACATAACCATCTTTATTTGCTTCTTTTAACTGATCTAACGAGAAGTTTGATACGCCAATAGAACGGATCTTACCTTCATCTTTTAATTCTTTTAACGCACCAACCGCTTCGTCTTTAGGTGTGTTTTTATCTGGAAAGTGAATATAATATAAATCGATATAATCTGTTTGAAGGCGTTTTAAGCTATCTTCAACAGACTGTTTTAAAAATGCAGGAGAATTGTCTAGCAGTACTTCATCTCCAACAATTTTATGTGCTCCTTTTGTAGCGATCACCGCTTCTTCACGATTTCCGCGTTCTTTTAGTACTTCGCCAATTAATTCTTCAGAACGTTTAGGACCATAAATGAACGCTGTATCAAGTAGGTTTATGCCATTATCTAGCGCCTTATGAACAAGGTCTTTGCCGACTTCTTCGTTTAGGTTAGGATATAAGTTATGTCCTCCTACAGCGTTTGTTCCAAGTCCAATAGGGTTAACATATAATTCGGATTTTCCAATCTGCACTTTTTCTGCCATGTCTAACGTCCATCTCCTTTTTTATATCTTCTTTTTTACTATAGCAAAATATACCACGAATCAAAAATAGTACGCTCATATGAAAAGCAGCCTTAAAAAAGTATGTGAACTTGAGTTACACGTAAATAAGGAGTATATTCTACATGGCTCTATTTCAATAGAAGAAATAAAAAAAGAACCTCTTTTAAATAAGAGACTCTCTTTTAGTCATGGTAATATGATAGCTTTTTGACAGCTGAAATGTTTCAGCGAGCTGCCTGCGTCCTTGCGCTCCTTGTTCGCGCACATAATCTAATTCGTTTGGTGTAAGAAGCTTCATGCTAATCAGTTTAATAGATTCGTAAGGTAAAGAGAGGCTAGCTGAAACAGAAGGAGACTGAACTCCTAGCAATACACCAATATCTCCATTTTTATTTACAAAATGAGGCGGTACGTCCAAATCCGTAAATTCAATTGAAAGAACATCATGTTTCATGAATAGTTCTAGCATATTAGGGTGAGCGGCAGCATTTTGACTCATTTGATAAAGAAGGTCAAATGCCCAGTGATCCTGGATATCCGATAAAGGTCCGCGAAGAGATTCATCATCGCATTCGATATAGAATTCTAATCCCTTTCCTTGTCTTTGGCTCTTTTCTTCAGGTAGTTGAAACGGATCGGACAAGCCGTCGCTTGCTAAAATAACCGTCTCTGTTTTTTGAACACGAATAAAAGTTTGACGTCCAGACGGCCAAGCAGGCCCGCCAAAAAACATGGGATTTAACAAATGAGTTAATACGTCTCCGTCTACATGTCCAATTGTGTTCCAGTAGTCTTTTCTTTTTGAGATTGATTCCTCAAGAACACGCTCTACTTCTTTTTCCTGCTTCTTTTGCTTCCACTTTAAAAATAATGACAAGTATCCCACACCTCTTTACGACTTCATAGTACCCAATATATACCTCATTTAGGGAACTCGTAAACCACTATTTAACAATAGTGTATAAATTATTATATATTTGCTTTCAACTAACCAGCTTAGAACCTTTTAACCCCTAATTGTTTTAAGTGTACTTATGTCTACGGGAAGGGGTGTTTGTTATACATAATAAGCGTAACCAACTAGGTTAAAAATTTATATATTTATATTTGCTAGATACATATACGACGGTTTAATACTTTTACTTAGCTACCACATAAATTTGCTTCTATTCCAATAATAAACAAAGATAAATAAAATAAAAATAAGTAATGTTCTTAATAAAGGTACGAATTTTTTAAAAATTTATATCTTTTTGTTCTTAATAAAGGTTTACTATTTGTATTTTGTTCTTTATAATAGAAAACACCTAGTTATTAAGTATTATTCTCCTGGTTCCAATAGGTTTAAATGACTAGTAAGGGATATCTTTTGGAATTTTGTTCTTTATAATGAACATCATTGCGAAGTATGAAAGGAAAGCGAGTAGTGTCACAACTGTCTTTTATCCCCTTGTCTAAAGGACATATGAAAATTTAAAAAAGAATGTGTAGAAGCGTGAAATTCATGTGAAACAAGTTACTTTTTGTGAAGTGTTTTTCTAGTTACTAGGTTAATAGTTGAGGGGAAACCTTACCGCTTTGCTTCTGGGAGTTGAAGTATAGTAACGTCTTTAATTCTCGAGATCAAGGAGTTAAAAAAGAACCCTCAAATTATTATATATAATCTGAATAATATGACGAATTGGAAGGAGGACTACATTATGAAAATGACAAAAAAACAACCAGGCGTATCATCTAAGCGTCCAATGGTTATGGATCATCAGCCTATTAGATTTGAAACTGCTCAAAGCTGGAATCCTGGAAAAGGTAACCAAGACCACCCTGGACATGGTAATGGAGGTGTTAATTTCCCACCAAACAATCCAAATAGACCATAAAAAAGGATATACAAAGAGATTCTAAACCCACTTGTTAGGCATCTTAACAAAATCTATTATTTTTAAATCAATATTGAATGCTACATATAGATGATTGAAGAGATGCCTAACATTTACTTGTTTTTCTCTATTTAAAAATTGAAGGAGCATATTATGGAAAAAGTTACAATGAGAATTGGAGAGCATCAAGCTTTAATTGTTTGTCATTCATTTCAGATTTTGAATTTAATTCAAAAAAACTACGAGCCTTTTTTTTCTAAAATTGAATGCCCAGATATGGTTATACACATAGAAAGTGGATATGGAATTCCTTTTGTAGACTATCAAGTAGAAGTCGAACAAGAGGCAGATACTATATCTTTTCAAAGAGCTGATTATAGAATTCAAGCAAATTTGAGCGAGGGAAAGGCTCAAATTCAAATTTATGATGAATTAGCTTTAAAGCATGCGCTTATGAATTTTTATAGTTCTTATATTGTTTATCACAACTGGGGGCTGCTTATTCATTCCTCATGTGCTACTGAAAAAGGAAAGGCCCATTTATTTGCTGGCCAATCTGGAGCAGGAAAATCAACTTGTGCACAATTGTCCGCTCCAAGACCCATTCTTTCTGATGAAGCAACTCTTGTAAAGGTAGAAGAAAATCAAATTACTGTGTTTAATTCTCCGTTTCGGAGTGAGCTCTCAGCTCCATCTATTAAAGGAACTATTCCATTAGCAAGTATTCAGCTGCTACATCAAGCTTTAAACAATGAGAGAACAAAGTTGGGAAAAGCAAGTGCTTTACTTCAAATAATGGATAAAGTCTTTTATTGGAATAAAGAACGCGAAGAAACAAAGAAAATTGTTCAAATGATAAAAGAGGTATTAGATTATGTACCTGTATATGATCTTTATTTTCAAAAAAATAATACGTTTTGGGAGTTGATATCCTAATGAAGCAGTTTATTCGAAATCAAGATATGGAGGCCGTTCAACTTGACAGTGAATGGGTAATTTTAAACACGGAAGCATATACAGTAACAAAAATTAACGAATTGGGAGGTTGCTGCTGGTCTTTACTCGAAAACCCTTGTACCATTCCTTCACTTATCAAATCTTTGCAAACGGATTATCAAATAGAGGACGAGCTTTCGTTTAAAGATATGGAAAGCTTTCTCTCTGAGTTGATAAAATATGGATTGATTAATTATGCCAATTAACCAAGAAAGCGTAGTATTGTTGAAGAATGTTATAGAAAAAAAAGGGTATGTCCATTTTCCTTCTGAGGGGTTCAGCATGTACCCTTGCATTCGCCAAAATGACCTTTGCACCTTTGAAAAAGCACCTGTTTTAAAAAAAGGTGATATTGGCCTCTTTCATACGAAAAGCGGGCAATTGATTGCTCATCGATTAATTAAAACAAGATACAAGAACGAGCAGCTGCACTATATATTTAAAGGAGATACTAATCTTTGCTGTGATGAGCCTGTAACGAGAGAACAAGTTATTGGGAAATTGACGGCAATCTCCCGAAAAAAACAAAAAAAAGTTTATATGGCTGCTCCTTTTGACTATATATGGTGCTGGTTAATGCTTTTTTTTCCTTTTAGCTCCCGTTTCTTAAAAAATATATTAATCAAAAAATAGTTAATTAAGCTAATCGCTTATTTTTGGAGTGTTATGATGAAATTAAATCGAGCTGATATAAAGCGGTATTTTGACAAAGAGGAAATGATAAGCGCTTTTTCAATTATATACCCTTTGCTTAGAAAACATTGGAAATCTTACGCAGGGTTAATGCTTTTTTTATTGACGGATATTTTAATTACTCTTGCCTCCGCGTGGTTTCTTGGAGATCTTTCAGATGCTGCCGTTCAAGGAGACTTTACCCGCGTTAAGCACTTGCTGCCAATTGCTTTTGGTCTAATACTTATAAGCTTTCTTACAATCTATTACGATACATATATTGAAGCGGTTGCAACATCTTCTATTAAACGAGATTTAAAAGAGCAGCTTCTAAGGCAACTGTTACTTTCTCCCGTTCATAAAATTCATACAACCCACTCTGGAGAATTGATTTCTCATTTTACCAATGATATTAACAGCATAGATGGAATGATTGGGCGAAATCTTATCAACCTTATAAAATTACCGTTATTATTTATTGCTATCTTTCTTTATTTAGCCCATATTAGTCCATTACTGTCATTTGTGGGTTTATTTATTATACCTATTGCTGTGATTGCAGGCGGTGTTTTTGGTTTTTTGTTGCGCAACAGCAGCAGGGAAATTCTAAAGTTAAACAGTGAAATGACGAGTAGTTTATCTGAAATCTTTCAAGGGTTTATTGTCATTCGATCTTTTTTGTTAGAACGATCTTTCTTTAGTAAATACCATCAGCAAAATCAGCAAGCTTTAGGATTAGATTTGTATAACGGAAAAATGAAAGGATTATTTTATGCCGGAGGTGAAGCTATTGCATTAATAGCTTTTCTTGTCAGCCTGTGTTTAGGAGCAGTAATCGTTTCAAAAGGTATGCTAACAGTAGGGTCCCTTCTAGCGTTTGTAACTCTAAGCAACCGGCTGATTTATCCATTAAATGGACTCGCGGGACAGTGGGCTGCATTTCAACGGTCTACATCAGCAGTTGAGCGAATAGCTCCTATATTAAAAGTGCAATATGAAACTATTGATTTTCCTGAGTATTTTCAAAAGAAGCCAAAACAAAAAGCTATTGGTTTTCAGAATATGACCTTTAGCTATGATGGAGAAAGGTATATCTTTGAAAATTTTAATTTACAAATACCTGCAGGAAAAAGCATAGCTATCGTCGGAGCGAGTGGTGCCGGGAAATCGACTTTATTTAACTTATTACAAGGTTTTTATCAGCCTCAAGCCGGAGAAATTTATATAGATCAAACACCGCTTAGTGCTCTTACTGCATCTGAACTGCAGAACTTAATTGCATATGTCCCACAGGAAACTTTTCTGTTTACTGGTACTATAAGAGAAAATCTGCTTTTAGCCAATCCTCAGACAACTGAAGAAGAGCTAGTCACAGCTGCAAGGGCTGCTCATATTCATGATTTCATTCTGTCACTACCTCATGGGTATGAGACAAAAATAGGCGAAAAAGGGGTAACGTTATCGGGAGGGCAAAAGCAAAGGATTGCAATTGCTCGCGCTATTTTAAAGAATGCACCTATTTTGCTGCTTGATGAAGCAACATCTGCACTAGACAATGAAACAGAATACTTGGTTAAAGAAGCGCTCCAAGGAATTATGAAAAATAGGACAACTATCGTAATTGCTCATCGCTTATCTACTATTCAAAATGTTGATTCTATTATTGTCATTGATAATGGAAAACTGATTCAATCAGGAAAGCATGAAGAGCTGATTCATCAGCCTGGCTTATACCGAGACCTTGCTCATATCAACCCATCACAGCTTTCTCATAACGAAGAAAGAGCCATCATGCTGTAAAGACAAATAAATTAGGAGGACTTCCATAATGTTCATTGAGTTTATTCAATCATTATATGATCAAAGCCGTCCATTGCCAGAAAATCCGAATGATTATAGCTCTATATTAGAAGATATCGAATACTTTCACTTATCAGCAACGGTATATTCTTTGTTAAAACAGCAAGGGAGAATGGAGCAAACACCAACATATTTTCAAAATCAGCTAAAGACAGAATATCAAGCTGTTTTGTATAACAACCTTTATATTAAAAACCAGCTAAAGCTTATTTTGGATATGTTCGAAGCTAATGATATCTCTGCTATCCCATTAAAAGGAATTTTATTTAACGAAACATATTTTGGTCATTTCAGTGCAAGAAGAACAACGGACATTGATATATTGATTCGCAAAGAGGATATGGAAAAAGCGATAAGGTGTATTGAAGAGTTAGAATACGATACAGAAGGAGAATACTCATCTCATCACTTTCATCGTTCGTTTGGTAAAGTGATTCCTCATTCACCTGTTCCGTTAGCTATTGAACTTCATTGGGATCTTCTTAAAGAGGAGAGTTCCTCATTAGAGATTGAGCAATTTTGGAAGCACTCTACTCCTTTAGAAGGTTACAAACATATAAAACAACTGTCTGAAGTACATACCTTTTATATGATTTGTCTTCACGGCTGGAAGCATGGAATGGATTCTTTAAAATATTTTATCGATATTATACAAACTATACATGTCTTAAATCATAAAATTGATTACAATGCATTATTTAAAATAGCAAAAAACGATCACACTTTAAAACGACTAACAAGTACATTAACGGTTGTTTATAATCAATTTCCACATCTCGATCAAATTAATAACCTTCCTTTTAATAAAAAATCAAAAATATGGTGGGATTATCAAGAAATACGTTATGGAGACAGACAAAGCGTAAAAGGATTTAAAAACCTTATTCGGGTACATTTGTCTGAGTATGACCGCTTTAAGCATTCTATGATCTTTTTTAAGAGATGGCTTTTTCCAAATAAATCGGAGATAACTAATCTTTATCCACCTCCAATAAAGCATAAAAAATATAGTATCTTTAAAGGGTATATTAAATTTTATCGAAAAAAGTTTCATACATTATTTCGTGCTTTATTTTATTCAAAAGTTAAAAATTAGCAAAAACATTGAAAGAGTAATATAGTTAAACCTGGTTTTTGGTAATTTTACAAGACATTCAATGATCGTTGATTAAAACTTTAAAACGGTAGCTATAATAAAGCGTCTTTCTACTTAGAAGGTGCTTTTTGTTTTAGACAAAAACATTAAAAAGTCAGGTTACTTTTATGAAGGTGCTTTTAGATAAAAATCTATTACAAGGAAAAAGCAAATAAAGAATGCTATCTCACACAAAGAGAAGCATCCTTTATTTAAATATATACGTTTGTGAAGTAATAATTAATTATATTGTTTCTTCTGCGTCGTTCTCTAATAAATCAGGTGAAAAATCAAATAAGCCACATAAACGGCCTGTGCGAAAAATAAAAAGCCCCAAAAGCGTGCTGAAAGATGGGTAAGCTGCTTTAAACTTGTAGCGTCACCCGCATCGTTTGGGTATTTGATGCTTAACACAAAAATAATAAAGGCGGAAAATAGAGATTCTACAAGTAACAGTGCACCAACAAATATCATGCTGTAGCGCATAAGCTGTGGATCTTGCAGATAATAGATGCCTCCGAGGATCAAACCGATAGAAAATAGCCATACAATTCCGTATCCGTTACGTACCCAAAGCAGTAAATTAATAACAACAACACTTCCTAACCCGTAAAAAAGCCAGTCGTAGTGGTTGTGAACGAGCAGGTAGAAAAACAAATAAGCCATTGCTGAGCTGAACGGGTAGCCGGCTAAGGCAATAATGACGCGCGGCAGCCATCCACGGGATCCCGCGTAGGTGGCAGTCACAGCTACACCTTCATTATTGGTGTAAAGCTCAATGCGATTGACGCCTTTTCCGACAATAAGCCCCATTAACGCGTGGCCATCTTCATGAAACATCGTATTTAAATTTGAAAAATAACGTCCAATATGCCGAAGCAGCTGATTAATGCTAGGAGTAAATGAACCTATAAATGGAATGCCTCTTGTTAGCACAAAAGCTAATAAAATAAATAAGAAAAGCGTAGTAGATTGTTCCATCGCGATAGTCCTTTTCGTAAAATGATATGTTTCTACTTTACTCGCAAACGTGCTAAAAGGGAAATGAAACGGCTAGTTTCTCTAGGAAAAGAGAAGTTGGGAGACTTACATAATATTAGTGTAAACAGACCTGACACATTCATTGACCAACTTATTCCAAATTTTATATTCTAAACAGATATAAGAAATGAGGAGATGGTTGAATGAAAGATACGTGGAACGCATTTATAGACAGTGATCTTTACGTACCTCCAACGGGAACGGGGATGTTAAATAACTTGAGTTTTGCGTTAAAAGACGTATTTGATGTACAAGGACATATAGCAAGTGCAGGAAATCCTGGTTGGCTCGCCACGCATCAGCCTGCAAGCGAACATGCAGATGTAGTAGCTGCTCTTTTAAAAGAAGGAGCTGCGCTAAAGGGAGTTACGCACACGGACGAGCTTATGTACGGACTAAATGGAGAAAACGCGCATTATGGAACACCGGTAAACCCAAAAGGCGCAGATCGAATTCCGGGAGGCTCTTCGAGCGGATCAGCGGTTGCTGTCGCAGCGGGAATAACTGATTTTGCGATTGGAACAGATACGGGAGGATCGGTTCGAATTCCGTCAAGCTACTGCGGTATTTTTGGGTATCGTCCTTCTCACGGACGCATTTCTACAAACGGTCTAATTCCACTTGCTCCAAGCTTTGATACAGTTGGTGTAATGGCTAGAGACGGCCACACTCTGCAAAAAATAGGAGCGGTTTTATTGAACTCAACGTCGCGTGCTAGCGGTTTTACAAGACTTTATGTAGCAACAGACGTTATGGAACTTGTGGATGAACAAAGCATGCAAGCTCTTGCACCACCTATTAAGCACGTAATGAAGTCTTTTTCTACTACAGAAGAAATAGTAATTGCCCCCCAGGGTTTTTCTACATATATGGAAACTTTTCGTTTGCTGCAAGGAAAAGAAATTTGGCAAACGCACGGAGAATGGATTCAAAAAGAAAACCCAACGTTTGGAGACGATATCGGAAGCCGCTTTCAATGGGCGAGCACTCTTACCTTATTAAATATGAATTATATAGAAGAAAAGCGTCGTGAACTTCGCTATTTTATGTACTCACAGCTTGGAGAAGACGGAATATTAGTGCTTCCTACAGCTCCAGGACCCGCGCCTATAAAAGATGCAAAAGGACCGGAGTTAGAAAACAGAAGATTGCGAACACTTCAAATGACGTGTATTGCCGGACTAAGCGGACTTCCGCAAGTTACGATACCTGCGGGAGAACTAGACGGTTTGCCAATCGGCTTATCTTTTATTGCGGGATACAACCAAGATGAAAAATTATTAAATTGGGTAAAAGAAAACAGCGATCATATCATTCAAGCATCGGTAAGGAGCGTATCATGAAGTTAGTAAATATAATAGAGCAAGGGAAAGAACAAGCAGCTATTTTAGACAATGACAGCATTCTGCTTATAGAAGACATTAATGCTAAATATTTAACAAACTGGTCTACAACAATTTGGGATCTTATTCAATATAAAGAACTTCGCCACCTTGAAACATGGTACGCCCATAATAAATTTGGTATGAACAGCTCTTTTCCCGCACTGCACTTGCAGGGCAGAAAAACAGCTCCTATCATTAGTAATCCGTCAAAATTGTTAGGCATTGGATTTAATTATGCAGCTTCTGAAGAAAAACTAAAAGACTACGACCGTGCCATTGATCCAGTTAGTTTTTTAAAACCCGCAACCGCCATTATTGGACCAGATGACAGCATTCGTATTCCAAAGCAGTCCTACAAAACAACGGCTGAAGCGGAACTAGCGGTGGTAATCGGCGAAACGTGTAAGGATATAGAGCCAGATGAAGCCATGAACGTAATTGCTGGCTATACGTCAGCCATTGACGTAACTGCAGCTGATATTCATGCGGCGAATCATCGCTACTTAATGCGAGCAAAAAGCTTTGATACATTTTGCAGTATAGGCTCAGAGTTTATCACAAAAGAAAGCATATCAAACGTGAAATCACTTCAAGTGCGCACATTGCTAAACGGAGACATGCAGCATGAAAATACCGTGTCTAATATGATTTACGACATCACATACTGTGTTTCATTTTTCTCAAAAGTCATGACGCTGCATCCAGGTGATATCATCTTAACCGGAACGCCGGGACCCGCTGTTATTGAAGACGGGGACTGTATTGAATGTCATATTGAAGGCATGCTTCCATTAAAAAATAAAGTGAAAGACATGAAGAAAGTGCCTCAGCAAATCTAGTAAATAACCCCTGTAAAGGACAGGGGTTACATGACTGTTTATTTCGAAACTGGAAGTGTTTGTCCACTGTCCTTTTTCGGAATAGGAAACGCACCTAAAAATAATGCGTTTGTAAGAAGAAATTGTTTGAACAATACATGACATATCAAAGGAATCAATGTTCCCATTACTATGTATAAAAAGACGGTAGATATGCCGGTGTATTTTTCTATTAAAATAGTAACCGGTACGTGCAAAAACATAATGGTAAACGAGGATTTCCCCACGTATTCAAAAGGCTTACTCCACTTTGTTAAGCTCATTTTTTTGCTTATATATACAAGAATGCTTGCCGCGCAAAGAGGAATAATCAAATCAAGCAGCCATGTATAAACGTTTGCTTTAATATCTAATGTATAAGAAAGAACGCTGAGCTTTTCTAAAACTACAATCAATAAAATGATTAAGCTGCTCAGAATTACGGTGCTTTTTCTCTCAACAAACGAAAAAGCTTGTCTGCTGTAGTATCCAATTGCGTAATAACAAATGGATAGCAAAACAGAATTGGCGCTCCATATAATGTTTTTTTGCTGAAGAAATGGAAAGCTGACATAAATATGAGCGATAAAATAGCATAGAGCTAAGAAAAGAACCATTGAGCTTTTTCTTTTAATCAGTAGAGCTGCATAGGCAAAAATAAGGTGAGTTAAGAATAAACAAGTGACAAACCAAAAAACACCGTAATAGTATCCGAGAGTTCTCCCGCCAATACATAAATGGTAGATGTTTAGTAACACTTCCCGAACGTTAAATGTTTGAACAAAAATAAGGGATAAGTAAACGCATCCATTTTTTCAAAATCCATTCTCGTACTTCTTGTATTCTAGAACGTGAGTGAAACAGATAGCCGCTAATCATAAAAAAGAGAGGCATGTGAAACCAAAAGAAATAATGATGAAAAAAAGGGCTGCCAGAATGCCCTGCCACTACTGTAAGAATACATAATCCTTTTAGCGCATCTAGCCATGAATGGTGTTTGCTCATTAAGCTTTCATTCCTTTAATAAGTAAATTAGTTCCTGCTATATTATCTAATTCTCTGTGAAAAAGAGCAATAAAAATTTCCTTCCCTTTTCTTCATAATGAGTTCATATTGATTGTCTATACTAATAAAAAATATAACCGTATCGCTGCAGGATACTGAAAAATGAAATATTTACAAATGGAAAAGAAACGGGTACGATATCTGTAGCGACACTTAATAAAAAGGAGCTGACTGACAGTATGATTTTAGTCATCGGAGGAGCAGGCTATATCGGAAGCCACCTAGTAAAAGAATTAGTGAAAACAAATGAAGTTGTGGTACTTGATAATCTATCAACGGGTCATCGCTGGGCAATCGATGAGAAAGCGGTATTCGTAGAAGGAAATCTAGGTAATGAGAAAGATTTAGAAAGCGTATTCACAAATCATAAAATTGATGCTGTCATGCATTTTGCTGCTAATAGTTTAGTAGGGGAGTCAGTAACAGATCCTCTTAAATATTATCAAAACAACGTAGCTGCGACGTTAACCCTTTTACAAACGATGATGAAGCACAATGTGAAAAAGTTTATTTTTTCATCTACTGCTGCTACATATGGGATTCCTTCTGTAGATATCATTACAGAAGATACGGCAACAAACCCAATTAATCCGTACGGACGTTCAAAGTTAATGATTGAACAGATTTTAGCTGACTTTGCAAATGCTTACGATATGGAATATGTTGTGCTTCGTTACTTCAACGCAGCGGGTGCTTACGAAACAGCAGAAATTGGCGAGTGCCATGATCCTGAAACGCACTTAATTCCAATCATTCTTCAGCACCTGCTTGGTGAACGTGAAAACATCTCTGTATTCGGCTCAGACTACGATACTGAAGACGGAACGTGCATCCGTGACTACATTCATGTAACGGACCTAGCGAATGCTCACATTTCAGCGCTTCAGGCACTGTTGGACGGCACGAAGAAAACAGCAACGTACAACCTTGGAAACGGCCTTGGCTACTCTGTAAAAGAAGTGATTGAAACGTGCGAAAAAGTAACGGGTAAAAAAGCGAATGTCGTAATGGCAGACCGCCGCGCTGGAGATCCGGCATGCTTGGTCGCATCTTCTGATAAAATTCATGCAGAATTAGGCTGGAAAGCGCAAATTTCATTAGAAAAAATCATCGCATCAGCTTGGAAATGGCATCAAAACAGCGCAAAAGTAACAAATTAATAAAAAGTGCCTCTTTTTTATTTAAAAGAGGCTTTTTTATTACGATTAAACTGATTTATGTTCTAAATAATCATTTTTAAAATCCAGTGTTTTAGCCCACGAACAAGCCTTCTTCTTTTTGGACATTTTCGCTAAACAAGCACGACTTTTATTCTTTTCCATATGCTATAGGTAAATATACCACTCACAACTATCCCGGTTTATAAAATAGCACGCAAGGAGGTTATGATATGTATTACTGTGTAAGATGCTCCAAATTTCATGACGAACAGGAAAAAGAAAACATCTTTCAAAATGGTTTTTACATTGATCCCTATTTGCTTCAAAAAGTTCATTTAGGCATGTGCGTACACAAATCCCCGTCAATCAAACAAATAAGAGCCGTAGAACGATTCGAAACGAAAAAAATGTAGAATTCACATTCACCAATAAGAAGCTAGATCTAATCAGGTCTAGTTTTTTCAGTGGGAAACAGCTTTCTTCAGCTATCTTTCATGTAATATTAAGAGAAATTTAAGACAAGCCCGCTATACTAGTTAGTAGACGTATACATAGGATATGGTACGTTAAGAAATTGAAACAGCAGTCCGTTTTATAAACTAGAAAGGATGGCGTCAAATGATTTCTGAAAAACGATCTCTTTTGTTGAAAGAACAAGCAAAGCTTCTCGCATTAAAAGAATATAAAGGCATTGTCAAATCCATATCGCTGAGTAAAATACTCACTCTTCCTATTTATACAGTAGACATCCTTACGTTAAACGGAGAAGAGCACAAAGTAAAAATTAACGCCGAAACCGGCAATGTTTTGAAAGAAAAAACGATTCCTTTAACGAAAAGCCGTGCAAAAGCATACGCGTTAAGACAGCATAAAGGTATTATCGAATCGATTGTTCTCACTAACAAGCAATATGAAATTGTGATTCTTGGACTTGATGGGAAAACCCACAGCGTAAAGATTGATGCTGAAATTGATGTGCTGGCGCAAGGAGAGCGAAGCGTTCAGTAAATGGCTTATATTATGTAATCAACCTCACTTTTTTTAAAGTGGGGTTTTCTTTGTTGAGAGAAATCATTAATAAAGGTAACAATAATAAAACAAGAAACGATTATTTATTTAAAAGAAAGGGTAAGTGATAGTAAAAAATAACCACTTCCTAATTATGGTTCTTTGATTCGTTCTGCTTATGACTCTCCCATTATAAGTATGATAGTATCGAACATGTATAAAACATAGGTTATAACATAACTAAAAGGGTGTGCGACAATGAAAAAACGTACGAAGACCATTATTGCAGTCATTGCAGGAGCTGCTATTTTAATAGGAGGAATATGGATGATAAACGAAAGCCGATACCCAAACGTCCCTGCTTTTGATGATCACTTTACGCGTGAATTCTTAAACAAAGATAAAAAAGTGGACGATGGGTTTTATGAGTTTAAGTCAAAGACAGGGCAGTATACGATGTGGTTTCCGGAGGAGTATCAAATGTTGCATGATGCTTCAGAGTATTACTCTATAAATGGAAAATCATATGAAAATTGGTCTGCTTCATATAGGAATATCGATGAAAAAAATAAATCAATATACTATATTAAAGCTGAATTTTCAAAGAATGATAAGAAATCTGAACCTGTTTATGTGAAGGGATTATTTGAAGAGCAATTAAAGAACAACAATCCTAAAGAAATAGAAACTTCACATACTCGCATATATTATGACTATGCTTATGCATATTTCAAGGGAACTGAAAGGCATGTAGTACATAACAGTAAAATCCATTTACCTAATACTTATACTGCTTATGTAGCAGATAAAAACTCTAATAAGGTTATAGAATTTTCATACGATAGTATAGGTGAAGGTACAGAAACTAGCCAAGAAAAAAGGAAGTTATGGTTTTTGACAATATTAAAAAGTATTAATTTTAGCGAGGGTAAAAGTCGTGAGTGAAAAACCTTTATTAAGTAACGATATAAGAAATAAAATAACTCAGCTTGAGTACAGTGGATTATCAGGAAAAGAAAAAGAGATTACAAGGATTTATAAAGAGGCTACAGGTGAAAATCCACCTAATTTTAAAATATATAGCAGCGTTGAAATGGGAATAGGTAACAAATCTGGGTTTGATGGGGCAGCTATTCATTTCCATGATAAAAAACATAATATCAATGAGGTTTATTATGTTTTTAGAGGAACAGAACCTTCTAAAGATTTTGGAGATGTTGTATATGATGCTTTAGGGATTGGAGCAGGTAAAAGTACTCAACAAATCAATGATGCAAAAAAAATGTATCAGCAAGTTGAAACAAAGATTAAAAGTTCTGATGAAAAACTTAAAAGGTATGGTGATGGACACTCCTTAGGAGGACATTTAATAGTAACTTTGAGCTTAATAACAAAAAGTTTTAAAGATATAAGGGCATTGAATGATGCACCAGTTAATTTAAAACAATTAGAAGCTTTAGATAAAGAATTTGAATTGTATGTGTTTCACCAGACTGGGAAAAAAGATGGAATATCTTCAAAGAAATTAACAGAACTAGCCAACACCTACTACGAAAAACAAAAAGCTACCATCAGCCATACCTGGGTAAAAGGTGAACCTATGCATGCTCAATCTTTTCCAAACAGCTGGTATGCAGGTAACAAAGTGACGATGCTTGGAGATTTAGATACAGAAGAAATGATTAACATTGGGAAATATCCTTTTCAGAAAGAAGCAAAATGGAACCCAGTGTATATGATAGACCAATTCCGTTATAACCTTGGAGTAAAGACAACATTAGGCGGTTTAGGGTTTGTTAATGATCATGTGAAACAAGAAACGTTGCTTAACTTGCCAGAAACACGTGATCAATACCTTGAGAGTGTAAAAAGATATCCTTTTCTTCATTTTGGAGAGATTAAAGCAGGTATAGGAGTAGGAGCAGTAGTAATGGTAAATACATTTACTAGCCCTGGAGCAACATTTCAGCTTGTTAAAGGAATATCTCAAAGTAAACAAGCAAAACTCCACGGAATTAATTATGTTGTCAAATACACAGAAGCTAATGCTATGAAGACGTATTATCAGGTTTTTGATTCAGGATCTCAGGAAGAAATCTTACTAGATTATGAACAAATGAAGAAGTTTGTTTATTACTGTGCTAATGCCATTAAAGATAAAGAAGCAAACTTAAATGCACTAAAGCAGTATTTACATAGTGAAATTAACGAAGTCTTCGAAGCTAAGAAGAAAAAGTTAAAAATGAAGATATCCAGAGAAGAAGCTTCTCCCCAGTCATTTATGGAAAAGGCAGATAAAGACGGCGCTACTCTCGCTTGGTTTGGACAAAAGCGTGTGGCTGAAAAAGTGACGTTTGACAAAACGTTTGACCCGCTAGACGATAGTGTATTTACCCCTGTTGAAGAAATTATTTCTTCTATTCAAGAGGAAGTTACATACTATCAAAAGTTTCTTGAAGCGTTCTTCCAAAATTTCGAGAAGATGATGGAAGCTGACGAATCGGTAGCTTCAGATATTAAAAGCATGAAAGAAGTAGTAGGGGGGATTTAATTGTTTGATTTTACACACACAGGAACAACGAGCGGTAAATACATGTTTGAATTTGATGGTGACGACTTCAAAGACGAGCAGGCAAAAAGGATTAAAGAGTTAATCAAAAAGGATCAAGAAGTAAATGAAAAGCTTTGGCATGCTAAAAGCTATTTAGAAAACCAAACGGGTGAGTTTGCGGATGCGGTTAAAAGTAAATTAGAAGCAGCAGAGCGGGGATATACGCTACGAGCTCAGCAGTATGATACTGGAGCATTTCAGCATATTATGAGTTTTATGCATTCTATTAAAGATATGCATAAGAGAGAGTACGAAATTCGATATAAAGAATCAATGGATGAAAGTGAATTAACATAAGGGATACTGCTATTCCTCAGACAGTGGTCTGAGGGATTTTTATATGTTGAACAATTTACATTAAGTCCCGTTTATTTCAAAAGAGTAATAAAGGGAGTGTAGGACAATAAAAAAACGTACGAAGACCCTTCCCGCAATCATTACAGGAGTCGCTATTTTAATAGGAGGAATATGGCTGATAAACGAAAGCCGCTACCCAAATGTTCCAGCTTTTAAAGATCATTTCACTCGTGAGTTTTTGAATAAAGATAAAAAAGTAGACGATGGGTTTTATGAGTTTAAATCAAGGACAGGACAGTATACGATGTGGTTTCCAGAAGAATTTGTAATAGCGAATGACGATGGTCAAGGCTATTCAAAGAACGGACAAAATTATGAAGATTGGAGAGCCTTATCGACTGAAAAATACAAAGGGGAGAATCTAATTGGTCAACTGAACTTGAAATTTTTTGAGCGGAGTATCAAAGATGAAGCTGTGTTTGTAGAGTCTACTTTTAAAAGAAGATTTCACGCCAATAAACCAAAGGTAATAGAAACGAAAGATAAAAAAATCTACTATGATAATGCCTATACTTACTTCAAGGGTACGGAGGAGAAAGTAATTGAGGATAAAAGTAGTTACATACCCAATACATATGTTGCCTACGTAGTTGATGAACATTCAAATAAGACAATTGAAATATCTTATGACTCTATAGGTAATAACTTATCAAAAAATGAAGGTGACAAAACAAATAAGCAATTTTTAAAAATGTTAAAAAGTATTCATTTTAGACCAGAAAACAACGGAGATGTCAGAGGATGAAGAAACGTACGAAGACTATTATTGCAGTCCTTGCAGGAACGGTTATTTTAACAGGAGGAATATGGCTAATAAACGAAAGCCGCTATCCAAATGTCCCAGCTTTTGATGATCACTTCACCCGTAAGTTCTTGAACAAAGATAAAAAAGTAGATGATGGTTTTTATGAGTTTAAGTCCAAGACTGGCCAGTATACGATGTGGTTTCCTAAAGGCTATCAGCTTATAAAGGAGAACGGAGAAGATTACGTAATAAACGGTAATTCTTATGAAAGGTGGATAGCGAAAGAGGTGAATAACAAAGCTGGAAATGCTGGGGGAAGTTATATGGAAATGACATTTTCAAACGCAAGAAAGGCTGAAAATGAATCCTTTACTGTAGACAATATGTTTAAAGAACAGCTAAATGTTACTAAGCCTAATACGTTTGAAACTTCTAGTACAAGAATCTACTATGATTCAGCTTATACATATTTTAAAGGAACACAAGAAGTAATTATGCATCCTAATAAAGAACATGCTCCAAATACATATATAGCATATGTAGCGGATAAACATTCTAATAATGCAATTGAACTGTGGTTTGATAAAAGTGAAAAAAGCAGAAAGAATGATGAAGTAGAAGAGAAAAAATGGTTCCTAACAATATTAAAAAATATTAAGTTCCGTGAGGGAAATGAAGCTTAATAAAGCTCATGTTGAACGATAATTTAAGAAATAAATCAATTTAGCTTAAATACCAAAACCTATCTAGTAAAAATAAAGAGGATGTGCAGATATGAAAAAAAGGATGAAGACCATTATTGCAGTCCTTGCAGGAACGGTTATTTTAACAGCAGGAATATGGCTGATAAACGAAAGCCGCTATCCCAATGTCCCTGCTTTTAATGATCACTTCACGCGTAAGTTCTTGAACAAAGATAAAAAAGTGGATGATGGTCTTTATGAGTTTAAGTCAAAGACAGGGCAGTATACGATGTGGTTTCCAGAGGAGTATCAAGTTTTACATAAATATCGCGAGGATTACACTAGAAATGGCGAATCATATGAAAATTGGTCAGCCTCTTATATTAAACCCTACGAAAATGATCAACAAACGTACGCTATCAAGGCTGAATTTTCCGAGAACGACACGAAATCAGAATTAATTTATGTAGAGAGTTTATTTAAAGAACAATTAGACAGTAAAAAACCTAAACAGTTAGAAACCTCTCATACAAGAATTTATTATGATTATGCCTATACATATTTTCGTGGTACTAACCAACATATAGTACATGACAGTAAAGAAAATCCGCCCAACCTTTATGTAGCATATGTAGCAGATAAAAGCTCTGATAAGGTAATCAAATTAATATATGATAGTGTAGGGGAAAATACAGAAACAAATAAAATGGATAGAAAGAAATGGTTTTTAAAAATGTTGCAAAGTATTAAATTTGTTAAGGGAAATTAATTATAAGCAAAAGCTTTTTTTAGCATAAGGGCAACAAATCAAAATGCTAAAGACTATTCAATATATAAGGATTAAAGTTTGTTCCAAACGATAAAGTAGAGGGGACGCCGATGAAAAAACGTTCGAAAGTTATCATGATAGTTATCACAGGAGCCGCTATTTTAATAGGAGCAATATGGCTGATAAACGAAAGCCGCTACCCCAACGTTCCAGCTTTTGATGATCACTTTACGCGCAAGTTCTTAAACAAAGATAAAAAAGCCGATGATGGGTTTTATGAGTTTAAGTCAAAGACCGGGCAGTATACGATGTGGTTTCCAGAAGAGTATCAAGTTTTACATAAAAAGAGAGAGGATTATGCTGTAAATAATGATTCCTACGAGAGCTGGTGGGCTGTCTACAATGAAGAAGTTGAAGGTAAAACACAAGCGAATTATATAAAAACTGAGTTTTTAACCAGTAATCCTGCAGATGAGAGTATTCACGTTGAGGCTTTATTTAAAAGAAGATTTGGATTAAGTGTTACTAATAAGATTGAAAATTCACAGACGAGGATTTACTATCAATCAGCTTATATTTATTTCAAAGGAACAGAAAAGCGTGTAATAGTAGATGAGAAGAAACATATTCCTAATACATACTTGGCATATGTAGCAGATAAGCATTCTAATAAAATAGTACAGATTTCCTTCGATAGCAGCGATAAATATAAAAGTGGTGATGAAGACAAAAGACAAGAATGGTTTTTAAAAATGCTGAAAAATATTCGTTTTAATGAGGGGAAATAGTAGAGAATTTATAGAGAAGAAGAGGTAACAAGTTAGATGAAGAAAGTTATAGGATTTGCTTAGCTGTAGGTGCAATATTTTTTGTAATGTCTTGAATGGGCTGTTATCCTTGGTTTTCCAACTAGCATCTATTTATCAACATGAGCAATTTGTCTATGATTACAAGCCAACGATAACAGGTTATTGCGCTAAGTATATAGTAAACGTAAATTTCACATATTAGGTGTTTCTAGCGGTTGATTGGAGGGCAAGACAAGGAGGCTCAGCGGCCGCCCGCGGAAAGCGAAGCCATGCACGGAAATCAACCGCGGTGTCCCAAGCAATCTATACTAGTCCCTTTATTTAATTTGCTCATCTTTAGATGGGGCTGAGTTGCTTATGTCTCAATCTCTTGTTTGAAACATCCTTTACAGCCTATCTATCAAAAGCATAAAAGTCTCTAAAACACTTCTTTGTTGCTATCATAAGCTTCCAGCAAGTCTCAAAATACCTAAATCGCCTAATGGAATATCTTACTTTTAATGGACATTTAGCTGTTTTTAGGATATATTTTTATAAGTTTAGATTATGGAAGAAATAGTATATTGAAAACGAAAGGTGATTAAACGAAAGAATGGATGCTCATGTTTTAAAGGAACTGACGTATGAAGACTTTCAGTTTGTATATCAGCCTATTTATGCGCTGGATTCGTGGGAGACGCTGGGTTTTGAGGCTTTGCTGCGCACGGCTTTCGCAAAAGGGCAAATTGAAGAGTTGTTTTCACTGGCAAGACGCCATAATTATTTGTACAAGCTTGATACGATGGCAATTGAAGGGGCTATAAAGAACTTTCCGTTTGAGGTATTGAAATCTGAGGATTTATTTATCAATGTGTTTCCCTCTACTCTTCTCCACCCGCATTTCCAACGGTTTTTAACATATCTGTTGAACACCTATAAAAATGCGAAACATCGTATTGTATGGGAGTTAAATGAAACGCTTCATGAAAAGATTTTATGGGAATCACCAGCTCTTTTTGCCCGAGTAATGAGTTTGAAAGAGGCCGGTTTCAAAATTGCGATTGATGATTTTGGAGCAGGGGCCGCAGCGATGAGACAGGTAAGCATGTATGAGCCTCACTATATGAAATTGGACCGAAGCTATGCGGAAGGACTAGCCGACTGCAAGCAAAAGAAAGATCTGATTGATTTGCTTGTTAATTATTATCCGCATACGAATCTCATTTTAGAAGGCGTTGAACGAGATAAAGATTTAGCCGCAGCGATTTCGTTAAATCTACATGCTGCTCAAGGCTATTTACTGGGAATGCCGCAGTCAATCTCTTCCTACTTAACTTATAATAAGTACCGCAGTTTATTCAGACGAGAAAGGCTATTGAACTCTTAAACCATAAACTTCACGGAATAGATAATTTATCGTAATATGAGAACGGGTAATTAGACTTACATGCAACGCAGATATCTTGAATTTTTATAAAATTATGTGATTTTGTACGATTGTTAAAATATTTTAAGAGATAAAGAAGACGTGTTGGTTTGGGAGAATGAGTGAATGGCATATCAAAACAAGACGTTTAGTGAAATTCCAAAGGCAGATGGAGGATATTTAGTATGTATAGTGAAGGGGTATTCCAATTTTATTTTATGAATATGCCGCAGCCTGTTATTTTAATTCAGCAAGAAAAACATCAGCTGTATTATAAAGAATGTAACAAGGCAGCTCAGCAATTCTTTGACAAAATGGAAGACAAGATAATCAACAAAGAAAAAAATCTGCTTTTTTACACACTTTGTGAAAAAGCCATTGCCACGAAAGAACCGATTCAATATCAATACATACAGCTTTTTCAGCCCGACCGGCATGCATATGAAGTAACTTTTACTCCTCTTTTTAATCAAGCGACAAACCCTTCACATGTCCTTGTCATGGCTCAAGAAATTCATTATAAAAAAACACAGGAAGAGAGCACGCGCTTGCTCGATGCATTTCTAGAAAACACGGTAGACGCCATTCTAATTGCTGATTGTGATGAGAAGGTCTTAACAGTCAATGGAGCGTTTGAAAAGCTATTTCAGTGGAGAAAAGAAGAAGCTATAGGAAAAAGCCGTCAAGAGATGAACATCGTGTCAAAGAAAGAGGAACAAGAAAGCCTTAAATTAATAGCAGAATTAAAAAATGGCAAGACGCTGTCTCCTTATGAAACAGTCAGGTACACAAAGAGCGGCGAAAGGGTGTGTGTATCTGTTAGCTGTTCACCGATTTATGACTATCAAAATCAACTGGTCGCCTATTCAGTGATTTACCGAGATATCACAGCTATTAAAAGATTAGAATTAGAGCTCATAAAAAGCAAACAGTGGTACAAATCGCTATTTACAAACCACCACCACGCAGTTTGTATGCTGAATTTGGACGGCACAATTTTAAATATCAACAGCGCATTCTTAGAAACGTTGCAGCTTTCTGCAAGCGATGTGCTGCATAAAAATTACCGAGACATTGCTAAAAGACTGGGAGCCTGTAATTACAAACGCTGGAATGTATATGAAGAAATCAGCTATTGCACAGAGCTAACATTCCGAAGAAGCCAACATTCTATACAACATGTGTATATTACAACGATTCCTGTTAAAGTAAATAATCAAACGGTTGGCGCCTATGCAATCTTACACGATATTACGCCTCAAAAAGAAGCAGAAGAACAGTTGGCGTATACGCTGAAAGAACTTGAAAATATAAAATATGCGCTTGATGAATCAGCTAGCGTTATGATTATAAATGCAAGTGGGACTATTACCTATGCAAATGATATGTATGTACAGTATTCAGGTTATGAAAAAGAAGATTTAGTAGGGAAGTATTATCGAGATGCAGGGCTTAATCATGATCATCATGAGCTACTTGAAACAATAAAAAGCGGAAAAGTATGGCGAGGACAGCTTGAAATGGGGACGAAGCATCATCAGTCATACTGGGTATCGAAAACAATTGTGCCGTTAAAAGATATAGACGGAAATATTACTCATTATGTATCCATTCATAATGATATTACTGAACAAAAAGCGCTAGAAAATAAACTTCATTTTGAAGCCACTCACGATAGTTTAACAGGTCTTCCCAACCGGGCAATGTTATTAAAAGAGTTAAACAAAGTAATTGAAAAAGGGCAGCAAAAAAGCGATGAGTTTTTTGCGCTTTTGTTTCTTGACTGTGATAATTTTAAGCAGATTAACGATGAATATGGCCATCATATAGGCGACGAATTTCTAAAAGCATACACGAAGAGGTTAAAAAGCTGTGTGAGGAAAGGCGATCGCATTTATCGTTTGGGCGGAGATGAGTTTATCATTATTTTAAACGTAACAAACCGACGAGAAATTGAACAAATTGCTAGGCGAATTCACGTATCTCTTCAGCAAAGCTGGAATGTACGGGGCTATTGTTTGCGCACCACAACTACCATCGGCGTCTCTATTTATCCAGAAGACGGGGAATCGGCTGCTTCATTATTAAAAAATGCAGATGATGCGTTATATAAAGGAAAAAGAGAAGGGAAAAATAATTATATCCTCTACCAAACGTAAAAAAAGCCTCCAAAGAGGCTTTTTTATTTTATCCATGTTTTTGCCCACTTGCTGACGGGTCCTAAGATCATACCAAGCTCTGATCCTTTTTTAGTTAAGATATATTCAATACGAACCGGACGTTCAGGAATAACGTGCCGGATTACAATTCCTTCTTCTTCTAACTCTTTCATTCGTTCGGTTAACATTCGTTTACTTAAAGAGGGAATGCTGCTGTGAATTTCACTAAAGCGTTTAGGACCGCTCATCAGGACATAAATAATTAACCCGTTCCATCTTTTTCCTATTATATCAAACGTTTTCCACACTTTTGGACATAACTCATCAAATTCATTCATTCATGCCACCTACTTTATTGTATATAGGATATTAAAAGTAACCCTTATAATGTTATTATATACTAGCATTTGGATAATGAAAAGGCTATCTTTTTTTATTTTCAAAACTTTCAGTAGCTTGGAAACGCTGTATTGTAAAGTTTTTAAAAAAAGTCACAGAATCGACATATTATTATTGACGTATCAAGAAAAAAGGTCTAAGATTGGTTACATAAAGTTACCTAGTTAAATAAAAGGTACTTTAAATTTACAATTACATCAAGAGTTTGAGAAAGAAGGTTAGTATCAAATGGATATCCTTTTGGCTATTCTTCCTGCGATTTTCTGGGGAAGTATTGTCCTGTTCAACGTTAAATTGGGCGGAGGTCCTTACAGTCAAACGCTTGGAACTACAATTGGTGCGCTGATCTTTTCAGCCGTTATTTATTTCGTAGTTCATCCAGTGTTGACGCCGCTTATTTTTATTGTCGGAATCGTTTCAGGATTATTTTGGGCAGTTGGGCAAAGTAATCAGTTGAAAACGATTGATTATATTGGTGTTTCAAAAACCATGCCAATTTCAACTGGTATGCAGCTTGTGACAACATCACTGTTTGGTGTTATCGTGTTTCACGAGTGGTCAACAACAACAACCGTTATTTTAGGCGTGTTAGCTCTTATTTTTATTGTTATTGGTATCGTGCTAACATCACTAGAAAGCGAAAAAAACCCAGAGCAATCTGGACAATTCAAAAAAGGGATTATTACCCTTATTGTTTCAACAATTGGATACTTAGTGTATGTAGTTGTCGCTCGTTTATTTAATGTAGACGGCTGGTCGGCACTATTCCCACAAGCTATTGGTATGTTAATTGGTGGACTTATACTTACTTATAAACACAAACCGTTTAATAAATATGCAATTCGCAACATTATTCCAGGCCTTATTTGGGCAGCTGGTAACATGTTCTTATTTATCTCTCAACCTAAAGTAGGGGTTGCAACAAGCTTCTCATTATCACAAATGGGAATCGTTATTTCAACGCTTGGCGGTATCTTCTTACTTGGAGAAAAGAAAACAAAGCGTCAGCTTATTTCAATTACGATTGGTATTGTGCTCATCATTTTAGGTGGCGTATTCCTCGGAATGGCTAAAAGTTAACGTTTACGTAAAAGTTAATGATAGTATGTATGAATAAATGAAAACACTAGGAGGATTTTATTATGTATACAGATTTAAAAGATAAAGTAGTTGTAATTACAGGTGGATCAACAGGTTTAGGTCGCGCAATGGCTGTTCGTTTCGGTCAAGAAGAAGCAAAAGTTGTTATTAACTATTACAACAATGAAGAAGAAGCTTTAGATGCGAAAAAAGAAGTAGAAGAAGCAGGCGGACAAGCAATCATCGTTCAAGGCGACGTAACAAAAGAAGAAGACGTTGTAAATCTTGTTCAAACAGCTATTAAAGAATTCGGTACATTAGACGTTATGATTAACAACGCTGGTGTTGAAAACCCAGTTCCTTCTCATGAGCTATCTTTAGATAACTGGAACAAAGTTATTGATACAAACTTAACAGGTGCATTCTTAGGAAGCCGTGAAGCAATTAAATATTTCGTTGAAAACGACATTAAAGGAAACGTTATTAACATGTCTAGTGTTCACGAAATGATTCCTTGGCCATTATTTGTTCACTACGCAGCAAGTAAAGGCGGTATGAAACTAATGACGGAAACATTGGCTCTTGAATATGCGCCAAAAGGTATCCGCGTAAATAACATTGGACCAGGTGCGATGAACACACCAATCAACGCAGAGAAATTTGCAGATCCTGTACAACGTGCAGACGTAGAAAGCATGATTCCAATGGGTTACATCGGTAAACCAGAAGAAGTAGCATCAGTTGCAGCATTCTTAGCATCATCACAAGCAAGCTATGTAACAGGTATTACATTATTTGCTGATGGTGGTATGACGAAATATCCTTCTTTCCAAGCAGGAAGAGGCTAATATAGTTTAGAATCGATGTGGAAAAAAGAGACATGGCAAAAAGCGCCATGTCTTTTTTTTCTATACCTAAGAGAATTTCACCCCCCTTTCGGGGTTGGTGAAATTCTCCTAGGTAAAAGCTTTTAAGAACTTTTTAAAACCTTTTTGGGAAGGTTCAAGGGAGCTTTTCGTGCGTCCCTTATAAGTTTATGTTATTAGCCAGCCATTTTTTTGTCAGACGAGGGCTGGTTTTTGTCTTTTAGTTTGCTGAAGATAAAGGCAAGAACTGAGCCTGAGATGTTGTGCCAGACGCTGAAGATGGCGCTTGGGACAGCGGCTAGCGGCGAAAAGTGAGTGGAAGCAATGGTAACGCCGAGCCCTGAGTTTTGCATGCCAACTTCCATTGCGACCGCTTTTTGTTTGGCTAAATCCATTCCGCATAAGCGGGCAAAGAAGAAGCCGATTGTAAAACCAAGAATGTTGTGAAGCACAACTACTGCAAAAATGATACCGCCTGTTTTAGCAAGCTGTGCTTGGCTTCCTGCCACAACGGCGGATACAATCAAAACAATTGCGACTACTGAAACAAGGGGAAGAGCTTTGGAACTTGCTTCTGCAGCTTTTCCAAAAAACTTTTTGATCGTAAATCCAAGAGCAAGCGGAATGATGACAACTTGTATAATGGAAATAATAAGAGACATGATATCAATATCGACCCACTTGCTTGCAAATAATAAAATAAGAAGCGGTGTAACAATCGGTGCTAAAATGGTTGAAACAGAAGCGATAGCAACTGCAAGCGCAACGTTTCCTCGAGCCAAAAAGACCATTACGTTTGATGATGTGCCGCTTGGACAGCAGCCTACTAAAATAACGCCCACTGCTATTTCTTTTGGTAAATCTAAGCCAATCGCCAAACCGAATGCGAGAAGCGGCATAATGATAAAATGTCCTACCACGCCTAGTGCTACTTCTTTCGGTCTTCGAAATACTTCGCTGAAATCAGACGCTGACAGCGTTAACCCCATTCCAAACATGACAATTCCTAAAAGCGGAACGATATACTTTCCAATCCATACAAAGTGCTCTGGGAATGAATAGGCAATAACGGAAATTAAAATAACCCAAAGCGTAAATGTTTTTCCTGCAAATGTACTGATTTTCTCTATTGTTTTCATCTGTACGATACCTCCTGCGAACTATAAGAAGAAATTATACTATTTATTCAGAAAAATTAAAACAGTATTTTTGTAAAATAGTACAGAATATTTTATCTTTTGGAGATTATTTCAGTTTAAATGCAAGCATTCCTTCATTGAATGGACAGAATATGTGGTAATATAAAGAAGTTAGTTTTAGAAAGTCGGAGGAGTTTAGTCATGAAATTTATCTATATTTTGTCTGTCCTTCCGTTCGTAGGCATATTAGGGTTTCTTCCCTTTGTTAATGAAGTCACTCCGTTTGTTCTCGGTATGCCGTTCAATATGTTTTGGATGGTGATATGGGTGGTGCTTACGTCCATTATTTTAGGGGTTATGTATAAGCTTGATCCCAGAAATCGGGAAGGGGAAGAAGAATGAATAGTGCACTTATTATTATTTTACTATTTTTAGTGGCAGCTATTTTTCTTGGCATACGATCAACCAAAGGCAAGGATATGAACTTGGAGCAGTGGACGGTAGGCGGACGCGGTTTCGGGGCTATTTTAGTTTTTGTGCTGATGGCCGGAGAAATCTATACAACGTTTTCGTTTCTAGGCGGAAGCGGATGGGCTTATGGAAAAGGAGCTCCTGCACTTTATGTCTTAATTTATATTAGCTTATCATATGTCTTATCATACTGGCTTCTTCCTGTTATTTGGAAGTATGCAAGAGATCATAAGCTCGTCTCGCAGCCTGATTTTTTTGTAAGCAAATATAAAAGCCCTTACCTTGGTGTGCTTGTAGCTGCTGTAGGAGTGATTGCGGTCATTCCTGTTATTGTTGTGCAGTTAAAAGGATTGGGAATTATTGTATCACAAGCATCATACGGCGCCATTTCAATGCCGGCAGCCATTTGGATGGGAGCTATCAGTTTAACGCTGTATGTGATGATATCCGGTATCCACGGTTCTGCATGGACGGCCGTTATTAAAGACATTATGATGCTTGCTGTGATTGGATTTTTAGGTATTTATTTACCTTTTCATTATTACGGAGGATACGGTCCAATGTTTGAAGCGGTGAATACAGCGAAGCCGGGATTTTTAAAGTTTCCTGAGCAAGGATTAAGCGTCTCGTGGTTTATTTCGACCGTTATTTTACTAGTACTTGGTTTTTATATGTGGCCGCAGGTGTTTAGCTCAAGCTATACAGCGAAAAATGCAAAGGTATTTCGCAAGAATGCAATCATTAGTCCTCTTTATACGCTGATGCTGCTCTTTGTATTTTTTGTTGGATTTGCAGCTATTTTAAAAGTTCCTGGTTTAAGCGGAGGAGACGTGGATCTTGCGCTATTACGGATCTCAATCCAAACGTTTGATCCTTGGTTTATTGGAATTATAGGAGGAGCGGGTTTGCTGACAGCGCTTGTGCCGGGATCGATGCTGTTAATGAGTGCGTCAACGCTGCTGGCGAAAAATATTTATAAACCGTTTGCGCCTCAAGCAAGCGAAGCGCATATTGCTCGTTTAGCGAAAAGCTTTGTACCGGTTGTGGCTCTTATTTCCGTTTACTTTACACTAAACGGAGGAACGACGCTGTCAACAATTATTTTAATGGGCTATAGTCTAATGACACAGCTGTTTCCATCTCTGCTTTTCAGTTTGAAGAAAAATAACTTTGTAACGAAACAAGGAGCAGCGTGGGGGATTGTTGCTGGAATTATTGTAGTGGCCTATATTACAATCAGCGGCTCTACTATTGGTACGTTGTTCCCATCCCTGCCTCAGCAAATGAAGGATATCAACGTCGGATTTATTGCGCTGCTTATCAACTTTATCGTAATGTGGGGAGTCAGTATGCTCACAAAGCAAAACGAAGCTGGGACAAAAGTATATTAGACGAAGTGAAAAACGAACCATTGATCAACACATTTGATTAGTGGTTCGTTTTTTTGTTAGGGTCAACGGTAGACCCTTCTAGCAGTTGATTGGAGGGCAAGACGAAGACTCCTGCTTGAAAAGCGGAACAAGTGAGACCCCACAGGAGCGCAAGCGACGAGGAGGCTCAGCGGCCGCCCGCGGAAAGCGACGTCTTGCACGGAAATCAACTGCGGTGTCACAAGCGGTTCAGCTCATGTCTACCGTTTGTTCGTCTTTAAATTAGATTCATCTCATTATGTCTCAGCCTCGTTTTTTCTAATCAAACAGCAAAGAGCCAAAGGAATAGGATCATCCTTTGGCTCTTTACGTGGCTTTTAACCGATAATTTGTAAAATTTCCTACATCAACTGATTTACGCTAAAGCGGGAACTCGGTCGTTATAGTAAATAACTTCCGATAGGATCTTACACCCTTTAATCTCCTGAAATGTCTTTTTCGCCTCTACCTCTGATTCAAATTCAAACATAGTCGGACTTTGGTTTTTCGAGTAAACGGTAATGATCCACATTGTAAAATAAGCTCCCCCTGTAAAATAATAGTTTTCCTTTTTAGTGTAGCTATCAGGTGATGTAATAATAATTGAATAGTTGTGATACAGCCTCACATTTTAAAAGGTACTTCTACTATACAACAAAAATTACAAAATAAAACAAGAAAATCTAAAAAACTACAAAGAATAATGAAAGAGAATAAATAACCGTTTATATATGGGCTATATTTATAAATGGAAGTGAGAGTGTAAAAAATATAGGAAGAGCGATTGTCTTTTAGATTGCTAAACTATATACTTATGTTCAAAAAGTGCAGGACGTGAACGATGAAAGTTGATACGGTAGTAAAAAAAGATGTTTTACTCATTTTGGTGATGATAGTTGTTGTGCCGCTAGCAGGAGAGCTTAAATATTATCCTTTTCATGATACGTATAGAGTCAGCTTTGCTGTGCCCATTTTTTTCTTTTCACTGCTGCTTTTAAGAAAGGTATCTCCTGTAATACCAGGTATTTTAGTTGCGAGTGCTATAGTGGGCTTTCGAATGTACCTTGATTGGTATAATTACGAATCATTTGATTTTCTGCATTCTTTGCAGATTCGATGCTCAGCAGGGATTTATTATCTTGTTTATGCCATTGCTTTTTCTTGGTTTAAGATTAACGATTTTCATTCAAAGCCGTGGATTATTGGCATATGGAGCATCATCATCGAAACGGTTTCAGGCGGCATGGAACTGCTTTGTATGTATGTGATGGTTCACCATCATATTGTGTTTCCGGAGTTCATGCAAATTTTTATTGTAGGCGTCTTTCGAAGTTTCTTTGTTTTATGTCTGTTTAGCATGATCAAGCTTTACGAAGGGCAGCTGAGAGAACGGCAAATCTCTCAAAAAAATGATCAGCTGCTTGTTGTGCTTTCAAATTTGTATGAAGAATCCATTCATTTGAAAAAAACGCTGCAAGACGCTGAGAGAATTACGAAAAAGTCGTATGATTTATATGAAGAACTACACGAAGCAGATATCCACCAGCTTACTTCGCTGCACGAATTTAGCCAAAAAGCATTACAAATTGCAGGAGAAGTACATGATATTAAAAAAGACAATCAGCGGATATCAGCAGGACTGTCCAAGGTCATTACAAAAGAGGAATTTTCTGAGTATATGGAAATCGAAAGTCTGCTTCAAATCGTCATGCGCAGCAATGAAAAGTACGCGGCGATGTTAGCAAAAGATATTCATTTTTCATATTCGGTTCTAGGGGAGCATCCTCGCTATCACGTGTACTTGTTTTTATCATTAATTAATAACTTAGTAACGAATGCAGTCGAAGCAATTGAAAAAGAAGGCGCGATTATTATCGACGTATGCCGAGAGGAAGACCGCATTTTACTATATGTAAGAGACAGCGGTCCCGGTGTAAAAAAAAGGCATGAACGTCTCATTTTTAAAGCGGGATTTACATCCAAATACGCAAAGGACGGGACGCCTTCTACAGGTCTTGGGCTTGTCTACGTTAAGCAAATGACCGAGCAGCTGGGCGGGAGTATTCAATTTATTAATCTGTCTCCAAGCCCCGGTGTTCAATTTACTATAGATTTACCTATTTCTACGTTAATGGGGGATAAGGACTAATATGCGATTTTATATCATAGATGATGACGAAGTCTTTCGTTCAATGTTAGCCGAAATTATTGAAGATAATGATCTGGGGGAGGTTATAGGAGAAGGAGAAGACGGGATCGTGTTAAATGATCAAGTTTCTTTATTGCAGCAGATCGATATTTTATTTATTGATTTATTGATGCCGATTCAAGACGGAATCGAAACCGTGCGCAAAATAAAGGATAGTTTTAAAGGGAAAATCATTATGATGTCACAGGTAGAAACAAAAGATTTGATTGGAAAAGCCTACTCGCTTGGCATTGAATACTATATCACGAAGCCGCTTAATCGTATGGAAGTGCTCATGGTCATTCAAAAAGTAATTGAACGAATTCATGTTCAACAATCAATGGAAAAAATCCAAGAATCGTTAAATACCGTACTTAATATAGGAAACCAGCAAAAAACGCCTGCTTCTGGTAAAAAAGAAAGCGATCCGGCAGAAGCGTGCAGGTTTCTTTTAAGAGAACTTGGGATTTTAGGAGAAAGCGGAAGTAAAGATTTAATCGAAATCATCAATTACCTGCATCAAACGGAAAAAAGCACGATGTATGAACAGCATTTTCCTTCTCTCAAAGAGATTTTTGAGAAAATTACCGTGAGAAAGCTTGGTTCACCTTTTTCAGAAGACGTCCTGCAAAAAGAAATGAAAGCAGCCGAACAGCGAGTCAGAAGAGCCATTTATCAGTCTTTAAATCATTTGACTTCTCTTGGAATGGTGGATTTCTTTAATCCTAAATTTGAAAATTACGCTTCTAAGTTTTTCGATTTTTCAATGGTGCATCAGCGCATGAGAGATATAGAAAAAGGAACGGGCAAAAGCAGTACGCCAAGTCGTATAAATGTAAAGAAATTTATTCAAATGCTCTATTATGAAGTCAAACAAACGCTGTAGCAAAAAAACTACAGCGTTTTCATTTTGTAATTTTCTAAAAACTTTTTTGTTAGTTTCAGTAGGTTTGTGTTAGATTTTGTGATGCCTATGATAATGTAATCTTATGAATAAAAGAACTACTTAATAAACAGTTCTTAATGGAATTGTATCTGTTGAATACAGTAAGTGCAAATAAACAGCTTCGAGCTGTTAGAAAAAAGAAGGAAGGTGCAAAGATATGTTCAAAAAGCTTGGATTAGCAGGACAAATTCTAATTGGTTTGATTGCAGGTATTATTGTAGGGGCCATTTTTTACGGAAATCCTAAAGCAGTTGAAGTACTGCAGCCAATTGGAGACGTATTCATTCATTTAATTAAAATGATCGTGGTGCCGATTGTTATATCTAGTATCATTGTGGGCGTTGCGGGTGTTGGTGATATTAAGAAGCTTGGTAAATTAGGCGGAAAAACAATTCTTTACTTTGAAATCATTACAACGGTTGCCATTGTTGTAGGCTTATTGGCAGCTAACTTGCTTCACCCTGGTACTGGTGTGGACCGCAGCGGTCTTGAAAAATCAGATATCAGCAGCTACACATCAACGGCAGAAGCTACAGAGCAAAAAGGATTTGTAGAAACATTTGTTCACATCGTTCCAACGAATGTATTTGAATCAATTGCTGCAGGCGACATGCTGCCAATTATTTTCTTCTCGGTCCTATTTGGACTTGGAATTGCATCAATCGGTGAAAAAGGAAAGCCGGTTCTAAGATTTTTTGAAGGCACGGCAGAAGCGATGTTTTGGGTAACGAATTTAGTTATGAAGTTTGCACCGTTTGGCGTATTTGCATTAATCGGTGTAACCGTATCAAAATTTGGACTAGCGTCTCTGATTCCGCTTAGTAAGCTTGTAATTGTTGCTTACGGCACAATGATTTTCTTTGTATTAGTGGTACTAGGACTTGTAGCTAAATGGGCAGGCGTTAACATCTTCCATTTATTAAAAGTGCTAAAAGATGAATTGCTGCTAGCATTTTCAACTGCAAGTTCAGAAACAGTATTACCGCGTATTATTGCAAAAATGGAAAAGTTCGGATGTCCTAAAGCAATTACATCTTTTGTTATTCCGACGGGATATTCGTTTAACTTAGACGGATCTACTCTTTATCAAGCGCTTGCTGCGATCTTTATTGCGCAAATGTACGGTATTGATATGAGCATCACACAGCAAATTTCACTGATATTAATTTTAATGGTTACATCTAAAGGAATTGCAGGAGTTCCGGGCGTATCGTTTGTTGTACTGCTTGCAACGCTTGGATCTGTAGGACTTCCGGTAGAAGGGCTTGCTTTTATCGCTGGAATTGACCGTTTGTTAGATATGGGACGTACAGCGGTAAACGTAATTGGAAACTCACTTGGTGCAATCGTCATTTCAAAGTGGGAAGGTCAATTTAACGATAAAGACAAGGAAGCTTATATTAACGAAGTAACGAAAAAAGTATCGTAATTACAAACGTATTTTAGTTGAAGGAAGATCCGAACGAGTAATCGTTCGGATTTTTTCGTTTGAATTTGCTTTGAAAAGTTGGGAATAGTAACTAAAGATGAAAAACAAATGATTGATACAAGGAGGTCACAACATGGGAAGAGCAAATAATCACAAATCATCACATAACAACAAAGGGTCACTGCCTCAAACACCAAAAGAGTTAAAAATTGCTCCGGATCAAGCAAATGAAGAATTTTCACGCGAGTTAGCGCAGCATCATGATGCTAAAGCGAAACAGGACTTAATTTTGAAACAGCAAAAAGAAAAGTAAAAGAAAAAAAGCTGAGACATAATGAAATGAATCCAGTCTAAAGACGAATAAATGAGATACATGACCTGGACTGCTTGTGACACCGCAGTTGATTTCCGTGCAAGGCTTCGCTTTCCGCGGGCGGGCGCTGAGCCTCCTCGTCGCTTGCGCTCCTGCGGGGTCTCACCTGCTCCGCTTTTCTCGCAGGAGTCTTCGCCTTGTCCTCCAATCAACTGCTAGAAGGAACGAAACAAATAATACTATGTTCACAACCACAAAAAAACGAACCACTAATCAGACATGCTGATTAGTGGTTCGTTTTTCCCTAAGTGAAAAATGCTTTTGTCCCATCCTCTTTTTTATAAACAACTAAAGATAAAAATTCCTAAGTAACCATTTTGTAACATTATTTAATCATAGCGTAATAGTTTTTGAGGCTTTTTTCATTATAATTAAACCGAACACATTGAAAAATAGGTTCATAGAAACGTAACGTTCGGTTACATAATGGAGGAAAAAAATGAAAAAAGCCATCATTGGGTCTATAACGGCAGCTGCAGTTTTATTTAGCGGAGCCAGTCCGTTTATTGCACCTGCTCAAACAGTAGAAGCAGCGTCATATTCATACAAAGATACGGCTATTGCTACTGGTAAAAAATTAATAGGTGTTCCTTATAAATGGGGAGGCACAACAACAAAAGGTTTTGACTGCTCGGGATTTATTCAATACATTTTTAAAAAGGCTGGAAAAACACTTCCGCGCACAACGGAACAAATGTATCGAGTAGGGACAAGCGTTTCAAAAGCAAAGCTTCAAAAAGGAGATTTAGTTTTCTTTCAAACGTATAAAAAAGGTCCTT
Organism: Priestia sp. SB1; assembly: GCF_038898415.1. Lineage (NCBI taxonomy): Bacteria > Bacillati > Bacillota > Bacilli > Caryophanales > Bacillaceae > Priestia > Priestia sp. SB1. The sequence goes on along the minus strand of NZ_JBBJSS010000003.1, from coordinate 474,674 downwards.
CACATGTAGGCGTGTACTTAGGAAATAATCAGTTTCTTCAAGCTTCTACGTCTAAAGGCGTCACGATTACATCTCTTAGCAACAGCTACTGGAAAGCACGTTATATTGGTGCAAAACGGATTTAACCATCCGTCATTTTTTTGGAAAACAACACTACATTGTGTAGTGTTGTTTTTGTTTGCATATACATAACATATTGCCGATATTATTTTTAACGTTTTATACAAAAAAAACCATATTCTGTGAGATAATAGCGTTAACACATTTTGTACTTTAACATAAGGAATATCCCACTCTATTCGAAAGTTTGGTGAGCGAAGATGAAGCGCTTAGTATGGAGTTATGGAATAGGTATTGTTGCAATAGTAGCAGTACTCTCATTTTTCTTTATGATGAAAGGTCAAACAGAGAAAGCCATCGTTAGCGGAGATGTACCAAAAGCTCATGCGCAGGGAGAAAGAGTGAAGCAGCCCATCTCACAGTTCCGAGCAGTACAGCCTCATGAAGCAGGTAATGAAGTGAAAAATGTAAAAAACAACATGCCTGAAAAAGCCGATCCTCCTCCGTTTTTAGTCTACATTGACCCTGGTCATCAAGCTCAGGCTAACCTAGAGAAAGAGCCAATCGGGCCGGGAGCAGCAGAAACAAAAATAAAAGTTTCCGGAGGTACATCAGGCGTGGTGACCAAGAAGCCGGAATACAAGCTGACGTTGGAAGCCTCTATGATATTAAAACAGCTTCTCGAAGAAAAAGGCATAACCGTAAAGCTTACTCGCAGTTCTCACGATGTGAATATCAGCAACCGGGAACGAGCGGAGCTTGCGAATAATTCAAAAGCTGACTTACACGTACGTATCCATGCAGATGGTTCTGAAAATACTTTTGTAAAAGGATTTTCTGTGCTCACTCCTGCAGAAGATAATTCCTATACAAAGTCTATTTATCAAAGCAGTTTACAAGCATCTCAAGCTATTCTGACAGAGGTGGAAAAAGATCAGTTTGTCGAAGTGGACGGCATTCGCTATCGCAGTGATCTTTCAGGATTTAACTGGTCGACTGTACCCGTAACGCTAGTAGAGCTTGGGTATATGACGAATTCAGAAGAAGACCGGAACCTGTCTGATCAGGCTTACCTTACAAAGCTGATGAATCATGTTGCAGACGGTATCGTGGCATATGAAGGAATGACAAAATAAAAGGTGGAAAGACCTATAAAAGCGTGTGACTAAATCAATTGATTTATGTCACACGTTTTTTTTGTCGTTCATATGATATAAAAAAGCGTTTTTTCGACAAAAAAATGGACGAGCAGAAAAGAAAACTAGGTAAAATGCTTTAATTTTTATAGAACTGTGTCGATATAACGAGAGATATTAAAATGTGTTAGACAGTACATGAAAATGGGGGAACAAGATGAGAAAGTTAACGGCATTAGCTTTAGTACTAAGCGTACTGCTGTTTCAATTCACGCCGCTTGCTAGCGTGAAAGCTGAAACGGTAGAACCAGTTGTGTCTGTAAAATTAGTAAACTATTTAGGAGATCAGCATGCAATTACAATTAAGCCGTCTTATTTATACACTATTAAAAACTCGGATTTGGTCTTAAATGCAAATACAGAGTATACGGTAACCGCAACAACTCAAGGTGTCACTTTAAAACAAGGAAGCACTGTCTTAGGTGAATTTACAAGCTTTGAAATTACACCGTCTCTTTATAAAAATCCCGTATCTATTAACGGCAGACAGTACTTAGGTGACGTGGCGTTTACAAATGAAAAGGGAACGTATGTCAGACCTGTTAATACGCTCCCGATTGAAGACTATTTAAAAGGCGTTGTGCCAAATGAAGTCTATACATCTTGGAATCTGCAAGCTTTAAAAACTCAGGCGGTAGCAGCAAGAACATACGCAATGAGCTATGCAGGAAAAGTAATCAATGACACGGTAAGCTATCAAGTATACGGTGGCTATACGTGGTATGACAGCACAAACCAAGCAGTAGATCAGACATTCGGACAAGTAGTCACATACAACAATAAATTAATCAACGCCGTTTTCTCATCAAGCAACGGCGGAAGAACGGAATCAAACAGCAACGCTTGGGGAGGGACTCAGCTTTCTTATTTCCCGGTGAAAGAAGATCCATACGATAAGCAGACGCCGTGGACGTTAGCTATTCAAAAAACGCAAATTGATTTAACAGGAAAAGATTTAGCTAACTATAGCGCTTGGTGGAATACGGTTTCTGAAAAAGATAAAACCGTTACAGATAATTTGAAGTCATGGTTAGTAGCCAATAAGCATCCTGGTAAAACGATTAAAATTACGTCTATTCCAAAGGTGAGTTTTTATGCTCCTTCATCAGGAGGTCGTGTGACTAAAGGTGCAATTACAGTGGACTACCTCATTAAAGGAGATGTAGACAGTTCGCAAAAACTAGTGGTTCATCATTTGGAATTAAAAGATTTAACATCGACGAAGCTAAAATCAATGTTAAACAGCCGTGCGATGCTTAGTCTGCTTGTAACGGAAACAAATGAAACAAGCACATCAACCACTTTTAATGGGAAAGGAAATGGACACGGTGTTGGAATGAGTCAATACGGTGCTCAAAAAATGGCAAGCCTAGGCAAAGACTATCGTGAAATTTTAGATTTTTATTATCCAACGACTACTCTTTTAAGTTTTTATACAACAAAATATCCGCGAAAAGAGCAGGAGCAAGAACCACCGAAAGATACGGTTGCACCTGATGCACCTTCAGTTAATGCATTAGGAGATAACCAAACATCGCTTACGGGCGTGACAGAACCAAATGCTTCTGTTATTGCAAAAGTGGAAAATGAAGTAATTGGAACGGGTCTTGCTGACGAAGCTGGAAAATTTGCAATTACGATTGCCAAGCAGCCAGCAGATACAAAAGTGTCTGTAACGTCTAAAGATGCAGCTGAAAATGAAAGCACGGCTACAGTAGTGAGCGTAACGGATCAAACGCCGCCTTCTGTTCCAATTGTAAATGAAGTAAGTGACGAAGATACGACCGTAACAGGCGTAACAGAAGCAAACGCCGTCGTGACGGTAAAAGCAGGCGATGCAACGTTCTCTGCAGTAGCGGATGGTAACGGTACATTTACTGTTTCAATTCCAGTACAAATAGGCGGAACAACAATAGCGGTAAGTGCAAAAGATAAAGCAGGAAACGAAAGCCAAGCGCCTTCTTTTGCGATTAAATCTACGTTAAAAGCACCGCTTGCACCCAAAGTAAATGAAATAAGTGATCAAGACACAATGATCAAAGGAACGGCTGAAGCAAATGCGACGGTCATCGTTAAAAACGGAAGTCTTCAGCTTGCAGCAGGCAACGCAGATGCCAAAGGAAATTACAGCATCTCAATTGCGAAACAAAAAGCAGGAAGCACGCTGTCCGTAACGGCTCAAAATGCAGGTGGAACAAGTTCAGCCACTGCGGTAACCGTACAGGATAAAACCGCACCAGCTGCGCCAAAAGTAAACGCAGTAAGTGATCAAGATACAAAAGTTACAGGTACAGCAGAAGCAAATTCTACAGTTACTGTAAAAATAGGAACAACAACTGTGGGAACGGCTAAAGCAGGTGCAAATGGAGCGTTTTCTGTTGCCATTTCTCTGCAAAAAGCGAATACAAAGCTAAGCGTACAAGCAAAAGATGCAGCAGAAAATAACAGCTCTGAATCGACTGTAATCGTTACAGCAAAGCAAAAAGCTCCGGTAAAACCGACAGTTAATGAAGTGAGTGATCGAAGTACAGCCGTTACGGGTACAGCAGAAGCAAATGCCACGGTTATCATTAAAAACGGAAGTCTTCAGCTTGCAGCTGGTAAAGCGGATGCCAAAGGAACATACAGCATCTCAATTGCAAAACAAAAGGCAGGAAGCAAACTGTCTGTAACGGCTGGAAACACAGCGGGCGTAAGTCCAGCTGTAACCGTAACCGTGCAGGATAAAACGGCACCCGTTACACCAAAAGTAAACGCTGTAAGCAATCAAGATATAGTAGTAACGGGAAGCACAGAAGCGGGCGCAGAAGTGCATGTGAAAATTGACAAAAAAGTAATTGGCAAAGGAAATGCAAAATCGGATGGAACGTTCAATATCACCATTCCAAAGCAGCCTGCTTCTACAAAATTAGCTGTTATTGCAAAAGATGCAGCCAATAACTACAGTTCCAATACGTTTGTAACGGTCAGTGCCGCGCAGACAAAACCAGCGCTTCCAACCGTTAATATGCTTACTGAAAAAAGTACAGCGGTAACGGGAACAGGAGAAAAAAATGCGTCTATTTATATTAAAGTAGGCGGAAAAATTATTGCGAGTGGAAAAATTGATGGAAACGGCAAGTTCAGCGTAAAAATTCCAGCTCAAAAAGCAGGAACAGAAGTGACGGCCGTATTGCAAAATAAAGTAGGATACAGCCCGTATAAAATTGTAAAAGTGCAAGACACAACCCAGCCGGCACCTCCGGCGGTTGATGCCGTTAAGTCTTTGTCCAACTCTATCTCCGGAAAAACGGAAGCGAATGCCGTGATTACGATTAAAAGCGGTACAAAAGTAATCGGATCAGGCAAAGCAGATGGCAAAGGGCAGTTTAAAGTCACTATTCCAAAACAAACAGCAGGTGTAAAACTGGCTGTGACGGCAAAAGATGCAGCTAATAACTACAGCTCCAACACGTTTGTAACGGTCAGTGCCGCGCAGACAAAACCAGCGCTTCCAACCGTTAATACGCTTACTGAAAAAAGTACAGCGGTAACGGGAACAGGAGAAAAAAATGCGTCTATTTATATTAAAGTAGGAGGAAAAATTATTGCGAGTGGAAAAATTGATGGAAACGGCAAGTTCAGCGTAAAAATTCCTGCTCAAAAAGCAGGAACAGAAGTGACGGCCGTGCTGCAAAATAAAGTAGGATACAGCCCGTATAAAATTGTAAAAGTGCAAGACACAACCCAGCCGGCACCTCCGGCGGTTGATGCCGTTAAGTCTTTGTCCAACTCTATCTCCGGAAAAACGGAAGCGAATGCCGTGATTACGATTAAAAGCGGTACAAAGCTGATCGCATCGGGCAAAGCAGATAGCAAAGGACAGTTTAAAGTAACTATTCCCAAACAAAAATCAGGCGTAAAGCTGGCTGTGACGGCAAAAGATGCCGCTGGAAATACAAGTTCAGCAGTCAATATAAACGTTAAATAAAAACAAAAAAGAATTCTCTGCGGAGGATTCTTTTTTTAGTGATTTTTAAGTGGGATAGCAGGTTACTAAAAAGTTACCTTAGAACTTTGAAGTGCCTAACTTACTTTAAAGTGGGTTCTATCTTTTTCTTTTTTTCTGTTTCATAATAACAAATGTAAAGAAATTAGTAGGAGGTTTTTTATAATGAGTAATCATTTGCAAGATACAGTAACACTTCATAACGGAGTCAAAATGCCTTGGCTTGGATTAGGTGTATTTAAAGTAGAAGAAGGGCCTGAATTAGTTAATGCGGTGAAAACAGCTATCGTCAAAGGCTACCGCAGCATCGATACGGCAGCTATTTATGGAAATGAAGAAGGCGTAGGAGAAGGAATTCGCCAAGGTCTAAAAGAAGCAGGTCTTTCACGCGAAGACATTTTTGTTACATCAAAAGTTTGGAACGCAGATTTAGGCTATGAAGAGACGCTAGCTGCTTACGAAACAAGCTTACAAAAGCTTGGCTTAGAATATTTAGATCTATACTTAATTCACTGGCCGGTAGAAGGTAAGTATAAAGCAGCGTGGAAAGCATTAGAAACGCTTTATAAAGAAGAAAAAGTAAGAGCTGTGGGTGTAAGTAATTTTCAAATTCATCATTTAGAAGACTTAATGAAAGATGGAGATGTTAAGCCTGTTATTAACCAAGTTGAATATCATCCTCGTTTGACGCAAAAAGAGCTGCATGCTTTTTGTCAAAAGCACGATATTCAGCTAGAAGCATGGTCTCCGCTTATGCAAGGAGAATTGCTAGATAACGATGTGTTAAAAGAAATTGCTGAAAAACACGGTAAATCAGTTGCTCAAATTATTCTGCGATGGGATCTGCAAAACGGAGTTGTAACGATACCAAAATCGACAAAAGAACATCGTATTGTTGAAAATTCATCGTTATTTGATTTTGAATTGGATGCTGAAGACGTAAGCAAAATTGATGGATTAAATCAAAATCACCGAGTAGGTCCAGATCCGGACAACTTTGATTTTTAATAGAAGAACTAAGAGGCTGGGAGAAAACTATGTCAGCTGAAGGGTAGAGACTGGGACAAAAGTATTTTAACCTAAGTGAAAAACGAACCATTGATCAACATGTTTGATGAGTGGTTCGTTTTTTTTGTTATGGTGAATCCAGTTTCATCTGTTTCGTCCCAGCCTCTTTTTATGCATTATTACATAAATTTAACATTTTCTTCACAGTAAGCTAAAGGACGGGCCGTATGATAAAGAAAGGTCGTGAAAGATAGAGAAAACATTTCATTTTTAAGTGTAAAATAGGCGGTGTAACGATGACAAAACAAGCTTACTCTCACATACAATGTAAAAAAACATCAATGATTGATTTATTGCTGGATGCAGGGGTTTATAAAAAAGGAAATAAGCAGCTATACGAGCTTACGCTTCAAGAACTAGAATCAGAATACAAAGCTATTTCACAACAGCGCATATCTCAATGAAATTTTGATACATTGCTAGAATTTGTTATAATAGAGGAAAGGATAGGAGTTGATTTATATCGAAAAGCACCCGACAGACTCGCAGCCCATCCGTATGGATATCCTCGATTCTATATTTGCTAAAATGGTATTAAATAAGGCTATCCGAGATTTTAGAAGAGATCAAATTTTACGTGAAGTAGATCAAACATTAGAAGAAAGAAACAAAGAGAAATTTTTTCAATTAATTGAAGAATTAAAATCAATTTCGTAAAGTGCAGTGCGTTTGCGCGATAGAATTTGATTTAATCATTTTAGCATATAAAAACAGGTAAGAAGCGGCATGCTTAGTTACCTGTTTTTTTGTCGTCTCATTGCAAATAATGGCTTTACATAAGAAGTGCATAGAATTCTGCTATTAAACAGACAAAAAGAGTAAGTCTAATGTACTCACTCTTTTCAGAAAGGTATGGGTGTTACTGAGAAAATGAATGTCACCTTCTAAGTGTTGCGTGTGGGGTTTAGAAAGTTCTATGCATCTGCATATTTTCTATTTCATTCACTCTATGTATTGTTAAAGCAACAATATAACCATATCTTATCATATGAACGAAATTCGATTCAATATATTTATTGATTTTCTTTTTAAATTGTTCTAAATAATTAGTGAATGTAAAAAAATGTTTTTATTAGGTGATTGTATATCTATAAACCAATACTTGTTTATTTCTGACGGACTGTAAGCTTCAAAAGAGTACAATCCGTCTTGGAAATCCGTATTAAGAAAAAATGAGCTGAACCCAATAAAACAAGAGAAAAAGAGTAACGATGGTGGTAAGTGGGATAACGATAAGCGATACTCTTAAATAATCTTTCCATTTCACTTTGATATTATTTTCTTTTAGAATATGCATCCAGATAAGAGAAGCAAGCGTTCCAATCGGCAATAAAAGCGAGCCCATATCACTTCCGATAATATTAGCAAGGTAAATAGTTTTAAGAGTAATAGGATCGAGCCCCATTTCCGTCAAGGTAATGGTTCCAACCATTAGAGCAGGGTGATTGTTAAACAAGTTAGAAAGAATGGAAACAAGTCCTCCCATGATAAAGCTTGCTTCAAAAAGCCCTCGATTTACAATTGGTTCGCAAATTTTCACCAGTAGCTCTGTCAGCCCTACGTTATGAAGACCGTAAATAATAACGTACATCGAAAAAGCAAAAACGAAAATGTGCCACGGGGTTTTCTTTAAAATATCAATTGGGTTTGTACGTAAGTGATACCATCTCCAAATGAGTAAGATCAGTGAGCCGAGTACAGCAACCAATTCGATTGGTATGCCAAAATAAGAGGCGACAAACAGGAGACAGCGCATGACAAACACAAATAATAAAACTTTCAGCATAAATTGTGTGCGTTTACGTTTTGTTTCAACAGAAATGCTTCCTTTTAAGGGATGAAATTGTTTCGTAAAGAAACTCTCTTCTATATCTCTTGAAGCATGCGGCAGTTTTTGGGGTAAATGGCGTTTTACGACCGTATACATGAGCCAAGACATAAATAATAAACCAAGTGTCGCCGGTACAAACATCATCGCGGTATGCATATAAAGCGACATATGAACAATTTTTAAGGCAATCAAATTGACAATATTACTTACACCTATAGGCGCGCTGGAAGCGGTAGCAATAAGCGCTCCACTTAAAAGGTAGGGGATCTGCTGGTGGGGTTTTAGCTGAAGGTTTTTCAAAAGTAGAATTAAAATTGGAGTGGTAATTAAAATACTGCCGTCATTATTAAATAGTAAAGTCATTAAAAAGCAAAGCAGTTGAATGTACCAATATAATCGGTACCCTGAGCCTTTGGATAAACTCACTAGTCGTGCAGCTGCCCAGTGGAAGAATCCAAAACTTTCTAATATGACGGCCATGACAATGGTGGCAATAATGGTGATAGAAGCGCCGCTTATCTTTGCAAAAATATCAACAATGTCTGATTTGGATACAATCCCTGTAAGCAGGATAATGGCTGCTCCTATGGCTGCCGGCCATGCTTCGTTGATGCCGTTTGGCCTCCAAAAAATGACGAGCATTGTCATTGTAAACACGAAAATGGCAATTCCAATTTCAATATTCATCAGTATGCTCCTTTCTTCTAAAATTTGTAATGAATATACCCTTGCATGTCCCTTACACTCTATTTATATTCATTTATTACTAGAAGGATTGTGCATAAGACCATTTTTGCTAATATGTTTGTTTATCTTGCCAAGGCACGTATCATCTCGGGAGAGGAGCCTATAAAAAAGAGGCTGGGACATAACTAAATCCATCCAATCTAAAAAGAAATCAATTGAATAAAGCAGCTAGTATGCGTTGCTTTTTACACCGCTGTTGATTTGCGTGCAAGACCTCGCTTTCCGCGGGCGGTAGAGCCTGGTCCTCCAATCCACAGCTAGAAGCCACTACATACATGAAACCTACGTTCACGTTTATCATCACAATAAAAAGACCCGAACCATTCATCGTTCGGATCTTTCTTCAACTAACATATTTTTGGTCCAGGATCTTCAAGGTTAGCAAGTATAGGTTTTTTCGTGTAAAGTTAACGCTTGTATCTGGTCACGGTCAGGTTCATAGCCAATGCCTGGTGTATCGGGAACGGAAATAATGCCGTTGTCGACCGTGATTTCCGGATGAACAATATCACGCGGCCAGTATTTAGAGGATGCGGCCGTATCTCCGGGAAGTGTAAAATTAGCAAGTGTGGTAATGGCAATATTATGTGCTCGCCCTACACCTGATTCGAGCATACCGCCGCACCATACGGGCACACCGTGAGTTTGACAAAGGTCATGAATTTTTTTGGCTTCGGTTAGTCCGCCTACGCGTCCAATTTTAATATTAATAATTTGCGTGCTTCCAAGTTTAATAGCTTTTCGAACGTCTTCAGCTGAATGAATGCTTTCATCTAAGCAAATAGGGGTGCTCATGCGGGCCTGCAGTTCAGCGTGATCAATTAAATCATCATGATCTAACGGCTGTTCAATCATCATTAAATCAAACTCGTCAAGCTGAGCAAGGTGATCAGCATCTGCAAGCGTATAAGCAGAGTTCGCATCAACCATCAGCGGAATAGAAGGGAACTCGTTTCGAACGGCGCGCGTCAAGTTAAGATCCCAGCTCGGCTTAATCTTAATTTTGATCCGCTTATATCCTTCATTCAAGCCGGCTTCAATTTTGCGAAGCGTTTCGTCAATCGTAGGCTGAATGCCAACGCTGAGCCCAACTTCAATTTGATTTTTAATGCCTCCTAGCGCTTTAGATAGAGAGAGGTTTTGCCTGCGCGCATACAAATCCCAAACAGCGCCTTCTAACGCCGCTTTTGCCATGTAATTGCCTCGAATATGAGCAAAGCGTTGAGATACTTCGTCAGGATGCTGAATGTCTTTCTGTTGAAGCAAAGGAATTAAAAAATCCTCCATAATGTGCCAGTTTGTTTTGATCGTTTCTTCTTTATAAAAAGGATCTGCGCACGCTACCGATTCAGCCCAGCCGGAACGTCCGTCTTCGTCTTGAATTTCTACTAAAATAAAATCTCGATCCACTTCTTTTCCAAGACTTGTCGTAAACGGATGAAGTAAATCCATTTTTAAATGGCGTAAAATGACGCGTTTGATCTTCATTTTTGCACCTCTTTTTTCGTTAAAATATAAAAATGAACGGGCGCGCTGCTTTCTGGATGCTTCATAAAACCTGTTACTTGGAATCCTTTTGCAAAACACGTTTGAAATACGTATCTTGTACGCATCCGCCAGTCCAATGCGAGAGAAGGAGAGACTTCTTTCATTTGCTGAAACGCAGACGGAATAGCTACAGACACGACGTCACGATTCAACCATTTTTCATCAACATCTGTAACAGAAGGAAACCCTTCATCCGTTAACGTCCATTGAATGAGCGATGCGTCCATTATTTGATCTGGCGTATAAAGAGGCTGAGCTTGTGTTGTATCTTCTGCGGATGCCCATTCTACAACGAATCGATCAGAAGGCAAGTCAGCATTTAACGGATCATTCATATCTCCGTAGCAGTTTTCAATATATGTAGAACAAAGGGCTCCAAGCTTTCCAATATTTAAATACCCGTTGGCGCTTTCTAACGGATCATACGTCCAGCTGATATATGAATAGCCCTTTTTTTTACTTTCCTGTCTCTGCGCATGCTTAAGTTTGGCACCGATACCCATGCTGCGATAGGCAGGGTCAACTGCTAATATATGAGAACATAAGTAGACGCACGTTCCGTCAAACCCGGGGAAACTATATTGAAAGCCAATCAGTTTTTCATCTAAAAACGCACCGAGCACAAGACCTCCGTTTTTAACAGCGGTCAAAGTTTGATGAACGGGCGTTGCTTCTTCTTCTCCCCAGACGCGGCTTTCTAATGCGCGTACGTCTTCTAGTTCATTGGTTGTTGTAAGTGAACGAATCGTTAAAGCTTCAGTCATATGTTTACTTCCTTTCTTTTAATCATTTATTCTAAAAAGATGCCTTGCTCGGTATAGAGCTTTTCCAAGTGTTCTTGTCTTTTTCCAGCCGTTTTTTCATCTCTTTTTTGCATGCTGCTAATGACAATTTGAGACAGGGCAAGAAGTGATAAAATATGTTCGGTTGTTCCGGCTAAAAGCGTGATATCAGCGATTTGACCTACCGGAGATAGACGGCGGTCTGTAATGGCAATTACTTTCGCTCCTTGTTTTTTAGCCTGCTGAGCTACTTCGAGCGCTTCTTTTGTATAGCGCGGCAGTGAAAATACAACAACCGTTGATGCGCTTGTGAGATTGCATAGCGTTTCAAGCAAAAATCCAGTTGGAAAAGATAAAAGAACATGATTGCGAAGTTGATTCATTTTATAATACAGCCAGTACGCTGCCGTATGAGATTCACGGAAACCCGCAATATACACTTGATCACTTTTGATAAGCGCATCTACAGCTTGAGATAAATCCTTTTCGTCAACAGGGGAAAGCCATTCACTAAAAGGTTTCTTTTCTTCCGCTGCAGAATCAGCTGCAGTCTTGTTAGCTGCTTCTTTTGATTCGGCAGAAGAAAGCCATTCTTTTCGCATTAGCTCCTGCAGATCTGAAAAACCATTTAACCCAAGTGCGTAAGCTAGACGAATAACGGTTGTTTCACTGACACCTGCTTCTTTACCAATTTGCCCAGCCGTGTACAGCGAGCCTTTTTCCATAAAATTAACGAGAAACTCCGCTACTTTTTTTTGACCGCGAGAAAGGTCAGAGAATTTATGTTTAATTAATTCTTGAAATGATGGATTCATATAGCCTCCTGAAAAAGAAGTTATAACTTCATAAAAATATATTAATGCATTTTTAACTTCATTTCAATTACTGTTTCAAAATAAAAAGAAGCCCTCGTGATATAATAAATTGATTATTCAAAAATAAATGCCATTATTCAAAAACGAATTGTATTTTATTCAAAAATGAATAGAAAGCGGGGAGCATACATGAATTCAGAATGGAATGAAAATCAGTGGATCCTTCATTCATTAAAAGATGATTTGCTTGTGACGGATGAAAAAGGCATCATTGTCCGAATACATGAAGGAACGGGAAACATTTACGATGTAAAAGCTGAAAAACTGCTGGGAAAGTCTGTGTATGAACTTGAAAAACAAGGACTGTTTACCCCAATCGTTACCCCAATTGTGCTTGAAACAAAGAAGAAAATTACGCTTGTACAAACAACTAAACAAGGCAAGCAAGTGCTCGTTACTGGCATTCCGGTCAAAGATGAAAAAGGCGAGATTAAAAGAATCGTCAGCTATTCTCACGATGTGACGGAGCTGATGGAAATGAAAACATATCTTGATGCGATGGAAGGCGAAATGCAGCGCGTAAAGAGCGAGCTTATGCTGCTGCGGAACCAAAATCTATCAACAGAAGGAATTGTATGCAACAGCGATAAGATGCAGCACGTTCTTCGTACGGCTGTTCACGTTTCGAATGTAGACGTAAATATTTTACTTTTAGGGCAGTCCGGAGTAGGAAAAACGCACTTAGCCAAGCTGATACATAACAAAAGTACAAGAAGCAAAGGGCCGTTTATCGAAGTGAACTGCGGGGCGATTCCAGACCATTTATTTGAAGCGGAACTGTTTGGATATGAAGCAGGGGCTTTTACGGGTGCATCGAAAAACGGAAAAGTGGGACTGGTCGAATTAGCAGACGGGGGCACGCTTTTTTTAGATGAAGTGGGAGAGCTGTCACCGGCGCATCAAGTGAAAATTTTAAAGCTCATTCAAGAAAAACAGTTTTATTCCGTTGGAGGAAGAAAGCCCAAAACCGTGGACTTTCGCTTAATTGCAGCGACGAACAAAGATTTAGAAAAAGCCGTCGCTGAAAAAGAATTTCGAGAAGATTTGTATTTTCGTTTAAGCGTTGTACCGATTACCATTCCATCTTTGAACGAGCGTCCTGAAGATATTTTTCCGCTGCTCACACATTTTGCCGAGCAGTTTGAAAAGAAATACAACCGAAAAAGAACGTTTGATAATGCGGTTATTCACGCACTGCTTGCACATGAGTGGAAAGGAAACGTACGAGAGTTAATCAATGTGATTGAACACGCGGTGGTTGTGTCTTCACAAACGCTGATTACAATGGAGCATTTGCCGCATTCTCTGCATAGGAAAAAACGGATTCAACACGTTGAAGAACATGGGGAAATGAAGCTTAATGACGCGTTAAACGAGCTGGAAAAAGAGATATTAGTAAGAGCAAAAAAACAGTATAAAACGACAACAGAAATAGGTGAAGCACTCGGAATCAGTCAGCCTTCAGTTGTTAGAAAATTAAAAAAACATTCTGTTTTTTAACGTCTTTGGCACGCTCTTTGCATGTAAAACAAGTACAAACACATTACTTGATAGATTGCGAGGAGGAAGTCAGATGACGCAGGCATCACTTACACAGTTAATGAACAGTTTACCGGATTTACTAGCACCAAGCATGGCGAAAGATCATCCTAATTTACCGGTGGTAAAAGCAGAGGGCTGCTACTACTACGGAGCGGACGGAAAAACGTATTTAGATTTTACATCGGGTATTGCAACAGCGAATACAGGTCATCGTCACCCTAAAGTTGTACAAGCGATTAAAGATAGCGTTGATCATCTTATGCACGGCCCGTCAGGTGTGATTATGTACGAATCTATTTTACAGCTTGCTGAAGAATTAAAAACAGTATTGCCAAGAGGCCTGGACTGCTTTTTCTTTGCTAACAGCGGAACTGAAGCAATAGAAGGAGCGTTAAAGCTAGCAAAATACGTGACGCAAAGACCTTATACGGTTTCGTTTATGGGCTGCTTTCACGGCCGTTCTCTCGGAGCGCTTAGCGTGACAACATCAAAAAGCAAATACCGGAAATTTCTTCAGCCATCGGGCTTAACGTATCAAGTGCCTTATGCAGACGTGACTCAGTGTCCAAAAGGAGAAGATCCGGAAATCTACTGCGTGGAAAAGCTGGAAAAAGATTTTGACACGTTGTTTAAGCATCAAGTAACGCCGGAAGAAGTGGCGTGCATGATTGTAGAGCCGGTTCTTGGAGAAGGCGGCTACGTGATCCCGCCGAAAGCATGGCTGCAAAAAATAAGAGAAGTGTGTGATAGACACGGCATTCTGCTTATTTTTGACGAAGTGCAAACCGGCTTTGGACGTACCGGCGAGTGGTTTGCAGCTCAAACGTTTGACGTGACGCCTGACATTATGGCAATCGCAAAAGGCATAGCATCAGGACTTCCGCTAAGTGCTACCGTAGCTTCCAAGCAGCTCATGGAAAAGTGGCCGATTGGTACACACGGAACAACTTTTGGAGGCAACCCCATCGCTTGTTCAGCAGCACTTGCGACGCTAGACGTACTAAAAGAAGAAAAGCTGATTGAAAACTCAAAAGCAATGGGGAAATATGCAGCGGATCAGCTTCAGCATTTAAAAGCGAAGCATGAAGGGATCGGAAGCATTCGTTCAGTAGGACTAATGATTGGAATTGAAATTATTAATCCGAAAACAAAGCAAGGTGACGGAAATCTTCTTCTTGAGATTTTAGACAAATGTTTGGAAAAAGGGGTGCTGTTTTACCTTTGCGGAAATAGCGGAGAAGTGATTCGAATGATTCCTCCTTTAACGATTACAAAGGAAGAAATTGATGCCGGGCTTCGCGTGTTAGACGAAGCATTGACAGAAATCACAAGTCTTCACGTGATCTAAAGCTTTAAGAAGCTCTTTGCTTCAATGAAAGATAGATTGACCCATAATAAGGAGGAATCTGTTATGAACGGACTAGATATGACGGTTATGTTTGTCTATTTTGGCGTATTGGTTGTAGCGGGTATCATTGGCTCGTTAAAAGCAAAGTCATCAGAAGATTTTATTTTAGCCGGGCGAAACTTAGGGATGTTTATGTATTTAGGATGTTTATCAGCCGTTATTTTAGGCGGAGCGTCAACGATTGGAACGGCTCAGCTTGGCTATGAGCACGGGCTGTCTGGCATTTGGTTTGTGACGATGATTGGACTTGGAATCATTACGCTTGGCACGATTTTTATTAAGCGGATTTCGTCGTTGAAAGTGACTACTATTAGTGAGCTGCTAGGAAAAAGATATAACGCTCAAGCGCAAATTATCAGCGCCGTTGTTGCCGCTATTTATACACTCATGGTATCGGTCACTCAAGTGATTGGAATGGGAACAATCATTCATGCGTTGCTTGGATGGAACATGACGGCCTCGATGCTAATTGGCGGTTCGATTGTTTTGTTCTATACGATTTTAGGCGGAATGTGGAGCGTAACGGTTACTGATATTATTCAATTTGTTGTGATGACGGTGGCGATTTTTGGATTTATGCTTCCGATGAGTGTATCAGAAGCAGGAGGTTTCAAAGCCCTTACCGGAGATTTACCATCATCGTATTTTGATTTTTCATCGATTGGATACGGTCAAATTTTTCAGTATTTCCTTCTATATACGCTTGGTATGGCAGTTTCTCAAGATATTTGGCAGCGAGTATTTACGGCGCGAACAGAAAAAATTGCGCGAAACGGCTCTATTTTTGCAGGGGTGTACAGCATTGCCTACGCAATTGCGGGAAGTGTAATTGGAATGTGTGCGTATTTGCTGCTGCCAAACGCAGAAAGCAGTCAAAGCATTTTTGCGACGCTTGCGATTCAAATTCTGCCTCAAGGGTTATTAGGTCTCGTACTTGCAGGCGTTTGTTCGGCGCTGATGTCAACTGCTTCAGGAACGCTGCTTGCGTCTTCTACGCTGATTAGTAACGATATCATTAAAAAAGTATGGCTTAAAAATATTTCAGAGAAAAACTATTTAGTTTTAACCCGTGTGAATACACTTATTGTCGGCGTGCTTGCTATTATTTTTGCTCTTTGGATTCAAGACGTGCTTGTTGCTTTAGACGTTGCTTATGCCATTTTATCAGGAGCGATCTTTGTTCCGTTTGTTGTCTCGCTGTTTTGGAAAGACATTCATCCAAAAGCCGGAGTTTCAGCGATTGTTGTTAGTACGCTAGTAGTGCTTGGAGGTCTATTGATTGAAGGACTTTCTTCTACTACGCCAATTCTATACGGCATTTCAAGCAGCATCATTGTAATGGCTGGATTTGCGGTTATGGCTCGAAACAAAGAACTGTCTGATCAAGAAAAGGTTCAAGAAGATATGTGAATAAGGGGGGGAAAAGCTTCTCATAGTAAAGTGAGAAGCTTTTTAGCATTTTGTATGCATAAGTATAGACAACGAACGGCAAGGAGGAGTACACTAGACGCTCAGATTATAGAGATAAGGAGATTGGTACATGAAAAGCAGAACGTCCGTAATGGTTAGTATTGTGCTGGCGATGCTAGTGGCTTCGCTTGATTCAACAATTATGAATACGACGATGCCTGTTATTGCAAAAGAGCTTGGAAGATTTGATTTGTACGCGTGGTCGTTTGCTTCGTACATGATTGCAAGTACGATTTTATCTCCGGTAGCGGGAAGATTATCGGATTTATTTGGCCGCAAAAAAGTATTTGGGTTTGGAATTATTGCTTTTTTAATTGGTTCAATGCTTTGCGGCGTGGCAAATACGATGATTCAGCTTGTTCTTTTCCGTGCGGTTCAAGGAATAGGAGCCGGGTTTATGGTGGCCTTTCCCGCTATTATTGCCGGAGACTTATTTCCAGTGGAGAAACGAGGGAAAATTCAGGCGCTCTTTACAACGATGTGGGGATTATCAGCTGTGTTAGCACCGCTTTTAGGCGCTTTTTTTGTGGATTATTTAACGTGGAGATGGATTTTCTTTATTAATTTACCGGTGTGTATCGTTTCATTTCTGACGTTAATGCCGTATCAAGAAAGCTATGAGCCGAAACGAGCAAAAGTCGATTACATCGGCGCTATTTTGTTTGGAGCGGGCGTTACCTCACTGCTGCTTGTGACAGTAGTGGAACAAAACCGAATTGTGTATGCAGTCGTTGGACTTATTTTATTAGTGATCTTTTATTTGCATGAACGAAAACATGCTTCTCCGATTGTACCGTTGTCTATGTTCCAAAACAAAACGCTGTCATGGATTAATATTAATGCGTTTATTGGAACGGTGGCTTTATTCGGAACGTCAAGCTACATTCCGTTATTTTTACAGCGAGTAGCGCATTTGTCACTGTTTATGAGCGGAGTGGCGCTGTTAGGAACAGCGGTTGGATGGATGTCTGTGTCCGTGCCTGCAGGTAAATGGATTTTAAAACACGGCTACAGAAAGCTGTTGTTAATCGGGAATGTGCTGCTGGTTGGTTCGGGAACACTTCTGCTTATGCTAAATGAAAGTCACGGCTTCTTTTATGTGTTTTGCGTTATGATTGTACAAGGACTGTCGTTTGGTCTGCTTTCTACGGTTGGAGTCATTGGTGTACAGCAATTAGTAGGAGGACATGAAAGAGGTATTTCAACGTCATTTTTTATGTTTTGCCGAAACATGGGAACAGCAATCGGCGTTACGATTATGGGTGCGTTGCTGACTTCAGGCGGAAGCTTTATGGCAGGCATTCATCACTTGTTTTTATTTGGCTTTGCCGGAAGCATCGTGGCGTTATTAACGTCGTTAAAGATTCAAAACGATACGGAAACAAAGCACAATCGAGCTGCTAGTTGAGGGAATTTATTCTAAATATGTTTATTTCATAAAAAAACGGGAAGAAACCAAATAAGGTCATAGAATTGCCTGAGAAATCGTAGGCATATTCTTCTTCTTCTTTCACTTACTACATGTGGGACGCCGGGTATCGGCGTCTTTTTTTTTTGCTGTAAAAGAGCTGATTATATAATCAAACGCATATACATAAATGATTTTGTTCAAATAATGGGACTTTTTACAAAAATAAGTCTTTAAATGGTAAGTAACATTAGGTATAATTTAGGAGTTATTTAGCATATTTTAGAAATGTTTGACTGAGTTTGTACGAAAAAGTGAAAGGGGATATTTCATGTCATGGCTCACCAAATGGTCCTTTAAAAACAAAGCGGCTATTACCATTATGTCTATTTTAATTTTAGCTTTAGGAGTCATTAGTTATTTTACACTTCCGATGGAGTTCCTGCCGACCGCTGATCAGCCTCAAGTGTCAGTAGTAGTTATGGGGCAAGGAACGGATGCAGACTCAATGGAAAAACAAGTGACGTCACCGATTGAAGAAGCGGTAGCCGGTGTTAAAGGAAAAAGCAACGTGTACGCGACAACGGGAGACGGCTACTCGAAAATCGATATTTCATTTGAATCCAAAACGGATATGAAAGAAGCAAAAACAAACGTTCAAGAAGCGCTGTCTTCGGTGCAGCTTCCAGCCAGCGTATCAAAGCCTAATGTTATTCAATTAAATACCTCTATGATTCCCATCGCAGATATTTCACTCACATTTAAAGAAGGATTAACAAGAGACAATCTGGATCTTGCAGAGAAAAAACTGATCCCTAAATATAAAGACATTAAAGGCATTGCGAGTGTTCAAACGTATGGAACAGCGGATTCCTACGTGTCTATTAAAGTGGACAATAAAAAATTGTCACAAAAGAACGTGACGATTGATAAAGTCATCAGCGTGTTAGAAGGAAAAAACACGTCGCTTGCAGTTGGAGAAAAAGTCATTAATAACAAGTCGAGCAATATCAACGTAACAGGTAAAGTTGACAGCTTGGACAAAGTGAAAAAGCTGCCGGTTACACAGGGTGTAACGCTAGGCGACCTTGCAAAAGTAGAAGTGAAAAAGCCTGAAGGCGTCGTGACGCATATTAACGGAAAAGATGCACTTTTACTTATTGTGACAAAAGACAGCCACTCAAACGCCGTTAGCATTACAAAAGAAGTAAAAAAACTGTCTCAGCAAATTAGCAAAGACTATAACGATGTGAATGCTTCTGTATTTTTTGCAACAGGGGACAGCGTACAAAACTCTGTTCATTCCATGATGAAAGAAGTGTTGCTAGGTGCACTTTTTGCGACCGTTGTCATCATGCTGTTTTTACGCAGCGTTCGCTCTACATTTATCACAATTGTATCCATTCCATTGTCGCTTTGCTTTACCCTGTTCTTACTGTCTAAATCAGGCGTAACGCTTAATATTTTAACACTTGGAGGAGTAGCGGTAGCGATTGGGAGATTGGTAGATGATAGTATCGTTGTCATTGAAAACATCTTCCGCAAAATGCAAAAAGAAAAGTTTTCGCTTGGACTGATTATTGATGCCACAAAAGAAGTAGGCTCTGCTATTACCGCTTCTACGTTAACGACAGTAGCCGTCTTTTTACCAATCGGCCTTGTAAACGGAGGGCTTCAGGACTTTATGCTTCCGTTTGCTCTAACGCTGACGTATTCGCTGCTATCTTCATTAATTGTGGCGCTTACCGTTGTACCGTTAATGAGTGCAGGATTATTAAAAAATGAAAAAATTCGCAAGCACAAGCAGCCGGTTCGTTTTACAAAAGTCATTACGTGGTCGCTTAATCATAAATGGGTTGTGCTGCTGCTTTCGCTGCTTTTATTTGTCGGATCTATTGGCGCCTATACGATGATGCCTAAAGGAGCGGTTGATAACTCTTCATCTGATTTTGTAGGCACAACGTTAAGCTATCCAAATAATACGCCAATTAAAACCGTAGAAGAAAAATCACTGCAGCTTGAACGCTATATTTTAGCTCAAAAAGAAGTAAAAGAGGTATATATGCAGCTTGGTAATACGGCTGAAGGAGCCAAGTGGGGAGACGTTGGTTCACCTACTGAAGCTACGTATACGATTACCGTAAAAGATGGTGAAAACACTGATTCGCTAATGAAACGAATTCAAAATCAAAAGAAACTCTATGATGGAGGGGATCTTAGCGTCAGTGCTGCTTCACTAATGGGAGCGTCCACTACTTCCATTACCGTTGATGTAATTGGAAACGATATGAACAAGTTAGAAAAAACGGCAAGCAGCATTAAGAAAGAAATCAGCGATATAAAAGGAGTAGACAAAGTTTCTACGAACCAAGACGAAAAGAAAACCATTTACTCTTTAGACGTAGATCCAACAAAAGCAAACACGCAGCAAGTAGCGCAGCAGCTTGGCGTTATGCTGAATAAAACGCCGATTGGAGCGATAGATTTAGAAGGCAAGCAAGCAAACGTACTTCTTGAATCTGTCTTAAATCCAACGTCACCAAAAGAGTTAAAAGATATTTCTATTATGACAGAGACAGGACCGTCACCTGTTTCAAAAGTGGCTTCACTAACGCAAGTTGAAAAGCCAACAAATCAGTTTCATAAAAATGGAGACCCGTATATTCAAGTAACAGCGGATGTCAATCCAGAAAAGCTTTCAGAGATTAATAAAAACATCCAAACAGCAATTTTTGGAGACGGTAAGAATAAAGGACTATCGATTTCAAAAGATGTTGACGTTGTAATCGGCGGAGCAAGCACTCAGCAAGGAGAAGATTTCTCTGACTTGTTCATTACGATGCTCGTGTCAATTGGTATTGTGTTCTTAATTATGGTGATTACGTTTAAAACGATCCGCACGCCGTTTGCGATTTTATTCTCACTTCCGCTTGCTGCGATCGGTGCCGTTTTAGGGTTATTAATCAGCCGTATCCCAGTAGACGTAACGGCTTTACTTGGAGCCCTGATGCTGATTGGTATTGTTGTAACGAATGCGATTGTACTATTAGACCGCGTGAAGCAAAATGAAAAGAAAATGATTATGCGCGATGCCATTGTTGAAGCAGCCGCTACGCGTATGCGTCCAATTGTTATGACGTCCGCTGCTACGATTTGTGCGATGCTGCCGCTTTTATTTAAACAAAGCGAAAGCGGAAGCCTTGTTTCTCAAAGTCTTGCAGTCGTTGTAATCGGAGGATTGGCCGTTGCGACTCTGCTTACGCTTGTAGTCATTCCAGTTGTATATGAACTGCTTCACTTCAGAAAATCGAAAAAGCAAAGAATACAGCAAAAACAGCAGGAAAACGTAACGCCGCTATAATGTTTAAAAGAGGTTAGGACATAAGTAATTTAGTTGAAGGAAGAGGCTGAGACAAAAGGATTTTAGACAAAGTGAAAACCGAACCATTAATCAAGATGTTTGATTCGTGGTTCGGTTTTTTTGTTAGGGTAAACATAGGTTTCATGTGTGTAAGTCTTTCTAGCAGTTGATTGGAGGGCAAGGCGAAGACTCCTGCGGGAAAAGCGGAACAGGTGAGACCCCGCAGGAGCATATGCGACGAGGAGGCTCAGCGGCCGCCCGCGGAAAGCGAAGCCTTGCACGGAAATCAACTGCGGTGTCACAAGCGGCTCAGCTCATTCTCTCATTTGTTTGTCTTTAGCTGGAATTGATTTGGTTACGTTCCAGCCTCTTTTTTATGAAACTTTTTGACTAGTCAAACGTATAGTTAGATAAAGAAATGGAGGGGTAGTATGTTTCGAATAAAAGAGAGATGTTCCGTTTGTCAAAAAGAAATTCAGCCGAATGAAGAAGTATGGATGAGAATGAAGTATCCAAGTAAAAGAGGAATGACCGAAATCAAAGCTTTTTTACATCAAGAGGCGCAGTTTGTATGCATGGACTGCTTTGGAAAAACAAAAAAATGAGTCAAATGCGGTGTTCTTTTTTCAAAATATTGACATATTATATTTTATAGTTTAATATTTAGATAATTATCTAAATACTTAAATATGATGGAGATGAACTTCAATTGAATGAAACGTTTAAAGCCTTAGCGGATCCTACTCGCAGAAAGATTTTAGAGCTGCTAAAAGAGCGGGATTTAACCGCAGGAGAAATTTCCGAGTATTTTAATATGACCAAACCAAGCATCTCAAATCATTTAAAAATCTTGAAGCAAGCGGACCTCGTTCAAGATGAAAAAAGAGGGCAGTTTGTGATTTATTCATTAAATACAACCGTTTTTCAAGATTTAATCGGCTGGTTTTTCAGCTTTCAGAAAGGGGAGAGTTAAATGAAAAAACACGTATTTCCTTTAAGCATTACCCTTTTCACACTAATTGCATGGCTGATTGCACTGCCGCATCTTCCAGCTACGATGCCCATCCACTGGGGAGCAAATGGAGAAGCAGACGGATTTGCAACGAAGATAAACGCAATGATCTTAACAGTAGGCATCATGGTACTTATTTATTTTATCATTGCATTTGTTCCGCGAATTGACCCTCGGAAAGAAAATTATAAGTACTTTTCAAAAACGTACAATATCCTGTTAAACGCCGTACTGCTATTATTCTTTTTTGTAAATATGAGCACTATTTTACAGGGGCTTGGCTATAACGTGCCGATGTCGTACATTGCTCCGATTATGGCTGGACTCGTTTTTATCATTATCGGAAACTACTTGCAGCGCGTGCGCTCGAACTATTTTATGGGGATTCGTACACCGTGGACATTGAGCAATGAAAACGTATGGAAAAAGACGCATCGTTTATCTGGAAAGATCTTTTTTATCGGCGGACTGCTGATTCTTATTAGCGCTTTTTTACCTGATGGATACAAGTCAGTTATCATGTGGGGGAGTATCGTTCTGTGCGTGGCGATTCCTTATCTGTATTCGTACTTGGCGTATAAAAAAGAAATGAATATGTAGTCATACAAAAAAATCCGGTGAACACACCGGATTTTTTTATGGATAACATATCAGCCGTAACGCCACCGTTCGTGTCACGCCGGCTGATGAGAATAAATACAGCATAAAGTATGAAACGCGTTTCAGGTCAAGAGCTGCTATGAAAAAACTTACATTTCTTTACGATCGCTTGCTTCAGGCGGCTTTTCAATCCAGGCGTTTTTAATCATCACTTCGCTGCATCGCCCCGCTACTTTTAAGTCCCGTAAAATACACGCTTCACAGTGCCCGACAATATCAAGCCTCATGCTGGTAGTCATTGCCGTTGCGTAATAGGTAATGGCTACTTTAAACATCGCTCCTGCGTGAAACGTCATCAGCTTTTCTGAAAATGGCGCGTGCGTAGACGTTGTGATTTCATTATCCAAAAGCGGAGGGGTATGAAGGTTTTCTTCGTGCATAATGGAAGAATAAAGCTCAATATGCTTGTGGGCCACATCAAGCCCCGTCTCCATGACTTTCCGCACGTCTTTTCGTTTGCTCACTTGTTTGAAGGCAATTAAAAGCGCTTTGGTTGCCATGCTTTTGCGCAAATTAAAATAAATATTTCCGGCTTCCGTTGCGTTTAAAAGGCGCTGCTTTCCTACAAAATCAAGAGCGTAAGTCAAATCTGTGATCGGCTCTTGTTGTTTCGGATTTAAAAAATAAGGAGCCGGCACATAAAGATTTTTTGCTAAAAGCAGGTCGAGAGACCGATTATATACTTCCATCACGTCCAAATTACACTGATGATAATAATCTCGAAGATCTCGGCGAACGGACACGCTAAATGAAATGCCGTATCCTGCCAAGCCATGAATCGTCATGTCATGAAGATATTTCAGCCAAAACGAGTCTGTAAAAAGCGGAGGTGCGTGCAAGTCCACATCTTCATCTGTAAATCCTTTTGGCAACGGAAAATGCTCGGCATGAAAAATAGCAGTCAGCAGCTCAATATGCTTTTTTGATAGCTCTAGCGAAAAGGCAAACAGCGCCCGAATCTCTGCATCCGTGACCGTTGCAAGAACGTGTTTCGCTACACAAACCGCCAGCGTATCCTGGTGATACTGTGTGCATAGACTCGTTATTTCAGTTGAAGTCAAACGCTTGCTTTCTGCGTTCAATTGGCTTTCCCCCTATCTATAAAAATGGTACGTATCTATGAAAAAACAGATAAGTATAGTTTGGACAAGGGTGTGTTAAATTATTCCATTGATAAATTGGAATCAAAATAGAAAAAAGACCTGCCCGGTAAAGAGCAGATCTTTATGTATTGGTTTATTTTTTATTCATTTCTTTTTCAATTTTAGGATAGGTAATGCCGTATTTTTTAGAGACGGTAACTAAACTCATAATTTCTTCTTCAGTAGGTGGTCCCACTTGCGGCAGAGGAGCATTTTCGGGAACGGAAGTACCGAGTTCTTTAACGAATGAATCAAAGCCGGCAGGAGAAGCAGTAAGGATAAATTCTGTTTCTTCTGGTCCGGTCATAAAGCGGTGCTGAATACCTCGAGGAGCAAAAACATAATCGCCCGCTTTTGCTTCAATTATTTCTTCTCCTATGTAGAAAATCATTGATCCGCGCTTTACGTAAAACGTTTCGTCTTCATGTTCATGAAGGTGAAGCGGGGGACCTTGGTTTGCTGGTTTCACCACGTGCGCTACTGCGTAAGCTCCGTTTGTGTCTTCACCTGATACAAGAAGCGTTACTTTTTCATCAAGAAAATGAAATGTGTTTTGATCGTGTGGCGTGCGGTGAAAAGCGTTTGTTAGCTGATTATGAGTTGCTGTCATCCTTTTATCTCCTTAAAAAACATATTTTGAGATTATTGTATACTAATATGGACGTTTTGTGTGCAAAATAATAGTTAAAAAGAATTATTTATTTACATTTATTATCTTTTTGTAGTTCTATTGTTATTGATTTTGGATTTTCCATATAATTTCCTTTATTTATTTTCCAAAACTACCCAGTATGCTAACATAAAGATAGAACCCTTAAATGGATAAGTGATGTATGAGATGTAAAAGGAGAGTTTCGATGAAGTTGTTTAAAGATGTGTCTAAACGAGAGCATCAAAATTGGAATAAAGCTGTGTCGGCAGGTTTTTATATACTTTTATTGCTGCTGTTTGTGAACGTAATAATGTATACCTATAAAGGTGCCGAGTTAGTGTCGTCATTTTCGATGTTTTGGACAGGGATCATTGTGACGTTTGGCTATCAGTTCATTTTAAATAGAAAAAGTGAGGAAAAATGAATAAACAGCCTTGGCACCGTTCAGAAAAATTTCTGCTGCTGCTTTGCTTTTTTGCACCACCCATCGGTTATATAGCGGTGGTAGTAAATAAGAAAAAGCTCAGCCGAGAGCAGTGGCTGAGTAACTTAACGGTAGCGACTATTATCATGTCCATATGGATGCTGAAGTTTTTACCTCATCAGTGGGGAACGATTATTTTATTCACGGGCGTGGGAATCTATTGGTATCACCGAATGTTGAAGAAGTTTAAGAAGTAGCGGCAGGGATAAAGAAAGTTAAATTTTCCCCCTTTGATATTTTGAAAAAAGAAGTTAAAATATTATAGTAATACAAATTTGTTCTACCCATGTAAATAAAAGTATGTATTTAATATGTTTTATAATTAGTTAAGAATAGAGCCAACCAAAGCGGTTGGTTTTTTGTATGAGTTCATTCTTTTTTTGTGGAAATTGAAGAATAGTATCCGATGTAAAGCTAGAGCATATAGGCAGGTTTTAAAACTGTCGGATCAGTTCTTTAAACAGGAGGCCATCACTAGTGTCGATAAAGAAAAAGTTGTCCGTATTCTTTACTTTGCTGGTATTGTGTATTCTACTAGCAAATAACACCTTGCACTACATTAGATCAAAAAATAGATTAACAGAGTTTAATCAAAGGGAAATCACGCTGGTCACAGAAGAAATTGCGTACGAAGTCGAAAATTCTAAAAATAGTGCTTCCTATATGGAAGATCGGATGGCACAGGAATTACGAACGGCTTCAATTGCAATTCAACAGTCTTTGCCTGCTGATTACCGAGACGTTACCAATGACGAGTTAAAACAGTTGGCTAAAAAACTGATGGTATCTCATATTACACTATTAGCACCCGTAGCAGGTGATATTATAGGCGTGAAATCTTCTGACCCTAAGGAAATTAATATGTCTACAAAAGAGTGGGGCTATTGGTATACCTCCTTTCAGCAGCTTCTTTCTCAGCAGCCGGTCACGGCAACAAAAGGATTGACTTTACCTCACTATTGGAGCGGGCCGATTGAAGTAGCTTCTAGCAACCCTAATCACATTGACAAATGGGGTTATTATTACGACGGGTCTACTAATTATATTATTGATCCTTATTTCCGGGATCAGCACGTCCTCGATTTTGAAAAAAAGTTTGGCCCTACGAACGTGATGGACCGCTTTACGGAAAATCTTGAAGGCGTTCTTGAACTAACGGCTTTTAACCCGAAAAACTTCGGAAAAAGAAATCAAAACGTATATTTAAACGGCAATAAATATATTAGAATAAAAGATCAGCCGATTTGGTACGGAACGTACACGTATCGAAATACCGAACGTGATAAAAAGTCCATTCAAAAGGCCTTAAAAACGGGAAAATCACAAAGCTATACTGCTGAAATCAACCATAAAAAAGTATTAAAAACATTGGTACCGATTAAAGAAAAAAACTCTCCAGCTTACGTGATAGGTGTAGTGTATGACTACGGACTTATTAAAAAAGAGCTGCAGCAAGAATTAATCAAACATTTACTGCTGTCTCTTCCGTTTATCTTTATTGTCCTTATTATCAGCTTTGTTTTCTCTACATCCATTACGCGGCCGATTAAACATATTATGGAGCACGTAAATCAAATCGCCAAAGGCAATTTTGGCAAGGTGCTGAATGTAAGAAGAAAAGATGAGCTGGGAGGACTTGTAGCAAATATCAACCACCTTTCTCATTTTTTAAAAACATATGTGGCCGATTTAAAGAAAAGTCAGGAAGAAAGTGAGTACCATGCGTACCACGACTTTTTGACAGGATTGCCGAACAGAAGATATTTTAAAGAAGAATTAAACAGGCGCTTAGTTGAGTCGAAGGAAAAATCCATTCGTCACGTAGCCGTGTTATTTATGGATATAGACCGGTTTAAAGATATTAATGATACGCTAGGGCATTCAAAAGGCGATCAGCTTATACAGCTGATCGCCAACCGTATTAAAGAATGTCTGCCTCCTGCTAACAGCTTTCTTACAAGGCAAGGAGGAGACGAGTTTGTCATTTTATTCAGTGATTTTACACCGGAAGAAGTTAAAGGTATCACCGAGAAGATCATTGCATATGTTCAACAGCCCTGCTACATTGACAATGATGAAGTTTTCGTCAGTATCAGCAGCGGGTTAAGCTTTTATCCGGAGCACTCTACGAATTTGGACACGCTTATTACGTATGCAGATGTCGCCATGTATGCTTCAAAAAGACAAGGCGGCAGTAAAGTAAGTATTTATCATGATTCATTAAATCAAAAACAAGCTGAAAAAGTTCACATCGAAACGCGCTTGCGAAAAGCGATTCAAAAAGGTGACATTGACGTTTACTATCAGCCGAAAATAGAAGCAAAGCGCAATGTAATAACCGGCGTAGAAGCATTAGTTCGCTGGAATGACGCAGAGCTTGGATTTGTTTCTCCAGAAGCGTTTATTCCTATAGCAGAAGAAGCTGGTTTGATTCAGTCTCTATGGGAAGTTGTCATGAAGAAAGCTTGTTCTCAAGTCAGTAGATGGAACAAGGATCGAAACGAAAAAATGACGCTAGCGGTTAACTTTTCTCCGCGGCAATTTCAGGATCCGATTATGTTGGTTAATGAAATAAAGCAATTTCTTTCGCTCCATAGATTTGATCCCACATGGTTTGAAATGGAAATTACGGAAAGTACATTGCTGATGAACGCGGAAGAAACGATTAAAGCTTTACATCTGTTAAAGAAATATGGTATATCAATTTCTATCGATGATTTTGGAACCGGATATTCTTCGTTAAGTTATTTAAAAAAATTACCAATCGATTGTTTGAAAATCGACCGGTCTTTTATCCAGGATATTCAAGAAGATTACAGCAGCAGTGAAATTGCGCAGGCGATTATCAGCTTATCTCAAAGTTTAAAGCTGCAGGTAATCGCAGAAGGTGTGGAAGAAGAATATCAAAAAGCGTTTTTAATGGAAAATGGCTGTGATCACATGCAGGGATACTTGTTTAGCAAGCCCCTTAATGCAGAAGATTTTGAAGCAGCGTTTTTAAATAGCTGAAGCAAAACCATCATTTGAAAATAAACTTACTAAGAAAAGGGAAGAGGACATAAAGAAATGGCACTTAGTACACAAAATTTAATTGCTCAAAAATTTTTAGAAACAGTAGGCACGAATTCAACTGAAATAGATAAAAAAATAGGTCAAGCTGACACATTTATGAATGCGGTGAAAGAACTGATCGATTTATGCGGAGATAATCCGGAAAGAGACGGCCTTGAAGAGACGCCGTACCGCGTGTTAAAAGCATTTTTAGAATACACGGAAGGCTACCGAGAAGATCCGAAAGCTCATTTGGAAAAGACATTTGATGTGAATCATAATGAATTGGTGTTAATACGAGACATTGAATTTCACTCCATGTGTGAACATCACTTTGCGCCGTTCTTTGGCGTTGCTCACGTTGGGTATATACCGGATAAAAAAATTACAGGTTTATCTAAAATCGCTCGTACGGTAGAAGGATATGCAAAGAGATTTCAAGTTCAAGAGCGTCTAACAAATGAAATTGCAGATGCAATTGAAGAAGTGTTAGAGCCAAAAGGAGTCATGGTGATTATTGAAGCAAAGCATATGTGCATGTGCGGAAGAGGAATTAAAAAGTCTTCAGCTTCTACAGCCACTTCATCCGTTCGAGGAACATTTATGGAAAAACCAGAGGTCCGCGGAGAATTTTTATCGCTTTTACAGCGACAAATGTAAAGAAACAAAAAGCCATATAAGCTGAGAAGCAGAAGCGAGGTGAGCTGTATGCAACATGTTGACGTACTGATTATTGGCGGAGGACCCGCTGGTATCTCTGCTGCCGTGTGGTGTAAAAGGCTAGGCGTTGAGTGCTTGCTTCTTGAAGAGCAGGCACAGTTAGGCGGACAGCTGTTTACTATTTATAATGAAATTATTGATTATCCCGGAATACAAGCGGAAAATGGAATTGAAATGCAGCGTAAAATGGTTCAGCATTTTATCGATATGGACTGCTTATATGAAGCGAATACAAAAGTAATTTCCATTGATGAACATTCTAAAACAGTAAAAGTAAAGCAGCAAGAAACAGAAAAAGAAATTGGCTATACGTATCTTATTTTAGCCACGGGTTCTAGTCAGCGAAAGCTCGGAGTGCCGGGTGAGCAGCAAATGATTGACCGAGGAGAAGTATATTCTGCTTCAGCAGACGGAGAACGGCTAAAAGGTAAAAGGGTTGCTCTCATTGGCGGAGGAGACCGGGCTTTTGAAGGAGCACATCTTTTAGCATCACAAGCAAAAGAAGTATATCTGATTCATCGTTCTACGCATTTTAAAGCAAGAGAGCAATACGTTGAAAAAGTGCTTTCCGCCCCCGGTGTTAAAGTAATGACAGATACCGAAGTGACGGCTATCCACGGAAAGCATCACGTCACATCGATCGATTTAAAAAGTAAAAACAGTAAATGTGAGAACCTATCAGTAGACGCTGTGCTGATTAGACTAGGCGTAGCGCCCAATGTTGAACTTATTAAAGAAAAAGTCACTACTACACAAAGCGGGCTCATCGTCATTAATGAAGTGCATCAAAGCAGCAACCCATCTATTTATGCGATTGGAGACGCGTGCACAACTCCCTTGTTTTCTAGTATCAGTTCTTCAGCCGGTCAAGGAGCGATTGTAGCCAAGCATGTATCGAGCCTTTTGAAAAAGTCATAATATCAAAAAGCATCTATCAAATCGATAGATGCTTTTTTACGTAATATAGTAAAAGAAACATAGAAGAAGTACGTTAACAGGCAGACAAATCGTTTGGAAAAAAGCAATGTAGTTTTTCGGAGCGGCGCTGATTCTTTTTACCAGTATACACTCGGTGATGAAATTAAAAAGAACGATGATGCAAGACACCAGTATATACGCCCAGACGTTCTGCTGAAACAAACGAGTAAAAAGAGGCGAGAAAAGAAGTAGAAAAGCAGCGGTTTGAAAAGAACCTCTAGAAAATAAATTATGTTTTTTAGCACTGTAAGTCAAATAATCCCTCCTTTACATGTTTTATTTTACCAAACAAAAAAGCCTTAAAAAATACCTTTGGCTATATTTTCCTGACACGTTCCTCATTTCGGGAAAATAAAGTAAAATATATGTCAAATATAGCTTATAATAGTATAAAAGAAATAGATAAAAGGAGGCGCCATGAGATCTTGCCAGATAAAAACACGGAGAAGGAGCAGTCGATCATGATCATGAAACATCTTGATCGTTTGAACACACAGCTTTTAAAAGAATACAGTGAAGGTATTTTTTTTATCAACTGTGAAGGGGATATCATGTTTAGCAACGAGGCAGCCTTCAAGCTAACAGGAAACGAACACAAACAAAAAAGCCAGCAGTTGACAGCTCTTATACATAAGTCGAAACAACAGCAGGCACAAGAGCTTTTTCAACGTGCTTTAAAAGGAGAAAAAGTTCATTTTTCAACGACAATCAATCACAAAACAAAAAAAGAACTTCATTTATATATTACGCTCATTCCTATTATCGTAAATGAGCAAGTTGCGGGTGTTTACGCCATATGCCGAGATGATTCAAAAGAGCAGGAGCGCTCTAATCACATTTCTCAATTAGAAACACATTTGAAAATGGAGCAAAAGCTAGCGAATGTAGGAAGCTGGTATTACGACGTGACGGAAGATAAAAGCTATTGGTCACCTCAGCTGTACAATATTTACGGATTAAATCCTGGTCAGCTCTTTACTCCTTCTTTTAAAGATGTTCTTCAATTTATTAAAGAATGTGACCAAAAAAGGTTAAAAAAAGCAGTTACAGAGGCACTTTTAACGGGAGAAAGCTATAAAATTGAATACGCGCTGATGCGGCCAAACGGTGAAGAACGTACGGTGTTTGAGCAAGCGGATGCATTAGCAGACGAGCAAGGAAACGTCATACAGCTGATTGGCGTTGTTCATGATATTACCGAATCAAAAGTGATTACGAATGAATTAAAACAAAAAGAACAGCAGTTTCAAACGATTTATAACAATTTGGATGCTGGAATATGGTCCGTTGATGTGCAAAGCAATAAAGTGATTGTATGCTCCAGTGGTGTGAGCAGCATTTACGGAGAAGATGCGATTAAATTTTTAGAAGATAGAGATCTGTGGAAAAGCTTTATTCACCCTGACGATAAACCAGCTGTGGAAAAAGCGCAGCATCAGCTGCAAAAAGGAAAAACAATTCGTCATCAGTATCGGATTTACACACAAACGGGAGAAATGAAGTGGGTAAAAGATCGATGCATTCCAACCCTTGATGAGAACGGTAAGCTGGTGCGCATAGACGGGATTATTGAAGATATCACCGCAGAAAAAAAGTACGTGGATCAAGTTGAATATCTGGCGACTCATGATCATGTGACAAACTTGCCGAATCGAAGAAAGTTTGAAAGAGAATTAAAAAATTTCATTCGGCAAATGAAAAAAGAAAGAGATTCATTAGCGGTCTTTTATCTAGGATTGAATCGCTTCAAGCATATTAATGATACATTAGGACACGACGTAGGCGATCGCTTGCTGCAGTCTATCGCCAGTCGGTTAAAAAAGTTCGTAACGCCAGATGTAATGCTAGCTAGAGTAGGAGAAGACGAGCTTGCGATTTGTTTTTTATCTCTTGCACATATAAATGAATGTCAAAAGCTAGCCGCAGCACTTTTTCAAGAAATCGAAAAAGAAATTACCATTGACGACTTTTCTCTCTACGTCACAGCCACTATCGGAATCAGCATCTATCCGCATGACGGTGAAGATGTGAAAACCTTATTGACGAATGCCAACCTTGCTATGCGTCGTGCCAAAGAAGTCGGGCGAAGCGACTGGCAGCTGTATTCTCCGTTAATGGACAGCGAGACGTATAAAAGCTATCACTTGGAAAAAGGACTGCGCAACGCACTTCTTCAAGATGAGTTTTTTATTGAATATCAGCCAAAAGTTCATACAAACAGCAGAGAGATTGATAGTATCGAAGCGTTAATTCGCTGGAATCACCCAGAGTGGGGGCGCGTATCACCAGAAAACTTTATTCCATTAGCGGAAGAAACACATTTAATTATTGAACTCGGCGACTGGGTGATCGAGAACGTCTGCAAGCAGCTGCAGCAGTGGAAGAATCAAGGATTACAAACCGTGCCCGTTTCGATTAACGTCTCGTCTAAACATTTGCTGAAACGCGGATTTGTAGAGCACGTTCAACAAACGTTAGCTCATTACAACATCGACCCTTCATTTATTGAATTTGAAGTGACGGAAAGCTCCATTATTCAGTATGAAGAACACGTAAAAAAAGTGATGGACGAATTAAAGAAAAGTGGCGTAACGTTTGCATTAGATGATTTTGGCACCGGCTTTTCTTCGCTATCACATTTAAAAGACTTCGAATTTAACACGTTAAAAATCGATAAAACGTTTATTCAACACGCGACTGATAAAGGAAAGCAGCAGGCGATTACAAAAAGCATTTTGTACTTAGCTCATGCTCTTAACATGAAAGTGATCGCAGAAGGCGTTGAAACAAAAGAGCAGCTCGCCTTTTTACAAAAGCACGAATGTTCCTTTATTCAAGGCTATATCGTTAGTCAGCCGGCTGTTCCTCAAAAAATCGCTGAATATTTAAAGAGGCGATTTCTATAAAAAAGTGATGTCTCAACAGAGACATCACTTTTTTTACGCTTGAATAGGTTTTCGAAGCGTCCAAATTTGGTAAAACATATAAAGGGACTGATAGATGGTCAAATACGTCAGCAGAATCCAGCCGTTCATTAAGTACGGGTAAATAGCTTGCTGTACAGAAGGACTCGTTAAGTAGTCACGGAAGTAAATGCACAGAACAACAATCATTCCTGTAAACGCAAAGCCTGTTAAAATGCCTTGCCCTAATTTACTGCGCGTTTTTCCGTTTTCTGCGTTGTATTGATTCGCCCAGCCGTCTTTTTTATTAGCCGCAAGCCTCTCTAGCCACACTTGACCGAACGTAATTAAATTCACCCATAAATAAATTTCCGGACTAATCAAAAGACCAGCCAGTATTACATCAATCGGCCTGTGCATCGGCGTTTTGACAGCGAGCATAATATTTAACACAGAAGCTAACGCAATTGGAATGATCCAAAGCCACGACCAGTAAAATTGATCGGTCGCAAGCGCAGCCGATAACAATACAATAAACAGCAGGCGAATGAGCAAATCACACAGCGTTTTGATCTGTGAACGCCACAGCTTTCCTTTATGCTTGGTTCTGACGTCCAAGTTTCCGTTTGTCAGTAAATCAACGGTTCCAGACTTCCATTTATTACGCTGTTCACGGTACGTATGATAGCTTCTCATCGAGTCCACAAAGCAGCGAGCGCCGGGACTGATTAACGTTTTCCAATTGGATTTTTGCAGCTGCCACGTCAGCAGCATATCTTCAACGTCGCTGTCATTTTGCCAAGGACCGTCAAGTTTATTTTCTTCCACTATATTTTGAAGCGCTTCAGGACGAAACAACGTAGCCTGACCGCCGAGTACATACGTGCTTCCGCCGTGATACTGAAGATCTAACAGCCAGCTTGCCATATCCTGCTTTTGCTGATGCGTCCACCACCGGGCTATCGGTCCGCCGTACTCGCCGCTTGCCAGCTTTTCCTCATAGTGCACATCATCTTTTGAGAGCGAGCTTTTCTTTTTAGGCATTCTCATCGTATATTTTGCCATCACGCCGCCGATGTTTCGCGACGTCATCAAATCTTCCCATAAATTAATGAGTGCTTTTGGAGCCAAACGGCTGTCTGCATCCATCCCTAAAATCGCTTTAATCGACTCTTTATACAGCTGCTGATATTTCGTCAGCGTCGTATTATATAAATCCAGCGTATCTCCATATATCTTTTTCCAAGCCGTATTTAACGCGCCGACTTTTCGTTGTTTATTGCCTTCAGTGACCAGTACTTTTACATTTAAATCAAATTCATCTCCGGCCAGCTCCGCTTTTTCTTTTGTGCGGTCCGTACAGTTATCTGCAATCACAAATACATCAAGCTCCACATTATTTGGAAGAAGCTGATCGCCTAATCCTGCCAAGCAGTCGCGAATTGATTTTTCTTCATTGTGCGCCGGAATGAATGCCACAATGCGCGGCCTCATGTACGAAGCTCCAATACTTCCAGTAACGACACGCTGATTGTTCATGTTTTCCTTTACCCCCTGATATATCAGGAAACCCAGCTATCCTAGTCCTAAGGACCTTAGACCTGAAGTTTTGCGTCCCAGCCTTTCGACTGGTTTGCCTTTAACTGAACAAGTTAAGTTCATCACTTTCGTTTTCTTTAAAGAACGAAATATCTAAAATGATACTATATAACGAATATCTTTTTTAGATTTTACCATAAAAATAGGTTGAATTACCCTAAAAAAGATTCGACAAATTTCGATAAGGGATAGATTAAAACATAGAAAACCTCTGTATTTTTATATCCTAGAAGAAAAAGAGGTTAATAAAAAAGCGAACTGCCTGGGCAGTTCGCTTTTTTTAGTTTAGAATCCTAATACCTCTTTCTTAGACTGAGGTGTTTCAACAAAGAAACTTGGAGAGTTGTTCCATTGTTTCGCTACTTGCTCTCCTTCGCTTGAGTCATTGTCTATGTAAAACTTAGAACCCTTATATATGAAGGTGCCACTATTTTTGTTGAACTGATATGTGCTAAATTCCCATCCGATAGGGCCTCCATTCCAGTAATTAATGAGCTGGATATTATTGTTTCCTATTGGCTTAGGTCGTGATGAAAAAGATAATTCTTGAGATGTTTCGCCTTCTTCAAAGAACGTTGCTTTGGTTAATTTACCATCTTTTAAATAATAGGCAGGGCCGCCTTCTGAGACACTAGCTTCTCTTGTTGAAAAGAATAAGAAGTTTGGTTGATGCTTCGATAAAGTGAGGGTAAAAATCATGTTTCTTGTTTTGTTATATTGATAGTCTTTCATTTTAACATCTTGCAGGTAAACAGATGATTCGTTCGTCGGTTGAATGCCTATTTGATAATCACCTTCAAATATTTCATCTCCTTCACTAATACCAGCCCATACATCATTTGGCCCTGCAATCCATCTTTTATCTTGTAAAGAAAGTACATACACATTATAATCCTGACCTTTTGTATCTCTAAGTAAAGTGCTATAACGGCTGTTAAGCCTTGTTTCTTCTAAAGAAATCTTTTTACCCGTTAAATTAGGAGCCCTTTTATCTACTGTTATTTTAGCCGAGGATCTTTCGTTTTTAGTTGGGTGCGCTTGTTTGGAGAACAATACGATAAGTAAACTACTAATAAGAATTGCCGTTAAAGAAAGAAAAATAGATTTTCTCATATAAAAATGACCCTCCTATTCGTTTCTCTTTAGTTAAAAATTTCCAGAACATCTTAACATAGAAATTCAACCTTTATTGCTTGCTATGAAATTTTAGTGACTTTATAAGAAGTTTACATATATCTTACTGATAAATAGATTAATTTTCTATATTTATAAGCCTTAAGAACTTTCTTTTTTGTAAAAATTGTCGATATAAAATGGAGTTATTAGGTAATTTTTACTTAGTCATCAAAATATATAGAAAAAGGTGAAGAAATGCTTAATGGTTTTAGGTTTGTAGGTTTAATGATTTTTTTAATATTTGTTTTAACAGGATGCGTAGGGAAAAAAGAAATGAGCCAGCAGGAAGGAGGGATGAGACTAGATGACATGTCCAATAATGAACTGAAAGAGCATTTAGAAACATACCGAGATGAATATGAACTATATGGAGACTCAGTTGAAGAGAATATAAAGATTATAAAGTTCAGTATTGACCAGCTAACCATCAATTCTAATCAAATGGAGCAGAACAATTCGTACATGAACAATAAGGAATACGGTGAGCGCTATAAACAAAATCTTCTATCCTTAAATAACTACATTAATGAAGCTGAAGGCATTGAGGATGTGCCGCCGTTAGTTTATGACATTAATCACCAGTATTTAAACTCCCTTGAGCTAATCGAGACTACTGCTAAAGATATAGAGCAAGAACCGTATGAGGAATTTAATATAGAGGATTTCCTTTCGAATCTTAATAAAGGTAAAGAAGGTTTACAGCAAACAGAGACGATGATGAATAAGCTAGAGAGCGATATATCTAAAAGAATGAACTATATATTCAGTAAGAACGTTAGTCAGGAAACAAATGTTAACAAGCCTGTTGAAACTCCGGAATCTACTGAGAAAGGAGAAATTGATACAAAAACACAAACAGAAGTTGACCGTAAGTCCAATGAAAATTTAAATGAACGAACAGATGAGTTATCTGATCCAAAAGATGTTAGAAATGAAGTTTCTTCGGAGGAACTTCTTATGGATGCTATTTTAAATGATGATTTTGTAAGTGCTAAAAGTGCGTTAGAAGATCCTAATGTCAATGTCGACATCGATATGAGAGATACACGTCCCTTATTGGAAGCTGTGGGAGAAGGAAGGCATGACATAGCACGTTTATTGCTAGATCATGAAGCAAACCCTAATTTAAGCAGTGCTCAAGTAGATTTCGTGCCCTTAGAAGCAGCTCTACAGCAGAATTCGAATGGAGTAGAAAAGTCTGCTGAAGAAGTGACTAACTTAATTCATCTTCTATTAGATTACGGAGCGGATCCTAACTATGTTAGTAATGAAAGTGAGAGTGATGAAGGACAGACGACGGCTCTTGTAATGGCGATTAAACAGCATAATAAAGCCGCTGTTCAACTTTTATTACAATACGGTGCAGACCCTAATCTTGTTTTAAACAATAATGAAACGGCG
This sequence comes from Priestia sp. SB1, assembly GCF_038898415.1. Taxonomy (NCBI): domain Bacteria; kingdom Bacillati; phylum Bacillota; class Bacilli; order Caryophanales; family Bacillaceae; genus Priestia; species Priestia sp. SB1. The sequence continues at coordinate 437,612 of NZ_JBBJSS010000003.1, read as the reverse complement.
GCAACCATTGCTGAGCAAGAAGAATTTGGTTCTCTTGAAGAACTTGTTATTGGTGAAGATGAAGATATAGATTAAATTTTATGTCGTTATATAGCGGGCAAAATAGATAAAAATATAGAGATTTTTACAATAATATGTAGTAAAATGTTAATTGTTTAGTTCTAAAGTTTTGTTAAATAGATATTTTTGTATTTTTTTATTCTTTAATAAGAAAAAAGGAGTGGTTATATGGGTTTATCTGTTGGGATAGATTTGGGAACGAGTAATTCAACGGCTGCTGTATATCGCAGAGGGAAAGTTGAAAGTATTCCAATTGAAGGAAAAAAAGTGCTGCCCTCGGTAGTATCTTACAAAGACAACGGACAAATTTTAGTAGGGCATTCAGCTAAAGCGAGATTATATATTGATCCTCAAAATACTGTTTCTTCTTCTAAGCGCTTTATTGGAGATTCCAATAAGCAATACCATATACATAATAAAGCTTTAACCCCAGTAGACATTGCTCAGGAAATCCTAAAAAAGATAAAAACCGAAGCAAGTAAATATTTAGGTGAAGAAGTAAAAGATGCTGTTATTACCATTCCGGCTTATTTTACAGATGAACAGCGTGAAGCGACTAAAAAAGCGGGAGAACTAGCGGGCTTTAATGTGCTAAGACTGCTTTCTGAACCTACAGCTGCAGCTATTGCCTATGGTCTTGATAAAGAAAGAAACCAAACGATTATGGTATATGACCTAGGCGGAGGAACGTTTGATGTATCTATCTTAAAAGTAGAAGGCAATTCATTTGAAGTTGAAGCCGTTGATGGTGATTCATTGCTTGGTGGTGACGACTTTGATGAAAAAATTATGAACTATTTATTAAGTAACGTTTCTAATGGGGCTGCTGCTAATCAAATGTCCCCAGGTTCGCTTTCTATGCAACGTCTTAAGGAAGCGGCAGAAGAAGCAAAAAAAGAACTTTCAGAAAGTGACTTTACGGATATATCTATACCAGATATTTTTGGAACTCATATTGATGAAGAAGTGGACGTTGAAACATTTAACAAAATGGTTCAGCCATTGCTAGAACGAACGATTAATAAAATGAATGAGGTATTAGAAGAAGCTGATTTAACCAAAAGAGATATTAGCAGAGTGATATTAGTAGGTGGTTCTACAAGAATGAGAGCAGTGCAAGAAGCTGTAACTCAGAATATAAAAAAACCATACATAGCAGACAACGTAGATGAAATCGTAGCTCAAGGCGCAGCTATTATGGCAGCCAATTTATCAGCTCCTAGTATTGATACAGCACCTGTTCCTATAGAAGTAAAAGATGTTACGGCACATTCATTAGGTATTGGACTCATTCATGAAAATGATGAATATAGAGTAGCTCATTTGATTACAAGAAATACGGTAATCCCATGTACTGGTGCAGAGATGGTTGCTACTAGATATCCTAATCAAAAAGAGGTGAGGATGGTGGTATATCGGACAAATGACACTATCCCATTGGATGAAAATCAGTTAGGTGAATTAACATTATCTGTTACTCCGAGGGAAGAGCCAGTCAGTTTGGTTGCCTTATTTGAACTAGACAGCAGTGGAATTTTAACATTCTCGAGTGCTGAAATATCTGAAGAATTAGAACTATATAGAGAATATTCTCAAACTGGGGAAATTAATCTTCGAGCATTAAAAGAAATGATAGAAAATAAAGAATTAAAAATCAAGCAAGCTACAATCGACACAAATAAACAGGAGGCCTAATCCATGGCAATTATCGAAAAAAACAGCCCTTATATTCTTGGAATAGATTTGGGGACATCCAACTCAGCAGTTTCTATTTATCGTAAAGGAAAACCACATATGATTAAGCTGGGAAAAGAAGCAACGATTCCTTCTGTAGTCAGTTTCCGTTCTGAAGAGGATGTGCAGGTAGGGGAAACAGCAAAACGCCGAATTTTACTTGACCCGGAACGTACCATTTCATTTATAAAACGTGAAATGGGAACGGAGTGGAAGAAGGAATTCTTTGATAAAGCTTACCGTCCTGAAGACGTATCAGCGGAAATCTTATCTAAAATGAAAGAGTATGTGATTAATCAAGAAGATTTTGAATTAAATGGAACCCCTGCTTATGCAGTTATTTGTGTGCCGGCCAACTTTGATGATAATAAAAAACGAGCTACTCGAGAAGCGGCTGAATTAGCTGGTTTGAACGTAACGTATTTATTAGAAGAGCCTGTAGCAGCAGCTATTGCGTATGGAATGGAAGTAGGCAGAAACCAAACGATTATGGTATATGACCTAGGTGGAGGAACGTTTGATGTATCTATTTTAAAAGTAGACAGTGTCTCCGAAGATTCACAGGCGAAATTTACTATTCTTTCAAAAGAGGGAAATCCTGAACTTGGAGGATATGACATTGATCAAGTGATCATGAATTTAATAGGAGAAGATTTCAAAGCAAAAAGCAATCTAGATCTTTTCGACTTAGAAGCTGACCAAGGGTTATCAGCTACTACGTTGTTAGAAGCTCAGCAAAAGCTTCAAGAAGCCTGTGAGCACGCAAAAAAAGAGCTGTCTGAGACTGATTTTGTAGCTATAGAAATTCCAAATATTATTAAAGACGAATTTGGTAATGTTCACAATATTGATTATGAACTATCAAGAGAAGATTTTGAATCAGCTATCAGTCCATTGATTGATCAAACGATAGATACAATGAAAAAGGCACTGACAAATGCTGAATTAGACGTTCGCGATATTTCTCGCGTTATTTTAGTAGGAGGCTCATCTCGTATTCCATTAGTGAGTGGAAAGATTAAGGAACTGCTAAATAAAGAGCCTTATTCTAACATTGATCCAGATACTGTAGTGGCTCAAGGTGCAGCAATTTTTGGAGCAAGTTTAGGTGTACCTACTGATAAATTAGATGAAACGAACGACGGAGACGAAGAAGATAAGCCTAATACGGAAATCGAAATGAATAACATTGTTACCCATCATCTTGGAATTGAAATTGTTGGAGGACGCTTTAACGAAATTATTGAAAAAGGTCTTGAACTAACGCAAGATAAGCCTTCTGTTTCAGTACAAAAAGAATATAGCACTCATCAAGACAATATGACGGAAATACGAATTACAGTGTTTCAGACACCAGAACCAGTAGATTATGTAAGTGACCCTCAATGTGTGTGTATTGGAGAGTTCTTCTTAAGCGGAATTCCGGCAGCTCCGAAAGGGAAACATCGCATTCTAATTAACTTTGAAATCAATCAACAAAATGAAGTAATTGTAACCGCTAAGCTTAATGGAGACGACGAAGTAGTTAGTCAAATTACTATTCAAAGAAATTAGGAGCTGAATTAAATGATAGAAAAATCGGGACTGGTGCAAGAACTGCTCGTTCTTCAACAGCAATACGAAGGCAGACAAAAAGAGCTGGAGAAATGGAAAGCTGAATTTGACCGTTTGAGTCAAGAAACAGAGCAATTTATGTTTTCTTTTCATGAAAAATACGAGCAAACGACTATCGATGAAGAATTCACTAATGAATTGAAAGAAAAGTTAGAAAACAGACTGGAAGGAATCAGGCTCTCGGATAAAAGTGTAAGTCGCTTAATTCGCAGGCTTAATCCTGAGAAAGAAATTGAAACAGCTACCTCTGAGTTTATCTTGGCAGAAAAAATTGGTGAACAAATTAATAAGAATCGACAAGTAGATTCTGAAACAGAAGAAGTAGTACCAGACTCTGCATTTGATCTGCAGAATCAAGATGATGTTGAAACGACAGCGGAGGAAAATCATTCAGAAGCATTAGAAGTAGATGAAAACAACACGCAAGAACATGACATTCAAAATCAACCGATTGAAGACGTTTCTATTGAAAAAGAAGCAGAAGTTACAGAAGAGACAGAGAGTGGAACTTATAGTGAAAGTGAAGCAGCGCTGTTAAAAGAAGCAATTCGTTCGAACCAAAACGTTCTTGAAGAAGTAAATGAAAGAATTGAAGCAGCTGAAAAAAGATTTGTTACATTTATGGAAAAAGGTGTCGCTCCTATCATCGACGGTCTTTACAGTGGTAGTAATTATGCTAATGATCTGCTAGTTGAACTAGAACAGCAAAATCACGAACAGTTCTCAAAAGTAAAAGAGTGGTTAACTATCTATCCGCGTTTAATGAAAGATGTTGAAGCTTTATTTAATGAGTTTCACGTGGAGCTTTATATTCCTCAGCCTCAAGATACGTTCGATGAATACAAACATGAACCTATTGGCGTTGTTGAAGATGAAGAGCTAGAAGATGAGCAAATTAAAGAAGTTGTTCGATACGGACTTATCTATCAAAAGGAATTATTTGGTCAGTCTCATTTTCTCATTCGTCCAGCTCAAGTAATTGTTGTGAAAAATAAGTCAAAAGACCTTGTAGAAGAGAATAGAGGGAATGTTGAATGAGGCATGATAATGAAAAAAAACCGGTGCTAGGCATAGATCTAGGAACAACTTATTCAGCTATTGCTAGGTGGACGGAGAAAGGGCCTAAAGTTTATCAAAACCCTCGAAGAGAATATACATGGGCTTCCGTTGTTTATTATGACGAGCGTCAAGAAAAGCCGCTGGTGGGAAATTTGGCGCTAAAGCGTGCTTTAATTGACCCGGAAAATGCCATCATTGGCGTAAAGCGAATGATGGATGACGGGCAACAGAAAATTCAAGTAGGAAACAAAGAATTTACGCCTATTGAAGTATCATCTATGATTCTACGAGATGTATATGAATACGCAGAAAAAACAACTCCAGGATTCGATCCTGCAGGAGTTGTTGTGACGGTTCCTTATTACTTTACAGCGCTTCAGTGTACCAATACTTCTGAAGCTGCATCTTTAGCCAATCTAAATGTACTCGGTATTATCCAAGAGCCGGTAGCGGCAGCGTTAGCTTACGGTGTTCATAATGAAGAAGCTCTTCGAGATGAAATCATTATGGTCTTTGATTTAGGTGGAGGCACGTTTGATTTAACCATTTTTAGATTCACCAATAGTCCCGAGCGTCTATTATTTGAAGTACTGGCAACCGGAGGAGACGATCGTCTTGGAGGGTTAGACTTTGACGAAAGCTTGGCTGAGTTTATCAAAGCAAAAGCGAGTTTAGATTTTAACGGCCTAACTGTAGAAAACGAACTCAAAGCAAAAGCAGCATTGATGGAAGCAGCTAAAGAGGCGAAAGAAATTTTATCTTATGAAGAATACACAGATATTATTAAGCCTAATATTTTACCTGGACAGCATATTGAACTAGAAATTACGCGTGACGATTTTGAAGGATGTATCGCTCATTACTTTGAAAAAATGGACAGTATTATTGATAAAGTAATTGAAGAATCATCACTATCGAGAACAGATATTAGCCGAGTGATTAAAGTTGGAGGTTCCAGTCGTATTCCAAAGATTGATCAAATTCTCTCGCAAAAAATCGGGGACAATAAAATCTACGGAGATATAGATCCAGATTTATGTGTCGCACAAGGAGCAAGCATATACGCAGCCTTTTTAGATGGACGCATTGAGTGGTCTAAAGAAATTGAAATTCAAACAGCTACTGCTCACGCTCTAGGTGTAGAAGCGGCTAAAGGAGAATTTAGTACGCTTATTCCAAGTAATCGACGCACACCTTGTGAAGTCACAAAAGTGTATACCTTAGACACAGATTATTGTGAAGAACTAGATATTGATTTGTATCAAGGTTCCTCAAAGTATATTCGCAATAACAAAAAAATCGGTACGATTAATGTGACGGGGCTAAAAAAATGTAAAGCAGGCGAGTTAGACATTCATATTACGTTCCGAATTAGCCAGCAGCAGTCCGTTTCTGTCACGATTGTACAAAGAGAAAGTAATATTAGGAAAGTGGAAAGTGTGAAATTAACCTAACGATAGTTTCATAACTTGTTAGATAAAGGATAAGGTGATCACTATTGAAAATAGAAGGCTATGATATAAAAAGAGAACTTTTTTCTTTTGAAAACGTGACAGTATATGAAGTGATAAAGCAAAGTGACGGTAAAAAATTTCAATTACGCGTCATGAAATTAATCAACAGCGAAGATAGAGCAAGTGAAGATCACTGGTACCATCAATATGAAGATTATCAGCTCAATATTAATAACTACAAGTATCTTCCGCGTGTTTCAATGATTGCAACTCAAGATCAACTTTTTGTCTATGCTCTGCTAGAAAGTGAAGCAGGTCAGACTTTAAAAGAAAAAGGAAGTATTGAAATTCATGAAGTTGAACATTTAATTGATGCGCTTCGTCACCTTCATGCACAGCGTTTTGTACATGGATTTATCTGCCCAGAGAATATTTGGATGAGTGACGAAGGAAAGCGTACAGTTTTATACGGCGCAGGAGAATATAAAGCTATTAGTAACAGCTATGATCCGAAACAATCTTCTGATATCACACAGCTAGTCGATATCATCTCTGATTATTCAACTGTTAATGAAGAAATAATTGAAAAGTTAAAGGCTAAAAGTAATCTGTCTCTCGGAGAAATAGCGTCTATTCTAGACGAAGCAAAAGAGATGAATCCTAGAGTTCCCAAGCCCAAGCTAGTAGAGCGGGAAGATAAAGTCATCCCTACGGCTCCTTCTATACCTGAAAAAGAAGAGAAACCACAGCCAAAAGAAAAACGAGAGCAGTATAAAGAACAAACAGAAGAACGAAAAGAAGAAAAAACAGAAAAAACGAATGAAGAGAAACGTTCAAAAGAAAAGAAAGCTGTACCATTCGTATGGAAAGCAATGACCGGTGTGTTGGTTGTTGCTGTCATGGTGCTTTTGTTTATGGTTGGTAAATCCTTTAATAATGAAGAACCGGCTCCTGTAGAACAAACAGCAGCAGAAGTTACAAAAAATAATCAGCAAGAAACACCAAAGGCTGATGAAGGTACACAAGATAACACAGAGGCAGAGGAACAGCCTTCTGTTCAACAAGAGCCCGCTCAAGAAGAGGAACCTGTTGAAGAAGAGGAAGGCCCCAGCTACACAGCACAGCAAGTTAGTGATTTTATGGCGGGGTACTCCAGTGACAGTATTGAAGCGGTGAACAGTCGAAACTTTACTGTTGTAGAAGATTCACTTGATCCTTCAGGTAAAGCCTATAAAGAACAGCGTGACTATCTTAAATATCTTGAAAAGAAAAACATTACAGAAGAAAGCTTAGGATTTACTGTTAACAAGGTTGTATCCGTCGATCAATCAACCTATAAAGTAACTACGCAAGAAGAATATGAGATTTTTTACGATGACGGTTCGTCAAAAATAAAGAGTTTTAGCAGTTCTTATATCGTAAAAGTTTTAGCAAATGGAAATTTGGCTGTTAACGAACTGTTATATACTCAAGAGCTCTCTTCTTCAGCAAATGAAGAAGCAGACGATAGCTCAACGGCTTCAATTGCGCCAACTATCCCAGCACAGCCTGAATCATCTTCGGATGATTCAGGAGCTATTGAAAGCACGATTCGACTTCATTATGGAAGTATTAGCAACGAAAATTTTTCAACAGCGTACAATTTGTTTTCTTCGTCATTTAAACAACAAGTAAGTCAAACGGTTTGGGAAAAAGGACTTCAGCAAAACATGTACGATGAACTAGGTGCAGTAGAAGTAAAACAAATAGATGCTAATCGAGCTACAGCATATATTGAAATGACTTCATATGACGATAACAACGATGGCACAACACTAGTACAAAAGTGGGTTGGAAACTGGAATCTCGTTCAAGAAGGTGGCAGCTGGAAACTAAATAAACCTGAACTAAAAAAAGTTAGCTCCAAGGTTGAGGCACAATGAAGCGCGTAAGCAAGATAGCGCTTCTTTTTCTAATGGCAATTTTAGTGGTTACAGCAGTAAGTTCACTTGTGCTTAACACATCTAAGTCTAAAGTTGCTTCTGAGAATGTAAAAGGTGAGTCTAGTAAAGAAACAACTCCAAAAACGGCGTCAAATCATGAAAAACAAAATAGTGTGACAGAAAAGGTAGATAGCTTAATGACCCGCATGACGCTTGAAGAAAAAATTGGTCAGTTAATGATAATTGGCTTTCAAAGTGGTGAAATGGATGAACATGTTCAAACGATGATTAAAGATTATCACGTAGGAGGCATTATCCTATTTGATCGCAATATGAAATCACCTGCTCAAGTAGCTGAACTAAATAACCATCTTCAGCAGCTGGCCCTGAAAAATCAACATCATATTCCTTTGCTGACGAGCGTGGACCAAGAGGGTGGAGCTATTACTCGAATGAAAGACCAGGTTTCTTACCTTCCTTCTCATCAAGAGCTCGGTAAAGAAAAGAATGTTGAACAAGTGTATGATACAGCTTATCGTTCTGGAAACGAATTAGCGGCTATGGGATTTAATTTAAACTTTGCACCCGTTTTAGATTTATCCAATATCGACACACGTTCGTTCGGAAAAAACCCTTACCTTGCGAACGATTATGGTAACGAAGTCATTAAAGGATTAAACGATTCAGGAATCACAGCAACCTTAAAGCACTTTCCTGGAAATGGACGAAGTGATATAGACCCGCATCAAGAAACATCTTCTGTAGAAGCAAATCAGCTCGATTTAGAAAATAGTGATATTTATCCTTTTAGGAAAACCATACAGAATGTAGATAACAATCGCTTTTTTGTGATGGTTACACATATTAAATATCCTGCTTACGACAAAGTAAATCCAGCTAGCCTGTCTCCAACCATTATTCAAACGCTATTAAGAGAAAAGCTGGGCTACAAAGGAATTGTCATCACAGATGATTTAGAAATGGGAGCGGTAAATAAATACTTCACACCTAGAGAAATGGGATACAAAGCATTAAAAGCAGGAGCAGATATTTTGCTTGTGTGTCATACGCTCGAAACGCAAGAAGAACTCTTTAACGGTGTAGTAGAAGCTGTTCAAAACCATAAACTCTCTGAAGCTCGTATTGATGAAGCCGTGAAAAGAGTACTGACGTATAAGTTAAGCGCTATTGATTCAACTTATTCGGATCCAGAGCTTGCTGAAAGAATAGTAGGTAAAAAATAAGAAAATTAAAATTATTTAAAGTTAAGGAGAATGTTAAATGAAATTTAAATTAAGTATTGTACTGGTTTGCCTACTGGCTTTCCTATCATTTTTTAATCATACAACTTATGCACAAAGCATAAGTGCAAATAAAGGAAATCTATCTTCTGGTATCGCTGTACAAGGTAAATTATCATCTAGCAAGGCAACGGACACTTATAAGTTTACTACTAATAAAGATGGAGAAGTTTATATAAGCTTAGACCAAACAACAGCAGGATTTTCTCTATATCTTTACGATGAAAATGGTAAGACAATTACTTCAGATTCTTACAGTTCTAGAGGTAGTAAAATAGTGTTAAAAGAAGACGTGCAAAAAGGCACTTACTATGTAAAAGTATCTCCTTATAGTTGGAGTGGGATTTCAAGTGCAACATATCGGTTAAAAGCGACATATCCAGGAAATATTACCCGTAATGTTAATACCTTTGAACCAAATGACACAATGGAAACAAGCATGAATATCAATTCAGGTCAAATCTATAAATCTACCAGTGAATCAGATATTGATCAAGATGTTTATCAATTTACAACGAATAAAGACGGAGAAGTATACATTACTCTTGATGAAACAACGGCTGGTTATTCAATGAATCTATACGATAAAAATGGAAAAAGAATAGATGGAGATTCTTACAGTACAAAAGGAAATACCATTGTCATCTCCGATACGGTAGAAAAAGGCACATATTACATTAAGGTAAATCCATACGAGTGGAAAGGTGTAACAAGTGCAACGTATCGTTTAAAAGCAACATATGCAGGAAGCATTAAGCGCGATGTGTCAACTTTCGAACCAAATGAGACACCAGATACGGCTATGGATATTAGCTCTAATAAGTATTATAGTTCCACTAGCTACTCTAAATCAGATCGAGATGTGTATAAGTTTAAAGTGAATCAAGATGGAAATACAGTCGTGCAGCTGGATAATACGACGGGCGGCTATTCAATGTACCTGTACAATGAAGATGGAAAATACATGGGTGGAGATTCTTATAGTTCTCGAGGAAAAACTATTGTAATTAAAGAGAACCTTGCTAAAGGTACGTACTATATTAAAATTACTCCATACAGCTGGAGCGGAATTTCAAGTGCAAGCTATCGTTTAAAAGCGACGTACCCTTCAGATACAACAAAACCAGATAGCGTAAAAGTAACGGTAAAGTCGAAAACAACGAATAACGTAACGTTAAGTCTAAGCGCTCATGATGCTTCAGGGATTAAACAGTATGAAATCTATCGAAATAATAAACTAGTAAAAACAGTAGGGAACGTAAAAGAATATACGGATGCGAATTTGCAGCCAAACACAACGTATACGTACAAAATTAAAGCGTTTGATCCTTCTAATAATGCGGCAGAGAGCGGAACCGTTTCAGTGAAAACACTGCCTAAAGATACAACAAAGCCAGATAGCGTAAAAGTAACGGTAAAATCGAAAACGACAAATAGCGTGACGTTAAGTCTAAGCGCTCATGACGCTTCAGGGATTAAGCAGTATGAAATCTATCGAAATAATAAACTAGTAAAAACAGTAGGCAGTGTAAAAGAATACACGGATATAAACTTGCAGCCAAACACAACGTATACGTACAAAATTAAAGCGTTTGATCCTTCTAATAATGCGACAGAAAGCGGAACCGTTTCAGCGAAAACACTGCCTAAAGATACAACAAAACCAGATAGTGTAAAAGTAGCCGTAAAATCGAAAACAACGAATAGCGTAACGTTAAGCCTAAGCGCTCATGATGCTTCAGGGATTAAACAGTATGAAATCTATCGAAATAATAAACTAGTAAAAACAGTAGGCAACGTAAAAGAATATACGGATACAAACTTGCAGCCAAACACAACGTATACGTATAAAATCAAAGCGTTTGACCCTTCTAATAATACAGCGGAAAGTTCAGCAATCAATGTGAAAACAAATCCAAAAGGCGGGCTGCAGTCGGGTGTGTTCGTAGAAGGGAAAATGGTATCAAGCAGTGCTGGAGACACGTATACTTTTACGACCAACAAAGATGGAGAAGTCTATATTACATTAGACCAAACAACAGCAGGATATTCGATGAATTTATACAATCAAGATGATGAATATATAGCAGGAGACTCTTATAGCACAAAAGGAAATAAAATTGTAATAAATGAAGATGTCCAAAAAGGTACTTATCATATTAAAGTAGAGCCATATAGCTGGAGTGGAATTTCAAGTGCCACATATCGAATAAAGGCAACATATGCAGGAGAGATAAGCAGAAATCCTTCAACGTTCGAGCCGAATGAAACAAATGAAACAAGTATGTCTATCAACTCAGGACAAATGTATACATCAACAAGTGAATCGAATATTGATCAAGATGTTTATCAATTTACCACAAACAAAGATGGAGAAGTTTATATTTCGCTAGATCAGACAACAGCAGGGTATTCGATGAATTTGTACAATCAAGATGGCGAATATATAGCAGGGGACTCTTACAGTTCAAAAGGAAGTAAAATCGTAATAGATGAAGAGATTCAAAAAGGTACTTATTACGTTAAAATTAAACCATATGAATGGAGCGGCACGACGAGTGCTACCTATCGAATAAAAGCGACCTATGCAGGAACAATAAAAAGAGACACAGCGACGTTTGAACCAAATGAAACAATTGAAACTGCAATGAACATAGTATCGGGTCAAACCTACAGTTCAAGCTCATATTCAAGTGTGGATCGAGACGTCTATCAATTTACCACAAAAAAAGATGGAAACGCAAAAATTGTGCTAGATAACACAAAAGGCGGCTATTCCATGTACCTTTACGATCAATATGGTGAATATATAGCAGGAAACTCTTACAGCTCGGCTGGCAACGTTATAGAAATTAATGAGGATCTTTCACAAGGCACTTATTATGTTAAAGTAACACCATACGAATGGAGCGGAATATCTAGCGCTACGTACCGGGTAAAGGCAACATATCCTAAGTAAGAAAAATAGTTCGAAAAAGACGCTTGAGTTCAAGCGTCTTTTTTGATGTTAATTATTGAACGTATGTAAAAAATCACTTAATGCTTCTTCTGTTGGGAACTTAAATGAATATCCAAAAGAAATTGGCTGTTTGCCTCCGTTTAACCTCTTTGGAAAATGTTTTAGAGCTGTGCTATGAATTTTTCCATCACTTTGACTTAAGTCAATATCAAATGAAAGAGGGTTTACTGCAAGGTTTATTTCCTTTGTTGGCAGTAAATATACAATATCTTCAGTTTCTTGATGTTTGTATTCAACTCCTTTTGTTGTTTCATTTGTTAGTTCGAAATTATGAGTTTCAAAAATGTGCCGCAAATTGTGCATTAGTAAGGCTCCCATCTTTCTATGAATTACAAATATTATACAAGAATGCAAGGGATTGTTGTATAAGAGAAGGCTAACTAATCAAAATGTTACTCTAGTACCAGCATACATAAAATTTTAAAAGAAAATAAACAGAGACTGTAAACAACTTAATCTGAATGTCGATATATAGTATGAACATATCTTCTCAAGGGATATGTTTGATTACTGTCATTCCTCGCTTAATTAATCAGTAAGCGAGAGGCTTCTTGAATACAAGGATGTAACCAAGAAGTAAAACCAATTATATGGAGGTAAAGGAAAATGAGAATTAATCACAATATTACGGCGTTGAATACGTATCGTCAGTTTAACAATGCCAATGCTGCACAAAGTAAATCAATGGAGAAATTGTCTTCTGGTTTACGTATTAACAGTGCTGCAGACGATGCAGCAGGTCTTGCCATTTCTGAGAAAATGCGCGGACAAATTCGTGGATTAAACCAAGCTTCTAGCAATGCACAAGACGGTATTTCTTTAATTCAAACGGCTGAAGGTGCATTAAGTGAGACGCAGGATATTCTTCAACGTATGCGCGAATTATCGGTTCAAGCGTCAAATGATACAGCCACAAATGATGATAGAACTGCTATGCAAAAAGAAGTTTCACAATTAAAGACTGAAATTGATAGAATTTCAAGCTCGACAGAGTTTAACACTAAAAAATTGTTAAATGGCGATGTAGGTGAAGCTTCATCTGCTCAGGGTACCAAAGTAGAATCACAATCATTAAAAGCTTTTGCTAGACTAACTGCTGAAGGAACTACTAGCAATACAGCGGGTAACATTGAAGGTAAAACTTTTTCTATTAATGGAGTTTCGGTAACTACAGGAACACCGGGTGGGACCTATGCATCATCTGATGATGCAGCACAGTTTGTTAGAGATGCAATTAACAACACTGCAGGTATTGGTGTTACTGCTTCAACCGATGGGGCTGGGAAACTAGTTCTAGTCAGTAAAACAGCAGGTCAAGATGTTACAATTACTGGTAATGCAGGCGAATTGGATGACTTATTTGGTGCAGGAGTTGGAGAAACAACAATTACAAAATCAGCCGCAGTGAACAATTCAACATTATTATCAGATTTAGCTGATGCAAATGGTAATTCATTAAGCCTTTCTTCAGGCACAATTAATGCATCTGTTACTAAAGGTGGAACAATCGCCTCATCTGGTTCATACACATTTACTGCTACGTCAACAGTAGGGGACTGGCTAACAGATGCATCTTCCGACTTAGGACTTGCTAGCACAACAGTTTCGAATGCTGGGAAAATTGAGTCTACTGGTCAAAGTGGTTTAGCTAATGCTCTTTCTAACTTAAAGTTTACTGTAAGTGGAAACGACAACTTTAATAATACCTTTGCGGCGTTTGGTGAGACTCAATCTGCAAAAGATAATAAATCAGATGCGGCGCTAAAGTTTCATATTGGCGCAAACCAAGACCAAACAATGGCGGTGGGCATCAATGAAATGAGCGTTAGATCATTATCAATAACTGGTGTAGACGTATCTACTCGCCAGGGTGCAGAGGTTGCAATTTCATCTTTAGATTCGGCTATAAAAAATGTATCGTCTGAACGCTCAAAGCTTGGTGCATTCCAAAACCGTTTAGATCACACAATCAACAACCTAAGCACATCTTCTGAAAACCTAACAGCTGCGGAATCTCGTATCCGTGACGTTGATTATGCATTAGCTGCATAAGCAGTAAAAAGCACAGTCGTCCTAGCTGGTAACGGCTAGCGATTATTATCGGGTGAATTGCTGGAAACCCCTTAGAGCTTTTCTTGCCACAACGTAGTTGGAAACGACAATCGTGATGGTGTAAAAAAAGAAAAGATTGGGCAATCAGCAGCCAAGCTCCTGTTTCGAAAGAGTGGAGAAGGTTCAACGACTAGGATAGACCATCTAAGGCGAAAGCTACGATGATGAAATCCATAGGTGAAACAATATCCATCAGTATTGTGAATCCGAAGTGCCCGACCCCTACTTCTGTAAGAGGGTGAAGATATAGTCTGGTCATTTATGAAAGTAAATGTTCGCACGATGGCGAAAGAAATGATGAACCAAACGAAGAATTCAATTCTTGGTCAAGCAGCACAAGCAATGTTGGCTCAATCTAATCAGCTGCCTCAAGGAGTTTTACAACTTTTGAGATAATGATTAAAGGGCGTCTAGTTTGGTAACGAGCTAGAGTATAACTGGGTGAACTGCTGGAACTTCCTAAAGCTTTATCAACCACAACGTAATCATAAATGATCAGCGTGACGGTTTGAAAATGATAAAGATGCTACAATGGACAATCAGCAGCCAAGCTCCTGTGAGGAAACTCTGGAGAAGGTTCAACGACTAGAGAATACGGTCTAAGGTGAAAACTATGGCTATGAATCTCGTAGGGCAGTGAAAACTGTTCGAAGTGCCCAGCTCCATGAAAAAACATGGATGAAGATATAGTCTATTCTGTAACTGAAAGGTACAGTCGCAAAGCAAGCGAACCAACAACCACAAGGAGTATTACAACTTCTTCGTTAATTTTAAATTATTTAAAAGGGGCTCCGGTGTTACTGGAGCCTCTTTTATGTAAAAATATAAAGGTTTTTGTTTATTAGAATATAGCTAACTACAAGTTTGTATTGAAAAAAGGAAGTGTCCTATGGATATTGCACTTATGTCAATGTCATTGAGCCAAGGGAAAGTCCAACAGCAAGCTTCTCTATCAGTGATGAAAATAGCAATGGGAAACGCCAAACAGCAAGGAGAAGCTGTCCAAGAGTTAATAAGCAACTCCAATGTAAAAGCACTTCAACAGGCCGCACAACCGCATCTAGGCGGAAATATTGATTTGAAATTATAGTTTCATTACTGCTAGATAAATGAAATATAAGTGCATCGAATATAATGTCTTACTATGTAAAATGACCTTACCAAGTAGAGTAAGGTCATTTTTTATAAGATAATGGTATCGTTTAAATGTTATTTTTAATGCGTAGTCCCGCCCGAAACCACAACATCCTCCTCAACCAAAATCGTAGTCTTCACTACACTCAGCAATCCCTCTACAATCAAATCCAAAGCCATACTCGCTTTCCCTGGATGATTCACAGCTTGTTCAGGAAGATAAGGAATATGCACAAATCCGCCTTTAATACAGCAGTTTTGAGTCATGTTCATGAGTCCGTAAAACACGTGGTTACATACAAACGTTCCAGCGGTTTGAGAAACGCTGCTTGGAATGCCTGCTTGGCGCAGGTTTTCGACAGCTGCTTTGATAGGCAGTGTCGAAAAATATGCGGTAGGACCATTTTCAATAATAGCGCGATCAATAGGCTGCTGGCCGATGTTGTCAGGAATTCGCGCGTCGTCTACGTTAATGGCCACGCGTTCGACCGTAATGCCTTCTCGGCCGCCTGCTTGTCCAATGCAAATGACGATAGAAGGGCTGATGTCTTCTATATACGTATGAAGCTTTGATATTGATTCGCCAAACACAGTAGGAAGAGGCTTAGCGATAATGTGATAGTCTTTGACAGCTACGCCGTCTAAGGCTTTGACAGCTTCTAAAGACGGGTTAATACTTTCACCTTCAAACGGTTCAAAGCCGGTTAGTAATACAGTTGTCATTCTACTAGTCTCCTTTAAAAGTGATATACAAGGTAGTACATTAATAATGTATTAACAACAAAAACGGATAAAGCGATCGGCACTTGAGCTTTAATTACGGCATTTTTGTCTTTTAATTCAAGCAGCATGGCAGGTACGATATTAAAGTTAGCTGCCATTGGCGTGAGAAGCGTGCCGCAGTAGCCAGCAAACATGCCGAGTGCTGCCATAATGGCTGGATTTCCTCCGTGCATGTGTACAATTAACGGCAGTCCAATACCTCCAGTAATAACGGCAAACGCCGCAAAGGCATTTCCCATGACAATTGTAAATAGCAGCATTCCTAGACAATAAGCAAGCACAGCAACAAACGCATAGTTAGTCGGAAGAATATCACTTACAATATCCGAAACGACTGTTCCAACCCCTGATTTTGAAAAGATACCGCCAAGAGCTGCGAGCATTTGCGGTAAAATAACCGCCCAGCCCACTGCTTGAAGCAAGCGGCTTCCTTCTTTAACAGGCACGTCCATTTTTGCTTTGGTGACACCTATTGAAGCGATAAACGCAATGACAGCTGCAATTGCTAGTGAAATTAACGTAACTTTTTCTGGATCAATTAAAGCCCAGTTTCCAAATTTAATTTTGCCAAAAAGAAGGGTGCCGATAATCGTAAAAATAGGAATAAATAAAGCCGGTAAAAAGATTTTGTTTTTTAATCGCTGTGCGTGAGCTACTCGTTCTTCAGCAGACGTTTCGGCTTCATTAGATTTAGTGACGCGGTTGAATGAAGCAAGCAGCACCATGATAATGACTAAACACCCTACATAAAAAGGCGGAATGACGTTGCCAAATAAAAACGTAATAGAAAACAGTGCCCAGAACAGAGAAGATCCTAAACGATTAGGATGGTTATGATCGCGTGCGATTCGAATTGCGATAAAAGCAACAATAATACCGAGTAAGTAGTAAATCGTATCAAGCGTCAGGATGCTTTTCATTTAACTCGCCTCCGTCTTTGAAGCTGATGTTGGTTTGTGCTTCGTCATTTTTTTGTGAATACGCCGGTCTAACTGACGGAAACGAATAGCACTGATCAACAGCGCTGCGATAGCTGTTGGAATACCCCAAAGCGCCATATCCCAGACGTCAACGTGAATGCCTACGGAGTCGAAGAATCCTTTCATTAAAAGAATTCCACCCGTTGCGATAAAGATATCTTCGCCGAAAAACCAGCCCGTATTTTCAGCTGCCGCGGCATGAGCGCGAATATCTTCTTTTACTTTAGGCGGAAGCTCTCCGTATTTTGCACGAGCAGCGCCTTCAGACATAGGTGCGACTAACGGACGCACGGATTGAGCATGTCCTCCAATATTTAATCCAACTGCGGCTGAGATTTCACGGATAAAAAGATATATAAGTAAAACATTTCCAGAAGAAGCGTTTTTCGCTTTTTTAATCAGTACTTCCGCTTGTTCCTTTAATCCGTATTTTTCTAACACGCCAAAGATAGGAAGAGTAAGTAAAATAGCCATAGACATATAGCGGTTATCGACAAAGAACTGTCCAAACATCGTAATTACTTCATGCAATGATAAACCTGATACAAGGCCCGTCACGATGCCTGCAACAGTCACAACAAGCAGTGTATTTAAACGAAATAAAAAACCTACTGCCACTAACAAAACCCCAATTAATTTCAACATAAAAATCCCCCTTGAGTATGTATAGACCGTGCTGCAAATTCACCTCCTTTGTTTTCCTAGAAAAACAAAGATGTTTCGAGTATAAACAATTCTGAAAATTAAAACAAGATGCTTAAGGCATAAAATAGTTTTATTGGTGAAATAAATGAAAAGAAAAAAAGCTTTGGAATTTTATATTCCAAAGCTTTTACTCAAACCCAATACCTGGGATACTGCCGATCCTGAAATAAATTGTTATACACCGTAGAAATTAATACAACTACACACGCACAAATCATAATAATACCTAAATATCCCCAGCCTGCTTGAGTATTAATTGCAACAATCGCGCTAGCCGCAGCAGGAGGATGAACGGTTTTTGTAAGAATCATTAAAATAAGAACAAAAGCCAGCACAATCGCAATTGTAATAAGACTTCGGTGAAATAAACTCCAAATAATAAGTGCAGAAACCGTTGCAAGCAAGTGACCTCCAAGCACGTGGCGCGGCTGTGATAAAGGTCCTTTATGAGCGCCAAAGATAAGCACGCAGCTTGCGCCAATCGGAGCAAGGGCCATTGGATAACCAAGCGCTAGTGCAATCGCGCTGCTGATGATAATCGCAATTAAGCCTCCGATTGAAGAAACAACCGCGTCTCTATAATTGATTTTCGGTTCTTCTTTTAGTTCTCCTTTCATCTTTTTAGCATAAGAGCTTAAGTAAGACAGAAAGGGGCTTTTTGTTTGTGAAAAACTTTTTTCAAATTCCATTTCTTATTTCCTTTCTTTTGTGTAAAAGTTATATGTCAAGTTGTATGTCAGAACATCTGCTATATTAAGTTAGTTTATAAGAAAAGAAGGATTACTGGAAGAGGAAAAATATCTTTTTTTAGTGGAAATTCTTTTTATGAACGAAAAAAGTTGGGGGAGGAGGTAGAAGGGTCTCTATGTGCAGTGAGGGCAAGAGAAATGTATAATAGATCTAGAGGTGACTAAATTATGTATCTAGTAGACTACCATCATCACACGAACAATTCATTTGACTCACAGGCAGTCATGAAAGAAGTGTGCGAGCAAGCTGTAAAAAACGGCATAAACGAAATTTGTTTTACCGAGCACTTTTCATTAAATCCATTAGCCCCAACGTATGGTCATATGGATTTTGATAAATATGAACGAGAACTAGTGGAATGCAGAGATAAATTTCAAAATCAGCTAGTGATAAAAAAAGGAATTGAAATTTGTGAGCCGCATTATTTAAAAGAGAAGTATCAGGAAACAATCAAGCAAGAGAACTTTGATTTTATTTTAGGTTCGGTGCATAACATTAATAACATCAAGCTTCGCAAACATTTAGAACTCAACGATAAAGAAGCAATTTACCGCGCTTATTTTAATGAAATGTATAAGCTAGTAAGCGACGCCGACATTGACGTATTGGCTCATTTAGATTTAATGAAGCGCTACGCGTTTGAGCAATATGGTATTTACGACTTTCATCAATTCAAAGATATTCTTGCGGATATTTTGAAAAAAGCAATTGAACGCAATATCGGAATTGAAATTAATACTTCAGGTATAAGAGGGAAGCTGGGCGAAGCATTGCCGGCACTTGAAGTTGTTGGGCTGTACCGCGATTTAGGCGGAGAAATCTTAACAATTGGATCTGATTCACACTTTGCCGAAACGGTAGGAGCTCATATGAAAGAAGCGGTTGAAATGGCAAAACAGTGCGGATTTACGGAGATTTATACGTTTGATCAGCGTCAGCCAAAAGGAATTCGTATTTAATAGGAGTGTGTTTCACTTTCTTTTAGAATAATAATAACTGTAAAAAGCACGCTCTGATTAGAGCGTGCTTTTTTAATTTAGTTTCGCTTAAGCTCCGACAAAAACCTCCGGACTTCTTCGATGGTCAGACCCAGCTTGCGGGCTGATTCCATAAGACTTACCCACTCTTGATCGATTGATAATACATGTTCTTTTTTCATTACGATTCATCCACCCTTTGCCAGGGAACCCAGCTATCATAGCCGAAAGCGGCCTTAGACCTGAAGCTTTGCGTCACTATTTTTCAATAGTTTTGCCCTTATCTGGATAATTTGTAATAGTATTCTTAGTATACAGTTATTTTACAAGATAATATTTGTAAAATATGTCGAAATAGGTCGATTATAACAAAAAAATTAAACGTTCATGAATGGATTTATCAGTTTGTTTTACGGAACTTTAAATAATACTGAAATTCGATAAATTCTTCTTTGGTCATGCCGTCTTGAATGGCTCGTTCAATTAAATGCAGCCATTCTAGATTGAGGACTGGTTTTGAAGTTAGAGCTGGACAACTGATGTCTCCTTCGATTAAGTCATCAATCGTTGTATGAAGAGAAGACGCGATTTTATCAAGCATTTGAAGGGAAGGATTATTGTTTAACCCTTTTTCTAAATGAGATAAATATGATTTTGAAATATTAGCTTCTTCAGCTAAGCGTGTAATAGAATAGCCTTTTTTTAGTCGCAAATTCTTAATCTTGTTCCCTATCACATTCAGTTCATCCTCTTCTTATGGATTTTTTGTTCATTATAACGCATAAACGTACATATTGTGTAGATTAAAATATAAAATTAATAATATTTTGTTCTTTATAAAGAATAAAATGAGTGTAAATACCTATTTTTGGGGCAGGTATATTATGCTATACTTCACTTACAAATTGTTCTTTATTAAGAATATTTGTCGATTAATAACCTTTTTATTCGTTATAGTGAACGTTTTATATAGTATGCTAGCACTATTTAAGATGAGCGCTGTGCGATGAAGGGATGACATCATTTATTACATTTTGGATAGGAGATTACATGGAAAAAAGATATGTAGAACTTGATGCGTTAAGAGGATTAGCAGCTCTTTTTGTTGTGATAAATCATTATCTCATGATTTATCCAAGCTTCAGTGAGTATAGGTATGACGGTGATTCTTCTTTTTTACTGTCCATGGTAAAAGAGAGTCCGCTGCGGCTATTGTTCAGCAGTGGAAATGAATCAGTTGTTTTGTTTTTTGTCTTAAGCGGATTTGTTTTAGCACTGCCGTTTTATGGCCGTTCTTCTTTTCGATACGAGAACTATCTTGTAAGAAGAATTTGCCGAATTTATCTTCCTTACTTGTTTGCGGTGTGTGTGGCTATTCTATGCAAAATCTTATTTAGCCAAGGCGGGATCTCACAGGTAAGCCACTGGTTTAATAACTCATGGATCACAAATGAATCGCCAAATTTACTTCTTCAGCACTTCTTTTTAATTGGCACATTTAACACAGACGCTTACAACAATGTTATTTGGTCACTTGTTCATGAAATGAGAATTTCAATTATTTTTCCTCTGTTAATGATTCTTTTGCTGCGAATGGACGCAAAAAAAATCGTGGTGCTATTGTTTTTTATTTTTGTTTCATCATCAGCGCTATTACTGCTTAATCAATCAAACTTAGAACCTACGAACTTCTTGCTTTCCTATCATTATTTGCTTTTATTCGCCGCGGGTGCAGTTACGGCGAAATATCGAGATTTTTTTATTCAACTTTATCTGAAAATTGGCACATTTAAAAAGGTGCTTATCGTTCTGATTGCATTTACCTGTTATTTATCTGAAGGCATTATGGGGAATTACGCCATCACCAATAACTTTTTATGCCGTAATCTGGCAGTGATGCTAGGGAGCTGTATGTTCATTATTATTGCTTTAGCATCGCCGGCAGCTTCAAAGGTTTTACGCACAAGAGTGCTGTCATTTCTAGGTAAGATTTCGTACAGCTTATATTTAACTCATCTCATTGTGCTGTTTTCAGCTATGTATTTGTTACACGGACTTTTGCCGTACTGGAGCATTCTAAGCATTTGTTTCCTTTTATCACTGGCGATGGCTTCCGTCACGTATCATTTTGTTGAAAAGCCTTCCAGCAGATTAGGGAAATTCCTCACAAGAAACAAAGTTGTTTTCGGTGGAGCAGTGAGTCGTAAGTAACAGAGAGATAAAGCGTATGGAGGTGAGTTTACGATGCAGGATAAAATTCAGCTAAAGGATTTTTTTCGAATTTTAAAAAGAAGATGGCTTACGATGCTTTTAGTCATAGTCATTACGAGTATGAGCATCACAACTATCTGTTTCTATCTACTAAAGCCTACGTATCAAGCATCTACTCAAGTGCTTGTTAATCAAGCAACATCTAAAAATGTAGATGAAATTGCTAATATTACGCAGCTGAATACTCAATTAATTTCTTCGTATATCGATTTTATTAAAAGTCCAATAATCATAAACGGTGTAAAAGACGAATTAAAGTTAACTGTTTCTAATAAAAAGCTGAGTGAACAAATTACGATTGATCATAACGAAAACTCTCAATTTGTCACGATTACCGTAAGAAACGAGAATTCGAAAACGGTAAGTGAAATCGCAAATAAAGTAGCTCTTCTTTCAAAAGATCAAGCGATGAAGTTAATGAAAGGAAGCAACATTCAAGTATTAACCGAGCCGTCGCAGAGCCTTAAAGTATTCCCAAAGCCACTGCCGGTTGCAGCTATTACTATCTTAGTCAGTCTGTTAGTAGGAATAGCGGGAGCGATGCTAAGAGAATATCTTGATAGCACAGTTCGAAATGAACAAGATATTCAAGAACTTATCGGACTTCCGATTATTGGACATATCGAGCTTGAGCCTCGAAAAATGAAGCGAAACCAAAAGCAAGGCAGTGATCAGGAAAAGGCAAGGAGGGAGAACCTTGAGTTTTAAACAAAAAAAGTATCCATTTTCACTGTATCAAGATGCCAAAACCATCAACCAAACAAATATGATTCGAAAAAATGTTGAGGTGCTGCTGAATAGTGAAGTCAAATGCCTGACAATCACATCAGCGGAATTGAATGACAAAAAGCCTCTTATAACGGCAAAGCTAGGAATTTCATTTGCCGAACAAGGGAAAAACGTTCTTCTTATTGACGGAAACGTGCATTGTCCTTCTCTTCATCAGCTCTTTGACCTTGGAAGTTCAGAAGGATTAACGGATGTATTAGTAAACGGGAAAGGTCGATATGTACCCATTAAACAAACATCATATAAAGGACTGGACGTGCTTCCAGCCGGATCTCACTTTCGAAACGCATCCACACTATTTGTTTCCAAGTACTTTGATGAGCTCATAAAAAGATGGAAAGAAGAATACGATTTGATTCTTTTTGAAACGCCTCAGTTTTTAGAAGAGACAGATTCTCATATTCTTGTAGCAAAATGCGATGCGACCATGCTCATGGTGGAAGAGCGTAAAACGAAACTAGATGCCGTTGTTAAAACGAAAAATATGCTGGAAAAAGCACGTATTCATGTGCTAGGCGTTATTTGGAGTCCGTCTCACTAGCTCCTCACTTTATTATAGAAGGAAGTGAAACGATGAATCAAATTGTCTCGAAAACGACCGGTGATTCCGATGTGCTAAAAAAAGAATTTCCGCTTTTTTACTCGCTGTGTAAACGCATATTTGATATCGTGATTTCGTTTATGGCTCTTATGGTTTTGCTGCCTGTTATTTTGCTGTTTGCGCTCATTGTGATGATTGAAACACCGGGTTCACCTTTCTTTCTTCAAGAGCGTTTAGGTAAAAACGGCAGACCATTTACCATCATGAAGCTGCGTTCAATGTATAGTGACGCTGAAAAAAACGGAGCGCAGTGGGCGGTTAAAAATGACAGCCGGGTCACCAAAGTAGGAAAGCTGATTCGCCAAACGCGAATCGATGAACTGCCTCAGCTGTGGAATGTGTTAAAAGGCGATATGTCGATTGTCGGACCACGACCTGAAAGAGCCGTATTTATAGAAGAATTTCAAAAAACAGTTCCTGCATTTAGCCAGCGCCTTGCCGTTAAGCCGGGACTAACAGGCTGGGCTCAAATTAACGGCGGATATGAATTAACGCCAGCAGAAAAGCTGGAGCTTGATCTTTACTATATTCACCATACGAATATACGGTTTGACGTGAAGATTATGATAAAAACGCTAAGAGTCATTGTAACAGGAGACGGATCAAGATAGGAGAGGGATAACATGAAAAGAGTATTAGTTACAGGCGGATGCGGTTTTATTGGATCACATATGGCAGAGCTTCTTTATCAAAACGGATTTGAAGTAAAGGTAATCGACAATCTCTCAACAGGAAAAATAGCAAATTTAGAAAATCGAGGCATTTCTTTTCACTACGGAGATATTGTGAGTGAAGAATTAGATAAAGTATTTGCTGAGTTTAAACCTCATTATGTTGTTCACCAAGCGGCTCAAGTGAGCGTGGCTCATTCCGTTACTAATTTTCATCATGATGCCAATGTTAATATTCAAGGGACGATCAACATTATTAATGCATGCAAAAAGCACGGTACCGAAAAAATCATTTTTGCTTCATCAGCAGCCGTGTACGGAAATACGAACGTTACTCCAATTTCACTTGCTCACCCAACCAGTCCAGCTTCACCGTACGGACTGTCAAAGTTTACGTCTGAAGAATATTTAAAGCTTGCTAAACAGCTGTATGATATTGACTACGTGATTCTTCGCTACAGCAACGTGTATGGCCCGCGGCAAAATTCGCAGGGTGAAGGCGGCGTGATTTCGATTTTCTTTGACCGGTTTGTTACGAACCAGCAGCCAATTATTTACGGAAGCGGCCGTCAAACAAGAGATTTTATTTACGTAGAAGACGTGAGTCAGGCGTGCTTACAAGCTATTCAGTATGAAGGGTGCGGCACGTTTAATATTTCCAATAACAGCAGCATCAGCATTAACGAACTTTTTTTCACGATGAAAAGCATATCAGGCAGTCAATTAACACCTGTTTACCACAGCGTGCGTGAAGGTGATATTGCAGACAGCAGGCTGTGCAATAAAGAAAGCATCAAATTATTGAAGTGGTCGCCTGCTTTTACGCTTGAAAAAGGATTAGCCAAAACGTATGACTACTACCATGAAACGCTAGCTCAGCAATTTGCTAAGACGATGGAGTAAGAGGGATGTATGAAGAAAAATTCCATTTGGAAAAACATTGTTCACTTATTTATTAGTACCGTTGTATCACGTTTGTTAAACGCAGCTGCGCTTATCGTGCTGGCACAGTATTTAAGCGCAGCTAGTTACGGAAGGTTCAGCGTAGCGTTAGCTTTTGCGATGATATTAGGCTACTTTACAGACGTTGGCTTAAGTAACACCGTGCTTCGTGAAGGCTCTAAAAAGCGAGCTGACGTGAATCATCTTTTATCCTCGTATGTGAAAATGAGAATTTTGCTTTTGCTTGCGACGTTTGCAGGGGCGTATATAGTGATTTCCTTGTTTTATCACGAAGCATCACTTGTAAAAATGATGTACTACTTGATTGTGCCGATGGTAACAGGCCTTGCAATGCAAAGCATCGGGATTACGTATTTTCAGCTTACTGAACAAATGCATCACTTAGGAGCGATTCGAATCTATTCAGCTCTTTTGCTGGTGGTTCTGCTGACGGTTGGAATGCTGATGCATACAAGCCCGTTTTTTATTTCGTTTTTGTTTGGATTTTCCTATCTTTTAGCAGGGGTGTACAGTCTGTGGATGGTGGGGAAAAGAGTATCGTTTAATTTGAAAAAGAAAATTCAACGCGGACTGCTGAAAAATATCGGCTCATTTATTGTAAGCGGACTTCTGATTATGCTGCTGCCGCAGCTTGGGCCAATCGTATTAGAAAATACAATTCCGCTTGCAGCTGTCGGCGTGTTTGCCGTTGCGTACCGTATTCCATCGGCGCTGTATCAAGTTCCAGGAATTGTGGCAGGTGCTTTTTATCCAGTGTTATTTCGCTATTATAATCACCAGCAGACAGACAAACATTTAGAATTAAACATTCTTCAAGTGAAGCTTATGAGTTTAGTAGGGATGCTAACAGCGCTTCCTTTTTATCATTTATCCGATCTTGCCGTGTCGTTATTGTTCGGAGATAAATGGGCTGCAGCCGGAGATGCGTTAAAGTGGCTATCGCTCATGCTGATTTTCCAAGGCTTAAGCGTAGCACTAGCGGACGGCTTAACAACAAAAGGACTTCAAGGAAGAAGAACGGGCGTTCAGCTCATTGCTGTTGTATCGGGAATTGCTTTTTACTATTTTTTAAGCTCCGCTTATTCTGTGATAGGAGCCGTGTATGCTGCGCTTTTAATTGAAGGGATTTTATTTATTGGCTGCTGGTTATGTAATCCGGAAAGACTGATCATCATGCGTAAAACCTTTCCGATTTTTGTTTGTTTATTTGGCAGTACAATTGTATTTACCACGCTGCTATTTTCACAGCACCCGTTTATTGCGCTGTGTGTAAACATGCTGCTTGTGTTTTTGTTAACGCTGCTAGATAAAGAGATGCGAAATCAAGCGTTAGGATACCTGCAAAAAAACAAACCACTAAACGTAGAGAACAGAAAGGAGGCACAAAATGGATAGTGTATACGTGCAAAATCGAAAACCGACCGTTTTGTTTTGCCTTTTTGTTCTTGTTACATTAAGTAAATATAACGTCAATATTGGCTTTTCATTAAAGCCGTACATGATTTTTTTATTTGCGCTTCTGCTGCTGAGCTTTGCTTCTTTTTATGTCTATAAGCTCCAGGCGTATGAAGTGCTGCTGCTTTTATTTTATCTTTTTTACTGTATGACCGGAGCGTTTTCTCTGTATCCAGAAGCGAGTCTTCGTATTATGCTAGGCGTTTTGCTTATCCTTGCCTGCTACTTTTTAATGAAATATGTGATAGCAGAGTTTCATAGCGGAAGTATCAAACGTGCGTTAACCGGAGCGGGCATTCTTTTTAACGGCGTGAGTTTACTGCTCTACATTGCGGGTCTTCAAGCCGTTCATTTTCAATTTGCCTCCGAAGTAGAAATTATTAAATGGGGCGTAATGATTGACCGCAGCTATCCGCGTTTGATTGGCGTACTGGACGATCCTAATATTTACGTATTTTATAATACGCTGTTTTTTACTTACTTTTTAACCAATAGCGATAGTACTAAAAATAAAGTCGGACTTTTACTGAGTACATTAGCAAGCGTATTAACGTTTTCCCGAGGCGGATTAATTGCCATGGTCGCCGTGTTGATTCTGTATTTGCTTATTACTCGGTCGCTTAACAGTCTCAAAACAGTTCTTTCGTTTGTGTTTTTATTTGGTGTACTTGCTCTTATAGCTCATTTCATGACGAATTTTAACGTGTTCACCATTTTAACCGAACGAGCCGATGACTTTTTACATGACGGAGGAAGCGGAAGGTTTTCGCTGTGGAGCCGGGCATTCGAGTTTTTTTCATCGCATCCGTTTGCCGGAATCGGCGCTTTTAACTTTTCAGAGTATAACTTGTTTTACTACGGCGAAGCGCTGTACGTTCATAACACTTTTTTAGAGATTTTATCAGAGACGGGTATGATTGGCTTTTGCCTATATTTTAGTTTTTTACTTCTTGTGTTGCTTCAGCTTTTAAAACAAAAAATTCATAAACAAGAACCTTACTTATTTTTAACGTTTATTGGTTTTTTGCTTCAAATGATGTCACTTTCGTTAATTGTAAATGAGCTGTTCTTTTTATACTTAGCGCTGCTGTCAGGCTATTTACGAAATCATCAACGTGAGGAGAGTGCAAAATGAATAACTTCAAATCTCAACCGGGTCAGCCCCTCGTTTCAATTGTTACACCTGCCTATAACTGCGCAGCCTTCATTTCATCCACCATTAAATCCGTTCAGCAGCAAACCTACCTCAACTGGGAGCTGCTTGTGATTGACGACTGTTCGACAGATGAAACGGCTGAAGTAGTAAAGAAATTCAGTAGAAAAGATCAACGCATTCAGCTGCTTCAGCTCACAAAAAATTCAGGAGCCGCAGCAGCACGCAACGAAGGTATAAGCGCAGCAAGCGGACGGTTCCTTGCTTTTTTGGACAGTGATGATCTATGGCATAGGGGAAAACTTAAAAAGCAAGTCGCTTTTATGCTTGAAAAAAACTGTGCTTTTTCCTATACGGGCTACAGCATTATCAATGAAAAAGGTGAAAAAACAGGTGTTGAAGTAAACGTTCCAAAAAGCGTTGATTACAAGACGCTCGCGGGTAACACCATTATCGGCTGTTTGACAGTCATGCTTGATAAAAAACAAATTTCCGGGATTTTAATGCCAAACATTCAGCCAGAAGACACGGCGCTTTGGCTGTCACTGCTGAGAAAAGGCTATACAGCGTACGGCATTCAAGAGTCACTTGCTTATTACCGTCTTGTATCTCACTCTGTTTCTAGCAACAAGCTGAAAGCAGCGACGAGGTATTGGAAGCTGCTGCGCAAGCAAGAACGGCTGCCGCTATGGAAAAGCGCCACTTATTTTGTGCAGTACAGCGTGAATGCGTACGCTAAAAGTAAAAACCTCTCAAAATCGTAAAGGATGTGGAGTCTTGAAAAACGTACTTTTAATCACGGATAAATTGATTACAGGCGGAGCAGAAACGTATTTTTGTAAGCTCGAAAATCAGTTGAATCATCCGGATGTTACCGTGTATACAGCAGCTGCAATGGGAGAACTGTACAGCAAAATTCAATATAAGAAACGGTTCACGCCTTTAAGCAGAAAAAATCATCTTCACAATCTTTATATACTTTGGAAAAAAGTTCGAACGTGTAAAATTGACATTATTCATGCCAACAGTCTGCGTATGGTGATGTATGCAGTATGCGTGAATCGAGTGCTGCGAAAAAAAGTAAAAATACTTTATACAAAGCATAATGTAACGGTGCTTGAACAAAAGGCAAAAAGCTTTTTTTGTAAACTCGTAAACTCTTATGTGCATGGAGTGATTACGGTCAGCCGTTTTGAACAAGAACAGTTGATGAACCTGGGCGTGAATAGCGGTAAAGTAACAACGATTTATAACGGAGTGGATTTAAATCAATTTGTATTTAAAGAAAAGTCTGCTTCACTCGATTGTCATATCGGTCTGTTGGCAAGAGCTTCAAAAGAAAAAAATCACGAGCTGTTTATCGAAATTGCCTCGCTGCTTCGAGATCATGAACATATGAAGTTTCATATCGGAGGAGGAGGACCTGACCTTCAGCGAATTCAAGAGCTTATCCAGGAGCAAGGCTTGTCTGAAAAGATAAAGATATGGGGAGAAGTAGAAGACCCTGAAGCATTTATTACGAAAATGGATATGCTTCTGTTAACTTCTCATCGTGAAGTCTTTCCAATGGTTGTTTTAGAAGCAATGGCTGTTGGTACACCGATGATTTCAATTGATGTAGGAGGCGTGAAAGAAGCGATAGCAGACGGAGACACGGGCTATTTAATCCCGACTTATTCACCTGAAGCATTTGCGGAGAAAATTACGGAGGTGTATGCTGAACAAGAACAAAAGCAGCGATTTGCTAAAGGAGCGAGAAAAAAAGTCGAACAGCACTTTACGTCGAGTCAAATGATTGCATCAACTGCTAATCAATACGTAAACATGAGCGGAAAAAGCTTCTAACACGGAAGCTTTTTTTCTATGGAAACAGTGAACCACAGGTAGTCAAAACGCATAAAGTAATAGAAGCAGTACATGCTTTACAGCTGCTGAGAAAGCGAGATGAGTTTAATGGAAAACTGCAGTGAAGAAAGAATAGTAGACGCCGCTTGTTTTGGTGTAAAAAGAGACGGCGTGACGGATGATGCACCTGCGATACAGCAAGCAATTGATTACGCAGCTGCCAACAAATTATCACGCGTACTCCTAACAGGGAACTATACGTACGCCATCGCATCACCTCTTGTGATTAAACCGTCTATTTCGTTTGAAATGGACAGCGGAATCAAACTTAAAGTAACGGGAAATTATCATGTATTTACCCTGCAAAAAGATGCGTCTATTTCAGGAGGAACCGTTGAAGTAATCGACCCATCATTTACCTCTTCGGTCATTTATCTTCACGGATCACAGCAATTAGAAACAGGAAATAAAACGACAATAAGCAACATCAGCATGATTAATACGTCAGGCGCTTATAATGGAAAAGGCATTTATTTTTATTGCCAAAAAGCGTGGGATTTTATTAGCTTTGTGAACGTATCCTTTGTACACCTTCGCAACTTTGAAAGAGGCGTACTGCTGCAAACTGAAAAAATTACCAACATCAATACACCTGCATGGATTAACGCGAATAACTTTAGCTATTTATCGATTGACGGCTGTCAATATGGAATTGACGTGGCCGGCATCAGTGACGTGCCGTATGAAACGTCAGGAAACAGCTTTGTTCATTTTCAAATGCAGTGCCGCAGCCAAACGAAACGAGCAATTAAATGTTCAGGTGCTTACAATACGTTTGAAGGGCATATTTGGGATACGTATTTAATGAACGGAGGAGAACCGCCCGTAGAATTTACGAGTATCTCGCATCGAAATCAGCTTGCCTCTAACCTTTTATCCACATCGATTTTAAACAACGGACAGTATAATGACATTACGTCTCCTTTTGAACAAACCCGAAATATATTTGCACCAGGTCTTCCAGGAAAACCGGATATTATCGGCAATCAAGACGATATTTTTGTACAAGCTGATAAAAAATATACCGTCAAACAAATCGCTGGAAAAGCTCCGTACGGAGGTAGCATCAGCAACTGCTTCAGCTTAGTTGATGAACAAAGCATGAACTACCTCGACGTGCCGGCTTCAGCTCCCGTTGTGATTGAAATGGACTTTACTGCAAATCCAATTAAAATGCTGAATATGGCCGGCGTTTCATTTGGATGGGGTGAGTCACCTAAAAATATTAAATTTGAATATCTAACAGTACTAGACGGTGCGTGGATAACAGCGAAAGACGTAAAAAACAACTTAGGAAACACGGTAACGGCAGAAGTGCGAGCCAATACGCTGTATAAAATGAGACTTACGCTAAGCGAATATACAAAAGATCACAAGCGTTTTCGAATTAATCGTATATTCGGTACGTCTTCTATGATGCCCGGTTCCTCTTGGGTGGCAACGTCCGGAAGCAAAATGTATGGAAACCTTGAGTTTCAGCAAGGGAACAGCCTGATCCTTAAATCTCCTGACGGACAAAGCTGGAAGTTAAGCGTCGATAACACAGGGAAAGTATCAGGGACAAAAATCTAAGTGGAGAAATTATTTTTAAACCAGCTTCTTTTGATAAGAAGCTATTTTTTATGCCGATAAAAAGTCACGAGCGTACTATGGATAGAACACCCCCAATGACCGATAGATATAACAAAGTGTGAAAATGAAAGCAGAAGAATACATCAGCGAAAAGGGGAAATGTTATGGGGGCATTACGAAATCTGAGTATCTATCGAAAGCTGCTAGTCATGGTTATAATTTCAACAATTTCACTTATTGCAGTCGCCGTGATCAGCTATTTTTACACACAGCGAAT
Source organism: Priestia sp. SB1 (assembly GCF_038898415.1). Taxonomy (NCBI): domain Bacteria; kingdom Bacillati; phylum Bacillota; class Bacilli; order Caryophanales; family Bacillaceae; genus Priestia; species Priestia sp. SB1. The sequence goes on along the minus strand of NZ_JBBJSS010000003.1, from coordinate 406,351 downwards.
TGCTGACAGCTCGGAGTCTATGTATAATGACCGCCTGCAGCCAATCAGGCAGTTAGGGCAAATTCGTACAAATAACCGAGCAATCGATGCAAATACGCTTGAAATGATTTTATCAAAAGATGAAAACTATCAGCGTAAGCGTCTCGATGAAATTCAAGAAAAAGAAGCTGAAAATAACAAGCTTATCGAACAGTATAAAAAGACATTTTTGCTAGATAGTGAAAAAGAAAAACTGGCTCTATACGAAGAAAATATAGGTAACTTAACACAAGCAAGAAGTGAAGCCATACAGCTTGCTCAAGATGAAAAAGGAGACGAAGCCTATAACGTTTTTTCTAAACAAATCGTCACCCTGCGTACAACCATAAATAACACACTAGATGATCTTCAGACGATAAACAATAACGAAGCTAAAAGCATTTATCAAAAAAATAAGCAAAGCGTAAAATCAGCCGTTACTACTCTTTTACTCGTCAGCGCGTTGGTCATCCTACTTACAATAGGGATTGGACTTCTGATTGCACGCATGATTACAAAGCCGTTAAACGATATTAAAAACCTCATGGAAACAGCAAAAGACGGGGATTTTCAAGTGCAAGGCACGTATGAATCTCAAGATGAAATTGGCTCCCTTACCGCTTCATTTAATAAAATGATTGGCGGATTAAAAGAAATGATTATGTCCGTTGGAAACATTTCATCAACGGTTGCGGCTTCTTCAGAAGAACTAAGCGCCAGCGCAGAACAAAACAACAGTGCCATTGAACATATTTCAAGCATCACTGAAAAACTAGCCTCAGGATCCAACCATCAAGTGAATCAAATTCAAGAAAGCTCCACCATTATTCACCGCATTACGAACCAAACATCAGAAGTTGTTGAAAACGTCGAGCAAATCACTAAGCGAGCACTCGACACGGCTGCGATCTCAAATAGCGGAACAGCGACCGTTGAAACAGCAGCCCAACAAATGAAATCAATCAACGAAAATGTAACCGAACTCTCATCTGTTTTTCAAGGCCTTAGCGAACACTCAGCGAAAATTAGTCAAATTAACGATGTCATCACAACCATTGCCGATCAAACAAATCTGCTTGCTTTGAACGCAGCTATTGAAGCAGCAAGAGCAGGTGATCACGGAAAAGGCTTTGCCGTTGTGGCAAGTGAAGTACGTAAACTAGCAGAAGGCTCATCCAACTCAGCAAATCAAATTAAAGATCTAGTTGCACTCATTCAAAGCGAAACAGCTCGGACGCTGCAGTCGATGACAACCACAACCAAAGAAGTAAAAGAAGGTCTAGCAGTAGTGGAACAAGCAGGTACATCATTTATGCAAATTAACGAAGCTGTACAGCACGTAGTGAATCAAATTCAGCAGATGGGGAGCGCTATTCATAATCTAGCCAAAGATACGCTTGAAGTCCAGCAGGCGATTCACGAAGTCAACGGTATCGCGGAAGAAGCGGCAGCGGGAGCGCAAAACGTATCAGCCACAACCGAAGAACAGCTTGCTTCCATGGAGGAAATTGCTTCATCTGCGATGGATTTAGCGAATATGTCAGAGGAACTGCAAGAGCTGATTGCTAAGTTTAAAATATAAGGAAAAGCATGGAGATTCGCTCCATGCTTTTTGCTTATAGTTATCATTTTCAAAGAGTAAGAGCTTTTACTTTGTGGCAGACTTTCTCACTACATAAAGCAGAAATAATAAAATAGCTCCTCCTAAAGAATCACTCATTACATCTACAATTCGCTCGTCTCGTCCTATGATAAAAGACTAATGAACTTCATGTAAAAAATAAATGCTGCAAGAAACAGCGATTCTTTTAGATAACGATAGTGCTGTTCTTTTAAATCACAGTAAAAAAGCAGCCATGACATGTCGAAAAAAGAAAGATTATCAACTTATAAAGGGTATCTTAAACTGTGCGTATATGATATATATAATTCATTTCAAAAATAAAAAACTACCACAGTATTATGCCATGTTTTCAGAGTAAAAAGGTTGTAGTTAATCTAGAAGTGAAGTTTGTTTCGATAGATTCATTTACTATTTATAACACTCTTATTAAATAACCGATCTACTTTAATGATTTTGAGACTTTCGTTGTTCATGTAGATATTTTAATATATAATTATAACATTAACTGTTAGGTAATAAGGTCTATTCCAAATACCATAATCGTCTATTGAGTACAATTTTGGTACATTTGATGATATTCGACAAAATAAGACATTGAACCTATTTAGTACCTATGGTAGTATTCCATAAGTAGAAAATAGATTTTATAGGTATTTAGATATAAATGAGAAGGTAACAAAAAAGAATTTTTACTATATTATAAGAAAGTGAGGTTGGGACAAAAATATGGAGAGCTCTCAAGCTCAATTAAGAGCAAATAGATTACCGTTCCAAGAAGAACCCGAAAGAAACCTAGAAAGTTTTGAAGAGTTGCCGGTATATACTGAGAAAGAGTATCAGGAGTTAAATAAAAAACTTGTTTTATTTAAAGAAGAAACATTCGAAAAATTACAAAGCTACGGTGTGTTAATTAAGTTGTTTGAAGAAGAAGTTTCAAACAAAAAAGCCTTAGAGAGCCAGTTGAAAATATTTCAAGATCAAATGCATGAATTGAAAACAGAGTTAGTTAATACCCAAGCAGAAAACAAAAAAACAAAAAGAGAACTGAATGCTCTGAAAAATTCTAAACTTGGAAAATTAACAAAAAAATACTGGTCTTTACGTAAGAGATTGCATAAAGGAGCAAATAAGTCATGAAAGATCTTTCAGTGTTAAAATCTGATTTTGCTAAGTTCCAAAGTCAAATTTTGAATGATATAGCCCCCTATTTAATAACTAATCAATCATTTCTAAGAGCTGAAAACTGGTTCTATCAGTCTGCTGATATTTTTATGTACAATCAAAAAGAAAAATTATTTATATCGTCTGAGAGCGAGAACAAAAATTATATCTCTTACTTGGAGAAAAACAATAGTTTTAGCTATTTGCCTACTCACGATTTAAAAACGTTACCTAATGAAGAGTTTGAAATTCAAATTAAAGGAGAAATTTTTGGTAAAGCTCATGTAAACTTAATGGTTATTGAGTATTCAGGTAGCAAAAAAATTAATGTTCACGCTGTTTCATTAAATAAAGTTACAAGAATAAAGATGAATCAAAAAACTCAAAATCTTCGTTTAGCTCTGCGCATTTCAAATAAAGGTATTGCCACTATTGAGGATATTTATATTCAAAGAATAAAGCAAGAAATCCCCAATACGTATGTATCAAACCCTAAAAAAATCTCCAAGAATAACCCGTCTACAATCAGCGATATTAAAATGGCATGTATTTTAGATGAGTTTAGCATGACTTGCTTTGGAAAAGAAGTTAATTTACTTACTTTTACAACAGAAAATTGGAAAGAAATTTTAATTGAAGACACTCCAGATCTTTTATTCGTAGAATCTGCTTGGAGAGGTAATTTTGGAGCTTGGGAATATAAAATAGCAAAATATAATAACCAAGACAAAACCCCTCTGTTTGACTTATTAAGATGGTGTAAAGAAAACAATATTCCTACAGTGTTTTGGAATAAAGAAGATCCAATTCATTTTGAAAAATTCATTGATACTGCTAAATTATTCGATTGTATCTTCACAACAGATGCAGATATGATACCAAACTATCAAAAAGAATCAGGTCATGAACGCGTTTTTGCTTTGCCTTTTTCTGCAGAGCCTCAATTACACAACCCAATCAAAATACGAGAGAAACGTGAAGAAAAAATTTGTTTCGCAGGTTCTTATTACGATAACCGTCACGAAGAGCGCAAACAAGATATGGATAATGTGTTAGACATTGCAGCTGAGTTCGGTTTAGATATCTTTGACAGAAACTATGAGAAAAATAAAAATGGTCGCACGCATTTTAGCTTTCCAGAGCGATTCGATCAGAATATTAAAGGTAGTTTGAAGTATGATGAAATTAATACAGCATATAAAGGCTACAAAGTCATGCTCAATGTTAATAGTGTTAAATACTCTCCAACTATGTTTTCTAGACGTGTATTTGAAGGTTTAGCATGTGGAACGCCTATCATTAGCAGTTATTCTGAAGGTGTAAAGCGAATGTTTAAAGATATTGTATTAATATCTGAAAACAAGCAAGAATTAAAAGAATCTATTGAAAAATTAATGGACGATGAAGAATATTACAATGAAAAATCTTTAGTTGGTATACGAGAGGTTTATCTGAATCATACATATAAGCATCGAATCCATTATATGTTAGAACAGCTAGGGATAACTGTCAAAAAAGATATTAAGAATGTTTCTGTTTTATCTGTAGCTAAATCTAAAGTAGAATTTTTTAATATTCTTGATTCCTTTAAGCGACAAAGCTGGAAAGGAAAAGAGTTAATCGTTCTTTTGGAAAATTTTGATGGGTATGTAGATATTTTAAATGAGTATAATCAAGAAAATATTAAGACATACGTGCTGAGTTACATGAATCATTACAACCGTATTAATGAGATTATATCTAACCCTTATATTTCTTATTTTAATCCAGACAGCTTCTATGGAGAAAATTACTTACTTGATTTAATGATTGCGACAGAATATAGTAATGCAGAAATTATTGGTAAAAATACTTTTTATCAATATGATTTCCAGAATAAAGAAGTAACTAAATATAATCAAGATAAAGAGTACCAATATGTAGACAGTCTGCAATTTGAGTCCTCAATTGTAGATAAATCTATTTTCCATGGAGAAAATATAATAGAAGCGGTAACAAAAATGAGATCAAACAGCTCAATGGCTTTGTATTTTATGAGAGGCTTTAGATTGCTAAGCATTGATAACTACAACTTTATTAGAGCTGGAGTAGGAGTTTCTGAAGATATAATTAATAAAATTCAAAAATAGGTGAATTATTAATGAGAAAAAAGTTAAAAGTGCTTTTATATGGTGATGTAGATTTAAACATTATGGATGGTTCAGCGGTTTGGTTGACATCGATGGCGAACGTACTAAATTATGACAAAAATATAGTTGTTGACGTATTGTTAAAAGCTCGAATTAAAAATCGAAACTTACTTTCTGAAATAGAAAATTTAAGTCAAGTTAACACTATTGATACATTTAATTTATTTAATAAGAAATTTGAAAATGGTAATCGTCTCAATATATTTGAAGCAGTAAAATTAATGGAAGAATTAAATGAGGTCAACCAATACGATTGTATTATTGTGCGTGGATACAAGTTAGCAATTGAATTAATGAAGAGTCCTTTATCGTCAAAAATTGTACCGTATTTTACAGAATTCACACATAATCCAGACGAAATTACGAGTGAAGAAAAACAAGTTCTTCAAAAAATTTATAGTACTTTTCCAAAAATATTTGTACAAACGAATGAAACGAAAAACTTGTTAAACAGTATTTTGTCGGTGAAAGGTGAAAAGTTCTGTTTACTAACGCCCATGATTCCTGATTATGGGGAAACACCGGATTTTGTTAATCGAAACAACAGCTTAGTCTATACGGGGAAATTTGCTAAAGGGTGGTACACAGAAGAAATTTTAGATGCATTTAAGTCTGTGTATGAAGAAGATCATAGTCTTGTATTAAATATTGCTGGAGATAAATTCCAAGGGGAATTAATCCCTGAAAAAGATCGCATTATTAACCGTTTTAATACTGAAAGTAATGTAAATTGGTTGGGTGCGATTCCGAGAAGTGAATCTATAAAACTTGTGGAAGAATCTGATGTTGGAGTTGGATGGAGAAGCGAGTTAATTGATAACGACACTAGCGTAGAGTTATCTACTAAAATATTGGAATATGGAAGGCAAGGCAAACCAGTTTTACTTCGTCGAACAAAAATGTACGAAGATTTGCTAGGAAAAGATTATTTCTTGTTTGTAGATAACGAAGAAGAATTCGTAAGAAAAACCCTAGAAGTTATGTATAATCGTAATCTTTATAAGAAGACAGCTCAAACTATTTACAATGCATGCCGATATTATACATTCAAGGAATCGTATAAACGTTTAAAAGACATGCTATGGGGCTTTAATAATCAAAAAACCAAGCTATTATTCGCGGGTCATGACCTGAAGTTTATTGACATGGCGCTTCAATATTTTAAGCAAAATTCAAAATTTGAAGTAAAGGTAGATCAATGGCAGGGACATAATAACCATGATGAAGCTTACAGTAAAGAATGTTTAGAATGGGCAGATGTGATCTTTTGTGAATGGGGATTAGGAAATGCAGTTTGGTATTCTAAGCACAAGAGTATTGATCAAAAATTAATCGTGAGAATGCATTTACAAGAACGAGTCACAGAGTTTCCAAGTCAATTTCATATAGAAAACATAGATCAGATTATAGCTATTTCCCCCTATATATTTGAAGAATTTCATAGGGTGAATCACATTCCAAGAAATAAAATGACTATGATTTATAATATGGTTGATACGATGAAATTTGATAAACCTAAATTGAATAAAGAAGAAATACAATTTAACTTAGGTATATGCGGTATTCTTCCGAGTAGAAAGCGCTTGGATCGGGCTCTCAATATATTTGAGGGATTATGGAATAAAGATAAAAGATATAAGCTGTTTGTAAAAAGTCGTATGCCACAAGAATTATCTTGGTTAATGAATAGACCGCAGGAAAAACAATATTATGATGAAGTGTTTGACCGTATAAAAAAAGCCCCGTGGGGTAAAAATGTTGTTTTCGATCAACACGGCAATGATATGGACAAATGGTTCCAGAAAATAGGTTATGTATTATCCACAAGTGAGTATGAAAGTTTTCATTTGGCACCTATGGAAGGAATGGCTGCAGGTAGCACGCCTTTGTTGTTACACTGGCCTGGTGCAGAAACTATCTATCCAAAAGAATATCTCTTCAATGACGAGGAAGAGGTGATTACATATGTATGTAATCGGAAAAATTACAAACAGAAAATTGCAAGTAAATTGAAGAAGTATTCACAAAGTGAATTTGATAAATCTGTAATTATAAAGAAGATAGAAGAAGTTATTTTATTATAATTAGATTGTAGAAATTATTGAGGAAAAAGGAGGGACTTTATGAATAAGGATACCTCTGTAATAGATATAGAATATATTTTTAATGTTGATTTAACTTATTTGTTTAAACGAACAGATGTACAGGGGAAAGCAGCTGTTTCAAGAGCGGAAGGGATTTATAACCATAATATATACCTTCATCAATCGCTGCCTGAAATGAGATTTGAGAAGGCTGACGATATTTGGTCTCTAAGTGGAGAACCTGAAAACACCTATAAAGTATATTTATATTCATTACAATTTATTAGTTTATTAAATAACGGATATGAACAGTCTGACGATTTGAAATACCTGGAAAAAATAGAGCAAATCCTTGAGAGTTGGATTTCCTTTGAAAATAATTCGACTGATAAGCGAGTATGGTATGACTTTGCCGTAGCCAACCGAGTAATAGTAATAACCCATTATTTAATGTTATGTAAAAGAGCGAATTATGAGTTAAACCCTGTTTTTAAGAAAAAAATGGCTATTGCTATGTTGAAAAATGGAGAATATTTATTTTCAGATGAGCATTATGTAGATAATAATCATGGAATTATGATGGACCGGGCGTTATTACAATTATCTTTGTTCTTTAGATATGAATCATTTGGTGAAAAGTGGCTGAAAAAGGCTATTAATCGCTTAGAAAAACAAATAAAAATTAGTTTCACTAAAGAGTATATAAACGTTGAAAATTCACCTGAATACCATTATCATACATACCATTTATTTGAGGAGCTACAAGCATTTTTAGACATTAATAAAATTAATTTAGCAGAAAATACACTCGGCTACATATTGAAGGAAATTTATAAACAACATCTTCATTTATTAAAGCCAGATTTAACGTATCCTCTTATAGGAGATACTAATCATAAATACTTTAATAATGGAAAATATATTCCCGATTCAATTGTATTTCCTGAAACTGGATTAGCGATATTAAAAAAGAAAAAAAGCTATTTAACTTTAAAATCAGGATTTTCAAATACAAGCCATAAACATTTTGACGATTTATCTTTTACATTTTCATATAAAGGCACTGATTTATTCATTGATAGTGGAAAGTACAATTATGACAACAAAAGTAAATATAGAAAATACGTAGTTTCAGCTATGGCACATAATACAATTGTCGTTGACGATAAGAACTATTCACTAAATTTAGATAATCAAAACCAGCTAGGAATTAGTAGTTATCACTTAGAGAACGACTTTGCTGGAGTAGAAGTCACTAACAATTTATATGAGGATATAAACATAACTAGAAGATTAATTCATATATATCCTAATCTGATTATTTTGGTAGATGATATTAAATCAAATAACGATCATAAATATTCCCAAGTTTTCAATTTGAACGGAACACTTAATTTTAATGCTATGACTAAAGAGCAAGTAATTGGTCATCATCACAAAGGGAATTTAAAGCTAGAAATGAATCAGCATCTTCCAACGGATTATATTTCTTCCTATCATGGGTACGAAGATGAAGAAAATATTAGAGGTTTTAATTCAATTTCTTTTGCTAAGTTAGAACCATGTTACAATATGGAGTTTGTCCATCAGAAAAAACGTGAGGCTAAATTTTTAACCTCTATTCTAGCAGCTGAAGATAATGCTGTTGACAATGAAGTTAAAGAATTTACTCTTCTAAAAGAAGATAAAACTAACCTAGTATTTTCTGTAGAAGATAATAAGGGGATGCTAAGTTTATATCACTATGAGTACACCGAGGGCATCAAGAGAATTTTTGATATAAAGGACATTTTATACAAATATTCAGCTTCTTCTCGTGAGCTAGTAATCGATATGAAAGATGACACATCTGATTTTGAATTTGCTTGCTATTTATTAGTTAATAATAAAATAGTAAAAAAAGAAGGTTATAGAGATGCTATTAAATTTCATTTTAACTCCATACCTTCTGGTAATATTAGCATTTGGCTTTTTATTCGTAATAAAGATGATCATGATATTAAAATTTTGAAAAAACAGGAAATCTCACAGATTTAAAACTTTAATAGGGGTAAATATGAAAGATAAAATTTTAGAAAATGAGAAGGTATTTAGGTCTATTCAAGACGTAACATATTATTTTGAAGAGGGTGAAGTAAAAGACCACCTAATAATTGTGTTTTCAGCTGTCAATCCTCCTGGAACTTTTGCTTATAATTACATTTCAACTTTAGAAAATCTGAATTGCCATAAATTATTTATTTTAGATAATTACGGAGAACAAGGAGCTTATTATTTAGGTCATAAAAAAGATTTTTCTATCGAAACTTCTGTAATGTCTTTAATTATGTCTATTATTGCGAAATATCAGGTAAAATTGAACAATGTTATAACTGTCGGTTCCTCTAAAGGTGGCTATGCAGCTTTATATTATGCATTGAAATATGGATTTGGACATGCTATTGCTGGTGGACCCCAAGTTAAATTAGGTGATTTTTTATACGATCAAGGCAAGAATTTTGAGATTGCAAAGTATATAGCAGGAGATCTTAACCAGGAAAATCATGAATATTTAAATAGCTTACTGATGAGTATTATTCCTGATAAAGAATATGCCTTAACAGATATTTATTTACATGTAGGCAATGGTGATCATCATTATCCTAACCATATTATGCCTTTCATTGAATACTTGGATAGTCTCAAATATGAGAAATACCAATTAGATATTCAAGAATACGAGAGCCATGATGGTTTAAGACAATTTTTCCCTCCTTATTTATGTGAAAAGCTAGGGGAGATCACAGGAATACCTTCATATGAGATAAATCCTATTAAAAGGATTAATTTAGGAGTAGTTAATAACACATTTACAGTAGAATGTGTAACTACGAATACTCCAAATCAGAATTATCAATATGCATATTATATATATAAGGACAACAAAGTGTATGAAAAAATCTTTTATTCAAAGGCAAATAAGTTAAATTATTCTTTAGATAAGTCTGGTTTATATAAATGCAAAGTATTCGTAAAGGATCAACATGGAAGAAAGTATATTCAAATGAGCGAGCCAGTAAACATTAAATAATAATTTACAAGAATTTTTTAATAGAGAGGGTTTTAGAAATTATGAAATTATGTACAGTGGGATTAGGATATATTGGATTACCGACTTCAATTATGTTTGCAAAGCATGATGTAGAAGTTATTGGAGTAGATATTAGTCCACGAGTAATTGAATCACTTAATAATGGAAAAATTCATTTAGAAGAGCCAGGGTTACAAGAAGCTCTAAATGAAGTTATTGCTAAAGGCACATTTAAAGCAGCTTTACAACCTGAAAAAGCAGATGCATTTATAGTAGCAGTTCCAACACCAAACAATAATGATGAGAATAAGTCATGTGATTTGTCATATGTTTTAAGTGCTGTAAACATGGTTATTCCTCACTTAGAAAAAGGAAACGTGCTAATTGTAGAGTCTACTATTGCACCAAGAAGTATGGATGATTATGTAAAACCTGTATTAGAAGCTGCTGGATATGAGATAGGTAAAGATATTTTCTTAGTACATTGTCCAGAACGTGTTCTACCGGGACAAATCCTTCATGAATTGGTTCATAATAACCGTATTGTTGGTGGAATGACACCGAATTGTACGGAGGCCGGTGCAATGGTTTATAGTACATTCGTCAAAGGTGAAATTATTAAAACAGATGCAAAAACGGCAGAAATGTCTAAACTGATGGAAAACACATTCCGTGATGTAAATATTGCATTAGCCAATGAATTAGCAAAGGTTTGTAACGAATTAGAAATTAATGCGTTGGAAGTAGTAGAAATGGCTAATAAACATCCTCGTGTTAACCTTCATACGCCAGGTCCAGGTGTAGGAGGACACTGTTTAGCAGTTGATCCATATTTTATTGTAGCCAAAGCTCCTAAAACAGCACAGCTTATTAACTTAGCTAGAACAATTAATACATCTATGCCTCATTATGTTGTTGAGAACGCTAATAAATTAATGGAAAAAGTAGATGGAAAAATTATCACAGTATTTGGTTTAACATACAAAGGAAATGTGGATGATATCCGTGAAAGTCCAGCAATGGAAATTTATGATATTTTAAAAGCGGAAGGTAAATATGAAGTACGTGCATTTGATCCACATGTAGAACAAGAGTGGGTTGTAAGTGATATTAAGGATGCTGTTCAGAATTCTGATTTAGTATTAATTTTAAGTGATCATAATGAGTTTAAAGAATTAAATTGGGATGAACTAAATGGAATGTCTACAAAGCAAATTTTTGATACTAAAAATATTGTGACAAATCGTTCAGATAATTTTAGTTACATTAACTATGGAAATCTACATGTATCTCTTAAGAAGAAAGAAGTAATGGCATGAATTTTATAGGGAGGATTTTGCAAGAACAATCCTCAAATCTTCACTTAATATTTCGATTAGCTCTTTATGATATAAAAAGTAAGTATCAAATGCACTATCTAGGAGCTGTATGGCAGTTTTTAAATCCTGCCATACAAGTTCTTTTATATTGGTTAGTATTTGGGTTAGGAATTAGGGGGGGACAACCTATAGATGATGTTCCCTTCTTTGCATGGTTAATTGTAGGGTTAATACCATGGTTTTTTATAAGTCCTGTAATTATTCAAGGAGCAAATAGTGTATACACTAAGGTTAACTTAGTTTCTAAAATGAAGTTCCCTGTAAGCGTATTGCCAACTATTACAATAATTAGTAATGGGCTACAATTCATAGTAATGTTACTAGTATTAGGAGTTATCTTTTTAGTGTATGGGATTAATCCAGGAATATATATAGTACAGTTACCTTACTATATATTCTCTTTATTAGTTTTTTTATTTGCTTTCACTTTATTGTTTTCTACAATTTCTACAATTATCAGGGATTTTCAATTAGTTTTGCAATCTGTAATGAGAATGATGCTTTATTTGTTGCCAGTACTATGGGATACATCTAAACTGCCTCATTTATTTCAAACTATCCTTAAACTAAATCCGTTATATTATATTTTGGAAGGTTTTAGGTATACGTTATTAGAACATGTTTGGTTTTATGAAGACTGGATTTATACTTTATATTTTTGGAGTATTACGCTACTAATTCTATTAATTGGTTCATTTATCCATATAAAGTTTAGAGATAAATTTATTGATTACCTGTAATCAAGGAGTTAATTTGATGAAGTTAAAGGTACAATTTGATGAAGTAAGCAAAAAGTATATACTATATAAAAAAAAATCAGATAAACTTTTAGATATTTTTTCTAGTGAGAAAAACGAACAATCTTTTTTTGCCTTACGAGAAGCTTCTTTTAAAGTTTACGAAGGAGAAACAATAGGTGTAGTAGGAATCAATGGATCTGGAAAGTCGACTCTATCAAATCTATTATCTCAGGTGGTACCACCTACGTCAGGTAATATTGATATTCAAGGGGAAACTTCATTGATTGCTATCTCTGCAGGTTTAAACAATCAATTGTCAGGCTTGGAAAATATAGAACTAAAATGCCTAATGCTTGGATTAAGCAAAGAAGAAATTAATGAAATTAAACCTAGTATAATTGATTTTGCTGATTTGGGTAAGTTTATTAATCAGCCCGTAAAAAACTATTCAAGTGGGATGAAATCCCGCTTAGGTTTTGCAATCTCAGTTCACACTAATCCAGATATATTAGTTGTAGATGAAGCTTTATCTGTAGGAGATCAAACTTTCTATGATAAATGCCTCAATAAAATTAATGAATTCAAAAAAACTGGAAAAACTATTTTCTTTATCAGTCATTCTTTATCTCAAATAGATAACCTTTGTGATAGAGTCTTGTGGTTGCATTTTGGAGAGGTTAAAGAGTTTGGGGACACAGATGTAGTTTTAGATAATTATAGAAACTATATAAAGTGGTTTAATAAATTGACTGAAGATGAAAAAAAGAGTTACCGGCTAGAAATGATAGAAAAACAATCTCAAGAGCAAACAGCTATGTCTCAGTCCACTAAATATCCTATATATCCAGTAAATGAAAGAACAAAAAGACGAAAAAGAGAGAATGCAAAAAGTGGAAGGAAAAAATTCCACTTACAATTATTCTCGTTGGCAAGTGTTGTTTTGATTTTAGCAAGTTGTATGTTTTATTTTAATTAAGACTTTACATTTTAGGAGGAAATATATTATGTATAAAAAAATGCTCATCCCTATTTTAGGAATATCCTTTATTTTTGCAGGTTGTAGTGCAGATAATACAGCTGCCCCTGAAAAACAAAATAAGTCTCAAGTAGAAGATAATAAATCTAAATCAGATGCTAAAATTGAAAATGCTACTATCGAAAATGGAAAAGATAATGTTCTTGAAGTTAAAGCGAAGGCAACTGGAAAAGGCGTAGAGTATGCTTATTATGTTTATAAAGGCGAAGATATTATAAAAAAAGTCTATTATACTTCTAACACTAGTTTTAAATACAAAGCTAAGGAGCCAGGAGAGTATAAGGTCACTGTCTTTGTACAAGATAAAACGGGAAAACGCATATCTAAAGATACAGACACAGTTACTATAAATTAAGAGGTAAAAGGTTATCGATAAGTCATATGACTTAGATAACCTTTTTTTATTTAAGAGTCGAAGGTGTTTCTCGTCAAAGAGTAACACTCAAAGTTCACCTCTCACATACAAGCGTCATTATTCCATGTGTAACAAACATTATCAGTCGAACAATACAATCCCCTATGTTTTAAATTAAATCGTTATTTCACCCTTTATGAAGCATATAGTACAATCTATGATAGTAGGCTTTTGTTGAAGTCAACATGAATAAATGGGCAAACTTGGCTAGCCAGCTGTAAACAGTTAGAAAGAAAAATAATTGCCGAACATAATATTAGTAATGAAAAGGTAAAGCTGATTTACTATCAAAATTATATGGAGAAATGCTAAAAAGGGATGGAAGAAGTTAAGCAGCTACTAAGTTTACACTTTGAGGAGTGCAAGCTAAGATTATTAGTGAGGATAAGGATATTTGGTTGTAGAAAATATTATTAAAGAGAATTAATTCTATAATTATAGCTATGATAAAAAAGAGTACTATCATTTTTGCTACTTAATTTATTTTGTTTCGTTGAAAACAAAAAATATTTTTTAGATAGGGAATTATAAAATGGATTTTTTTCATTTAAAACTCTAGGAGATGTCTTTAATGTTAAAGAGGAATTCTATTAATATTTTATTTTTAGTTTCTATTCTGCTTGTTATTAGGTTAACCATGTTCCCAGAAAGTTCGTTAGGAATTGGTGAAGGAAAAGGTGGTATCAATCTTGTGCCATTCTACACAATGAGGGATTTATTATTTCATCATTCATTTAGCGACTTTATTCTAAATAATATAGGAAATATTGTTTTGTTTTTACCGTTTGGTTTTTTCTTACCCATGAGGTTTAAAAAAATAAATAATTTGCCAAAAAGTTTCCTCGTGGGAATGTTCTTTTCTGCACTCATTGAAATAGTTCAACTATTTATGCCAAATCGGTGGACAGATATTGATGATGTTCTCTTAAATACTTTAGGAACAGGCATAGGATATAGTTTATTTAAAGTATTAAATCAGATAGAGATTTACATGAAAGAAGGCTAGTAACAGCCTTCTTGTGTTTTGTAAAAGAGAGAAAAAACCTATCGCGATAAATGTAGGTTATCCCCATCATTGTTTTTTTACTATATAGTTCTGTGAGGGAAATAAAGGTTTAAGAAAAGAAGCCATCGAATAAAGCTATCATGAGTATATATGTAAAAAAGATCTCTAATTTCTAGAGATCTTTTTGTATCTGTAGAGTAAAAGTAAAAACAGTGCCCCACCAAATGAATCGATAGCCACATCGATAATTCGCCCGTCACGCCCAATAATAAAAGCTTGATGTAGTTCGTCTAAAAAAGCAAAACAAGCGAGTAAAAACCATGCTTTTACATATCTCCAAGAACTTTTTTTCAAATTCCAGTAAATTAATAGGGCTAACAAGCCGAAGAAAGAGATATGAGCAATTTTACGTAAGATAAATTCTAAATTAAAGCCGTATGTATAAGACGTATAAAATTCACTGCCAGGATGTAACACGGACCAAAGAGTAGCTTTATGATTCCAGACTGAAGCATTGCTCCAAGAGTTTGGATCCGTCACTTGAAGATGAGGCGTGTGGGAAAAATGAGAAATAGCAAGTATCATTGCAACAACACAAATTCTTTTTAATATCATACAAAAAATCCCTTTTATTTAGATTTATCTTCATATCGTAAGAGAAAAGAAGTGAAAATGCAAGAAATATCCCTAAACGTCTTTCTCTTTGAATAATACATTAAGATATTTTCATATAGAAATATCTATTGTTTCCGCTTCATGTGACATAAGTTCTAACAACTTACTAAATATAGAAAAAGTTAAGACTATCAACATTTAACGACATGAAAAGGTCTTTTGAAGCGAAAATATTATCTTTTCATTCAAAAACCTTGTTATATCGCAAAATTCGACAAAAAATATCATCCCTATTTTCCTGTTTTTATGATAATATTAATTCTACGTTAATTTTTTGTTAAGTTTAATAGGGTCGTAAGTTGTGGGTCAGAGGGATTATATTAAATTATTAAAGAATAAATTGCAAATGGATAAGGTAAAAGAACCATAAAATTTTAAAAATAAATGCATCGAATTCTTAGAAACTTGTTGAAATTAAAGACAAGTTTTTAATTTTTATCTAATGAAGGATTAATATTCAAAAATAGTCATATAAAGCGCAATATGTATGGTGATGTCTCCTCAACCACTATCAAAGGAGGCACTCGGCTGCACTGTGGGTAGTAAATTACCTTAGACACGTTTGTTGTCAGGAGTGTGGCGTGAGGTGGGGTTAAATGCCCCTCTTAATTTATAAGCATTTACGAATGTGCTGCAGCTACAGCTTGTTCGTAAGTGCTTACAAAAAGTATATATAAATAGGAAGAAACAAGGAGTGAATGAAGATGAAAAAAATTAAAAAAGCTATTATTCCAGCTGCTGGACTCGGCACACGGTTTTTGCCCGCAACAAAAGCAATGCCAAAAGAAATGCTTCCAATCGTTGATAAACCAACTATTCAATATATCGTCGAAGAAGCGGTTCAATCGGGTATTGAAGACATCATCATCGTAACAGGCAAAGGAAAACGCGCAATTGAAGATCATTTTGATTATGCTCCAGAACTTGAAAATAATTTAGTCGAAAAAGAAAAATTTGATATTTTAGAAAAAGTGCGTCAATCCTCAAATGTTGAGATTCACTACATTCGTCAAAAAGAACCAAAAGGATTAGGACACGCCGTATGGTGTGCTCGTAACTTTATCGGCGAAGAGCCATTTGCCGTATTGTTAGGCGATGATATTGTCCAAGCGGAAACACCTTGTCTTCGTCAGTTGATGAATGAGTATGAACAAACGCTTTCGTCGGTAATAGGCGTGCAAACGGTTCCTGATAACCAAACGCATCGCTACGGCATCGTAGATCCAATATCAAACGACGGCCGCCGTCATCAAGTGAATACATTTGTAGAAAAGCCAGTCGCAGGAACAGCTCCTTCGAATCTAGCAATCATGGGGCGCTACGTCTTCACTCCTGAAATCTTTAAATTTTTGGAAGAACAAGAAGTGGGAGCGGGCGGTGAAATTCAATTAACAGATGCTATCCAAAAGTTAAATGAATTTCAACGAGTATTCGCGTATGACTTTGAAGGCAAGCGCTATGATGTAGGAGAAAAGCTAGGATTTATTCAGACAACCATTGAATTTGCTCTTCAACATGAGGACTTACGAAATAATTTATTAACAGTTATGGAAGATTTATTAAAAAAAGAAACGAAAAAACCAGTAGAAATAGAGTAGAATAGAAGGAGTGATTTGCGTTGCCATCAATTGCTGAACCTAAAACGGAAACTCCTATTCAACAAACACAAGTTGTACAAAAGAACGTTCAGCCTAATAATCAAGCTGGTTACCTTTTGACTAAGAGATGTATAGATGTAGCAGGAGCAATCTTTGGTTTACTTGTTTTGTTTGTTGTTTTTCTTATTGTCGGTCTTTTAATAAAGCTCGAAGACCCTAAAGGTTCAATTTTCTTCTCTCAAAAAAGAGTGGGGAAAAATGGTGAAGAATTTAATATGTATAAATTTCGTTCCATGGTTTCAGATGCCGAAGCAAAATTAGCTGAACTACTTGAAAAAAATGAAGCTACGGGCGCGATGTTTAAAATGAAAAACGATCCGCGTATTACGAAGATAGGGAGATTCATCCGAAAAACAAGTATTGATGAACTTCCTCAGTTAATCAACGTCTTAAAAGGAGATATGAGTCTAGTAGGTCCACGGCCGCCGCTTGTAAGAGAAGTAACCGAGTATACAGAATATCAAATGCAAAGATTGCTTGTCACTCCTGGCTGTACAGGACTATGGCAAGTAAGCGGAAGAAGCAACGTAGGGTTCGAAGAAATGGTCGAATTAGATTTAACATACATAACAACACGTTCCTTAACGGCAGATATTAAAATTATATGCCGAACTATTTTTATGCTGTTTGGCTCGAAAAATGCTTATTAACCAAAGAAAGCTGGTGTCTTAAAATGAACAAAAATTCAAAAATTTATGTAGCTGGCCACAGAGGACTTGTTGGTTCAGCTATCGTAAGAAAACTGCAAGAAAAAGGCTATAGTAATCTAGTATATCGCACAAGCGCTGAGCTAGATTTACGAGACAAGCCGCAAGTAGATGCATTTTTTGCTGAAGAAAAGCCAGAATTTGTGTTCTTAGCAGCCGCTAAAGTAGGCGGTATTGTGGCAAACAATGAATATCCAGCGGAATTTATTCATGATAACTTATTGATTCAATCAAATATCATTGATGCAGCGTATCGCCATGGTGTAGAGAAACTATTATTCCTAGGAAGTACATGTATTTATCCAAAATTAGCGCCTCAGCCGTTAAAAGAAAAGTACTTACTAACAGGTGCGCTTGAACCAACAAATGAACCGTATGCGATTGCTAAAATTGCCGGAATCAAAATGTGTGAATCGTATAACCGCCAATACGGAACAAAATATATCTCAGCAATGCCGACTAACCTTTACGGTCCAAATGACAACTTTGATCTTCATACATCACACGTTCTTCCTGCACTGCTTCGTAAATTCCACGAGGCGAAAGAAAGCAATGCACCGTTCGTTGAAATGTGGGGAACAGGCACACCAAAACGTGAATTTTTATATTCAGATGACCTAGCAGATGCGTGCGTATTCTTAATGAATACATACGGAGGAAACGAAATTGTAAATATTGGTGTGGGAGAAGATATTACGATTAAAGAGCTTGGCGAAAAAGTAAAAGCAGTTGTAGGTTATGAAGGAGATATTCAATTTGATACGTCAAAACCAGACGGAACGCCTCGTAAACTAGTAGATGTAACAAAACTGAACGGTCTTGGATGGAAAGCAGAAACAGCTTTAGAAGACGGTCTTCAAAAAGCGTATCAATGGTTTTTAGATAACGAACTAGCTGCAGCAAAATAATTAACTACTTTCAATTAAACTAAATACTAAAATAACAGTTGATATATATGGAGGATACGATGAAAACAGCATTAATTACAGGTGTAACAGGACAAGACGGATCATATTTAGCAGAATTTTTACTAGAAAAAGGTTATGAAGTTCACGGATTAATTCGCCGCAGCTCTTCTTATAACCAAGAGCGTTTAGAAGATCTTTTAACAGAAGAAGCAGCAAGCGCATTATTAAACAACTCAAACTTCCATCTTCACTACGGTGACGTAACGGACGCACTAAACGTTACGCGTATCATTGGTGAAATTCAGCCAGATGAAATTTATAATCTAGCAGCACAGTCACATGTACGCGTGTCTTTTGATATGCCTGGATATACATTAGATGTTGATGCAAAAGGTACGTTAAACATTCTTGAAGCTGTTCGTATTTTGGGGTTAACAGATAAAACACGAGTGTATCAGGCTTCTACATCTGAACTGTACGGTAAAGTACAAGAAGTACCGCAAAAAGAAACCACACCTTTCTACCCACGTTCTCCATACGGTGTAGCAAAAATTTACGGCTTCTGGATTACAAAGAACTACCGTGAATCTTATAATATGTTTGCAGTAAATGGTATTTTATTTAACCATGAGTCAGAGCGCCGCGGTGAAACGTTTGTAACGCGTAAAATCACGCTTGCTGCTTCACGTATTGCACAAGGTAAACAACAAAAATTAACACTAGGAAACTTAGATTCTCTACGCGACTGGGGTTATGCAAAAGACTATGTAGAATGCATGTGGTTAATTCTTCAGCATGATAAGCCGGAAGATTTTGTTATTGCAACAGGTGAGATGCACTCAGTGCGTGAATTTGTACAGCTTGCTTTCAAGCACACTGGCATCGAAATTGAATGGAGCGGTGAAGGCTTAGAAGAAAAAGGAACAAACAAAGCAACGGGTGAAGTGATTGTAGAAATCGATCCGAAGTTCTTCCGTCCTGCAGAAGTAGATCAATTGTTGGGTGATCCGACTAAGGCGAAGACATTATTGGGTTGGAATCCAACTAAAACTTCGTTTGAAGATTTAGTTCGTATAATGATTGAGGAAGATTTGAAAAAGACTAGTGAAGAGAAGAATATAAAACAAATGTTTGATTAATAAAGTAGCTTTAAGTGAGGGATATCAAGGTTTGTTAATTAAAAATTTAAATTATGAAAAGAAAATTATAGGCTTAGTCTGTTCGCTAATGGTCTTATTGTGTGTATTTGGCACAATAAATTATAAAATTTATTTCGGTTTCATTATTGGAGTTTTGGGAATCTTTATTATTGTAAATGATAAGTTATATAAAGCTCTTTTGTTTCTTATGATCTTTCTTTATATAATCCTTAATTATGGTGTTACGAACGTAGGGGTTAATGTTGGTGGTATATTAATTCCTATCGCTGAAGTTGTACTGCTAATAGGTTTAATTAGACTATTAAAACAAATTGTAAAAGGATTTAAACCACAAATAAATTATAAATTTGTGATTGTACCCATAGTATTGATTTTTATGGGCTTTTTATTTAAGATACCAGCTGATTTTCATAAATATGGGCAAATAGCTTTTAGAGATGCAACAAGCCATATCGAAATACTTTATTTTATAGTAGTGATAAATGAGATGTACGGTCTAAACAAGGAGAAAGTAGATAAATACTTGCTGAAGTTTTTATTAATTACCTTGAATATATTGTTTTTCTACTCCTTTTTCTATTTGAAAAAAGATTTGTTGCTTAATATATCTCCTGTTTATGAGGGATTCCAAAAGACCATTTACCTATTAGGGAATTTTAATTCTACCCATTTTTGGCTATTGTTTCTGATAATTGTAAATATGACGATTATATCAAATAAAAATAATAAAGGTAACAATGCCATTGTATTAATATTACACTTTCAAAATATTCTTTCTTCAGCTCTAATTTTTATAACTACTTCGAGAATAACAATCTTAACATATTTATTTTTTATTTTATTATTTTTACTAATAAATAAGAAGAAATACGCTTTTTATTTAATTAATTATTTAATAATCTTACTTATTTCATTATATGTATTATTACTTCTTAAAGTGAAAATTGAATCTCGCAGAGGAATAATAGATTTCAACTTTCTTAGCCATATGTTTCTAAGCATGTTTGGTGGTGGAGATATCCAATCGATGTCTAGTGGTGTGGATCAAAGAAAGACATGGTATAAAAGTGTTTTAGATAATAGTTTTAATATACGCTCTTTTTTTCTAGGTAGAGGATTCGGTATTCCTTTAATTGAATTTTATGACCCGCAGGGTTTCTTAGTAAGGGAACCTCATAATAGTATGCTGTCTATATATGCACGAATGGGTATTTTTGGGTTAATGACATGGTTAACTTTAATATTGTGTACAATCAAAGTCGGTTTAAGTAAAATAAAAAATAATAATTATGGTCTGTTATTATTGGCTTTAGTAATAATGGGTTTCTTTAATTCTCTTGTGGAACCTTATTTTGAATTACCTTATAACGAAGTTCCCTTTTTTTGTTTATTAGCTATATTGTATAAAGGAACTATAGAGACAGCAAAAGAATAAAGATAGTTAATATATGTATTATATTATTTTTCAAAATACTTATTTCTTTAGGGAAAATTAAATGCTATAAAATAGGTGGATACTTAATGAAAAAATCAATTATTTTATTTGAAAATCTCAATAATTCTCGACATATCTATGAAAAATTGCACAATCGCGAATTGAAAAAGGAACAATTAATCTATCTAGATTCTAATCCATCATTATTCTACCATTCGAAATACTATAGGTATAAAGATAAGATAAGAAAAATAAGAAAGATAGGATTACTTAAATTCATAACTTATCTGATTACAAAAAAAACTATAGTCGTTTCTGGAAGTCCAGGGTTCTATCAAAGATTTATATCAAAAAACATAATTTTTTTAAATCATGGGTGGGGTACAAAAAGTACACCTGGACATAATGAAATAACAAATAAAAAGGCAATGGGTAATTATAGAAATACTTTAAAAAGTTTAAAATACATTATTTGTTTAAGTGATTTTGATAGCACTTATTATTTAAATCATAAGGATTTGCTAGGAGAGAGCAAGCCAACCTTTGTGCCCCTAGGATCTCCTAGAAATGATTATTTAGTTAGAAATCAAAAAGACATTAGTTTGTTAAAAGAACTTGAAAAGGTATTTAATATAGATAAAAAAGAAAAAAAGGTAATATTATTTTCACCTACACATAGAGACGATAATATACGAAATGAAATTTATCTAGAGTCAATATTAAAAAGCTTTAATGATATAGATGAGAAATTAGGTGAGCAGGGTAAAACTATACTGTTCAGACCACATTATTATTCTAAGAATATCAAACACAAATTAGATAAATTTAACAACATTAAGTATGCTGGATTTGATGAATATCATGACGTTAGACCTCTAATGCTATTTTCAGATTATCTAATTACAGATTATAGTTCTATATTTGTCGACTACTTATTGATTAATAAGCCTATTATTTTTTATGTTCCAGATTTAAACGAATATTCCAAGTATAGAGGTCTAGTGATTGATTATAGTAATAATATTCATACTCCAGGACCTAAGATTGAAGATTTATCAGATTTATTAAAAATTACTGAACAAGATTTTTGTAATTATGATTTGGACAAGTCCAAACACTTTTTTCACAACTATACAGATGATAAGTCAACAGAGAGAATTAGTCAGTTCATAGAAAATGAATTTAATAAAATTTAGTCTGTATTCAATGGAACTATATAAGGAAGAGGGATTAAAATTAAAGTCTTATTTGTGCATAACTATTATCAACAAAGCGGCGGAGAAGATAAAGTTGTTGATCAAGAAATGAATCTTTTAAAAAAAAATGGAATTGAAGTAGATTTATATTCTATTCATAATGATGTTATAAAGGAATATGGCACTTTTGAAAAATTAAAAACGGGATTAGAGACTGTTTGGTCTTACAAAGAGTATAAAAGATTTAAAAATTATTTAATAAAACAAAAACCAGATATAGTCCATTCTCATAATTTTTTTCCTCTATTATCGCCGTCCATTTATTATGCTTGTAATAAATTAAATATCCCTGTAGTTCAAACTCTTCATAACTACAGGTTAATTTGTCCGGCTGCCACTTTTTTAAAGGAAGATAAAATATGTGAAAAATGTTTAAGTGCTTCTCTATTTAATTCTGTAAAGTACGGTTGTTATAGAGGTTCCAAAATTCAGACAGTTCCTGTGGTTTCAATGATTGGAATTAATAAGATGTTGGGCACTTGGAAAAACAAAGTTGATCGTTATATAGCTCTTACGAAATTTTCCAAAAATAAATTTGTCTCTTCTGGAATTCCAGAACAAAAAATCACTGTTAAAGGTAACTTTCTTCAGGAAAATTCGAATCAAGTTTTGAAACTTAGTGGAAATTCAAATAATCTAATATTTGTAGGAAGACTTTCTCCAGAAAAAGGAATACAAGATTTATTAGAAGCGTGGAATTTAGTTAGCAAAAAGAAGAATTCTAAGCTACTAATAATTGGAGAAGGTCCAGAAAAAAATCGTTTAGAAAAACTATATGATTCTGAGAATATAGTTTTTCTTGGAAAGAAAAATAGTGATGAAGTAATAATATATATGAAAGAGGCAAAATATCTTATAGTTCCTTCTATCTGGTATGAGGGTTTCCCCATGACCATTGTGGAAGCTTATTCAGTAGGAACTCCAGTTATTAGTAGTAATATAGGTTCCTTAAAAGAAGTTGTGATTAATGGAGAAACAGGTTTTCATTTCAATTATAGGGATATTGATAACCTCCACCAAGTCCTTGAAAGAGCTCTAGATTATGAACTACACGATCAGATGAAGGAAAACGTTCTGTCAAATTATAAAGAAAGATATAGTGAAGAGATAAACTTTAAAAAAATAATGCTTATTTATAACGAAGTGATTGAGGAGAAAAAGAATGGACAAATCTCAGCAGTTTAATTTTGGAAAGGTTATTTCTTCTAACATTACTGCATTAAACTTTAGTGAAACAGTCGGTATTGTTGAAAAATGGATTTCTAAAAAGAAAAATGATTATATTTGTATATGCAATACTCATTCAGCAGTCACGGCAAGTCAAAATGCTCTTTTTAAAGAATCTTTAGATAATGCAGGAATCTGCACCCCGGATGGTACTCCATTAGTTTGGGCTCTTAGACTTTATGGTTATAAAAATCAAGATAGAGTTGATGGGCCTAATTTAATGTTAAAATTATGCGAATTGTCTTCTCAAAAAGGATATAGAATTTTTCTATATGGTGGAACTAATGATACTTTGGACAAGTTAGAGCGGGTACTAAAAGAAAAATATAAAAATGTTAACATTGTAGGGAAATATTCTCCTCCTTTTAGAAATTTAGAAGAGTGTGAAGAAGAAGAAATTGCTCGAAAGGTTAACGAAACGAATCCTGATTTAGTATTTGTAAGCTTAGGTTGCCCAAAACAGGAAATTTGGATGAATAACAATAAAGACTCTATTAAAGGTATTATGATAGGTGTGGGAGCAGCTTTTGGTTTTATAATTGGCGAAATTAAAAGACCTCCAATTTTCCTCCAAAAAATGGGATTAGAATGGTTGTTTAGATTGGTCTCAGAACCTAAAAGGTTATGGAAAAGGTATGCTTATAATAATCCAATATATATATATAGATTTTTAAAAACTTATAGAAAAAATAAAAAATATACTCTAACTAAAAATTGTGTGAAATAAAAAACAGTAGTTTTTAAACTACTGTTTTTGTTTTGTGACTCTTAGTTTATTAGTTGTATTTTATGAAAGGAGAGAAATGTTTATGAATTATGGTTTAATTTTAGCGGGTGGTAAGGGAACTCGAATGGGCAATACTGATTTGCCTAAGCAGTTTCTTGATTTACAGGGAGAGCCAGTTATTATTCATACTATTGAAAAATTCGGGTTGTTTAAAAATGAGGTTAAAAGGTTAATTATAACTTGTCCTAAAGAGTGGATTACGTATACGACAGATATAATTAAAAAAAAGTGGGGAGAAGATGATTGGATAGTAGTCACAGAAGGGGGCGGAACAAGGCACGAATCGATTCTCAATGGTTTAAATTTTATAAAATCAAATTACAACATAGGTAAAGAAGACATCATTATTACTCATGATGCTGTAAGGCCCTTTGTTAGCTACAGAATCATTAAGGAAAATATAGAAAAATGTAAAATTTACCATGCTGTAGATACAGTAATACCAGCTACAGATACTATTGTGCATTCAGTAGATGGAAATAAATTATCCTCTATTCCTCCTAGAAAAGAAGTGTATCAAGGGCAAACTCCTCAAACCTTCAATATAGAAGAATTATTGTACTGTTACAATAATTTAGATAAGGAAACTATTGAGCTTACTACAGATGCGGCTAAATTGTTTTTGTTATTAGAGAAGGATGTTTATATAGCATTCGGTGATGATAGTAATATTAAACTAACTACTCCGACCGACTTAGTAATCGCTAATGCGATGCTAAGAAAGGACAAGCCCTAATGATTAATCAAGTCATACGTTTAACTAATCCTAAGAGGTTTGAATCTTTTTATATACAACAAAATCTTAATAAAGATTTTTTAATAGTTCGACCTACCTATATGTCTATATGTCAAGCTGATCAGAGGTATTATAATGGTTTAAGAGATAAGAAAACATTAAAACAGAAGCTCCCAATGTCCTTAATCCATGAATCAATAGGGGAAGTTGTATATGATCCTAAAAAAGAGTTTAAAGTAGGCGACAGAGTAGTTTTAATCCCCACCTTACCAGGGTATTTATTCGGAAAAACTAAGTCTAAAAGTGTGCTGAATGAAAAAATTGGAGAGAATTACTGTAGAGATGGGAAGTTTAGATCTAGCGGATATGATGGATTTATGCAGGAATTGGTTTTTCAGCCTAGAGAAATGGTTGTAAAGCTACCGGATAATTTTTCAGATGAAATTGCTGCTTTTACGGAGTTATTTACGATAGGGACTCACGCGATTAGACGGTTTAAATATTTTTCTAATAATTATAAAGAAAGAATTGGTGTATGGGGAGATGGAAGCTTAGGTTTTTTAACTGCCTTATTATTAAAATTCACTTTGCCCAATTCTAAAATAATAGTATATGGAAAACATGAAGAAAAATTGAAATTATTTACATTTGCTCATGAAGTCTATCAAATAGATGATATAAAAAACTCTTTTGACGGAGTTGATCATGCTTTCGAATGTGTAGGAGGACGTGGTAGTCAAGATGCAATCAATCAAATAATAGAAACTATTAATCCTGGTGGAACAATAAGCCTCTTGGGAGTAGCGGAAGAGCTAGCTAATATAAATACAAGAATGGTATTGGAGAAAGGCATTTTGTTACAAGGAAATAGCAGAAGTGGAAAAATAGACTTTGTTGAAACCATAGAGCTTTTCAAAAGGCATAATTTAGAAGATTATTTGAGCTTATTAGTTTCAAATGTTACCACTGTTCGTAACATTGCAGATATAGTAAAGGCTTTTGAATACGATAAATCAAAAATATATGGTAAAACAGTTATTAAATGGGAGTTCTAAATGCATGGTTACTAGACAATTATTTAAAGTACTGTTTGTAGATATATTTACTTTACTCACAGGTTTATTAAGTGTATTTTTTCTTCCCAAAGTAGTTAGTGTTGAAGAATATGCTTATTACAGAACGTTTAGCTTATTTATTACTTATGCAGGTATGTTTCATTTGGGCTTCTCAGACGGGATATATATTAAATTTGGCGGAGAGAAATTTAGCAGTCTAAATAAGAGTCAAATATCTTCATACTATAAGATTTTAATGATTATAGTAAGCATATTTACAATAGGGTTACTATTATTTTCATTAATAAATAATAATAGGTTACTAGTATATTTTTCTTTATATATTCTTCCTTTTAATCTCATTCACTTTTATAAACTATTGTATCGTGCAACAGGTGAATTTGGAAAATATTCTATTTTACAGGGATTACAATCACTTCTAAATCTTTTACCAATAGTGCTTTTTTTGATCTTAAGTTTCAAAAAAACAGATTCTTTAATAGTGATGCAGTTAATAGGTTTATTTTTTATAGCAATTCTTTTGAATTTTTACCTTGTTATCAAGGATCACAAGAATAAACAAGAAAGAAAAACTCAATATAAACAATCTTATTTTGAAATTAAGAGCATAATTACGATTGGTATTACTGTAATGATTGCTAATGTAATTAATACTTTATTTTATTCTATAGATCGATGGTTGGTGAAGATGTATTTTTCAACAGCTGAATTCGCATATTATTCATTTGCAGTTTCAATTTTAAGTTTATTTTTAGTCTTGATTTCATCTCTCACTAATTTTTCTTATTCTTTTTTAGCAAGAGCTGATAAAAATTTGCAAGATACCAATATTAAAAATAGCAAATTAAAAATATATCTACTAATATTTTCATTTTTATTTCTTAATGTATATTTTTTAATGGAATTAATTATTGGAATTTATCTTCCTAAATATATACATTCTCTCTCTTATATTTCTATCTTATTCATGACGCTACCTTTCATGGGAGTTATTAATGTTTTATATTCTAATCTTTATAAGGCCCAAAAACGCTTGAAGGAATTTTTTATAACAGTTTCTTGTATGCTGATCTTATCAAGTTTTATAAATCTTTTACTTATATATATTTATAAATCAGTTTACGTAATTGCTTTAGGGACTTTAATTTCATTTATTATTTGGTATATTATTTCTTCTTATCATTTTAAAGAGTTAAGAGGGAATTTTAAGGAGTATACTTATATATTGCTAAATTTAATTAGCTTTTTTACCCTCAATTTGATAGAGATTTACCCTTTGGGACTTATAATGATAGGGGTTTCTATAAATTTAGTTATTACATTCTTTTTATATAAAAAAGAATTTCAGGGAATTTTATTAAATTTGAAACTAGCGTTAAAAATGAAAGTAGAGTGAGCAATTGCAGGAATATTTAGATAAGGGAATACGATTTAGTGAAATTTTACTTGAACGGAGGAAGTATAAATGAAGCTTGTATTATTATCGGGTGGATCTGGTAAGCGTCTGTGGCCATTATCAAACGATACGCGTTCGAAGCAGTTTTTAAAAGTATTAGAAGGACGAGATGGACAGAAAGAATCGATGGTTCAGCGCGTCTGGAATCAAATTGAAGCAGTTGGGTTAAATGAGTCAACGGTTATAGCTACTTCTAAGCTTCAGCGTGATATGATTCGAGGTCAGGTCGGAACAAATATTCCACTGATTATCGAGCCTGAGCGCCGCGATACGTTTCCGGCAATTGCTTTAGCTGCTTCTTATCTTCATTCTGAGGAGCAAGCATCTGAAGATGAAATCGTTGTGGTACTGCCAGTTGATCCGTACGTTGAAGACGGTTTTTTTGAACGAGTCAAAGATTTAGAAAGTGTGCTTCGTGATTCAAAAGCTGATTTAGCGTTAATGGGTGTGAACCCTACGTATCCTTCATCTAAATACGGATATATCGTGCCGGAAGGAAAAGTACAGGGGGACAGTTATTTTACAGTGAATTGTTTTACAGAAAAGCCGAGTGAAGAAGCAGCGGTGGGATTAATTAATCAGCGTGCGCTTTGGAACTGCGGCGTTTTTGCATTTCGTTTAGGTTATTTGCTTCAAATTTTACAAGAGAAAAAACTTCCGCTTCAATTTGAAACGCTGCACAAAGAATATACAACGTTACCTAAAATTAGTTTTGATTATGAAGTGGTGGAAAAGGCAAGTCATATTGTCGCGCTTCCGTATGATGGCTATTGGAAAGATCTTGGTACGTGGAATACGTTAACAGAAGAAATGGCAACATCTCAAATTGGAAAAGGTGTATTAACGGATGACTCAGCTAATACGCATTTAGTAAATGAATTAGATATTCCGGTTACGGTGTTAGGCGTGAAAGATGTAGTCGTTGCGGCTAGTCCAGACGGAATTTTAGTGGCGGATAAAGCATCTAGTCCTAAGATTAAAGAAATTATTGGCGACTGGAACTATCCTCCAATGTATGAAGAGCGCCTTTGGGGCTGGTCCCGCGTGTTAGATTATGCGAAGTATGATGAAGAAACTGAAATGGTGACAAAACGTATTCATATTTCGAAAGGAAAGAACTCGACGTATCACTATCATAACTTGCGTGATGAAGTATGGACGATTGTACGTGGAGAAGGAGAGCTTGCGCTTGATGATTACATCCGTCGCGTAAAAGCAGGAGACATTATTCACTTGCCGGCTGGCAAAAAGCATGGAATTCATGCATTAACCGACCTTGAATTTATTGAAGTCCAAACGGGAAAAGTCATTTCAAATGAAGATAGTATTCGCCTTATCTATGAATGGAACGATGTGATTAAACAATTCCAATCATCAAGACCGCAGGTGATTTTATAAAAGGTAGAAGCTTAGATATAGTCAAAGCTTCTATTTTTTTATGTAACTAATAAGGAGGTGCTTCTGGTTGAAAACAATTGCCTATTATATTTCAGACTACGGATATGGTCATGCGACTAGAAGCACGGCCATTATTCGTGAATTATTAAAGCAAAATGAAGAGATAGAAATCATTATTTGTCATTCATTTGCGATTGAGTTTCTTAGACAATCTTTTAAATATGAACATCGTGTAAGGTTTCGAGAGATTTTAACGGATGTGGGCTACGTCCTAAAAGAAAATTCTCTAGAACCAGACGCTGATTTGTTAAACCATAAAGTTGCTTCTTACGTCTCAAGCTTTCATACAAAGCTTATGTATGAAAAGCACTTTATGAAAGTAGCCAATGTTTCATTTGTGATTTCAGATATTTCTCCGTTAGGGATCGCGGGTGCTTATCTATTAAACCTGCCTTCTTTAGGAATATCAAATTTCACTTGGTTTACAGCATACGAAGGGTTAATTGGAGAGCTATCGTTGGAATTTTTAGAAAAACGTTATAAACAGATGACGTATCAGTTTTCGCTAGCATGCAGTGATGAGCCACATTGGGGTATCAAAGAAAATCAACGCTTTGGTTTTTATTCAAGAGAAATAAACGATTCTGAAGTACAGCGTATTCGTAAAGAGATTGATCCTGCAGGTGAGAGTCACATCATCTACTTCGGTCTGGGGATGAAAGTAGATATTGGAACGTTGTCCGACCTGTCTATTTGGCAAAGCTCAAACTGCAAGTTTATCGTTTCACCGAATGTTAATGTTACTCATCCCAATGTATATAAAATTCCTCAAGATGAAACAGAAACGCAGCACTATGTAGCTGCAGCTGATCTTGTTTTAACAAAAGCAGGCTGGGGAACGATCAGTGAAGCGGTTTGCGCTGGGGTGCCGCTATTGATTACAAATCGCAGCAGCATGAAAGAAGATCGTCATACGATTGATTATTTAGTTCGTCACCAGCTATGCGACTTAATAGAGTGGAAAGAGTTAGAAAGCTTAGTAGTAACTCCTTCGCTCATTGAAACATGCAGGCGGCAGCAACTCAATCGCTATGAAAATGAAGCGGTACATATCGCCAAAGAAATCAATAAAAAAATAAACGGTAAATAAGGAGTTCATTCAAAACGATGAAAAAAGCACCCATTTTTTTAGCGCCTGTATTTCAAGAACGTATCTGGGGTGGAACGGAGTTGGAGAGTCAGTACGGGTATCGTATACCTTCTGCTCAAACAGGCGAGTGCTGGGCTATTTCTGCTCATCCAAACGGTCCCAATACAGTTCGTGAAGGTCATTATGCCGGCAAAATGCTAGGTGAGCTTTGGGATGAGCATCCAGAGATATTTGGGCATTTTAACAGTCCAAGATTCCCCCTTTTAACAAAAATTTTAGATGCCAATGATGATTTGTCCATTCAAGTGCATCCAGGTGATGAGTATGCGCAGGAGTTCGAAAATGGTGAGCTCGGGAAAACAGAATGCTGGTACATCTTAGACTGTAAAGAAGGTGCGACGATGATTTTTGGTCACCGTGCACATAGTAAAGAGGAATTTATGCAGTTAGTAAACGAAGGTCACTGGAATGATTTATTGCAGCGTGTAAAAATCAAGCCCGGTGATTTTTTCTATGTTCCAAGCGGTACGCTGCATGCTCTTTGTGAAGGAACTCTCGTTCTTGAAACGCAGCAAAGCTCAGATACGACGTATCGGGTATATGATTACAACCGCCTTGGACAAGAAGGCAAGCTGCGAGAACTTCACTTAGAAAAAGCGATTGATGTGACAACTATTCCTCACACTGCATCACATATAGAGCCTATTAGTATTCAAGAAAAAGGCGGCACCATCACTACTTTTTTAGAAGAAGATTATTTTTCTGTCTATAAATGGGACATACAGTCTTCACTTGAGTTCGTTCAAAATCACCATTTTACGTTAGGAAGTGTCATTGAAGGAAACGGAATTCTTTGGACAGAAGAAGGAGAATTTCCGCTGCAAAAAGGAGACCATTTTATTTTGCCAAATTCGATTGAAGCATTTACTTTGACTGGTAAGATCGAAGTTATTGCTTCTCATCCAAATGAGAAGAGTCAGCGTATGTATGAAGACGCAAATGTTTCGAGAGATATGGCGAGGATCTAACGGACTGTGTAAGAATATAATAGGTCATTTATCATGAAAAGTATAAAAATTTTACATGCTATGTCGATATAAAGATAGAAATAAAAAATAAGAACTGTCAATATTTCATTTAATTTACAAAAGAATATAGTAAAAGAATCTTTTGTCAACTATAATGAACAGTATATTGAATTTTTAGAAGTTACTAAGTTCGGAGGTCAACTATGGAAGAGACAATTAGTTTGCGAGAGTTGTTTGCAGTGCTTCGTAAGCGTCTTTGGCTTATTGTACTGATTACAATTATCGCTGCAACCGTAAGTGGAGTGATCAGCTTTTTTGTGCTAACGCCTGTTTACGAATCAAAGACACAAATTTTAGTCAATCAAGCTAAAAATGATCAACAGTTATATAGTAATCAAGCTGTTCAAACAAATGTGCAACTTATCAACACGTACAATGACATTATTACAAGTCCAGCTATCTTAGACAAAGTAGTCAAAGAGTTAAAACTTGATAAATCCGCAGAGTCCCTAAGCGGTCAAATTCAAGTGACAAGCGCACAGAACTCGCAGGTAGCACAGATTGTCGTACAAGATACAAGTGTAAAACGTGCAACTCAGATTGCGAATACAACGGCTTCTGTTTTCCAAAAACAAGTGCCTAAGCTTATGAATGTAGACAATGTGAAAGTGCTGTCGAAAGCAACGGTTGGCGAAAGTGCAAGTCCAGTTAAACCTCAGCCGCTTTTAAATATTGCGATTGCAGTAGTCGTCGGTTTAATGGTAGGTATTGGGTTGTCATTTTTACTGGAATACTTAGACAACACGTTAAAAACCGAGCAAGACATTGAAAATATTCTAGAACTTCCTGTGATTGGAGTCGTCACGAATATTAAAGATGTGCCCAAGCCAACAAACGTATCGAGACCAGATGTAGCTGCTCGCGTACCGCAAAGAGGTGAAACGTATGGCTCGTAAAAACAAAGCTCAAAAAAATGATAAGATGCTGACTTTAAAAAGACGTTTGCTTGCTCATAACAGTCCAAAAGATCCTGTAGCAGAACAGTACCGTACGATTCGTACAAATATCCAGTTTTCAAACGTCGATCAAGATATTAAGACGATTGTTGTCACATCAAGCGGTGCGGAAGAAGGAAAGTCTACAACAGCTTCTAATCTAGCAACGGTTTACGCACAGCAAGGTTTAAAGGTATTACTAATTGATGCTGATTTACGTAAACCAACGGGTCATTATACGTTCCGATTAGAAAACCATATTGGTCTTACGAATGTATTGACACGTCAATCTACGTTAGCGCAAGCGATTCAAGAATCAGAAATCCCTCATCTTTCTGTCCTAACAAGCGGTCCGATTCCGCCGAATCCATCTGAACTGTTAGCATCTGCTCAGATGGCTGAGTTGTTAAAAGAAATGAAGGAACAGTTTGATATGATCATTTTTGATACGCCGCCAATTTTAGCTGTAGCTGATGCGCAGATTTTAGCGAATCAAGTAGACGGCACGATTTTAGTAGTCAGCAGCGGTAAAACAGAGAAAGACGCTGCGTTAAAATCGAAAGAGCTGTTAAGCAACGCAAAAGGCAAATTGCTTGGGGTTGTGTTAAATAACCGCAGAGTAGAAGAAGGTAACTACTATTATTATTATGGCACTAATTAATTAAAACCTCCTCGCTAGCATGTGCTAGCGAGGAGGCTTTTTGGCGTATTTTCATAGAAGAAACATATAAGAAATTATGACTATTGTTATAAAAAGTTTAAAATGTGAGATTTTTCATGGTTGAAGTATTTAAAAGTAATTAGTAAAATTTTGCTGTTTATTCATGTACTTACAAGATAGCTAAAAAGTAGGTTTTTCTTGATGAACAGCTCTTTTTAGGGCTTGTTTAGTAGTTCGAATGAAATGAATAGATATATTCGGACTATTCTTAAATATTTACAGGGCATTGATTTGCAGATGTTTCGACAAAAAAAGACATAGAAATACATGTTGTAATATGCTAACATAAGTATTGCTTTAATTAGGTCTTAAGAAGGATAGGGGTGAGGGTAGATGATTGACTTACATTGTCACATTTTGCCTAATGTCGATGACGGTGCTGCAAGTAGTGAGATGAGTATTGAAATGGCAAAGCGAGCTGTCTCAGAAGGCATTACGGCTATTGTTGCGACGCCTCATCATCAGAATGGCAGATATCTCAATGAAAAAGAAGCTATTTTACAGAGTGTTGAACAATTAAATAGTTTATTAGTTCGTGAAGGAGTGCCATTAACCATTTTACCTGGTCAAGAAAACCGTATTTACGGTGAAATCTTAGACGACTATCATCAAGATAAAATTCTCACTTTAAATAATACGGGAAAATACTTGTTTGTTGAATTTCCTTCGAGTCAAGTCCCTCGCTACGCGGAGCGGCTGCTGTTTGATATTCAATCACAGGGAATCATCCCTATTATTGTCCATCCAGAACGAAACAGTCGGTTGTTAGAAGACCCTGATCTTCTCTATAACTTTATTAATAAAGGAGCATTAGCTCAAGTTACAGCTTCTAGCTTGGTTGGACACTTTGGAAAGAAAATAAAGAAATTTTCTCACCAGTTAATAGACGCCAACCTCGTGCATTTTGTTTCCT
Source organism: Priestia sp. SB1 (assembly GCF_038898415.1). Classification (NCBI taxonomy): domain Bacteria; kingdom Bacillati; phylum Bacillota; class Bacilli; order Caryophanales; family Bacillaceae; genus Priestia; species Priestia sp. SB1. The sequence continues at coordinate 372,343 of NZ_JBBJSS010000003.1, read as the reverse complement.
CAGACGCCCATAACCTCCAACACCGCTCTTTTCATATGCAAGAGGCGATTGATGTGATTGAGAGTGAACATGGAAGAGACTATTATTATATGTTTCTAGAAAACGCTCAGTGCGTTATCGGCGGTACACAGTGTTACAAGGAATCTCCAGAAAAAATTATGCGAAAAAAGTTTCTAGGTATTTTTTAATGCCTAGAGGGTAGAAGCTATTGAGCAGTATAGAAATTATGAAAGAATTTGATCATTTACCTAAGAGTGTAAAAAAGGCTGTGCGGTATATTTACCAAGATGCATCTTACGATCAGCTGCTGATTTTAAAGAAACATTTAGCACATGCCATTCAGCAGAAAGAACAAGAACTTTATAAAAAAAGAGACTAGTATTTTCTATTAAAAATACTAGTGCTTTTATACATAATTTAATGAAACTAGGTGACTGCATTGCAACAGCGTATTAAAGTAATGACGATTTTTGGAACACGTCCAGAAGCCATTAAAATGGCTCCCCTTGTACTAGAATTAAACAAACGTTCAGAAGAATTCGAATCTATTGTAACAGTAACAGCTCAGCACCGTGAAATGCTAGACCAAGTGCTGCGTGTGTTTGATATTACACCAGATCACGACTTAAACATTATGAAAGACCGTCAAACGCTGATGGATGTAACAACACGCGGACTTCAAGGACTAGATCAAGTCATGAAAGAAGTTCAGCCTGACATCGTACTTGTTCACGGTGATACAACAACAACCTTCATCGCAGGTCTTGCGGCTTTTTATAATCAAATTAAAGTGGGTCATGTAGAAGCAGGTCTTCGTACATGGAATAAATACTCTCCGTACCCGGAAGAAATGAACCGCCAGTTAACAGGAGTATTAGCGGATCTTCATTTTGCTCCTACTACAAAGTCTGCTCATAACTTGTTGCAGGAAAACAAAAAAGAAGATACGTTGTTTATTACAGGAAACACGGCAATTGATGCATTAAAAACAACCGTGTTAGAAGAATATTCTCACCCTGTATTAGATCGTGTAGGAAATGACCGTTTAATTTTGTTAACGGCTCACCGTCGTGAAAATCTTGGTGAACCAATGCGTAATATGTTCCGTGCGATCAAGCGAATTGTAGAGGAACATGATGATGTACAAGTTGTCTATCCTGTACATTTAAATCCTGTTGTTCGTGAATTGGCAGACGAAGTGTTAGGAAATGATCCTCGCATTCAATTAATTGAACCTCTAGAAGTAGTAGACTTCCATAATTTCGCTTCACGTGCTCATATCATTTTGACGGATTCAGGCGGCGTGCAAGAAGAAGCTCCTTCATTAGGTGTACCGGTATTAGTACTTCGTGATACAACCGAACGTCCTGAAGGTATTGAAGCTGGAACGTTAAAGCTTGCAGGTGTAGAAGAAGAAACCATTTATTCACTTGCTAAAGAGCTTTTAACAAACGAAGACGAATATGCACGTATGTCTAAAGCATCGAATCCATATGGTGACGGTCTTGCTTCAAAACGTATTGCCGATGCGATTAGCGAATATCTTAGTGCTCAAAATAAGTAATTAGTAGATGGGGGAAGTTTAATCATGTCAAAAGTAAAAAAAGCGATTATTCCAGCTGCGGGATTAGGTACACGTTTCTTGCCAGCAACAAAAGCAATGCCAAAAGAAATGCTTCCAATTGTAGACAAACCGACTATTCAGTACATCATTGAAGAAGCAATTGAATCTGGCATTGAAGATATCATTATCGTAACGGGTAAAGGAAAGCGTGCGATTGAAGATCATTTTGATAATGCTCCTGAACTAGAACAAAACCTTGTAGAAAAGGAAAAGTTCGAGCTTCTAGAGAAAGTGCGTCAATCAGCGAACGTAGAAATTCACTACATCCGTCAAAAAGAGCCAAAAGGATTAGGGCATGCGGTTTGGTGTGCGCGAAAATTTATTGGAGATGAGCCGTTTGCTGTTCTGTTAGGAGATGACATTGTTCAAGCAGAAACGCCTTGCTTGCGTCAGTTAATGAATCAGTATGACGAGACGTTATCTTCTGTGATTGGTGTGCAGACGGTTCCAGAAAACGAAACGAACCGTTACGGAATTGTAGATCCTATTTCAAGCAATGGCCGCCGTTATCAAGTGGATACCTTTGTTGAAAAGCCAGCATTAGGAACAGCACCTTCTAATCTAGCGATTATGGGCCGCTATATTTTCACGCCTGAAATCTTCAAGTTTTTAGAACAGCAGGAAGTAGGCGCAGGTGGAGAGATCCAATTAACAGATGCGATTCAAAAGCTTAACGAAATTCAGCGCGTATTTGCTTACGACTTTGAGGGCAAACGTTACGACGTAGGTGAAAAGCTTGGATTTATTCAAACGTCGCTAGAATTTGCTCTTCAGCATGAAGATTTACGTGATGATTTACTTACATTTATGGATGAGCTATTACAAAGAGAAAACGTAAAAGCTTAATTGATATTTCACTAGTTCGCTTGACGAGCTAGTGAAATTGTATTGGAGTGAAGTTGCTTTGACAAAAAGGGTACTTGTGATTTCTCAACATTTTTATCCTGAAATCGGTAGTGCAGGAAATCGTATAAAAAATATATATAAGCTATTGAAAGACGAAAATTATGACGTAAATGTGCTGACGACTGAGCCCACATATCCAAATAAAAAGATCTATCATGACGAACAGTTTTGGGATGATGAGTCTATTGATGAAGAAAATGATGTAACGCGCATCGGTGTGAAAAATCGCAAGTATTCTAGAAGTATTATCAATCGTTTAATGTATTATTTAGAAATTGCTTTTAAAATGATGCTATTCATTTTAACCGACCGAAAAAAGTATGATGTGATTTTCGTTACGTCTCCGCCTATTTTTATTGCTGTCGTCGGGCTGCTTGCCAAATACCGTTACCGGAGGCCACTTATTCTAGACATTCGAGATTTATGGCCCGAATCGTTAAAAGGCGTAGGGGTATTCAATTATCCGGTCGTCATTTCCGTTTTCAGCTGGCTAGAGAAAATTCTTTACGTGAAAGCTAACCATATTATTGTGAACAGTGAAGGCTTTATTCGTTTTATGACAGAGAAATATGCTATTCCGTTAAATAAAATTCATTTTATGCCTAATGCTGCAAATCGTAATGAAATTTCGATGATTGAATCTGGAAGCGACGTATTTAAAGTTATGTATGCAGGCAATATTGGTTTAGCACAAGATGTAACGGTTCTAATGGACCTTGCAAAAGAATTAAATGAGTATAGTATTGAATTGACAGTCATGGGATATGGGTTTAAAAAGAAAGAATTTGTACGTTTTGCCAAAGAGCATAAGTTAACAAATGTTCGATTTATTAAACCGACTACTCGTCAAGAATGTTTACATATTATTTCTGAACACCATATTGGAATTGTGACGTTGAACGGTAAGCAAGTATTTGAAACGGTTCTTCCTGGTAAAATCATTGATTATATGACGTGTGGTATTCCTATTGTCGCTTCGGTTTCTGGTTATGCTAAAGACGTGATTGTTTCACATGAAGCTGGAATTGTATCAGATACGAATACAGCAGATGACATGCTAAGACATATCTTATACTTGTATCAGAATCCTTCTAAAAGAAGTGAAATGTCTCGTAATAGCTTAAATTATGTGAAAAATCATTTCTTCTGGGAGAAAAATATTGAAGTATTAATACGTTTAATTGAGAATAAAAGTTCTGAGCAGCTGCATATAGAGCAGCCAGAATCAGTGGATAAGGTTGAAGTGTTATGAGAAAAAATGTGTGTATGTTTGTATGGAATCATTTTACCAATGACGCGCGTGTCTTGCGCGAATGTACGGCTTTATCAGAGAATGGTTATGCCGTTGATTTAATTTGTATTCACGACCCGAACAATCCGGGTTTAAAACAGTATGAAGAAGTAAACGAACATTTTCACGTTCATCGCGTAAAGCGTTATCCTTCCTCGCTGCTTTTTATGAAAAAAGCGTATCGTGCCCTTCTAAAATATAAAGTGCTCGCTCTAATCGCTTTTTTGCTGTGGTTAGGAGCAGCGTACGTAGCTCCTTACGTAGTCCTTCCTGTTACAATCGTAGCCGCGTTGTTATTAAAAACGAAGCTGCAAGTGGTCTGGGTAAGAGGAAGCATTATCTTAAGGATGATTTTAAAAGGCAGGAAGAAGAAATACGAGATTTATCACTCGAATGATTTAAATACGTTGCCTCAAGGATTTATCTGTTCAAAGCTTCGCTTTAAGCGTAAGTATCTTGTCTATGATTCTCACGAGGTGCAAACAAGCAGGACGGGCTACGACAGCGGTGTATACGCAAAGATGGAATCTTTCTTTATTAATAAAATTGACTCTATGATTGTAGAAAATCATACGCGTGCAAAATACAATGAAGATTTATATGGCTTTTATCCAAACGTTGTTTATAACTACCCGTTTCGTCCAAAAAAGAAGCAGCAGCAACAAGTTAATTTACACGAACGCTTAGGGCTTCCTGAAAATGAAAAAATTCTGTTGTATCAAGGTGGTATTCAAACGGGACGAGGCCTTGAAAAGCTTGTTCAAGCGGCTCCGTTATTTAAAGAAGGAACGTTAGTCTTTATTGGAGACGGACGTATCAAGCCAGAGCTAGAGCGTATGGTAGTTGAAATGAAGTTGGAAGATAAAGTGAAATTCATTCCGAAAGTGCCGCTGCAAGACTTACCGAAGTATACAAAAAATGCGTACTTAGGCTTTCAAGTATTAAATAATGTGTGCTTCAATCACTATTCCGCTTCTTCAAATAAGTTGTTTGAATACATCATGAGCGATGTACCGGTGGTAGCATGCGACTTTCCAGAGATTAAAAAAGTAGTGGAAGGCGAGCATATTGGATTATGCGTAGACTCACATGATTACAAAGAGATTGCTAGTGCTGTCAATCAGTTGTTAAGAGATCCTATGTTACGTACAACGATGAGTCATAACTGTAAAACGGCTAAGTTTAAATACAATTGGGAAAATGAGCAAATGGAGTTTTTAAAAGTCTATCAGGCAATATAAAATAGATGAAAATAACTTCTTTTTTTGGTTCTTTTATTGTTGTTATTAAAGCTAGGGACAAATAAGAAAAATAAAAGCAAAAAGACGACATTTTAAGGGTGTCGTCTTTTTATGTCCGTTTTAGAAAGGTAATTTAAGATTCTAAAATTTTTTATTTTAGATTTAAACTTTCTTTTAATTCAGTAGACAGCTGATTACGAGTGTCATCAGATACGGCGTAATAGTAAATACCATTAATTTTTTCGCCTTTTCCATCTATTTGAAGCTGCTCTGAATTTTTACGTGCGTCTTTATAGTTTGATTGAATCTGTTTCATATCATTAAACGTAAGGTTTGTTTTTACATTTTGACCAATTGCATCTAAAATCGTACCGTAGTTTGTTAAAGACTGAACGCTAGCTCCTTCGTCAATAACGCCTTCAATTACTTGACGCTGGCGCTGCTGACGTCCAAAGTCACCGCGAGGGTCTTGTTTACGCATACGGGTGAAAGCCAGTGCTTCTTTACCATCTAACGTTAGAGGGCCTTTTTGGAAGCTGTAGCCGTCATAATTAAACGCAAGGTTATTGTTTACAGTTACGCCGCCAACAGCGTCTACAATGTCTTTAAAGCTTTCCATATTCACTTGAACATAATAGTCTACAGGAATGTCTAAGAATTTTTCTACCGTATTTACAGCCATATCTACGCCACCAAAAGCGTAAGCGTGGTTAATTTTATCTTGTGTTCCTTTTCCCACAATCTCAGTTCGCGTATCACGTGGAATACTTACCATCTTCATAGACTGTGTCTTTGGGTTTACCGTCATTAAAATAGTAGAATCTGAACGTCCTCGGTCACCGGCACGCTGATCTACTCCCAATAGTAAAATAGAAATAGGATCGCCATTTTCCAAACTCACTTTAGTTGAACGTTTTTCAGATACATCACGTTTTAGCGGTTCGTGAGTTTGTGTGAATGTCTTTTCAACGGAATGCCATATGCTATATGCATAGCCTGCTACACCTAGAATTAATACTAAAATAATACCAAGAATAATTTTGAACGCGCGTTTCTTTTTCGGTTTTTTTCGTTTGCGTCTGCGCGCGTTTGAAGGTTGTACTTGTTCTTCCATGTGGAACCTCTCTTCCTTTTCCTTATGTATTGATAAAATAAATGTCTTCTATGTAAGCCATTATTCTTATCTTTTTCATCAGAAAACACGTCAAAATGATTAAAAAAATGACAAATTTAATCAAATTTCTTCATGTACTTTAAAATTATATTATAATAAAAGAAAAAAAGAAAGATATAGTAAGGGAGACAATTTATGAAAATTTTAATTAACGTATTTGCTATTCTCATCTTTATCTCATCTTTAGTAGCAGGAAAGATGTACTGGAATCATCAATTAGACAAACAGTTCGAAACAAAGCCTACGAGAGTAAGCGCAGCAGAAACAGAAAAGGATATGCAAACCGAGACTAAGAACTTGCCGGAATCAATTGTAAAAAAATTAGAAAAGGCAAAGAAAACAGGAAATCCTGTAAAACTTGTAATTTTGGGGTCCGCTCCTGAGAAAGACGTAAAGACGTGGGGAGCTTTATTAAAAGAAAAAGTGGAAGATACATATGGGACAGATTTGATAAATGTAGAGTTGTATGAATACAAACAAATGAATACATTACAATTTGTGAAAACAAAAACGTATGAAGAAATTACAAAAGCAAAGCCTGATATCTTGCTTTTTGAACCATTTTTATTAAATGATAACGGCATAGTAGGTATTAATAATACAGTGGATAACTTGCAAGTCATTATGAAGCATATTGAAAGTGAAAATAAAGAATTAGTTACTATTTTTCAGCCATCAGCGCCGGTCTATCAAGCTCAAAACTACCCTAATGACGTAAAGGCCTTAGAAACCTTTGCTAAAGAAAATGGATATGAGTTTGTAAATCACTGGAGTGCATGGCCAAATTATAATGAGGAAGACATTTTAAAGTATTTATCTGATGAAAATGGTCAACCGAATGAAGAGGGAGAAAAGGTATGGTTTAAATTTCTCTCTGAGTATTTTACCAATTCATAATGAAAAAGCACGCTACCTTATAACAAAGGTGCGTGCTTTTATTTTTTAATTCGTCACAGCAGGTAAAAGTAAAGCGTTAAGCTGTTCTAACAATCTTGCATAGTATGCTGGCTAAGAATGCCTTTGCGTAAGGCTCCATCTATTTATGCTTTTCATCTGACATGAACGCTTGGAGGTAAATAATATTATTAATTTATTTATAAATATACTTTAATTGTTAAACAGGAAGCCGGAATTTGGACTCAATACAGAGGTTTCGAAGGGAATATCCAATTAATATTTAGGTACATTTACTCATGATGATGCTCTAACTATTTTAGTTCATTTCTTTTTAACATTTTTTTCAAGAAAAGAATGTTCCATTTCAATGCAAAATGAACGTCTATCAACCCCAAAAGAGAGCATGAGCAAAAATAGATACTTATGCTAGAAGATAGAAAAAAAGCCCTGTGATATAATATAACTCATGGAATACTATCCATGATCTGAGGCATAGAAAGAGGAGAAAAAAATGATAGATATATATACCAATATCTTGCCAAATGTGAACAGTGGTCCCAAAAGTGTAGAAGAGTTTTTAGAAATGGCAAATGTATTAGTGAAACAAGGAGTAACAGAAGTCGTAGCAGCACCTCTTTATGACGGAAAAGATTCCAGCTATAAAGAAGGCGTGGATCTTGCGAATGAATGGTTAAGAAAATCTTCTATTTCGTTAAGCGTTTTACCAGGTCAAAAAGTAATTGCCTCTACCAATATGATTGTATCAAATGAAGAGTATTACACGATGACAATAAATGAAAATGAAAAATATATGTTTTTACACATTCCACAAGACGTGGAAATTGGAGTGTTAGAAAATATTGCTTACGAGCTTCAGCTAAAAGGTATTGTACCGGTTTTAAATGAGCCTGAGTGCCATTCATTATTTGTGGAGAATCCTCCGCACTTGTACAAGCTCGTAAAAAATGGAGCAGTCGTTCAGCTGTCTGCACAAAGTGTGCTGGGCGGCAACGGCAGTAAAGCTAAAAAAGCAGCTTATCAGTTCATTGATCACGGATTAGCACACGTTATTGCATCAGGTGTGAATCGTGAAAACTATCAGCAGTACGGTCTGCAAAAAGCCTATTCAGCTGTTTCTAAAAAATACGGCAACAGCAAGCTTTATCATTTTATGGAAAATGCAGAGGCTATTGCGAGCGGGAAGGCTGTCTATAAGCAAGAGCCTGAACGCATCAAAAAAACAAAATTCCTAGGAATCTTTTAACTTTTCCCTTTTTACCCTGATTAACTTCTGTTTAATCAGGGTATTTGCATACAAAGACCTATTTAAATCCCTTCTTTTATCATCATTATTTGGCGTTATTTTACAAATTATGTTTGCGTTTTCACATAAAGTGATAGTAAAATATTGTTAGTTAAGTAGATGACAGGAAAGTACGCGGTTTTCCGGGGTTTGTGGTGGTAAATGTCGAGAAGAATACATAGTTTCACATTTAAAATCGTCGTAGAATAGAGCTATACAAAACGCAGGGAGGGAAATAAAGTGATTGATATTCATACGTACATATTGCCTAATATCGATAGCGGACCTGAGGAAGTAGACGGTTTTTTGAAGATGGCACGCTCCTTAGCGGATCAAGGCGTTCAGTCCGTTGTGGCGACGCCGCTTTATGATAGCGATCAAGAGTTTATGAAGCACCATTTATTTCTCTATGTAAATGCAGCTAATGAATGGCTTACAAATTCATGTGTTCCTCTACAAGTATTACCAGGTCAGCTTGTCCCTTTATCGCCTCAACTTCTGCGAAACTATGAGCGAAATCAGCTTCTTACACTTAATCACACCGATAAATATTTATTTCTTTCACTGCCTGAATATGATATCTCACCTTATTTTGAAAAGATACTGTCTGATCTTCTCACAAAAGACGTTGTGCCTATTCTACGTTCACCAGAATGTCATCCGCTGTTCCGCGATCATCCGGAGCGTTTGTATGAGCTTGTTAAAAAAGGCGTACTCGTTCAGCTAAGTGCGGCTAGTATTCTTGGCTTAAATGGAAAAAAAGAAAGAAAAGCGGCCTGTACGTTTATTAAATACCGCTTCGCCCACGTGATTGCCTCTGGCGTTCATGCTCGCAATTACCACGACTATTCACTTTCAAAAGCGTATGATTACATTTCCGATATGTACGGTGCTTCAGAACTTTATTTTTTTATTGAAAATGCAGAGGCGATTATCGACGGTCGTCCGGTGCATCAATTAGAGCCTGAGCCGATGAAAAAATTTAGTTTATTTAAATTATTTAGCTGAAAACAAGGGACTTTTCCATAAAAACGGGAAAGTCCCTTGTTTTGTCTTTCTTTCATTGTGGTATGGAATAGAAACAAAGTTAAAGAAAGGAAGGCTGAATATGATAAAAACTACAGCTGGAAAAGCAGCTATGTCGGTTTTAAAAGAATGGAAGATTGATCACATTTTCGGTATGCCCGGAGATTCAATCAATCATTTTATGGACAATCTGCGAAGTGAAAAAGATGAAATTGAGTTTATTCAAGTCCGTCACGAGGAAGTAGGCGCACTTGCGGCATCTTCTTACGCTAAAATCACGGGTAAAATCGGCGTGTGTCTGTCAATTGGAGGGCCGGGTGCGATTCACTTGTTAAACGGCTTATATGATGCCAAAGCAGACGGTGCACCGGTGCTAGTGCTAGCTGGACAAGTGCCTCGTGCGAAGCTTGGCAACGAATCGTTTCAAGAAGTGAACTTAGAACGTGTTTTTGACGATGTGTCGGTGTTTAATCACCGAGTAGACTCGCCAGAATCATTTCCGCATCTGCTGCAGCAAGCAATTCGAACGGCTTACGCGAAAAAAGGCGTCGCGGTATTAGTCATTCCAGATGATATTCCGTCTTCAACGATTAAAATTGATGAAAAAACGCCAGTTGCCAATGTATCAAAAAGTATTTCTCACAGTGACCCAGAAGATGTAGCTAAAGCTCTTCTAGCAATTAAATACGCAAAAAAACCGGTTATTTTAGCAGGAACAGGCGCCAAGCACGCCAAGCTTGAATTAGCGCAGTTTGCGGAAAAAATTGCGGCACCGATTATCTTTACGCTTCCGGGTAAAGGAATACTGCCGGATCATCATCCTTATAACCTGGGGCAGCTCGGGCAAATTGGGACAAAGCCGGCGTATGAAGCGATGGAAGAAACCGATTTGCTGATTATGATTGGAACTTCGTTTCCATACCGTGAGTTTTTACCGGACGGGGTTGAAGCGATTCAGCTGGACTCTGACGCTACACAAATCGGCAGACGCTACCCTGTATCTATCGGATTAGTTGGAGACTCCAAAACGACGCTGTCACAGCTTGCGCATAATTTAGATTATCAAGAAAACCGCCGCTTCCTAGAAGAGTGTCAAGTTAATATGGAAAACTGGTGGAAACACGTAGAAAAAGAAGAAAACGAAGTGAGTACGCCAATCAAGCCGCAGCAAGTTATTCCTAAGCTGCAAAAAATTGTTGATGATGATGCGATTGTCTCTGTTGATGTTGGGAACGTGACGGTATGGATGGCTAGACATTTCCGCATGACGAATCAAAAATTTGTGATTTCAAGCTGGCTGGCAACGATGGGCTGCGGACTTCCGGCTGCGATTGCAGGAAAGCTTGCTCATCCTGAAAAACAATCGGTAGCCGTATGCGGTGACGGAGGCTTTACGATGGTCATGCAAGACTTTGTAACGGCTGTGAAGTACAAGCTGCCGATTGTTGTCGTCGTCCTTAATAACAGTGAAATCGGCATGATTAAATATGAACAAGCTATTCAAGGTCACTTGGATTACCAAACGCAGCTTGGTGAAATGAACTTTGCGAAGTTCGCTGAATCATGCGGAGGAATCGGCTACCGCGTTGAAAAATACGAAGAGCTCGAAACCGCTTTTGAAAAAGCAGCGCTTGCGAATGTTCCTGTAGTGATTGATGTCGTTGTTGCTGATGAACCGCCGCTTCCAGGCAAAATTTCATTCGGACAAGCGGCCAATTATTCGAAGCACATCATGAAAAAGTTCTTTAAAGAACATGAGCTCGAAATGCCGCCGCTTCGTAAAGGACTAAGCAGAATGCTTTAATCAGTGACTCTCCTTACAGGAGAGTCTTTTTAGGAGGGATATCATGGGAGTGTTTGAAATCATTTTACTTATTTTTGGTGCGGTCATGATGTTTGTAATTGTAGTGCCGGTTATTATTGCTATTATTCTTTGGATGAAAGACGAAAAACAAGAAGAGCATTCGGTTTTGAGAAACTATCCGCTGCTCGGGAAAATGCGCTATATTTTTGAGAAAATGGGGCCTGAACTGCGTCAGTATTTATTTTTAAATAATAACGAAGGCAAGCCGTTTTCTCGAAATCAATATGAACAAACCGTTAAGTCAGGTAAATACCTCAACCGAATGATGGGGTTTGGCTCAGAGCGTGATTTTAACGAACCGGGCTATTATATTCGAAACGCGGTGTTTCCAAAGCAGCGCGATGAAATGAAAGCGGATAATACGCCAAAAATTAAAACGAAAGTATATAAAATGGACGCCGATAACTTATTCAGCCGAAGAGAGCACCGCGAAGAAAAAGAAGCGGATCCGTTTTATTTGCGAGATGAAGATGCGGTCGTGATAGGTCCTTCATGCAAAAATCCCTTTGTTGTAAAAGGATTAATCGGTCAATCAGGCATGAGCTTTGGAGCGCTTGGTGACCACGCGATTACCGCTTTATCCCTAGGATTAGGACGAGCAGGCGGCACGTGGATGAACACGGGAGAAGGAGGCCTGTCACCGTATCATTTGAAAGGAAACGTCGATATTATTTTTCAAATTGGCCCTGGGCTTTTTGGCGTTCGGACAAAAGAAGGCGAATTTTCATGGGAAGAATTTAAAAAGAAAAGTGAAATGAAGCAAATCAAAGCGTTTGAAATTAAGCTCGCCCAAGGAGCCAAAACGCGAGGCGGTCACGTAGACGGTTCCAAAGTAACGGAAGAAATCGCAGAAATCCGCAACTTAAAGCCAGGAGAATCGGTAGACAGTCCAAATCGTTTTAAAGAGTTCGCGTCGTATCCTGAAATGTTTCAGTTTATTGAAAAGCTTCGAGATGTGGGCGGCAAGCCAGTAGGCATTAAAATGGTTGTAGGAAACACAAATGATCTTGAAGAAATGGCGGCGTATATGAAAGAGACCGGAAGCGGTCCTGACTTTATTACGATTGACGGAGCAGAAGGAGGAACGGGCGCATCGTTTCAAGAATTAGCAGACGGAGCGGGGGTACCGCTGTTTTCAGGACTTCCTTTTGTGGATGACCTGCTTAAAAAATATGGCGTTCGTGATCAAGTAAAACTTTTTGCATCAGGCAAGCTGTTAACGGCTGATAAAATTGCTACGGCTTTATCACTGGGCGCTGACTGCGTAAATATTGCCAGAGGCTTTATGTTTTCTGTTGGCTGTATTCAAGCGCAGGTTTGTCACAATAACCGTTGTCCAGTGGGCGTAGCCACAACAGATCCAAAGCTGCAAAAAGCGCTTATTATTGAAGAAAAGTCATACCGCGTGTGCAACTACGTGCTGTCATTACGTGAAGGGTTGTTTAATTTAGCAGCAGCTGCCGGCATTGATTCACCAACGAAGTTTTCAAAGGAACACGTGGTGTTCAAAAACAGCAGCGGACAGTTAGCTGATATTTCTACAAAGGAAAAGATGTACGTATAAAAAAGCTGCCGGTTGGCAGCTTTTTTATTGTCTTCTTTGAAGCAAATGCAGGCAAAACTCTAAGTCTTTTTGAAGATGCTCTTGCATTAATGATTCTGCTTTTTCAGCATTGCGTTCTTTAATCGCTTTATAAATGTCTTCATGTTCGTCAATTAAAAACGGGCGGTTGTAAAACACCACAGTGTGACGGAATAAGTAAATGATCGACTGCATGCGGTCGATGATGTTAATCATTACATCATTGTTGCTTGCGTTCACAATAATAGCGTGGAACCGTTCATTTGCGTTCATAATTTCTTCAAACGAGCCGTTTCTTCCGATGTCTACGCATTCCTTTAATTCTTCTAATTCGTTATCAGACAAAAAAGTCGCAGCAGCTTTAGAAGCTGAACCTTCTAGCAGCATTCGCACTTCAAACAAGTTGCGTAAATCTTTTTCTGTCGGCGACACCACTTTTTTTCGAACAATCAGTCCTTCATATTCTAAGCGTCTGATGGAATCACGAATTGGCGTTCGGCTGAATCCAAGCTCGCTCGCTAATTTTTCTTCGACGATTTTTGTACCGCCTTCAAGCTCACCGTTTAAAATTTTATCTCGAATCATCTCATAAGAAGGGTGATGAGACGAACGAGAACCTTGATTTCTTAACATACTCTACTTCACCTCTAGCATTCGACACGAGAAAATCTCGTCTCTTTCTCTCTTTATTTTTTATCATTTTGTACGCGTATACCCAAATCATACTATAACTTGTGAAAAGGTGGGACGGAAAGTTTCGCTTTTAGAAATAAATTTCATTTAAAAAAAGGCTAGACAAATAAATAAAATGCGAATATGATGAGTGTATACAAAATTATCAGAAATGTATACAAAAAATATTTTAACGTATACATTCTTTTTTAAAACATATTTGAAAACGTATACAACAAGGGGAGGAAACGAAAATGACAAAACGCGTTGGATTTATTGGACTTGGAATTATGGGAAAACCGATGACGCTCAATTTATTAAAAGCAGGCTTTGAGGTAACGGTTTACGATATTAATAAGGCAGCAGTAGAAGAAGTGAAAGCAGCAGGAGGATTTGGAGCAGAAAGTCTTGCTGAAGTTGCAGTGAACAGCGACGTGATGATCACGATGCTTCCGGCTTCACATCATGTAAAAAGCGTAGTGCTTGGAGAAGAAGGGTTGATTCATAGCGCAAAAGAAGGAAGCGTTATCATCGATATGAGCTCCATTTCACCGGTAGCATCAAAAGAAATTGCCGCTGAACTTGCACAAAAAGGAATTCACATGCTAGACGCTCCGGTTAGCGGCGGAGAGCCAAAAGCAATTGACGGCACGCTTGCGATTATGGTCGGGGGAAATGAACAAATCTTTGAAAGCGTTTCATCTATTCTTCATGCGATGGGAGCAGAAATAACGCTTGTTGGTGACAATGGAAGCGGCGTAACGGCTAAGCTTGCAAATCAAGTGATTGTGAACTTAAACATTGCAGCAATGTCTGAAGCGCTTGTACTAGCAGCCAAAGCAGGCATTGACGTTGAAAAAATGTATCAAGCGATTCGCGGCGGATTAGCAGGAAGCGCTGTATTAGATGCAAAAGTGCCGCTTATTTTAGACCGCAACTTTGTAGCAGGCGGACGCATTGATATTAACTTAAAAGATATGACAAACGTGATGGAAACGGCTCATGACATTGGCGTACCGCTTCCGCTTTCAAGTCAGCTTGTGGAAATTTTCCATGCGTTAAAAGTAGACGGAAAAGCAAGCGATGATCACGGTGGGATTGTACAGTACTATGAAAAGTTAGCAAACGTTGAAGTGAAAAAGAAGGTGGAAGCATGATTAAACAAGATGCAAAACGTCTTGTAAGCGATGTGTTTAAAAACATTCCAGCGGTCGATGAAGCGCTTGTACAAAAAATGCTCGACGAAGAGCTTCTGACGTTTAATCAAAAAATCATTGTTCTGGATGATGATCCAACGGGGGTTCAAACTGTTAACGGCATTTCCGTTTATACAGACTGGAGCAAAGACAGCATCAAGCAAGGATTTTTAGAAGAAAACTCCATGTTTTTTATTCTAACAAATTCACGCGGATTTACCGCTTCTGAAACGGAAAAAGCCCACAAAGACATTGCGGCTGTTATTACAGAGGTAGCGGCTGAAGTAGATAAAGAGTTTTTAATTATCAGCAGAGGTGATTCGACTCTTCGCGGTCACTACCCGTTAGAAACGGAAGTATTAAAGAAAACCGTTGAACAGCACTCAAACCAAGTGCTTGACGGCGAAGTGATCTTTCCTTTCTTTAAAGAAGGCGGACGATTCACAGTTGATAACATTCACTACGTGCAGGATGAAGATTACTTAGTGCCGGCAGGAGAAACGGAGTTTGCAAAAGACCGTACGTTTGGCTACAGTAAGTCTCATTTAGGGGAGTGGGTGGAAGAAAAGTCAGAAGGAAAATTCAAAGCAAGTCATACGACATATATTTCGCTCGGGAGCATCCGTGCACTTGATTTAGTGACGATCACAAATCAGTTAATGGAAGTGAAAGACTTTAACAAAGTCGTTGTGAACGCAGTGGATTATGTAGACGTAAAAGTTGTGACGATTGCGCTTCTTCGCGCGATGAAGCTTGGAAAGCACTTTATGTATCGAAGCGCTGCGGCTCTAACAAAAGTGATGGGCGGCGTGAGCGATAAAGATCTTTTAACAAAAGAAGAGCTCATTAAAGAAAAGTCGTCAAACGGCGGATTAATTATGGTTGGCTCGCACGTTAAAAAAACAACAGAGCAGCTGGAAGAATTAAAGAAATGCAGCTTCATTGAATTTATTGAATTTGATTGTCATCTTGTCTTAGAACCTGAAAAATTTGAAGCAGAAGTGAACCGTATTATCACTGAAGCAGAAAAGCTTATTTCCAAAGGTCAAACGGTAGCTGTGTATACAAGACGCGAGCGCTTAGATCTTGGTGAAGGCAAAAAAGAAGAAGAGCTTAAATTATCGGTAAAAATTTCAGATGCGGTTACAAGCATTGTTCGCCGCTTGAACGTTCGTCCAAACTTTATCGTTGCAAAAGGCGGCATTACGTCAAGCGATATCGGCGTAAACGGCTTATCCGTAAAGCGCGCGACGGTTGCTGGACAAATCAAACCCGGCATTCCGGTATGGGTAACGGGAGAGGAAAGCAAGTTTCCAAGCATTGCGTACATCATTTTCCCTGGAAACGTTGGAGCCAAAACAACGCTTCGTGAAACGGTTGAATTACTAAGTAAATAGAAAGAAGTGGACGTACGAGGTGCGTTCACTTTAGAAAATATTTGAAAGCGTATACATTATTTGGATGTACGTACATGAAAAATGGTCACACTAAGGGGATGAACATATGAATTCAGTATTTGGATTAAGTCATGAAGCAAGTCTTTTGCTGTATGCGATTGTATCGATCGTTGGACTTATCTTTTTAATTGCCAAATTTAAAACAAATCCGTTCGTAGCGCTGATTGTTGCGGCTTTGTTTATGGGTCTTATTTCAGGAATGAAGCTGCCTGATATCGTAACGGCTTTCCAAGAAGGAGTAGCGAGCGTCTTAGGATTTATCGCGATTGTTCTTGGTCTTGGAACGATGTTAGGTAAAATGATGGCAGAGTCAGGCGGAGCTGAGCGTATTGCCCGCACGTTAATTAAAGTATTCGGTGAAAAGAACGTACACTGGGCAATGATGGTTGTAGCCGTTATTTGCGGGATCCCGGTCTTTTTCCAAGTTGGTGTTGTATTATTAATTCCGCTTGTGTTTGTAATTGCCAAGCATACGGGTACGTCACTTATTAAAATTGGTTTATCATTAATTGCCGGTTTAGCCGTTGTTCACAGTTTAGTACCGCCGCATCCGGCAGCGATGCTAGCGGTAGATATCTTTAAAGCAGATTTAGGTAAAACGATTTTGTATTCATTAGTTGTGGCATTTCCAGCTGCAGCTGTGGCAGGTCCTATTTACGGATCGTTCATTTCACGCCGTGTTCACGTAGAGCCAACGGGTGAAATCATGGAGCAGTTCACAGAGTCGAAGCATAAAGACCTTCCTGGCTTCGGCATTACGTTATTCACGATTTTACTTCCAGTACTATTAATGCTTTTAGCAACAATTACTGGGTTCGTTTATCCAGAAACAAGTACGATTCGCTACGTAACAAACTTTATCGGAAGTCCAATCGTAGCGCTTTTAATTTCATTGGTATTTGCTTTTTATTCGTTCGGTTTTGCAAGAGGGTACAACAAAGATGATCTATTAAAATTCACAAACGAATGTCTTGGACCCGTTGCTTCGATCATTTTAATCATCGGTGCAGGCGGCGGTTTTAACAAAATTTTAACAGCAAGCGGTGTAGGTGACGCGATTGCAGGATTTGCTCAAGATGCTCATCTTTCTCCTATCGTGTTAGCATTTGTGATTGCCGGGTTAATTCGTGCAGCAGTTGGTTCAGCAACAGTAGCCATGACCACAGCAGCAGGTATTGTCGCACCAATTGCAGCAACGATGCCAAACGTAAGCCCAGAGCTGCTAGTACTGGCAACAGGCGCAGGTTCTGTAATGCTATCGCACGTAAATGATTCTGGCTTCTGGTTAATCAAAGAATTCTTCAATATGTCAGTGGCTCAAACGTTAAAAACGTGGACAGTGATGGAAACGATTCTATCATTTGCGGCGTTTGCAATGGTTCTTATTTTAGACATTTTTATTTAAAAGAAAGGCGCTGGCTTCAGCGCTTTTTTCTTTGGATATTAAATATATTCAAAACATTTCAAATAATGAGAAAAAAAGACTAGATTTTTCCCGTTTCGATAGTATAGAATAGTTATAAAGTAGCAAAGGGGGTAGATGTATGACAAATGATGAAAAGTATCAAATTGGTTTGACGACAAAAGCATTGATTCCAGTGAACGATCCTATACACTGCACAAAGGTGCTGGATGAAGCAGGAGAATACATGCTAAGCAAGACCTGTAAGCAATTATTAGAAGAAGCGTGCATTCGAGAATTAAGTACGTTTAAAGGATCCATTGCCGCTGTTCGAAAACTATTTCCCTATAAACAGCTTACACCTCTTGTCATTAGTCGTTCACAAGCGATTATTGCGTTTCCTACATCTTCGCCCAATGACTATAGCTGTGCTTGGATTTTCTCCTCTCACGTTCATACTTCACATACGCTTGCTACAGTTAATTCAACCTCCATGCTGATTCACTTCAAAGACGGAACGTTCATTCCAGTAAAACTTTCTTATTATAGTTTAGAAAAAAAGTTAGCCAGAGCAGCTGTTATTCGGAATTACTGTTTAGAAAGTCCGGTTGTCTTGGCATAATGCGTTCGATTTATCGAATAAACTTGTCCTACATATGAACAATCGTTTGGACTACACATGTGTACTAAAGGAGGAAGCTTATCATAAGCTTCCTCCTTTTTTTATTCCTTAAGAAGTGAGGCCTTTAGCTTTTTGCGAGCTGCTTTCCCCCAGTTTTTAACGGCTCCCGTAGAGACTCCGTATTTGCAGGCAATATCTTTATACGAGTAGCCTTCTAGCAGATGTTCGAGTACATAGATTTTTTCTCTTCCCGTTAAGTGTTCGATATGCTGCTTAATAATTTCACTTTCTAGCGGAACGGGAAGAGCGTGATCTTCGTTTAGTGAAAGCAGGTTCTGCTCAGCCGGTGTTTCACGTTCTTCGTATAAAATGGTGCCTTTTAAATGAGAAAGGATTGTACCCCGCACGGTTGTGTAGGCATAAGCAGAAAAAGATCCTTTGTTTTCGTCAAATTTTTGATACGCTCTCCATAAACCAATCAACGCAATTTGATAATATTCGTCGTAGTCTTTGTAAATATGAAACTTTTTAATCATCGACACAATTAATGGATGAAAAGATGAAGCGATTTGATCAAACGAGCTTTTTTGCATGTAGCATTCCTTTTTCAAAAACGCGTTTTTGCTGTATTCCGCCGGTATCTCTACTGTACAAGGGGAAGATCACATGTGCGAATGAGCGTACATTATGTTTTCTTTTTAAGAAACGTGACGTAATTTCCCCGGAAACTTCACGTTTCGCTAGGAAATATGCGAAGTATACGTGTATTTGTAGAGATTTTACGTACGAAAGGTCCCCCATTCCAATTTCTACTAATCTATACTATTTATATATCGATGTAGCAACTCTACCATCACGGAAGAGCGGTGATGGTAGAGTTGCTAGACATATGCGGCAGTCACCCTCCCTTGCGGGTTTGCGCCTGCCGCATAGGTGAACCTTTTTGGGCAAATTCAGTGAAGTATTTTTGTGGTTGTCCTTTTGTGTTTTCTATTGAATGTAAGTTGGGTGGGCAGAATATAGTTGGTTTTTAAAAAGTGGGTAAAGGGGAGATTGAATGAAGGCGATGGTTGGGGTAAATGTGGCGGCGGCTGTTTTGTGCGGCGCGGTGATGTATGCGGGGACGCAGCACTGGCAGGAGCAAACGGAAGCGCAGGCAAGTGAAGTAAAAACTGCTGTTGTACATAAAGAAAAACAGTTTTCTGATGTATCTGCTTATACAAAAAATCTTCCAGACTTTATTACAAAGCAAATCCAGTCATCTATCGCAAATAAAAAACCTCTGACTCTTGTGGTTGCCACATCCGCAAAGGAAGCAGGGTGGCCTCAGCAGTTAAAAAAAGAGCTAGCAGCTACATATGGACGTGATGTATTTACGGTCAAAACACTTTCATATGGTAACGGGACAACCGATGAGCTTTTATCCTCACATATTGCCGATCAAATTGATCAACTTCAGCCAAACATTATTCTGTTTGAAGCACCTCTTAAAAATGATTATCAGCACCTTACGCTAGATGAGACGCTTGAAAATACAGACAAGCTAATTCATCAGCTCAAAGACTTGAAAAAGACCCTTATGGTTCAGCCGTCACAGCCATATATTTCACACACGGAGTCCTATGAAGAAGGGGTAGAAGCGATCAGGGGAGTATCTGAAGCAAACTGGGTATATTATATGAATCACTCGCTCATTTGGCCGTTTCATTTAGGCGAGTATATCAATAAAGACAGCGGGAATTTAACGAAAAAAGGAAATGAAGTGTGGGGAGAATATGTTGTGAATTGGTTTACGGGAAAATAAAAAACAAGCCATCTTTCTTTTGAAAGATGGCTTGTTTTTTCATAATTTTGCTAGATTGTGACTTTTCTTCGTTTTATAGTAGTAATTTTTGGTATCTCTACACTTATAAAGTTTAAAGCCAAAAATCTCTAAAGGAGTCCAAAATTTCTTAACGTTTATGAGTGGCATTCTGATTCTCCGTTCTGTTCTTTATAAAGGTCTGTATAATTCATTATAAAGAATAAAAGAGTGATAGTAAATAGTATAAAGAACGGTTTATTTAAAAAATTCTTTATAAAGAATTTTTAGGGTTTTTATTTTTGACTTATCAACATATAGGAGTGATTTTTATCATAGCTCAGGTTATTTATTCTTGCTAAATTAATGTTGTGAAAAACATCACAAAATAAAATGCAAAGGATGATCTCAATTAAAACGTAATTAGAGCACTTATTTTTTTTGCTTGCTGTTAAAGCAATGGAATCGCATACATACCATAATAGTGTTAGATAACCTAACACATAAGTTGAACGATTCAGAAAATTCATATATCTTAAATATATCTTTAAAGATGCATAGAAAATATATCTTTGAAACAAGCAGGTATAGACGCCAGGGGAGGAATGGAAGATGCAAAAAAAGAAACTCGTATTGATTGGAAATGGAATGGCTGGAGTTCGAGCGATTGAAGAAGTATTGAAAGTTTCAAACGAAGCGTTTGAAATTACGATTTTCGGAAGCGAGCCGCATCCGAACTATAATCGTATTTTACTATCAAAAGTGCTGCAAGGAGATACGAATGTTGAAGATATTACGTTAAACGATTGGAACTGGTATCAAGAAAACAATATTACATTGTATACGGGCGAAACGGTTACTAGTATCGATTCAGTAAAAAAAGAAATAGCGACAAATAGCGGCAGAGTAGAATCATATGATGAATTAATTTTAGCAACGGGCTCTCTTCCTTTTATTCTTCCGATTCCAGGGTCTGATAAAAAAGGAGTTACGGCTTTTCGAGATATAAAAGACACGGATGAAATGCTGCAGGCATCACAGCAGTATAAAAAAGCAGCGGTTATTGGAGGCGGACTGCTTGGATTAGAAGCGGCGCGCGGACTGTTAAATTTGGGAATGGACGTATCTGTGATTCATTTAGCTCCGTATTTAATGGAACGTCAGCTCGACCCAACAGCCGGCAAATTGCTTCAAAACGAATTAGAAAAACAAGGCATGAAGTTTTTACTTGAAAAACAAACGGCGGAAATCGTCGGCGATGAGCGAGTTGAAGGATTATCTTTTAAAGACGGGACGTTTTTAGAAGCTGATTTAGTCGTGATGGCCGTTGGAATTAAGCCAAATGTTCAGCTTGCAAAAGAAGCGGGACTTAACGTAAACCGAGGAATTGTTGTGAATGACTATATGCAAACGGATATTCCAAACGTCTACGCGGTTGGAGAATGTGCAGAGCATAGAGGAATGGTATATGGACTGGTAGCACCTTTGTATGAACAAGGAAAAGCATTAGCAAAAGCAATTTGCGGGGCAGAAAAAGTGCCTTATGAAGGATCGGTTTTATCCACGCAGCTAAAAGTATCAGGTGTTGAAGTGTTTTCGGCAGGAGACTTCACGGAAGATGAAGAGAAAAAAGCGATCAAGGTGTTCGATGAACAAGACGGCATTTATAAAAAGCTTGTTTTGCGAGGCAATCAAATCGTAGGAGCCGTTCTTTTTGGAGACAGCAGCGACGGAAATCGACTGTTTTCAATGATTCAAAAGCAAGAAGATGTATCTGATGTCGCAAAAGTGTCGATTTTACAGCCTTCTGACGGTAGCGCGGGTGAAAGCTTAGTAGCAAGCATGAGCGTCGATGATATTATTTGCGGCTGTAACGGCGTAACAAAAGGTACGATTTTGGAAGCTATCCAAAAACAAGGATGCTCATCGGTTGATGAAATCAAAGCTTGTACAAGTGCCTCTCGCTCCTGCGGAGGATGTAAACCGCTTGTAGCGGAAGTGCTTCAGCATACGCTTGGCGCTGACTTTGACGCTACGGCTCAAAAAGAAGCGATTTGCGGCTGTACGACTCTGTCACGAGATGAAGTTGTCGAAGAAATTAAAGCAAAAGGCCTTTCGCATACGCGTGAAGTTATGAATGTACTCGGCTGGAACAATGAAGAAGGCTGTTCGAAATGCCGTCCGGCGCTGAACTATTATTTAGGTATGGTGAATCCGACCGGATACGTTGATGAGCGCGAATCACGATTTGTGAATGAACGCATGCACGCGAATATTCAAAAAGACGGCACGTATTCTGTTGTTCCTCGCATGTACGGAGGGGTCACAAATGCAGAAGATTTACGAAAAATTGCAGATGTTGTTGATAAATATGAAATTCCGCTTGTAAAAGTGACGGGTGGACAGCGTCTTGATTTGTTCGGTGTTAAAAAAGAAGATTTGCCTAGCGTATGGGAAGAATTAGATATGCCTTCCGGCTACGCGTACGGCAAGTCGCTGCGAACGGTGAAAACATGCGTCGGCGAACAGTTTTGCCGCTTTGGCACGCAGGATTCAATGGGCGTTGGAATTGCGCTTGAGAAAAAATTTGAAGGACTATGGACGCCTCATAAAGTGAAAATGGCTGTATCCGCTTGTCCGAGAAGCTGTGCTGAGTCAGGCATTAAAGATATTGGCTTTATTGGAATCGACGGCGGCTGGGAAATTTACGTGGGCGGAAATGGAGGTACGCATCTTCGCGGCGGAGATTTGTTGTATAAAGTAAAAACAGACGAAGAATTGATGGACATCACAGGAGCGTATTTACAGTACTACCGAGAAACGGCTAATTACTTAGAGCGTACGTCTGCATGGATTGAGCGCATGGGACTTTCGCACATTCAATCAGTGCTTGATGACGCCCAGACGAGAAGAGAGCTGAATATGCGTATGGACGAAGCGTTATCTACGTACCGTGATCCTTGGAAAGAAATCGTCGAAAGCAAAAAAACGAAAAAAGAGCTGTTCGAAACAGTTGTCACATCATAATGCTGGGGGGAAATAAAGATGGTGAATAAAAACATTACAAAAGTATGCGTAGGGTCAATTCATGATTTTCCAGTAAGCCTTGGTAAAACAGTGAAAGTAAACGGAAAAGAAATTGCGGTGTTTAAGCTATCAAGCGGAAAAATACGGGCAATTGAAAATCGCTGTCCGCATAAAGGCGGGGTGCTAAGTGAAGGGATCGTGAGCGGCGACTCGGTGTTTTGTCCGATGCACGACTGGAAAATTTGCCTGCATGACGGTAACGTGCAAGAGCCTGACAGTGGCTGTGTAGACACGTACGAAGCGTCTGTTGAAGGAGATTTGCTGTATCTTTTAATTGAAGAATAAGTAACGAGGCGCGTTGATTTTCAACGCGCCATAAAAATTCAAGGGGACACACTAAAAGGAGCGAAGCAAAAATGAGAACAGGAAAAGTGTACATTGTAGGAGCCGGACCAGGAGATCCAGATTTGCTAACGATAAAAGCAGCCAAATGTTTAGAAAAAGCAGACGTTATTTTATATGACCGATTAGTGAACCCTGTTCTTCTTCAGTATGCAAAAGAAGGAACGGAACTCGTCTACTGCGGGAAAAAGCCTGGTGATCACTGCGTTTCTCAAGAGGATATTCATGATTTACTTGTATTCTACGCAAGAAAAGGAAACATCGTCGTGCGGTTAAAAGGCGGAGATCCGTTTATTTTCGGAAGAGGCGGGGAAGAAGCAGAAGTGCTCGTTCAGAATGGAATTCCATTTGAAGTCGTTCCGGGTATTACAGCAGGCATCGCGGCACCGGCCTATGCTGGAATTCCTGTGACCCATCGTGAGCTGAGCCGTTCGTTTGCCGTTGTGACGGGACACTGCTTGAGCGGAAAGCCGGAAAGTATTCGCTGGGAGCATTTAGCAAAAGGAGTTGATACGCTTGCGATTTATATGGGCGTTAAAAACTTGCCTTATATTTGCCGTCAGCTTTTAGACGCCGGAAAAAGCGCGGATACGCCGGTCGCTCTTATTGAACAAGGCACGTCGGTTTATCAGCGCACGGTTACAGGCACGCTTGGCACAATTGTAGATACGGCTGCTGAGCAGCAAGTGAGCAATCCCGCGATGATTGTGATTGGTGAAGTGGTGAAGCAAGCTTCTGTTCTTTCGTGGTTTTTGGAAAAAACAGAAGAAAAAGTATGCGTCTAGTATGAATAAAAGGAGGAAACGCTTTTGTTTAAGAATTCACTGCAGTCAATGAATGAGTTAGCCCGCGAAAAAACGAAGCTTGTGAATGATCATTTACCGAGTTATTTGCTGTTAGCTGTACTAGCGGGTGCTTACGTGGGACTTGGCGTTATATTAGCTCTATCGGTAGGAGCGCCTTTAGCTTCTGCTTCTTTACCGGTCGTTTCTCTTGTGATGGGGTTATCTTTTGCTGTTGCTCTCCTGCTTGTTGTATTTGCAGGAGCTGAATTGTTTACGGGGAATCATATGGTTTATACGGTCAGTACGCTATCAGGAGTCACCACATGGAAAGATACGTTCAAAAACTGGACGTGGTGTTTTATCGGAAATGCGATAGGAGCGTTTGGGCTTTGTTTGTTAATTACCGGAACCGGTTTGTTTAAAGGAATTGAACTCAATCATTTACTCATGACGCTGGCAGCTAAAAAAATGAATTTGCCGGTCAGTGAATTGTTTTTTCGCGGCATCCTTTGCAACTGGCTTGTTTGTCTGGCGATTTGGACCGCTTCGCGCACTAAAAGTGATGCAGCAAAGATCATGCTTATTTTTTGGATGCTGTTTGCATTTGTTGCTTCAGGATACGAGCACAGCGTGGCAAATATGACGTTTCTTAGTCTGGCTTTATTGCTTCCGCATCCCGATGCGATTTCGGCTGCTGGGCTATTTCATAATTTAATTCCTGTTACGCTCGGAAACATCGTAGGGGGAGGACTGTTTGTAGGAAGCATTTACTGGTTTGTGAATGCTAGGCAGCTAAAAGAAGTTAAAAAACAGCCGGCTGCTCTCTCAGCTGATTTGGATTCTGCTAAACTGTCTAAATAGCAAAAAAACCGCTCTTTGTACCATATAGTCTGCTTTTAAAGCTATCATAACGGTATTTTAGAGCGGTTTTCTTCTATATAATATAAACTGCTTAAAGCGTATTCACATCTATACGTATCGAACAAGCAGTATTGTTCTTCATTTTATAGAAACAGGATGTCTGTGAGAATTGAATCCGAACAGATTCTGTTGAAATGAATGTGTGAGGGTGCAGATATCATCGAAGAGGCAGAGGGCATCTTAGAATTTTAATGTTGTTTGGCATTTTATGCTCTTTTTGAGCTTCCTTAAAGCAGTTGTACATTGCTTTGCTGCCTAAATGATTGGCGGAGTGAATCGTAATTCGATCGGCATATAAATGGTGCTTTACCATAAAATGCACGAGCATTAATCCATTCCGTGTCTTGCTGAGTAAATCGTGATCGAGTGACAAATGTTCAACATCGAATGATCTTAAAAGATCAATACATTCATCAATCGTTTCGGCTAAAACATGACCGTCAGGGCACTTGCGATAGTCGTCTAGAAAAACATTGATTTTCATGACTGATTCTCCCTTCCTTGCCTTGTATTTAGTGTAACATACATAATGTCATATACCTACCTAAGTCTATTCGACACGTTTTAAGCTATTCCTTCTTAAATAGGGGTAAAAACAAGATTTTTTATCATTATTTGCATATTCACGGCGAATAAACAGGAAATAAGGAAAGAGATGTCGAACGAAAAATCAATAGAGAGACAGTTTAAACTGGAAATTAACTTTTTTTATTTTGTGATCTTTGTTTAACAAGGTCATTTAAATCCCATATTTGACAAGGGATGGAAAAGGTTTAATGAATAAAAGATTGTGAGAAAAAAACGATAATTTGCGATTTTTTTAAAATAAATTGGAAATTTCTCTTTACGAAAAAGATGGTTGGGACGTATAATTTGATTTAAGGATTTTTTGGAACATAGTATGACAATATGACAAAAAAGAAAAGTAAGGTGAATAGAATGGGTAAGTTATTTAGTATCGGTGAAGTATTAATTGATATGATTCCAGCTCAAAAAGGTCTTCAATTAAAAGAAGTGGAATCGTTTACGCGTGTGCCAGGCGGAGCGCCGGCAAACGTTGCGGCAGTTGTTGCTACATACGGTAATGAGTCAGCGCTTATTACAAAAGTTGGAGAAGATGCGTTTGGAGACTTTCTAGTAGATACGCTTCGTGAAGTAGGAGTAGGTACTGATATGGTCTATCGTACAGAAGAAGCAAACACAGCATTAGCTTTTGTTTCTCTGCGTGAAGACGGAGAAAGAGATTTCAGCTTCTATCGTAATCCTTCAGCAGATTTATTGCTAACTGAAGACGAAATTAACCCTGATTGGTTTGCAAGCAACGATCTTCTTCATTTCTGTTCGGTTGATTTAGTTGAAAGTCCTATGAAATACGCTCATATGAAAGCGATTAAAAGCATGAAAGAAAAAGGCGGAGTTATCAGCTTTGATCCAAATGTACGTCTTCCACTGTGGAAAGACCACGAGCTATGCCGTCAAACGATTTTAGAATTTATTCCTCAAGCGCACATTGTCAAAATTTCAGACGACGAGCTAGCGTTTATCACAGGCATTGAAGATGAACAGCAAGCGATTCAGTCTCTATTTACAGGTGACGTTCAAGTAGTTGTGTTCACAAAAGGTGCAGAAGGCGCAACGCTTTATACAAAAGAAGCTGTCTATGAATCAAAAGGTTACAAAGTAGCGGTTGTTGATACAACAGGTGCAGGAGATGCGTTTATTGGCGGATTCCTTTATCAGCTATTAAGCCGCGATGTGTCACAAGAAAACTTAACAGCTATTCTTGACTCTGACCACGACGCTATTTTGCGCTTTGCCAATGCAAGCGGTGCCTTAACGACAACTGGAAAAGGTGCGATCAGTTCAATTCCAGCTAAAGAAGTAGTAGAGCAATTTTGTAAGCCTGTAGCTAACTAAAATGAAAAGGCTTTATCTCTTCTTATTTTCAATCAGCAGAGGCGTCCGTTTCTGCTGATTGCAGATCACATAAGAGAGAGAAGCGAGCTGCGGAGCAAGAAGAAAAAAAATTTTTCTGTTTTTAAAAAATAATCAAAAAAATTTCTAGCTAAATAATAAATGTTCGTGTTAGTATAATACGAGCAGCAAGAAATAGCAGCTTTACCACCAATTATGAAAACGTTATATATTTATCGATGCAGAACATTTAATAGGACTAAAGAGCGATCCTATTAAATGTTCTATACCTAAGCGGTTGCTGCCCCCCTTGCGGGGTAGGCAGCAGACGCATAGGTGAACCTTTGGGGGAATATTCGAGGGAGTATGAGTGCTTGGTCCTTAGCCCTTGATGAAAGAAAAGCAGCAGGTCGTTACATACGATGTACATAGATTAGAAATAGGAAAGTAGGTTAAGAGAAAGATGGATATTTTGCTAGGTGTTCTTCCTTCCGTTGCGTGGGGAAGCATGATTTTAGTTAGTATGAAGATGGGCGGTGGACCTTACAGTCAAACGCTTGGAACAATCATTGGAGCTTTGATTCTTTCATTTGTTCAGTTTATGATTGTGCAGCCGGTGTTAACGCCAACGCTTGTTATTGTCGGAATTGTTTCAGGTTTGTTCTGGTCAGTAGGTCAAAGCAATCAGTTTAAAAGTGTTCCATACCTTGGTGTTTCAAAGTCAATGCCGATTTCAACGGGTATGCAATTAGTATCAACAGCTCTTTTTGGTGTTATTGTATTTAAAGAATGGTCAACGCTTCAAACGATTGTGCTTGGATCTATTGCAATTCTTTTAATACTAGCAGGCGTTGTGCTTTCTTCATTAGACGGTAAAAAAGAAGGAGCACAAGGGACTCCGGGACAAACGAAAAAAGGAGTTATCACTCTTATCATTTCAAGTCTTGGATTCTTAGTTTACGTAGTTATCGCACGTATCTTTAACGTAGACGCATGGGCAGCTCTATTCCCGCAAGCAATTGGTATGTTAATTGGCGGTTTAATCATTACATATAAACATAAGCCATTTAACAAATATACGATTCGTAATATCTTACCAGGTCTAATCTGGGCATCTGGAAATATGTTCTTATTCTTATCTCAATCAAGACTAGGCGTAGCAACAAGCTTTTCATTATCGCAAATGGGTATCGTTATTTCAATTTTTGGCGGTATTGTCTTCTTGGGAGAAAAGAAAACGAAGCGTCAATTATTCTATGTATCTCTTGCGAGTGTACTGATTATTTCAGGCGGTATCTGCATAGGCCTCGCAAAAGCCCACGCTTAATATATCGATGTAGAAAAACCCCCATGGCTAAAGTGCAGCCATGGGGGTTTTTCTAGACCTAAGGGTTTGAGGCACCCCTTGCGGGGTAGCCTCAAACCCTTAGTGGAGGTCAAAACCTTTAGTTAAAAACAAATCTTAGTGCTCTTCAGTGCTCTTCTGAATTTCAAAGCTGCATGTTTCTGTTGAGGGGTTCTCGTTCTTAAGACTGAGGATTTTTCATTCTTTGTTAGGAAGCTGTTTGGTGTGAAATGGCTTATAGTAGTAGGAAAGGATGGAGGAGAGGCTATGATTAAGAGTATTTATGAGACGCATGTGCAGGTGCGGAGTTTGGAGGATTCGATTGAGTTTTATAGACGTCTTGGGCTGACGTTTGTTCATAAAATTGAAGAGAGGCGCTGTGCTTTTTTCTTTGTTGGGGAACAAAAGCAGATGCTCGGGCTTTGGGAAACCGATGAAAAAGAGTTGAAAAGAAGTCATTTTGCTTTTGGAATTGAAGCAGCAGATATTTATGAAGCGTTAACGTGGCTGCGTTCAAAAGGTATTGAACCTGAAGAAACGTCGTTCGGAAAGCCTCAGACAGAGCCGATTGTTCATACGTGGATGCCGGCAGCGTGCGTGTATTTTGATGACCCTGACGGTAACAGCTTGGAATTACTTACGCTTTTGGATGATGAGCCCGTTGTATCTAAGGATTTTCCGTATTTAAGTGAATGGAATAAAGAGACCGGGACGAAATTATTTTAGCACAAGTGAAAAACGAACCACTGATCAACGTGTTTGATTAGCGGTTCGTTTTTTTAGTTATGGTAAACGTAGGTTTCATATGTGTAGGTCTTTCTAGCAGTTGATTGGAGGGCAAGGCGAAGACTCCTGCGGGAAAAGCGGAATAGGTGAGACCCCGCAGGAGCGAAAGCGACGAGGAGGCTCACCGGCCGCCTGCGGAAAGCGAAGTCTTGCATGGAAATTAACTGCGGTGTCATAAGCGATTTATACGAGCTCGTGTATCCCGTTTGTTCATCTTTAGGTTGGATTCATTTCGTTATGTCTCAACCTTTTTTATGTATCACAAACGTAGAATTGACATAATAATAAACATATAATATATTTGTTTATAAATTAATAAACAAAAAAGAAAGGTGTCTATTTAAATGGTAAATGACTTGTTTTGGGAATCATCTTTTGAAGATATGAAGAAAGGGTACGGGGAAAGCGAAGATCACTACCACTGCTTACTGTGCGGTGAAAGCATTGAAAAAGGCATTATTTATCCGGTGGAAGGAGTTTTTTATGAAACAAAACGCTATATGAAGCTTCATGTGGAACAGCAGCACGGGTCTGTGTTTCATCATTTAATAGGGCTAGATAAAGAAGTAACGGGTCTTTCTGATCATCAAAAAAATTTAGTGAAGTTTTTTAAAGAAGGAAAAAGTGATAGTGATATTCAAAAAGAAATGGGAATCGGCAGTTCATCCACCATTCGGAATCACCGCTTTACGTTAAAGAAAAAAGAGCGTCAGGCAAAAGTGTTTTTAACGCTGATGGAACTGTTAAATGAAGGGGAAGAAGAGAAGGCGGTACCCGTAACAAATACGGTGCCTAGAAGAAGTCAGCGCTACAGCGTCAGTGATGAAGAACGTGAAAAAATTTTAGCGGAGAATTTTCCTCAAGGTTTAAACGGACCGCTTCGTACTTTTCATTTGCAAGAAAAACACCGTCTTGTTGTTCTTGAAGAATTAAGCGGTCATTTTGAGTTTGGCGCAACGTATACCGAAAAAGAAGTAAATGATAGGTTAGCACCTTTTTATGACGATTATGCGGTGCTGCGACGCTATTTAATTGAGTACGGTTTCTTAGAGCGCAGCGCAGACGGAAGCAGCTACTGGAGAAAAGGAGAGACAGGGATGAGTATGGACTCAAAAGACTATAAAAAACAAATGAAGCAGCTAGCGAAAGAAGTAAAAACAGAAGGCGGCGTGTATCAAATTAAAAACCTTCAAAACGATAAGATTTACATTGGCTCTACGCCTAACATCAAAACGTTAAACGGCGTAAAGTTCACGTTAAAGACGAACACTCATCAAAATAAAGAGCTTCAAGATGAGTGGAATACGTATGGTGCGGATGCTTTTTCAATTGAGATGCTGGAAACGATTAAAAGAGAAGAAGAAAAAGCACTTTCAAAAAAGGATTTGCTAAAACTAGAAGCGAAATGGTTAGAGAAGCTGCAGCCTTACGGGGAAAAAGGCTATCATTCGCCCAAAGCTGATACAAAGGAGAAATAGGTGTGAAGAATCAAGATGTGAAAAGTGAAGTAGTGGAATCAGAAAAATCCGTCAGTAAGCTGATGCTTGTGTTTTTGATTCCGCTCATGTTAAGTAATGCCATGCAGTCCGTTGGGCAGCTGGCAGGGAGTATTATTGTCGGAAGAGCGCTTGGAGTTGATGCGTTAGCCGCTATTTCCGCGTTTTTTCCTCTGTTTTTTCTGCTCGTGTCGTTTTCAATTGGAATTGGTTCAGGAAGTTCCATTTTAATCGGGCAAGCGTACGGGGCACAAAATGAAAAACGCGTTAAAGAAATTATCGGTACCACGCTCACGTTTACCTTTTTAGTCGGAATTGTGCTTGCTGTTTTGGGAAGCATATTTGCTCCGGATATTCTTCGGATTATGGGAACGCCGGCTAATATTATTGACGTAACGGTTCACTATGCGCGTATTTTGTTTGTGGCGATTCCTGTTTTGTTTTTATACTTTGTTTATACAACGTTTATGCGCGGAACCGGAGACTCTAAAACGCCTTTCTACTTTTTAGTTGTGAGTACGGTCTTAAATCTCATTTTTCTTCCAATTTTAATTTTTGGATGGATCGGAGTGCCGAAGCTTGGCGTGTACGGCGCTGCGTACGCAACGGTGTTTTCAACCGTATTAACGTTCATTATTATGATCATTTATTTACGCAAGAAAAATCATCCGTTAAAGTTTGACTCATCCATTTCATTAAAAATGGACGGAACGCTGTTAAAGCTGCTTATGCGTTTAGGGATTCCCGCGAGTATCAATATGATTTTAGTTTCTCTTTCTGAAATTGCGGTTATTACGTTCGTAAACGGATTTGGCTCAGACGCTACAGCAGCGTACGGAGCGGTGAACCAAGTAGCAAGCTATGTACAAATGCCGGCAATCAGCTTAGGAATTGCGGTTTCTATTTTTGCAGCGCAGTCGATTGGTGCCAATAAATTTGAGCGTTTAAAAGAAGTGATTCGCTCTGGAATTATGCTGAATTACGTCATTGGCAGCGTGTTGATTTTACTTATTTATCTTTTTTCCAATCAAATTTTAGCACTGTTTTTAACAAGTCAGCATACGCTCCATATTGCCGAAGAGCTGTTAGTGATCACGCTTTGGAGCTATTTGATTTTCGGTCATGCGCAAATTATTACCGCTACGATGCGAGCAAGCGGTACAGTGCTTTGGCCTACGGTATTTAGCATTATGGCGATTTGGTGTGTGGAAGTACCCGTAGCCTACGTGTTATCGCAGTTCACGTCTCTTGAAATCAAAGGGATTTGGATTGGATATCCAGCGGCGTTTGTTGTCAGCTTAATCCTGCAGTACAGCTATTATCAATTTGTATGGAAGAAAAAGAAAATTGAACGTCTTGTCGGATAAAAAACGAGCGGAAACGCTCGTTTTTTATTTTTTCTAATTAAAACACCCTTAGCAAAGAGTTTTAATAGGATAGTGCATATAACTTTTTAATGAAAAGAGGGTATGACACTATGAGTAAATCTGGATTTGTGCCGGATAATTCAAATATTAAAAAGAGCTCAGGAACGCCTAATCTGTCAGTGAATTATAAGCAAAATGTCCTGTTCAAACGAAACGATCAAAATATAGCGTATCAGCTAACCTCAACTCAGCTGCCTGCCATGCTCGGAGGTGCTTTTGTTGATTTATATATGACGAAAGGGCATATGAGAGAACCGCACTGGCATCCAAATGCGTGGGAATTAGATGTCGTCGTTTCAGGTGAAGTGCAGGTGTCTATTTTAGACCCTGATACAAGCAGCATGCACAATTACCGAATAAAAGAAGGCGAAGTTGTGTTTATACCGATGGGCTGGTGGCATTGGATTGAACCCTTATCGGAAGAAGCGCATCTTCATCTCTTTTTTAACAATGATCAATTTGAGTCTACAGAAGGATCCGACGTGCTGCGCTTAACGCCTCCTATTGTGTTTCAAAAAGCATACGGAGTAAGCGCAAACGAAGTAGCAGAAGCCGTCGCGCCGATTACCGATACGGTTGTGATTGGACCGCCTAATAATCATTCTTTTTATCAAAAGAGCTATCTCAAGGATGAACGGGATGAACAAATTGTGGTTAAGATAAATGAAAAAGTAGTGCCTGCTGAAGATAAGTAGCAAAAAAAGAGGCTGGGATAAAAGCCTTTTAGGCGAAGTGAAAAACGAACCATGAATCTTTAATTCACGGTTCGTTTTCCTGTTATAGTGAACGTAGATTTCATTTGTTTCATTCCTTCTAGCAGTTGATTGGAGGGCAAGGCGAAGACTCCTGCGGGAAAAGCGGAACAGATGAGACCCCGCAGGAGCGCAAGCGACGAGGAGGCTCAGCGGCCGCCCGCGGAAAGCGAAGTCTTGCACGGAAATCAACTGCGGTGTCACAAGCAGTTCAGCTTATGTATCTCCTTTAGTCGTCTTTAGATTGGTTTCATTTTGTTATGTCCCAGCCTCTTTTTCGTGAAGCGCTTTTATAAAAACAGCTCGTTGCGTTCTAAGTGCTTATACAGCCGCGTTGTGACTTGTTTTTGATTCCATTCGTTTTGCGGAAATTGCTGCTTGTCTACGTGAGCAACGGCCGGCTTGTAGGTTTTTTGAATCCGTTTGATATCATTAAAGGTTGCGTTGGTTTCAATGTGATCAGCCAGCGTAAATACAAGAGAATGCAGCTTTGTAACATTGGGAATCGTAGCTGCTTGGCTGAAAATGGCTTTCGCGACGGACAGCTGTCTTTCATGCGCCGTAAAGACGTCTTGTTCATTCCGCTCCTTTAAATAAACAAGTGCTTCTTTTCCGTTAAGGCGAATCGCTCCTTTTGGAAAAACAATGTTGCTGTGTTCAAAAGCACGTTTGTTTGTGACGATAATGCCGCCTAATTTATCTACAGCATCGACGACTGACTGCTGATCCATTTTGACATAATAATCAACAGGAAGCTTTGCATATGTTTCGACTTTTTTTACAACAGCATTCATATTTCCTTGATGATAAATGGTTCGCAGTGTTTCATTGCCGAGCTGAGTTGACCCTGGCAAGTGGGTCATCTTTATTGATTCATGCTGTTTATTAACAGTCATATATACAAATGACGTATTTTGATGATTTTCTTGAATTAAAAGCAGGGAAAACGGTTGTCCTTTTTTTAAATTGACGTGTGTTTTGTTACCATGCTCAAGCGGTACATACGTTTGATCAACGGCAGCTTTCACCGTATGATAGCCTGCAAACGTGATGCTGACAAAACTGACGAGTAAAAACAGTACGAGACCGCCAATCCATTCTTTTTTTGCTTTGCTGCTCATCGTCTCACCTTTTTCTATCGAAGTCGTTCGTAGTATTGCCATCTTAAAAGGGGAGTAAAACAAATGAGCGCTATTTTTATTGCTTATCTTGCTTTTTCTTGGCGTAGGTTTTGAGCTCTGTAATTAAAATTGCTTGTTCTTCCACATCGTTAAATGCTTCAATGCCATAAAGGTATTCGGTGTGCCGTTTTTCTTTCCACACGCAAAGTCCGGTAATATGGATGGGTTTTTCATTTAAATAAAAGCTGATTTTTAGCTGAATTTGATGGTTGAAAATAGGTAAATCAAGCGGCGTAATTATTTTGATTCCTTTTGGTGAAAGGTCGATAACAGACAAAGGACCTGGCTTAGAATCGATTTCTTTGTTGTCGTATTTAGCAATGGAAAACGTTCCAACAATGGGAGTCTCAAATAAAAAGCGAAACGGTTCTTCACGTTTAAAATGCATGTATCATCAGTCCTTTTCGTAATCTAAGTTTGTTAAGTAAGTATTCGATGAAAGTCTAAAAATTCCTACACGTTTTTCCCCATCACCCATATAATGTTTATCGATGTAGAATATCTACCATGGCCACAGACCGGCCATGGTAGATATTCTAGACCTAATCGTAGGTCACCCCCCTTGCGGGGTTGGTGGCCTACGATTAGGTGAACCTTTGTGGGAGGATTCGAGAGGTCTGGGGTAGCGAATACTGTTTGTAAGTACTGTTGCATTATTAAATAGCGGGTATATTAGTAAGGCATTCTTAAGAATTATAATAACTGCTTTTATAGTATCGGAAGTTTTGTTTGAAACTTTAAATAGCGAGGAAAAGGTTTTGAAAAAAGCCCTACGCTAGAGTTGGATTGTATGTTAAAATTAAACTTTGTGAAGTAGCTGTATTACAAGTCAGCGTTCCTTCAACTAATTAGGAGGTGAGATGAATGGGCACTGATGACCCCATTTCGATGAAGGTTACTGCAAAACAAGATAGGGGCAACAAAGGTGTATGTGTTCCTCTCATTTCAACGAAGGAAAATACTCCTTAATGCCTCAATGATGTGAGGTGAAAAATCAATGATTAAAACATACTTATATGATGATGAAACAAAAGAAATGGTAACGAATCTTGATTTAGGAGACGTGCATGAGAAATTGCGCAATCCTGATAATTTGCTGTGGATTGATCTGTATGATGTCCACGGACAAGAGCTTGCTCAAATTGCTAAATTATTCGATTTTCACCCATTGGCGATTGAAGACTGCTTACACGACAGTCCTCGCGCTAAAATGGATGATTACGAAGACTATAAATTTTTCGTTTTTCACGCCCTTCGCTATAACGAAGAAAGTGATGACGAGATTACCACGCTTGAGTTAAATGCCTTTGTCGGATCAAATTACGTAGTGACGATTCATAAACATAAAATGGGCTGGCTTCGCAAAATGGATGCTGTGTGCTCACGCTATCCAAAGTTTATGAACCGCGGCGCCGACTTTTTGCTATATGCTTTGATTGATGGCATCACGGACGAATATTTTCCGATTTTAGACCGAATTGACATGCGTATTGATGAATTAGAAGATGAAATCTACAACAAAGAAGTCCGCGGAGTGACGGAAGAGTTCTTGGCGTTAAAAAGAACGATTATCTTAATCCGTCGCGTTATTCTGCCTCAGCGCCGAATTTTCTTAACGGTTAATGGAAAGTGGAAATTCGACATACGAGAAGAAAATGTTCCTTTCTACATTGACCTGCTTGACCACTTGGAGCGTATTGTAGACTCTGCTGAAACATTTAGAGACCTCGTAAACAGTGCACTTGATACGTATTATTCTATTACCAATGCAACTTCATCTGAAAAGCTGAATGTCTTAACGTTAATTTCAACGATTATGCTTCCGCTAACGTTCGTAACCGGATTTTTTGGAATGAACGTACCGATTCCATATCAAAATTCCCACTGGGCTACTGCTGTTATTATTGTTATGTTAATTGTGTTAACGTGGGGAATGTGGAAATACTTTAAAAACAAACAGCTGTTATAACAAAAAAGGCACTTGGCTATAAGCCAAGCGCCTTTTTTGTTTATTTTGTCACCGTTTTTGTTGTTTCTTTACTCGTATTGTTCGCTTTGTCTTTTGCTGTTACGCTTAAAACTGTTTTTTCTTTTTGTTTTTTAATTTTTACTGAGTATTGTCCTTTGCTGTTAGCAGCAGCAGAGCCAATGCTTTTTTTGTTTACGGTTACCGTTACGGTAGCATTTGCTTCTGCTTTACCCGTTACAGCCGTGCTTTTTGTTGTGACAGCATTTACGCTTGGTGCAGCAGGAGGAGTTTTATCGCTCACTTTTACAGTCGTAGCTTTACTTGTGTTGTTAGCTGCGTCTGCTGCTGTTACGCTGATTGCTGTACCCGCTTTTTGTTTTTTAATCGTTATGCTGTACTGACCTTTTGCGTTAGCTTTTGCTTTGCCGATTTCTTTGTTGTTCACTTTGGCTACAACAGATGCATTTGCTTCTGCTGTTCCTTTAATAGCTGTATCCGCGTCGCTGACTGGATTCACTTTAGGTGCATTTGGAGCAATAACGTCACGCACCGTTACTTTTACTTCTTCACTTTCTTGTTTTTGGCTGTTTGTAGCCGTGATATACAAGACTGTGTTTTCTTTTTGTTTTGGAATCTTCACTTTGAACGCGCCTTTTGCATCAGCCTTTGCCGAAGCAATCACTTTTTTAGCGCTGTTTTTAACATTTACCGTAAAATTCGCTTTAGATGTTCCTGTTACGTATTCATCTTTATTCGTCACGGCTTTTACCGCTGGTTTGGCAGGTGCTTTTTGAACAACTGCACGAATGCTTGTGCTTGCTTTTCCGTTTGTGACAACCACTTGTAAAACGGTATCAGCTTTTTGAGCTGGAATGTTCACAGAGAACGTATTTTTTGCATCAGCTTTGGCAGTGCCAAGTGTTTTTGAGCCGTTCATTACTTTAACAGTTGAATCGCTTTGAGCTTTACCTGTAACAACTTTTTGCGTGCTGACAAATGTATTTACCTGCGCTTGCAGCTGCTGTGCACTTACGGCGCTGTACGCATTTAAACGTCCCCATCCTGATACGTAATCGTAGCCTGGAGCAGGAGGTTCTGCTGGACTTTCTTCATCATCGTATACAGGAGCATCTTTCTCGTCAAACTTAATATCTTTAGCTGTGTCCGTTAGGCGTTTTTCAACGTCTTTTGGCTTTAAGCCTGGGTTTTGGGACAGTAATAATCCCGCAACGGCTGCCACGTGAGGTGTCGCCATTGATGTTCCGCTTAAATAAGTAACGTTTCCGTCTGGAACAAGACTTGGAATATCAGAGCCTGGAGCTGTAATATCTAATCCTTTTCCATAGTTTGAGTAGTCAGATACGATATCTAAACGGTTTGACGCGCCTACTGAAATCGCATAGGCAGATGAAGCTGGGTAAGAGAGCTCTTCCATACCGTCGTTTCCGCTTGCTGCTACAACCGTTACGTTATGGTCGTATGCATATTTTAATGAATATTCAAGCACGCGGCTGTAAGATCCGCCAAGGCTTAAGTTAATAACTTTTGCACCGTGATCGACCGCGTATTTAATACCATACGCAATTTGTTCTGTATCTCCGCTTCCAGATGCGTCTAAAATTTTAACCGGTAAAATTTTCGCGTGAGAATTAATGCCGGCCATTGAATAGTTATTGTTTGCAGAGGCTGCAATAATACCTGCTACGTGAGTTCCATGTCCATTGTCATCAGTTGCATTCGACGAACGATCCACGTAGTTATAGCCTGTTTTCGTATCCACGACGCCTTTTAAATCAGCAAGTGATGAATCGACGCCCGTATCGGCAACAGCAATAACCGTATCTTTTAATTTTTGCCCGTTTAGTAATTTTTCAAGCGATTCATATTGAATATCGGCATGCTGCGTACCGTCATTTTTACCCGTGTTATTTAATGACCATTGATACGGATATTGTGAATCCATTGAAAGAGCATGGTACTCTTGGACCGGCTCGATAAATTCAGTTTCAGGAAGTGCCTGAATTTGTTTTGCCGTCATTTTACCTTGAGCAGATGACGTGCTGAAGCTTTTTCCATTGCTGTCATCTAATTGAATAACAAACATGTTATCAAAAGAAGCAGCTGATTGTTTTAATGGATTAATAGATTCAATGCCTGCTGATTTTGACTGTGCTTTTGTTTTAAATGATTTAGCATTTGCACCATCTTTTAATTTAACAATATAGCGAGTTTCCGCTTTTGTTGAAACGCTGTTTGCGCTGACTAATTTAGCTCTTACTAATACAGACGATACGTTTAAGTCCGTTACGTCTTTTAATTTTGTCTGTGCTGCTACTTTTTCTAAGTCTTTCTTTAAAGCAGTCGGAACAGATTTATAAGCGATGCTGTATAAATCATTGATTGCTTTTTGATCAGCGCTTGTAATCATATATGTGCTTGAGGCGCCGTTTTTCGCTACATCTGTAAATAAACCTTTTAGCTGAACTAAATCTTTGTATACTTGTTCGCGCATCGATTTATCGATGATCATTTTAGAACTGATAAACGGAGCGGCTTTGTAATAAAGAGAAGAAAGGTCTTTTCCGCTTGCTGTTTTTGAAAGCACAGCGTCACGAATCGTACGCAAATCTTTTAAAATACCTTTTCCGTTTTCTTTTTGGCTTGTACTTAATTCAGCCGGGCATTCTTCTGCCTCCATTTGAGAAGGGGGAAGTGAAGCGCCTTCATAGCTGATTGTATATGGAACTTCTGTTTTTTCTTCCGGTTGAGGTTCAGAAGGTGTTTTTCCATCTTCTTCTGTATCGTCTTCGATGATGATATCTTCATCTCCATAATAATCAACTTTCACATAATAAGGGCCAGTCCAGGCGATTGGAAAATCAAGCTGAGCAGGCTCGTCTTTGTAAGAGTATCCCATATAACGGTCAAATGCCACGTTGTTTTTGGCATTTTCAAGACTGGAGTAAACCGTGATGTTTACTTCATCATCACTTTGAAGCTTAATTCGGTAGTGTGAAAACTTTGCTACCTCTTGCTTAGAAGGATTAATTTTGTACCAATGCGTTTGTTCTGGTTCTGTAAATGTTCCTTTTGCTGCTTTACCAATGCTTAATGTTTTTTCATTAGCAGGAGGATTGCCTGCTGCTTGTGTTTTCAGTAAACCTAATTGGCTAAAACACAAGGTGAACATTAAAGCAAAAGCAATAAAACGATAAATTGACCCTTTTTTCATGTTAAACCTCCAAAAAATATAGTAAAAAACAGGAATTACATACCTATTAAACCATAAAGTTTAAAAACTTGTAAATAATTACTGTTGCTTATTTTAGTATTTTGTCAAGTTATTAATCTCACATAAAAAATGGTGAGATAAGTCCTAGTTGCAAAAAGTAGAAAAAATTGGAATAATAAAGATTGAGCCTATTTATAAGAGGCGAAAGTACGCTGAAAAGGGAAGAAGGGAATGAGAATTATTTTTAAAAGCAGAATCTGTTGGAGAAAATCTGATCGGTTTCTTTTTACCTGTGTTTATAAAGAGGAAATCGGGCTATATAAATAAAGATTGGAAAAATTTTCAGTCTAATTAAGTTCATTTGTAGCATATAATACGAGCTGGATTTCTTTTATAATAAACAAAAGCAAAGAAAGAGCAAATGGTGAAAAGGAGTGAAAGAAGTTGTCAAATGTGATGCAACGACAGGAAAAACGAATGAAGTTTGATGCCGAACAGCTTGCACCCCTTGATATTGATAAAGAGACAAAGAAGTTGCTAACAGAAAAAGGATTGCCCAAAGAAGCTTCACCATTTCTAGAGTTCGTTTCATCCAAAGGAAAGCTAACAACATTATGCGAAACATTTGAGTTATCATCTCGCTACCAGCACTATTGGTTTTTAGGAACAACCGGCGCTGGAGATCCAATTTGTCTTCATCAAAAAAACGGTTCGGTTGTGCTGCTCGATACGTCCAACGATGACTGCGAGCGTTTCGTGAATACAACTTTTCCGCAGTTTTTAGCATGCTTAGATGTGTTTGAAGAGCTAGTAGAAGAAACGATTCAAGCAAACGGAGAATCTGCATACTTAGAGCGACACATTCCTGCTGAGGTGCTGCAGCGATGCAAAAAACGTATGAATGAAATTGATGAAGCATGCTTAGCCCCTTATTCTTTTTGGTTCAAAGAACTTTCTTTTTAATAATATAGTAGAAAAATAGACATGGCCGTTTTGGTCATGTCTATTTAGTTGTGGCTGCAGGGCTATTAATATAGATAGAATAAATAAAAATGATAGTATATAATGGATATAAATTCCTTTTTTTGAAGAGGGAGGAGAGTGTAAATGATTTCTTTATTTGGATTAATGGGTGCTTTCTTCGCGCTGCTTTTTGGTGCGTCGTATTTCTTCTATAGAAGGAACTCGCCCGTGCAGTACGGAATTTCACTTAGCAGCATGCTAATAAGCATATTTCTATTTCTATATAGCATATTTGGAGTTGGCGGCTTTGAAGGAATGGGTCTTGGTGCTTTAGCGGCTGCTTTGTTTTTGGCGTCGGTTCTGAGCTTGTTCGTCAGCGTTCTTTTTAATATCATAAATGGACGAGGGAAAGGTGCTGTATAAAATGGGAGAGATAACCTTTAGAGAAGCAGTGCGAGAAGATTTGGATCAAATTGTTGAAATGCTCGCGGATGATATGCTCGGAAGCAAACGAGAACGCTACGAATTACCGCTTCCAGACTGTTATGTCCAAGCATTTCAGGCAATTGATGCGGATCCAAACAATGAGCTGATTGTCGCATGTAAAGATAGTGAAGTAATAGGTGTTCAACAAATAACCTTTACGCCCCACATTGCAAGACAAGGCGGGTGGAGAGCCACGATTGAAGGAGTTCGAACCGCTTCGTCACAGCGCGGAAAAGGGGTTGGCTATCAGCTGATTACATGGGCGATTGAACGAGCGAAAGAACGTAATTGTCAGTTAGTACAATTAACAACGGACAAGGAA
This sequence comes from Priestia sp. SB1, assembly GCF_038898415.1. Classification (NCBI taxonomy): domain Bacteria; kingdom Bacillati; phylum Bacillota; class Bacilli; order Caryophanales; family Bacillaceae; genus Priestia; species Priestia sp. SB1. Next base: position 331,277 of record NZ_JBBJSS010000003.1, on the reverse strand, counting down.
CGATCGGAGGCTTTGCGTTTCTATCAAAAGCTTGGATTCACAGCTTCTCATGAAGGATTAAAGCTCCATTTGTAATTCGCTGTTAATGGTTGTATCCCCGTGGTAAGAATTTTTTGATTAAAATGAATTTTTTAGTTTAGTTCAATTGAAACGTGGTATACAGATAGTACAGAGCCGATAGAAATTTTTCTAAGGCTACTGTGAAAGGTAAATACTTAGCTTCATGAAGGGACTGGTTTAGTTTTGGAATACTTAACAGCAACTTCAGCAAACGTATTACCTCACATGAAAAGCAGATATTCTGATCTGACAATTGGCACTCTCGTTATGAACCGATATACGTAGCGAAAGGGCCTCACAAGGGCAAATGAACATGAAATAATTAGAATGATATGAAGGGAAGAACCTGCATCAGTTTTGATGCAGGTTCTTTTTTGTGAGATGCGGCAAGAAAACTTATACAAAACTTTGGCAGGAATTTATATGTAAAATCTATAAGTTAAGTATGGTAAATTATTTTAACATTACGGATGAAATCATACATACGATAATTATGAAAGAAGCTAAAAGCCAGCTAGAACATTACCGCAAAAAAATCTTCAAATGAATGCACTACGAAATTTCTTATAACTTATTTGACACTTAAGGTATAAAAGAGTATACTTATGTTAAACATAGTAATTATGTCGGATAAGTAGGTTATGGTGCTGTGAACAAGACTTCTACTGATAAAGAGGAGATCTAGTCCAAATCGTACAGTCCGACTTTGATGAGATGCTTTTAAGCATCCTTTTTTTTGTGCAAAAAAACAGCCGCAGGGGCTGTTATAGCGCAGTAATTCTTCCTTTGTAAGCATCAATCAACCGCTGGTTATGTTCATCTGAACCTTCCATGTTTCCGCTTAAAAAGACAGGAGGCGTGATGCCGCGGCTGAGCAGTTTTTGAATGGTTATAGATAAAATATCGTTTAAGATAGCGCCTCCAATTACAGTAGAACCAGAAGCGAAGGAAATGTCTTGCTGATGAAGAAGAACGTCTCCTTTTGGAATATGATTATTAATAACAAGATCCACGACATCATGAAGGTATTTTCCGCTTTTATGTCGCGAAGCCCGGCTCGTGGCATAAGAAGGAGAGGTAAGCCCGATAACAAAGGCGCCTTTTTCTTTTGCAATCAAAGCTACATCAATCGGAACGGGATTTACGCCCGATGTAGAAATGACAATCATGATATCGCCTGGTACGATATCTTCTTTTTCCATAAAGGTGGAGGCATAGTCGTTTTTACGCTCTAGCTGTGAAGAGCGCGAAGCTCCTTTATGAAGCATCAGTTCTTCCACAAAAATAGGATGAATCGGCGCAAGCCCTCCAGAACGGTAAAACACTTCTTCCGTTAAAATATGAGAATGACCGCACCCAAATAAATGAATGAGGTGATGAGAAGCTAATTGCTGTGAGATTTTCTCGGCTGCGGATTCTATTGCCTGCTGTTCATGCGCCTCCACTTTAGCAAGCAGTTTTGTTAGTTCCTGTAGATATAAACTAGACATAAAAAAACTCCTTAGTTAAGATCGTGTCATGTTAATCGTAAACTTATAGCGGTCTGCTCGGTACGAAGATTTCACCACTTCAAGCGGCGTGCCGTCTTGCAAGTACGTATTTCGTTGAATCAGTAGAACGGGTGAATATGAGTTGATTCCAAGATGCTTCACTTCGGTTTCAGAAGCTAAAATGGATTCTAACGTTTGATTGGCTTCGCCAATATTTAGGCCTAGCTCTTCTTCTATATAGCGGTAAAGAGAGTCGTTAACAATGGATTCTGTTAACCCTTTGACTAAGTTAGCGGATACATATACGCTTTCGAGCGCCATTGGCACGTCGTCAGCTAAACGAATACGCTTGATTTCATAAACAGGTGCATGAAGAGAAATGTGCAGCTGCTCGGCAATTTTTTCTGAAGCCGCAATAATTTCAAAGCTCAGCAATTTACTGCTTGGCACCATTCCGCGCGCTTTCATATCTTCTGTAAAACTCGTTAATCCAACGAGCTGCTGCTCCAGTTTTTTTTCAGATACAAAGGTCCCGCGGCCTTTTTGACGATATAAATAACCGTCGTTTACTAAATTGTTAATCGCTTGGCGAACGGTCATTCTGCTGATTTCAAATCGTTCTGCAAACTCTCGTTCAGAAGGAAGCGAATCATTTGGTTTTAACTCTCCGTTTTCAATTTGTTTTTTTAACTGTTCTTCAATTTGATAATAAATCGGAAGAGGTGAGCTTTTATCAATCACTTAAGTTCTCTCCTTTATGTAAACCTCCTCATCTAAAAAAGACGAGGAGGCTATAAATTAAACCGTAGTCGATACTTTAGCTAAAGCTTCTTGGTCCGCAATAATTGTAACACAGTGATGCTTCTTTAAAATAGAAGCAGGGAAGTCTTCTGTGATTTCTCCGTTAAGCAGCTGATACATCGCTTCTGCTTTGGCTTCCCCGGAGATAAGCAGTAAAATTTCTTTACTTTTCATAATCGATTCAATTCCCATTGTAATAGCCTGAGTAGGCACTTCGTCAAGAGAATTAAAGTAGCGCGCATTGGCTTTTCGCGTTGACTCTTCTAACGTCACAATATGAGTAGGAGAGTTGAATGACGTACCAGGTTCGTTAAAGCCAATGTGTCCGTTTTGACCGATTCCAAGAATCTGAAGGTCAATGCCTCCATGATTTTGAATCATTTCATCGTAGCGGCGGCATTCTTCTTCAGGCGTATCAGCCAGCCCGTTAGGAACGTGCGTGTTGCTTACGTCAATATCAATGTGATTAAATAACGCATCTGCCATATAGTAGTGATAGCTGTTTGGATCTTGCGGCTGCATTCCCACATATTCATCTAAGTTAAAGGAAGTAACGTGTTTGTAAGACGTGCCGTGTTCTTTATGATCTTGAATTAAACGATCATATAATCCTTTCGGCGTGCCTCCCGTTGCAAGTCCCAGATTCATATTTGGCTTTTCATGAAGTTTGCTAATCAGCATATCAGCTGCTGTTGCACTCATTTCACTGTAGTTTTTCACTTGGATGATATTCATTGTTAGTCCTCCTTTTGAAAGCTCAATGTGCCTCGGCAAAATGTCATTTCAACATCTAAGTTTTCATTTAACACCACGATATCCGCATCTTTTCCAACTTTAAGGCTTCCTTTTGTATCAAACAGGTTAAGCTGTTTTGCTGGGTTTTCAGCGGTCATCTTTACGATGTCTTCTAATGAGCAGTTCGTAAAGCTCATCGTGTTTTTAATTGCATCGTTCATCTTTAAGATGCTTCCTGCTAACGTTCCATCTGCAAGGGTAGCCGTTGTGTCGTTTACGTGAACAGGCTGTCCGCCTAAATCATACGTACCGTTTTTTAGCCATTTGGCACGAAGAGAATCCGTGATAAGAATCATGCGTTCACTTGTAATTTGATCGTACGCAAGCTTGACCATTTCAGGTCGGCAGTGGATGCCGTCTGTAATCAGCTCTACAAATAATTCATCTCTCAAATAAGCGGCGCCTAATACGCCGGGCTCTCTATGGTGAAGACCGCGCATGCCGTTATATAAATGCGTAATATGAGAAGCTCCTGCTTCGATGGCTTCATCAACTTGATCATATGTGCTGTCAGAATGGCCAATAGAAGCGACAACGTTTGTTTCTTTTAAATAAGAAGTAAGCGCTAAGCCGTTTGGCTGCTCCGGAGCTAACGTAACAAGTTTAATATGTCCTCCGGCTGCTTTTTGCCACTCTTGAAATAGTCCCACATTCGGATCTTGAATGTGAGTAGGAGGCTGCGCGCCCGCACGTTTCGGTGAAATAAACGGACCTTCTAAGTGAATACCAACTACTTCAGCATCCGCATCTGTTTGCTCTTCGATATAAGCGCCTGCGTTGCGAAGTGCTTTTTCAACCGCTTCATTCGACTGCGTCATAGTAGTTGCTAAAAAGCTTGTTGTACCTTCTTTTGGAAGCGTGCGCGCCATTGTTTTTAATGCTTCTGCCGTACCGTCCATAGCGTCCGCATTGTTAACGCCATGAATATGCACGTCAATGGCACCAGGAATCACTTTATAGGAAGGAGAAAGTTCAATTACATGGTCTTTCGGCTGCCGTACGTATTGATGGATCTCTCCGATTTCAGTAATTTTCTTGTTCGTTAGTTTAATATACCCGTTTTTTAATGTCTGATTTTCACTATAAACGGTTACATTATAAATAATGATGGATGAATGTGTATCCATACATACACTCCTTTGCTCGTTGTATTGATTTAAGTGTAACGCTTTTTGGAATAGTTGTCTAGACCAGTTGATTCTTTTTGTGAACCAGAAAGTTTTGTAAGGGCTTTTAACATTGATATAGAGAGGTTTTTAAAAAGAAAATTGGTATAGACAACTATATATTTTATGTGCTAGTATGAGTCCATGCAGTAAAACCGCCGTCATTTCAGCTGATTATGTAATCATAGGACAGGGATGAATGCGGTAACTTGTCATCCGATAAATATTGTTACGAAAATCCTTGCTCGTAACATCGGGTTAAATACGTTATACAAAGGGGATAGAAACATGCTGAATTTTTTACAACGTATTGGTAAATCGCTTATGCTGCCAATCGCAGTATTACCTGCTGCGGCATTGCTTCTTCGTTTGGGTCAAAAGGACTTATTAGATATTCCATTTATGGCTCAAGCCGGAGATGCGATTTTTGCGAATTTAGCACTACTGTTTGCACTCGGAATTGCTGTAGGACTTTCAAAAGATGGAAGCGGCGCAGCAGCACTTGCCGGAGTCGTCGGTTATTTTGTTCTAACAAAAGGAACTGTAGCTATTGATAAAGATATTAATATGGGTGTACTCGGCGGGATTGTCTCAGGTGTAACGGCTGGTTTACTATACAATCGTTTCTCAGCGATTAAGCTGCCAGAGTGGCTCGGCTTCTTTGCAGGAAAGCGGTTTGTACCGATTATTACTTCAGTCGTTATGCTTGCGCTTGCAGGAATTTTCGGGGTTATTTGGCCGCCGATTCAAGATCAAATTAACAACTTAGGAACGTGGATTACAGGAGCAGGAGCGCTTGGTGCAGGTATATACGGATTTTTAAACCGTCTGTTGATTCCAATTGGACTGCATCACGTGTTAAACAGCTTAGTATGGTTTGTATTCGGAGACTATCACGGCGTAACGGGAGATTTGAATCGCTTCTTTAAAGGAGATCCAACGGCAGGAACGTTCATGTCTGGATTCTTCCCGGTTATGATGTTTGGTTTACCGGCAGCTGCGCTTGCGATGATTGCAGCAGCTAAAAAAGAAAAACGCAAACAAGTCAGCGGTATGTTAATCGGACTTGCGGTTACTTCTTTTTTAACAGGAATTACGGAACCAATTGAATTTCTATTTATGTTCGTAGCACCGCTATTATACGTTATTCATGCCGTTTTAACGGGAATTTCGATGGCTTTAGCCGTTGCTCTTGGCATTCACGCTGGATTTGGATTTTCAGCAGGGGCCATTGATTTCTTCTTAAACTACGGAATTTCACAAAAACCGCTGCTGTTAGCGGGAATTGGAATTGTATATGCGGTCATTTACTTTGTCATTTTCTACACGCTGATCAAAGCATTAAATTTAAAAACACCGGGACGTGAAGATGATGAAGAAGTAGACACACCAAACGAAACGGTTGTAGCAACAGGCGATAAATATGTGGATATGGCGTCTTATTTTATTGAAGATTTAGGCGGAAAAGAAAACTTAACCGTAATTGATAACTGTGCGACTCGTCTTCGCTTACAAGTAGCTGATGCCGGCAACATTAACGAATCTGCCTTAAAGCGTCACGGAGCGAGAGGAATCATGAAGCTCAGCAAAACAAATGTTCAAGTCATTGTCGGAACAGAAGTAGAGTTTGTTGCAGACGCAATGAATCAATTAGTTAAATACGGCACAGCGTCAACCGCTGCACCTGTTGAACAACAGGCTGTTCAAGCAGATGCACACACAGAGTTTGTGTTACCGTTTGAAGGCGTTGTAAAGCCGCTTAGTGAAGTGGAAGATCAAGTGTTTTCACAAAAGATGATGGGTGACGGCTTTGCGATTGAACCGATTGAAGGAACGCTCGTATCACCGATTAACGGTGAAGTCATGACCGTGTTCCCAACAAAACATGCGATTGGCTTAAAAACAGTAGAAGGAATTGAAATCCTGATTCACGTTGGGTTAGATACTGTGAATTTAAAAGGAGAAGGATTTCAAGCGCTTGTTCAAGAAGGTGACAGCGTTCAACAAGGAACACCTCTTTTACAGGTGGATTTAGAGTATGTTAAAAAGCATGCACCGTCGATTGTGACACCGGTTGTATTTACCAACTTGCCAGCGGATAAAGAAGTGAAGCTGTTAAAAACAGGCTACCAAAAGCAAGGTACAAAAGACGTTATTACATTTTAATAAAAAGTCTGGAACAAACCTGTTCTAGTTAAAAGAAGATCCGAACGATTCATAGTTCGGATCTTTTTATTGTGATGGTGAACGTAGATTTAATCTATTTAGTTGCTTCTGGCTGTTGATTGGAGGGCAAGGCGAAGACTCCTGCGGGAAAAGCGGAACAGGTGAGACCCCGCAGGAGCATAAGCGACGAGGAGGCTTACCGGCCGCCCGCGGAAAGCGAAGCCTTGCACGGAAATCAACAGCGTTGTTGCAAGCAATCAGCTCATGTATCCTATTTGTTCGTTTTTATATGGGGTAATCTAGTTACGTTTCAATCTCTTTTTTCTTTTCTTCATAATTGAAAGAATTTTGTGTTAAAATTTAGGGTGTTTGATACAGCTAGTGCGGAGCAGAGAGGGAGTAGAACAAGTGAAAAAAGAAACGGCATTATTCAAAGTAAAGGTGACAGCATGTTTATTATAGGAGCATTAGTCAATGGATTAGCAATTGTTGTAGGAACATTAATGGGCAAGCTTGCTCACCGCATTCCTGAAAAAGTAAGCGTGACGGTGATGCAAGTGATGGGTTTATCCGTTATCACGCTCGGTCTGCAAATGGGTTTTAAAAGTCATCAGTTTTTAATTGTAATTTTGAGTTTAGCCATTGGAGCGGTTATTGGTGAGTTCATTGATTTAGATGAAAAGCTAAACCTTTTAGGCAATATGATTGAACGAAAATTTCAATCACAGCAAAATGACAAGCAAACATTTAGTATGTCACAGGGCTTTGTGACAGGAACGCTAATTTTTGTTATTGGAGCGATGGCGATTGTAGGGGCATTAGACAGCGGAATACGAGGCGATCACAGCGTATTGTTTACGAAAGCGGTGATGGATGGGTTTATCTCATTGTTATTAACGACTACGCTTGGAATAGGCGTCATTTTCTCAGCGGTGCCCGTATTTCTGTACGAAGGTATCATTGCGTTATTTGCTACGCAAATTAATGCGGTTGTGCCGCAAGATTTAATGAATAGTATCATTGCCGAAGTCACAGGAGTAGGCGGCGTGTTAATTTTAGCAATTGGAATTAATTTATTAGAAATTATTAAAATTAAAGTTGCTAATTTACTGCCTTCGATTTTAATTGCGGTTGTGATTGTAGTTGTACAGCATACATATTTTTTATGAAGAAAAAGCTTGTGAATAGTATTCGCAAGCTTTTCTGTATATATGAGCAAAAGTTAAGGAAGTAGCAGGTATAAAGTGATACGTGGATAATGGTATAGAATGAACAGAAAAACAAAAAGGAGGATTAAAAATGCCGAGTCCTGTTTTCAACAAAATGAATACGGTATTTATTCACGTATCCAATTTAAAGTCTTCAGTAAAATGGTATAGCGAGCTATTGAGTCAAGAATACAAGATGAGCCAGGTGAAGAACCCTGTTTATAATCTCAAAATTGATGGAGAAACAGGGTTAACGCTGGATGCTGGCCCAGAAGGAACAGAAAAACAAATAGTGGCTAGTCTCCATCCAATTTTTAATTTCCATACGGAAGATATTAAAGAAGCGTATGAATTTGTTAAAGAGCTGGACTATACGATTGATTCTCCGATTACTTTTTTTGATGATTTTTCGTTTTTTACGATAAAAGATCCAGATGGACATGTGGTCATGATTTGTACAGGTTAAGTCGTTAGCTCCAGAAGTTTAAGGTATAGTATACTAATAATAAAACCCTAATGAGATGAAGTAAGGAGAAATACTGCTTATGAAAGACAATCAACCGATTACAGCTCTTATTGTTGCACAAGTGGAGAAGTTAGCACACCAATTTGGCTATGACTTTTTATCTGAAAAACAAGGGAATCAAACGCTTTGTCAAATTCTTCAGCGAGATGAAGACGGATCTATTTTGGCAACGCCGCTCAGTTTTCATTTACATATGAATGAAGACAAAGGGACGGGAGATATTGTTTACTACCATGAACAAGGAGAATTTAAGCGTCAGCAGGTGAATGTCTATGAAGAAAATAGCCTTGTGAACGTTTTGTTATTTATCCAAGAGCGGTTGAAGGTCAATCGATAAAAACGATTAACCTAACATATGCAAGAAAAAAAGCAGGGAGCTCCCTGCTTTTTTTATGAATTGATATAACGCAATCCTACGCGGTTATTAAAAATTTGGTTATGATTTTTGAAGACAAAAGCACCTGCTGCATGATCGATCACCAGCTCATTGTCGTACACTTCTTCCATGTCATCATCAACAATAAATTCTAGTTCTTCAACCGTTACAACTTTTTCATAAGGTTGAAGGCTGCGCTTTGAGATGATCTTCATTTCATAAATTGTATTAACAATATCGCAGCTCCCCCGATCAAAAGAAAGCTGAATAATTTGATTTTGTTCTACTTTCTGCAACGCTTCTTTTGCAGAAGGAGTGACGCGTATATTCATAGTGATATCCTCCTTTTTCTATTCTCAAATTAAATTGTGTGAAATGTATTTAGGAATACTTTATTCGATTTTTATGTCACGGGCAAGAAAAAAGCTTTCTTACCATTATTATTTCCCTTTCAAAACGGAACAAAACGCTGATGTTTTTATCATGTTTTCATAAAGACGTACATACATATCACCTGTATGTGATTATAGAAAAAAGAGATCAGCTATAGAAAAACTGTGCTTTGTAATTCTTAGGTGTAAATGCTTAATTATAGGAATATATTGTAAAAATATAAGAAGATAAGTCATTTACCTATTTTAATAGTTATTGAGATAGTTTTGAATAATTGGTTTTATTTTCAATATATTGGGTACTTAAGTAGAGTACTTTGCACACGATATTGCACCGAAAGACATCGGTTTATCGGACTAATTATTGTCTTATTTTGTCGAAGTAGTAGAATTTATGGAAACCATTCCTTATCATGTACAAAGTGACTAACAAAATACATAGGAGGTTCTGGTGTAGATGAGTGAGAAAGATCAAAACAGAACAACAGACGAAACAGCGGCTTCGCTAGAAACAGCGCCCGCTCCCAAAAAAGCGCCGGCTAAATGGATTATCATTTTGGCAGCTTTAATTGTGATTATTGGAGGAGTAATTACATTTGCTACGGTATTTAAAAAATCTCCTAAGCAATTATACTTAATTTCTGAAGTAAATACGTATCAAAAAGCAGCAGATGAATTAGAAACGAAGTACAGTGAAACGATGGCTTATCAGGAAAAAGCGATGAAGCAGCCTTCTACCACAAATGCTACTGTCAAAGGCGGCTTTAACATGGATTCACTTTCGTATGATCCAAGCTTTAAAATGATTCAAGATCTTATCAGTAAAGCTGAAATTAAAATTAAAGCGGAACAAGATCCGAAAAAAAGTGAAGCATACGGTTCACTGGCTCTTAATATCGGCGGTTCAAAAGCGCTTGACCTAGAAGGTTTTCAAACGAAAGAAAGAATAGGCTTTAAAGCCCCGATTCTAGCAAATGAATATTTCTATTTAAACTTAGACGAATATGGACAGGTAGCGCGTAAGTTCGATCCTTCTTATTCAGGTCCTGAAACGCTTGATATTAACACGAGCAACGTGAGTTTAGAAGACTTAAAGTTAACGGAAAAAGAAAAAACCTACATTGCAAAAGAGTACGGAACGTTCATTTATGATCAGCTAGACAGCGATTATTTTACAAAAGAAAAAAATGTAGATTATAAAACAAATGGCAAAACGCTTCAGTTAACAAGCGTGACGCTTAACATGTCTGACAAAGAAACAAAACAATTTATGGATAAGCTTATTGCGAAGGTAGCAAAAGATGACAAGCTTCATACTATCTATGCAAACCACGTGTCTAAGCTGTTTAAATCTTCGGCAGCAACGAATCCAGAATTAAAAGATATGGCAGATCCAAAAGAATTGAAAAAATCAGTAAAAGAAAGTCTTCAAGACTTCCAAAAAGAAGCAAAAGATACGACTTACCCTGGCGGTGTTAAATCAACCGTGTACGTTCAAGATGATGTTGTTGTAGCTCGCGATATGAACATGGGCGTAAAAAATGCTTCTAACGATAAAGGAAAGATTAACGTCGTAACTAAAAATATTCCGTATGAAGATAACAAAACGGCTAAGCAGTTCAAAGCAGTCCTAACCGATAGCACTACCGATGATGCATTTACGTTTGATATGAAAAATGACGTAACAACGGAAAGTGAAAAGAGAAAAGAAAACATGTCTATTCATTTGTTAACAAAAGATTCAAAAGATGAAGACACGAATATGACGTTTAAAATGAATTCAGTAATCAACGGTAAAACCGATGCAAAACAGACGGCTGACCGTACTTTCTCTTTAGACTTAGGTGATCAAGAAGATCTAGTAATAAACGGAGAAGTAAAGCAGAATCAAGCAATAAGTGCTTCAAAAGGAAAAGCAGATTATTCGTTTGATATTCGTACAAAAATAGGACCAAAAGCAGATCCTGCAAACGTTACGTTAAAAATTGACTCTGCTTCTCAATTAAAAAAATCAGCCTCTATTCCAGAGCTTGACGCATCTAATGCGACAAACGTAAAAGATGTAACGCCTGAAGATATGCTGTCGATTCAAGAAAACTTCGCTAAAAATGTTCAAGGTCTCATGATGAATATGGGAACCGCTGGTTACTAAAAGGTGCAAAGCAGATGAAGATATATTTCTCTTTGACTCTTTTTACATGTAAAGCTCTATTGAAAAATATAAAATCTCTCATACTGCTAATAATGATCCCTGCTCTGTTTTTACTTGGAGCAGGGATCATTATTAGTCAGACCATGCAAGGTGAGGAGAAAGTCAATCGGTTTCCCGTGGCCATTGTGGATAAAGATGATACTGCACAGACGAAGTACGTCATCGAACAGCTGACTGAAGGTAAGCTTCGCAAGATCATGAAGCCGCTTTATACGAATGAAGAGAAAACTAAACAGCTGCTGCGAGAAAATAAAGTGGCAGCCATTGTAACGCTGCCAAAAGGTTTTAGTCACGATATTGCTCATGGGAAAAATCAGCCTTTACACGTTATTGGAAACAGCAATAAGCCGCTTCAGTCACAGCTGTTTCGCTACGTGATGGAAAGTGCAGCCGACTACACGTCAGCCGCTCAAAGCGGTATTAATACGGTTGATGCCTTTTTAGAAAGAGAAAATGTTTCCGATGAAAAGAGACGCGCAGAATTTAAGAAGAGCTTAGTAACGTTTGGGCTTCATGTATTAGATAGAGGAAGTTTATTTGATGAACAAGTAGAAACGAGTTTCTTTCAGCAGGATATGAAGCAATATTATGTCCTGTCTTTTGCTGCTTTGCTGCTTATGATTTGGAGCTACGGCGGATGGCTGCTTGCTAGTGAAACGCAGACTTCTCCCGTGCTGGATCGAATGAAAACAAGAGGTGTATCGTTTCTTCGCATTTATTTAGCGCAGCTGATGGCTCTGTTTGTTCTTTTGCTACCGGTATCTGTCGTTTTGTTTGGAAGCCTCATTAAAGGACTGAAACTGCCTGTAACCGGTACGTACGGAGAGCTTTTTCTAGGGATAAGCGGAAGTTTGTTTGCTTTTTTATGTTTGTTTTTACTTCTTCGGGTTCTTTTTTTATCACAAAAAGCTTATCAACTAACCGGCATGCTGTTTATTTTGCTGAGTGCGATTTTAAGCGGACATGTTGTGCCGGTCGTCTATTTACCAGACTGGGCGATTGGTTTTCAGAAATGGTCACTCAACACCCGCGTCTTGGAGCTGTTATTTTATGAATTTGATGGATATAACACAAACGAAGCTTTTCTTTACCTTAAGCCTATTCTCATTACGGCAGCAGGAAGTTTTGTTCTTGCTGTTGGCTACGTGATGATTTTGCAAAGGCGGTGGAGAAAATGATGAGTGAAAAAATAAAGCAGCTGCTGAAGCGTCCTATGCTTATTGTCATGATCTTCTTTTTACCTTTAATAGGAACGGTCATCAGCAGCTCATTTTTAGCAAAAGTACAAAGTGATTCAAAAATACCCGTTGCTCTTGTCGATCAAGACCACAGCAACATGTCTAAACAAGTGCTGGATCGACTACAGAAAACAACAGAAATTCAGTTTCTTTCTATGAATGAAGAACAAGCGAGAAAGCAGCTGGCAAAAAATAAAATTGACAGCATTTTTGTGTTTCCTAACGGATTTCAGCAAGAAGTAGAAGCGGGGAATTATCAAGGAGTCATTGATTTGCTTACGCTGCCTTCTTCTGTTGCGACAGAAGCGGTTCGAGAAGTCGTGGCCAGTGAAGTGACACGGTTAACGACAAATGTTAAAGCCGCAAATGAAGTGCGTTTTTTATATAAAGTCTATCACATTCATGCAGGACCGGATTTATGGAAAGAAGCGTATCACTATACCGATAACCAATGGAAACCAAAGCCGCTGATGACAATTGATTACGAGGCGCAAGGAACGAAGAAGCATAAGAAGCAAGGGAGCGTTCAAATGACCGGATACGTGCCGCTATGGGGATTTTTTACGCTTTTACTTTGCTGCATTACATCAGATTGGATGATTAAAGAGCGGAGTCATCTTTTTAAACGAATGAAGACGATGCAAAAAGGACTTTATGGTTATATTCGAAGCGTCAGCGCCGCTTATGCTGTGCTATACGTGCTTCAAGCTCTCATCAGTTTTGCTCTATTTAAATGGCTGTATGGAGCAGAGTCTTACGGTGTGCTGCTGTATATGTGTATCTATGTGATCACATGCGTTGCTTTTAGCACGTGGCTTGCAAGTGAAAGTCAGCGAGTTGGCTCTTATTATATGATCAGCGTCGTCACAGTCACAGGACTCAGCATAATAGGAGGGAGCTTTTTCCCGGTAGGAGAGCTTTCTGCAACGATTGAAAGAATAAGTCAGTGGCTTCCGCAGCATCTGCTTCTGTATCAGCATACACTGCCGCTTACGTTCATTTGGAAAGAGATAGCTGTTTCCATTGGATGCATATGTTTGTGCACGTTTAAAATAGTGTGGAATGTGAGGAGCATTAAATGATTGAAATTAACAATGTTAGCAAAACATACGGAAAAAAACAATCGTTAGCAAATGTTACGCTGACCGTAGAAAGTGGAGAAGTCATTGGTCTTTTAGGACCAAACGGCGCTGGTAAGTCAACGCTTCTGTCTATTTTGTCTACCATTACGGCTCCTTCAAGCGGGAATGTCACGATTGGAGGCTTATCGCTTAAGAAAAATCAAAAAGCGATACGAGAAGTCATTGGCTACGTTCCACAAGACATAGCGCTGTGGGAAGAGCTTAGCGTAAAAGAAAACATGAAAATGTGGAGCAAAATGACTTCACGCTCTTTGTCGAATGAACAGCTTCAGTCTCTTTGCTCAGCTGTACAGCTCGAAGGAAGATGGAAGGATAAAGTGAAAAATTTATCAGGAGGCATGAAGCGAAAGCTGAATATAGCCGTTTCACTTATTCATGAACCGTCCGTTTTGTTAATGGACGAGCCGACAGTCGGAATTGATTTGCAGTCCAAGCTTGAGATCATTCGTTATATTAAACAGCTGGCGGCAAAAGGAAAGACGATTATCTATATTACCCATGATTTGAATGAAATTTTAGGCGTGTGTGATCGGTTTGCCGTCTTAAAGGAAGGAAAGCTGGAGTTTGTCGGCACAATGGACCAAGCGAAGGAAAAGACTGGGGAAGACGCAGAAGAGAACGTTGTGTATAAGCTGCTGCATGATTAAGAGTAAACAATCATAAAAAAAGAGCCGCTTCGTGAAGAAGCGGCTCTTTCTATTATGCTTGTGTAACTTCTTGTTCTGGTGAATGGCTTTCAGGCTGCACGCGTTCTTCCTCAGGAAGGGCACGTACTTCCACTTCTTTCATTTGGTGACCGTCCATTTCTTTTGCAATAAACTCGTATCCAAAAAGTTTGAACGATTCGCCTTCTTGAATATCGATATTTTGCATCAGCATCCAGCCGCCGATTGTATCGATATCATCGTTTTCAATTTCGATATGAAGCACTTCGTTGACTTCTTCAAGCAGTACTTTTGAGTTAAAGACAAAGTGCTGATCGCTGATTTTTTGAACAAGCGGCTTTTCATCTGTATCAAACTCATCTCGAATTTCTCCAACGATTTCTTCTAAAATATCTTCAACGGTAACGATACCAGCCGTACCGCCGTACTCGTCAATCAACACGGCCATATGCGTCCGTTTCTTCTGCATCGAGCGCAGTAGGTCTTGAATCGCTACGGTTTCAATTACTTGAATAATAGGATTCATATAAAGCTTCACACTTTGCTTTTTTAACGCATCGTTAATTACGACATCGTTTAGAATCTCTTTGACGTTGACTAAGCCGATAATGTTATCTTTATCTCCGTCAACGGTAACAGGGTAACGGGTGTAGCGGTCTTCTACAGCAAGCTTTAAGAAATCTTCAATGCTGTCGTCTTCAGAAACAGCTGAAATTTCTGTTCTTGGTACCATGATTTCGCGAGCAACACGGTTATCGAATTCAAAAATGTTGTTCACGTACTTATATTCAGACTGGTTAATTTCCCCGCCTTTAAAACTTTCTGATAAAATAATGCGCAGCTCTTCTTCACTGTGCGCAAGTTCATGCTCTGAAGCTGGCTTTAATCCAAACATGCCAGTTAACAAACGGGCAGAACCATTTAGTAACCAAATGAAAGGGAACATGATTTTATAGAATAAAATTAACGGACGAGCAAACAATAATGTAACTGTTTCAGCTTTTTGAATCGCAAATGTTTTTGGCGCTAATTCACCAACGACTACGTGAACAAACGTTACAAGCGCAAATGCGATAATGAATGAAAGAATATGTGTTAAAGATGCAGCAACACCCAGTTCTTCAAACAGAGGTTCCAAAATCTTCGCAACAGTCGGTTCTCCTAACCAACCGAGTCCTAAAGCAGTAATCGTAATACCAAGCTGACACGCAGATAAATACTCATCTAAGTGTGTCGTTACGGTTTTAACCGCATTCGCTCCTTTTTTGCCTTCAGCAACAAGTTGATCTACCCGTGAACTACGAAGCTTCACAATTGCAAACTCTGAAGCAACGAAAAAAGCAGTGAGTACAATTAAAATCGCAAAAATAATTAAGTTAATGGTTATCAATGAATATACTTACTTTATAGTGCTATAAAGTAAGTAAACACCTCCTGTAAATAATAAATTTACGACAGCAGCAGCAGTAAAGAGTGCAAAAGAGTGACGCTTTCTGGTGAAAGCCGATTCATCATTACTTTTCGATCTTCTTCGTTAAGCTTTTCCATAAGCGGTGCAACTTCTTTTAAACTGTCGTTTAGTACGTAAAATTTGGATGCTAATTCGTCTTTGGAGTGGCTATTCTCGGATTGCTCTACAGAAAAGAGAGAAGAAATCTCTTCAAGAGAACGGCCTTCGCTTTTTAATTTTTCAATTAAGTAAAGACGTTTCAGCGCTGCTTCGTTATAAAAGCGATAGTTAGAAGCAGAGCGTTCTGCTTTTAACAACCCAATGTTAGTATAATAGTCAACCGTGCGCTTCGTTACATGTGCCATCTCTGCAAGTTCGCCAATTTTGTATGTCGCAACCCCATCAGAATACCACCTCCTTTAACTATGTCAACCATCACGTGATGGTTTTTATCTACGCAACTATTTATCTTTTATCCTATCGTAATTAAGTATACGCGCGTAAGATCAAAAAGTTTCATTTTTTTATTAGCATTCAGTATATCTCAAAATAAGGTAGTTTGACAAAGATTTTATAAAAAAAACTCGCTTATATTAAGCGAGTTTTTTAGTAGGATGACGTACGATAATGTGCATGCGTTCATACACATATTGAATACGTTCAGTATATTCTATGAACTCAGAGCTCATTGGAGATAGCTGATCAGCAATACGGTGCATAATAGCAGCTTCTTCTTTTAACGAATCTAAATTTTGAGTTCTGTCAATTCTAGATTTAAATGTTAACGAAATCATGTTATTCACCTCGTTGTTATATTACTTGTTATGAGACACTATGTCCGTGACTTTTATCACTCTAGTCAAAGGTGATAACGTAATTATTTGATGTTTGCCGGCATTTTGTGTAGGATGATTAGAAAAGGGTTTTTATGGGAGAATGAAATGAATTTAAAACGAATGCACCACGTAGCCATTATAGGAAGTAATTATGAACGTTCAAAAGCTTTTTATGTAAATGTGTTAGGATGCAAGATTATAGAAGAAACATATAGAAAAGAAAGAGATTCATATAAGCTAGATTTAGAAGTAGCTCCTGGCTATCAAATTGAGTTGTTCTCGTTTCCAAATCCGCCACAGCGTCCTTCAAGACCTGAAGCGTGCGGCTTACGCCATTTAGCTTTTGCGGTTGAAAGCGTAGAGGATTCCAAGCGTGAACTAGAGCAGCAAGGGATTGATGTGGAACCTATTAGGGTAGATGAACTAACGGGAAAAAAATTCACATTTTTTGCTGATCCGGACGGGTTACCGCTAGAGCTTTATGAAGAGAAAGAGGGGGAATAAGGAGTATGTGCAATTATTTATTTGTATACGGAACGCTTCTTGAAGGAGAAGGTAATCACGGATTGCTGCATCATGCGCGCTCAATTGCCAAACAGGCAAAAACGAAAGGGAAATTATATGACACTAAGCACGGCTATCCTATGCTCGATATTGACAGTGAACATATTACGTACGGAGAAGTATATGAAGTGACCGATCAGCTTATGTGGAAGGCGCTTGATGAATTAGAAGGGTACATTCACGAAGGTCATAAAGACAATGAATATGATAAAGTTGTGCAAACGGTTGAAACGGACCAAGGTGAATTTGAAGCCGTTGTGTATGTAGCAAGAGACCGTTCCCTGCTGCAAGAATTTATCCCAGGCGGAAACTGGCGCGTATGGAAAGAAGATTTATTAGAAGGCATGCTGTATTTTGCTTACGGTTCATGTATGGATAACGATCGTTTTATTAAGCACGGCGTTGACCAGCATTTCCAAGACTGTCTTGGCAGAGCTGTTTTTAAAGGCTATACGCTTCGATATAACCACGTTATTCATGACGGAGGACGTGCAGACATGGTTGAAGAAGGCGGAGTTGTTGAAGGCAAACTGTACCGCGTGCCGCCCGAAGCAATTACGTATTTGTATGGCAGAGAAGGGGTAGATAATAACGGCTATCGTCCTGCTATTATTTCTGTCGAGCATGAAGGTAAGATGGTGGATCATGTTCTTACTTTTTTTGTGTTAAATAAAGAAAAAGAAGTCGCACCTCCGGATCACTATTCGACTGAAATTATTCGAGGAGCAACAGGTGTACTCAGCGAAGAATACGTTCAGAAGCTAATAGAGCAAGTACATGCGCTAAAAAATAGCGATGTTGTAAATAATTAATATAAAAAGACGCAGAGACAAAAGTAGTTTAGCTGAAGAAAGCTCCGAACGAGTAATCGTTCGGAGCTTTTCATTGTTATGGTGAACGCAGTCCAGATCATTGATCCCATTTGTTCGTCTCAAGGTTGGATTGATTTTGTTATGTTCTCTGTTGCATTAGCTAAAGGAAACAGAGAATTCTGTTTGAAATACACCGTCTTTTGATAAACGGTTGATGCCTAATTTTTCTTTGAAATTTCCGTTATGGTCATGCGTATCTGCAATTCCAAACCAAGGTTCGATGCAAAGAAAAGGAGCGATTGTATGATTTTCTGCATCATACTTTGACCAAATACCGACATACGGGAAATCATTAAACTGAACGTTAATTTGATTTTCATTAACCGGCGATTTAATTGTAATTCCGTCAATATGGCTAAAAATTAACGCATCATTTGCAAATAAATCTGCGCTTAGCGGCAGCTGGTGTAAATTTTCTGCAGCCCCTTTTTCATGAATAAGAGCGTCTTTTAATACAAATTCCTTCGGCGTAGTTTCAGAAGGCTCTATTTCTAAAAAGTAATCAGAAATCTGCTCGTTTTCACGTAGCGGAATACGAAAAGCAGGGTGGGCTCCAATTGAAAAATACATATCCTCTTTATCTTCATTTACTACTTTCCACTGAAACGTTAATCGATTGTTTTCCAGACGGTAGCTAATTTCAACTGAACATTCAAATGGATATACGTCTTTAAACCGGCCGTTTGTGGCAAATTTCAGTCGTGCTGTTTCGTTTGTTTGCTCAATCACGGTGAAAGTAGAATCACGTAAAAAGCCATGCTGAGGCAAAGAGTATTCGCGCTGATCAACGGTATACTGATCATTTTTTAATCGGCCTACGATTGGAAACAAGACGGGCGATACTCGTCCCCAATAAGCGGGGTCACCGCTCCACATAAACTGCAGGCCTTTTTCTTTATGAAATACTTCTACAACTTCCGCTCCTTTTTCTTCAATGCTGACTTTCATTTCGCTATTTTCTAGTACAATCATTACAACATCTCCCAAATCATTGTTGTACGCTAGAGCTGTCTCAAACGTACTGGCTTTGCTTATATTATACCCTTCTTGGCAAAAAAGGTATTAATTTCCCTATTTTTGTTCAAATTAATATAGAAAAAGGAGGGTTCAAATATGAATCATGCAACATTATTGCTCATTAAATTTGCAGCGGCACTTATTGCGTTTGGTATAGGCCTTGATTTGTTTTTTGATGCAACCATCGGAGACATTATTTCCTTTAGCTTGCTAACAACAGTTTTGACATATCTAGTAGTGGATCGAATTGTACTGCCTCGAGTGGGCAATCGCGATGCCGTTATTGTTGAATTTGTTCTAACATATATGAGCGTATGGATTTTTGGCACATTGTTATTAGACAGCTACGTTCAAATTGCGTGGGGAAGCATTATTTCTGCAGCTATTATTACATTTGCTGAAGTTTTTGTTCACCGCTACCTATTCAACCATATTGAAACAAAACATACAGCGAGAACGCGTCCGGCTTTTAAGCGAAAACTAGCGTATGACACAGAATTTGCAGAAGAACAGCATGTAGAAAACAAAGAAAATCCAAAATAAAAAGAGGTTGGAACAAAAGTATTTTAGCTGAAATGAAAAACGAACCACTAATCAACATGTCTGATTAGTGGTTCGTTTTTTTTGTTATGGTGAACGTATGTTTCATTTGTTTCGTTCTTTCTAGCAGTTGATTTGAGGGCAAGGCGAAGACTCCCGCGGAAAGCGAAGTCTTGCACGGAAATCGACTGGGGTGTCACAAGCGGTTCAGCTCATGTATCCCATTTGTTCGTCTTTAGGTTGGATTCATTTCGTTACGCCTCAACCTCTTTTTATGTGTTAATGCATAAAAGTCATTTCGTTTAAAGGCCAATATTTCATGTTGACTTCTCCCATGATTGAAGAAATGGGGGTGAGGCCAAAATGTCTTCCGTCCCGGCTTATGCGTCTGTTGTCACCTAGCACTAATACGTATCCATCCGGTATCGTGCCGTCTGGAGACAGTTCGTACGTGGAAAAGTTTTCAGTAAATCGCTCGTAAGCGGGCACTTTGGATAAATATTTATGGAGATGCGGCTCTTTTTTGACCTTGTTATTTATATACAGAACATCATCTTTGTATTCGACCGTTTCTCCAGGTAAGCCCACAATCCGCTTTACTAGAAAATCACTGCTATAGGGAGCTTGCAAAACAACAATGTCAAAGCGCTCCAGCTTGCTGTGTTTGTTAATAATAATTCGATTGCCTTCGTGCAAAATAGGCTTCATAGAATCACCTTTTACAGTGTAGGGCTGAAACCAATAGTGCTGAACGACAACAGAAAGCAAAACGGTGCCGAGGATGACGCTTGTGTATGTAAGAATTTCACGCTTTATTTTGTTATTGATCATAATGGATGAACACCTTCTTAACGGTAAGACTATCAATTTAGGTTTTTCATAGAGATATAACAGTGTTGATTGTACCATTCAGAACTAAAGTTTTCCATATCTATCTGTTTATGCGTGTATCCCGAAAATATGCTTGGCGGAACAAAAAATGAAAAAAGCCGTTATTCTAGAAAATAACGGCTTTTCTTTATTATAACTGAGCGCGCTCAGTTCGAGTAGCTGGTTGATTTGGTTCTTCTTCCACAACAGGCTCAACAGGCTTATGCTGCTTGATTTCTTCTTCCAGTTCAGCAATTCGCTTGTTTTTCTGTTTCACTTGTCCTCTTAGTTGAACAATTTTTACAAAGCTCAATGAAGCAGCAACAACTCCTCCAAACACAGCCGTTGTTAAGATGATTAAAATAAGAGGCCATTTTTGTGAACCAAATACATAGTTAAATTGTACAGGATCGTTGTTAATTACAGCTAAAACAGCAATGATAAGAGCAAATATAAGTCCTAAAATAAAAAAGCTCTGTCCTTTCATAAGCTGCACTTCCTTTCTTTACATGGTCATTACAACTTTTATAGCGTAACCACTCATCTTAAGTGTTTGCTATCTTGCTTATAGGTATACGTATCCACATTTAAACAAAATCAAACATTTTCTTGATTATATATATCTTTCTTTTAAAACACAATATATCGATTGATGTAGAAACTTTGACATGTCCAAAGACCTGGTATGTCGAATTTTTGGAATAAAGAGCTCGCTTATCCTTTTTTGCTTAAGCAGGGGGAGAGACTTTCATTTAAATCATATATGTACAAAGAAGCTGTGACATAACCAAATGAGTTCAACCTAAAGATGAACAAATGAGATACATGAACTGAATCCCTTATGACACCGGAGTTGATTTCCGTGCAAGGCTTCGCTTTCCGCGGGCGGCCGATGAGCCTCCTCGTCGCTTGTGCTCCTGCGGGGTCTCATCTGTCCCGCTTTTCCCGCAGGAGTCTTCGCCTTGCCCTTCAATCGACTGCTAGAAGGAACGAAACAGATGAAGCTTTATTCAAGTAACAAAAAAACGAACCACTCATCAAACATGTTGATCAATGACTCGTTTTTTACTTGGGCTAAGACCCTTTTGTCCCAGCCTCACTTTTATTAAAGCGGTTATATGAACTCAAGCTGAGGCTTTGGCTTAATGGCATTAAATTATTTCATTATCTATCACCCGGAGCAGGGTGGTCTACACCTTTGACATGATGCCGATGCTGGTTGTCTTCGCTGGTATAAAAGTCATAATAGTGAACATGCATACCGTTGCCAATTGGAATAGCTGGACCAGAGTAGGCTTTGTAATGATGTGTATGTCCGTCTTCAAACACAACGTAGCCCTCTGTATAGTGAATGTGGCTTCCATCCTCGCTTTGAATTGGAGGAGACGTTACATCGAGACACTGATGGACATGTCCTGACGCAACAGAAGTGTAGTCCACTGAGCCATGATTATGATGAGGAACAAACCCTGAAATAAAATCATCTTTGCCTATTTTTTTCATTTTACTTCCTCCTATAAATTCAATTTTTAAAAAACTGTTTAAGTAAATTATTTAAATGGGCATCTGAATTTCTCTTTTTAGTTAAATTCAAAAATACATGCTATTGATATGAACAAAGAAAAATAAATATGACTTTTGCTAATAAGGATTTATCAAATGGGTAGTTTTCTTGTGCGTTTGCCGTTTCTATTTAATAACTTTCACATATATTTATTAAGAAAGGACAAGTTATTATAAGAGAGGAAGTCAGCATAATGAGTTGGGAAAATAAAAAGAGTCTATGTCAGGAGTTTGCGAGAATTCTAGGTGGACAAGGCAGTTTAGATGAAAATGACGTTTGTTTGGTACAAAAGTTTCGTACGATTCGTTTTAAAATTTTAGGGCGTCCAACACGCTCTCCATTAGTTACCCCTCAATTTTTCACTTTTGAAGATTTAGATAGCAAAGGAAGAGCGCTAAATCTAGGTGAAACCGTGCTTTTGCAAGAAGAAGTAAATCCATTATTAACGGAGCTTAGAAAAAGAGATATTAAGGTTACGGCCGTTCACAACCATTGGCTATTTGAAGAACCGAGAGCAATGTATATGCACTTTGAATCCGTAGAACCACCGTTAGATTTTGCACGAAAAGTAAGAGAAGCGTTTAGAGTACTAAAAGGATAAAAAGCAGTTTTTTATAGAATCAGTTTAGTCTTACTTACTGCTTTTAAAATTAGATTAATAAACCTTTAAACATGTATATTATATATTTGTTTATAAGATGCAATTGAATGAAGCTATCAGGTTAACTAATTTTTGAGCAGTGAGACTCTTAAAATAAAAAAAGCACGCGTTCGCCGCGTGCTTTTTTTATGTATAAACTTAAAATGCGTTTAGGGTGTTATCGCTTAACCACTGTTTGCGTTCAGCTGCATCTTCGAATAACTCATCTGCATTTGTAAATTGAGAAGCAATGACATATTCAATTGTTGCAAGAGGAGCTGTTAGCAAACGCCAGTTTAATACGATTGTATTATCTTGAGTCGTAGCGTATTCTTCACCTAACTCGTCCCACTTAACAGATTCAGGAGCATTGTCAGCTGCTTTTTTAACAGATTTCAAAGCTTCTTGGAATTTTTCACCTGCGCGGCCTTGGTACCATTCTGTTAATAGTTGTCCAATACCTTCATTTGTTTGCTGCTCGTTCCAGCTTTCAGGTACTGTAGCAATGAATTTTGCACGGAATGTCATTTCAGCCTTTGCTACATCTCCACGAACGATGTTTAAGCGGTATTGACGCCCTAGGTAAGGGAATTTGTCTCCTTCTTCAAAAGAACCAGTTTTAGCTGCAGAAGCTGCTGCTTTAGGAGCCTCTTTTTTAGCTGTTTCTTTTTTTACTGCTTCTTTCTTTGGAGCAGCTGGCTTTTCCTCAGCTGGTTGTGAACCGTTTAGTTGTTTTAAAATCCATGTTGCTTTGCGTGCGATGATTGAACGCACATTGTTTTCATTAAGACCTCTTGGGATAATAACTTTTACCCCTTCTTTGTCACAAATTTGCACCGTGATATCGGTTCTATTTGGAACGACTTCAATTTTGTAGTCAATTGTTTGATTGCCTGTTTGATACGTATACATAAAATTTTTCGTACTCCTTTCTACAAATCTTCATTTTATAAGCAAAGGTAGAGTTTGGTCAAATGAAAGAATAATCAGACAGTTATCAACTGCTGTTGCAGCGCCTTGCAGAATGATATGTATTCCAATATTTAGTGGGAAAGCGCCAATAATAATTGTTTCAATTCTTCTTTAGTTTTTACAAAAAAATATAAAAATATGCCGATACTACTAATATAGATTAGACATTCTATGTCTTTAGATTGTATAGGGGATGAAAAAATGAAAAAAGCTTTTCAAAGTTTACGCATGAAAATGCTATGTATGATTGCAGCCATGATGGCCATAACATCTACTGTAATTGAAGTAACCAATTATTATCTTATTGTGAAACAAGAGCAAGCAGCTTCGATTACGCTAGTGATTACATTTCTGTTTGTTTCTTTTACAACTACCGTGTTCTATTTTATCATACGTCGCTACATAATTGCGGTTGAAAATTTGTCAAAAACAATGAAAGGGATTTCAAACGGCGATTTATCTGTAGATGTTGTTCCTTTGAAAGGGAAAAATGAGATTAGTACACTTATATCTTCATTTAATGAAATGATGACTCACATGAGAATGCTGCGTCAGAAAATAAGTAAAACAAAGAGCACGGTCAGTCATTCCTCAGAGCAATTGCTTGCAAGCATGGAGGAAACAAAAACAGCTGTGACAGAAGTTACGATGTCTATTCAAGAAATTGCTGCGGGTTCTGA
Organism: Priestia sp. SB1; assembly: GCF_038898415.1. Taxonomy (NCBI): domain Bacteria; kingdom Bacillati; phylum Bacillota; class Bacilli; order Caryophanales; family Bacillaceae; genus Priestia; species Priestia sp. SB1. Next base: position 307,035 of record NZ_JBBJSS010000003.1, on the reverse strand, counting down.
TAAGCAGTTGCTAAGTGTGGTTGAAACCGAGCAAGCTATGGTGGATATGGCCAAGCTGCTTCAGAAAATCACTGATCATTCTTCAAAGGTACAACAATCGATGAACAGAGCCTCTGAACATGCTTCTACCGGAAATGTTGCGGTGAAAGGTGTGACGAATCAAATGAATAAAATCTATGAAACCGTTAAGATATCGACCAGTGAAGTAAAGGGACTCGAAGATCGTTCCGCAGAGATTGGCCGCATTATTAATACGATTACAAGAATTGCTGAACAAACAAATCTTCTTGCACTTAATGCTGCTATTGAAGCTGCAAGGGCTGGAGAACATGGAAAAGGTTTTGCTGTAGTGGCAGGGGAAGTACGTAAGCTAGCGGAAGAATCTAAAACGTCCGCTATACAAATCAGTCATTTGTTAAAAGAAATTGAAGTGCAGGCAAAGCGGGCTTATCGAAACATGGAAGTGAATACGGAAGAAGTCACGCTTGGTATTTCCACTGTCGAAGATGTAACGCAACAGTTTTCCACAATTATGGAAGATGTCTTTGCCGCTCAAGAACAAATGAACAAAATGACAAAGGCAACAGGAGAGATTGATGGGTATTCGTTCAAAGTAATGGAGTCCGTCATGACCCTTTCGGAGGTTGCTAAACAAGCAGCTGCTTACGCTGAAGAAGTAGCTGCGGCTTCACAAGAGGAGTTAGCATCTATAGAAGAACTTGTGATGTTGGCCGCTAATTTAAAAGCTACGGTAAGTGAGTCCTGAAGTCTATCTTGATATGTACGTAATACGCGCAGCTTTCTGCGTGTATTTGTTTTATTTATATCTTTTATAGAAAACGATAAATAGAATTGACACGTTATCAAAGCAGTTGTATAGTGAGTACGCAAGGCGGCAGTCTGCCTTTTTTAATTCTTAGTAAACTTATAAGTTAAATGAAATATTTAAGTACTATATAAGGAGACAAAGAGATGAAAAATGAATTCCGTTTGGCAACAAATGACGACGCGGATAACTTATTGAACTTAACTCTACAAGCATATAAGCCTATTCGAGAGCTAGGCATTCCTTTCTTAGCAGCTACTGCTGATCTTGCCCTCGTTAAGAAAAATATTTCTCAAAACCTTTGCTATGTATATGAAGAAGATAAAAGAATCGCTGCTACTGTATCTATACGAATGCCTTGGGGAGAACATCCAGGTCCGTTTGCTGTTCCGCATTTTTGGTGGTTTGCAGTGGCCCCGTCGTTTGCCAGGAAAGGCGTTGGATCTAAGCTGCTTCATCTAGTAGAGGAAGAGGTAATAAAGAATACGTTTAAATCGCCAGGTGTGTCTTTAGGAACAGCAAAAGAACATCCTTGGTTAGTTGAGATGTATGAACGAAAAGGATATGTTCAAGCTAAAGAAAAGCACCTTGCACAAGGCTATACGACCGTATTTCTTTATAAAAAATTCAATGAGGTACACTCTTTGTCGTAAAAGATAGAGAAGTGGTCTAAATTAAGAAATGTGAAAGAGTGATAAATATGACAGATCAATTACTACTAAATACGCTAATAGACATACGCCGTGAGCTGCACCGGTTTCCAGAGCTTTCAATGAAAGAATATGAAACAACTAAACGTATTAAAAAGTGGTTAAAGCACTACGATATTTCTATAGCGGATGCATTCCATTTAGACGTGGGAGCAGTAGCGGAAATTGTGGGAGGAAAGCCGGGACCTACTATCGCTATTCGAGCTGATATTGATGCGCTGCCAATTGAAGAAAAAACCAATCTGCCATTTGCTTCTGAAGTGAACGGTGTTATGCACGCATGCGGACATGATTTTCATACGGCTTCTATAATCGGAGCAGCCATTCTTCTCAAAGAGCGTCAGCAGGAGCTTTGCGGTACGGTTCGATTTATCTTTCAACCGGCCGAAGAAACGGCTTCTGGGGCAAAAATGCTCGTTGAAAAAGGTGTGCTCGAAGGAGTAGAAGCGATATTTGGAATGCATAACAAACCGAATCTTCCTGTAGGAACCATTGGTGTCAAATCGGGACCTTTAATGGCAAGTGTTGATCGTTTTGAAATTGACGTCAAAGGAGTAGGCGGTCACGCAGGTATTCCAGAAAAAACAGTAGATCCGATTGCTGCTGCTGGTCAAATTGTTACTAGTTTACAAACCATTGTCAGCCGTAATCTCAGCCCATTTCAAAATGTTGTTGTCAGCATAACTCAAATCCACGGAGGGAGCTCGTGGAACGTCATTCCTGACAAAGTAACGCTTGAAGGAACGGTCCGTACCTTTCAAGAAGAAGCGAGAGAAAAAATACCGGCTCTTATGAAACGAACTGCTGAAGGGATTGGAGCAGCTTTCGGCGCTTCAGTAGACGTTAAATGGTATCCGTATCTTCCTGTAGTAAACAATGATGATACGCTGGAAAAATTGGTTATTAACGCTGCAGAGAATCTTAGTTATCAAGTGGTAGAAGCTGAACAATCGCCTGGAGGAGAAGATTTTGCCGTATATCAGCAGCGTGTACCAGGATTTTTTGTATGGATGGGTACGGCTGGAGAATATGAATGGCACCATCCTTCTTTTTCATTAAATGAAGAGGCATTACTTGTAGCAGCTTCTTATTTTGCTAATCTAAGCTTTGACTTTTTGAATTCATTCCATTACCAAAAAAATTAAAATATTTTTATTTTTCTATTTACGCGGATGGAATTGTTTGATAAAATAAATTTTAAATTAAAAAAGTTATCACGAGTGGACGAGAGATCTGGCTCTTTGACTCCACAGCAACCTACGAATGTAAGGTGCTCCTACCAGCAAAGCATGTGCTTTGGGTGATAAAACGGGTGAAAAACTCATTTTGCATCTAAGCAAAATGAGTTTTTTTTATTTTTCTAAAAGGAGAGGGTTTTATGAGTCATACAGCAGTTGCAGCACATACAGGAGAGAAAGCATTAAAGGAAGCCGTAAAATTATTAGGAAAGCATTATCAAGTAGCTTATCGTGAATTAGAAACATTTTATGAAATTGTGGTCGAAAACCATGTTCGTACATATGCTGTAGGCATAGATATTAAAGATGTACAAAAAGCAAATGAACTAGAAATTTATTCATCATGCTGTTCCAAGCTTGAGCGAGTAGGCTGTCTTTTATAGAAGTCTGCTCGCGCCTCTATTTTTAAAGTGTTTTTAAATAGAAAGCATGTTTTTTGACAATTGAAGAATCTGGTGGGTATAATCATTACTCACTAGGTTTTAAAATTAATCATAAATTGTCGAAATTTTTACACAAATTAAAGGTTACATTCGAAATGAATTGTGGTATGTTATAAAACAAGAATATTTTATGAAAGGAGCATTGAAATGGAAATGTCTCTTGAACATGGAAACGATGCAGGAAGCGAACAGCTTATTGATCGTATCCTAGACTTTTTAGAAGATGACGAAAAGTAAAAAAAAGAGTGTGCGGTGCTAGCCCTAGCCGCGCACTCTTTTTTTATCATGTGCGTCAAGGAAGCGCATACTATGATACATAGGGATAGAATGAAAGGGTCTCTGTCAAAGGGATTGACGAATCGTTTTGTTTGATGGAAAATTTAGAAAAAGGAAAGAGATGAAGGGTATGTCGAACAAAACATCTTTGTATCAAACAAAAGAACAGTTAAAGAAGCTTGTAAGCGAATTGGTTTCTATACCTAGCGTGACAGGAACGATGGCAGAAGTGGAAATGGCTGAATCGATAGCGTCGTATTTATTGAAGCTGCCTTACTTTCAAAAAAACGAGCAAGTTGAGCTTCATTCAACAGGAGACGGGCGATCGATTGTCACAGCTTTTGTTGAAGGGAAAAATACGAATAAAACAGTTGTATTAGTCAGTCATTACGATGTAGTGGATGTACAAGATTATGGACAGTGGAAAAAGGATGCTTTTCACGCTGATACGTTAACGAGTACTTTTTATAATGATATGGAACAAGTTCCGGCGCACGTACAAAAAGATATGATAAACGGAGACTGGCTTTTTGGCCGAGGAACGATGGACATGAAAGCTGGTATTGCTCTGCATATCAGTATGATTGAACGAGCATGCAACGGAGAGTTTGACGGAAACATCCTGCTTCTGTCGGTACCGGATGAAGAAGTAAATTCGCTCGGAATGAGAAAAGCAGTGCCTGTTCTTTTAGAACTTGCGTGCAAACATCAGCTGGATTTTTCTCTCATGCTAAATGCAGAACCAGTATTCAGCCGCTATCCTGGTGATCAAACGAACTATGTGTACTCAGGATCGATTGGCAAGATCATGCCAAGCTTTTTGTGTTATGGAAAAGAAACTCATGTAGGGGAACCGCTAGCTGGTTTAAATGCTAATTTGCTAGCTTCTTATTTAACAAAAGAAATAGAACTAAACGTTGATTTTTGCGAAAAAGTAAGAGATGAAACGAGTCCACCTCCTACGGTGCTGATACAAAAAGATTTAAAAGAAGAGTATTCCGTTCAAGTTCCGCACTCTGCCGTTGTATTATTTAATTTATTTATGTTAAACCGCTCTCTTAAAGAAGTAACAGATCTGCTGTTGAAATCGGCTGACCAAGCGGCTTTGAATGTAAAAAAACATTATAATAAAGCTGCTCGGCAGTACGCTGCGGGAATGGAGGGTTCATCCCTTGACGTGAACGTATGGACGTATGAAGAACTTTATACTCATGCAGTCAAACAGCACGGTGAAAAATATGTGCAAGAAATGGAAGCGGCACTTTTGGCACAAGAAGATGATGACAGAAATAAAACCATTAAATTAGTAAACTCTTTAGCTGGTTTATGTAAAGAAGCAGCTCCGATGATAGTCTTATTTTTTACGCCGCCTTTTTACCCGGCCGTTTGTTCACATGATGATCTCTTTGTACAAAAGATTTTGTCAAACGTACAGGCAACTGCCAAAGAGCAATTCCAAGTGGAGCTAGTTGAACAAAGTTATTTTGGTGGAATTTCGGATTTAAGCTATGCCAGCCTGCAGCACCCGCTTCATACATTTAACACGTTAGTAGCCAATATGCCTCTATGGAATAAAGGATATCATATCCCGCTAGAAGAGCTAGAGGAGCTCAAGATGCCGGTGCTGAACATTGGACCGCTGGGAAGAGATGCGCATCAATGGACCGAAAGATTAGACGTTCAGTATTCCTTTGAGATTTTGCCTCACTTCATTTATCAAGCTATAAAAGAAGCACAGAAATAAACATCCGCCCGCGGATGTTTATTTGTTGAATTTAAAAGAAGCTCCTTGTACGGTAATTTGTTGCGGTGTTAGAGCGTGATCCAATTCAACCAAAAATGGACGCTCCCCAACTTTTTTTAATGTATCATGGACAACACCTTGTGTTCCGCTGCAAAAAATAAGGTTTCCTTCATTGACATATAGTTTTTGACAACGTGCATCAAGTAAAGAGTCTTTGTAGCTTTCGCCAGCCTGAACGTCCAGCAGTTTTGTCCATTTGCTGATGGATTCTTCAAGGTTATGTACAGCACAGTAAATGTTTTTTAGCTGCAGCTGACCGGCTTGATGGGAAGAAAGAGCAGCTAGCTTTGGCTTGCGTTTTTCTTCTGGTTCACCCCACTCAATAAAGAAAGGAAAAGGGAGGGCATCATGGTCACCTTCAATAAAACACATTTGCCATTGAAGTCTTTCTCCATCATTAGTTTGACGAGACCCCGCTACAGGGCCTTTTACAGTGTAGCCCTTGTCTTTCAGCTCGGTTATGAGCAAATCCATATCATCTGTACGAAGGGCAAATCGCCCAAAATGACCAAACGGCGTATGTTCGTTAACAAGCTGCTGAATAAGATCATTATCTGTAACTGTTTGAGCTAATGCGATATCTTTAAGCCCAAGCCATTCAATATAGCTGAGGTGAAAATAAGCCAACGTGTTAAAAGTGCCCCATTTTTCATGGATACCGCCTTTAATAACATTTATTCCGTATCCGTTTAGTTCTTTCTGAGCTTTAATAGGATCAGGTGAAAAATGCACAAGATGATCAAACGATAAGTGCATGGATAGGCCTCCTTTTAAGAGAGATTCTTTCCTACTATTATACGTCGTTTTCTTTTTTAAGAAGAGTAAAACGAATGATTATGTAAAATAAAAATCTATAAAAAAGCAAGCCGCGTATGTTTTAAACACGACTTGCTATAGATTTAGTTAGCGGCGACAGCCATGCCCTTTAAAGCAGCAGCCAAATGATTTATTAAACCATGGATATGAGCAGCAAGGTGAACCGCAGCGACAGCGGCGACGGCTAGAACGGCGAGTAGAACGACGAGTAGAACGACGAGTAGTGCGACGAGTAGAACGACGAGTAGTGTGACGAGTAGAACGACGAGTAGTGCGGCGAGTAGAACGACGAGTAGTGCGGCGAGTAGAACGACGAGTAGTGCGGCGAGTAGAACGGCGAGTAGAACGGCGAGTAGAACGACCGCGACGGGCAGTTGGCTCTTGGTACATAAATGTTTCAAGCTCAGTAGAAGCAATCGCTTCTGTTGCTTCTCTAATTCTTTCAGCAGTGATATGCATATAAACACCTCCTGGCTAATTCGGTACATAATACAATATGTACAAGGAAGGCGTTTGGATATAGTGAAAACATGGAATTTGTCTAAATTTGTGAAAGAAATGGAGTGGTTTTCATGCTTCAAATCCTCGAACATCAAAGAGTGGATATCGCTCTTCAAATAGTAGCTGTGCAAGTAGAAGCTTATCAAGAAGAAGCAAGGCTCATTGGTTTTTTGGATATTCCTCAGCTTACAGAAAGCAAAGAAGATATTATGAAAAGCAAGGAAGTGTTTATCGGAGAAATGATTGAAGGTAAGCTAGCAGGAGTGCTGTCGTTTGAAAAAGAAAATGAGCGATTAACGATTTGCCGCCTCGTTGTGCGTCCTCAGTACTTTCGAAAAGGAATTGGAAGCCGTCTTTTAACATATGTACTTCAAAAATATTCAGAATGTGAGTGTATGGTTTCCACAGCCGAAAAAAATACACCTGCGATTAAGCTATACGAAGCTCATCGGTTTTCAATTATAAAACACACTGCAGCTGCGGATAATCTTGTGTTAGTAACGATGAAAAGAGATTGAGCCATAGCTAAATTAATCCAAAGACTAACAAATTGGCTACATGAGCTAGTAGGAATCGGCTGTTGCTTTCCCTACAAGGCTTCGCTTTCCGCAGGAGTCTTCGCCTTGCCCTCCAATCACCAGCTAGAAGTACCTACATACATGAAACTTACGTTTACCATAGCAATAAAAAAATCCGAACGCATTGGATTCTCCATCAAGAATCTCGAATCATCGTTCGGATTTTCCTTCAGCTAAAATACTTTTGTCTCAGCATCTATGATGATAGTGTTTGCTCAGAATAATCTAGAGCTGTATGACGCTGAATCAGCAGTAAAGCAGCTAAAGTGACAACTGCTCCGATAATAAAAGGTAGCGTCATATTGAGTTTAAAGGCAAATGCACCAAGCAGAGGGCCAAAAATACGCCCTAAGCTATCCATTGAGGCAGTTAACCCTGAAGCAGAGCCATATCCTACTTTGGTTCTCATCGTAATTAATGAGAGGACACAAGGACGAATAAGGGCATTTCCTGCTGTAAATATGCACAGAAATAAGGTAGCATTAACGGCACTAGAAGATAACAAAATAGACGTAAATCCTATTGCTGAAACCAATAAGCCAATAGCCATCAGTTTTTTTTCATTTCCTTTTTTAAATCGCTGCAGTACACCGCCTTGAATCAGGGCTTGAGTTAAACCGCTCGCCATAAACATCCATCCGATTGTCGTGGGAGTAGCATTGATTTTCGCTATTTGAAAAAATTGAAAAGTAGCTTCTAAACCAGCGAGCGTAAAAGTAGCTAAAAATGAAAGAACATATAAATACTTCATAGCTCCTTGAAAATCTGACGTGAAGTCATGCCATCTGGATGTCTGTATTTTGGCAGCAGGTTCTTTTCGTAACGATTCTTTTAACGTAAAGAATGAGAACGCTGTCATAATCAGTGACAAGATACCAGAGATAACGAAGGGAATAAACAAGCCGAAAGACGAAAGGACACCGCCTAATGCCGGTCCAAAAATAAAGCCTAAGCCAATTGACATCCCTAACAGTCCCATTGCTTTCGTGCGGTTTTCTTCATCTGTACTATCAGAAGCGTATGCAAAAGCACAAGGAATAACAGCTCCTGCAAACAAACCTCCGATGATGCGTGACGTATACATCAGAGTCAGAGAGTTTTCTGCCACCGAAAAAAGAAAAAAGCTTGCGCTAAAGCCAAGTAAGCCCCAAAGTAAGATGGGACGGCGGCCTTTTATATCGGAAAGCTTCCCCCAAAAAGGTGCGGTGATAAAAGATGCGATCGAATAGCTAGCCATTAGTATCCCTAAATTGACCGTGCTTGCACCCGTGGCACGAATAACTTCAGGTACGATGGGGATGATCACTCCAAAGCCGACAAATACCATAAAAATAACAAACATTAACGTTCCAAGCTGTTTGTTCATATGCAATTAAGCCCCTTTCTCTGTAGAACATGCCGTGAGTTTAGTATACCAAATACAAATACGTTTTTTACGTATATTTGGTAAAAAACGCTTTATTTATAAGTGAAGAAAACATGTTAATATTTACCTGTTGCGCTGAAGCTGATACAATTAAAAGAAAAGGGACGTGAAGCAATTGCCAATATGGCTTGTATTTGCTGGGATCATAGGCAGTCTTTTAGGATTTGGGGCGCTAGTGGATTATATAGCTAAAAAGAGAAGTATCGAGTTAGATCCAGAAGAAGGGATAAAGAATGCTTCTGATGCAGAACAAATCTATGTAGAAAATTATCTTTATCAAACAAAAGAAAATAACAATCACTTTCAATAAAAAAAGCTTGGAGAGAAATCTCCAAGCTTTTTTAATGAGGTAAAAAGATGAGCTGATAGAGAAATAAAACAGCAAAGACATACACAAGCGGATGAACTTGTTTGCCTTTTCCTTTTACCAGCTTCATTAACGGATAAGAAATGAAGCCAAGCGCAATTCCTGTTGCAATACTTGATGTAAGAGGCATTGCTAGAACAACTAAAAAGGCAGGGAACGCTTCATCAAAGTCATTCCAATTAATTTTAGCTACAGCACCCATCATCAAGCTTCCGACAATAATTAATGCAGGTGAAGTAATAGCTGCTACGCCAGAAACCGAGCTTACAACCGGGCTAAAGAATGCTGCCACGATAAATAGAATGGCTACCGTCACGCCTGTTAGACCTGTACGTCCGCCTGCTGCTACACCAGATGAAGATTCAACGTAAGCGGTTGTTGGGCTTGTACCAAATAAAGCGCCAATCGTTGTACCAAATGAGTCAGCAAGCAATGCTTGACGCACGCGAGGCATCTTATTACCTTTCATAAGACCGGCCTGTTGAGCTACGCCTACCATTGTACCTGTTGTATCAAAAATCGTCACAAGTAAGAAAGAAAAAACAACTGTGTACAAATCATGATGAATAACATCTCCAAAAGCAGCAAAAGGATTTGAAATCATTAAGCCATCTGGAAGGTGAGGAGAAGCAAACAAACCTTTATCAAATGAAAGCTGTCCTCTAAAGAAAGCAATTAATCCGGTAATAATCATACCGAAGAATAAAGCGCCGTTTACATTTAGCGTATATAAAATGATTGTAATCGCAAGTCCAATCAGTGTTAAAACTACTTTCTCAGACTGCAAATCACCAAGTCCAATTAAATTTGATTTATTTGCAACGATAATACCAGCTGAACGAAGCCCGATAAAAGCAATAAATAAACCGATACCAGCACTGATCGCGTGCTTTAAATTGTTTGGAATAGCTTCAATTAATTTTTCACGAAACGATGTTAACGATAGGATGATAAAGATAATACCCGCTACGAATACAGCTGAAAAAGCAGTAGCATAGTCGATACTTCCATTTGAACCAACAACTAAAGCAGCAAAGTATGCGTTCATTCCCATACCGGGAGCAATAGCGATTGGATAGTTAGCTGCAAGAGCCATCCATAGCGTAGCTACGACTGCTGAAATAATAGTAGCTGTAAATACTTGATCAAAAGGAACGCCGGCGCTGGACAAAATAACTGGGTTCACAATGACGATATAAATCATGGTTAAAAACGTTGTAATACCAGCTAAAATCTCCGTTTTAGCATCCGTGTTATATTCTTTTAACTTAAACATAAGTAACCTCCAAAAATAACGAACATTAAAAGCAACATGATATATAATATTCGTTTTTTACTTGAAATGCAATAGATTTGCATATAAAAAATCAAAAACTAAAAAAGTGACGATAAAAGAGCTAAAACAAGTGTGAAATATTTCTTTTTTTCGGTGCTTTTTATAGTGTGTACGTATAGAAGAGGCTCATACGAAAAAAAGCCGCTTGGGCTATAGCGGCTATGTTGCTTGTTTTGAGGAAACGACTATCGGAAATTTTATTTTAATGGAAAGAGTTAAATCGTGATACGTATACTCCAAGCGTCCGTGGTAGTTGGAAACAAGTTCAGAAATGATCCACGTACCAAGGCCTTCGTGGCGTTCTTTCTTTTCTGTAACATGAAAAGAAGTAAACAAGTGATCTTGACGTTCTCGTGATAAAGGAGCGGTAGAATTGCTGATTTCTAAAATGTAAATGCCACTTCGAATCATACTCGAAACGGTTATCTCTTTTTTCTCAGAAGAATGAGCGGCTTCTAAAGCATTATGCAGTAAATTCATGATGAGATTCATTTGGTCAAGGTGCTTTAAAGGCAGCTGTGATAACGGTGAATCTAATTGAACATTCATATGTATTCCCCACGTATGTGCTTGATTCTTGCTTTGATGTACAACAGAAGCAACGTGCGAATGTTCACCTTGAATATATGAATGGGTATCATTCAAAGCTTCAACGTAATCTTGAATATACTCTTGTGCCTGCTGTCTTTGGTTTGTTTCTAGAAGATAGGATACGGCGCTGACATGTTTAATAAAATCATGTCTTTCAGCTCTTAACGCTTGAAAAAGCTCATTGTTTTTTTGAATTTCACGTGAAGCACTGCTTTCCCGGTTGGTTACGAATATGTATTGTTGATAAGACGAAAACATGTCGGTCATGTAACCAATCATTGCGATAACGGTTAGGCCAATACTAAGAGGTGAAGATAGGCTAAATAAAAGCAGGAAAAAAGACGTCAGCACGATTGCTTTTTTTATCGTTAGTGAAGGAGCCGTTTGATATTTCTTTCTCCATATAAAAAATGAACCAATTATAAAAGAACTAAGTAGGAGATGTAAACTAACAGGCAGTTCTTTAAAAAAGAGGAGCACGAAAACAGTTAGTAAAACTAGTGTGTAAAATAGTTTCATTTTAAATAGTGCCTCCTTTAAAAGTACTCTTTTTGCAAGATGTCTAAATTTGTTTTCGTGATTAAAGCTGTTTTTTCGGTGCTTTGAAACATCACGGAGTAGGAGTGCTTAGTATACAGGGAGAAATTTTGAATATAGGAAATGTTGATAATAAAAGCTCGATGCGACCTTAGAAAATGACTCGCTGTTAATTCTTTTTCAATTTCGTTTAATGATTGATAGGTACTAAACTCTCCATTTGTCGTTATGATGGTGGTAGAGCGACCCGTTCGCTCTGCAAATATAATATCTTGTTTGTTCAGCACTTGCATTTCGGTTTTTTGTTTTAAAATCAGCTTATCTCTTGTATCAGCTGATTGTTTTTTTTGATGAAAACGCTGAATGCCTTTTAACAGACGCTCTTTAGAATAAGGCTTCATAATGTAGTCTAAAACGTTGAGTTCAAATGCATGAACGGCAAAGCCGCTGTGCCCAGTGACAAAGATGACTTGAATATCAAGTGCGTAAGCATTGATGAAGTCTGCAAGCTCATAACCTGATAGCTTTGGCATTTCAATATCTGTAATTAATAAATCAATTTCATTTTTTTTAATTTCGTTATAAGCTTCCTCCGCGCTGCTAGTCGAAAAAAGTATGTCTATATCATCTTCTCTTTCTAAAGAAATCCTCAATTTTTCTAAATCATATGAATGATCATCCACTAATCCTACCTTCATAAATAAAAACCCTCTTTGTTTTATTCTATTGGATATTACCACACTATTTTACCATGATTTACAAGATGGAAAGGACGTTTCGCGACATAAAAAACCCTCTTTATGACAAGATGGAAGATGCTGTATAAAAAATAAGCTAAGATAGAGTCAATCACAGTAAAAGGGGAGAGCGGATATGATTGAAATCAAAGGTGTGACGAAATATTTTAAAGAGAAAAAGCAAACAATTGCAGCTGTTCAAGATATTCATGTAACCATCGCACAAGGAGAAATTGTAGGACTATTAGGGGAAAATGGAGCGGGGAAAACAACTCTTTTACGTATGCTGTCGACTGTACTTGAACCATCGGAAGGCCATATGTTCATTCACGGAATTAACATTCATAAACAGCCCGATAAAATAAAGCAAAAAATCGGCGTGCTTTTTGGCGGTGAAACAGGTTTATACGACCGTTTGACTGCGCGTGAAAACTTAGCTTATTTTGCTAAGTTTTATGGAATGAGCAAACATGAAACAAAGATAAGGATTGAGGAACTGGCCAAACGTTTTGGAATGAAAGACTACTTGGATCGCCGCGTCGGAGGCTTTTCAAAAGGAATGCGTCAAAAAGTAGCCATTGCACGCACTATTCTTCATAACCCAGACGTTATCCTATTTGATGAACCGACTACAGGATTAGACATTACATCAGCAAACATGTTTCGTGAGCTTATTAAAAGTCTGCAAAGAGAAGGAAAAACGATTGTTTTTTCCAGTCACATTATGGAAGAAGTGGAGATGCTGTGTCAATCTATCATTATGATTCATAAAGGAAAAATGATTTATCAAGGAACAAACGAACAGCTGTATAAAGAAGAGGAAAGTACAGACTTAAACTACATCTTTATGTCGCGTATCGTGAGGGGGGCTTAATATGATTTGGCATATTTATAAAAAAGAGTTGATTGATTGTTTGAGAGATCGCAAAACGATTATCTTTAGCGTGTTGATTCCGATTCTGTTAAATGTAGGGATTATCTTTTTTGCAGACAAAATGATGGCCAGTGATCAAACAGATTCCATGTCTGTAGCTGTTACAAAAGATTCTGATGCCAGTGTGATCAACTGGTTAAAAAACGATGACAATATTAAAGTAATTGAAAGCAGAAATCCACTCAGTGCTGTAGAACAAGGGAAAGCGTTAGCGGCGTTAAAGCTACCAGACGATTTTTCTTCAGAAGTGCGTAAGATGAAATCGCCAGAAGTTACTGTTTATACGGATTCAGCGAGCATGAACTCAGGTGCTACCGCAGAGTATATACAAAATATACTGAATAAACATCGAGAAGCTATAGTTAGCGAACGCTTAGACCAACTAAATGTGAATAGTCAAACGATAGCTCCGTTTAATGTGGTTGAAAAAGGAGTGTCTAAAGAAGATGACGGCTCTTTAACAATGATTGCGATGTTTGCGCCAATGATTATCATTATGGGCGTTTTAGGTGGCATTCTTCCTTCTGCCAATGATATTTTTGCAGGTGAAAAAGAACGGAAGACGATGGAAGCTCTATTGATGGCTCCTGTCAAACGAACGCAATTACTGGTTGGAAAATGGCTTACGATCTCTACATTCGGTATCGTAAGCGGCCTTTTGTCTACATTGGCATTTGTTTTCTCTGTACGTTATTTAACAACTATATTAAATGATGCACTGCAGCTTAAGGGTCATGTTACAACCTTTATCTTCTCGTTTTTAGTCACCCTTACCCTGCTAGCGCTGCTAGGAGCCATAGTATTATGTATCCTTAGCCTTTTAGCAAATTCGGTTAAAGAAGCGCAGAGCTATACATCTCAAATTATGATGGTAGCGATACTTCCATACTTTTTACTGATGGGAAAATCCGTACACGAACTGCAACCAAGCGGATTTTTAATTCCTATTTATAACGTATTTGCACTTATGAAACAGCTTCTCTACGGTGTCTATGACATGCAGAGTCTAGTCTATACAATAGGAAGCTTGTCGGTTTGTACAGTTGTTTTATTTACGATTGGTTATACGATGTTTACCAAAAGCCGCTGGGTGCTTGGTAAAGGGTAAGAGACTGGGCAAAAGTAGTTTAGTTGAAGGAAGGTCCGAACGAGTAATCGTTCGGATTTTTTTATTAGAATGGTGAACGTAGGTTTCAGGTATGCAGTTAGTTGCTTCTAGCTGTTGATTGGAGGGAAAGACGGAGACTCACCGGCCGCCCGCGGAAAGCGAAGTCTTGCACGGAAATCAACAGCGGTATCACAAGCGCTTCATAATAGCTCATTCAACCCATTTGTTTGTATTAAATTGAAGTGATTTCGTTATGTCTCAACTTTTTTGTAGGGAAAGAGCAACAAAAAGAGAATGTAGAAAGAAAGGGGAGTGAGACAGTTGCATCCTATTATAATAGAAGAAATTCCTCATTCGATAAAAAAGTATGTAAAGCAAATCGAAAAAGTGACGTTTCCAAGGCAAGGGTGTACCTCAGATGTTGGTATCCTTCATACGGCTAGAGGGAGATATGTTTTAAAACGGGCAAAAAGGGAAAAGTACAGAAAATGGTTATATAAGGAATATTATGTATTAAAAAATATACAGGCACTGGCGGACTTTCAAAGCCCGAGCGCTTACAAGTTTGTTCAAACAGCAGAGGAGAGCTGGCTGCTGCTAGAATTTTTTGAAGGAAAGACGGTAAGAGAGTATTTAGAGAAGGAAGATAATGAAAAAAAGCGTGAGCACGTTGTCTATGAAATGGGGCGTCTTCTTGCTCGTATTCACAATGCTGAGTGTCCAGAACGATTAGTGAGTAAGCAGCCGTGGATCCACCGAATGCTGCAAGAGGCAGAGTACAATTTAACCCACTATGAGGTAGACGGGAATCAACGGCTACTAAAACAACTGCAGAAGCAAAACATGATATGCAAACAAGAGGTACTTATTCACGGAGACTACACGATTGATAATGTACTTGTACACGACGGTCAGATAACAGCTGTTATTGACTGGAGCGGAGGAACTTTAGGAGACGCTCGTTATGATATGGCTCTTGCTGTTCGCTTTGAAGACGGAATTTTTACAGGTAAAGAGCGCGCGTCTTTTTTTAAGGGATATGGCAAGCAGATTTCACAGCACGAATTTTGTTATTTTGCAGAAGGATTGTACGAGTTTTTCTAAGCAATAATGACATCATTTTCTTCATTTGTTGAACGTCCACTTTCTTTGACGAATTCATACTAGTTTTGTCATGTATGAAGGGATTTAAAAATTTCTCTCGAAATGGCTAATAAATGAAAAAAATGGAGGGATGGAACATGACGATGAAAACGGTAGATGTGGCAAAAGCGCTGGGAATACATCCAAGTACGGTATTAAAGTGGGTCAAAATGGCGGATATCCAGCTAGAGAGAAATGAATCGGGACACTGTGAGTTTACGGAAGAAAATGTTGAAACACTTAGAAACTTTCAAAAAAACCGCAGTCGTCAAGCCGTCGTCAAAGTGGTAGAAAAAGTAGTGGAAAAAGAGGAAGTCGTTATATCTGATGAACGTGCACAAGACATGCAAAAGCAGCTTGATCAGCTTTTTTTAAGGCTAATTGAAAATGAAAAGCGTACAGAAGAAAAAGCGGGAGAAGTAGTGACTTTTCAAATTTTAGAGCATCGTTCGGAAATCGATCGATTAAATAAAGTTATTACGAAATTAGAAAATCGAGTAGCGGAACTTGAAAGTCAGTTGAAAAGTGAAGACAGCTTAAAAGGTAAAAAGCCTGTTCCAAGATGGAGAAGCTTTTTAACCGGTATTTTTAGCTACTAGCAGCGATTTACCATAACGGTAAATCGCTTTTTTTATGGAATTTTATGAAAAATACATCAATTCGTACAGGATTGTGGAAAAAAATCTCAATAATAGTTGACGAAACGCTTAGTAATTTGATAAAACTAATTAAGTTAAGAAAGTGAAATACTTTCGTAAATACATATTCGTTATCATGCGATAGCGTTAAGGAGAGTGACAAGTGAAAAAAAGAGAAGAGCTCGTTCAAGAAATGGAGACGCTGTTTCGCTTTGTGTTCAGACAGCTTCGCCAAGAAATTAATGAAGTATACAATTCAGAGCTATCAACAAATGAATTTATGGTGCTTCGTATGCTGGTTGATTCCGGCAGGCAGCGATCAACTGATTTATCTAAGTATCTTCAAGTGTCAGCAAGCCACATTACGGCGGTAACCGACTTGCTTTTGTCAAAAGGCTACATTGCACGCAAACGGTCTGAAAATGATCGACGTATTATTGATATTGAACTGACCAAAGAAGGGCAAGATATTTTTAATGTGATTCAAGAAAAAAAACGAGCGTATTTCCTTGAGCGGTTTGAGCACTTTACAGATAAAGAAATTGAAACGATGAATAAACTGTTTCACAAAATTAAAGGTAATCAAAAATAAAGCGCTTTAAATGCGGAAGGATAATCAGTGAAGATAAGCTTCACTGATTATTTTTTTGTCTTAAAACGGAAAGAGTACAAGAAGCAAGTTAGTTGGTGAGAACATCAAATCAGCGTATAATAATAGAAAGAATACATGAAGGAGGTCATCTTTTTGACAGAACAATATGAAGTAGCAACTTTTGCTGGAGGCTGTTTTTGGTGTATGGTGAAGCCCTTTGATGAACAGCCAGGCATTATAAAAGTTGTATCTGGCTATACAGGCGGTCACAAAGAGAACCCGACGTACAAAGAAGTATGCTCAGAAACAACGGGTCACTATGAAGCGGTCCAAATTACATTTGACCCAGAAGTTTTTCCATATGAAAAGCTCTTAGAACTATACTGGCCTCAAATTGATCCAACGGATGCAGGCGGACAATTTGCGGATCGAGGCGACTCGTATCGAACAGCTATCTTTTACCACAACGAACACCAAAAGGAACTAGCCGAAGAATCGAAGCAGCAATTAGAAGCAAGCGGTCGTTTTTCTGAGCCGATTGCTACACAAATTCTACCGGCAAAACCGTTTTACGAAGCGGAAGAATACCATCAAGGTTATTATAAGAAAAATAAATTCCGCTATGCTATGTATCGACGAGGATCTGGACGTGATCGTTTTATTAAAGAAAACTGGAAAGACTTTGGCCGCGACGAGCAGCTAAAAACGACATTAACGCCTATTCAATATGAAGTTACTCAAAATGACGCAACGGAACCCCCGTTTCGCAATGAATTTTGGGATCATACAGAAGATGGTATTTATGTAGATATCGTATCAGGAGAGCCGTTGTTTAGTTCAACGGATAAATATGATGCCGGATGCGGATGGCCGTCTTTCACAAAAGCGATTAATAAAAATGAAGTAAAAGAAAACATGGACGTTAGTCATAATATGGTTCGTACAGAAGTACGAAGCAAAACGGCTAACTCTCATTTAGGTCATTTATTTGATGATGGTCCGCAAGATGCAGGCGGCTTGCGTTACTGCATCAACTCAGCAGCTCTTCGCTTTGTTCCGAAAGAAGATTTAGAAAAAGAAGGATACGGGGAATACGCTGTTTTATTTAACAAATAAAATAATATGAAAAAAGAGCGTGATTCAACTTAAAGTTGGCTCACGCTCTTCTTTTTGTTTTTTCTTTTGTTTTATTTTGGCTCGAATGAAGCTATATAGAAAAAGGAAAGGAATATAGCCATAAATAAAGTAAAAGCCGGTCATAGATAGTCGTGTATTAAGTTGATCAATCGTTTCTCGGTCATCAAAGAAAATAGAAAAGCCAAGGAGTGCAATTAAGGCTAATATGAGAAAAATAGTAGGCGGTTTATTAAATGTTTTACTAAATCCGCGAATTGTACACCACAAGCTAACAGCAATAGTAGGCAGAACAACTAAGAGCCACAGAGCAATTAAAATATATTCAAAACGCTGTAAAAATGGAATTTCAATAATTTTGGCCATCGTTAAAGTTGGCCATATGGTATGAGCTAACTGTCCTTGACTAAAGTAAGCAAATGACACTAATGCTGTGCAAAAATATAAAAAAGTGCTGAACAAAATGCCAAGTTGCCCCCACTTCTGACTAGTAGCGCCATTTTTTATAAAAGGATAGAAAAAAAGAACGGATTCAAATCCCAAATTCTCAAAAGTCATCATTTTAGTTGAAATTAAAAATTCCCATATCGTGTGGTCAAATAAAGGAAATAAATTATTAAGGTGCCCGTATTTCAGCGGGTAAATCAATGCAAGTGCGAGCGGTAAGGGAAGCATAACCCCAAAAAAAGCAATTCCAGTAATCACACGAAACCCACCGGAAACTGTATAGTAAATAATAGGTAAGTAAACAAGGGATACAATCCATGTTTCCAGCTGTGGAAACATCCATATTTGTAAAATTTCTACGTACGTTCGGTAAATGGTTAACGCAAAAATAAAATAATAAGCCGATGCCGCAAGAGTTAAAGCTCCTCCAAGGTATTTACCGAAATATAACCGGTGAATATCAACAATATCGCTGTTTTCACGAGTTAAGATATTAAAAATCATCGCTAATAAAATACAGACGCTGATCGCAGCAAGGAAGATAGATATCCACGCTTCATATCCAGCTCCTTTAATAATGTAACGCTGAAACCCTAGTATTCCAACGCCAATCTGAGTAGAGTGAACTAAGAAAAAAAGAAAAGAAGGGGAAACTTGATTTTCTTCTTTAATTGTATTGTGCATCTTTTCTTCCTCCTAGTTGCTAATACCGGTTTGAATAAGATGAACGCGAGCTTTTACTTCAATATTCATATCCGGATATTGCGCTTTGAATTTTCCACTGTTAAACCCTCGCGTTTTACTTCGAACATAATCTGTAAAACAAATGGGGTCAATTTTGTGCCGCTGAAGCTTCTTAATAAAGGCATCCCCGTCTTTTTCAATATCTTTTTGAAGCGTTTTTTCAACCATTTTAATACGAGTCGGGTCTGTTAAATCTATCCATCCAGGAAATTCTTTTACAAGGCCGTCAACAGTTAAGTGCGCAACAATACTTGGATGCTGATGATTTCCTTTAATTTCATACTTTGTTTTGGTGCGCAAGTTTTGCAGTATAATTTCGCCTTTACGGTCACTTTCTTTAATTTTTACTGAGTAGCGGCCGTGCTTTGTTCCACTCGTTAGCAGCTTAAATAAAAATGTTTCTTTCATTCCGATGGTTGTAACGACTTTTTGTTCTTTAAAAAGCGCCAGCCCCTTTAATTTAATAGCATCCTTTTCTTGGGATAAAACAGGAAGATAAGGGTCGCGGTCGTCGCTAAAAAAACTGAATAAAAAAATTTGTAAATTGGTGTTAGGCAAGTTTTCTGTTCGGATATTTTGTTCAATCAAATTAGAAATAAACTGATAGTCTTTAATTTTCTTTTTTGTAACGGAGCTCAATAATTCATGTGCGTTGCCATCTGCAATGCTTAATTTAATATTACGTCCAAGGTCTGGATTTCTAGCAATTGTATTTACTAATTCATCCACGCCGTGTGTTGCAAATTCTTTTCCCATGACGATGCTCCGTAGCTGCCCAAAAGCAACTGGAAGAGATGATTTATTGTTTAAGCGGAGTGGAATATCAAATGAAGAATTAGCAGTAGCCGCAATAATACTAGGTTCTTCCGTTGGCCCGTACTTATAGATAGGGTATAAAATGGTTCCTCTGACTTTATTGCTTTGAGGAATATAATCATATCCTATGGAGTTAACTACTTGAATTTCGTCAATTGTTTCACGGTCTGCACAGCTCGTTAAGAAAGTAAGGCAAGTGCATAAAATAAGTATTCTCTTCATGACGTTTCCCCGCTTTACTCATTATCTAAATTACTTTTTCGTTTAGTCTTATTCGCTTTATTAGGGTTATAGCGAAAGCGTTCTAAAGGACGCAAGTAGCTTGGACGCTTTGCTGTATGACTATAGGGCAATCGCAGAAAGGTATCCCTATACTCCGTTGGGCGAAACGGAAAAAGCGGAACAAGATAAGGCATGCCCAAAGATTTTAAACGAAGCAAATGAACCAGTAAAAAACAAAAACCAAAGGTGATGCCGACTAAGCCAAACGCAGTGGCAAACAAAATAAACGGAAAACGTAATAACCGGATGGTATTAGACATTTTAAAAATAGGCGTTGTAAAAGAAGCTAAAGCTGTCAGTGAAACAATAATAAGCAAAATATTGCTTGTTAGTGCAGCTTCTACGGTTGCTTGCCCAATAACAATCCCGCCTACGATTCCCAGTGTTTGACCTACTTTTGTTGGAAGTCTGGCTCCGGCCTCTCGAAGCAGTTCAATGGTGATTTCTAAAAAAAGTACTTCAATGACCGGTGGAAAAGGAACGTTGGTCCTTGAAAAGATAATAGGTCCGAGCAAATCTTTTGGAAGCATCTCATAATGATACGTAACAATGGCTACATAAAGAGGTGTAGCAAAAATAGAGAAAAAGACGCCTAAAATACGAATAACTCGGAAAAATGACCCTAGAACCCACGGTAAATAGTAATCTTCGGGTGAAATAAAAAAATCAAGCAGCGTTGACGGTCCCGTAACCGCGTAGGGTGAACCGCTCGAAAAGAAGGCAGCTTGCCCGTTTAACAGACTAAACAAGACTCGATCAATCCGCTCTGTTGTTAAAAAAAGCGGAAACGCCGTAGAAGAATTATCGGAAATTAATTGATCAAGCATTGTACTATCAAAAATGACGTCGAAATCTATATCTTCCAGGCGCTGCGTCATAGTGTCCACGTGCTGAGGGTTCGTTACGCCTTCTAAATAAACAAGAACGACGCGCGTTTTCGATTTATTTCCTACGGTGAGTTCTTTAAAAATAAGGTTTTCGGAAATGACCGTTTTTCTCATTAAATAGAGATTGACATCTAAATCCTCTACAAAACCAATTTTAGGACCAACAACGCTGAACTCATTTTCCGTTTCATTTTCTTTTCGAAACCCCGTATCAAAGCTTTGAACTTTAATAAGCGCTACTAGCTTATCGTCTTTATGCAATTGAAACATCACATAGCCGCGCAGCATCTTTTCCAAAATTTCTTTTGTATCTTTTGTAACGGAAATATCTTCAATCGGCAGAACGTTTTCAACTTCATATACACTGCTTAACGTGAAGTCTAGTTTTTGAAAGGGTTCAAGTATTTTATCTTCAACGCTTTGCATGTTTACGAGCTGCTTAAAATAAGTAATGATGTATTTTCGATGCTGCGAACCAATAGCTAATGTTGTGAAATCACTTGATTTTTTAAATTGTTTAATCAGTTCATCCAATGTTTTTTTGGGCTGATCGTCTGCATTCTTTTTTTTAAATAAATGTTTAAACATAACCGTGCCCCTCGCATGACTTTCTATTACTGGTAGTTTGTTCATGTACTTCCTTTTTATTCGACTATTTTTTCTCAAGAAGAAAGGAAGAATATAAAGACAAACTTTACACTCTTTTACAATGGATAAACAGTGGGTTTACGTTTAAATGATAACTTTAGAAATGTCAAAGATAATTACATAAAGGAGCGGGTACATTTATATGAAGAAAAAATTAGCAGGTATTACACTGGCAGGAGCGGTAGCATTGGCCTCGTTTGGTTTAGGAAACTCTCTTATTCAAACGGAAGCAAAAGTGGAGCATAAGTCAGCTAAGAAACCTCAAAATGTCATTATGATGGTAATGGACGGGACGAGCTCAAATGCTACTACACTTGCAAGATGGTACAAAGGAAAACCGTTACATATGGATCAGCTGATGGCCGGGGGAGTACGTGCGTATTCGGCAGAATCTGCTATTACAGATTCCGCTCCGGCAGCTACTGCTTTAGCAACAGGAAATAAATCAAATTCTGGTTATGTAGGTGTGCTCCCTTCAGTAGTGAATACACCTGGGGTTAAACCCGTAGAAAAAGAAGATCAGTTTCGTCCCGTAGCAAACGTTCTAGAAGGAGCAAAGCTTTCGGGGCGCGCGACAGGAATTGTGGCCACTTCTGAAATCCAGCACGCCACACCAGCTGGTTTTTCAGCCCACAACTACAGCCGTGATGATTTTCAAACGCTAGCGGAGCAGCAAGTGTATCAAAACATCGATGTAGTACTTGGAGGAGGTAAGCAATCTCTTCTGCCAGGAAAAGAAGAAAAAAGCCGAAAAGACGGTGAAAACTTAGTCAATGTATTGAACAAAAGAGGATATGACTTTGTAGAAAATAAAAAGGAATTAGAGCAGTCACGCGCCAAAAAAATCTGGGGGAGCTTCGCTGACCGAGACTTAGCGTATGATATGGATCGACCGCAGACAAAAGCAGAACAGCCAAAGCTGTCCCAGATGACAAATAAAGCAATAACAACACTCTCCAAAGATAAAGACGGTTTCTTCTTATTTGTTGAAGGAAGCAAAACGGATTGGGCAGCTCATGCGAATGATCCAGTAGGCATGATTAGCGATGTATTAGCGTTTGATGAAGCAGTGGGCAAGGCAGTAGAGTTCGCTAAAAAAGATGGAAATACGATGGTTATTGCGATTGCTGATCACGGAAACAGCGGTCTTTCAATCGGTAATGCAAATACAACAAAAGGATATGATACCACACCTGTTTCTGCTTATATTGATCCATTAAAAAAAGCAAAAATGACGTTAGAAGGTGCTACGTCTAACTTAAAAGAAGATTTATCAAATAAAGAAGAAGTAGCTGCTTTGTATGGTTTATCAAACCTAACTTCAGAGGAAAAAGCGCAGCTGACTAAAGCAAGAGATAAAAAAGAAATGAGTGCTACACTATCAAAGCTATTAGCCAACCGAGCAAACCTTGGATTCACAACGGGCGGTCATACGGGTGAGGATGTATTTCTGTATTCATACGGCGTCAATCGACCAACGGGGCACTTTGATAATACGGATATTGCCAAACATATGGCTAAGTCAATGAATATTAACTTAAACGAGTTAACAAATGAATTATTTATTGAAGCAAATAAAGCTTTTAAAGGCTCAAATGTAGCGGTGGACTCAAAAGATAAAAACAACCCTGTGCTCGTTGTTACAAACAATAAGCGAACGGTACGTTTTCCGGTAAATAAAAATATTGCGATTGTAAATGGAAAAGAGATGCGGATGGACAGCGTGGTGGTACAGGATAAAAAAGGTCGCTTCTTTGTATCGAAACAGGCACAGCAAATTGTAAAAAATGCAAAATAAGAAATGAATGTAAAACAGGCCGAAGTATAACTTTAGGCCTGTTTTTTTACAGATAATAGATGGATAATTAGATGTATTAGCCTTTAGAGAGGAATGAATTGATTTATTTTACAAATAAATAGCTTTGAACTCTTAAAGGAATGGAAAGTCTTCACCTTTAAATATATGTGATTTATACTATGAAATGGTATAATAATCATAGTTCTAAAAGGAACTAGTTCGGAATACATATGTAAGTTCATAACGTTATATGCTAGAATTTTTATAATAAAATGAATAAAAAATACATAAATTTCTTCAAGTGAAATTAAAAATACAGGGTTATTAAGGGTTGTATGTAAGTAATTACCTTGAATAAAAAGTAAAAAAATGAATAAAAGTATGGGTGGAAGAACGTAGAACATGTTTTAATAGTAAGAGAAGACAAAATGATTGAAAATAGCGTGTCGCCTTTATTAAAAATATTAAATAAAGATTGTGGCATGCTGATTTACAGATTATAAAAAGGGTATTAAATCATTGTTAGGAAAATAAATGATAATAGATAAACGGTTTTATTTCTTCTTCTAGAAAACCTACAATTATTGCAATATTCCCCATGAACAATCGTTGTGCGTTCCATTAACGATTAGAACGATTAGCGTCCGTGTAGATCATTCATCTCAACATAAAAACACTATAAAGATGTGTAGACATGCATAAAACAGAATGGGCAATAGTTCGTACTATACTTTAACATTGTATCCTAGGGGGAGTCAGGATGAACAAAATCAACTTAATTATTGCCGATGATAACGAAGATTCGGTTGAAATTTTAGATTATTTTATAGAACAGCTTCCGGAATTTGAAGTGATTGGCATCTGCAAAGACGGAGAGCAGCTTGTACAGGAAGTGATGGCTAAGAGTCCAGACCTTTTGCTCGTAGACATTAATATGCCTACGATTAACGGTGTAGATGCCATAAAAAAGTGCCTGCGCATTAAGCCGAATTTAAACTTCATTTTTATCACCGGTTATGATGAATTTGCTGTGAAGGCATTCGAGTTGTCGGCACTGGATTACATTGTAAAACCAATTGAAAAAACCAGACTTTATATGGCGCTAGAGCGGGCAAAAAACTCCATTGGAATTGATAAAAATCAGTCAAAAAAGCCAGGTGAGCAATTAAAAAGACTGCCTGTAAAATTTAACGGATCTACTTATTACATTCCAATTGATCAAATTATTTTTATTGAAAAGTCCGGAAAAAAATGCTTAATCTATACTCAATCACGTGTCTATGAGACATATGAAAATATTAGTGATATCTATATGTATTTGAACCCTTCTGTATTCAGTCAAACACATCGGTCTTATATCGTAAATTTGCAGAAAGTTTCGCACATCACACCAAAAAACGAAACATATCTTGTTTATTTCTTAGAAATTGATGAATATGCTCATATCTCAAAATTAAAAATCCAAGACGTTCAAAAACAGCTGCATCAGTTAATGACAAATTAAGAGATGCTGCTTCTTCTAAAATAGTTATGCTGATGAGAGGACGAAGCTTATGTAAGTTTCGTCTATTTCATGTGTCTGCTTTCGGAATAAATGATCGTAATATAGTTCTTATAAGGAGAGTTAGATAGAAGAAGTAACGTTAAAGTGAAAGGAAAGAAAATGATTTCAATTACTGGTCACTATAATGAATTTACCGTATTTCTTGCTGTCATTGTAGGGATTCTTGCCTCTTATACAGCACTTGATATTGTGAGCAAAATGATGAAAAAACAGCGGAACAATTATTTGTGGCTCACATTGTCAGCAACTTCAATGGGGCTTGGAGTGGGGGCGATGCACTATATTGCGATGCTTGCTTATTATGTTCCTGTTAGCTTTCATTTTGATGTTGTACTTTCTGTCCTTGCTTTAATAATAGCGATTAGCGGATCATTAGTTGCGTTTTGGACATTCTGGAAATGGCGCACGTCGGTATGGTCAGGGCTCATTTTAGGAAGCAGTATTCTCGGTACACATTATATTGCCATGGCAGCAATCGAAACGGAAGCACGCATTCATTATGCTGTGCTATCTGTTTTGCTTTCTATCATCATCGCTCTGGTCGTTGCATTTTATGCAATGCACTTGTTTTTTCGTTCGAAAAGCGTGAAAGCTAATCCGTTTCTTAAACTTGTTAGCTCTATTTTACTGGGTATTGGTATTTCAGCTATGCATTTCATCAGTATGTATGGAATGAAGCTGCATATTGCACATTCAGTTGCTAGAAGGTGGGGCCAGTGGCTGCCTTATCAAGCGCCGTTTTCCAATATTATTGCAAGTATCACGATTACGCTACTCATTGTCTTCCTGCTCGTTGCAGCTTTTAAGCGTCAGGAAGAAGTGAGGGAAAGTCAATTAAAAGAAGAGTATTATCAATCTCTTTTTAACTACAATCCCAATATTGTGTGTGCAGTTGATTTATACGGCAATATTCAAACGATTAACCCAAAAGGAATCGAGCTGACAGGATACACGTTAAATAAAATGGAGAAAATCCCGTTTCCTTCTATGTTCAGAGAAGCTGAAAGAGCTGAAGAATATATGTGGAAATCCCTGAGGGGAGACTCTGTATATTATGAGGCAACGCTGATTCGCAAAGATAATCAGCCTGTATACGTTGAAGTCACGCAAATGCCTATTATTGTTCATGATCAAATTAAAGGCAGTTACGTCATCGCCAAAGATGTGACAGATCGAAAAAAGGCTCAACAGCAGCTTCTGGATTTGCAAAAAGATTTAAAACGCACGCTTTCACAGCAAGATGGTACTATTTTTAAATTTGTGAAGAACAGTAAAGGGTATGTCTATACGATGTGCGAAGGCAAAATGATTCGTGAAATGGGATATGAGGAAATAGATGTTGTCGGAAAAACACCTGAGGAATTTTTACCTGAATCCTACGCAAGAGATAATAGGAGTTACTATGATAAAGCATGGGCGGGAGAGAAAGTGTCGTATGAAGTACTTTTGAACGACTTTGCTTACTATACGAAATTAACACCTCATATCTACAAAGGAGAAGTACAAGAAGTTATTGGTTCTATAGTAGATATTACTGATCTTCACGAAGCAAGAGAAAAGCTGGCTAAAAGTGAAAGCATGTATCGATCCGTTCTTTCTACAATGTCAGAAGGCGTGGTGTTTCATGACCTTGAAGGTAACTTAATTGCTGCCAATGCATACGCTGCTAAGATTCTAAACGTGCCTTATGACCAAATGTTATCGGTTAACCCGTTTGGTTTAGACTGGGAAATTATTCATCCTGATGGCACAGCTTTTGCACTCGAAGATATTCCATCTGTCCGCTGTCTTCATACAAAAGAGCCTGTGCGAAATACAGTCATGGGCATTTATTTAAATGAGAAAAAGTTGACGTGGCTTTCGGTGAATGCTGAACCTCTGCAAGAAAGCAAATATTATAAAGGCGTAGTTGTCACATTTTATGATATTACAAAGCAGCAGGAACAAGAACAAGACCTGCTTCATTCCAATCAGCAAATGATTATAGCCAAAGAAGAAGCCGAAAAAGCAAATCAAGCTAAGTCAGAATTTTTATCAAAAGTAAGCCATGAACTTCGAACGCCTTTAAACAGTATTTTAGGCTATGCACAGATATTGGAAGAGCAAGGAGAAAAAGATTTAACAGAAAAACAATTGAATCGTATACGAAAAATTTTAAAAGCAGGTAATCATCTTCTTTATTTAATAAATGAAACGCTTGATTTATCGAAAATTGAATCAGGTCACTTAGCGATTAATCTTGAATCAGTGTCGGTAAAAGAAGCAATTGAAGACGCGCTTAAAATTATGAAACCATTAGCAAAAGATAAGCATAGTATATTTTATACTCGCTTTCACGCATACCAAGAAGTCTTTGTTGAAGTAGATGAACTTCGTTTTCAGCAGATCTTATTAAATCTGCTTACAAACGCCATTAAATATTCACCCGCTTATCGCGATATCATTATCTATACAGACATCACTCAGCATCACGTAACCATATTGATTGAAGATAGTGGCTTTGGAATTCCAGCTTCAGAATTAAATCGGATTTTTGAGCCTTTCTACCGTGTGAATAGATTAGAAAAAGACGGAACAGGGATTGGGCTGGCGCTTGTAAAGCAGCTTGTTGTCTTAATGAATGGAACGTGCGGAGTGCGAAGTGAAGAAGGAAAAGGCAGTACATTTTGGGTTCGTTTTCCGTTAGTACACCCACCTATTCCTAAACGCGTATCCAATGAAGGGGAAGCCGAGTCATTTTTAGGTTTTTCCATGCCGATCTCAATTGTGTATATTGAAGATAACGATACAAATATTGAGCTTATGCAATCGATTCTTTCTCCATATAAAAACGTTAAGCTCTTAGTTGCCAAAACAGGAGAAAACGGCATCGGGCTAATCAAGTCTATTTCACCGGATATGATCTTAATTGATATTGATTTGCCTGATATGAATGGCTTTGAGGTATGCACACAGCTTCAGCTGGAAAAAGAGTTGAAGCATATTCCGCGAGTCGCCTTGAGTGCAAGCGCGATGCAAAGCGACATCGATCAAGCTTTTTTAGTCGGTTTTAGTGAATACGTAACAAAGCCTATTCATATTTCAACGTTTTTAAACGTATTAAAACGCTTAACAAAAGCTTAACAAAAGTTTAGAGGGCTTTTCATTGACTTATTAGTAGACCTTTTGTAAAATAAAAACAACTTAATACATTTACTTCTTACGGAGTAAAGGGGAGTAGCGTCAGGGAAACCTGAAACAAAGTCGTCATTACATGGAGTAATCCATCGGCTTTGTTGGCATAATGATTATGCTTAGCAAGACCTTTGCCATATTTGGCAAAGGTCTTTTTGTGTTTTATTCCGGTAATGAGAATAAATCAACTTATACAAAGAAACGAGAGGGGATTTTTATGGATGCATCGCTTTTGTTAGAATATGGATGGGTATTGCTGGTGCTGGTTGCATTAGAAGGAATTTTGGCGGCGGATAATGCTCTTGTAATGGCCATTATGGTCAAACATTTACCGGAAGAAAAACGCAAGAAGGCATTGTTTTACGGATTAGCCGGTGCCTTTATTTTTAGATTCGGTTCATTGTTTTTGATTTCATTTTTGGTAGATGTATGGCAGCTTCAAGCAATAGGAGCCATTTACTTATTGTTCATTTCCATTAATCATATTGTGAAGCGATATGTGAAAAAAGGTGATCATGAAAAAGTAAAAGAAGCGGACGGAAAAAAGGGCTCAGGTTTCTGGATGACGGTCTTGAAAGTAGAAGTAGCGGACATTGCTTTTGCGGTTGATTCAATTTTGGCTGCTGTGGCTCTTGCCGTTACGTTGCCAACAACCAATCTTCCTAAAATTGGCGGACTCGATGGCGGACAATTCTTGGTGATCTTTGCCGGAGGAATTATGGGACTAATCATTATGCGTTTTGCTGCAACTTGGTTCGTCAAGCTATTAAATACGCGCCCGGGGCTAGAAACGGCGGCTTTTGCTATCGTAGGCTGGGTAGGGGTTAAGCTAGCAGTTTACACTCTTGCTCATCCGGAGTTAGGTATTATTAATGAACACTTCCCTGAATCAAAAGTATGGAAAATTACGTTTTGGGTTGTGTTACTTGGTATAGCAGCTTCAGGCTGGTTTTTATCTAAAAACAAAGAACAAACTGATCTTGAACGTTCAGAGAAAGAAAAAGACTCATTAAAGAAAATTGAAAATCAATAATACAAAAAAACGCGCTTTTAATGCGCGTTTTTTTGTATTAAGATAAAATACCTAGTTTAAATTGTTTTGGGAAAGGGTAAAAGAACTAACTGATGTTTAATTACTGTATATCCGAATGTTTTGCTTTTTCGTTCATATTCTGTAAAGAACAGAATCAACGTTGGATAATTCAGTTCAATGAAGTTTATTTCAGTTCATAAACATATATTTCAAATGTATGTTAATTGGTAAAATTGAGCTATTATGGGTTATAATAAAGAGAATTAAAAGGAGCAGAGCGCTTCTTTACCCTGTTCGTCATCAAAAGAATGGATATTAACATGGTATAAAGCAACTGAGTATAGTAAAAGAGGTGAAGCCAATGCTCACAAAAGTTCAAACGCCTCCATCGCTTGAAACGCTTGTACTGACGATTCAGCAAGGGGATAAACAATTACATAACGAAATGATTCAACAATATAAACCGTTTATTGCTAAAGTTGTTTCAGCTGTATGTAAACGTTATATAAGTGAAGCTGACGATGAATTTAGCATTGGTCTGATTGCGTTTAATGAAGCCATTGAAAATTACACAATCCAAAAAGGTCGATCCCTTCTTGCATTTGCGGAACTGATTATTAAAAGAAGAGTCATCGACTATATTCGAAAAGAAAAGCGAAACCAAACGCTGCTCTATAGCCGAATTGAAAATGAAGGTTTTATGCAAGGTAAGGTAGAAAGGGATATATCGCTTTCTAACTATAAAAGGCAAAGTGAAACTTCATATATTCAAGAGGAAATGACTTATTTTTGTCAGACGCTGGAACTGTTTAAATTAACTCTTGAAGATATTATTAACACGTCTCCTAAACATAAGGATGCAAGGGGAAATGCAGTGGAAGTTGCATCTTTTATCGTCAATGAAAAAGAATTAAGAGATAAGCTGTTTTTAAAGCGGCAGCTTCCCATTCGCTTGATTGAAAAGCACGTCAAAGTGAGCCGGAAAACAATTGAAAGAAACCGCAAATATATCATCGCGATGGTTATTATATTAGCGGGGGACTACGTGTATTTGAAAGATTATATTATGTAAGAAAAAGGCACACGCAGGTGCCTTTTTTAGCCATGTTATGAAGTTATGTTTTATTTTTGTGTGCTGCCGCTTAAGTGAGCTTGAGCTTGTTGCACCAAGCGTTTTGTGATTTCTCCGCCTACTGAACCGTTGCTGCGTGCAGCAGTGTCAGAACCTAGAGTTACCCCGAATTCTTGAGCGATTTCGTATTTATATTGATCTAAAAATTGTTCTACGCCTGGTGTTAATAGTTTATTTGTTCTAGCCATGATTAGTCATCTCCTTTTTTAGTTGTACAGCAGTTCACTGCTGTACCTGTATTATTTGCTGTTTACTATTTTGCATACTGGTAATGGTTTGCAAGAAAGTATAAAAAAGCCCAGCTTTCAAAGAAGCTGGGCTTTTTTATATATTATTTTACAACTGCATATTGCTCCAGAGACTGAGCAAATGATTTTTGAAGAGATTTTACTTGCTCTACGTATGCATCAGATACGTGTTGGAACTCTTGACGCGTTTTCTTTTGCTCTTCTACTAATTGTGTTACTACTTGATGATATTGTTCTTGAGCTTGCTTTACTAAAGAATAGCTTGATTTGCTTTGGTTAAGAGAAAGCTCTTGTAATTTATTTAATGCTTCATGCGTGCGGTTTGTCCATTCTTCATAAGAATCGGCAACAGCGTTACCAGCTGTTTTACGTAAGTTTTCAACTGTTTTTTGTTGAAGATCTTCTAATTCAGCTTTCCACTGTTTGTCTGTTGCTTGAAGTTGTTCAACTGCTTTTGTTACAAATTCTTGCTGTTGCTCAAGTGCTTTTAACGTCCATTGCTCAATTTGTTTGTTTCCGTCTGCAATGTTTTGTAACCCCTTTGTCCATTGTTCCCACATTGCATCAATTACTGTATCATACTTTACTGTTGACATAATCAAATTCCTCCTTGAATAATTTGGTCTGGCGAACAGTTATCGTAATGAACAAAACGTTAAAGAAGAAATTCGTAGTTGTGTAATAAACCTAACATTCCGCGCTCGCTGGTTGACCGTGAAATTTATTTAACATTATATTAGGAAACGCAGATGTACTGCGTGAATCCCTTTAATCGTTTTCTTCCTCTTTTGATTCTTTTGACTTTTTAGAAGAAGAAGAGCTAAAAGGGAACAACATGTCGGTATACATGTGAAAAAATGAATCTAACATGTTTTGATACTGTTCAAGTGAATTAGCCCACATGCTTAAATATTGTTCACCGGCATCTGTTAATGAGTAAATCCGGCGTGCAGGTCCTTCAGCTGACGTATCCCATTGCGATGTAATCAAGTTGTCTTTTTCAAGCTGTCTCAGCGTGCGGTAGACATTTCCTTGATCAACTGATGTGAATCCAAAGCTCATTAGTTGCTGAATGAGCTTGTAACCATGTAGATTCCAACCTCTTAAACTTAAAAGAAGAAAAGGAACCATCAAGTTTTTTGGTGCACCGCTAATCGATTTTTCTAAGTTGTTTGAATTAGAGGTGTTATCTTTTTCACTTGATCCCAAGGTAATCACCCCTTCGAAAAAAGAGAATTTGTTTTCTATATGTGTAATTTACACCTAGATGAAAAAATTGTCAACACTTTAAAACAGGTCTTTCAAATACAGGAAAAAAGAACGATTTTTTGAATTTCGACAAAAAGCGTCAAAAAAATTCAAAAATAAACAAAGATTTAGAATTGTTTATTTTGGAAAACGAATTTATAATAGTACATGTAGGTAATTTTTATAACATTTATAATTTGTTGGTAAGTGAATTGTGAAAAGATTTACATTATCCAATAAATAAACGCAAAATTGGTTGCGTTTACTTAGAGCTTCTAATATGTCGCTTGTCACATTAAGTGTCCATATTGAAAGCCATCACTTTTAACGTACACAAGAAAGGAGATGGAGTTTTGGAACAGCAAAAAGTATTTGATCCGTTTCAAGCATGGAAAGACGTATATGACAAAACCGAATCTTACTGGGGTAAAGTTATTGGGGACAATATGAATCGTGAAGAATTTTCCCAGCTCATGGGAAATGTGCTAAATATGAACCTTCAATATCAACAAGCAGTAAATGAAGTAACGGGGCGCTATCTGCACCAAGTAAATGTACCCACAAAAGAAGATGTAGCAAACGTTGCGTCATTAGTCATCAATGTGGAAGAAAAAGTAGAATTATTAGAAGAGCAATTTGATGATCGTTTTGATGAATTAGAAGCACAGCAAGAAAGTGCATCCGCTTTGAAAAAAGATGTAACTAAGCTGAAATCTGATGTCAAATCATTAGACAAAAAACTCGACAAAGTTTTATCTCTTCTTGAAGGGCAGCAAAAAACACAAGACGAGTTAAAAGAAACGATTCAACAACAAATTAAAACTCAAGGTGAGCAGCTTCAGGCTCAGCTGTTAGAAAAACAAGAAAAATTAGCTGAAAAGCCAAAGGCAGAAGCTAAAGCTGAAGCAAAACCATCAAACGCTCAAAAAACTGAGCAGCCGGCTCGCAAGTAGGGCATAGGGGATTTTAAAACAACATTAACTGCTGTATTTACAGTAAAAATCATCGCTGAAGAAGCAAGGGGGAAATTTTTCATGACAACATTACAAGGTAAAGTAGCAATCGTAACAGGCGGATCTAAAGGTATCGGGGCAGCAATTACACGTGAGCTTGCTTCTAATGGAGTAAAAGTAGCAGTAAACTATAACAGCAGTAAAGAATCTGCAGAAGCAATTGTAAAAGAAATTAAAGACAACGGCGGAGAAGCTATTGCGGTTCAAGCTGACGTGTCTTATGTAGATCAAGCAAAACACCTAATTGAAGAAACAAAAGTTGCGTTTGGTCAATTGGACATTCTAGTAAACAATGCTGGAATTACGCGCGACCGTTCATTCAAGAAGTTAGGTGAAGAAGATTGGAAAAAAGTAATTGATGTAAACTTACATAGCGTATACAACACAACATCAGCTGCGCTAACGCATCTTTTAGAATCTGAAGGCGGTCGTGTTATCAATATTTCATCAATTATTGGTCAAGCGGGCGGATTTGGTCAAACAAACTACTCAGCTGCTAAAGCAGGTATGCTAGGATTCACTAAATCATTAGCTCTTGAACTTGCTAAGTCAGGCGTAACAGTTAATGCAATTTGCCCAGGATTTATTGAAACGGAAATGGTAATGGCAATGCCGGAAGAAGTTCGTGCAAAAGTTGTTGCGAAAATTCCAACTCGTCGCTTAGGCCACGCTGAAGAAATTGCACGCGGAGTTGTTTACTTAGCAAAAGACGGCGCGTACATTACAGGACAACAGTTAAACATTAACGGCGGCTTATACATGTAATAGATGCTGGCCCTGACTTTTGTCGGGGCTGTGCTTGTTAACTAACTACTAATGAAATGAAAGGGTGTGTATATTCGTGGCAATTCCTTACGTGCAAGAGTGGGAAAAACTAATCAAATCAATGCCAAGTGAATATAAAAGTTCTGCAAGACGTTTTAAGCGTGCATATGAAATTATGACAACAGAAGCGGAACCGGAAGTTGGATTAACACCAAAAGAGGTTATTTGGAAAAAGAACAAAGCGAAATTATATCGCTATACGCCAGTAAAAGATAACCTTCACAAAACACCAATTTTACTCGTATATGCACTGATCAATAAACCGTATATTTTGGATTTAACACCTGGAAACAGCCTTGTTGAATACTTATTAAACCGCGGTTTTGACGTGTATTTACTTGACTGGGGAACTCCTGGACTTGAAGACAGCAATATGAAGCTAGATGATTATATTGTGGATTATATTCCAAAAGCGGCGAAAAAGGTGCTGCGCACTTCTAAATCTCCTGATTTGTCTGTTCTTGGTTACTGCATGGGCGGAACTATGACATCTATTTTTGCTGCATTAAATGAAGACTTGCCGATTAAAAACTTAATTTTTATGACAAGTCCATTTGATTTCTCGGATACAGGTTTATACGGAGCATTCCTAGACGACCGCTACTTTAATTTAGATAAAGCAGTAGATACATTCGGAAACATCCCTCCAGAGATGATTGACTTTGGAAACAAGATGTTAAAGCCAATCACGAATTTCTACGGTCCATATGTAACGCTGGTGGATCGTTCAGAAAATCAGCGTTTTGTTGAAAGCTGGAAGCTCATGCAAAAGTGGGTTGCTGACGGAATCCCATTTGCTGGTGAAGCTTATCGTCAGTGGATTCGCGACTTCTATCAACAAAACAAATTAATCAATGGTGAACTTGAAGTTCGCGGCCGAAAAGTAGATTTGAAAAATATTAAAGCTAATATTTTAAACATTGCTGCTAGCCGTGATCATATTGCGATGCCGCATCAAGTGGCAGCTTTAATGGACGCTGTTTCAAGTGAAGATAAAGAGTACAAATTGCTGCAAACAGGTCACGTATCTGTTGTATTTGGTCCAAAAGCAGTGAAGGAAACATATCCTTCAATCGGCGATTGGCTAGAAAAGCGCTCTAAATAAAATAAAGACGAGGCTGGGACAAAAGTATTTCAGCCGAAGTGGAAAACGAACCATTGATATCAGTGGTTCGTTTTTTTGTTATGGTGAACGCAGGATTCAAGTATGTGGTTGCTTCTAGCTGGCGATTGGAGGGCAAGGCGAAGACTCCTGCGGGGAAAGCGGAACAGGTGAGACCCCGCAGGAGCGTGAGCGACGAGGAGGCTCAGCGGTCGCCCGCGGAAAGCGAAGTCTTGCACGGAAATCAACAGCGGTGTCTCAAGTGTCCATACGAGCTCATGTATCCCATTTATTTGTCTTTAGATTAGATTAATTTAATTATGTCTCGACCTCGTTTTTTTGTATAAACAGACAATATTGAGTGAAGGTTCTTTATGCGGCTGCTTGGATTTATGATATCTAATGACAAGTGAGGTGACTTCTTTTATACTAATGTAGTCACCTTCTTGAACATGGGATTTTTTACATGGATATTGTGATTCGTGTAACAATGAGTATGCTTTGGGAAGAAAGAAGAAAACTATTAGTATTATAACAAAAAAAGGAATGTCAGATTATGCCGCAACCATGGAAACGACGAGTAAGG
This sequence comes from Priestia sp. SB1, assembly GCF_038898415.1. Taxonomy (NCBI): domain Bacteria; kingdom Bacillati; phylum Bacillota; class Bacilli; order Caryophanales; family Bacillaceae; genus Priestia; species Priestia sp. SB1. The sequence continues at coordinate 271,753 of NZ_JBBJSS010000003.1, read as the reverse complement.
CAGATGTCTTCAGCTCAAATTATTGTTACATTTTACATAGTGGCTGTTACGCTTGGATTTCTATTGCTTAGTATTCCAGAAGCTTTAAAGCCGGGAGTGAAGTTAGCATTTATTGATCGCTTATTTATTGCCGTTAGTGCGGTAAGTGTAACAGGGCTGACACCTGTTTCTACTCCGGATACATTTAGTACGACGGGCTATTTTTTGCTCGCTTTTATCTTTCAAATCGGTGGTATTGGCGTGATGACACTCAGTACATTCATTTGGATGATTTTAGGTAAAAAAATTGGTTTGAAGGAACGTCAGCTCATTATGACAGATCATAACCAATCCCGTTTATCAGGATTAGTTGACTTGATGAGAAACATTTTATTTATTATTTTTGCTATTGAACTAGTTGGCGCCATTATTTTAGGATTACATTTTCTCCGTTACTATTCGAGCTGGACAGATGCGTTTCTGCATGGTTTCTTTGCTTCTGTCAGCGCTACAACAAATGCCGGCTTCGATATTACAGGATCTTCATTTATTCCGTATGCCCATGATTATTTTGTACAAGTGGTAACTGTTATTTTAATTACGCTTGGAGCGATTGGATTCCCTGTGTTAATTGAGATTAAGCACTATTTTTTAACATTTAAAGATAAGCGTAAATTTCAATTTTCTCTATTTACGAAGCTAACGACCATTATGTTTTTTCTGCTGTTAGCAGGGGGAACAATTTTAATTCTTGTGCTAGAGCATTCAGGGTTTTTAGCAGATAAGTCTTGGGATGAATCGTTCTTTTATGCGTTTTTCCAATCCGCTGCTACAAGGAGCGGAGGAGTGGCGACCATGAATATTAATGAGTTTTCACTTCCTACGTTAATTATGATGAGCGCGATGATGTTTATCGGTGCTTCACCGAGCTCAGTAGGAGGAGGAATTCGTACAACGACGTTTGCATTAAATATTCTTTTCCTGTTTTATTACGTAAGAGGAAATAAGACGATTAAAATCTTTCGCCGCGAAATTCATGAAGATGACATTATCAAATCAGTAGCCGTGTCGATGTTAGCCGTGATCATTTGCTCGATTTCTCTTCTTATTTTAAGTATTACAGAACATTTTTCTCTCATTGAGCTTATTTTTGAAGTGTGTTCAGCTTTTGGGACAACCGGTTTATCAATGGGCATTACAGGAGGGCTTTCTGATATCGGAAAATGCGTTATTATGGTTTTAATGTTCATTGGCCGAATTGGCATGTTTTCATTTATCTTAATGCTTCGCCGTCCAACGTCTGGACCGGATTATCACTATCCGAAAGAACGTATCATTATTGGATAAAAGAGGCTGGGACAAAAATATGTTAGTTGAAGGAAGATCTGAACGAGTTTGTTTCTTGATTAAGAATCCAACTCGTTCGGGTTTTTTTATTATGATGGTGAACGTAGGTTTCATGTAGCTGCTTCTAGCTGTTGATGGGAGGGCGAAGCTTATCGACCGCCTGCGGAAAGCGAAGCCTTGCACGGAAATCAACAGCGGTCTCACAAGCGGTTCAAGGCATTTATCCTAGTTGTTCGTATTTAGAGTAAAGTAATTTTGTTATGTTTCAACCGCTTTTTTACAGCTTTTTCTGCTTATATTGCTTAGCAAAAGGCGCATTCTAAGAAAAGGAAGTTCAATGGACTTCCAAGCATAGGAGGGATACATGATGGCAAAGCGTAAAGTAGGATACAAATCAGCACTAACTAACAACAATACACCAAAAGAGAGCCTTTCAGATGCAGAATTTGCTGCTGAATATGCTGGCGGCGAGGAGCCGGCTAAAGGCGCGAATCGCAATTCTAAAAAAGGAAAGCAAGGTAAGTAACGATGAGCAAACATAAACAAAATAATAAGCACATCGCGAGCACCGAAGCAAAACAAAAACAATTACTCCAAGAAGAGTTTGGAACGGAAATGGGCGATCCGAACGCAGCTAAAATATATGAATCCCTTGGAAAGACAAAGTCTGATAAAGAGCATGAAAAGAAAAAAGAATGCTAAAAAAAACCTCGGATATCCGAGGTTTTAGCTTACAACTGGAAGACCAAATGCTTCTACAGGTGCTGAATAAAGTTTTGTATCATTTGCTTTTTGATCATAATAAGCAAGAAGAACAGATGGTTGTTCATTGATGTGTCCCGTTTGTTTATAATACATATAATCAAATGGAAGAATCTCTAAAACAGTGTGCTTGTATAATTCTTTTTCAACAAGCTGTTCAGCTTCAAAAGCCTGTCCCATGATAGAAGGATTAGCAAGCATTTGCTGATAGTAATGAGAACGGACTTGTTTTTCTACTTTATCGTCCCACCAAGGCTTACGAGGTTTATGCTTTTGGTTTTGTAAATAATCAATTTTCATAAACCCTTCAATCACGTCTTCATTTGAAAAACTTTCTGTTTGAATATACTGGTTAAGGCGTCTGAATAAATCTTCAAGCTGATGACCAATTCGAACCCAGCCCATTTCATCCCAATACGTCCCAAAGTTTTGGAAGAAATCAAAAGGCGTATCATAGCAGTGTTCTACTAAAAATTCGATTGTTTCATCCATTCGGTGGTCATTCCAAAACTTTTCTAAAATATCTTCTACATGCTTGATGCGTACGACATCTGAAAATGGCAAGACGTTATTGCTTAAAATTTCATAAGGCGACTGATCCATGTATTGATAATTATAGCGAGGCGCACTTAAACGTAAGCCAGTGCCGCGAAGCATTTTTAAAAAGCCTAGCTGAAGCTCTTCAGGACGAAGTGCAAATACATCATTAAACGTATTTTTAAATGAGTTGTAATCTTCGTCTGGCAGACCCGCGATTAAATCCAAATGCTGATCAATCTTTCCACCTTCTTTTACCATTGTTACGGTGCGCGTTAATTTCTTGAAGTTTTGTTTGCGTTTGACTAGTTCATTAACGGCATCGTTGGTAGATTGAACGCCAATTTCAAAGCGGAATAATCCTTTTGGCGCGTTATCGTTTAAGAACTGAATAACTTCTGGGCGCATAATATCGGCAGTAATTTCAAACTGAAATACGGTACCTTCACGATGTTCATCAATTAAAAATTGGAACATTTCCATGGCGTAGCTGCGGCTGATGTTGAACGTGCGGTCTACGAACTTAATTGTGCGCGCTCCGTTATCCATCAAATAGCGAATATCTTCCTTTACTTTTTCTCGGTCGAAATAACGAACGCCTACTTCAATAGAAGAGAGACAGAACTGACAGCTAAATGGACAGCCGCGGCTTGTTTCAATATACACAACGCGTTTTGAAAGTTCTTGGCGGTCTTCTTCAAAACGGAAAGGAGAAGGCATTTCGCGCAGATCAATTTTATTGCGCTGTGGGTTAACAACTGGTTTTCCTTCTTTTCGGAAAGCCACGCCGCTTACGTTTTCAAACTGACGCTCGCCGTGAAGTTCATCTAACAGCTGCTTAAATGTTTCTTCACCTTCACCAATAGCGATAAAGTCAGCTTCAGGAATACGCTCTAGCCAGTGAGTTACATCATAGGTTACTTCTGGTCCACCGAATATAATGATGAGCTCGGGATTGATCTTTTTAAGCATTTGTGCGACTTTAATCGTTTCTTCAATATTCCAAATGTAACAGCTGAAACCAATAATATCTGGGTTGCGTTTATATAAATCTGTGACAATGTTCATAGCAGGATCTTTAATCGTATATTCGGCCATATCCACTTTATAGTCAGGCTCGGCATAGGCTTTTAAACATCGAAGGGCTAAAGAAGTATGAATATACTTCGCATTCAATGTACTGACAACAATGTTCATTCAAAAAGCTCCTTTTAACTCGTAATATGAAATCAATTTACTATTTTAGCACATTTGAGAAATAAAGTATAAATACCTTTGCACTTTTGTTGTGGCGGGGAAAAGATTTCGGTAAAATGTAACAGAAACGTAAAAGAAGAAAGAGTCTCGGTTAATATGAACCTTGGTGAACGAAAAAAATGAGGTGGAAAACGTGGAATATAAGCGAATTAAGCCAAAAAAAATATACGAAGAAGTAGCCGAAACGCTTCTTGAGAATATAAAAGAAGGCAGCTTGAAGCCTGGAGACCGTTTGGATTCAGTGCAGCAGCTGGCGGAAAACTTTCAGGTAGGACGCTCAGCTATTCGTGAAGCTCTTAGCGCTTTGCGAGCGATGGGGCTTCTGGAGATGAAGCAAGGGGAAGGCACATTTGTACGCGAATTTAACTCAGACATGCTGTCTTTGCCTGTAACTAGCGCTGTATTAATGAATAAAAACGATATTGAGCATTTGCTTGAAGTGAGAAAAGTATTGGAAATTGGAGCTGTTCGAGCGGCAGCTCAAAAGAGAACGGATGCGGACCTTAAACAGCTGTCTAATAGTCTGGAACAAATGAAAGGAGCGTTTGGCAATGAAGAACTGGGAGAGAAAGCAGATTTTGCTTTTCATTTAGCCATTGCCAAAGCCTCACAAAACCCTCTTTTAGTGAAGCTTATGAATAACGTATCAGAAATGATGATTGAAACGATGAAAGAGACAAGACGCATCTGGCTTTATGCAGAAGAGAAAACGGCTGAACGGATTTATAAAGAGCATCAGCAAATTTATGAAGCTATTCTTTCTCAGCATGCAGAAGATGCTCAGTATTTTATGATGAGTCACCTTGATAATGTTGAACATGTACTAATGAAATACATACCGGAAGAAAAATAACGCCATTTCAGGCAGAAAAGTGCGCTCTAAACAACAGAAAAACTAAAATTCAAGCACCTTCCGATAATTTATGCTTGCTCTATTGTGAAAAGATTTACATAATAGAAACTAGGATTGTCAAATGGAGGGTTACAAAGTATGAAAAAGCAATATAGAGATGATAGTCTAGCTTTGCATACAGATCTATACGAGCTGAATATGGCGCATACGTATTTTCAAGACCAGATTCATAAACGTCGTTCTGTATTTGAAGCTTACTTTCGTCGGATGCCGTTTGAAAGCGGTTATGCGGTGTTTGCCGGGCTAGAAAGAGTAATTGATTTTATTGCTAATTTCAGATTTAGCGAAACGGACTTAGATTATTTATATGAAGAATTACATTATGAAGCGGAGTTTATCGACTATCTAAAACAGGTTCGATTTAGCGGTAATATTCGTTCGGTCGTAGAAGGCGAAATGATTTTTGCTAATGAACCGATGCTGCAAATTGACGCTCCTTTAGCAGAAGCGCAGCTTATTGAAACGCCGCTTTTAAATATTTTAAATTTCCATCCGCTGATTGCCACAAAAGCATCGCGTATTCGCTTAGCCGCGGGAGAAGATAATTTATATGAACATACGGGTACAAATCAGCTTATGGAATTTGGTTCAAGAAGAGCACATGAGCTGGATGCTGCTTTTTACGGGGCAAGAGCTGCTTATATTGGAGGCTTTGACGCAACCAGTAATGTAAGAGCGGGAAAAGTTTTTGGAATTCCTGTGTCCGGCACTCACGCCCACGCGCTTGTTCAAGTCTATCGTGATGAATATAGTGCGTTTAAAAAATATGCCGAATCACACCGTAACTGTATCTTTTTAGTAGATACATATAATACGTTAAAATCAGGTATTCCAAATGCTATTAAAGTAGCAAAAGAAATGGGAGAACGAATTAATTTTATCGGTATTCGATTAGACAGCGGAAGACTTCCATATCTTTCTCAAGAGGCAAGAAAAATGCTTGATGAAGCGGGCTATCATGATGTGAAAATTTTCGCTTCGAATGACCTTGATGAGTACAGCATTCTAGATTTGAAAGCGCAAGGTGCCAAAATTGATGGATGGGGAGTTGGAACAAAGCTCATGACGTCCTTTGATCAGCCGGCGCTAGGAGCGGTGTACAAGCTGGTTTCGATTGAAGATGATCATGGAAACATGGTGGATACGATTAAGCTGTCAGAAAACCCGGAGAAAATTTCAACTCCTGGTCTAAAAGAAGTATATCGAATTGTAAATCAAGTGAATCACAAATGGGAAGGCGATTATATTACGATGCAAGACGAAGTGCCGAATGAAGAGCAGCATTTAAAAATGTTTCATCCTATTCATACGCACGTCAGCAAGTTTGTCACGAACTTTAACGCACGTAAAATTCACCAGCCAATCTTTGCACAGGGAAAGCTTGTGTATGAGCAGCCTACCATTGAAGAAATGAGAGCCTACTGCTTACAAAACTTAAAGCATCTATGGGATGACTACAAAGTTATTACAAAATCGAACGAAGATGTATTTCGTCCTACAGAGTACCCAGTAGACTTAAGTACAAACTGCTGGGATAACAAAATGCAAAATATCGAAGAGACTAGAAGCAAGTTACTATCTGATACCGTACTTGTGTAGATTCCGTCAGCTAGTAATGAGAGGAGAGTTTTTTTATGAAAGAGCTACAAGGGCAAATTATTGAAGAAATGCATGTGCAAAAAGAAATTAATCCCGCGGAAGAAATTCGCCGCAGCGTTGATTTTCTGAAATCCTACATGAACAAATATCCTTTTTTACGTTCGTTTGTACTAGGTATTTCCGGCGGCCAAGATTCTACGTTAACTGGAAAGCTGGCGCAGCTAGCGGTTAATGAGTTGAATGAAGAAGCCGAAGAAGAGCGCTATCAGTTTATTGCTGTTCGTCTTCCATACGGTGTGCAGGCAGATGAAGCAGACTGTCAAGATGCACTTGCTTTTATTCAACCAACAAAATCTATTTCTATTAATGTAAAACCAGCAGTAGATGCGATGCTTTCTGCTGTTGAAGAAGCGGCAGATGATAAAGTTTCCGACTTCAACAAAGGAAATGTAAAAGCACGTGAACGAATGATTGCGCAATATACGGTAGCAGGCATGTACAGTGGAGTCGTACTTGGAACGGATCACTCCGCTGAAGCTGTTACAGGATTTTATACAAAATTTGGTGACGGAGGAGCTGACTTAGTGCCTATCTTCCGTCTAAACAAGCGACAAGGGAAACAAATGCTAAAAGAATTAGGCTGTCCCGAGCATCTATATATGAAAAAACCAACGGCTGATTTGGAAGAAGATCGTCCACAGCTTCCAGATGAAGAAGCGCTTGGCGTAACGTATGAGCAAATCGACGATTATTTAGAAGGCAAAGATGTAGGTGAACATGCAAGTAACGTCATTGAAGGTCACTTCTTAAAAACGCAGCATAAACGCCAATTGCCAATCACAGTGTTTGATGATTTTTGGAAATAAATAAGTAAGAAGCTGAGACAAACGTAGTTTAGTTGAAGGAAGATCCGAACGGTTTTGATTCTTGATGGAGAATCAAATTCGTTTGGATTTTTTTAATAATAGGGCAAACGTAGGTTTCACGTGTCTCAATTTCTTATTATTTTGTGGGAAAAATATCAAACAAAGAAATGTATTTTTGAAAAACTAGTGAAATTAGAAAAACATAGGAGTATAATAGCATTAAGTCATCTGATGACCTGTTAACTAAAAGAAGTAAAATGATCAGCTTGGAGGGAGCAAATGATGAAAGTATCTTTATTTGCCACATGTTTGATTGATATGTTTCAAACAAATGTAGGAAAAGCGACGGTAGAATTGTTAGAACGATTAGGATGCGAAGTGGATTTTCCAAAGAGTCAAGTATGCTGCGGGCAGCCTGCGTATAACAGCGGTTACGTAAAAGAATCAAAAGAAGCAATGAAAAACATGATAAAAGCGTTTGAGCATGCAGAGTACGTTGTATCTCCATCAGGCTCGTGTGTGACAATGTTTAAAGAGTATCCTCATCTTTTTAAAGGTGATGCTGCATGGAATGAGTCTGCCGTGAAGCTTGCTGATAAAACGTATGAGCTAACGGATTTTATTGTAAACGTTTTAAAAGTAGAAGACGTGGGAGCCAGCTTAAATGGGAAAGCCACTTATCATTCTTCCTGTCATATGACGCGTTTGCTAAACGTAAAAAAAGAACCTTTTACACTATTAAACAATGTAAAGGGTCTTGAAATGGAGAATCTTGAAAACAGTCATAACTGCTGCGGATTTGGCGGGACGTTTTCGGTTAAGATGGGGCAAATCTCTGAACAAATGGTCGATGAAAAAGTGGGCTGTATAGCTAAAACAAACGCGGAGTACTTAATTGGAGCTGACTGCGGCTGTCTTATGAATATTGGAGGAAGAATTGAACGAAAAGGACAGCCTGTAAAAGTGATGCATATCGCTGAAGTGTTAAATAGCAGAATGTAAAGAAAGGAGAATACCGAATGTCTATGAAAATAGGAAACGATCAGTTTAAAAAACGCGTCGATGACGGAGTCAATAATGCGTTTATGCGCTTTGCGGTTTCAGGTGCTCAAGAGCGCTTAAGAAGCCGTAGATTAGATGCGGCGGAAGAGTTAGGGAACTGGGAAGAATGGAGAGCGCTTGGCGAAGAAATTCGTCAGCATACGCTTGAAAATTTAGATTACTATTTAGAGCAGCTCACGGATAATGTAGCTAAACGCGGAGGCCACGTTTTTTTCGCTCAAACAGCTGAAGAAGCGAATGAGTACATAAAAAATGTAGCGAGGCAAAAGCAGGCAAAGAAAGTCGTTAAGTCCAAGTCAATGGTTACAGAAGAAATTCATATGAACGCTGCTTTAGAAGAACTGGGCTGTGAAGTTATTGAAACGGATTTAGGAGAATATATCCTGCAAGTAGATGATCACGATCCGCCTTCTCATATCGTAGCTCCTGCACTTCATAAAAATAAAGAACAAATTAGAGATGTATTTCAGGAAAAGCTTTCTTATAAAAAAACGGAAAAACCTGAAGAACTAGCTCTTCACGCCCGGGAAATGCTGCGAAAAGAATTTTTATCAGCTGATATTGGTATCACGGGATGTAATTTTGCGATTGCAGAATCTGGGTCTATTTCACTTGTAACCAATGAAGGAAATGCAAGGTTAACAACTGCCCTTCCTAAAACGCAAATTACGGTTATGGGAATGGAACGAATTGTGCCAACGTTTGAAGAGTTTGAAGTGTTGGTAAGCCTGTTAACTAGAAGTGCAGTAGGTCAGCGGCTTACAAGTTACGTAACAGCGCTTACAGGACCTAGACTTCCAGGAGAAGTAGACGGACCGGAAGAATTTCACCTAGTGATTGTAGATAACGGACGATCTGCGATTTTAGGAACTGAGTTTCAATCTGTTTTACAGTGTATTCGCTGTGCGGCATGTGTGAATGTATGTCCCGTGTATCGCCATATTGGAGGGCATTCATATGGATCTATTTATTCAGGTCCGATTGGAGCTGTATTATCCCCTTTGCTTGGAGGCTATGAAGACTACAAAGAGCTTCCATATGCTTCAACTCTATGCGCAGCCTGTACGGATGCCTGTCCGGTCAAAATTCCGCTGCATGAGCTATTACACAAGCACCGTCAGCGAATTGTCGAGAAAGAAGGAAAAGCACCTATTTCGGAAAAGCTGGCGATGAAAGCATTTGGCTTGGGAGCAGCTTCTTCTTCTCTATATACAGTGGGCGCTAAAGTAGCACCGGCAGCTCTTACTCCTTTTATGTCAGGAAGCAGTATTTCCAAAGGGCCTGGTCCATTAAAAGCGTGGACGGAAAGCAGAGAGTTTCCGGCGCCTACAAAAGAGCGCTTACGAGATTGGTTTGATAAAAGGAGTGATGATGATGAACGGAAGCATTCAAAATAGAGACAGTTTTTTAGACAATATTGCGGCTAATCTTAAGCGAAGCAGGCGAACAAGCGGCGTAGTAAAGCCCCAATGGAAGCATGCTCCTCAGCATGAGGTCTACCGCAGCTATTCGCCAGATCAATTAAAGAAAGAGCTTGAAAACCATTGCGAACGTATTCATACTCGCTATGTAGAAACATCATCACAACACTTGCCAGCTGTCCTTGAGGAAGCCGTAGCGAACTATGGAAATGGTCTTGTGAGCACGTGGGATGATCCTAGGTTTTCCGAATATGGATTGAATCTGCTGATGGAGAAATGGGAAACAAGCAGTAGCCTTCATGTATGGAATTCTGCAAAAGGCGATGAGAATATTAAACTAGCTGAACAAGCAAATGTAGGCATCACATTCAGTGATTTGACGCTAGCGGAATCCGGCACAGTTGTTTTGTTCAGCAGCGCTGCAAAAGGACGATCGGTCAGTTTGCTGCCGGCCACTTATATTGCGATCATTCCTCAAAGCTCCATTGTCCCTCGCATGACACAAGCTGCTGAAATGATTCATGAAAAAGTAGAGCGAGGAGAAACGATTGCTTCTTGCATTAACTTTATTACGGGACCGAGCAATTCAGCTGATATTGAAATGAATCTAGTCGTTGGCGTGCATGGACCTATTCAAGCCACTTATATTGTAGTGAATGATCGATAGAGGCTGGGGAAAACGTATTTTAGCCGAAGTGAAAAACGAACCGTGAATCAAACATGTTGATTCACGGTTCGTTTTCTTTGTTATGTTGAGCATAGGTTTCATTTTGTTATGTCCCAGCCTCTTTTATTCATGCTCCTTTTTTAAATAACGGGAGAATGTGAAGAAATGTCGCATTTTGAATAAACGTGACTAATTTTAAAAAGGTAAAAAGCAAATCTTGTAGAATACTAAGTCTATAGATAAAAGGTGGGGAAATGGGAAGTGCAAAAGAAAGGAGCAATGAGCATGTCACCACACAGAGAATTAACATCTGAAGCTGCGCAAAAGCAGCAAGGTGAATTAGAGCAGCTACGAGCTATTTTTAATGACGTATTAGATGCCATTGTCGTATTTGATGAGTATTTTCAAGTTATAAATGCCAATGAATCAGCCTGCGGGCTGTTTGAAAAAACAAAGGATGAGCTATTAACGTATCAAATGAAAGATTTTCTCATGTATTTTCCGTATGACATGATTGAAGCGTACTATCCAGCGCTTTTAGAAGAAAGCTATTTCAAATATGAAGGCGCGATGACGCTTCAAAGCGGCATGATGAAACATGTTGAATTTACTTCACACAAACATAGTCACATGTCGGGCATTATTGTGTGTACATTTCGAGATATTACGCAGCACAAGATGATGGAAAATGAAAGGTTTATTAGTCATCATATGTTTATGGATGTATTTAATGAAGCGGTAGATGGAATTGTTATTTTTGATCGAACTGGTCAGCTTATCGACGCGAACCCTTCATTTTGCGAGCGATTAAATTATACAAGAGCACAGCTTTTAACCAAAACGTTAGAGGAGCTTGTAGAACCTACTTATCATTATAAAGTGAAAAAATTATGGAGAACTCTGCATCAAGAAGGAAAGACAAGCGGTGAGCTGCCGATTAAGCTCGAAAATGGAGACGTTACTTTTTTTGAATTTACCACAACGGCTAATATATACAGTCAATACTATATGTCCATTATGAGAGACGTGACGGAAAAACGGCTGATGGAGCAGCAGCTGTTGAGAAGCGAAAAAAATTTCAGGGCTATTTTTGAAAATGCGATTGAAGCCATTTTGATTTGGAAAGACGATGGGGAAATCTTAAACGCTAATCTTGCTTCGTCCCGTACTTTCGAGCTGCCGTTGAACAAATTGATTGGAAGTAATTTGTATACGTTTATCGATAAGCAAAGCTTTAGTGCATTAAAAATGCTGCAAACATTTCAAAAAGAAGGAGAAATTCGCAATCAGCTTCCTTTTTACATGCCAAATGGAGAAATCAAACAGTTGGAATTCACGGGGAAAAAAGGCATTATAGAAGGAGACCATTTAACCATTTTTCGAAACATTAGTGAACGTACAAAAATCGAACAAGAGCTTCGGAATAACGAAGAGAAATTCAGACAGATTTTTAATGGTTCGATCGATGGGTTAGTTTTATGGGACGGCAAGCGAAATATTATTGATGTGAATTCTTCTCTTTGTGATATTCTCGAACTCAGCAAAGAGGAGATTTGTGCGCATTCCATGGAGGATTTTATTTCTTCAGCGAATTTAGATGCGGTCATTGAGCATAAAGAAACAATTGAGCAAAAAGGGGAAGCTGAAGGAGAGATTACGTACGTTACGGGGAACGAAAAAGTTAAAAATATCGAATTCTCTACGAAAAAAGATATCTTGCCAGGTCTATATATGACGCTTTTAAGAGACGTAACGGAACGAAATCAAATGCAGGAGCAGATTCGGAAATCGGATACGCTTCAAGTAGTCGGACAGTTAGCAGCTGGGATTGCGCATGAAATCCGCAACCCGATGACGGCTTTAAAAGGGTTTGTTCAGCTGCTAGAAAGCAGCATTCAAGAAGATCACTCTCTTTATTTTGATATTATTAAATCCGAATTAAAAAGAATCGAAACTATTATTACAGAGTTTCTAGTACTCGCTAAGCCACAGGCCGTAAAGTTCGAAAAGAAAAATCTAGCTGCGGTTGTTAAAGAAACGATTGATTTATTAAATGCTCAAGCGCTTTTAGAAAATATTCAGTTTGAACTAAGTGTGTCCCCTCAGCTGCCAATGGTATACTGCGAGCCGAACCAAATTAAACAAGTACTAATAAATGTAATTAAAAATGCAATTGAAGTCACGTCAAACGGGGGAAGAATTTTTGTTGAAGTCTATTCTACAGAGCCGCACTACGTGACGGTCTCCATTCGAGATCAAGGAGACGGAATGCCCGAAGAGCGCATCAAGCGCTTAGGAGAGCCATTTTATACGACAAAAGAAAAAGGAACGGGGCTCGGTTTGATGGTCTCATATAAAATTATCGAAGAACATAAAGGGCGAATTGAAGTGGAAAGCAAAATAGGAGAAGGAACAGCTTTTCGTGTTATTCTTCCAGCCTAATTAGAAAGGATAAGCGAGTATGTACTATGGAGAAATGAACTTATTTTCTGATTTGAAAATTTATATTGTAGCCTCGGAAAAAGGGGTTCAACATATTTGGTTTGATAGTGATGATCACAACGAGCAGCTTAAAAAACTTGTCCATGACGAGAATTATCACCTTGTGAAAGAAGCGAAGCGGCAGCTTCAGGATTATGCTGAAGGGCGCACGCTAACATTTGATGTGCCTTTGGATATAAAAGGAACAGACTTTCAAAAAGAAGTGTGGTTAACGCTTAAAGGTATACCTTATGGACAAACGTGGTCTTATAGTGATGTAGCGGAGTCTGTTAATCGCTCTAAAGCCGTAAGGGCTGTGGGACAAGCGAATCGTCGAAATCCACTGCCTATTATTTTACCTTGTCACCGTGTTATTGGTAAAAATGGAGCTTTAACAGGTTATGCAGGTTCCCAAACTCATATAAAAGAAAAACTATTAATGCTTGAAAGAAATGTAGCAAAAGGCGCTCTGGAGTTAAAATAACTATTCACCGTCTAATTTCCAGCCTTCTCCCTGCACAAAAACACCGTCAATTTGCTGAGGAGAAGGGAGGGAATTTAGTTCTTCATCTTTGGATAAATCGAATAGCTGATATTGCTGCTTACGATTCAACGCTTTGTTTTTATCCGTTTTTTGCTCTGCACTCATTTTTACTCCTCCTTATTCAAAAAGAATCCCCTATAATATATGTAGAAAAAGCAGAGAGTACTGTTACAATTGTGTTACAAATGCAGCCAAAAAGCGCTGTTTAATGAAAAAGGTTGAGACATAACAAAATCAATGTCATCTAAAGATGAACAACTCGTATACATGAACTGAACCGCTTGTGACACCGCAGTTGATTTCCGTGCAAGACTTCGCTTTCCGCGGGCGGCCGCTGAGCCTCCTCGTCGCTTGCGCTCCTGCGGGGTCTCACCCCTTCGGTTTTTCCTGCAGGAGTCTTCACCTTGCCCTCCAATCAACTGCTAGAGGGAACGAAACAGATAAAACGATATTTACCATCACAAAAAAACGAACCACTAATCAACACGTTGATTAGTGGTTCGTTTTGCAGTGGGGCTAAAATACTTTTGTCCCAGCCTCTTGTTATTGAGCAGATTGCAGCAAAACTTTTTGAATGGATTCAAAAGACGGGGAATGGATAACTCCATGCTCTGTAATAATGGCCGTAATCAGTTCGCTTGGCGTCACATCAAAAGCTGGATTGTACACAGAGATTCCGTCTGGAGCAATTTGCGTATCTCCAATGTGCGTTACTTCTTTAGGTGAACGTTCTTCAATAGGGATGCTGCTTCCGTCTTGAATAGATAAATCAAATGTGGACTGCGGCGCTGCTACGTAAAATGGAATACCGAATGCTTTCGCTAAAAGAGCAAGTCCATACGTTCCAATTTTGTTAGCCGTATCGCCATTTGCTGCAATGCGGTCAGCACCTACAATGATCCCATTAATTCCTTTTGTTTTAATGGTATGAGCAGCCATATTATCCGTAATCAGCGTAACGTCTACTCCCGACTTCTGAAGTTCCCATGCTGTTAAGCGAGAACCTTGAAGAACGGGTCTTGTTTCACAAGCAAATACTTCAAGCGGAATATCGCGCTGCTTAGACAAGTGAAAAGGTGCTAATGCTGTTCCATAATAAGCTGTAGCAATTGAACCAGCATTACATATTGTCATGATTTTATCTTTCCTTTTAAATAAAGAAAGGGCATGATCTCCAATTCGGTAGCACGTTTCTTCATCTTCTACTTGAATTTGAATCGCTTCATGAACAACTTTTGTTTTAGCTTCATTAACGGACGAAGCGGATTCAGCGCTTTTCGCTACGCGCTCCAGTGCCCAAAATAAATTGACGGCAGTCGGGCGTGAACTAGCTAAATACTGTTGATCTAGAGCTAGCTTTTTGTTAAATTCCTTGACTGAATCCGTGTCATAGCTAAGCGCAGAAAGAGCAAGACCAAAAGCCGCCGTAATGCCAATTGCAGGGGCTCCGCGTACTTTCAAGGTAGTGATAGCATCCCATACGTCCTTAATGGTTTGCAGCTTAATATATTCAACTTTGCCAGGAAGCTGCTGCTGATCTAATAAAGTAATATATGATTCATTCCATTCCACTGAGCGCGGAAGTGATAGTGTATTTGTCATGCTGATACCGATCCTTTCATTGTGTACATTATTCGTTATCGAAGTAAATGTTCAAATTCATTTGGTGAAACGTCTTGTTGGTGCAGAAGTAAATAGCGTCCAATTTTTAATGCAGTACGTTTAGCGTTAATTTTTCTTTCCTCTGAAGAAATTTCGTCTAAGTCCGCCACGTGAGCTAAGCCAATCGTACGTCGAATGATTTCACACCCTGCATATCCAACAGCATCTTGCCATGTTTGCGTTAAAATTTCATGTAACAAGCGCTCATCTTTAGCGAAAGGTTCAGTGTTTTCAGAATGCCAAAGCGCAGTAAAGGTATCTTTAAATACGTTCCATGTGTTCGTAATGTGTGCAAATAACGGTTCGCGATCTGTTTTTCGAGAAAGAGCATTTAAAAATAAATTCGCAACAAATTGGCCTAAATCGAATCCAAATGGACCGTAAAAAGCAAACTCTGGATCAATCACTTTCGTTTCTTGACTGCTAGCAAATATGCTTCCTGTATGTAAATCACCGTGAATTAGCGTTTGGGCATTTGTTAAAAATTTATATTTTAATTTTGCTGCTTGTAATTTTACATCTCCATCGTTCCACAATTCTTCTACATCAGGACGCAGCGCTTCTTCAAATTCATTTGTATCGATATCAAAAAAAGGATCTGTAAAAACTAAATCTTCCGTAATATTGCATAAGTCCGGATTGCTGTACTTGACCACTTCTTCTTTTTTATCCTGAGGCTTTAAGGCAAAATCCGACGTTTTGAACGCAATATGTCCTAGAAAAGAACCGATATGCTGTGAAAGCAGGGGATAACTTTCTCCTTGAATAAGTCCGGCGCGGGAAATCGTTAAATGAGACAGATCTTCCATGACCGTAACAGCAAGCGTTTCATCGTGGTAATACACAGCTGGTACGAGTTCAGGGGTAAATGCACCGAATTGCTTGAGCGCATTGCTTTCAATCGTGGCACGGTTCAAGGATAGAGGCCAGCTTTCGCCTACAACTTTTGCATAGGGAAGTGCTTGTTTGACGATAATGGATTTATTCGTTTGATCATTTATGATGTGAAAGACGAGATTTAAGTTGCCGTCACCGATTTCACGGGCAGTCAGTGCTTCTGTGGCATCAAAGAGACCTAGCTTTTTTACAAGTTTGATTGCTGAAATTTCTGTTAAAGGCTGATACTTCTCTGTTTTTGTTGTTGACATTAGAATCCCTCCATAGTTTATTAAACTGATTTGTTTACTAAGTTAATAGGTTTAAGAATGTATGGAGGCTTTTATAATTTTAGAAAATATAAAAGCCTCTTTCGTTGGAAAGAGGCTTGATTGTAGTGTTCAAACCTCTTATCTGCCAGAAAGAATTACTTTCTGTTGGAATTAGCACCGTGCCTTTGTAAAAACATGTTTTACGGGTGTGATCCACCTTAGGATGGAATGACGGTCGGTTGCTGGGCTTCACAGGGCCAAATCCCTCAGCCAACTCTTGATAAGAGTACGATTACTTATTCAATTTTGATTTGTTTGAATATTTTATGATATCTGGTGAAAATCGTATCATGCAAAAAAACGGCTGTCAATACATAATTAATAAAATTCTGTGCGGCGATCTGTAAAGACAGGAATTTGTTTACGAATTTCTTTTACAAGTTCCAGGTTAACGTCGGCACTTAAAAGTTCTTCGCTATCGCCAGCTTCAGCGATTATTTCTCCCCACGGATCGATGACTAAGGAATGTCCGGCAAATGTGTTATTAGGATCTTGGCCTACACGATTACACGCGATTACATAGCATTGATTTTCGATTGCGCGGCTAATGAGCAGTGCTTTCCAATGGGCAAGTCTTGGAGCCGGCCACTGAGCAACAACAAATAAGACTTCTGCTCCGCTGCTAGTATGCACGCGAATCCATTCTGGAAAACGAATATCGTAACAAATAACTCCTGCGCATAAAGACTGTTCAAGTGTAAAAAGATTTTTTGCTGTTCCTGCTTCTAGATAGAGGTGCTCATCCATTAATTTAAATAAGTGCAGCTTACTGTATTGTGACACTTCACGACCTTTTCGGTCAAAAATATACATCGTATTTGTGACGCCTTGCTCTGTTTTTTTCGCGATCGAACCTGCCACAATATTTACTTCGTTCGTTTTAGCAAATTGAGAGATTAATTGCTTGGCCTGCTGTCCTTCATCATCGGCAATTTCGTCTAGCCGCGTCAAATCATAAGCTGTATCCCATAGCTCAGGAAGCACAAGGATGTCAGGGTTTTCTTTTAGAGCTTCCGTCATTTTTTGTTGAATATATTTTCGGTTTTTAGTTGGGTTTCCAAACGCAATATCAAGCTGCAAACACGTGATTTTTACACTCACTTTATCATCCGTCCTTTTTTTAGTAGTTGAAAAAAATGACTTTACAAGTTGAGTATTACAATATATTATTTGTGACTAGAATTTCAAGAATTTTTTGAGAAGGTGTGCGATGATGAAACAATTTGAGCAATCGGAACTATTAAAAAGTTTACCAAAACAATTTTTTGCATCACTTGTAGGCAAGGTAGGAAAAGTAATGGCCCAAGGGCACGACGTTATTAACTTAGGGCAGGGAAATCCTGATCAGCCTACTCCTTCACATATTGTAGAAACACTCCAAAAAGCAAGTGCTAATCCTATGCACCATAAATATTCTCCATTTCGGGGGCACCAGTTTTTAAAAGAGGCCGTTGCGACTTTTTATAAACGAGAATATGGCGTTGATGTGGATCCTGAAAAAGAAGTAGCTATTTTGTTTGGCGGGAAGGGTGGACTTGTAGAAATTCCGCAGTGCTTATTAAACCCTGGAGATACGGTGCTGGTTCCGGATCCTGGATATCCTGATTACTGGTCTGGAGTAGAGCTTGCAAAAGCAAAGATGGAAGTGATGCCGCTCACGGCTGAAAATCATTTTCTGCCCGTATACGAAGAGATAGGTGAACGTGCTAAAGAACAGGCAAAGCTCATGTTTTTAAACTATCCGAATAATCCTACCGGTGCAGTGGCAACAGCAGAATTTTTTGAAGACACCGTGGCGTTTGCTGCCAAGCACGATATTTGTGTGGTACACGACTTTGCCTACGGAGCCATTGGATTTGATGGTAAAAAGCCAATCAGCTTTTTACAGACTCCTGGTGCAAAAGAGACGGGAATTGAAATTTATACTCTTTCTAAAACGTATAACATGGCGGGATGGCGAGTTGGATTTGCTGTAGGAAATGAAAGTGTAGTAGAAGCTATTAATCTTCTTCAAGATCATATGTATGTCAGCCTCTTTGGGGCGGTTCAAGAGGCAGCAGCGGCAGCTCTGTTAGAATCTCAACAATGTGTGAATGATTTAGTTAAGCGCTATGAATCTAGACGCAATACCTTTATTCAAGGGCTTCAAGAAATTGGTTGGGACGTTACATCTCCAGCGGGTTCCTTTTTTGCATGGCTAAAAGTTCCTAAAGGATATACTTCTGAACAATTTTCAGATTTACTTCTTGAAAAAGCCCACGTTGTAGTGGCACCTGGAGTAGGCTTCGGAACATATGGTGAAGGCTATGTGCGCGTAGGACTGCTGACGGATGAAGAGCGCATGAGAGAAGCTGTATCTCGAATAAAAAAATTAAATTTATTTTAAAAACGCATTGACAATCCTTTTTGAGTTGGCTTAATATGTAAGAAGTTAACGAGATTAATAACCGATAAATCCTAGCGGTATTTTTTATTTAGTATATAATCTACGAATTCAATTTAAATAAATAGCAACTTTCTTATTAAGAGTAGGTGGAGGGACTAGCCCGATGAAGCCCGGCAACCGACTTAACGCATGTTAAGCACGGTGCTAATTCTTGCAGCAGCAGCTGAGAGATAAGAAGAGCAACGAAAGCCTCTTCTTAATTACAGAAGAGGTTTTTTTTATTAACGATATTAAACAGCAAGGGAGTTTTTAGCATAATGAGTGAAATCGTTGCAAGCTACTTACTACATGACAATAAAGGAAATTTTCATAAAAAAGCGGAAGGAATCGCTTTAGGACTAACCGTCGGCTCATGGACAGATCTGCCGCTTTTAGATCAACAGCAGCTTCAAAAGCATAAAGGGCGCGTCATATCCGTAACTGAGCTTCAAGACTGCGAACGTGTTAACGGATATTTAGGCGGAGAGGTTAAGCAGGCTATTGTCAAAATTGCTTATCCTACTGCCAACTTTTCAAGAGATTTACCGGCTATTTTAGTTACGGTTTTCGGAAAACTATCACTTGATGGAAAAGTGAAATTATTAGACTTGGATTTTCCTGATGAATTATTAGCTGAATTCCCAGGACCGCGCTTTGGAATAGAAGGTATCCGAGAGAAACTAGGCGTTTATGACCGTCCGCTTGTGATGAGTATTTTTAAAGGCGTAATTGGAAGAGATATGACGTACTTAACAACTCAGCTTCGTGAGCAAGCGCTTGGCGGAGTGGATTTGGTTAAAGACGACGAGATTTTGTTTGATAGTGAACGAACACCTTTTGAAGCTCGCGTTACAGAAGGAAAAAAAGTACTGAATGAAGTATACGAAAAAACGGGACACCGCACGCTGTATGCTGTTAATTTAACGGGACGAACGTTTGAATTAAAAGAAAAAGCGAGAAAAGCAGCTGAGCTAGGAGCCGATGCTCTTTTATTCAACGTATTTGCTTACGGGTTAGACGTACTGCAGGCACTTCGAGAAGATGATGAAATTAACTTGCCGATTATGGCACACCCAGCTGTTAGCGGAGCGCTTACGCCATCAGAGTTTTACGGTTTTTCAAATTCATTACTGCTTGGAAAACTATTGCGCTTAGCCGGAGCGGATTTCTCACTGTTTCCATCACCATACGGAAGCGTAGCGCTTTCTCTTGAAGATACGACAGGCATTGCCTACGAATTAACGCGTCCTGTGTACAAATATAAGCAGACTTTCCCGGTTCCTTCAGCAGGAATTCATCCTGGAATGGTACCGCAGCTTGTGAAGGACTTTGGAATCGACAGCATTATTAATGCAGGAGGCGGAGTTCACGGTCATCCAGACGGCGCTATCGGAGGAGGAAAA
Source organism: Priestia sp. SB1 (assembly GCF_038898415.1). NCBI lineage: Bacteria > Bacillati > Bacillota > Bacilli > Caryophanales > Bacillaceae > Priestia > Priestia sp. SB1. The sequence continues at coordinate 251,620 of NZ_JBBJSS010000003.1, read as the reverse complement.
GCATTCCGTGCGGCGATAGATGGAGTACTCTCTCATCAAACACTAGCCGAAAAAGCGGAAGAATCAAAAGAGTTGCAAAAAGCTTTGCAACTATGGGGAACAGTAGAGGTGAAAGCATGACATCGTTAAAAATCTTTTGTGACTTTGATGGAACAATCACAAATAGCGATAACATTATTGCTATTATGAAACAATTTGCTCCTCCGGAGTGGGAAAGTATTAAAGACGACGTGCTAGCACAGCGCGTCTCCATTCAAGAAGGAGTAGGGCAAATGTTTGCCTTGCTTCCCGTGGAATTAAAGGAAGATATTATTTCTTATATTTTAGAGACGTCTGCTATTCGAGATGGATTTGATGATTTTATTGCCTATACAAAAGAGCATCATATTCCGCTTTATATTGTAAGCGGAGGAATTGACTTTTTTGTAAAACCGCTTTTGGGAAATCGAGTTGCAGAGGAAATGCTCTACTGCAACGGATCTGATTTTTCCGGTGAGCATATTTCCATTACGTGGCCTCATACATGTGATAAACAGTGTACAAATGACTGCGGCTGCTGTAAGCCAACGATTATTCGCCATCTTGCAGATGAAAGAGATCATACGGTTGTTATTGGCGATTCAATTACAGATTTGCAGGCTGCCAAATTAGCTGACACTGTCATTGCGCGTGACTTTTTAATTAAAAAATGCGAAGAGCTATCTCTACCGTATCGTCCTTTTTCTACTTTTTATGATGTGATTCGCCATTTACAAGAATTAACAGAAGAGGTGAAAGCATGAGTATTATGGCTCAGCAAAGATTACACGAGCTTGCAGATATAAAAGATGAGTTGGCAGAGCGCGATTGGTTCTTCGGTACAAGCGGAAACTTAGCGATTAAAGTGGATCAAAATCCGACAACTTTCTTTGTATCAGCAAGTGGAAAAGATAAAAGAAAACGCACAAATGAAGACTTTTTGTTAGTTGATCAATACGGGAAGCCTGCAGAAGAAACGCATTTAAAGCCTTCTGCTGAAACGCTTTTGCACGTTAAGATTTACGAGTCAACGAATGCTGGGTGCAGCCTTCATGTACATACAATCGACAACAACGTGATCTCTGAACTGTACGGAGATGAAGGGTTTATTTCATTCAAAGGCCAAGAAATTATTAAGGCACTGGGTATTTGGGAGGAAGATGCGGAAATTACTGTTCCGATTATTCCGAATTACGCGGATATTCCGACACTAGCAGAAGAATTTTCTCACCATATAAAAGGCGATCAAGGCGCGATTTTAATTCGTAACCACGGGATTACGGTATGGGGAAAAAATGCGTTTGAAACAAAAAAAGCGCTAGAAGCCTATGAATTTCTATTTAGCTACCATGTGAAATTACTATCACTTAAAGGCATTAAGCCAAAGGTGCATTTATAAAAGGAGGAAATAAAAATGGCGCAAATTCGCTTACATGTAAATAATAAAAGAATTGAAACTCAAGAGGAAGTATCAGCTTTTCTGGCAAACAATGAAGTTATTTATGAAAACTGGGATATTACAAAACTTCCAGAAAATCTTCGTGAAAAATATGATTTAACTGATGAAGAAAAAAAAGAAATTTTAAACGCTTTTGATGAGGATATTAAAGATATTTCTGAACGCCGCGGCTATAAAGCTCAAGATGTTATCTCGTTATCGGAATCTACACCAAACATTGATGAATTGTTAAAAAACTTTCAGCGCAAGCATATTCATACAGATGACGAAGTTCGCTTTATCGTAAGCGGTCATGGAATCTTTGTTATTCAAGGAAAAGACGGCGAATTTTTTGATGTTGAATTAGAGCCAGGCGATTTAATTTCAGTACCAGAAAACATTCTTCATTACTTTACACTAATGGAAGATCGTAAAGTAGTCGCTGTGCGAATTTTTGTGACAACTGAAGGATGGGTACCTATTTACGCATAACAACTACTTGTAAAGCATAGGTCATGATCACCCCGCTTTTACATCTAAAAGCGGGGTATTCTTTGGATTATTATAAAACTAACTATTTTCATATGAATAATAAGTATAATAGGAGGAACACCATGAAAAAGAGTAAAAAAATGCTGTGGCCACTTACTTTGCTCGTACTTCTAGTTTTTGCGCTGGCTGCCTGCACGAAAGAACAGCCAAGTCTAAACGAGAAAGCACAGGCAGCTCCAGCGCAGCAAGCGGCTTCTGCTAAGCCTGTACAGCAAGAAGGAAAACAGATTACGAAAGATACAAAAATTGCGCTTATTTCTGAATTTACATCAGGCACTCACGCTGCTCAGTACATAACAGGTGTGACAAAAGCGGCTAAAAAAGCCGGAGTACAGCTATCCGTTTCTGATTCTAATAATGATCAATCTAAAATGGCTGCGTATTTAGACACGGCTATTAACCAAAATGTTGACGGTATTATGATTGACCACGGTCGGGCTGAAACCCTTGAACCTGGCGTGAAGCGCGCGATTGCAAAAGGGATTCCCGTTATTGCAACAGACGTAGAATTAAAAGTAGAAGGCGTTACAACGATTGACCAAGATGATTATATGCTTGCGCTCCAGGGGTTAAAGCAAATGATGCAGGACATTAACGGAAAAGGAAATATTGTATATGCGTTTGTTGGAGGCTTTGCACCGATGGAAAAACGCGACAGCATTTATAAAATTATGATGAATCGCTATCCAGATGTAAAACAAATTGCCACGTTTGGAAGCGCAACAGACAACACCTCTCTAGACACTCAAAATAAAATGGCGGCTGTATTAAAGCAGTATCCAAATAAAGGAGACATTGCAGCCGTTTGGGCACCTTGGGACGAATTTGCAAAAGGAGTCACAAGAGCGATTAAAGAAGCAGGACGAGATGAGATTAAGGTATACGGAGTGGACTTATCTGATGAAGACCTGCAAATGATGCAGGCAAAAAATAGCCCGTGGAAAGCGTCAGCTGCTGTAAACCCAGCTTCAGTAGGAGAAAAGCAGGTTGATCTGCTTCTTAAAAAGATTTCCGGTCAAGAGATCCCTCGTTATTATTCCTTTGATCCGGTTTTAGTCAAACAAACTGACTTGCCTAATCAAACGATTAATATGGACCAGCTTAGTCAGTACGTAGAAGAATGGGGTAAAAAAGAGTAGAAGTGGAGGGACAGACATGACGAACGAGCTTTCAATGAAGAACATTACAAAAAACTTTGGTTCTTTTCAAGCGCTGAACAAAGTTGATTTTACTGTTCAAAAAGGGGAAATTCATGCTTTATTGGGAGCCAATGGTGCCGGTAAAAGTACGTTGATGAAAATATTGTGCGGAGCTTACGACGAGTACGAAGGAAAGATCTACAAAGACGGAGGAGAAATCTCTATTTCTTCTCCTAAAGAAGCGAAGAGCCACGGCATCGGCATTGTACACCAAGAAGTCGATGTAGCGCTGATTCCTTCGCTATCAGTAGCTGAAAACATTGTGTTAGACGTGCAGGTTTCTAAGAAAAGTAAGACATTTGTAAACTGGAAATCTATTTATAAGAAAGCGGAAGAAGCTCTTTCTTTACTTGGTTCTTCTTTATCCGTTAAAAAAAATGTTGTTGATCTAACTCTATCAGAAAAACAGCAGGTGCTTATTGCACGTGCAATTGTACAGAATGTTGATTATTTAATTTTGGATGAACCAACCGCACCTCTTAGTGTGGAAGAGACGAAACAATTGTTTTCTGTGATGAGAGAGCTGAAGAAAAGCGGAGTAGGCATTATTTATATTTCACATCGCCTTCAAGAAGTGGTTGATATTTGCGACCGCTTAACGGTTTTAAAGGACGGACGCTATGTAGCTACAAAAGAAACTTCACATACATCAATTGAAGACGTCATTACGCTCATGTTAGGAACGTCTTCTGTAAAACAGTGGGTCAAAGAATCAGTAGAAGTTGGAAACGAACTTTTACATGTAGAAGCATTATCCCTTCCAGGGCGCCTTTCGAATATCTCTTTTCATGTAAAAGAAGGAGAGGTAGTCGGTATTGCAGGGCTTGTAGGAGCAGGGAAAACGGAGCTTTGCCGAAGTCTATTTGGTTTAGAGCAATATGTCAGCGGCAGCGTTCGGTTAAAAGGCAAGAAACTAAAGTTGAATAAGCAGCCGTATTATTATATTGCACAAGGTCTTTCTCTTGTTCCTGAAGAACGAAGAAAAGAAGGAATTTTTGTTCATGAATCGATTGCCGATAACTTAGTTTTGCCAAGTCTGTCCCGCTTTACAAATTATTCGTTTCTAAAGCGAGGAAAGATCAAAGAAAAAGCGCAGAAAACGACTGGGCAAGTTGGCGTAAAGTCTCATTCTATCGAGCAGTCAGTTGGAACGTTAAGCGGTGGAAATCAGCAGAAAGTAGCAATCGGAAAATGGCTTGTTACGGATTCTGACGTACTGTTGTTCGATGAGCCAACTAAAGGGGTTGATGTGGGCTCTAAGCGAGAGATATTCGACTTAATTACAGGGCTTGTGTCACAGAAAAAAGGCGTTGTTTATGCAACCTGTGAATTCGAGGAGCTGCTAGGGGTAGCGGATCGAATTTATGTTATGTACAACGGGAAAATCGTGAAAGAATTATCCAAAGAAGAAGCAACTAGTGAAAAATTATTTTATTATACAGCAGGAGGAGTAAAAGGATGAGTGCGGAGTATGTAACAGAACCTGTAGCGAAACCAAAGAGAAAAATAAGCGTTTTCGACTTTTTTTACAAATATGGGACAGTCTTAATGATTTTTGTTATTATGATTATTTTTTCCATTGCCACACCTAACTTTTTAACAGGAGAAAACATTAGTGATATTCTGCGCTCTATTTCCATTGTTACCTTAATTGCGCTTGGTGTAACGATATCGTTAACCGTCAACGGACTCGACTTATCTGTAGGATCTACGGCTGGTTTAGCCACTATTTTATCAGCTTCTATGCTCGTTTTACACAGACAAGAAATTGCAGTTGCGATCATTGTTCCGATTATTGCATCGCTTCTCATTGGGTTAGTGAATGCTTTTTTAGTAGTGAAAGTAAAGATTCCTGATATTTTAGCCACGCTTTCCATGATGTTTATCGTACAGGGGATTTTATTAACGTATACAAAAGGCTCAGCTATTTATACCAATATGCCTTTACCAAGCGGAGAAAGAGCTCCGGGAATTTTCATTCCTTCTTTCCTTGCGCTGGGGCAAGGTCACTTTCTAGGTATTCCCGTCCCTGTGATCATTATGCTGCTGACTGTGCTGCTTGTTCATATCATTTTTTCCTATACAAAGTTTGGTCGTTTTTTCTACGTAACAGGAGGTAACATAGAAGCAGCAAGACTTTCGGGTGTACCGGTTAATCGTTATCGTATGTATGCCTATATGTTTTCAGGTTTGCTTGCTGGAATTGGAGGAGTCGTTTTAGCTGCCCGTATTGGAGTAGGAGAAGTGAACGCAGGCTCACCATTTTTAATGGATGCCGTAGCTGCGACATACATTGGCTTTTCCGTATTTGGAGCAGGGAAACCGAATGTATTCGGGACGCTGATTGGCTCTATTTTAATTGGTGTGCTGTTAAATGGATTAACGATGCTAAATGTTCCGTATTATATGCAAGATATTATTAAAGGAGCTGTATTAGCAGGAGCCTTGGCTTTAACGTATTACCGCTCGAAACAAACATCTACGGCTGTGTAAACAGCCGTTTTTTTTCGTTTGAAATCGGGAAGAATAAGGAAAAACAATAGTATAATCTATTATTTATGTAGAAAGAGGGAGTATAGATGAAACGTGTCGTCATTATAGGAGGAGTAGCCGCCGGAATGAGCGCAGCTTCACAGCTTCGCCGGATGAAAGAAAAAGAAGAAGTGGAAATCCTTGTGTTTGAAAAAGGTGGAGATATTTCTTACAGCGCATGTGGCATGCCTTACTATCTGTCAGGTGTTGTAAAAGAAAAAGACGATTTGATTGCTCGTACGAAACAAGAGTTTGAAGAGCGAAATATCTCCGTCCATCTTTTTCACGAAGTTAAAGAAGTAAACCATACAAAGAAATACATAGTAGCACAAGATGTCAAAACGCACGCTGAAAAAGAGATAACATATGATGAACTCATCATTGCAACTGGAACAACGGCTGTTAAACCTAATTTTATGAGTGATAACATGCCGAATGTATGCACATTAAAGTCATTAGAAGACAGCGAAAGAATCTATACATATCTACAGGCTCACTCCGTAGAAAAAGTCACTATTATTGGTGGAGGATATGTCGGAATGGAAGTAGCTGAAGCAATGAAGGCTTTGGGAAAAGAAGTACGGGTCATTGAACAGGGAAAGCAGATTCTATCTATTTTAGATCAAGACATGGCAGAGCATCTACAAAAGCAGCTAGATGACGATATTTTATTTCATTTCGAAGAAGAAGTGGAAGCATTGCTGCATTCAGATGGTTCCGTCACTCACGTTCAAACAAACCGTCAAACGTACCAAACGGATTTAGTGATTGTAAATGTAGGAGTTCGTCCGAATACGCAATTCTTAGAAAGAAACGGACTAAGAATGCTTGAAAATGGAGCTATTTTAGTAAACGAGAAGTTGGAAACCAACGTGCCTCATATCTACGCAGCGGGAGATTGTGCAACGAGCTATCACCGCGTATTAAAAAAAGATGTTCATATTGCTCTTGGAACCATTGCCAATAAGCAGGGAAGGGTTCTTGGTTACCGATTAGGGGGAGAAAATAGAAAATTTCCGGGTGTTCTAGGTACAAGCATTGTCAAAGTGATGGACTATGAAATTGGAAAAACCGGCATTTCAGAAAGAGAAGCAAGAGAAAATTCTCTTTTATACAAAACCATCACAGCCGGGGCTCCGAGTCATGCTTCTTACTATCCAGGAGCTGAAAAGATTGTGATAAAACTTGTTTATCATCCTGAAACAAAAGAGATTTTGGGGGTTCAAATGATTGGGAAAGAAGGAGTTGCAAAACGAATCGATGTATTTGCGACAGCTATTACTTGCCGCCTCACAACAGATGAAATAACCATGCTAGATCTTTCGTATGCCCCTCCTTTTGCTACGGTATGGGATGCTGTACAGATCGCTGCTCAAAAAGCTGAATAAAAAAGAGGCTGGGACAAAAGTAGTTGAGCCCAAGTAAAAAAAGAACCGTTCATCAACCTGTTTGATGAGTGGTTCTTTTTTTGTGATGGTGCACATCGTTTTATTTGTTTCGTTCCTTCTAGCAATTGATTGGAGGGCAAGGAGAAGACTCCTGTGGGAAAAGCGGAACAGGTGAGACCCCGCAGAAAGCGAAGCCTTGCACGGAAATCAATTGCGGTGTCATAAGCAGTCCAGCTCATGTATCTCATTTGTTCGTCTTTCGTTTGGATTTATTTCGTTATGTCTCAACCTCTTTTTTATTCGACAAGCAGCATCTTTTGTCGAAAAACAACTTGTAAAAAAAAGATAAACGGTATTCCTATAGTAATGTAAGCGTTTATAAATTCCGACAAAATAATTTTTTTGCGAAAAAAATGTCTATTATTGCGACTCTATTTACATATTTAGTAGAATTTGTAATAATGCGTTATAAGCTAATTTCTTTGTCATAGGAGAGGATTTTGTGTTTGGAGTGAGAAATAGAACGAAATCAGAGAGATTATTAGTGGAAATCGTCCAAAAAAGACAAAAGATGGTGCAGCTCGGAGAAGAAAAAGGTCTGACTAATGAAGAAACCGTTACCTGTAGTCAAGAGCTTGATCAGCTCTTACTCGTTTATCAAAAGCAGCGTTTAAAAGAAGAGGAAGAAAAGACATCGTTTGCCACACTGATTAGCCGTTTTTTATCTTTTTCAAAGCTGTAATGCAGGACAAGCATTCGGGATCGGGCAGTGAAACAATTACGCTGCCCGTGGCCTCTCTTCAGCTTTAAAAAATGTTAATTAAAAAAATCATAAACAAAATACCAAAAATAAACGAATAAGTAGCAAATCTTTCGTTTCCATCGCCGTGACTTTCCGGAATTAACTCTTTATAAATAATAAAAAGCATGGCTCCGGCAGCAAACGCTAATCCATATGAAACGAGAGACTCCACAAAATTAGTTAAATAAAACCCGAGTAAAGACGTTACAATTTCAACTGATCCTGTAAGGGTAGCAATTAAAAATGCTTTTATTTTACTGATATTTTGCTGAGCTAAAAATAGCGCGACCAACAGTCCTTCAGGTGCATTTTGAAGACCGATTGCAAGGGCAATTAAGTTCCCTGTATTTTCAACATTTGAAGCGTAGCTCACACCAACAGACAGTCCTTCAGGAAGGTTGTGCAACGTAATAGCGGAAACAATTAAAAGTGCTTTTTCATCAAACTGTATGCCGGTTTTAGAATGCTCAAGATCAATGTGAGGAATATTCTGCTCCAAGAGTGTTAATGTTACCACGCCAAGCAGTAAGCCAATCGCTAAGGAAAAAAAACCGCCGCTTTGAAGAGATTCTGGAATTAAGCTCATAGTAGAAGCTGCTGTCATAATGCCTGCAGTGAGCGCAAGAAGTATATCTTTCCAGCGATGAGTGAGTTCTTGATTCAAAAATAGAATAGGCAAAGCGCCTACTCCAGTCGATAGCGCAGAAAGAATGCTTCCAATTAATACCTCAGTCATAAACCGTCTCCTTTTACGTATTCTTCTTTTTATCCTCAATTCACATCGTTCTTTTAGTGTATGTTTTTTTTGTTTCTATGAGCATGACTATTTTAAAAATGAACAGTTTTATGCAATAATCTTACAAAAAAGTTGAACCAGTGGAGGTTCAACTTTTTAGGTGAAGTACAGCTCCTGAACTTGATTAGCAATGTGCTCAAGCTTATTGGAAACTTGAGGAATGCCATATCCTACATACAAAGGAGATGTGGCAAAGCGAGGAATGATTTTCGCTGCAATTTTGCCGTTTTTAAGATTATAAAAAAACAAGTTGTAGCTCGTGCAGCTACGATGAAAATGATTTAATAAATAGTGAGCAGCCGTTTGAAGATAATCTGCAAACGTGTGCAGCTCGTTGTCAAGCTGATCTGTTATCACGTTAAATTCAAAAAAGCCCATTCGAGGTTTTACAGATAAATTAAATGTGACGTGTTCATTTTTGGCAATTGTGACTCCTTCAAACTGCTCTAGCTTCACATTTTCATTTACATCCATCTCATTTAAACCAATAATTTGCATATGAGGATGTCGTAATGATCCTCCGGACATGGGGCCGTGGTTTTTAAAGAAAAGAACAGAAGCATATTCTCCGCTGTTCATCATTGATATCCATCGTTCAGTAGCAAAACTCAGCAAGGTATACAGATGTTCTTTTGGATAAATAGATAGTTCTGAAGAACATTCATCGGTCTCAATAATAACCGTCTGATAAGCATCTTGCAGAACGGGAAACTTATTTTTTAGCCAAATGATAGGTCCTTGTTTTTCAATGATGCCTGTAAGAGATTCTACGTCGCAAAAGGGACAGGGGTTTTGCCGGTTAACGATTGTTTCAGGCTTTTGCGAACCAATCGCGGAATTAAATAATAAATGGGTTGGTTTCATAATCATTCACCTTTTTATGTAATGTTCATATGTTTATTGTATTAAAAGCATATGTATAAATCCACTTATATACATTTTTTATCAAAAAAATTGTACAAGCAGAGAGAATAACCGATGAAATAAGCCTGCTTTGATTGACTTTGAAGGGAAATTTTAGTATTATCTTGATATCAAGATAATATTAAAGGAACTGATTAAAATGACGAATGATGTAACTAGAGAAGAGTTAGACCAATCTCTTAAATTATTTATTGTACTATCTCGTGCCAATCGTTCAATTAATGATCATGTGCATAAATTTATTCAACAGCATGGAATGAATCCAACCGAATTTGCTGTCCTAGAGTTATTGTACCACAAAGGCCAGCAGCCTCTTCAGCAAATTGGCGGAAAAATTCTGTTGGCAAGCGGCAGTATTACGTATGTAGTAGACAAGCTTGAGAAAAAAGGCTTCTTGGAGCGCGTTGCTTGTCCGAACGATCGTCGCGTAACCTATGCAGCTATCACCAAGCAAGGCAAGGAAATGATTGAAAGCATGTTTCCGAGTCACGAAAAAAGAATTCATGATATTTTATCCGTTTTATCTAGCGAAGAAAAGGAAGTTGCCATTTCGATGCTTAAGAAACTAGGGCACTATGCAGATGAATTTTTGCCGGAATCGACTAATTAAGTAAGGAAAGCTCGTTTGTTTCTGTTGAACAAACGAGTTTTTTCTATGACTTCTTTCATGACCAATCGACATAAAAAATAAAAAGTGACAAAAAATTGAAATTAACAGGAATACAGCTGGATAAAAACGAATTAGGTTACATACAGACAATAGAGGAAGGGGAATAAATGATGAAATTTGAGAATTATACATATACGCGACCTGATATGAATGAAATTGAAAAGCAGTTTGAAAAGGCCATTACACATTTTACGGAAGCAGGGTCAGTCAGTCAGCAAAATGAGGCAATTCGTCTAGCAAACGATGCGTATTCTCAGTACAGTACAATGGGGAACATCTGCTATATTCGTCATTCTATCGACACAGCCAATGAATTTTATAAAGAAGAACAAGACTATTTTGATGAAACACAGCCGCTTTTAGAAGGATACGTAGAGAAATTTTACAAAGCCTTAATCTCTTCACCTTTTAAACCGGAACTAGAAGAAAAGTGGGGAAAGCAGCTGTTTTCTCTTGCTGAAATGCAGTTAAAAACGTTCTCTCCTGAAATAGTAAAAGAGCTGCAGGAAGAAAATAAGCTATCATCTCAATATACGAAGCTAGTGGCGTCAGCTAAAATTGAATTTGAAGGAGAAGAAAGAACGTTAGCTCAGCTCGATCCGTTTATGGAGTCACCTGATCGAGAAATGAGAAAAAAAGCAGCAGAAGCGAAGTTTCAATTCTTTACTGATCATGAAGAGGAATTTGATGATATTTACGACAAGCTTGTAAAAGTGCGGACCAAGCTTGCTGAAAAATTAGGCTATAAAAATTTCGTAGAAGTGGGCTATGCTCGTATGTCTAGAATAGGGTACGATGCTGAAATGGTTGCCGCTTTTCGCCAACAAGTGAAAGAGTATATTGTTCCCCTTACTGAAAAACTAAAAAAGCGTCAGCAGGAAAGAATTCAAGTAGAGAGCTTAACTTATTATGATGAACCGTTTCAGTTTGAAACAGGAAACGCAGTGCCAAAAGGTGATGAAAAGTGGATTATTGAAAATGGACGGGTTATGTATAAGGAGCTTTCTAAAGAAACGGACGAATTTTTTTCCTTTATGCTTGAAAATAATTTAATGGATTTAGTCGCTAAAAAGGGCAAAGCAGGCGGAGGCTACTGTACGTTTATTGAAGAATACAAAGCGCCGTTTATTTTTTCAAACTTTAATGGAACATCAGGCGATATTGATGTGTTAACGCATGAAGCAGGGCATGCTTTTCAAGTGTATTCCAGCCGAGATATGGAAACCAATGAGTATCACTGGCCTACGCATGAAGGAGCTGAAATTCATTCGATGAGCATGGAGTATTTTACATGGCCTTGGATGGAGTTGTTCTTTAAAGAGGACAAAGATAAATACCAGTTTTCTCATTTAAGCTCAGGCTTAACTTTCTTGCCTTACGGGGTAGCAGTTGATGAATTTCAGCATGCTGTATACGAACGCCCTGAGATGACGCCTTCGGAACGAAAACAAACGTGGCGAGAAATTGAAAAGAAATATATGCCTTCTAAAAACTATGACGGCCATCACTATCTAGAAAGCGGGGGCTTCTGGCAGCGTCAGCTTCATATTTACACGTCTCCGTTTTATTATATTGATTACACGCTCGCTCAAATTTGTGCATTTCAATTTTGGAAAAAAGATCGGGAAAATCATGAACAAGCATGGCAAGATTACGTTCATTTGTGTAAGCTTGGCGGAAGTAAGCCATTTTTAGAATTAGTAGAGGAAGCGAATTTGATCTCTCCATTCGAAGAGGGCTGCGTGCAGTCTGTAGTAGATGAAATTGAAAACTATTTAAATAGTATTGATGATAAAAAGCTATAAAAAAAGAGATTGAGACATAACAAAATCAATCGAATCTAAAGACGAACAAATCGAATAAACAATCTAATATGAATCGCTTGTTACACCGCCGTTGATTTCCGTGCAAGGCTTCGCTTTCCGCGGGCGGCCGGTGAGCCTCCTCGGCGCTTATGCTCCTGCGGGGTCTCACCTATTCCGCTTTTCCCGCAGGAGTCTTCGCCTTGCCCTCCAATCAACAGCTAGAAGCACCTAGATTAAACCTACGCTCACCCTCATAATAAAAAAATCCGAATGAGTTTGATTCTTATTCAAAAAACAAACTCGTTCGGATCTTCCTTCAACTAACATACTTTTGTTCCAGCCTCTTTTTTTAATGGTTCATTCCTTGTTCCCATAAAGGAATCGTAAGGGTAACGCTGGTTCCTTCGCCCACAGTGCTTTTAATCTCAAATGTTCCTTTATGCTGATACAGAATGTTTTTAATCACAACAAGTCCAAGACCGGTGCCTGATGGCTTCGTGGTAAAAAAGGGCTTTTGAATGTGCGCAAGCAAATTTGAGGGAATACCCACTCCTGTATCTTTAATGAAAATAGTAAGGCCTTTAGTATGCTGAGTAACGTTTAAATGGATTTCTCCTCCGCTAGGCATAGCTTCGAGCGCATTTTTTAATAAATTAATGAGTACTTGCTTAATTTGATTGGCATCACAGCAGATGTATGTATGCGGAGCTTCCACCTGCGTTTTAACTACGACGTTTTTTAATACACATTCTGATTCATACAGAAGAATAACGTCATTTAAAATAGTAGAGAATGCATGTTTTTTCATAACCGTATCATGAGGTTTAGCGAGCAATAAAAATTCTCCAACGATTGAGTTAATACGATTCAGTTCACTCAGCATGATGGTTGTATAAGAATGGTAGCGGCTGCTGTCTTCATGAATAAGCTGAATAAATCCATTCAGGGAAGTAAGCGGATTTCGAATTTCATGAGCGATGCCCGCTGCCATTTCGCCGGCTAAAGATAATTTATCGGTTTGGCGAAGAAATTTTTCTGTTTCCTTTTCTTCTGTAAGATCGCGTGAAATACCAAAAAGCGCAACGACTTGCTGATCACGATTAAAAATAGGTGAAACAGTAATTTCTACGTCAATTATTTTTCCGTCTTTTCGCTTATCTTGGGTTTCAAAGGCTACCAGCTTTTCTCCTTTTTTAACCCTTTCTAATCGGTTTTCAGCGTCGCCTTTTAAGCCAGCAGGAATAAATGGGATGGCTTTTCCGACAATTTCTTCCGCTTTCCATCCGTATATTTGCTCAAAAGCATCGTTTACTTTAATCACTTTGCCGTCTAGACTGAACACGGAAATGGCGTCGCGATTGTATGTGAAAAAAGATTGTAAATACTCTTGAGCTGAGTAAAGTTCATCTTCGGTTTTGTTCATTTTGACCGTCGTAATAGCAATTAATTTTTTAGAGAAATGAGCACAATACAACAAAATAATCATTGTGATCAGCGTAAACAAAATGAAATAAACGATATCTAATTTCACGAAAGTCACAGATGTAAAAAGAGTGTTGCTTACATAAAAGTACAAAACAATTATTATGGACATTAATGTAGAAGTTACAATAGCGATATAGCTATAGTAAATAAAGCTAACAATTATTCCAAGAAACAAAAACAAATAATTAATAACAGCAGGTTCAATAGATGTTATGTACGCAATATAGGCATAATAGCATATAAAAAAAGAATACATAATGATAGCAGGATGAAAATGAAAGTAGTACATAGCCGTCACTACCAATAATAAAATTCCTCCGCTTATAAAAACAATCATATTAGGATCAGCTGCAATAAAGTGATATAACACAATGTGGACAAAATACAGCAGCCAAAAAATAAGTAAAAGAATAAAATTACGTTTTTTTATGAGGTTGTGTGATTCCATAAAAAATCCCTTTCTTAAATGGTGAATAATTTTATAGGAGAATAACTTCATAGTCAGCTAGTCGCACGATACAGTAATATATCACTCATATTAGCATAGTTACAACTATGTGAATAGCCGAATTGAGCACTTAGACCAAGGAAGATAGATCTAGAATGTGGCTGGTCATAAACTATTAAGGAAATATGAGGGGAATATGAACGAAATGAAGGAGATGTAAAGCTTTTGTGATAACCTTGTAAAAGTGAACTTTTTTCCAATTGGATAGGCTATACTGCCAGTAGAGCCATATGAATGGTGACTACATAGAGGCTCAGATGATTCGAAAGGAGACGGTAAAATGAACAAAAGTTTATTAGTCAAGTTATTTGGATCACTTCTAGCAATTATGTTAATCACAGCATGCAACTCACAAACGGATGAAAAAGATGCAACAGAACAGCAAACCGAACAGTCGGATGATACTCAATCGGAGGATACAACGACAGATGATTCACAGGAAACAATGAAGCAAGACGAAGCAGATGACTCATCTGGGGATGAAGCAGCTGATGATCAAGAAGAATCAACGGATAGTGCGGACGAAAAAACAGATGAAAAAACAGATGAAAGTAAATAAACGAAAGTATTTCTATAAAAAAAGCGACTCAAGTAGAGTCGCTTTTTCTATTAGTTTTGTACGGTGATTTCGCTCGCTTCATTTAACGTTACGTTCACTGTTGATACGTCCGCATCATCTAACAGTAAATCTGTAATTCGATCTTCAAGCTGTTCTTGAATTGCTCGGCGGAGTGGTCTAGCACCGAATGCAGGGTGATAGCCAAGTTCAGCCAGTTTTTCTTTTACCTCATCTGCTACGCTCAGCGTGATGTTTTGTTCTTGTAATGTTTCTTTTAATTCAGCAAGCATAAGGTCAACGATTTTAATCAAGTTATCTTTTTCAAGGTGATTAAATTCAATGATTGTATCAAATCGATTTAAAAACTCTGGTTTGAAATAAGATGAAAGTGAATCTAAAACGGATGCCTGCTTAAGCGCATCATTTTCTGCGTCAAACCCAACCGTAATTTTCTTTTCACCTACACCAGCGTTACTTGTCATAATGATAACCGTGTCTTTGAAGCTCACTGTGCGACCTTGACTATCCGTTAGACGTCCATCTTCTAAAATTTGCAAAAACATATGCTGAACGTCTGGATGAGCCTTTTCAATTTCATCTAGTAAGATGATGGAATAAGGATTACGGCGTACTTTCTCTGTTAATTGTCCTGCCTCTTCGTGACCTACGTAGCCAGGAGGTGAACCGATTAATTTAGACACCGCGTGTTTTTCCATGTATTCACTCATATCTAGACGAACCATAGCATCTTTTGAGCCGAATAGTTCTTCAGCTAATGTTTTGGTTAACTCTGTTTTACCGACACCTGTTGGACCAACAAATAAGAATGAACCAATTGGGCGATGCTTCGCTTTTAATCCAGCGCGAGAACGTCGAATCGCTTTTGCTACTTTTTCGACAGCTTCCTGCTGTCCGATTACTTTTTGAGCTAAGTGCTCTGCTAAATGCTTCATTTTTGCTGATTCATTTTCTTGAAGTTTACCAACAGGGATACCCGTTTTCTTTTCAATAATGGCTTGAATGTCAGCAATATCCACATTCATTTTTTGCTGTTCTTCGTTTAGTTGTTTTTCAAGAGCAGCTTCTTCATCGCGCAGTTTTGCCGCTACTTCATATTTTTCATCCTTTAGCGCCTGCTCTTTTTCTTTTGTAATTTCTTTTAAGCGAGCGGCTGCGTCGTCTTTATTTGTAATGCCTGCCTGTAAGTTCATTTTTGAACCTGCTTCATCTAGCAAGTCAATTGCTTTATCAGGCAAGAAACGATCTTGAATGTAGCGGTGTGATAAATTTACACAAGCGCGGATCGCTTCATCTGTATAGCTAACGCCGTGATAATCTTCATATTTACTTTGAATTCCTTTTAGAATTTCAACGGCTTCTTCTACAGACGGTTCATGAACCATAACCGGCTGGAAACGTCGTTCAAGAGCCGCATCTTTTTCAATGGAACGGTACTCTTTTAAAGTTGTAGCTCCGACTACTTGAAGTTCACCTCGTGCAAGAGCAGGTTTTAAAATATTGCTTGCGTCCATTGAACCTTCCGCTGAACCTGCTCCTACAAGAAGGTGGATTTCATCGATAAATAAAATCACGTTTTTTCGCTGTTGAAGCTCAGAAATTAACTGTTTCATACGCTCTTCAAATTGACCTCGCACGCCCGTATTAGCTACGAGTGATGCTACATCTAACAGATATACATCTTTATTTAGCAGCTTTGCAGGAACTTTTCCTTCCGCAATTTTTAAAGCTAACCCTTCGACTACAGCTGTTTTACCAACACCGGGTTCTCCAATTAGTACCGGGTTGTTTTTGTTTCTTCTATTTAAAATTTCAATGACGCGCTCTACTTCTTCTTCGCGGCCAATAACAGGGTCAATTAATCCCGTTTTCGCAATTTGAGTTAAGTTTCGACCAAATTGATCTAAAAAGCCTCCGCCGCCGTTTCCTTGCTGTGGCTGCTCCGGTGCAGCTTGTTCGTGCGCCATTTGCTTGAATAAATCATCGATGTTCATAAAGCCGCCACCTCCAAAGCCTGATGGGATTTTATGTTCTTTCATTAGTGCTTGATAACATGTATGACATAAACGATATTGAGATTTTTGATTATTTGTTTGTACATTTAATTGAATAGATGCTTCACGTTTATTACAGTTTTGACAAATCATTTAATTAGCCTCCCTAAATGATTTTAATCGAAGATCAGCAGGTGTTTGACCTTTCTTGACCTTTCGTAATCTCATTATACTTTGACCTTTTTTGACTTTCAAGTCTTTTGCTTAAAAATTTTTTGAGGGAAGTTCCTCGCTTATGTGCAAAAGGTAGTACATTAAAAAACGTGTGTTTTGTGTGTACCCGTTTTATATATATAAAAACATTAGAAGCATTTTGTACAATGATTTGCTTAGATAGAGAATAAATATTAATAAGAAGAAAAGTGGAAAAATGAGTGCAGAGCCTGCCCTTGGATAAAATAAGTTATTGACAGCAAGAAGGATAAAAATTATACTCAAGAAGGTTTGCACTTAACTGCGTAAAAGCATAAAAGCGTTTAAGTGAAAAAGAAAGATAGAAAGGGAATACCTCATGAAAAAAGAAATTTCATTTATACAATCAATAGCGGTGGTTTTGGTGCTATTAGCTATTATTTTTGTTTCATTATTTATGTTAAAGCTCCCGCCTCATATTCCGCTAATATTTGGTGTAGCATTTATTAGTGTGATTGGCTTTTTGTTGAAATATAAGTGGACAGAAATGGAGAAAGGCATTTTAGACGGTGTTAGACTTGGCATTAAGCCTATCCTTATTCTAATGCTGATCGGGATGCTCATTGCGATTTGGATGGTAGGAGGAACGATACCGACGATTTTATCCTACGGCTTCCACTGGATTTCACCGCAGTACTTTTTAATTAGTGCTTTGGTTATCACCGTGTTAGTTTCAACATTCACGGGAAGTTCATTAACAACCGTCAGTACGGTAGGAGTCGCTTTATTTGGCGTGGGAACTGCTATTGGTGTACATCCAGGGCTAGCAGCAGGGATGATTGTTTCAGGAGCTGTGTTTGGAGATAAGATGTCTCCATTGTCTGATACAACAAATTTTGCTTCTGGTATCGTTGAAGTGCCGCTCCCTAAACATATTCAGCATATTACGTGGACGACGGTTCCAAGTATTGTTATTACAGCAATCATTGCATTGGTAATCGGAATGAACGGAAATCATGAAAGCGTCAATTACGGAGAAATTCAAGGAATTCAAGAAGCATTAAAACATACGTTTAATTTACACGTGTTAACGTTGCTTTCTCCACTCTTAGTTCTTATTTTTTCGATGAGAAGAGTCGATGTATTGCCAACGTTAGTTTTAGGGATTGTAACGGCCATTATTACAGGAATGATTACACAGCATGAATTTACGCTGAGTCAATTGCTAGGGGTTCTTCAAAGCGGGCCGGCAATCGAGTCAGGAAATAAAGTAGTCGATGCGATTGTAAACAAAGGCGGATTACAGTCCATGATGTTTTCTATTTCTCTTATCATGATTGCCTTGTCGCTAGGTGGCTTGATGAGAGCGGTTGGAATTATTGATGCTTTATTAAAAGGATTAGCAAAACAAATCCGCCGCAGCGGAGACGTTATTTTTGCTACGCTTCTATCTTCAATTGGAGTGAACGTTATTACAGGAGAACAGTATTTATCAATTCTTCTGCCTGGGCAAACGTTTAAGCCGCTGTATGAAAAGTGGAACTTAGATCCGAAAAACTTATCACGAACGCTTGAAGACGGTGGAACGGTTATTAATGCTATTATTCCGTGGGGTGTCAGCGGAGCTTTTATTTCAACTGCATTAAATATTCCAGCGGCTGACTATATTCCATTTACATTCTTTAGCATTTTATGTCCGATTTTTTCAATTATTTTAGCATATACAGGCATTGGTATTGCCAAGAAAAAAGCTCAGTCTTAACTGGGCTTTTTTCTTTTTAAAAAAGGACAGGTAAAAAACGACAAAAAAAGTATCATTCCACTTTTCAAATCTATAATTTAATAATACAATTTACTATACGTCTTTCCTGTTCATGTATTTGTATGAATTCTTATTTCTTTATTAATGAAGAAATTTGGGTTTTGCGGTATGATAGATAAGCTGTATTGGCGATGGGATGAATGCCCTTTTTAGCAAACATTTAAGAAGGGTAAAGGCAAATGAAAACACTCATTATAAAAGAGAAAAGATATTTATTGAGGAGAGGGTTTCTGTTGAAAAAATGGGGCATCATTGCATTAATCACTGTAGCTGTGCTCGGTGTGACAGCGGTTTTTAACCGAGCTGAAAGTGATGATGTAAATAAAGAAAAATTGAATTTATTATCGCCTTATTCAAATAAAGTAGATGTATATAGCATTACGTATCCTAGTGATAATTTAAAGATAAAAGGGTTTTTAGTACAGCCTAAAGACATTGCAGACAAACATTATCCGCTTTTAGTATATAATCGCGGAGGAAATCGCGAACATGGCATGATTCGCGCAAAAACACTTCAGTATTTGTCATACTGGGCAAGTAAAGGCTACGTCGTTGTTGCGACTCAATACAGGGGAAATGGCGGAAGTGAAGGAACAGAGACGTACGGCGGTAAAGATATTGACGACGTATTAAATCTTATTAAATGGGGAGAACAGCTTCCTTATGTAAATCACCAGCAAAAGGTAGCGCTAGGATATTCACGCGGCGGTATGATGACGTATTTAACGATGAAAAACGGCGTTAAATTTGATGCTGTTGTCGTACAATCAGGTATTACAGACATGTTTCAATTCTACGACCAAAGAGGGCCTGAAATGAAACAAGTGCTGCGGACAATTGTAGGAGATCCGGCGCAGTATCCAGAGAGGTATAAAAGTCGTTCTGTTGTCTACTGGAGCGATAAAGTAAATTCACCTCTTTTGATTTTACAGGGCGATCATGATCGTAAAGTTCACCACACTCAGGCTGAAAAACTTGTGAAACAGCTAGATGAGCAGGGAAAAGAATACAAATATGTACTGTACAAAAATGGAGACCATCCGCTAACTGCTTATTATGATCAATACAACGCGGAAATTGATAAATGGTTTAAAATACATTTAGCTAAGCAGTAAAGAAATTGGAAGCAGTTTTGATGAATGGAAAAGAGCAGCTTGTTTTATCCTACTACATGTAAGCATATAAAAAGGGGATGAAGCAAAATGACTCAGTCTAAAAGTCAAAAAGAGCGTCAGTGGAACGTACGAAAGCAATCACAAAACCCATCGCATGGAAAAGTAAAGTCTTTTGAAGAACTATCAGAAGAAATCACGCCTAAACGTAAATAAGCTAACCATCATATAAAAGAAGACACAAAAAAGGAGAGCTGAAGCTCTCCTTTTTCTATGTTTGTTTATGGATTTGTAGACCACATGCCCGCAGATTTGATAAAAATACGCGGATGCAGCTTTAATTGTGCTACCATAATTTCTGCTAGGTCTTCAGGCTGCATCACTTTATCAGGATTGCCATCCGTTAAGTTTTCTTTATATGCTAATTCCGTTGCTACTGTACTTGGTGTTAGAGCTGTTACACGAATATTGTGTTTGCGCACTTCTAGCGCTAAAGATTCAGTTAAGCCAAGCACGCCAAATTTTGAAGCGCTGTAAGCACTTGTAACGGGAGCGCCTTTTTGACCAGCAGTGGATGAAATATTGATGATGTCTCCACCATTTTTTTCGATTAATTGAGGTAGAACGGCGCGCGTTACGTAGTAAACGCCCATTAAATTCACATCAATGATTTGTTTCCACTCAGCTGGGTCTAGCTCTAAAAAGCCTCCGAATTTACCGATTCCCGCATTGTTGATTAAGATATCCGTTGCCCCTAATTTTGTATGTAGATGCTCAACTGCTGCGTTTACTTCTTCCATAGAAGAAACGTCTGCTGTTGCATAAGCAACTTGTACATCAAATGCTTCCAGTTCAGAAGCAACAGCCTTTAAATCTGCCTCTGTACGAGCAATTAAACCGATATTTACGCCTTCTTTTGCTAATTCAATTGCAGTTGAACGACCAATGCCTTTTCCTGCTCCTGTAATAAGAGCTACTTTGCCTTTAAGTGATTGTGCCATGTATAGACTCCTTTCAATGTTCCGTATAAACATTCTTCATAATAACGAAGAATTATCCATTACTATCCTATAGAAATGCACAAATGATGTCAAAAATAAAGATTATTAAAATGGCTTCAAGTATAAATTTCCTTTTCATACAAAAACTATAGAGACTAAAAAGAAGAAATTCCGTTTCTTTTCGTTCAATGTAGTGGAGGATGAACAATGCGTATTAAAAAACTGTCGGAGTTAACGAATAAATCCAAACAGCGGAAAGAAAAAGCTGGTGAATCGAAGGACTCTAAGGCAACTAGTGCTTCTTCCACTGAGGAAGAGCAGAAATTGTCGGAGAGAGTGGGAGATAATATATTCCACATGAAAAAAGCATTGGGACAGAGCACGGACTTAGTGACAAGAGAGTTTCGAATTTCAATTGAAGAAAAATTCACTTTAGGTGTTGCTTACATCGACGGATTGGTAAATAAAGATGAAGTTGAACACTATGCGCTGGACTCCATTATGCATTATCACGATGAGCATTTAACTCATGATGACGGTGCCGTTAATATGTACGAGTTGATTAAAAGCTATAGTTTGGCGGCCGGTGAAATTATGGAAGCCAAAACATTGGATGATGCTCTTCTTCATGTTTTATCAGGAGATACCGTGCTGTTTTTAGAAGGGTATCAAACGTGTATTGTGGCAAGTACAAGAGGGTGGAGAGACAGGGCTGTTTCTGAACCACAATCTCAGACCGTTGTAAGAGGACCTCGAGACAGTTTTACAGAAACACTGCGAACGAATACCGCATTGATTCGGCGCCGAATAAAATCTCCAAAACTTTGGATTGAATCTCAGCAAATAGGAGAGTTTACAAAAACGGATATTGCGCTCGTTTATATAGACGGCATTGCGGATGAACAGGTCATTCAAGAGGTAAAAGAGCGTCTTTCTAAAATTGATATAGACGGTATTTTGGAGAGCGGATATATCGAAGAGTTGATTCAAGATGAAGATTATACACCTTTTCCTACTATGCATAACACGGAGCGTCCAGACTCCGTGGCAGCAGGTCTTTTAGAGGGGCGGATAGCCATTTTAGTAGACGGTACACCTTTTGTATTGATGGTTCCTGCCCTATTTATTCAATTTTTTCAGGCGGCCGAAGATTATTACCAGCGCGCAGATATTAGTACATTGATTCGCTTAATGCGCTACATGGCATTTTTCTTAGCCCTTTTAACACCTTCTGCTTATATTGCTTTAACTACTTTTCATCAAGAGATGCTTCCTTTTGCTTTGTTAATTAGTATTGCAGCTCAAAGGGAAGGTGTGCCTTTTCCAGCTATTATTGAAGCGTTTATTATGGAAATCACGTTTGAAATTTTGCGAGAAGCGGGAGTCCGATTGCCTCGAGCAGTAGGTTCAGCTATTTCAATCGTGGGAGCACTCGTTTTAGGAGAAGCCGCCGTACAAGCTGGATTAGTATCGCCTGCAATGGTTATCGTTGTATCCATCACCGCTATTAGTAACTTTGTTTCACCGGTGTATGATATGGCCATTGCAGTAAGGATGCTGCGCTTTATTTTAATGGTTTTAGCAGCTACTTTTGGCTTGTTCGGTATTATCCTCGGGCTAATTTTAATGATTTTACATTTATGCAGCTTAAGGTCATTTGGAGTCCCTTATATGACACCTATGGCTCCCTTTGTGAAGCGTGATCAAAAGGATGTTCTAATTAGACGTTCTATCAAAAAAATGAAAACAAGGCCAAAGCTTATTAACGAGAAGAATATCTCACGTCAAAAGACGCAAAAAAACTAAACTGTGCAAAGGTGGCCGGTTACTATGAAAGCATTTCTGATGTTATGTATCTGTTCATTGCTGGTAAGCGGCTGCTGGAGCAGTCGAGAGTTGAATGAGCTAGCCATTACGGTTGCTGTCGGAATTGATAAAGCAGAAGATGGCATTATTGTTACAGTTCAGCTGATTAACCCTGGTGATATTCAGGCCAAAACCCCTACAAACGGGCCTTCTGTTACCACATTCTCTATTAAGGCTTCGTCTGTAATGGAAGGGTTAAGAAAAATAACGACAAAATCCCCGCGGAAAATTTATCTTTCTCATTTACGAATGCTAGTCATTAGCGAAAGCATGGCGGAAGAGGGTATTGCTGAAGTGCTTGATTTCTTTGCTCGGGATCATGAAGTGCGTACCGATTATTTTGTTGTTGTTGCTAAAAACACGAAAGCATCGAGCGTTCTGAACGTATTAACAACAATTGAAAAAATACCAGCTAACCATATGTTTGCTTCATTAGACGTCTCTCAGCGTATTTGGGCACCCACTAGAGGCGTAAAGTTAAATGAACTGATCAGTAACTTAACGAGCGAAGGAAAGCAGGCGGTGTTATCGGGAGTATTGGTCAAAGGCGACGTGAAAAAGGCAGGAGATATGTCGAGCATTTCCCGGACCAATCTGTCCACCCTGCTCAATTTTAAAGGATTAGGTGTCTTTCAAAATGATAAGCTGATTGGCTGGTTCAATGAAGACGAAAGTAAAGGATATAACTATATTACAGGAAATGTAAAAAGTACGTTAATTGTTATTCCATGCGAAGGAAAAGAAAAACAGCACGATATCATCGGAGTAGAAATGCTTCGAACGAACGTGAAGGTAACGGCTTCTATGAAAAACCATAAGCCTCATATTCACGTGGATTTAAAAGGTGAAGCAAACGTGGCAGATGTAGAGTGTCAAGTAAACTTACAGGACCCAGCTGTAATCAATATGCTCGAACGAAAAACAGCAGCGGACGTAAAAGAAAAAATGAATGACGCAGTGGAAAAAGCTCAAAAAGATTATAAAAGTGATATCTTCGGTTTTGGAGAAACGTTTTACAGACAAGATGTAAAGAGATGGTACAAAATGAAAAGAGACTGGAACAGAATTTACGCAGAAGATTTAACCGTCGATTTAGATGCCAAAGTTCAAATCCGTCGCTTAGGCACGTTAAATAACTCATATATGAAGCAAATGAAGCATTAAGGAGAAAGAAAATGGAGGGATTTATCGCCTTACTCGTACTTCTTGCTTATTTGACTAAAAAAATTATGATTAACTTCCGAAAGGAAAAGTATTACCGTGAAATCGTTGTCTATCTTTGTCTTATAGGTATGGGGTTATTCTTTTGGGGAGCCATTACACTCCGTAAAGAAGTACCTACGCCTCTGTACTTTTTAGAGGAACTCATTAAGCCTCTTACTAAAACCGTTCATCATCTGTTATTTACGTAAGCATGTAGGAGAGAAGGGGTGTATGATGCAAATAAAAGAATTTATTACTCCGAAACAACTTCTTTTTCTCATTTATTTTTTTTGTATCGGAAGCGCTATTTTGGCAGTTCCGGCTACGTTATTAGAAACGAATAGACAAAATGCCTGGGTATGTAGTGTGCTTGCTATTGGCTTTGCCCTTTTAATTGTTGCGGTGCTGTTATGGCTGATGCACCGTTACCCTCAGCAAACGTTCATTGAAATAGCTAAAAAAGCGCTAGGTCCTTACGCCGGAGCGTGTATGTCTCTTATTTACATTTTTTTTATGTTCATTCAATCTACGTTTTCCCTTCGAGATATCAGTACATTTATGACGACGCAAATTGTCCCTGAAACGCTGCCTACGTGGATCCATGCTCTTGTGATTTTAGCG
The DNA here is from genome assembly GCF_038898415.1 of Priestia sp. SB1. Lineage (NCBI taxonomy): Bacteria > Bacillati > Bacillota > Bacilli > Caryophanales > Bacillaceae > Priestia > Priestia sp. SB1. The sequence continues at coordinate 227,115 of NZ_JBBJSS010000003.1, read as the reverse complement.
GTTATATACGGAGGGTATCTAGGCATTGAAGTGATAGCGAGAACAGCGGAAATCTTTTTACCGTGGATCGTCGTCCCTTTTTTATTGTTAATTTCGTTAAATATTCCTCAGATGAAACTGGATCGTCTTTACCCTTTGTTTGAATTCCGCATGGATGATTTAGTGTTAGGAACCACGTATTTCTTAGGAAATCCGTTTATGGAATTGATTTTTGTGCTAATGATTACGCCTCATATAAAAGGTGGCAAAAAGGTAAAAAGAATGATTGTTATCGGCACTGTGGCATCGGGCTTGACGATTACGATTGCAGTTGCGGCTTGTATATTAGCTCTTGGCGCGAATATTGCATCAATGCACAGCTACCCAGTTTATTTATTAGGAAAAATGATTTCGTTAGGTGCAACGATACAGCATGTTGAAGTATTAGTAGCTATTATTTGGATGTTATCTATCTTTTTTAAAGTTGTCATTGTGTTCTATGCTATTCAGTTAAGTATCGCTCAATTATGTAATTTACGGGTGCGCAATTTTTTGAGCTTTCCTTTAGGTCTAATCATTACAGGCGTGGCGTATTACATTATTCCAAATACAGCATACTTCAATTATTTTGAAAAATATTACTGGCCGTTTTATTTATTTGTACTAAGCGTCTGTTTTCCGTTGTTATTTATTGCGCTTTCTTATAGAAAGAGAAATAAGACAGCTAAAGGTGATAGAAGCCAACAAACATAGCATTATTTATACGTATGTGGTATAGTATACGATGACAATTCAAGAAGAAACGCCGTACACGTTTGTATATGTACGGGAGAGGTTCGAAAACTCCCTCTATAAAAAACTAAGATCATCGTTGATGACAAAAGACACGGTTTTAGCGTGTCTTCTTTCACGTGCTTTTCTATCAACACGTCTTTTTGACGTGTATGCTGGCGAGGACGTGTATCTTAGTTGCTTTTTAGGGAGATTGCTGGAAAAGAGCAGTCTCTTTTTTGTGTTATAAAATTAGTCACAAAGGGAACGAACGGTTCAATAAAGTTTCTTCTTCTTTTGATTTCAATCAAAAAGGAGACGAACAATAATGATGAAAAATGAAAAAGCTATTGTTGTATTTAGCGGAGGTCAAGATAGTACAACATGTCTATTTTGGGCTTTGAAAAACTTTAAAGAAGTAGAAACGGTTACTTTTCAATACGGTCAGCGTCATAGTCAAGAGATAGAGGTAGCAAAAGCTATCGCAGCTGATTTAGGTGTGAAGCATACCGTCCTAGATATGTCACTTTTAAATCAATTAGCACCAAATGCCTTAACACGAGATGATATTGAAATTGAGCAAAAAGAAGGAGAGTTGCCTACAACGTTTGTGGATGGCCGCAATCTGTTATTTTTATCATTTGCTGCCGTACTGGCTAAAAACAGCGGAGGCCGTCATATCGTAACAGGCGTTTGTGAAACTGATTTTTCGGGATATCCAGACTGTCGAGACGTATTTGTGAAATCGTTAAACGTCACGCTTAATTTATCAATGGACTTCGAGTTTGTGATTCATACGCCGCTTATGTGGATTGATAAAGCAGAAACGTGGGCGTTAGCGGATGAGCTAGGAGCGCTTGAATATGTGCGTGAAAAAACATTAACGTGCTACAACGGTATTGTTGCTGATGGGTGCGGCGAATGTCCCGCATGTCAATTGCGAAAACGCGGGTTAGATCAATACTTGCAAACAAAAGAAGGAGGAGAAAAATAATGCTGCAACAAATGTATCCTCAAGTCTTTCATGACTATGAATATGAATTGAACAAAGATATGCAGTTTGCTGCGGCACATTTTGTTCCTCATACAGAAGCAGGAAAATGCCGTCAAGTCCATGGACATACGTATTTTGTAAATTTAACTGTTGCCGGAGATACATTAGACGAAGCGGGCTTTTTAGTAAACTTTGCGCTATTGAAAAAAATTGTTTCTGGTCAATTTGATCATACATTATTGAACGATCATTCTATTTTTAACGAAGAAAATCCAAATGATTTTCCTACAACTGAAGTTGTTGCTCGTAAAATTTATGAGTTGGTTCAAGAATATCTAGACACACTACCAAATAAGCCTTCTTGTGTACAAGTATTCGTGCGGGAAACGCCGACAAGTTACGTAATTTACCGCCCAAAGAAGGTGAAAAAACGTGGCTAATACAATTCCAGTACTTGAAATATTCGGCCCAACGATTCAAGGGGAAGGAATGGTTGTAGGACGTAAGACGATGTTTGTTCGTACCGCAGGCTGTGATTATTCCTGCAGCTGGTGTGATTCAGCTTTTACATGGGATGGATCAGCTAAAAACGATATTCGTCAGCTAACAGCAGAACAAATTTGGACGGAGCTTAAAGAAATTGGAGGAGAGTGCTTTGATCACGTCACCATTTCTGGAGGAAACCCTGCGCTTATCAAGGCGATTGGTTCACTTGTAGAGCTTTTGCACAGTCATGGGGTAAAAGCAGCTCTTGAAACACAGGGAAGCCGTTATCAGGATTGGTTCCTAAAGATCGATGATTTAACGATTTCTCCTAAGCCTCCAAGTTCATTAATGACAACAAATTTCTCCGTATTAGACGATATTATAGAGACATTAATAAAGGAAAAACGCATGGCGCACATAAGCATAAAAGTCGTTGTATTTAATGATGAGGACTTTGAGTATGCAGCGTCTGTTCATGAACGTTATCCTGAGGTTCCATTTTTTGTTCAAGTAGGCAACGAGGACTTAACGACAATCGATAATGCGTCGTTAACACAAGAATTGCTTAAAAAGTATGAGTGGTTAATCGACAAGGCAGTGGCAGCTAAAAACATGAACGATGTAAGAGTTCTGCCGCAGGTTCACGCCCTTGTTTGGGGAAATAAACGAGGCGTGTAAGCGCATAGCAAAAAATTTACAAAGAAAAATAAAAACAGATATATACAAAATAAAAAAACGCTGTTAGAATGACAATCGTAGAAAGAGAGGAAATGCAAATGAGCGGTCGAAAAGATGAAGAATTAGAAGGTGTATCACTCCTTGGAAATCAAGGAACAAACTATTTGTTTGAATATTCACCAGAGATTCTAGAAGCATTTGATAACAAACATCCAAATCGTGATTATTTTGTGAAATTTAACTGTCCGGAATTTACGAGCTTATGTCCAAAAACGGGTCAGCCGGATTTCGCAACCATTTATATTAGTTACATTCCAGATGAAAAAATGGTGGAAAGCAAGTCGTTAAAGCTTTATTTGTTCAGCTTCCGTAACCATGGAGATTTCCATGAAGACTGTATGAATATTATTATGAATGACTTAATTAAACTGATGAATCCAAGATATATTGAAGTATGGGGGAAATTCACACCACGCGGCGGGATTTCAATTGATCCATATACAAACTATGGCCGTCCTGGTACGAAGTATGAAGAAATGGCTAATTATCGCCTGATGAATCATGATTTATACCCAGAAACAATTGATAATCGTTAATTCGAACAAACAGGTTGTGTATGCAACCTGTTTTCCATTGCAAAAACAACAGATGAGAAGGTGAAAGAATGTCACAGAGATCAGCATTAGTATTAGGTGCAAGCGGACTTGTTGGTCAAGAACTTTTAAAAATGTTATTAAGCAATAGCTTATATAACCATGTGACAGTGTTTGTTCGAAAAAAGCTACCAATCGAACACACAAAGCTACGTCAGCTTGAAATTGATTTTTCAGAGCTTGATAAGCACGAAGAATGCTTTGCAGTTGATGATGTATATTGCTGTTTAGGCACGACAATGAAAAAAGCAAAAACAAAAGCGAAATTCATTAAAGTTGACTACGAATTTCCTTTAAAAGCGGCTAAATGTGCAGAAAAATATCGCTGCAAAAACTTTTTAACGATTACAGCAATTGGTGCTGATCTTCGTTCGCCATTCTTTTACAGTAAAGTAAAGGGGCAAGTAGAAGAAGATATCGCAAGCTTGTATATCCGTTCTACTCACTTTTTCCGCCCATCGTTATTATTAGGCAAGCGCCAAGAGTTTCGCCTATTTGAAAAGCTTGGGGGATACACGTTAAAGTCGTGTTCATTTTGCCTTGTAGGAAAGTGGAGAAAATATCGTCCAATTAAAGCGTATAACGTAGCCAAATCCATGATGAAAGCTGCACTTGAAGATAAATGTGGTGTTCATGTACATGAAAGCCAAGACATCTATACAGGTGAATGCTATTATTCGTTTACCAACGGCAAGCGCGTGTTATCAAAATAAAAAAAGCCTCTTCATAAGAAGAGGCTTTTTTCTATCTTCCGTCAGCATCCGCGTTCCCATCACCATCACCATCGTGATCGTGATTAGAAGCAGATTCACTCCAGCTTGTGTAGGAGTTAGAATCTTCTTCGGCATAATTCATGGGTTCAACGGATGTTTTTTTATTTGAAGTTTGCTTGCGTTTAAAAACGAACTGCACGATGAAAAAAAGAATGACAATAAGTGCAACGATAAACAATACAGTATCAAACATGCTAGTAATTCCTTTCAGTAAGTAGGTAGTAGTAGCTTGTTCTTATTGTCACACGAAAATAAGACCCTTTCAAGAAAAAATGGGGCCTGGTTTTGTTTCTTTAAGGAAACTTTTTTTATCTTAGCCATATATTATTGTATGAAGAAACATTTTAGAAAAGAGGGAGTACAGTGAAAAAAAGTTCGAAGGATGTTAAGGTTCAACAGTATATTTATCTCATGTATAAGCTGGGAATTATTACAGAAGAACAAAAGAATCAGTTCTTTCAAAACCACTAAAAAAGCAACCGTTTTTGCGTTCCGGTTGCTTTTTCCCTTTACATAGCAGGATTAATAATCGTGTAGTTTTTGTGGTTGACAACAGTTCGCTGTTCTAAGTCTAAATCCCGGTAGTTTGCCATGTAAGTTAAATCAACAATCACGGAGTTTTCATTTACTTTTTCGACAATGCCCTGTAAGCCATTTTTAAATTCTATCAAGTTTCCTACCTCTGCTATTTTCATCATTCATCGCTCCTTTGTTTTAAATTAGTTCATTATTAATTTTTTCAATAATTTTAATTTTGAAAATAGTAAAACTAGTTAGCGTTTTCTTTTTTTACAATTTTGCCTTAAAACTGGGAATTAGTAAAGGGTTTTTTGAAAAAATATAAAATAAAATTGAAAAAACAAGTAAAATGTGCTGAGGAATAGAAGGAATTGGTAGCTTTAACGAAAGAGAGAAGCAACACAGTTCCATCTTTGTTCATCTTTCGTTATAATAAACGAGGTATAATCTTGTCATAAATTATAAGAATTAGAAGGTGTAGAAATTGAAAGATACTGGACTCGTGCTCGAAGGAGGCGGTATGAGAGGCCTTTATACAACCGGAGTTTTAGATTACTTTATGGAAAGAAATCTGTACCTTCCGTATGTAATTGGCGTTTCAGCCGGCGCTTGTCATGCCACTTCTTATTTATCTAGACAAATAGGAAGAAGTCGCAAAGCTAATTTAGATTTTTTAGAGGATCCTCGCTACTTGTCGTGGAAAAATTATTTTAAAACAAAAGAGATATTTGGAATGGATTTCGTTTTTGATGAAATTCCTAATCAGCTTCTTCCATTTGACTTTGAGGCATTTGCTGAGCGTACAGAGAAGCTTGTAGTAGGAGCAACGGACTGCGTGACGGGAGAACCCGTTTATTTTGATGAGTATGATCGGGATATTTTGACAGCGGTTCGCGCTTCTAGTTCCCTTCCATTTTTAGCACCTGTCGTTACATATAAAGGAAAAGAGCTGTTAGATGGAGGAATCAGTGATCCGATTCCAATCAAAAAAGCAGTGCAGGATGGATATAGAAAAAATATTGTTGTGCTAACGCGAAACGAAGGATATCGAAAAAAGAAATCAAATATGCTTTGGTTATTGAAGCGCAAATATCGTCATTATGATGGGCTGACTCGTGCGCTTGAGAACCGCTATAAATTGTATAATGAAACATTGTCATATATTGAAGAGCAGGAAAGACAGGGGAATATCTTTGTGATTCGTCCGCAATCCCCTCTTGTAGTAGGGCGAATTGAGAAGAATCGTGAGCGTCTCGACGCTCTTTATAACCAAGGATATAAAGAAGCTGAAGCTCAATTTGCGTCTCTGCAAAATTGGCTCAACAGCTAAAAACGAGGTGGAACTGAATGGATGAACAAACAGTAATCAATATGTTAAATGAGTTAAGTGAAGGAAAAGTAACCGAAATTAAAGTTAAAAAAGAAGACTTTCTTGCTTTTCGCCCTTTTTTAGTAAATCGCCCTGATTTCAAACATTTTCGTGGAATCGCCGGACGCGGAGGCGATTTTACCTATACGTATCTAGAAATTCCTAGGAGTTAAACGAAATGATGGCATTATTTGATTATGCCTTATATAATGGATGTATGAGCCTGTACAGTAGAGAATATACTGTTACAAGTGCTTGTGCGTTTATTTAGTAACGTATAGTAAGAGCGAATAAACGTGTTTAGTTATAGGAGGGATATTATGGATGAGTTTCGAAAAAGTACAGCACCTTTTTATTTTGCAGATCATATATGGAAAGATAAAAATGGAATGACGACTTATGGGATGCTGTTAACGAACCGGCCCGAAGATGACGGGGACTATGACCTCCATTCGTTATTAGAAGAAGCATATGTAGATCATAAAAAAATTCTAATTACTACTGTTTACGACAACAGTGAACAGCAGTTGACCGGATACGTGATACATTTATCAGATGATCAAGACGTTTTTACGTTTATGGATGATACGGGTGCTAAGCTAGTGATTGATTTCTATGATGTTGTAGAAATTGAGATCGAAGATTAAAAAGAGCTGAATGTTGATTACAACATTCAGCTCTTTTGTGTAAAAGTAGATGAATTTAAATGTTTATCATAAGAATTATAAGGGAAAAACGAATGAAGAAATTTCTGATTAAACTGAAATAATGCGGGAAAATATACCTGTATTTTAGAAAAATTACCGTGATTATGACAAAAAATAAGGTACAATGTCATATTTGTGTTCCGAACGTAATTTTGTTCATCAAACTTAAAGAAATGTAATTGAATCGTTCGGTGAAACCCCCATATAGCTATGATAGAGTAATACCATACGAAATTTCAGGAGGTATTACCTATGAAACATAGTTATATGAAATCAATGGTAGTAGCTTGTTTAGCTACTCTTTCATTTATAGGTTTTAATGCAACAGCTACGGCTGCAACTAATTATAAAGTAGTCAAAGGCGATAGTCTTTGGAAGTTAGGTAAAAGATATAGTGTAACAATTGACGATATTAAAAAATTAAACAATCGTCAAGGAGATATGATTTATATTGGTGAAACATTAGCTATTCCGAGTAAGACAAAAGTGCTGGCTGCTGAAACAACGGAACCTTCAACGGCAGCACCTGCTAATACGGCTAAGCCAGAACCAAAACCAGAAGCCAAACCTGCAGACCAGGAAACACCTGCAGTTTCGATTTCGTCAAGCGAAAAAGATTTATTAGCTCGCTTAGTAGAAGCCGAAGCAAAAGGCGAATCGTATGAAGGAAAAGTAGGGGTAGCAACAGTGGTGTTAAACCGTGTAGATTCTCCGAAGTTTCCAGATACGGTAACAGGAGTTATTAAACAAGTTGTCGGAAAAGCATACGCTTTTTCACCGGTTCAAAACGGATCAATTAACAAACCTGCTTCAGAAGATTCGAAAAAAGCAGTAGAGCAAGCATTGACTAGAAAAGATCGTTTAGACGATTCCATTTACTTTTATAATCCAAAAACAGCTACCGATAACTGGATTCGTTCACGTGCTGTAATTAAAACAATTGATCATCACGTGTTTGCTAAATAAAAAAGAGGCTGCAACAAAAGTATTTTAGACGAAGTGAAAAACGAACCATTGATCACATGTTGATCAATGGTTCGTTTTTTTTTGATGGTGAATATAGTTTTATCTGCCTCGTTCCTTCTAGCGGTTGATTGGATTCATTTCGTTATGTGTCAACCTCTTTTTTTAGTCTAAAAAGATATCTCGTTCCAAACTGCCTTCAGAACCCGTTAAAACTAGACCAATATCGGTATCAGCTTCTAAGTTCTGAACGATGGTAAAAGGCACTTTATGTTGGTTAGCCGCTTGAATATAAGGGGAGAGGTATGAATAAGACAAAGAGCCATTTAAAAACAAATGACCGTCTTTCACTTTTTTTAAAAGAGGCTTTATTTTTGCTGCATCCTTTTTCATGACTTGCCCTTTTTTTAGCGCAATTTCAATATTCTCACGTAGAGCAGTTAAGAAATATCTTCTTTCGTCTCTTTTTGTTTCCTTTGCTCCGTACATTCCTCGTTCTAAGTATTCTTCTAGTTGATCAGACATTATGTCACTTCCTTTCGTTATAAACTATAAACGATTATGGATATAAGTAAAAGGGACAGGAAAAAAGGAAAATCATTGTGCTATATCACCTGTTTTTTTGCTGAGTACAAAGAAAAACAAAAAATGTGTTGAAATTTAGCCTAAAATATTGTTTAATGTAAATAGATAGAAAATCATATCGGTTTTTTATTAAAGGTTTGTAAGCGATTACAGATATACATACATAGCAGCGTTTGGGGAGACGCTCCTATGATTTTATGTTCAAAGCGCATTGTATAAAAAGGGGATTATATAGCTTTAGGGCATATACGGTCAAGCAAAGGGTCAGATAAATTAATAAAAAATCGCTATGTATTTTCATAAGAAGAACGGTCAACATCTTTGTTGAGCGTTCTTTTTATGCGTTCATATTATGTTTATTTCTCATTGCAGCAGCTGCTGAAAATGCTAAAAGGACATTCCTCGTTTCATCTCTCTTATTTTACATGTAGTATGTTTCAAAGCCTTAAAAAATATGTCTGTACGCTTGTTTGATCCTAATGAGATGATAGAAAAAGAATATTTTTTAAGAAATCACAAAAAAAGAGGCGATTGCCTATGCAAGAAGTAGGTGAATAACATATGTAATAAAGAGAATGAAATATAATTTGAGGAGGCATGTATCATGCAAGAATTTGATATTAATGACATAAGAAGACCATTTGGTGGTTTTGGAGGCTTTGGCCGTCCAGGATTCGGTTTCGGTCGCCCAGGTTTTGGTTTCGGTCGTCCTGGTTTTGGCTTCGGCCGTCCGGGGTTCGGTTATGGCTTTGGTCGCCCTTGGGGTTGGGGCTTTGGAGCTCCATTTCTTGGAGGATTAGTTCTTGGAAGTGCATTAGGAGGTCCAGGTTATTACGGCTATCCAGCACCATATTATCCGCCGTACCCACCATATTATTATTATTAAAATAGTGAGCGCTGATAAAGCGCTCTTTTATTATGTCCAATACAAGGTATATATAGAATGCATGCAAGACGTTACGTTTAGAAAATGATAACAGTTTTAAATAAGGAATGAATGCTTAAGCTAAAGGAGACAAGTTTTCCTTGCAACAATTGTTGATTTTGCTATAATAACTTCGGTGGCATTTTTGGTCACTGGGTGGGCGAGGGATAGATGAAAAGAAGGAAATTAGATTGAACGCATTATTTGAAAAGTTGTTTCGTTTAAGCGACCACCAAACAACTGTCGGAAAAGAAAGCTTAGCTGGGGTCATTTCATTTCTTTCCATCGTGTATATTATTGCTGTTAATTCAACCATTTTGTCTGATGCCGGTATTCCGCTTGAAGCAGGAATATTCGCAACAGTGGCTTCGGCTTTTGTAGGCTGTGTTATTATGGCTTTTTGGGCAAATGCGCCGCTCATTCTGGTGCCAGGTATGGGGATTAACGCATTGTTTACGTATACGATGGTTCAATCAATGGGATTATCTTGGCAAGAAGGGTTATTAGCAGTAGTGATATCCGGCTTTCTTTTTATAGCATTAGCTTTTTCACGACTGTCTGCCAAAATTGTTTCTTCGATTCCGCATTCGTTAAAAGAAGCGATAACAGTCGGTGTTGGCTTATTTTTAACATTTATCGGTTTGCAAAAAGGGAAGCTTGTAGTTCCAAGCGAAAACACTTTTGTAGCACTTGGAGACTTGTCAGATCCGTTTGTTATCAGTACGCTGTTGACGTTAATTATCACAATCGTACTGTTTATCCGAAATGTGAAAGGTAACTTTTTGTTAAGCATGATTGCTGGATCCGTCCTTGCCTTCTTACTTGGTGTAAGAAGCAGTGCAGAAAATGGACAGTCCGCTGCGAGCGTGAACGACTTCTTTAGCAGCTTTGGCACATTGTCTTTTGGAGCCATTGGAGACGTTGCGTTTTGGGCAGCTGTCTTTTCATTAACAATGGTATTGATTTTTGAAAATATTGGTTTGCTTCATGGTCAGCTAGGTATGATGAATCAAGATAGCAAATTTCCGCGGGCCTTTCAAGCAACAGCCGCCTCAGCTTTGCTAAGCGGGGTGTTTGGAACAAGTCCAACGGTGTCTTCTGTAGAAGGAGCATCTGGTATTGCAGCTGGAGGGCGAACGGGTTTAACATCGCTGATTACAGGAGTTTTATTTTTAAGTTCACTTCTGTTTATTCCATTTATCAAGCTGGTTCCAGATAGTGCTATTGCACCTATTCTCATTGTGATTGGAGCATTGATGATTCAAAATATCAAAAACATCAATTTACAGGACTTAACAGAAGGTTTCCCTGCATTTTTAATTATTGCGCTTATTCCTCTTACGTACAGCATTGCTGATGGAATTGCATTTGGGTTCATTGCGTATCCACTGCTTAAATTATTCCTTGGTAAAATGCGTGAAGTATCGATGTTTATGTATGTAAGCGCGCTATTGTTTTTCTTGAATTTTGTGCTGCATTATATTGCTTAAAATAGACAGCTGAGTACTTTTGCTCAGCTGTTTTTTGTGTTTGCGGTAAAGAATCCTCTTTTTAGATATCATACTCCGTATTTCGTGTCCTTTGGTTAATCAGCCGCTTCTAAAATGGCGTTTCCTGCGTAAAGTAGTACAGAAGTCGGAGGGGATATAAGGGGGAGAAAACGATGGGAATTAAATTAATTAAAATATCAGCCGTTTATTTTGGAATTGGCATCATATTGGGGTATTATATGTCAATTGTTCACAGCTACGCTTTGACGCCTGTTCACGTGCACATTAATTTATTAGGATGGACGTCGCTTACGTTAGCGGGACTTATTTATTATTTGTTTCCTGCGTTTAGCGAAAGTAAATTAGCTAAACTGCACGTATGGTTGCATAATATAGGATTACCGGTCATGATGATTGGTTTATTTCTCATGATCGTACTAGAAAACCAAGCTTTTACACCCGTAGTGGCAGCAGGAGCAACACTTACGGCTATTGGCGTTTTAATTTTCGTATATCACATCCTTAAAAATTTGAAATCTGAACGATAAACCAAGAAGGTCGTTGACGATGGCTGCTAATTTCAAAAGGAAAAAGAACCAGCTATAGCGAATATACATGTAAACAAGGTGAAAGTGCGATTTACATAAAGGTGTGCTAGGCATCTTTATAAGGAGGGGTAAGCTGCAGGGATTTCTAGCTCTTATAAAAGCCAATAAAAGGGCTGATTATAAGTTTCTTGCGGCGGAGATACTATGGGAGAACATCAACAATTAGTGCGTGTTAGGGAGCTAGCAAATGAAATTATTCGACTTCGTCTTCAAGACCGTACGACTTATGACGAATTAGAGTTGCAAAATAATGTAGAGTTGTTGTCTCGTTCTGTGGTTGACTTAGTAAACATTATGTTAGCCGAAGATGTGGATTCGTCTACGTCTTTAAAAGCTACAGCTTCTAAAATGAAAATGGTGTATAATAACATGCATCAAGCTGAGAAAAAAGATTATTTGCATTTCTAATTGCTAGGCTCCTTTTCGCCACAAACGAAATGGAGGTGTACGAGGCAGATGCTATCGTCACTAACGACTTCTGAAGCTATTGTAGCATCCGTTCTTGCACTGGTTGTCATTGCCGTTTCCATTATCTTTTTTGCCACTCTTATCATGGTTGTTGTTCGACGAGAAAGAATCAGCAGCTTGGTTAATCACGGAGAGCATGCAGATGGGAAGCAAAAAAGCTTAGGTGAATTTTTTCGTTCTTTACGGAAAAAATAACTACCGTTTTCTTATTAAATAGATAAAAGCGGTCAATTTAAACGTTGACCGCTTTTTTTAGATGGTTTGCTTATTTTTTTCTAAAACAATACGCGCTGCTTCACTAACAGATGACACAACAGCAGAGGCGTGGCGCTGAACAGCTTCAGGAGCTGTAGCCATAGCGAAACTGTTCGGCGTTAATTGAAACATAGGAACATCGTTAAATGAATCCCCCACACATGCAATTTCCTCTGGTTTTAGCTGAAGATGATTTAATAAAATTTCAATGGCATTTCCTTTGCTGATATGTTTAGGCATAATATCCAAACACTGCTTGGCAGAAATATATGTATCAATATAATCACCAAACTCTTCGTTCACTTCTTTTTGCAGAGCTACCATTTCATCATGATCTCCAAGAACCGTGATTTTAGATGGAGAAAGAGCGTGACCAAATGAATCCGTCATTTCAATTTGTTCTTCGATAGGGAAAAACATGTGAGTTTCAATCGCTTCAATGATTTCATTTCGCTGCTCTACATAATTCGTGTCGTTTGAACAGACAAGCGTAATACGGTTAGGATCTATCGTTTTTTTATAAAGTTGAACCGCTAAATCATCTTCAAACACTTTTCCATGAAGTTCTTGATTTTCTTTGGTCCACACAAATCCTCCGTTTTGGCTAATGCGATGAAATGTATTATTAATATCAGTAGAAATCTTTAAAATTTCCGTATCCATTCGTCCAGAAGCAAGACAAACCTCTACTCCTTGGCGCTGAAGTTCACTAAGTGCGTCTGCATTATGCTGTTCTACGTATTTTTCTTCGTGTAAAAGAGTGCCATCTAAGTCGCTTACAAATAATTTAATCATCTCTTGAAAATTCCTTTCCCTAAAAAATTTGCTGTGATAAGAGCGTTACAAATTTATTACATTCCTTATTCTATCAGTGTTTCCCAAGAAACTCATAAAAAAAGCTCAAACCGGCGATGAATTCAAAGGGATCAAGACATAACTGCATCAATTTTTTCCGCAGGAGTGTTCGCTTTGCCCTTCAAACAGCTAGAAACAGCTACATGAAATCCAGTTCACGATCACAATGAAAAAATCCGAATGGAGTTGATTCTCAGTCAAGAATCTGGATTCACCGTTCGGATCTTTCTTCAGCTAAAAATACATTTGTCGCAGCCTTTTTTTAGGTTTGTTCACTGTAAAAAAACAGCCGCGGTCTAAAAGACCGCAGCTATGTTTTACAATACGTTAAAATATTTCGCTTCAGGATGTGCAAAAACAAGGGCTGTAACAGAAGCTTCTGGTTCCATCATGAAACCGTCTGTTAACTGAATGCCGATGTCTTCAGGTTTAATTAATTTAAACAGTTTTGCTTGGTCTTCAAGGTCTGGACATGCGGGATATCCGAATGAAAAACGCTGACCTTGGTATTTGGCTGAAAAACGCTCCGCCATTGTAAAGTCAGGCGAATCGGGGAATCCCCAGCGGTCACGAATTTGCTGATGAACACGTTCTGCTAATCCTTCAGCTAGTTCAAGCGCAAGAGCTTGGAACACGTGACTCTTTAAAAACTCGCCGTTTTCTTTGAATTTCGCCGCGCGTTCGCGAATGCCTGTTCCTGCTGTTACAGAGAAGAAACATACATAGTCCATCTCTTTTTCTTTAGGCTTTGCAAAATCAGATAAGCACAGGAACTGTCCTTTTGCTTGTCGAGGGAAGGTAAAGCGTTCAATTTCTGTTTTTTCATCAGCAGGATCATAAATAATTAAATCATTTCCGTCTGCTTGAGCAGGGAAGAACTGATAAATAACCGCTGGTTTAATTAAGTTTTCTTTTAGTGCCAGTTCGAGAAGGTCATCAACGGTTTCTTTTAATTGAACAGCACGCTCGTCTTTTTCAGCAAGCAGCTTATTCACTTTTCCTTTTAGTCCTAAGTGATGGCCTAAAAGCATCTGCCAGTTAATATACGGAAGAACCTGTGCCAAATCGTAGTGTTTGACAACGTGGCGCTTTAAATCAGCCGGTACAAAAACAGGAACATCCGTTGAAATGGCGGATCTTTCTAAAACAGCCGTAGCTGCTTGAGCGGTTTGAGGCTGGCGTTCTCGAACCGTTACTTTCTTTTCTTGACGCGTTTTTAAATCTGCTAAAAGCTGAATAACTTCTTCTTTGTTCTGCAGCTTATTTGCTAACGCTAATCCGTCCATCGCATCTTTGGCGTAGAGGACGGCACCTTCATATTCCGGGGCAATTTTAAAGTCAGTAAATTTACGGGAAAGGGCAGCGCCTCCTACCATAATTGGAACATCAATGCTTGATTGCGTTAAATCTTGTGCAGTTAAAACCATTTGCTGAGCTGATTTTACTAAAAGACCTGACAGGCCAATGATGTCTGGCTTTTCGTCTTTTACTGCTTCAATCAGCTGCTGCGGCGTTACTTTAATTCCTAAATCAATGACTTTAAAACCATTGTTGCTTAAAATGATGTCTACTAAGTTTTTACCGATATCGTGCACGTCGCCTTTAACCGTTGCAAGAATCACTTTTCCTTTTCCAGAATCATTTTCAGTTGCTTCCATATGAGGTTCTAAAAAGGCAACGGATGCTTTCATAACTTCCGCACTTTGAAGCACTTCTGCTACAATCAGCTGGTTGTCATTAAACAAACGTCCGACTTCCGCCATCCCCTTCATAAGCGGTCCGTTAATAATATCTAACGGATCATCATATTGAGCTAAAGCCTGTTCTAAATCAGGAAGCAATCCTTCTTTTGTACCTTCGACAATATACATTGCCAATCGTTCTTCAAGTGTTAACGTAGAAATTTCTACTTTTGCTTCTTTCTTTTTATCACGATAAAAGTCCGTAAACGTGCTTAGCGTTTCATCAGTTGTGTTAAATAATAACGCATTAGCAAGCTCAATTTCAGCTTCTGGAATAGAAGCATAGCGCTCTAATTTTTCTGTATTAACAATGGCATAATCGAGTCCAGCCTGCGTACAGTGATAAAGGTAAACCGCATTTAGTACTTCACGTCCGACTGGAGGAAGACCGAATGACACGTTACTTACGCCAAGAATGGTCAGGCAATCAGGCAGGGCTTCTTTAATCATTTTAATTCCCTTAACTGTTTCTTCAGCAGAACCAATATATTGTTCATCACCAGTCCCTACAGGAAACACAAGAGGGTCAAAAATAATATCTTTTGGATTAAAGCCATGTTTTTCAACAAGCAAATCATGTGAGCGTTTAGCAATCTCTACTTTTCTTTCTGCAGTAACCGCCATGCCTGTTTCATCGATTGTACCGACAACCAGAGCTGCACCGAATTTTTTTACTAGCGGCAAGATTGCATCAAAACGCTCTTCACCATCTTCTAAGTTAATGGAGTTGATAATGACCTTACCTTGCGAGTACGTTAAAGCTTTTTCAATAACTTTCTCGTCAGTTGAATCGATTACAAGAGGAACCTTCACTTTTTTTACAACTTCTTGAATAAATTCCTCCATGTCTTCCATTTCTTCACGGTCTGGATCTGCTAAGCAAATATCAATAACGTGAGCACCATTTTTAACTTGAGCACGCGCAATTTCAGATGCTTCTTCAATTTTCCCTTCCGCAATCAGACGCTTGAACTTGCGAGAACCGATTACATTCGTACGTTCTCCCACAAAAAGAGGGCGCATAGAATCGTCATATACAAGCGGTTCAATACCGGTTACAGCATGATTATGCTCGGAGCGATCAAGCGAACGAGGAGCAACCTCTTTTACCGCTTCAGCAAGTGCTTTAATATGAGCAGGCGTTGTACCACAGCATCCGCCTACAAAGTTCAACCAGCCTTTATCAGCAAATCCTTTAATTTTTTGAGCCAGCAGCTCAGGGGATTCATGATAATTGCCTTCTTCATCCGGAAGTCCAGCGTTTGGATAACAGCTAACAGCTGAAGTGGCTAGGTCTGAAAGAGAGCGAATATGATCCGTCATAAATTCAGGACCTGTCGCGCAGTTAAGTCCGACTGAAAGAGGCTTCATGTGTTCCAGTGATAAGTAAAAAGATTCGATATCTTGACCAGCGAGAGTTGTTCCCATTGGCTCAATCGTTCCTGAAATCATAATTGGAACTTCTATTTTCAGTTTTTCAAACGCCGCTGTAATGCCTAAAAACGCAGCTTTTACGTTCAGCATGTCTTGACAGGTTTCGACTAGAAGTAAGTCAACGCCGCCGTCTAACAAACCCCGAGCTTGCTCTTCGTACGATTCTACTAACTCAGGGAATGTAATACCTCCCGTAACAGAGAGAGTTTTAGTGGTAGGACCGATAGCTCCAGCTACGAACCTAGGCCATTCGGGAGTTGAATATTTATCGCGGGCTGCACAAGCAAGCTTCACAGCTTCGATATTCAATTCATACGCCAAGTGGCCTAAATCGTATTCATCAAGTACGGTAGATGTTGAGCCAAACGTATTGGTTTCAATGATGTCAGCACCCGCTGCAAAGTACTCTTCATGAATGCGCTGAATCACATGAGGCGCTGTTCGGGTCAAATATTCGTTGCAGCCTTCATATTCTTCGCCGCCAAAATCTTCAGCGCTTAAATCAGCATCTTGAATCATCGTTCCCATTGCTCCATCGATGACGAGTATTCGCTTCTTTAGTTGTTGTTCGATAAGTGAGCTCATTTATATCTTCCTTTCTGATGTAACGAGTTGCTTGTCATGAATATAGCGTGTTAGAATTTCGGTCATTTCATAGCGCATAAACGGCGTAATTAAGTAAATACCGTCAAATAGTTCATATGCTGTATCAATTAAGTTTTTTGCAATCGCAAGGCCTTCGACTTCACCGCGAATCCGGTCATTTCCCGTTGCGTCCATACGTTCTAGAATATCTTCTGATAATTTAATTCCAGGTACTTCATGGTGAATAAATCGAGCATTTCTTGCGCTTGTTAACGGCATGATCCCGATGTATACCGGTGTTGTTAAATGTTTGGTTGCTTCATATACCTCTTCAATTTGCTTAGTTGAATAGAGAGGCTGAGTAATGAAATAGTGAGCCCCGCAGTCGATTTTCTTTTCCAAGCGCTGAACGGCTCGGTCTAAGTGACGCACGTTTGGGTTAAAGGCAGCTGCAATGGAAAAATTGGTTTTTTGACCAAGCGGTTTGCCGGAATAAGATAGTCCTTCATTAAACTGAGCAATTAAACTAATCAAGTCAAATGAAGATAAATCATAGACCGAAGTGGCGCCAGGGAAATCGCCAACTTTTGACGGATCACCGGTAATTGCAAGCACTTGATTCATTCCTAGCGTATGAAGTCCCATTAAATGAGATTGAAGTCCAATTAAATTTCGGTCGCGACAGGTAATATGAATAAGCGGTCGTGCTTTTGTTTCTTGTTGCATCAGTGTTGCCATTGCCAAGTTGCTGATGCGAGGTGAGGCAAGAGAATTATCAGCTAATGTAATAGCATCTACGCCGACTTTATCAAGTGCTTTTGCGCCTTCTAAAAATTTCGTCGGACCAAGCTGTTTAGGCGGATCCAGCTCAACGATAACCGAGCGGCGCTTCTTCACAATTTCGTGCATATGAGGTTTATCCTGCTGCTCACGCTCTTGAACCGTAACGGCTGGTCTCATTTTAACGATTTTGCTTGTAATCGGCGGCAGGTCTTTTAAGGCAGACGACATGGCGCGTACGTGAGCTGGTGTTGTACCGCAGCATCCTCCAATTAAGCGAACCCCTTGTTCGCGGAATAAACGCGCGCTTTCTACAAAGTAGTCTTCATTCGTTTCATATTCCAGCTTGCCTTCCACATACGCCGGAAGGCTGGCATTAGGGTAAGCAGATAAGAAAGCACGATCAGGAAGCGGTACTTCTTCAAGAGACTGAATCATATGATAAGGACCTAAACGGCAGTTTAGCCCGACAACATCTGCTCCCAAGTCTTCTAATTCTTTTAATGCATCTGCTAAAGGACGCCCATCTTGCAGTACGCCAATATCATGCAGGGAAACGTGGGTAATAATAGGCTTATCCGTTTCTTTTCTTGCTAGTGTAAGAACGGTCTTTAATTCTTCGAAATCATAGTATGTTTCAAATAAAAGGCCATCCACGCCTTCATTTAAAAGCCAAAACATTTGTTCACGAATGCTTCGCTTAACCTCTTCTAAGCTAATAGCATTTTTTTGGAAAGAACGAATTCCGCCGAGTGTACCAACCACGTAAGCCTGATCGTTTGCAGCTTGTTTCGCTAATTTTACACCAGCAACATTGATGTCTTTGACTGAATCTTCTAATCCATAACGGGCAAGTTTTTGATAATTAGCAGCGTACGTATTTGTTTGAATAACGTTTGCACCAGCTTCTACATAGGCTCTGTGAATACGAGAAACCTCTTCTGGTTTGGTGATGTTTAGTTCTTCAAAACAGCTGTCAATACCGTGTGAGTAAAGGAGGGTACCAGTGGCACCATCCCCAATTAAAATTTTAGACTTTAAATCTTCAAGTAACCCCATGTCAAAACCTCCTTAAATTGTTCCGCTTCTATTTCACGAGTGATTCGTTTTATGCAATATGCCGATAAAATAGAAAAAGTCTTCTTAAGAAGAAGACTTTTTTCGCCTTCTTATCTTCCAAGCAATAAATTAATTGCTTGCTGGATTTAGCACCATGTCTCTAACGACTGGTTGCTGAGGTTTCAAAGGGCCAGTCCCTCCACCTCTCATGATAAGAATCAATTGTATATAATTGAAACATATTTTTTTAAATAGAAAGAATACTTATTTAATAATTTATCTGATTTTTAGAAATTATACAACAGTAAATTGTGAATTTCCAGCAAATATTGAGGAAAATTTAAAAGCTAAAGGGAAAATATCCGTATATTTTGTTTGAAAACTGCCGTTATGTTAAGGGATAAAGGGTTTTCATGAAAAAAACAAGAAGGAAATAAAAAAACGAAAAAGGAATAGCACCGGGTGAGGCGAGGATTTACATATAAAAGGCTCGTCTTTTTTTAACCGTTTCTACATATAGTGAACTATGAAGGGTAGAAGGGTGATGGGCATGAAAAGGTGGAAACTCACGCTGCAGGTTGCTGCTACGTATGTAGGCACCGTTGTAGGAGCCGGTTTTGCAACAGGCAAGGAAATTGTTCAATTTTTTACACAGTACGGCGAACTTGGAATGGTTGGAATTTTGGTCAGCGGCTTGTTTTTTATTTGGCTAGGTTCGAAAATGATGCTGCTTTCGCACGCAATTGGGGCTTCTTCTTATCAGCAGCTTAATACATATTTATTTGGTGATGTACTTGGAAAAGCGGTAAACGGTGTAATGATCGTCATTTTATTTGGAGTAACTTCAGTCATGCTAGCGAGTACGGGGGCAATAGGAAAAGAACAGTTCGGGCTGTGGCCTCCTGTTGGGATGATTTGTACAATTGTTTTAACTTATATATTTATCGCAAGAGGAATTAACGGTATTTTAATGGTTAATTCTCTTGTTGTGCCGATGATGCTTTCATTTGCTTTTATCATCTTTGTGCCAAATGTCAGCTATTTCTCACTGATTCAAACGAAGCCAGACTTAACGCTCGTCACACAGTGGAAGTGGGCGGTTAGTCCCTTTTTATATATTTCCCTAAATCTAGCTTTGGCTCAGGCCGTTTTAGTTCCATTAGGAAGCTCCGTGAAAGATAAGAGCGTGATCAAAAAAGGGGCCGTAATAGGAGGATGTGTACTTACGTTTATGCTTGTTTCTACTCATCTTGCCCTTTCCAATTTGCCTTATTCATTTCAACTTGATATTCCTATGAGTGCCGTTGTTAAAAATATCTCAGTGTGGGTGAATGTTTTATTTACGGTAGTTGTGTTAGGCGAGATTTTTACTACATTGATTGGAAATGTATTTGGAATCGCTAAACAGCTTCAATCATTTCTTCCCCTGAATGACAAACAAGCTTTTGCGTTTATTATCTTGGCATGCTTTATTATCGGGCAATTTGGATATGCTCAGCTTCTTGAGTTTTTGTATCCGATATTTGGCTATATTGGACTAGCTTTTGTATGGATGCTATGTATTAAAAAAGAAAAAATAAGCTAAAAGATAGATTTTAAAGAACAGATGTGAAAAAACGAAGTTAAATGATGTGACAAGTCGATTTTACTTTGCTATAATGTAAAACAAATAAGACTCTAGCAGTCGAATATATTATCCTTCGGGGTCGGGTGTAAGTCCCAACCGGCGGTGATAAAGCATATGCTTTTAAGCCCGTGACCCGTTTTCATACGATGTATGTTAGCGGTGGATCTAGTTAAAATCTAGAGCCGACAGTAAAAGTCTGGATGGGAGAAGGATCAGGAAGCACAGTTGTTTTTTTGTGTTGTATTAATAAGGGACAGGTTTGCCTTTTTTAAAGCTACCCTTGTTTTTGTACACAAAACATAACTGTTTATTTCGTATACAATTAGCGGAATTTTGCATAGATAAAACTGATTCAGCTCAGCCGACCCCTTGGACATTTGTTCAAGGGGCTTTTTTATTTTCAGTGGTTGGGGGAAAGATAAATATGAAAAAAAAGCAGCTGCTATTTCAAAACGGCATAAGAAGTTGGAATAGCGCCAAAGCAGGTGAAGAAAATGTTCACAGGTATTATTGAAGAAATTGGAAAAATAAAACGGATTCAAAAGGCTACAGAAGCAATTGTTCTTACGATTGATGCGAAGACCGTGTTAGAAGATGTGAACTTAGGGGACAGTATTTCAGTTAACGGCGTTTGTTTAACCGTAACGGCTTACTCTCAAAATGAATTTACGGTCGACGTCATGCCGGAGACGATTAAAGCAAGTACCCTGCAGCTTCTAACCGTTGGATCACGTGTTAACTTAGAACGGGCGATGGCTGCAAATGGCCGGTTTGGAGGGCATTTCGTCAGCGGACACGTTGATGGAATTGGAACCATTGTAAGCAAAACACGTAAAGGAAATGCCTTTTATTATGAAATTCAAGTGGATCCTGAACTTCGTGAATTTATGATGTTAAAAGGATCTGTTTCTGTAGACGGAACAAGTCTTACTATTTTTGATGTCAGCAACCAATCATTTACTATTTCTCTTATTCCTCATACGGTACTTCACACAGTCGTGGGAGACAAACAGCGAGGAGACAAGGTGAATATTGAATGCGATATGTTAGCTAAATATATGCATCAGATGATGGCTAACAAGTCAACTCCTGGCGCCTCGAATCGTTCAGGTAATATGAAGGATTTATTGCAGCAGCATGGTTTTACAAATTAACAGTGAGGTGAAAGAGATGTTTCATAAAGTAGAAGAAGCCATTGAAGAGTTGAAAAAGGGAAAAGTGGTTATTGTATGCGATGATGAAGATCGAGAAAATGAAGGAGATTTTATTGCATTAGCTGAAAAAACGACGCCTGAGGTTATTAACTTTATGGCTACTCATGGAAGAGGATTAATTTGTACACCTGTTAATGAAGAAATTGCGCATAAATTGAATCTTCACCCGATGGTAGCGAACAATACGGATGTCCATGGAACAGCATTTACAGTAAGTATTGATCATATTTCAAGTACAACAGGTATCAGTGCATACGAACGTTCTGCTACCGTTATGGCTCTTGTAAATGAAGCAACGGTAGCAAGTGATTTCCAACGACCAGGACACATTTTTCCGTTGATTGCAAAAGACGGGGGCGTTCTGCAGCGTGCGGGTCATACAGAGGCCGCTGTTGATTTAGCCGTGTTAGCAGGAGGAAAGCCTGCGGGTGTTATTTGTGAAATCATGAATGAAGATGGAACAATGGCACGCGTACCGGATTTAACAAAGATTGCAGAGCAATTTGATTTAAAAATGATTACAATAAAAGATTTGATTGCCTACCGCCGCAAACATGACCAGCTGATTAGCCGTGAAGTAGAAGTAAGCTTACCTACGGCATTTGGTGATTTTAAGGCTGTAGGATATACAAACAAACTTGATAATAAAGAACATGTGGCTCTTATCAAGGGTGATATCGATCATAATAGCCCCGTTCTCGTGCGTGTTCACTCCGAGTGCTTGACTGGAGATGTGTTTGGCTCTGAGCGCTGTGACTGCGGTCCTCAGCTTCACGCGGCTCTTACGCAAATTGAAGAAGAAGAACGCGGCATTCTGCTGTATATGCGTCAAGAGGGCAGAGGTATTGGCTTATTAAATAAGCTAAGAGCATATAAGCTGCAGGAAGAAGGATACGATACCGTAGAAGCGAATGAAAAACTCGGGTTTGCTGCGGATTTACGAGAGTATGGAATCGGTGCTCAAATCTTAAAGGACCTTGGAGTCAAACAAATGAAGCTTTTAACGAACAATCCTCGCAAAATTACTGGGCTAAAAGGCTACGACCTTGAAGTGGTAGAGAGAGTGCCTCTTCAAATGCCGGCAGTGGATGCCAATAAAAAATACTTAGATACCAAAGCTAAAAAACTAGGTCATTTATTACATTTATAAGTTTACACTTTTTTTCGTTTTAACAAATGAAGCTAATTCATGAAAAGAAATGTAAATAACTATATATTACTACTAGCAGGAGGAACAAGAGATGAATCATTTATATGAAGGAAATTTAGTTGGCACAGGATTAAAAATCGGAATCGTGGTAGGGCGTTTTAATGAATTTATTACAGGGCGTTTACTTAGTGGAGCAGAAGATGCGCTTAAACGTCACGGCGTAGCTGATGA
This sequence comes from Priestia sp. SB1, assembly GCF_038898415.1. Taxonomy (NCBI): domain Bacteria; kingdom Bacillati; phylum Bacillota; class Bacilli; order Caryophanales; family Bacillaceae; genus Priestia; species Priestia sp. SB1. The sequence goes on along the minus strand of NZ_JBBJSS010000003.1, from coordinate 204,215 downwards.
AGATGTAGACGTGGCTTGGGTACCGGGCGCTTATGAAATTCCATTAATCGCTAAAAAATTAGCTGAATCTAAAAAATATGACGCGGTTATTACTCTAGGAACGGTTATTCGAGGAGCTACTCCCCACTTTGATTTTGTATGTAATGAAGTAGCAAAAGGCGTTGCATCTCAAAGCTTACAAACAGGCGTACCAATTATCTTTGGTGTATTAACAACTGAAACAATTGAGCAAGCAATTGAACGTGCAGGAACAAAAGCAGGAAACAAAGGATGGGAAGCTGCAGCATCAGCTATCGAAATGGCTAACCTTTCAAAAATGATTGAAGGATAATAGAGGACGTTCCAGTTTTTGTGAGTTAAAAGAGGCTGAAACAAAAATATGGTAGTTGAAAGAAGATCCGAACGATGAATCGTTCGGATTTTTTCATGGTTAGGGTTACATTACAACGTAGGTTTCCTGTATGTAGGCTTCTAACTGTTGAGTGGAGAGCAGGGCGAAGGCTCCTGTAGGGAAAGCGCAGCCTTGCAGGGAAATCACCTGCAGTGCAGCAAGCGATCCATACTATCTCATGTATCCGATTTGTTCGCCTTTAGATTGGATTGATGTAGTATGTCTCAATCTCTTTTGAATAGCAGCTAGCTATGTATAATTTAGCTAAAACGTCTTACTCTAAGTAATAATTAGGTCGTAAAAGGGAGACGTCTATGCCTCATTATACTGCTTTTTTTGCATTGATTATTATCAGCACAGCCGTTTTGCTTACAGTATTCATACGTAAAAAAGATAAAAAGCTAGTCGTTTTGCTTTTTTTTATCATTGGAATGGCTTATGTACTAGAGTATGTTGTATTTGTGTTGTTTGAAAGTTACGAGTACGATCCTGATTTTATGACCAATGAATATTTTGATAATTTGTTTGGGTCCTTAACTTCTCAAACGTTTGCTTTTCCAATCATGGCTATGGTGGTAGCTGCTTATCAATTGAAATTTCGCTATATTTTAATCATTTCGGCTATGTTTATGGGGATTGAAGAATTATTTTTACACTGGGATATTTATACACATCACTGGTGGAAAACAATTTATACAGGCGTTTTAATGACTATAGGCTTTAGTATTTCAAAGATTTGGTATGTATGGCTAACAGAACGGTATATGACATTTGTGCATTACGCTACATTTTTTCTGGGAATGCTCGCCATTACTTCTACTATTATGTTTCTGCTGTTAGCATACTTTCATAATAATTGGTTTTATACGGGATGGTTTGCGTCGGTTACTCATGATTCCGTAAATGCAACGATGATTTATGTTTGTATTGTTACGATTCTCCTCGTTTGGAGTGTAGTCAAAGAATTTTTTATTGGAGCTGGGATCATTATAGCGGGGCTGCGTATAGTAGATATTTTACTAATTCACTATGGGATTTTACTGGTATCTATTACCACTTCACTTGTTCTTTTTACGCTTTTACAAGCGGGGATATTCATTCTGAGCGTTATGCTTCAACATTTTATTATGAAAAATTGTTATGGGACGAGTAAAAAAGACGTTGCGTTTCCAGCGAAGAACTACTAAGATAATACGTAACTCAAATAGTTTAGTTCAATAATATTTGAAACAAAGAAAAATGAATTGACGGTTATGCGTATTATTTGTAAGATAGGAAAGCAAATAATAGAAAGCCGAAACAGGGGAGTGAAGGATTCGTGAAAGAGTCCTTTTTTGTAGAAAAGGTACTTAATAATAATGTATTAATTGCTAAACACCTTACCTATGATGAAGTTGTGCTAATTGGGAAAGGAATAGGGTTCAACAAGAAAAAAGGCGATGAAATCGATGCAAAAGCCGTGGAAAAAATGTTTTTGTTAAAGAGTGAAGAAGAGCAAGAACAGTACAAGCAGCTTTTAGCTCAGGTGGATGAAGATGTAATTGAAATGATGAATGATATTGTAACGCATATTCAAAAACGCGTTAATATCCCTTTGAATGAGCATATACACATTTCATTGACAGATCATATCGCCTTTGCGATAAAACGTTTTCAGCAGGGGATGGGTCTTAAAAATCCATTTTTACTTGAAACAAAAGCCTTATATCCAGAGGAATATACGATCGCATCTGAAGTGGTAGAGATCATTAGTCGTAAAATAGGCGTGCAGCTTCCGGTAGGAGAGATTGGTTTTATCGCGCTTCATATCCATAGTGCGCTGACTGAAAAAAACCTGTTAGAAGTGAATCAAGACTCGCAGCTTATTCAAACGATCATTAATGTGATTGAAGAATCGCTTCATCTGCAGGTAGACAAAGAATCTGTACACTATATGAGATTGATTCGTCATTTGCATTTTGCCATTGATCGAGTAAAAACAGGGGAAAAAATAGAAGAGCCAAAAAAAATTGCTTTGCTATTGAAAGAAGAATATCCTCTGTGTTACAATGTGTCTTGGAAAGTGATAAAAGTAATGCAGCAAGCGTTACATTTACCTGTGTATGAAGCAGAAGCAGTTTACTTAACGATGCATCTGCAGCGACTTATAACAAAAACGGATTTATAAAATCATTTCAATACGTGTTACTGATACGATCAGGCATGAGTGAGAAATGAAGCGATGTGTAATTGGATGAGTGTATCCATTTATCGTTTCTTTTTCCTCATGCCTTTTTTTGTTATAAGAAAGCGCAATCATTTAAAACTTAGGCTTCAGGACACCAGGAGATGTAATAAGTTTTCTAGTTAAAGAAAGCGTTTTATGAAAGCGCGTTAATGATTCACGTATCAAATAAATAGCTTGTTGCACACTAAGTATATAAAAGGGGGTAAACGCCATGTTCAAAAAGCTTTTTGGCGTCTTACAAAAAGTTGGTAAAGCACTTATGCTACCGGTTGCGATTTTACCGGCAGCAGGTATTTTATTAGGCTTCGGTACAGCGTTTCAAAATGAAACATTATTAGACTTATTACCAGCCTTAAATGCAGATTGGTTCCAGCTCATTGCTCACGTAATGGCTAATGCCGGCGACATTATTTTTGGTAATTTACCGCTATTGTTTGCCGTTGGGGTAGCCGTTGGATTAGCTGGCGGTGATGGAGTAGCAGGAATTGCGGCCATTGTTGGTTATTTAATTATGAACGTAACAATGGGTACAGTAAAAGGGTTAGATACATTAGACGCAGTAGAATTTAGCAAGTTATTGAAGGAAAGCCCAGCATATGCAAGTGTACTAGGTATTCATACACTGCAAACGGGAGTATTCGGTGGTATTATCATCGGGGTACTTGCAGCTTCAATGTATAATCGATTCTTTAATATTGATTTACCAGCATATTTAGGTTTCTTTGCTGGAAAACGTTTTGTTCCAATTGTAACTGGAGTTTCAGCTATTATCGTAGGGTTAATTATGGTAGTAGTATGGCCAGTAATTCAAAGTGGTTTGAACACTTTCTCAACAAATATGATTGATTCAAACTTAACCTTATCAGCATTTATCTTTGGGTTAATTGAACGTTCATTAATTCCATTTGGGCTACATCATATTTTCTATTCACCTTTCTGGTTTGAATTTGGGCAATATGTAGATAAAGCAGGTAATGTGGTTCACGGGGATCAACGTATTTTCTTTGCACAATTAAAAGATGGCGTGCCTTTAACAGCAGGAACATTCCAAGTTGGTAAATTCCCGTTCATGATGTTCGGATTACCAGCAGCAGCTCTTGCAATTTATCACGAAGCTCGTCCTGAAAACAAAAAATATGTAGCTGGTATCATGGGTTCAGCTGCTTTAACATCTTTCTTAACGGGTATTACAGAGCCGCTTGAGTTCTCATTCTTATTCGTAGCGCCAATCCTATTTGCAATCCACGCAGTATTTGCTGGTTTGTCGTTTATGGTTATGCAATTATTAAATGTTAAAATCGGTATGACGTTCTCTGGGGGAGTCATTGACTACATTCTATTCGGGGTTCTACAAAACCGTACAGCATGGTGGCTAGTTATTCCAGTAGGTTTAGTTCTAGCAGTTATCTACTACTTCGGTTTCCGCTTTGCAATCCGTAAATTTAACTTAAAAACACCGGGACGCGAAGATAAAGAAGAAGGTGCAGATGATGAGAAAGTAGAAGCAGCAGAGCTTCCAACAAATGTTTTAGCTGCACTTGGCGGTAGAGAAAATATTACACATTTAGATGCTTGTATTACGCGTTTACGTGTTTCAGTAGATGATGTGGGTCACGTTGATAAAGACCGCTTGAAAAAACTTGGAGCAGCTGGTGTTCTTGAAGTTGGTAACAATATTCAAGCTATTTTCGGTCCGAAATCTGACACGTTAAAAGGTCAAATTCAAGACATTATGAATGGCAAAACGCCGGTTGTCACAAAAGAAGAGACAAAAACAATTGAAAAACCTGTTGCAACATCTGAAGTAGGAAGCGATAATGGTAATGATATTGTTTCACCGATTGAGGGAGAATTGGTACCTTTATCGGAAGTACCAGATCAGGTATTTTCACAAAAATTAATGGGTGATGGTTTTGCGATTATTCCGAAAACAGGCACAGTAGTTGCGCCAGTGGACGGAAAAATAGTAAACTTATTCCCGACGAAACATGCTTTAGGTATTGAATCAACGACTGGACGTGAAATTTTAATTCACGTTGGTATTGATACAGTTAATTTAAAAGGCGAAGGTTTTGAAGCTTTAGTTGCCCAAGGCGATGAAGTGAAAAAAGGACAGCCTCTATTGAAAATTGATTTAGACTTTGTAAAAGAAAATGCGCCATCGACGATTACGCCGATCATTTTCACGAATTTACAAGCTGATGAAAAAATTGATATCTTAAAGCAGGGCCAAGTTTCTCAACAAGAAGCAAATATTATTAACATTTCAAAGTAAAAAGGAGATTGATTTAACATGTCACAAAAAACATTTACAGTAACAGCAGACTCAGGAATTCACGCACGTCCAGCAACAACTTTAGTACAAGCAGCAAGCAAATTTGATTCTGACATCAACTTAGAATTCAACGGTAAAACTGTAAACTTAAAATCAATCATGGGCGTTATGTCTTTAGGTATTCAAAAAGGCGCTACAATCACTATCTCTGCAGAAGGTTCTGACGAAGCAGATGCACTTGCTGCTCTTGAAGATACAATGAGCAAAGAAGGATTAGGCGAATAATGACAAAGGAAATTCAAGGCATTGCCGCTTCTAGCGGCATTGCTATTGCTAAAGCATTTCGTCTAGAAAATCCAGAATTAACCGTTGAAAAAAAATCAGTAACTGAAGTTGAAGCAGAAGTAGCACGTCTAGAAGCTGCGCTAGAAAAATCAAAATCAGAACTTGAAATTATTAGAGAGCACGCTCGTAAAGAACTTGGAGATGACAAAGCAGAAATCTTTGAAGCTCACTTATTAGTTCTAAGCGATCCTGAACTTATTAATCCAATTAAAGATAAAATTACGAATGAAAATGTAAACGCTGAACATGCACTTGATGAAGTAGCGGCAATGTTTATTAATATGTTTGAGTCAATGGACAATGAATATATGAAAGAACGTGCTGCTGATATCCGTGACGTAACAAAACGTGTATTAGCTCATCTTTTAGGTGTAAACGTTTCAAATCCAAGCTTAATCTCAGAAGAAGTTGTCATTATCGCAGAAGATTTAACGCCGTCTGATACAGCACAGTTAAATCGTAAGTTCGTAAAAGGATTTACAACAGATATTGGCGGACGTACTTCTCACTCAGCAATTATGGCGCGTTCAATGGAGATCCCAGCTGTTGTAGGTACAAAAACAGTTATGGAAGATATTCAAAACGGCGTATTAGTAATTGTTGATGGTTTAGATGGCGAAGTTATCGTTGATCCAAGCGAAGAAACAGTAAAAGCTTACGAGAAAAAAGCCGCTGAGTATGCAGAACAAAAAGCTGAGTGGGCTAAGCTTGTAAATGAAAAAACCGTTTCAGCTGATGATCATCACGTTGAACTTGCAGCTAACATTGGTACACCAGAAGATGTAAAAGGCGTATTAGAAAACGGCGGCGAAGGCGTTGGCCTTTATCGTACAGAATTCTTATATATGGGCCGCGAAGATCTTCCGACGGAAGAAGAGCAGTTTACTTCTTATAAAACAGTTCTTGAACGTATGGAAGGCAAACCAGTGGTTGTTCGTACTCTTGACATCGGTGGAGACAAAGAGCTTCCTTATTTAAATCTACCAAAAGAAATGAACCCATTCTTAGGATTCCGTGCTATCCGCTTATGTCTAGAGATGCAAGACATGTTCCGTACACAGCTTCGTGCGCTTCTACGTGCAAGCGTATACGGTAATCTGAAAATTATGTTTCCTATGATTGCTACTGTTGATGAGTTCCGTCAAGCAAAAGCTATTCTTTTAGAAGAAAAAGCAAAACTTCAACAAGAAGGCGTACAAGTTTCGGAAGACATCGAAGTAGGGATGATGGTAGAGATTCCTTCTTCAGCGGTAATCGCAGATTTATTTGCTAAAGAAGTAGATTTCTTCTCTATCGGAACAAACGATTTAATTCAATACACGCTTGCTGCTGACCGCATGAATGAGCGCGTGTCTTATTTATACCAACCGTATAACCCAGCGATTCTTCGCTTAGTGAATATGGTAATCAAAGCGGCTCACAAAGAAGGTAAGTGGGTAGGCATGTGCGGAGAGATGGCAGGAGATGAGATTGCCATTCCAATTCTTTTAGGCTTAGGCTTAGATGAATTCTCAATGAGTGCAACGTCTATTCTGAAAGCTCGTTCTCAAATCCGTCAATTATCAAAAGCTGATATCGAACCTCATTTAAATACAATTCTATCAATGTCTTCTACGGAAGAAGTTATTGAGTTCGTAAAATCAACTTTTCATATTGGATAATAAAAAGGTGTGATCATATATGATCACACCTTTTTTATCTTTTAAGAGAAAATAGTAGGCAAAAGCATATTTGCAAACAGCATTGTAAGAAGTGCTGCTACGATCATGCCAAGGCTAGAAAAAGTGCCTTCAATTTTTCCAAATTCAAAAGCTCTTGCTGTACCTGTCCCATGGGAAGCTACTCCTAAAAGAAGACCTCTTGCTAGAGAAGAGTGCAGTGCGAGGAGCTTAATCAGTTTTGGAGCGACCATACATCCTACTACACCGGTTATAATCACAAACATAATGGTAATATTCGGATCTCCTCCTAGCGTCTGAGACACATTAACGGCAATAGGAATCGTAACCGATCTTGGAATCAAGCTATGAACCAGCGTTGATTGTAAATGAAACACTAATGCTAACAGCATGGAAGAAATCATGGCAGCAAACGTTCCGAGCCCTACGCTTAAGCTGATTTCAACACGATGTTTTTTGAGTAAATCAAAGTATTTAAACATAGGAACAGCAAAAGCAACAGTTGCTGGTCCAAGCATAAAGCTAATAGCACTGGCACCTTGCTTATAATGATCATAAGAGCCATTCGTTACTAATAAGATGCCAATTAAAAGAATGGGGGCTAGTAAAATAGGGGAAACTAGCATAGACTTATATTTTTTATAGAGCACTTTTGTGCCGACATAAACGAGCAGTGTAAGCGGAAGAGCAATCCATGTGAGTAATGTCATTTTAGCGAACCTTCCTTTCTTCTTGAAATATGTTCTGCAATGATTCCCGTTACAGACATCACAATGATCGTACTGATTGTGATAATAATCACAATCTGGATTCCAAAATGCATCAATACATCTCCATAATTGATGAGTCCAACGACGGCTGGTATGAAAAATAATAATAGTTCTCCCACTAACAGTGTTCCACCTTGTTCAACCCAGCTTAATTTAATTACTTTAAAGTACAGTAAGAAAAACAGTAAGAAAAATCCGATGATACTACCTGGCACTGGGAGGTCAAACCACTGTGAAATACTTTCTCCTATTAAAAACAGAGCCGTTAGTAATAAAATCTGTAAAATCACCATAATCAGTTTCATGATTAGCCTCCTTTATTTATGTTTTTATTCATTCATTCCTAGTTTGTTGAGACAATAATGGAGTCGTCTATGCTGAAAAGACGACTCCATCATGGGAAAAGAGAAACTATTTGGATTTTGCAAATGGGGATACAACTTAAGTAAACGAATGCTACACACTTATCTTACAAAAAAACGACTATAATATGAAATATATAATAACTATGATAACTATTCTTTTTAGTTATAGTCGCAAGAAATCTCTTTACAAATGCGTTGGTAACCTTTTCAAAAAAACGTTTGTGAAATATAAGGTGTAATTATTTAATAAAAGGCAATCAAAAAAAGAAATTGTGACATGCCTACATCCATTCAATCTAAAGACGAACCAATGGGATAAATGATTTAGTATGAATGACTTGTTACACTGCCATGAAAAAAATCCGAACGAGTTTGATTCTTGATGGAGAATCAGGCTCGTTCGGATTTTTAATTAAACTACTTTTGTCTCAGCTTTGTTAAACTGTACTTTTAATATAATCAATAAAAGCCTGTGTAGCATAAGAGATATATCGATCTTTTTTAACGATTAAAGCAATTTCCCATGGAATAGCATTCTCGAGATTAATTACTTTCATATGCTCCAAATCAAGCTTTTCACATAATGAATAAGGGAAAAGAGCAATGCCGAGATTAGCAGCTACCAGCTCTCCAATGAAGTCCCACTGAGAGCTTTTAAAAGCAATATTAGGCGTAAATCCATTTTTTAAACATTCGTTATAGACCATTTCATGCATGGTGAAGTCTTCATGAAAGGAAATAAGCGTTTCGTCTTTTAACTCTTTTAATGAAATCGTAGAATGCTGAGCCAACGGATGAGATTTATGCACAACAAGCTGCAGCGTTTCTCGAGCTAAAGGAGTCGTAAAGAACATATTTTCATCAACTGGAAGTAAAACTACCCCTACGTCCACTTCTCCTTGTTCCACAAACTTTTGCATTCTTTTAGCGCCATATTCCACTAATTGAATATCAATCTCAGGGTATTGCTCTCGAAATGCTTTAATAATAGTAGGAAAAAACAATGTACCAATAATAGGGGGAATGCCTATTTTGATGGTTCCTCTTTTTAAATGCATTAAATCATAGAGGGAATCCGACAAATCTCGGAGAGAAGATAAAATGCTTTCAGCTTGCTCGTACACAATTATTCCTGCATCGGTAAGCTGCACTTGTTTGCCAGCGCGATCAAACAAAGGTGTGCCGAGCTCTTCTTCTAATGATTTAACCATTTTACTGAGAGAAGGTTGAGAAATATGCAGCGCTTCAGAAGCTCTTGTGAAATTTTTATGTTTAGCCACTTCTGTTAAGTAATGCAAATGGCGAACATCCATTTTGTATACCTCCGTGTTCATACATGCTAATTAATAAGATACACACATTCTACCACATTCACGATCAGCTCTATACCTTTCTGTTCTATCCAATAAAATGATCAGTAGAAGGGGGAGTGAATACAAAAGAAATTGCTAACAATATATATTTACACATTGTTTATTTTAGAAGTATAATATATAAATCAGTAGAACGGTTACATATCGATCACAGAATCAATCAATAAGGTGGTTAGAACGGTTGAGTAAAGCAGATGAAATAAGAGATATCGTTTATATTAATGGCCATGTAAATAAAAAATGCTTTATTACATATGGAATTGAATTTAAAGAGTTTTATCATTCCCTTCCTACGCCGCTTGCAAATATATTATTGTTAAAGCACGGTTTTGAAGACAGTGATTACCATTACCAAACCCATATGGACTATGTAGAAGAAGAACAAATTCATCTTTTAGCAGAGGATGATGTTTATAATTATGGCGATTTTTGTTGGATTGATTTTGAGGATATATCTTCGTTGGATTTGTTAGAACCTCAAGATATTGCAGCGCTGCTGTATTTAGGTCATTTAAAAAAACCGCTCAATTCGCCATTTAATAATAAACTCGGTAATCAATTTGTTTATTTAGCTCACGATGATGGATTTTATAACAAAATCTATTTTCGAGACGTGTATGATATGAAGCACATTTTAAGTCGAATCATTCCGTTAAAAATGTCAGCAATTAAGCAAAAAAGATTTGTATTTAGAAGGAAGAAGTTAGAATATCCGATTTTGCCGCTCGTGTTAGCAAATACGCTTCTTACTTTAACGAATGACGGTTTGTTTATTGATTTTGAACATATGGTTCAATCCCGTAAAGATATTAAAATTCCTTTGTATACAATCGGTGATTTTGACGATATGAATGAAATGTATAATGATCGGTTTGAGCACAAAGAGATGAGTAAATTGCAGGCGCATCTTGTTCTGACTCATAAAGAACTGGAGTGGAGCATTGAAGAAGTTCAATAATCTAAAAAGAAGTTGAGACATAACGTAATGAATCCAATCAACTGCTAGAAGGAACGAGACAGATAAAACTATATTCACCATCACAAAAAAACGAACCACTAATCAAACATGTTGATTAATGGTTCGTTTTTCACTTGGGCTAAAATGCTTTTGTCCCAGCCTCTTTTTGAATAGACGTATAAAATGGATTTTTCCATTCCATTAGTACGGCGTAGTTGTGTGAATCTTCATCTTCAATATAGTTTGCTGCGAGGCCAATAGGCGTTCTGCCACAGCGCATCAAAAAGGTCATAACGGGGTCGTAGAGAGTTCCGGCTGATACAAGGTTCATATATTCAACGGGCGTGTACAAGGAAGACACTGGTGCGTATCCAGGGATGCGGCACCCGCCGAGCAGCCTTTCTAACTTGTAATGAATCACCACTTCATATAAAGACTGCAACAGCAGCTTCCCAAGCCCCATTGATCGATGCGAAGGAGTGACGCACACGTCCACTACATAAAGCGTATTACCAGAAGGGTCGTGCGTATGAATATATCCGCTTCCTGTTACTTCATCCCATGTGTGAGCCGCATTTCCTTCCACTGAAACAATCGCGCTTGTGATAGATCCGCATATTGTCCCGTCTATCTCCACACATAGCGCTCCATCCGGAAAAAGGGAAACATGGTTATTTAACTGATCTTTACTCCATAATAATTCAGAAGGGAAAGGAGGGGGAAAACTTTCTTCTTGAATCCGAATCAACTCATCAAAATCATTCGATGTATATGATCGTACCGTACATATTACAGGCTTATTTTGATGAAAGACAAAGCATTGCTTTTTATACACTGCTTTTTTGCCTCCTTTAAGAAATAATTTTCAGATAATTATACCATATGGAAAAAAGAAATTATTTCATATTTATTGAAGAATTTGACGAGAACGTGATAAAGTTAAAAAGATTCGAACTATTAGATGAGGTGAAAGAAATGGATGTTGAATTAAAAGGAAAAACAGCGCTTGTATTTGCAGCCAGCCAAGGGCTTGGCAAAGCGATTGCTGCTAGACTCGCAGAAGAAGGCGCAAACGTTATGATTGCAAGTCGTTCAGAAGAGAAACTAGCCCAAGTAGCAGAAGAGATTTCATACCTTGGAAGCGGACAAGTGTTACATAAAACGGCAGACGTTACAAAAACAGAGGACATTCAAGATGTTATTCAATATACAGTAGATACGTTTGCAACTATTGATATTTTAATTAATAATACAGGAGGTCCTAAAGCTGGGAATTTCCTTTCGTTAACAGATGATGATTGGAAGCAGGCATTTGAGTTAAATCTCCTCAGCTATATTCGTATTATTCGTGAGGTAGTGCCCTTTATGAAAAAGAGCGGAGGACGTATTGTCAATATTGCTTCTTCTTCCATTAAAGAGCCAATTGCTGGACTTATTCTGTCAAATACCTTCCGTACAGGAATCGTGGGACTTACGAAAACACTTGCTTCAGAACTAGCAGAGGACGGTATCTTAATTAACACGGTTGCGCCAGGAAGAATTGCAACAGACCGAGTGAAAGAGCTAGATACCATTCGTGCTGAAAAAATGGGAGTAGACGTTTTAGAAGTTGAAGAAGAGATGAGAAACCAAATTCCTCTTAAGCGCTACGGTCAGCCTGAAGAGTTTGCTAAAGCCGTTGCTTTCTTTGTTTCGGGAGCGAATTCATATATGACAGGCCAGTCGTTTCTAATCGACGGAGGCATGGTGAAATCCATTTAGTTACATAGAAAAACCCTGCAGCTGCAGGGTTTTTTGTTAAATCCAAGTTGTAACTTGATCTAATGGTAAACGATCGCTAGCATGTGCTTCTTTAGCTGCTTTTCCAACTGAAATAAGCATAACTGGAATGTATCGATCCTCAATTTTAAACTCTTCTACAAATTTTTGTGCGTTAAATCCGCCCATTGAACATGTGTCATATCCTTTTGCTTTTGCTGCAAGCATGAATGTCATAGATGCAAGCGAAGCATTTGTAAACGCGGCATCGCGGGCGAAAGCAACGTTTTTATAAGCGCCGTTAATTTGTCCTGACAAAATGTTTTTTACGTCTTCTGTCATGTGACCTGCTTCGACTAGTGGGTTGTACACGTCATCTACATTTTTATTGGCTTCTAAATCACCTAACACAGCTACTACAGCGCCTGCTTCTGTAATTTGTTTTTGGTTGTAAGCAATTGGAAGTAGACGTTCTTTCGCATCTTGGTCTGTAATAACAACGAAATGCCAGTGCTGTAAGTTCCAAGCTGATGGTGACTTCACTGTTGCTTCTAAAAGTTCCGTTAATTCTTCTTTGCTTAATTTAGCTGAAGAGTCATATTCTCGAATCGATGTACGTTCATTTACCACATCAAAAAAATCTTTTGTCATAATAAAAACCTCCGTTAAAAGTATGTATTTCTTTAGTGAATCGATGCACATTTTATAATGATACACTATTGAAGTCAATTTATATGCTTCTAGTATACCCGCTCTTATGTGCTATCACTCACAAAAAAATGCATACACTTCTTACCACTGGTTTAACGTGATTGACGAGATGTAATAAGATAAGCTTCAATTCGATCACAGGCTTCACGCAACGTGTTCATGGAATACGCATACGACAGGCGTACATATCCTTCACCGTGGGAAGAAAAAGCGCTGCCGGGTACTAGTGCAACACCCGCTTCTTTGACTAACTCCAGGGCAAAATCAAATGAATTACTGTGGAAGTTCTGGATAGAAGGGAAGATATAAAAAGCACCAGTCGGCTTTTCTACGTCAAATCCCATGTTTACTAGTCGGTCATACACATAATTCAGTCTTTGTTCGTATTCTTTTTTCATATCCACCGCATCGTTTTTACCTGCTGTCAGTGCCTCGAGTGCAGCTGCTTGAGAGACAGAAGAAGCACAGCTCACGTTGTATTGATGAACTTTTAAAATATGTTTGGCTAAATAAGAAGGAGCAAATAAAAGACCAATTCGCCAGCCCGTCATGGAGTGAGACTTTGATACTCCGTTAATAACAATTGTTTTCTCTCTCATAGATGAAATGGAGGCAATGGACTGATGTTTTTTATCAAAAACGAGCTCGCTGTATATTTCATCAGATAGTACAAAAATATTTTTATCGCTTAAAAGAGCGGAAATTTCTTCTAATTCTTGCTGTGACAACGTCACGCCTGTAGGGTTAGACGGATAAGGTAAGATGACGCATCTTGTTTTAGAGGTCAAATGTTGTTCGATTAAATCCGCAGTTAGTCGAAATCCTGTTTCGGTTGTATCAATATGTACAGGTTTAGCGCCGTTTAACCGGATAAGCGGTTCGTATCCTGGATAAACAGGTCCAGGTAAGATAACTTCGGAATCTTCTTCTAAAATGGTGCGAAGAGCAATATCAATTGCTTGACTAGCTCCAATGGTCACAATCACTTCATCCGCTGGGTTATAGTGCAAGTCATATTTTTCTTTGACAAATTGAGCTGCTGCCTCGCGCAGTTCGATTGTTCCAGCATTGTGGGTATAAGAAGTTTGGTTACCATCAATTGCAGATTTTGCCGCTTCTTTTACATGCTGTGGTGTTAAGAAGTCAGGTTGTCCAATTGTGAGGGATAAAACATCTTGGTATTGTGAGACCATATTATAAAATGTACGTATTCCTGATAGTTCAATTTCTTTGACACGTTTATTGATTAAGTGCTCCATGGTTTCAAATCCTTCCGCGTATTTTCAACTCATTTTATCACAATGAAAATAGGTAAAAAACCACTATTTGCGCATTTTGCAAATAGTGGTTTTAAGTTAGGTGTTATATAGCTTATTATAAGCAGTTGTTAGTTCATAAAATTGTTCTTCATCTCTGTTATCTAACGCATCGTCGATAAGAGATTTCAAATGCTGTTTATTAAAGTTTGTACTCATAGCCGTTAAAATGCGATCAGCTTCTTTTGCGTAATAGTGTTGGTAAGGTGTGTACTGAGATGAGTGAGGATAGTGATTCATATTTTTTCGATAAGAACTCATAACATAAACCTCCTTTTTTAAAATAAAACGCAGCTTCTATTACTTGAAATGTACCCTTTCTATATAGTTGTTAACCCTGTTTTTAACTGCGAATGTGCTAAGGTATGTGTTAGGAAATCAGAGGTTCCTTGCTTCACGTTCAATTCTAGATTCAAAAAAATAAGTGCATAAAAAGACCTGCATATATATGCAGGTCTTGTATATTAGTCAGTGTGTATTTGGCCTTCACGCCAATAAACGGGGGAAACGTAGCCAAAATCAACTTCATGATCGTCCAATGTGACAACGCAGTGATCAGAGCCTTCTTGTTCTTTAATATCTTGATATACAGCTTCTTCTACGTTTTCAATAATGGTCATTTCATTATCGTCATTAAAAAGAATGACGGAGCCTTTCATATTACGAACACCTTCTTTTAAGATTATTCATTCACTTTGTGTAGTATAAACCGTTTTGGCTGTAGAGTCCACAGCTATCTTCGATTTCTTGTTAAAAATTTGTGAACAGGCTTTTAGGAATGAATAAGAAACCCTCTAAATAGAAGAGTAACCGACTTGTCTATTCTTTCTTGAAGGGTAGCAGAGTCGGGTTGGTTAGTACACCAGTAGAGAAGGGTGCCAAAAAAATTAAGTATAGCAATAGAAGCCATTTCTTCGGCAGGGATATCGACTATAAGTTCACCTCGGTCTTGTCCTGTTTGAAAAACTTTTGTAAAATGAGCGCGCATTTTTTCAATTTGAAGAATTTCAGATTGTTGAAAGGAACTGTTGGTAATAGCAATATGAAACCAAGAACGGATTAGGTGAGGGTTCGCTTCTTCGTTTGATTGTGCTAGTAATAAAAACAGTTGTTTAACAATGGCAGCAGTTGATTCTTCGGTTTGAAGGAGCTGTTCTAATTTATAGGAGATACGGTTTGTGAAATTAATTCCAAGGTAGTGAAGAACTTCTTCTTTTGTTTTGAAGTAATTAAAAAATGTTCCCTTTGCTACACCCGCTTCATGCGTAATTTGAGACACAGTCGTTTTTTGATATCCCTGCTGTTGGAATAAAGAGATAGCTGCTTTTTGAATGCGTTTTTTTGTTTCTTCTTTTTGTAATCCTCTGTTCATAAATTACACCTCATTTGAATAGGAGTGGTCGTTTGACTCAAGTTCATAAGCTAGTATAGAGAAGTAAAGTAGAGCAAGTAAAAAACTGAGCAGAGGATAAGGCGAAAGGGATCAACGCTCATGTTTTTATATAGTATATAATATTCTGTTAATTCGTAAAACAATATTTTATGTATATGTTTTAGGGAAAAAGGATAATAAAATAAGAAAATTTTTCTTTACGGATATAAGAGGCGGTCACTATAATAGGAAATATGGACTATTAGATAAGCGGGTGAGATGAGAGGAGTAAGTGATATGAATCAAGATAAAGGAATACTGTTAGAAAGTGGTACAAACGAACTGGAAATTGTCGAATTTGAGATAGGAAATGTTTTATTTGGCATCAATGTAGTAAAAGTTAGAGAGATTATTAATCCTGTATCTATTACACCTGTTCCAAATGCGCATTCTTACATAGAAGGTATTATAGAGCTAAGAGGAGAAGTTCTTCCTGTCGTTGACATAGCAAAAGCGTTAAAAATGGAACCTTCAAATACGCCGGAAAAAGATAAGTTAATCGTCACAGAGTTCAATCAGCAAAAAATAGTCTTTCACACACACGCAGTAACGCAAATTCACCGTATTTCTTGGAAAGAAATTGAGAAGCCTTCAGATTTGTATCAAGGTTTGGAAACGCAGATTACTGGAGTGGTAAAATTAAACGGGCAAATGCTTCTGCTGTTAGACTTCGAAAAGTTGATTTCTGTTGTGAACCCTGATGCGGGTATTAATCAGTCGAAAATAAAAAAGCTAGGGGCTAGAGAACGTTCTAATAAAAAGATTGTCGTGGCTGAAGACTCGCCGCTGTTGCGCCGAATGATTGAAGATACTCTTGCACAAGCAGGTTATGAGAACACGGAATTTTTCGAGAACGGTGAGGAAGCATGGAACTATCTAAGCTCAGTGATCGATGAAGGAGTGGAAATCAGTGATCAAGTCCAGCTGCTTATTACAGATATAGAAATGCCGCAAATGGATGGCCATCATTTAACTAAAAAAGTGAAAGAAAATCCTCAGCTTTCTATCCTTCCAGTTATTATTTTCTCTTCTCTTATCACAGAAGATTTACGTCACAAGGGAAAAATGGTAGGAGCGGAAGGACAAGTAAGTAAGCCGGAAATCGGAGAGCTTGTTGAGTTGATTGATCTCTATATTTTGTAGGAAGACAAAAAAGTGCCTGAAAGCAGATTGCTCCACTTCAGGCACTTTTTTAAAAATAACTTTTACCCAGCGGTTTAAACACAGGTGCTTGCCGTTTTCTTGGAGTCGAAACAGGGCTTTTAGCCGGCTGTACGAGATGACCCGTATATTTAGATAATAAGCGCTTCGCATAAGATAATGACATAGTCGTTTTGGGATTTCGATACTGATGGTTTAAATGGCCGAGGTGTGATAACTCTTTGAAGTCTTCTTTCTTTGGAGGCATATGGAAAAAGTAGTCTCCAACTGATACAAGTACATCTGATTTTTGCTGACTTTTACCAGGGTTTGGCGAAAAGTGAAGTCCTTCTTTTTTTGCTTTTCCTTCTAAAATTAGTTGATCTAATGCAATTTTCTTTAACGTATATAACTGCTTAGGATCAGGAGCAGCTTTTGCGTGACGATTTACAGTGAAAATAGCTTGTGCAATCTCAGATACAGACGGGGTCAAAGAGCCTTGTCCATTTGCTTGAGACATACGTTCACTCCCTTTCTATCATATCAGCTGTTCAACCTATAAGGTGAAAGCTGATACGTTCATTATAGCGTGTCTTGTCCCATTTGAAAATAATTACACGAAGAAGTATTTTGGTAATTAATGAAATTTCCTATGTATAGGGTTTGTTTTGTTACGCTTCCTTATACAAGTAAAGTGGAACAGCACGCCATACTTTCTATTTTTAAAAAATGCTGCTCGCACAGTTAAACAATCATTGATTAGTAAATCCCGAACTATTGAGCCATTCGTCGAGAGGGTCGAATATAAACACCAGTACCATTTGGCAAAATTTGAGCTAGCTCATTTACTTGGGCATTATACATACGAATGCATCCTTTGGATACGGCTTTTCCAATAGAACTTGGATCATTTGTTCCGTGAATGCCATATGACTTTTTAGACAAGCTTAGCCACATTGTACCAAAAGGCCCCCCGGGGTTTGGTTCCCGGTTAACGATAACAAAGTCTCCAGTAGGCGTTGCGCTCAGCATTTTTCCTGCTGCAATGGGATAGACTTTTTGTATGATATTATTTCTTCGTAATTCAAGCTGTTTTTCAGCAATAAACACGTGGATCGTGTAAGGAATGAGCTCTTTATCGGGGAGGTTTGGAATGATGATTACTTGCCCAGGCTTCAGCGCATGATGGCTTACAAAAGGATTAGCCATCCACAGGTCTTCAACCGGAATCCGGTAGTCACCTGAAACGCTTTGCCAGGTTTCACCGCGCTTTACTATATATCTCATTAACTTCGCTCCTTTGATATATGACTATGCTGTAACAGTATACGATTGAAAAAAGTAAAAGTGACTTTTTAAAGTTATTTTGAAAAAGGTGTTGAAATTACATTGACTTATAAGCATGGACTGATTGATATAGGTTCAAATACAATACGCCTTGTTATTTATGAATACAAAAAAGGCAGAGGGTTTAAGCAAATTGAAAACGTGAAAGTAGCTGCACGGATTCGAAATTATTTAGATAAAGAAGGCGTGTTAACGGCTAAAGGAATACATACCTTGCTTGATACGCTTAAAACGTTTGGAGTTATTACCAAGCATTATCAGCTGCTGCGCGTTACCTGTGTGGCCACAGCTACCATCCGTCAAGCGACTAATGCAAAAGAAGTTCTAGCCCTTGTAAAAAAAGAAACGGGCTTTTCTATTCAACTATTGTCTGAATATGAAGAAGCGTATTACGGCTTTGTTGCAGTTATTCATTCCACTTCGATCGAAGAAGCCATTACAATTGACATTGGCGGGGGGAGTACGGAAGTTACGTATTTTCGCAATCGAGAGTTAGTGCAGTACCACAGCTTTCCATTCGGTGCCTTATCTCTACGTCTGCAGTTCGTCAAAGGCAATATTCCCACTGCAGAAGAAAAAGCGAAAATCCGGCATTTCGTGATCCGGCATTTCCATGCTGTCCCTTGGCTTTTAAATCGTCATGTGCCGATTGTAGCAATTGGAGGAAGTGCAAGAAGTATGGTGCAACTGCATCAAGGTTTTATCCACTATCCTCTCGCGGGGCTGCATCAATATGAAATGAATTTAGCTGATATATTGCATGTGAAATCTGCTATAGGCTCATTGTCTTATCACAATCTTCAAAAGCTAGACCGCTTGTCAAACGATCGTGCAGATACAATTTTGCCAGCGATTGAAGTATTTCAATCAATATATGAAACAGTGAACGCGACTCGCTTCATCCTAAGCCGCAAAGGCTTGAGAGAAGGGGTGTTATTTAAAGAAGCATCTGATGCTAATATCCAGCCAATGTACCCCGATGTCATACAGCAAAGTTTTCAAGAAATAATGGAAGAGTTTGAAGTAAGTAAAGATTACGTCAAACAGCTTACGCGCACAGCTAGTATGATGTTTCAGCATCTTAGGGAGCAGGGACCGGTTGAGTTAAAAGAGGATGACTTAGCGCTTCTTATAAAAGCTGCGCAAGTGTATGATATAGGAAAGTATATTGATGCAGAATCAAGCAGCCAGCATACGTTTTATGTGCTTGCTAATCGTACAATAGATGGAATTTCACATAGAGAACGTTTAAAGCTGGCACTTGTTTCTTCATATAAAGGGAAGTCTTCTTTTAGGCAATATGTTGCTCCTTTTAAAAAGTGGTTAACAAAAGACGAACAAAAAAAAGTTCAGCTGCTCGGTGCACTTTTAAAAATAGCTGATGGCTTACATGCAACAAAGCGAAATGTTGTTCAACATATTGATGTGAAAAGCGATGAAAACACAGTGACGATTAAACTATTATGTACAAAAACCTTTCTTCCTGAACAATATCAGGCTGAAAAACAGAAAAAGCATCTAGAAAAAGTAGTAAAAAAAAATATTGTTCTTGAATTTACTAAGCTTTAGAATAACGCTGGATCGGTTAGAATATTCAGTATAGCTAACTAGATTAAATTCATTATCCTGGAAGGTGAGGCTAATGTTAGAAAGTAATCGCGCTTATAAGCAAACCATACAAGTGGCTGATTCAGCTTATTACAATAATCGTGAATTGAGCTGGCTGGCCTTTAACAAGCGGGTGCTGGAAGAAGCTGTAGATACGAAAAACCCTTTGCTTGAGCGATTTAAATTTCTAGGGATTTTCAGTTCGAATCTGGATGAGTTTTTTATGATTCGGGTAGCGGGGTTAAAAGATCAGGTGAAGGCTGGATTTAACAAACCCGAAAACAAAGCAGGCTTAACTCCTACACAGCAGCTATTCTCTATCTCCAAACAAAACCACGACCTAGTCAAGCAGCAGTATGATACGTATATTCACACACTTCTGCCCGAATTACAGAAATACGGTGTGGAAATCATTTCGGTTGAAAAGCTGGAGAAATCAAATCTAGATAAGCTTGAACAGTATTTTGACGAGCAAATCTTTCCCGTATTAACTCCTATGGCTATTGATACATACCGGCCGTTTCCTATGTTGATGAATAAAAGCTTGAACTTAGCAGTTGTCCTTTCAGAAAAGTTAAATGATGAGCAGCAAATTGCCGAGATAAAAGGAAGACTAGCTATCGTTCAAGTACCTTCGATGCTAACGCGCTATATTGAAATAGCTACGTCAGATTCTACCCGTCTATTTGTATTGCTAGAGGATGTGATTGCCTATTTTATTAAAAAGTTGTTTAAGGGATACTGCGTTTCTTCCGTTTCTCAATTTCGAATTACCCGGAACGCAGATATGACTATTCACGAAGAAGACGCTCAAGATTTATTAAAAGGGATTGAAGAAGAGTTGCAGAAGCGAAAATGGGGAGCGGCTGTTCGGCTTGAGATTAAGAGTCCATACGATCAGGGTGTACTAGCGTATTTAAAGTCAGTCCTTGAAATTGACGATGAAGATGTGTATGAGATCAAAGAACAGTTGGATTTAACCAGTTTATTTTCGTTTTATAGATTACTTAAATCTACCCATGAAGAGCTGGCTGAAAAAGCCTTTATTCCTAAGGTTACAACACAGTTACACCCGGATCAAAATGTTTTCGACCAAATGATTCAAAGAGACATTTTGCTTCACCATCCTTATGAATCGTTTAAGCCGGTGCTTGACTTTGTTAACTGTGCAGCAGACGATGAAAATGTGCTTGCTATTAAGCAAACGTTATATAGGGTAAGCGGAGATTCTCCCGTTATTAAAGCATTAAAACGAGCGGCTGCAAAAGGTAAACAAGTGACGGTACTAGTTGAACTAAAAGCAAGGTTTGATGAAGAGAATAATGTGCAATGGGCTAAAGAGTTAGAGCGGGCAGGATGCCACGTGATATATGGAATGACGCATTTAAAAACGCATGGTAAAATTACGCTCGTGGTGAGAAGAGAAGGAGAGCATATTAAGCGATTTGTTCATCTTGGTACTGGGAATTACAACGATGCGACGGCAAAGATCTATACGGATATAAGTCTTTTTACTGTCAACCAAAACATCGGGATAGATGCGGCCAATTTTTTTAATTACTTAAGTGGCTATACGCAAAAACCAGTATATCATCATTTATCCGTTGCACCATTTGATATAAGAAACGATTTTTTGCATCTCATTGATCAGGAAATACAGTATCACAGACGGTATGGCAATGGAAGAATCATTGGGAAAATGAACTCATTGACGGATAAAATTTTAATTATGAAGCTATATGAAGCTTCTATAGCGGGTGTGACAATCGAACTCATTGTTAGAGGAGCGTGCTGCTTGCGCCCTCAAATTCAAGGCGTTAGCGAGAATATCAGAGTAAGAAGCATTGTCGGACGATTTTTAGAGCATAGCCGAATCTATTATTTTCATCATAATAAACAGGAAAAGTTTTTCTTTTCATCTGCAGATATGATGACAAGAAATATGGTGAAACGAGTAGAAATTTTATTTCCTGTCTTGGATACACATTTGAAAAAAAAAGTGTGGAAGTGGCTTGAAGTTATGCTTGCTGATAATGTAAAAGCACGAGAACAAGATCAAGAAGGGAATTATCATTACGTCATAAAAAAAGAAAATGAGCTCTCTATCAATAGTCAAGAGATCTTTTGTCAATACGCTCTTTGCGACGATCAAGAATAACATAAAAAAAGCCGAGTGCTCGGCTTTTTAGTCATGTTATTATCTAGGAATGGGACCACCAGGACCGTATCCAGGTCCGTAGTATGTGTTATAAACAGGAGCACCGCCTCCATAACCGGCACCAGGGTAGCCTCCTCCAGAAAATCCAACGCCTCCAAAGCCGGCACCAGGGTAGCCTCCTCCAGGAAATCCACCGCCATAAAACGGAACGGGATAAGGATAAGGTGGTGGACAGCACCCAGGTCTGCCTCCAAAGCCGCCAACAGCTAGTCCGCCAAGCAGCCCACCAGCTAAGCCAGCAACAAAAGGAAATCCAAAAAAGCGCTCGTCACCATTTGGAATATTACGATATCCTGTATAGGGATATTGATAGTACATAATTTAACCTCCTTGTCAGTTGTCTTTGTAGTGTATGGCTGAACGGAAGTTTTTGAGCCTGGTTTATTTCTTTAAGACTAGAATTAGGCGGTCATGATTAGCTAAAAAAAGACAAAAAAACATAAAAACGCCCTGTAAGGGCGTTTTTATGTTGATTGCAAGGTGAAAAGCGTAATTTCAGGCGTAGCTAAAAAACGAAAAGGAATGCGCGTGGTTCCTAAGCCTCTATTCACATAAAGCTTCATTTTAGAATCTCCAACTTCGTACATTCCTTCAGGGTAAACCGTCCCAAAGGGCGGTGTAATCAAAGGACCGTAAAAAGGAATTTGAATTTGGCCTCCATGACTGTGGCCGGAGAGCTGAAGATCCACTGGAAAAGGAGCTGCTTTGACAGCAACGTCAGGTTCATGAATCATAGCAATAGAAAAGATATCCGGCTGTAATTGTCCTAGCGTTCCCTCATATTGTGGATTCCCAAGCATAATATCATCGAGTCCACAAATATGAATGTAGCTTTTATCGGGCATGGAAACCGTGTCAACTTCATTTACTAGAAGTCTAAATCCTGCGTCTTCAATGGCTTGTTTGTAGATATTTGTTCCATACCCTCCATGATCATGGTTTCCATATATTGCGTATTTTCCAAGAGGAGCCTGAAGCCTCTGTAAAATCGGGGGAATTCTTTCTGGATGCGGGTATTCATTAGGTACATCCATTAAATCTCCAGTAAATAATATAATAGTAGGCTTCAAATTATTTATGGTTACCATAAGCTGTTCTAGTTGTAATAAATCATAAGAGAGTCCAAGGTGAATATCACTAAATTGTAAAATTTTTATTCCGTTAAAGCTTTTCGGAATGTTTTTAGAAGTAATTGTATGACGAACAATTTGCAGACGTCTAGGCTCAATATATTTGGCATATGTATACCCAAAAGACGTGGTGAGCAAAGACCCTAACGAAATAGACGCTAGTCCTTTCAAAAAAGATCGTCTTGTATACGTCTTTTTCATGCAAAATCAACCTATTCCTTATAGTTTTCAAGTTTTCATTATAGCATTGTTTTTTTTATCATCACAACGAGAAGTCTGCTTTTAAGTTAAATAGATAAAAGTTTCACTTTATTCAGAAAAAATAGTAAAATAATAGTTGTAAAACACTTATGTTTTGGGGAGGAAGATAAATTGAAGAACAAGGTCGTAATTGTTACTGGCGGTTCAAGCGGAATGGGAAAACATATGGCGAAGCGATTTGCAGAACAAGGTGCTCATGTGGTAATCACAGGTAGGTCAGCCGATCGATTACAAGAGACAGAAAAGGAAATTAAAACGTTTGATGGACAGGTACTTTCCGTGGTGATGGATGTACGCAATCCAGAAGATGTGGAACGAATGGTTCAAGAAACAGACAAGGCATTTGGACAAATTGATTTTTTAGTTAATAATGCTGCAGGAAATTTTATATGTGCAGCTGAAGACTTATCCGTTAACGGATGGAACAGCGTAATTAATATTGTATTAAATGGTACATTTTATTGCAGTTCCGCAGTAGGGAAATATTGGATCGATAAAGGTACAAAAGGAGCCATTACAAACATTGTGGCTACATATGCGTGGAACGCAGGAGCAGGTGTTATTCATTCAGCTTGTGCCAAGTCAGGAGTTTTAACCATGACGCGCACGCTCGCAGTAGAGTGGGGAAAGAAATACGGTATACGGGTGAATGCGATTGCGCCGGGGCCGATCGAGCGAACAGGAGGAGCCGATAAGTTATTTGAGTCAGAAAAAATGAAAGCGTGTACATTGAATTCTGTACCATTAGGACGCCTTGGAACTCCTGAGGAAATAGCAGGATTAGCTAGTTTCTTATTCTCCGATGAAGCATCTTATATCAATGGGGAATGCATCACAATGGACGGGGGACAGTGGCTAAATCAGCATCCTTTTTAAGGTTGGATACGCACTAAAAAGTACAAAGCAAACCTAGAAGGACTAGCAAAATTATGCTATTCGTATTATACTAACGTAAAGTGAACAAGGAGAGGGGAGAGTTGAGTGGACCCGTTAGATGTATTAACAAACATAGAGAAAACTCTTCCGTATTATCAAGCAATTTTTAGTGCAGATGGACATAGAGTAATTGGCTATGAAGTGTTGGCGAGGTTTCAAAATGAAGGGGAAATTGAAAGTCTCGGCCCATTCTTTCATGATGATGCGATTCCGGATGAATATCGCATAGAAGTTGATTATGCTGTTTTAACACAAGCGCTCGAGCATATGTTGACCCAGGAAGAACAATTTTTAATTTTTATTAATCAGAACCCTAATTTATTAATGAACGATCATGGAGAATCCTTGCTAGAATTATTGCAACTTTTCGAAAATAAAGGATTATCGCTTGATCGAATTGTTCTCGAAATTACAGAACACAATTTTAGTGGAGATTTGGAATCGCTTCAACACTTACTAAAGTATTATCAAACATATGGTATTAAGATTGCAATTGATAATATAGGAAAAGAAAGTAGTAATCTAGACAGAATTGGGTTGCTGTCACCAGATATCTTAAAAGTAGATTTACATATTCTAAGACAAACGGACATGGCGCAGTCGTATCAAGACGTATTGTATTCTTTATCTCTTTTAGCAAGAAAAATGGGTGCTACGCTTCTATATGAAGATATAGAAGCCTCCTATCAGCTGCAGTATGCATGGAGAAACGGAGGCAGATATTTTCAAGGTTATTATTTACATAAGCCGGCTGCTGAACTTGTCGATCCGAACATCTTAAAGGATAAACTAAAGGAACGTTTCGAAATGTATATCGCTCATGAAAAGAAAAAGCTGCTTGCTGTTTACCAGCTGACAGAACGCTTTCAAGATAAAATGCAGCAGGTAATGACAAAGTGCAGAAAGCTAGAAACGTATGACGATATGCTGCCTGTTATTGCAGAAGAACTATCCAACGTGTGTTTTCGCCTTTACATCTGCGATGAAAATGGATTTCAAAAGTCTTCTAACTATGTAAAGAAAAACGAGGATTGGATTCTTGAGCCTGAATATGTAAAGAAAAATTGGAGCTGGCGCCCATATTTTCTTGAGAATATTATTCGAATGAGCTATGAAAAAAAAGGCATATTATCAGATTTGTATAATGATATTGAAACAGGTGAGAATATCCGGACTTTTTCGTATCCGATTGATAATATGCACTATATATTCCTTGATATTTCATATTCTTTTTTATATGAAAGAGACGTTTTGTAGAGAATATATAAGTTGAAGTTAAACCGGCAACCAGCAAAAGTGGTTGCCGGTTTTTTATGTTTTTTTAGAGGGGAACGACAGTCGGTTATAGAGATATGCATAGGCAGGGGAAATTTCGGAATTCTAATAAAAAAGAAGCGAAGGAGCTGAGTTAATTTGAAGAAAATATGCTTACTTGTCTTTTTGATGATGATCTTGTACTCAGGAAAATCTGTTCATGCAGAAGTGTCAGGAGAGATTAGGCATGAAATCTTTATAAATTTGCAGGACGCTTATCAGGCTCAGCTAAGAGCTGCGTCTGCCCATGCTAATCAAGATGCTGCTCGTGAGCTGAAATTATTTTTAGATGATGAGTATGCATCCGTATTTTTTAATGAGGCTCTCTTACAAAAAGCTCAAGGATATGTCGGAGAGGGACCTGAATATTTAACACACTACATCCCTTTCTTTTCTTTCGATGAACAGACGAAGGTAGCTCTTCATTCCGACCAAAACAAAGCTTATGTCTATCAATTTTTTCCGGCTGTGCATAATGAACGAGTAAAATACCAAGATCATTATGAAATGATCACTTTAGTAAAAAAACAGGGGAAATGGAAGGTACAAAAGCTTATATATAGTAAGAAACACTCAAAATAGCCGAGAAAAGCTTATTTTGAGTGTTTCTGTTACCCAATGTTCAGAAGCTTCTCAAGCGCTTGAAGGTCAAACCCTCTGATAATTTCCTGATCAACACGAATAGTCGGAGTGGAATAAGACTCTAACTCAGTAGTCATTCGTTTTCGAGCAGAAGCATCTTTAGATACGTCAAATTCTTTATAGGAAACGTGGTGATGCTGTAAAAACTGTTTAACAATTTCGCAAGGTGGGCAAGCTGGTTGTGTGTACAGCTCTATAGATCTCAATGAAAGCACCTCCCTATATCAAAATGAATGGTGTTAAAGTAGAATGAAGTTTTGGATGATACATAGTATATCGCTATGTTATTATAATAAAAAACGACATATATCGCTATAATAAGGCATTTTCTTATGAAAAATCACGTAAAGTACTTGTGTTTTTTTAGTATGTGGCATATAGTGAAATGGTGTCTTTTAAGTATTAGTTTAGATAAAGTACTTATTTGAATTGATATTGTAGAAAAGTCGAATGCGTAATGATGTAATAGGTGAAAGGAGAGATTATATGTCACAATTACAAGGTATTTTAACTCGTCTTGTGAATCTCCGTGAGCAAGCAAGTGGAAGTGAAGCGCCACAACGCTTCTTCGAAGTAGAGGGAAAAAGAATTTGCAGCGTGAAATATCATGCAAAAACTGAAACATACGAACTTGAAGTATATCAAGATGGTGAAAAGCCAGCTGTTTATCAATTTGATAACGTTGATATGATTGCAATTGAAATTTTTGAACTTATTCATTAAGGGATAAAGCAAAACGAATGCCGCAAAGGATTTTATACTTTGCGGCATTTTTTTGTTACTGCGTATGGAGTTTTTGCGGTGGCTTCTGTCCTATTTTCCCGAGAAATACCGACAAAGTGATAGCGGATTTTCTGATAAATGGAAGGAAAGGGTCGAATGCTGTAAAAAAAGCAAAATAAAAAATTCAGATAATTATGAACTTTCGTTGACACTTGTTTTAAAAAAATCTAGACTTAACATATAAGGGAGAACATCGAGTGTGTCTGCTTCTATTCCCTCTTAAAGGTTCGCATTTACGTAAGCAAGCTATTTTCATTTTGTAGCTTGTTCTTTTTCTCTTTACACACGTGGAAGTTATGAGAAATGGAAGGAGAATGTATAAATGATTGATATTGATTACAATCAGTTAAATCAAATTGAACTTCGAGATTTGCTTGTCACTTCTGATAAAGTTGCTCATGTTCAAGTGGGAAATAATTTAGAACATGCTTTGCTTGTGTTAACAAAGACTGGCTATACGTCCATTCCCGTATTAAATCCAAGGTTTCAGCTGCAGGGGTTCGTGAGCATGACGCTTATTTTAGATTCGATTTTAGGGTTAAAGCGCATTGAATTTGAAAGATTAGAAACCATGAAAGTAGAAGAAGTTATGAATCAAAATGTTCCTCGTGTCTCCATGAAAAAATCCGTATTAAAAGTCATAAATGCCATGATTAACCATCCTTTTTTGTGCGTAGAGAATGAAGATGGTATTTTTGAAGGGATTTTAACGCGAAGAAATTTGTTAAAGTCATTAAGAAGGCAGTCCATCATTCTCCCGAAAGAGTCATTTCAATAATTTTTTTAAGAAATCGTGTTTCAGCCTATCTTTCTCCGTTTTTTTCTTATATGATAAAGGTAAAATGAAAGTAAAAAGAGGCTTGAAAGGAATAACTGAATGCAATTAATAGAATGTCGAATGCTCGTTGTATTAGCTCAAGAATTAAATATGAGAAAAGCTGCAGAGAGATTATTTGTATCGCAACCAGCTTTATCACAGAGGCTGCAAACCATTGAAAAAGCATGGGATACACAAATCTTCATTCGTTCGCAAAAAGGACTGTCATTAACGCCTGCTGGAGAAAAGATTGTTCAATTTGCAAAAGAAGTAGTAGAAAAAGAAGATCGGGTTCGCGAGGACTTGCATCATTTAGATAATGAAGTATATGGTACACTCAAATTAGCGGTGGCTTCGATTATTGGACAGCACTGGCTGCCGGCGGTGTTAAAACGCTATATGGATCGTTACCCACATGCTAAAATCTCTCTTGTAACCGGCTGGAGCAGTGAAATGCTTCGCTACCTGTACGAAGATGAGGTACATATTGGAATCATACGCGGAAATCCCGATTGGAAAGGCGTCAAAGAACATTTGTTTACAGATCCTCTTTACCTAGTTGATTCAGAAATTGAAAGGGCAGCGGAAGTAGTAAATACTCATCGACCATTTATTCAATTTAAAAGTGACTCAACGTATTATCAAGAAATTTTAGAATGGTGGCATCGAGAGTTTCATACTACACCGAAGCGTACGATTGTAGTGGATCAGATTGAGACGTGTAAACAAATGGCTTTAAATGGTCTTGGTTTCGCTATTTTACCATCGATTGCTATCAAAGAAGCTGGAAGCCATATTCATCGGACGCCGCTTCTAAAAGCAAATGGCGAGCCAATTACACGAGACACTTCTTTAGTTGGATATGAATCAGCGTTTAAACTGAAGCAAGTTCGAGCATTTGTTGATATTGTACGTGAATACGTAAGAGAAACGGTCTAAAGCGAGCTCAGGTGCTCGCTTTTTTTATTTGCAATCGTTATCTTTTTATTAAAACGATAATGATGCTTGTCATTGTGAAAGCATTTTGTTACATTAAATGAGACATTGCTTACTTAGGAGGAATACATAATGAAAATGATGGATGCTAATGAGATTATCTCATTTATTCAAAACAGTACAAAATCAACACCGGTAAAAGTTTACGTAAAAGGTGAAGTAGAAGGAATTGACTTTGGTTCATCTTCTAAAACATTCGTAACGGGCAACACAGGTGTAGTATTTGGTGAATGGAAAGAAATCAAAGCTGCTATTGAAGCAAACGAAGGAAAAATTGAAGACTACGTAATTGAAAACGATCGCCGCAACTCTGCGATTCCTTTATTAGATATGAAAGGAATTAAAGCTCGTATCGAGCCAGGCGCTATTATTCGCGATCAAGTTGAAATCGGCGACAACGCTGTTATTATGATGGGTGCATCGATTAACATCGGTTCTGTAATCGGTGAAGGAACAATGATCGACATGAACGTAGTACTTGGTGGTCGTGCAACAGTAGGTAAAAATTGTCATATCGGCGCAGGTTCTGTATTAGCTGGTGTTATTGAGCCACCTTCTGCAAAACCAGTTGTAGTAGAAGATGATGTAGTAATCGGTGCTAATGCTGTTGTTCTTGAAGGGGTAACAGTAGGTAAAGGTGCCGTAGTTGCTGCAGGTGCAATTGTGGTCGAAGATGTAGCTCCTTACACAGTAGTAGCAGGTACGCCAGCACGCGTTATTAAAGAAATTGACGAAAAAACAAAGTCTAAAACAGAAATCAAGCAAGAATTGCGTCAATTAAACGAAGAATAAGAAAAACGATCAGTTTGCGCTTTTTCTTTGCTGAATTAATAGGTTTTAGCGATTGGGATACTGAATCCTTAAACGTATCATATGGACAAGTTGGAAGCGTGGGCAACCACGCTTTCTTCTTTATTTCGTGAGGAGGACATACACATGGCTGAAAATGAATTTGTGAAAATAAGAAGAGAGCTACATAGAATTCCTGAATTAGGGTTTCAAGAGGTGAAAACACAGCGTTTTTTGCTTGATTATATTAACACTCTTCCGCAAGAGCGCTTAGAAGTAAAGACGTGGAAAACGGGACTTTTTGTTAAAGTACATGGTACAAACCCAACTAAAACAATAGGCTACCGAGCAGATATTGACGGTCTTCCTATCACGGAAGAAACGAATTATTCTTTTCAATCACAGCATGAAGGACTCATGCATGCCTGCGGACATGATATGCATATGGCCATTGGGCTAGGCGTACTGACTTACTTTGCTCAGCATGAAATCAAAGATAACGTACTGTTCATCTTTCAGCCGGCAGAAGAAGGTCCAGGAGGAGCACAGCCAATGCTCCAAAGCGATATCATGAAAGAATGGCTTCCAGATTTCATCTTTGCCCTTCACGTAGCTCCTGAATATCCGGTTGGGTCGATTGCACTGAAGGAAGGGTTACTATTTGCTAACACGTCTGAGCTATTTATTGATTTAAAAGGAAAAGGCGGGCATGCTGCTTATCCACATACAACAAATGATATGGTAGTCGCTGCATGTCAGCTCGTTTCACAGCTTCAAACGATTGTTGCTCGCAACGTTGATCCGCTAGACAGCGCTGTAATTACAGTAGGAAAAATTCAAGGGGGGACGGTTCAAAATATTATTGCGGAGCGAGCTCGCATAGAAGGAACCATTCGCACGCTATCTCCTGAATCAATGACGCGTGTTAAAGAACGAATTGAAGCGATTGTTAAAGGAGTAGAAGTAGGGTATCAGTGTGAAACAGCCATTGATTATGGATGTATGTATCATCAAGTATATAATCACCATGAAGTCACGCGAGAGTTTATGGAATTTGCCAAAGCGCAAACCGACGTGGATGTCATTGAATGCAAAGAAGCAATGACAGGAGAAGATTTTGGCTATATGCTAAAAGATATTCCTGGATTTATGTTTTGGCTTGGCGTTCAGTCTGAATATGGGCTTCATCATGCAAAGCTGCAGCCTCATGAAGGCGCAATAGATACGGCGATTTCACTTATTACAAAATATTTTGAACATAAAGGCAATCAATAAATCGTATAATCATTTTTCCTTATGGCTAAATTAATACCATGAGGAGGTGGGCAACGATGGCACGAATTGGTGTAGAATACGGTTTAACAGATGTACAGGCTGCACTTCAGCAGCTCGGACATGAAGTGGTACAATTACGCAACGAAAGTGATGCACAAGGGTGCGATTGCTGTGTTGTAACAGGACAGGATTCAAACGTAATGGGGATTTCTGATGCAGTAACGCAAGGCTCAGTTATTACAGCTAGCGGATTAACGGCAGAAGAAATTTGTCAGCAAGTAGGCAACAAGGTACAAGGATAAAAGAAAGCCGAAGGAATAAATCCTTCGGCTATTTTTATGCATGCTGAGGCTGCTTGGCATCTTCAGGCTGCTTTTTATCAATATTTACTTGATGAGGGAACGGAATATCAATACCGTTTGCGTCAAACGCTTCTTTAAACTCTTTGCGAAGCTGACGTTCAACCCCCCACTGCTCACCGTTTTTAGCTTTGCCAACTACACGAAGCACAACGTCCGATGCGCCTAGACCTTGAACTCCTATCACGCTTGGTCCTTCTACAATGTTTTCATTTGTTGCAGCAACGCGCTCGCATACTTTTTCTAGTACGGAAATTGCTTTGTCAATATCATCATCATACGAAATGCCAATATCAATCAACGCGCGCATATTGCCTCGGGAATGATTGCTTAAGCTTGTAATTTCACGGTTAGGCACATAGTGTAAAGTTCCATCAAATCCGCGAATTTGAGTAGTACGCAGACCTACTGATTCGACAATTCCTGAAAAACTTCCGGTTGTTACATAGTCGTCAACATCCAGCTGTTTTTCAAGAAGTAAAAAGAAACCTGTTACAACGTCGCTAACTAGTCCTTGAGCACCGAACCCGATTGCTAGACCCACAACTCCGGCACCGGCTAATAGAGCTGTCGCATGGATATTTACTGCTTCAAGCAGCATGACGACAAAAATAAAAATAAGTACATATGAAAACACATTAACGGTTAAACTTTTGAGTGTGAGCATGCGTCCGCGCGTAGTATTTTCGCGCTCACTCATTTTTTCAAAGGAACGCTCAATAACTTTTTTACCAATTGCTCGTACAAGTAAAAATACAATGGTAATGGCAATAAGTTTTAACACAATAACTCCAGCATTGGTAAGAAGCTGTTCCCAGTTGATGTCTTGCATCTTAAACATTCGTTGTTCATCCTTCCTATGTTCTGTTTCAATATTAATAAGTGGGAATGTATTCTGTGGAAAAGATTTTGTAAGAGTATGAGCACATTTGTTTATTCCCGATATTAGACATGCTAAACTGAGAAGGTAAATAAATGCAACCCTTTTATAGCATTTTTTTGCTGAAGTCAGGGTTTAATTTGCCCTAAAGGCGGGCATAACAACTATGTTACCATTATAAGATGTTGTTTAAATTCATTCTTAATTAATATTGACTAAAAAAACAATATCCATTATAATGAAAACCGTTATAACAGTACATAAGTGAGAATGTTTTATACATTTTCTCATTTAATAATTATTTGGAGGGATCATGTATGCCAGAACGTATGGTAGGTAAACAAGCTCCACGCTTTGAAATGGAAGCTGTATTATCAAACAAAGAATTCGGTAAAGTTAGCTTAGAAGAAAATATTAAAAATGACAAATGGACAGTATTATTCTTCTATCCAATGGACTTTACATTTGTATGTCCAACAGAAATCACTGCACTTTCTGACCGTTATGATGAGTTTGAAGATCTTGACGCAGAAGTAATCGGTGTTTCTACAGACACAATCCATACACACTTAGCTTGGATCAACACTGATCGTAAAGATAATGGTTTAGGTGATCTTAAATATCCATTAGCAGCTGATACAAATCACGTTGTTTCTCGTGAGTACGGCGTTTTAATTGAAGAAGAAGGTGTAGCACTTCGCGGTTTATTCATCATCAGCCCAGAAGGCGAATTACAATATTCAGTTGTAAACCACAACAATATTGGCCGTGACGTTGATGAAACTTTACGTGTTCTTCAAGCGTTACAAACTGGCGGACTTTGCCCAGCTAACTGGAAACCAGGTCAAGCTACTTTAAACGCGTAAGCACAACGTTTAAAAGGTCTAACGTCCACGTTAGGCCTTTTTTTCATCGGATAATAAAGAACATATAGTCAATAATAGTGAAAACAAGGGAGGCTTTTATTCATGAAATTACGTCAGCCAATGCCTGAGTTAACGGGCGCTACAGAATGGTTAAACGGAGAGGTTACAAAAGAGCAGCTAATTGGCGAAAAGCCAACGCTTATTCATTTTTGGTCAGTAAGCTGTCATCTATGTAAAGAAGCAATGCCTCAAGTAAATGAATTTCGCGACCAATACAAAGAACAACTAAACGTAGTAGCCGTTCATATGCCGCGCTCTGAAGATGATTTAGACTTAACAAAAATTAAAGAAGTAGCAGCAGAACACGATATTACGCAGCCAATTTTTGTAGACAGTGAACATAAATTAACGGATGCATTTGAAAATCAATATGTACCGGCATATTATGTATTTGACAAAACAGGTCAGCTACGCCACTTCCAAGCTGGTGGAAGCGGTATGAAAATGCTTGAAAAGCGCGTGAATCGTGTATTAGGCGAGAACGAATAAATACAGGCAGTTGTAACAGGTGAAAAGCATTCGATGCTTAGTAGAACTTGCATCGAATGTTTTTCTTTTTTGTGTGTAGGAAGTAACTGATAAAGGAAATATAAAAATGTGGATTTTTTCTTGTGAGTTTACACCATACTAACACTAACAACATGATACGAAACTTACTATTGGAGGTAATTTACATATGAAATTAGGTATGATTGGCTTAGGGAAAATGGGAGCAAACTTAGTATTGAATTTACTAGATCATAACCATTCTGTGGTAGCATTCGATGTGAACAACGAAGCCGTACAGAAAGTATCAGAAAAGGGAGCAGAAGGCGCTTCTTCCATTCAAGAATTAGTAAGCAAATTAGAAAAACCACGCATTGCTTGGGTAATGGTTCCAGCCGGAGAGCTCACAGAAAAAGTAATTTCTGAGCTTCAAGAATTACTTGAAGAAGGAGATATGATTATCGAAGGCGGTAATTCTAAGTATAAAGATTCCGTACGACGTGCTGCAGCTTCTGCTGAAAAAGGAATTCACTACTTCGATGTTGGAACGAGCGGCGGAATGGAAGGTGCCCGAAACGGCGCTTGTATGATGATTGGCGGAGATAAAGAAGCATTTGCTACAATCGAACCTATTTTCCGCGACATCAACGTAGAAAATGGCTACCTCTATTCAGGTGCAGCAGGAAGCGGTCACTTCTTGAAAATGGTTCATAACGGAATTGAGTACGGCATGATGCAAGCAATTGCTGAAGGTTTTGATGTGTTAGAGAAAAGTGAATTTGACTATGACTACGAAGCTGTAGCCCGCGTATGGAACAATGGCTCTGTTATTCGCTCATGGTTAATCGAATTAATGGAACGTGCATTTTCAAAAGATGCAAAACTTGACAGTATTAAAGGAGTTATGCATTCTTCCGGTGAAGGGAAATGGACGGTTGAATCAGCTTTAGATTTACAAGTGCCAACGCCAGTTATTGCTTTATCTTTAATGATGCGCTATCGCTCACTTGAAGATGATACGTTTACAGGTAAAGTAGTTGCCGCTCTTCGCAATGAGTTCGGCGGACATGCAGTGGAAAAACAATAAAAAAAGAAGCTGGGACAAAAGTATTTTAGACGAAGTGAAAAACGAACCATTGATCAATATGTTTGATTAGTGGTTCGTTTTTTTGTTTGAGTGAATAGTTTCGTCTTTAGATGGAATTCATTTAGCTATATCCCAACCTCTTTTTTATGACTATTTACCTTTTTTTGAAAAAATATCTAAAAATTATGGTAATTTATTTCGGGAACCGATATATTTAAATATGTGTGCCACATCTTAGCTAAGGGAAAGGACGGGGTATATGGGAACGTTTAAAAAACTAAAAGATTTTTATTTGCCGTACCGAATGTACTTTTTTTATTCTGCTATTTGCTTGTTATTTGTAACCTCCATCACTGTGATTTACCCTATTGTGCTGCAATATACGATTGATCATATCGTGTTAGGAAAACAATATCAGCTAGTCGATAATGTAGCATTTATTTTTATTGGACTGATGATCATCAAAGGAATCTTTACATATATTCAGCAATATTACGGCGACTTATTTGGAATTAAGTCCGTGTATACTCTTCGCAATAAACTTTACCGCAAACTTCAGTATTTACCGTTTTCTTATTATGACAATGCTAAAACAGGGGACTTGATGTCCAGGTTGACAGCTGATGTAGAAGGATTTCGTTTTTTTCTATCTTTTGGCTTCTCAGAATTAATTCGCTTCGTCATTTTACTTACTGCCAGCTTTTCCGTTATGTTCTATTACTCTATTTCACTCACTCTTGTCACAATTTTCCTGCTGCCTTTTTTGGGGGTAGCTGTTTATCGTTTTGATAAACGCGTTCATCCAGCGTTTCGCTTAATTCGCCAATCGTTTGGAGAACTTAATACAAATGTTCAAGAAAATATAAGCGGCATACAGACGGTCAAATCATTATCAAGAGAAAAATTTCAAACCTCTAAATTTAACGATTCCAACGGAGTTTATAAAAATCGAAACATTGAAACAGCGAATGTGTGGGCAACTTATTTCCCCTTAATGGAGTTTATAGGGAATTTATCTATTGTTGGTCTCCTTGCTTACGGAGGAGCGCTTGTTATGAACGGAAGCGTACGTCCTGGAGAGCTTGTTGCTTTCTTTAGCTTAACCTCTTATTTAATGTGGCCGATTATGAATCTAGGGTTTGTTATCAATATGTTTTCACAGTCTAAAGCTTCAGGTGAAAGGCTGCTAGAAATTTTAGAAGAAGAAGAAAAAGTCCATGAGCATGCCGGAAGTTTCTCTATTAATGGAACGGTCGAGTTTCAGCATGTTAGCTTATCCTATCCAAACGAGGATAAAAAATCGCTTGAGAACATATCGTTTTCTGCTTCTAAAGGGAAAGTAGTAGGTTTAATCGGTGCAACTGGAGCCGGCAAAACAAGCTTAACACAGCTGCTCACGAGGTTTTATGAACCGACTTCAGGACAGATCTTAGTTAACCATCGTCCGATTAAAGAGTATCCGCTCTCTGTTCTTCGGAAAGAAATTAGCTTTGTACTTCAAGAAACGTTTTTGTTCTCAAGCAGCATAGGAACCAACATCTCTTATGGCGTGCCGGGTATTTCTAGAGAAGACATTATTGATGCTGCAAAACGAGCGCAGGCGCATGATTTTATTATGGAGCTTCCAGATGGATATGATACGATGCTGGGAGAGAGAGGACTGGGGTTATCAGGCGGGCAAAAGCAGCGTATTGCGATTGCACGAGCGCTTATCTTAAATCCTAGTATTCTAGTATTAGATGATGCCACCAGTGCCGTTGATATGAAAACAGAAAGAGAAATTCAATTGGCTTTAAAAGAAGTGATGAAAAATCGTACGACGTTTATTATCGCGCACCGCCTTTCTTCTTTGCGACATGCCGATGAAATCTTGGTCTTACATGAAGGTCGTATAAAAGAGAGAGGAAGCCACGAAACGCTCATTCAAAAGCAAGGGATTTATAAAAACATTTACGACATTCAATATGAAAGCAGTACGTCGGTGATGAACGTATAACAAGGGAGGAATAGAATGGCAGGCGAAAAAAATAAAGTTGTGCGAGAGCGCTTTTATTATCAAACAGATCAAATCATTGATAAGACGTTTAACTGGAAGCAAATGGCCCGCTTGTTTCGTTATCTTCATCCATATCGAAAAAACTTGCTTCCTTTCTCGTTTCTTATGGTCATTATCACGACGGTCATTAGACTCGCTATTCCTATTTTGATAGGTGTCTATACGCTTGATCATGCTGTAAAAGATAAGAATAGCACGCTGCTCATGCAGTTAGTTTTCATCATTTTTAGCTTGTATATCCTATCTTATATTGCGAATGTCTTTCGGATTAAATGGATGAATCAACTCGGGCAGCACGTGATATATGATTTAAGAAAACATTTATTTACGCATGTTCAAGGGCTGTCGCACCGGTTTTTTGATACGCGTTCAGGAGGCTCTATTCTTGTAAGGATTATGAATGATATTAACTCTCTTCAAGATTTATTTACCAACGGGGTAGTTAACCTATTTATGGACCTCTTATTGTTAGTGGGAATTGTGGTTATATTATTTTCTCTCAGTCCTGCTTTGACATGTGCTGTTTTAGTCATTTTACCGATTATGTTTTTGATTTCTACAAAGCTGAGAAGAAGAATCCGCCGGTCATGGCAAGTTGTTCGTATGAAGCAGTCAGTATTAAATTCACATTTAAATGAGAGTATTCAAGGCATTCGCGTTACTCAATCATTTGCTCAAGAACAAGAAAATATGCTGTTTTTTGATCGCATAAACAGTGAAAATTACGAGAGCTGGAGGCAAGCTACTCGAAAAAATGCCATGTTTCGACCGTTTGTAGAACTCACAAATGCTGTCGGAACGGCCATTTTAATTTGGTTCGGTGCTGCACTTATTCAAGATGAGCGGCTAACAATTGGTATTTTTGTATCATTTGCTTTTTATCTCGGGATGTTTTGGGAACCGATTTCTCGTTTAGGGCAAGTGTACAATCAATTATTAATGGGAATGGCTTCATCCGAGCGCATTTTTGAATTTCTAGATGAAAAACCTCTCGTCGCAGATTTGGAAACCGCTACGTCTTTAGAGAATATGAAGGGGAAAGTTGAGTTCAAGCACGTCTCATTTTCTTATGATGGGAAGCGTAAAGCTCTAAACAACGTATCAATTGAAATAAAAGAAGGACAGACGGTTGCTTTAGTGGGGCATACTGGATCTGGAAAAACGTCCATTGCTAATTTAATCACACGTTTTTATGATGTGAACAAAGGGCAGATTTTAATTGATAATATGCCTATTCAAGATATTACGTTAGCGAGTTTACGAGCACAAATTAGTATTGTGCTGCAAGAAACCTTTATTTTTTCAGGAACCATCACGGAGAATATTCGGTTTGGAAAACCGGATGCTACCGATGATGAAGTGATTAAGGCCGCAGAAGCGGTAGGGGCTGCAGATTTTATAAAGCGTCTGAAAAAAGGCTATGATACGGAAGTAGAAGAGCGAGGAAACGTTTTATCGGTGGGAGAGCGTCAATTGATTTCATTTGCTCGAACGCTGTTGGCTGATCCTCGTATTATCATTTTAGATGAAGCGACAGCAAGCATCGATACAGAAACAGAAGTGAAGATTCAACAAGCGCTTAAAACGCTGTTAAATAACAGAACGGCCATCATGATTGCTCATCGGCTATCGACTATACGAGAAGCAGATAACATCATTGTGTTAGACCACGGAAGCATTATTGAAACAGGCAATCACGGGGAACTTATGCAGCAAAAAGGCGTATATTATTACCTTGTTCAAACCCATGCTACAGCTTAAAAAACAGAAGGAGCTGATCCTTCTGTTTTTCTATGAGAAATAGTAAAGACATATAAGCGTTGTTAACGGGAAAATGAGGTTGATACAAAAGAATTGTGGTAAAATAACGGTAGTTCAGATTTTTTCCTGTACATAATGGAGGAATTCAAATGAAAAAAGAATTTGCAGTCATCGGATTAGGTAGATTTGGTGGAAGTATTTGTAAAACATTAAGCGATCAAGGAATGGAAGTTCTGGCGATTGACATTGATGAAGAAAAGGTAAATGAGTATGCTAACGTTGCTTCGCATGCAGTAGTAGGCGATTCAATGGATGAAGGGGTTCTAAAAAGTTTAGGAATTCGTAATTTTGATCACGTTATCGTAGCTATTGGCGACAATATTCAGGCAAGTATTTTGACGACCCTTATACTAAAAGAGCTGGGCGTTGAAAAAATAACGGTAAAAGCGCAAAATGATTATCATGCCAAAGTATTATCAAAAATTGGCGCCAATTTTATCGTGCATCCCGAACGAGATATGGGACGAAGAATTGCCAATAACATGATTTCAAACAGCGTGCTGGATTATTTGGAGCTATCTGAAGAACACAGCATTGTCGAATTAGTAGCAAGCAAAAGAATGGCTGGCAATACGCTGATTGAGTTAGACATTCGTGCGAAATATGGTATTAACATTGTAGCCATTAAGCGTGATCGAGATATCATCGTTTCTCCTCAGGCGTCCGAAACGATACAAGAAGGAGACGTGTTAATTGTTATTGGAGCAGACGCAGATATCAACCGCTTCGAAAATAAATTTGCCAGTTCCTAATAAAAAAGAGCAGATGCAATTGCATCTGCTCTTTTTCTTTTATTAAACCTCCATAATGATTGGTAAAATCATTGGACGGCGCTTTGTTTTTTCGTAAAGGAATGGAGCCAATGTGTCTGTGATTTCATTTTTAATCTCAGACCATTGTGACGTACGACGTTCCATCACTTTGTTCAAGTGTTTTGTAATGAGGGACTGTGCATCATTAATTAAGTCGCCAGATTCGCGCATATAAACAAAACCACGAGAGATAATGTCTGGACCAGCAGCGATCTTGAAGTCTTTCATATTGATGCTTACAACGACAATAACAAGTCCTTCTTCAGATAAAATGCGGCGGTCACGAAGTACGATATTTCCAATGTCACCAATTCCGCTTCCGTCAATATATACAGAGCCTGAAGGGATTTTTCCAGCTACTGAAGCTTCACTGTCGCTTAAAGCTAGCACCTCTCCATTATCCATAATGAAGCAGTTTTCTTCAGGAACTCCACAGTCTGTTGCAAGTTTGATGTGCATCTTCTGCATGCGATACTCACCGTGAATTGGCATAAAGTATTTTGGTTTCATCAAACGAAGCATTAATTTTTGCTCTTCCTGTCCGCCGTGTCCAGAAGTATGGATATCGTTTAGAGCACCGTGAATAACCTCTGCTCCTGCACGGAATAGCATATCAATTGTTTTGCTAACACTTACTGTATTTCCTGGAATAGGTGAAGATGAGAACACAACCGTATCTCCAGGGATAATTTGAATTTGGCGGTGAGTACCGTTTGCAATTCTAGATAGCGCTGCCATCGGTTCACCTTGGCTGCCTGTACATAAAATAGTCACGCGGTTAGCTGGAATTCGGTTAATTTGAGAAGGCTCAATGAACGTATCTTTTGGACATGAAATATATCCAAGCTGTTGGCCAATCTCAATAGCTGCTTCCATACTGCGTCCGAATACAGCAACTTTGCGGTTATGCAATACGGCTGCTTCCACTACTTGCTGTAAGCGGTGAATATTTGAAGCAAACGTTGCAAAAATAATACGGCCGTCTACTTTACGGAAAATGTCATGAATGCTGTCACCTACGCGGCGCTCAGACATCGTAAAGTTAGGAATTTCACTGTTTGTACTGTCTGAAAGCAAGCATAGAACGCCTTCTTTACCGATTTCAGCCATTTTTGTTAAGTTAGCCGGTTCGCCCACTGGTGTAAAATCAAACTTGAAATCTCCTGTATGTACGATTTGTCCGTTTGGTGTTTTTACCACAATTCCGTAAGAATCAGGAATACTGTGAGTTGTACGGAAGAACGTTACCGATGTTTTACGGAATTTAATTACGTCATCTTCAGTAATTTCATGAAGCTGAGCTGTACGAAGCAACCCGTGCTCGTCTAATTTGTTGCGAAGAAGTCCAAGGGCTAATTTCCCTGCATAAATAGGAATGTTTAATTCTCTTAATAAGTAAGGAATTCCGCCGATGTGATCTTCATGACCATGTGTAACGAAAAGGCCACGGATTTTATCTGCATTTTTTACCAAATAACTGTAGTCAGGAATAACGTAGTCAATTCCTAAAAGCTCATCTTCAGGGAATTTAATTCCTGCATCAATAAGAATAATTTCATCTTGAAACTGTACGGCATACGTATTTTTACCGATTTCGCCTAGTCCACCCAGGGCGAAAACTGCCGTTTGATTATTTTTTACAAATTTCATTTTCATCATATCTCCAATACTTTAAAATCTTCATGCTGTTGTTCATATTCTAGATAGTCTCCAGTCACTGCTTGAACAAACTCAATATT
Source organism: Priestia sp. SB1 (assembly GCF_038898415.1). Taxonomy (NCBI): domain Bacteria; kingdom Bacillati; phylum Bacillota; class Bacilli; order Caryophanales; family Bacillaceae; genus Priestia; species Priestia sp. SB1. The sequence goes on along the minus strand of NZ_JBBJSS010000003.1, from coordinate 163,193 downwards.
AATTGAACGCGCTTTTAACTTTTTACGAACGTCACGCTCAGAATCTGCGTTCACATACACTGTTTTTGTATTTTCACGTACAGCTACTTCACTCATTTTTTCTTGAAAATAAACTTTAAAAATCATAACAAAAATCTCTCCTTAATTCCGAAATTCAAATAACTTATTTTATTATATTATAAAATGTGTATGTATTTCATGTATTTTCTAAAGAAACTTGCTTTCACTACATTTTAGTCATCTAAATATAACAAGTCAATTAATTATAGAATAATATTAATAGGAAACGGATACAAGACTATATTTTCCGGGCGTATAAAAAATAAGGGCTATTCCATTGTACGATGCAGACACACACTCTGCAAATTTTACAACAGAAAGCCCTAAAAAAATCGATTATGCCATCGTTTTTTTACGCAATAATTCATTCCAGCGTTTTAGCAGCCTTTTTCGAAAATCTTTTAACATGATTTTTCAGCTCCTTTGTTTTTTGCAATACCTGCCTGTCTCTCTCTATACTTTTATTATATGATGAAAAGGGAGAGGTTTCTCGTGGTTAAATATGGAAAAATTGTAAATAGGGGCGTCCATTTATAGAGAAATCAGTACTTGTTTGATATAATTGGAAAGGCTTAACAAAGAGATAAAAAATTATAAAAAATAAGGTGATAAACGTGGAACGAAAGATTATTTTTTTTGATATTGATGGAACGTTGTTGGATCATGATAAAAAACTGCCTGCTTCTACAAAAAAAGCTGTCCAGCTGTTAAAAGAGCAGGGGCATGAAGTGGCAATTGCAACTGGAAGGGCTCCTTTTATGTTTAAAGATCTGCGTGAAGAGTTGGATATTCAAACATATATTAGCTTTAATGGTCAGTACATTGTTTTAAATGGAGAAGTTCTTTACAAAAACCCGTTAAATAAAGAAGAGCTTCAGGATTTAACAGCTTTTGCTGTTGAGCATGATCACCCTGTCGTATACATGGATCATGAAGATATGAAATCAAACATTGAATTTCATGACTACATCGAATCCAGCATCAGCACGCTGAAAATTGGATTTACCCACCCTCACCATGATCCTGCTTATTTCAAAGGGCGTGAAATTTATCAATCCCTCTTATTCTGCACAGCGGGAGAAGAAGCTCCTTATGAAGAAACATTTAAGAAATTTGATTTTATTCGCTGGCATGAATTTTCAACTGATATTCTGCCAAAAGGTGGATCAAAAGCGCGAGGGATTGAGACCATGATCGAAAAACTTGGCTTTGACAAAAAAGATGTATATGCATTCGGAGACGGCTTAAACGATATCGAAATGCTTGAATTTGTCGGAAATGGCGTAGCGATGGGAAATGCGGAAGAAGTCGTGAAAGAAGTGGCTGATCTTGTTACAAAAGATGTAGCAGAAGATGGCATTCTCCACGGATTAGAGCTAGTGGGATTATTAAAATAAGAAAAAACGCGAGCTCTAGCTCGCGTTTTTTAGCGTTCGTATGGAAAAGCATTTTCAGGTTCTTGAAATGGATGTTCTTTATTAATGTAATCATAAAACATAATTCCGTCTAAATGATCAATTTCGTGCTGAAATACGACAGCAGGAAGGCCTTTCAAACGAATTTTTACTTCTTCGCCTTCAAGCGTTGTGCCTTTTACTGTGATGCGTGCATATCGAGGAACAAATCCTGGGATATCTTGATCGACAGACAAGCAGCCTTCGCCGCCTGTAAGATATGTCTTTTCAACGGAGTGGCTAATGATCTTAGGGTTAAATAATGCATAGCTGTATAGCTTACCTTTTTCATCCGTAACGTGTACCCCAATCATTCGTTTTGATACATTAATTTGAGGAGCGGCAAGTCCGATACCAGATCGCAGTCCATATTTAGCAGCAATTTCAGGGTCTTGGCTGTTTTTCACATATTCTAATAAGCTATGTAAAATCTTTTTGTCTTCTTCAGAAGCAGGTAACGGTACTTCTTTTGCTACTTCTCGCAGCGTTGGGTGTCCGTCTTGGATAATATCGTTCATTGTAATCAACTTTCACATCTCCCTAGGCTATTTTATAGGTATAAAGTGTACCAAATCCGTATAAAAAAGTCATTACCTCGACCTTGACCACATAAATGTTTCTACTAATTATATGTATCAAACATTTGGAAAAACATGCATAAGAAAAAATAAAAGCGGCAGTTAGCCGCTTTTATTGTATAATTACCAGCCGCCACAGCTGCAGCCGATAATAACTAATAAAATGAACAGTACGATTAATAACACGAAACCTTTATTAGAACCGCCGCAGCCATATCCACCATAACCCAACATAATGTAACCTCCCGTAGTTATCAATCCCAAGGTAAAAAGTAATAAACTCCCTTTTTTTCACGATTGGGTTAGTATAATATATTAAAAGGTGGAAAAAGGGTGTAGATAAATTGCTAATTTCCTACAAAAATTGTATAATGACCCATGAATAAGGGAGGATTTACCAAATATGAAATGCGTCGGAAGATATATAGTTATTGGCATTGCTGCTATGTCACTAGCAGGCTGTGCAGAGGGCTCATCGCCTGAACTTGAGGTATATAATGGATTAGAAAAAGTGGTAGCACAAGAAAAGCAATTTGCTGATCAGCAAAAACCGTTAGCTGATTTAGAACAGCAAGAAAATGCGATATACGACCAAATTATTGAGCTAGGGATTAAAGATAAAAAGAAAATAAAAAATAAAGCACAAAAAGCGCAGCAGTTATTAGATGAGCGTGAAAATAAATTACAAAAAGAAGAAAAAAGCATCAGCGCTTCGCAAAAACAGTTTGAAGCGACAGAGCCAAAGATCCAAAAGCTAGAGGACGGCAAAGCAAAAGAAGAGGCGCTTGAACTATCTTCGTTAATGAAGAAGCGTTATAAGGCCTACCATTCCTTACATGATGCCTATCTTCATTCCATTGAATTAGATCGTCAGCTATATACGCTCTTTGAAAAAGACAATGTGAAATTAGAGAATCTTGAAACACAAATCGCTTCGATCAATGCTACTTATAAAGAAGTTGAAAAGAAAAAAGAAACGTTTAACACACTAACAGCTGACTATAACAAAGCCAAAGAAGATTTTTATAACAAAACGAAGTTAAAGGTGAAAAATAGCGAGGATAAATAAGAAGGCCTGTGAAGTTTACAGGTCTTTTTTTTTGGCTGAAAAGGAAGGTTTTCTGAAATAAAGAAAGAGTTTCGACACGATTCAAGTAAAAATTACAAAAGGTTATTGTTTTAAAAAATCGTTTATTTGTGGCAAGATAGGAGATGTGCAGACGTAAAAAAAGAGAAGGTTATTATAAAACATATAATACAGTTTGTATCTGTGTAATAGTACAGCATGTCTTTTTTATGTGTTTTATTTCACAAACTAAAAAAGCGTAATTTCTTGATGTAAATGCATTGACGAACTGTTTTAGTGTATTGTAAACTAGGTAGCGTAGTAAGTGTTGTATTAATCATTTTTGCAAAATAATTAATACAGTTTAACGAAACGCTCGTTTCGCTTAAACTTTCCTTTTACGTAAATGTTTGCACAGAATTCGCTGGGGAATACATAGAAATGTTAAGGATTAGCGAATTCAAAAAGCTACTCGACAAAATATGACTTTTACTTGTCCATTTGGGACATTCTAAAAGCGTGTATGTTTGTTTGATTAGTAAAATGAATTTATACGGCTTAAATGAAAGGAAGAGGTGACTTAGATGGCTGCTAAAACTAAAAAGGCTATTATTGATGTATCAAAGCAACTTGATAAAATCGCTGAGCAGTACCAAACGTTCCAAATTCTTAATGAAGAGGGCGAAGTAGTAAATAAATCAGCGTTGCCAGATTTATCTGACGAAAAATTAAAAGAGTTAATGACTCGCATGGTATACACTCGTATTCTTGATCAACGTTCAATTTCATTGAACCGTCAAGGTCGTTTAGGTTTCTATGCACCAACTGCTGGGCAAGAAGCTTCTCAAATCGCTTCACATTTCGCATTAGAAAAAGAAGACTTCATTTTACCTGGGTACCGTGATGTGCCTCAGTTAATTTGGCATGGTCTTCCACTATATCAAGCGTTCTTATTCTCTCGTGGTCATTTCCACGGTAACCAAGCGCCAGAAGGTGTAGATGTACTTTCTCCACAAATCATCATCGGTGCACAAATCGTGCAAACTGCTGGTGTGGCACTAGGTCTTAAAAAGCGCGGTAAAAAAGCAGTAGCGATCACTTATACAGGTGACGGTGGAGCTTCACAAGGTGACTTCTACGAAGGTATGAACTTCGCAGGTGCATTCAAAGCTCCAGCAATCTTTGTTGTACAAAACAACCGCTTTGCAATTTCAACACCAGTTGAAAAGCAATCTGCAGCACGTACAATCGCTCAAAAAGCAGCGGCTGTTGGTATCCCAGGCGTTCAAGTAGACGGTATGGATGCACTAGCAGTATACGTTGCAGTAAGCGAAGCTCGTGAGCGTGCAGTAAACGGTGAAGGTCCAACTTTAATTGAAACATTAACTTACCGTTATGGTCCACATACAATGGCTGGTGACGATCCAACTCGTTATCGTACAGCTGAGCTTGACACTGAGTGGGAAAAGAAAGATCCACTTGTTCGCTTCCGTAAATTCTTAGAAGCTAAAGGCATCTGGAATGAAGAAGAAGAAAACAAAGTAATCGAGCAAGCTAAAGAAGATATCAAACAAGCTATTAAGAAGGCTGACGATTATCCAAAACAAAAAGTTACAGATTTAATGGAAATTATGTACGAAACTATGCCTTCAAACTTACAAGAGCAATATGAAATCTACAAAGAGAAGGAGTCGAAGTAAGCCATGGCGCAAATGACAATGATTCAAGCGATTACTGATGCGTTACGCACAGAAATGAAAAACGACGAAAACGTATTAGTTTTTGGTGAAGACGTTGGCGTAAACGGTGGAGTATTCCGTGCGACTGAAGGTCTTCAACAAGAATTCGGCGAAGATCGCGTATTCGATACGCCATTAGCTGAATCTGGTATCGGTGGTCTTGCTGTGGGTCTATCGACTCAAGGTTTCCGTCCGGTTCCTGAAATTCAATTCTTTGGTTTCGTATACGAAGTACTTGATTCTGTATCAGGTCAAGCTGCACGTATGCGCTACCGTTCTGGCGGTCGCTGGAATGCACCAATCACATTCCGTTCACCATTTGGTGGAGGCGTTCATACACCAGAACTTCACGCTGATAGCTTAGAAGGTATCGTAGCATCTCAACCTGGTCTAAAAGTTGTAATTCCTTCAACTCCATACGATGCAAAAGGTCTTTTAATTTCATCAATCCGTGATAACGATCCGGTTGTATACTTAGAGCACATGAAGCTTTACCGTTCATTCCGTCAAGAAGTACCTGAAGAATCATACACTATTGACTTAGGTACAGCTGATGTGAAACGTGAAGGTACAGACGTAACGCTTATCGCTTACGGTGCAATGGTACACTCATCGTTAAAAGCAGCTGAAGAACTAGAAAAAGAAGGTATCTCTGCTGAAGTAGTGGACTTACGTACAGTTCAACCTTTAGATATCGATACAATTCTTGCATCAGTTGAAAAAACTGGTCGCGTAGTAGTAGTTCAAGAAGCTCAAAAACAAGCTGGTATCGCAGCTAACGTTGTAGCTGAAATTAACGATCGTGCAATCTTAAGCTTAGAAGCACCAGTATTACGTGTAACAGCACCGGATACTGTGTTCCCATTCTCTCAAGCTGAGGGCGTATGGTTACCAGACCACAAAGACATCGTTGAAACAGCTAAGAAAGTACTTGAATTTTAATTAGCATTTTACTGTGATAGAAATCAGCTTTGTGCTGATTTCTGTCTTAGATAAAATAAACACTAACAAATTGAACGCAACTAACTAGGAGGGTGAAGACACGTGGCATTTGAATTTAAACTGCCGGATATCGGTGAAGGTATCCACGAAGGTGAAATTGTAAAATGGTTCGTAAAAGCTGGAGATGAAATTGATGAGGATGATGTACTAGCAGAAGTACAAAATGACAAAGCTGTTGTTGAAATCCCATCTCCTGTAAAAGGTAAAGTATTAGAAGTAAAAGTTGACGAAGGTACAGTAGCTACTGTAGGACAAGTTATCGTTACTTTTGATGCTCCTGGATACGAAGACTTAAAATTCAAAGGTGACGATCATGATGATGCACCAGCAGAAGAAGCTAAAGAAGAAGCTTCAACTGAAGAAGTGACTGAAGAAGCAACAGCTCCTGCAGCACAAGCTGATGTTGATCCTAACCGTAAAGTAATTGCTATGCCTTCAGTGCGCAAATATGCTCGTGAAAAAGGTATAGACATTAAAGCTGTTCCTGGTTCAGGTAAAAACGGACGTATTGTTAAAGATGACATCGATAGCTTCTTATCTGGTGGCTCTACAGCTACAGCAACTGCTGAAGCTCCAGCTAAAGAGGAAACTGCTTCAGCTGAACCAAAAGCAGCAGCAGCACAAGCTATTCCTGAAGGCGATCTACCAGAAACTCGCGAGAAAATGAGTGGTATCCGTCGTGCAATCGCAAAAGCTATGGTTAACTCTAAACACACTGCTCCACACGTAACATTAATGGATGAAATCGATGTAACAGCTCTTGTTGCTCATCGTAAAAAATTCAAAACAGTTGCAGCAGATCAAGGTATTAAATTAACATTCTTACCTTACGTGGTAAAAGCGTTAACTTCAGCACTTAAGAAGTTCCCAGCTCTTAACACTTCAATTGATGATTCTACAGATGAAGTAATTCAAAAACATTACTACAACATCGGTATCGCTGCTGACACTGAAAAAGGTCTTTTAGTACCAGTTGTGAAAAATGCTGATCGTAAATCTGTATTCGAAATTTCGGATCAAATTAACGACCTTGCTGGAAAAGCACGTGATGGTAAATTAGCTCCTGCTGAAATGAAAGGCGCTTCTTGTACAATTACAAACATCGGTTCTGCTGGTGGACAATGGTTTACTCCAGTTATCAACCACCCAGAAGTTGCAATTCTAGGTATCGGACGTATCGCTGAAAAACCAGTTGTACGCGACGGTGAAATTGTAATTGCTCCAGTATTAGCATTATCACTAAGCTTTGACCACCGTATTATCGATGGCGCAACAGCTCAAAACGCTCTTAACCAAATCAAGCGTTTATTAAATGATCCAGAATTATTATTAATGGAGGCGTAATAAATGGTAGTAGGAGATTTCCCAATCGAAACTGATACTCTTGTCATTGGTGCTGGCCCTGGTGGCTACGTTGCAGCAATTCGTGCAGCTCAATTAGGTCAAAAAGTTACAATCGTAGAAAAAGGTAATCTTGGAGGCGTATGCTTAAACGTTGGTTGTATTCCTTCAAAAGCATTAATCGCTGCAGGTCACCGTTTCGAACATGCTAAACATTCTGAAGACATGGGGATTATCGCTGAGAACGTAACAGTTGATTTCTCTAAAGTTCAAGAATTCAAAAACGGCGTTGTAAACAAACTTACTGGCGGTGTTGAAGGCCTTCTTAAAGGTAACAAAGTTGACATCGTAAAAGGTGAAGCTTACTTCGTTGACAGCGAAACTGTACGTGTAATGGATGAAAATTCAGCACAAACGTACAAATTCAAAAATGCAATCCTTGCAACTGGTTCTCGTCCAATCGAGATCCCTGGATTCAAATTCTCTGAGCGCGTAATCAACTCTACAGGTGCATTAGCGCTTAAAGAAGTTCCTAAAAAATTAGTTGTAATCGGCGGAGGTTACATCGGTACTGAGCTTGGTACTGCTTTTGCTAACTTCGGTACAGAAGTTACATTTGTAGAAGCTGCTGATGAAATTCTAGCTGGTTTTGAAAAACAAATGAGCTCTCTTGTTAAACGTAACCTTAAGAAAAAAGGAAACGTTGAAATCTATACAAAAGCAATGGCTAAAGGTGTTGAAGAAACTGCTGACGGCGTACAAGTTACGTTTGAAGTAGGCGGAGAGTCAAAAGTAATCGATGCTGACTACGTATTAGTTACTGTAGGTCGCCGTCCTAACACTGATGAGCTTGGTCTTGAGCAAGTTGGCGTTAAAATGACTGACCGTGGTCTTATCGAAATCGATAACCAAACTCGTACATCTGTAAGCAACATCTTTGCAATTGGTGATATCGTAACTGGACCACCACTTGCACACAAAGCTTCTTACGAAGGTAAAATCGCAGCTGAAGTAATCGCTGGCGAACCTGCTGAAATTGACTACTTAGGAATTCCAGCAGTTGTATTCTCTGAGCCTGAGCTTGCATCTGTAGGTTATACTGAAGCACAAGCGAAAGAAGAAGGGTTAGCTGTTAAAGCTTCTAAATTCCCATTCGCTGCTAACGGACGTGCGCTTGCACTTAACGCTGCAGAAGGCTTCTTGAAGCTTATCACTCGTAAAGAAGACGGAGTAGTTGTTGGTGCTCAAATCGCTGGACCTAGCGCATCTGACATGATCGCTGAACTTGGTCTTGCTATCGAAGCTGGCGTAACAGCTGAAGATATCGCATTAACAATTCACGCTCACCCAACATTAGGTGAAATCACAATGGAAGCTGCTGAAGTAGCTATTGGAAGCCCAATTCACATTGTAAAATAATGTTTTTAAAAAGCTGATGCATACGCATCAGCTTTTTTTTTTGAAGAAAACGGTTTTCATAAAGTATAAGGTGCTTGTCAGACAGTTTTTTTACTGGTTGAGTATAATTCTAGCAGAAAGATGTAAAAAGCGCTGAGACAGTCTTAAATGAGTTCTAGATGCATACATATAAAGTGGGACGTGCTTTGCTTATAGTTGGATACAAAATTGCTTCTTTGGATAACGAATGAAAAGGCGGCGAAGGAGCTATGAAGACATATTTCGTTTGGAGCTTGCACATTGTTATTTGGATGGGGTATTCACTGGTTGAATTATTATCAAAACGTGATCAATTGACATCTAAAATTATTTTATTTTTAGTATTTGCTTATTTAGCTTACGGTATAGCAGAAATGAACGTCAAATCTAAAAGACTGGCGCTTATGATGACGGGCACAACGTCAGCTATCTGCTTGACATGTTATCAACTAATTTTATTTTGCACGGCATAAGAGTGCATAAAAAAAGCGTTAGCTTATATAAGCTAACGCTTTTTTTGTCTTACACAGATTTGTTTTCTCTTTTTAACGCGCCTTCTTCTTTAAATGCTTTCATTAATGAGAAGACCGTTAGCACCAGCACAATTGAGAATGGAAGTGCTGCTATAATCGCAGCTGTTTGGAGCGCATCCAAACCACCTGTCCAAAGCAGAATGATTGCTGTTAACGATTGAATTAAGCCCCACGTAAGCTTAATAGAGCCTGAAGGATTTAGATCACCGTTTGTTGTCTGCATTCCTAAAACAAATGTAGCTGAGTCAGCTGATGTAATGAAGAATGTAGCAATTAAGCAAATAGCAACAATGGACATGAACGTACCAAATGGAAACTGTTCAAGTACGTAGAATAAAGCAACTTCTGTTCCTTTATTATTGATAACATCCATAACAGGAAGATCCTTAAAAAAGTCTAAATAAACCCCAGAACCTCCGAATACAGCAAACCATAATCCGCCAAATACGGTCGGAACAGCTAGTACACCAATTAAAAATTCTCGAATGGTTCTACCTCGTGAAATACGAGCAATAAACGTGCCAACGAACGGTGCCCAGGCGATCCACCATGCCCAGTAGAAAATTGTCCAATCTTTAACCCAGGTGCTGTTATCAAACGGGCTCAATCGAAAACTCATCGACGGCAAGTTTTGAATGTAGCTGCCAATTGTTGTAACGAATAAGTCCATAATAAAGTTGGTTGGACCTGCAAATAACAAGAACAACATTAACAGAATAGCTAAAACAATATTAATGTTACTTAAATACTTAATACCTTTGTTCAGACCTGTCTGTGCTGACAGCATGAACAAGAACGTCACGATAATAATAACAATTAATTGAGTCGTAAAATTATTATCAATACTTGGTGACAAGTAAGAGGCTCCACCGGTAATTTGAATAGCGCCAAGTCCTAGAGATGTTGCTACCCCAAAGACAGTTGCAAATACGGCGATGACGTTTATGATCGTTCCAAGAGGTCCATCAACACGTTTTCCTAATAGTGGACGTAAAATATTACTGATTATGAACGGGTAACCTTTTCTAAATTGAAAATATGCAAGGGCCAGTGCAAGAACGGAATAAATAGCCCAAGGATGTAAACCCCAGTGGAAAAACGAATAACGTAGAGCTGCACGAGCTGATTCTGCTGTACCGCCTTCACCAGAAGGTGGAGTATGAAAATGATTGATTGGTTCTGAAACACCCCAGAATACAAGTCCAATCCCCATACCAGCACTAAATAACATAGCAAACCACGAGACATAACCATACTGAGGCTTTTCGTCAGGTTTACCTAGTTTAATGTTTCCGTACTTTGAAAAAATTAAGTACAGCGTAAAAACTAAGAATAATGTAGCTGCTAATAAATAATACCAGCCAAATTTCTCGATGATAAAACTATGTATTGCCGACGTGACAGGTGTAAGCCCCGCGCTTCCTAGCACAGATTCCGGAATAACACCCCATACGATAAATACTGCAGCAATAATAACCGAAATGATAAAAACGGGAGTCAGTTTTTTCATCGATTAACACTCCTTTCCTATTCTATTTTACATAACATAGTGTTTCATATAGCCTTTTCAGCTATACATGAAACCACATGGTTATACATTCTAGTAAAGTTTGTATGAAATGTCTACCCTATTGGTAAGAAAAAAAGGCAAGATCTCAAATTCTTATTTTTCGTAATTATTTTAAAGTGCCGAAATAGATATAAAATTAGACATAGTTTTTTTATATAAATAGAGATGATGCTAAGGGGTCAGTTTTTTAAAAACAAATATAACATTTATGAGAAAAATATTTTTAATGTGACATACTAATTAGTTGTTGACATATTTAATGTGACATAATAATATAATATCAAGAGTTGTAAAACGCTTACAAAAAAAGACGGTTAAAGGGGAGTTTACAAAATGGGAACAATCGTATGTCAAACATGTAACTGCACAATTGATCATTTCGAAGATGAGAAAGTGACGCGATTATACTCAACATGTAAAAGCGGAGAATGTCAAAAAGCAGATGAAGATTTAGATTAATTCAATAAAAAAAAGGTGCGGAATTCCGCACCTTTTTTTTATTGAATTGCTTTATGTTCTTTAATGACACGAAATGTCTTTAATTCAAAATCTTCCGGACCCTGCACTGGTAAACCTGCCTCTAAGTTTGTTTCAATGTAGGTTAAATTTTCCTCAGTGATGATTTCCCCAGGAATAAAAATAGGAATACCAGGAGGATAGACCATTACAAATTCTGCAATAATACGACCTGCTGACTCATGAAAAGGTACCACTTCGGTTTCAGCGTAAAAAGCATCACGAGGTGTTAAAGCCAATACAGGAATATCAGGTAATAAAATAGCCGGTTTTGCCGTTGTCTCAGAAAGGTTATGGAATTTTGCGGATAACTCACGCAGAGCTGTGACAAGACGTGAAAGATCTTCTTCTGTATCTCCGGGCGTGATAATACATAGAATATTATAAAGGTCAGACATTTCCACTTCGATATTATGAGCTTCACGCATCCATTTTTCTACGTCATAGCCCGTAATTCCTAAATCTGAAACAGAAATAATTAATTTAGTAGGGTCTAAATCATACGTAGCTTTTGTGCCTAAAATTTCTCTGCCTATACATCGGATATGCTCAATTGTATTAATTTCTTTTCGTGCTTTTTCAGCAAGAGAAATTGCACGTTCAGCCAGCTCTTTTCCTTCTGTAGCTAGACGTTTTCGTGCAACATCTAAAGAAGCCAGCAGCAGATAAGAGGTTGATGTTGTTGTCAGCATGCTTAAAATAGACTGTACGCGTTTTGGAGAAATTAAGCCTTCGCGTATGTTTAAAATGGAACTTTGCGTCATAGAACCGCCTAATTTATGCACGCTTGTTGCTGCCATATCTGCACCGGCCTGCATAGCAGACAGAGGCAAATCATCATGGAAGTGAATATGAACGCCGTGAGCTTCATCAACAAGTACAGGCACTTGATACGAGTGGGCAATTTCTACGATTTTACGAAGGTCTCCGGAAATTCCAAAGTAAGTTGGATTGATAACAAGCACTGCTTTTGCTTCAGGGTGCTGCTTTAAGGCTTTTTCTACAGAGTCCGATGTAATACCGTGAGAAATGCCAAGATTTTCGTCAATTTCAGGATGAATAAAAATAGGCGTAGCTCCTGAAAAAACAATCGCACTCATAACAGATTTATGCACGTTTCTAGGAACGATAATTTTATCTCCAGGTCCACATGTCGCCATAACCATTGCCATAATTGCTCCGCTCGTTCCTTGAACAGAGAAAAAAGTATGATCAGCACCAAATGCTTCTGCAGCTAAATCCTGCGCTTGTTTGATAATGCCTTTTGGCTGGTGAAGATCATCAAGGGGACCGATATTAATTAAATCAATGGATAAAGCATCATCGCCAATAAATGAGCGGAATTCAGGATCCATTCCATTTCCTTTTTTATGTCCAGGGATATGGAATTGTGTTGGGTTTTTCTTAGCGTGATTAACTAATCCAGTAAATAATGGAGTTGAAAATTGAGAAGACAACTTTGCTATACACCTCTTTTATCATAAATTGTCAGTCCCTCTAAGCAAAGCTTAGAGGGACTTTGATTGTTTTTTTATCAAATTACAGCATTCAATTTTATATACCAAAAACTAATGGCTGTTGAATTATACATATTAAAATATCAGATCTTTTTTCTATAAAAGAAATTCAACAGAAATTCTACTCCGCAGTTTTCTTGATTTTAACCATTATATAAATGAATGAAACGCGTATGTTTACTACTGTTTGATAATATAAATACAATTTTTAGTTAAAAAAATACAAGTAATTGTAAACTGCTTATTACTTATTATTTTATAGTTCTTTATGTTTTGAAAATCCCCATAAAACAAAAGAATTATAGCACTTATTAACCTATTTGCAAAGATATTTTAAAGAGAAAATAAAAAGAAAAAAAAGGAGAAATTCTTTTGGGTGAAAAGAGAATAAATTTTGTGTACATTATAGATTGTGATAGAGTTAAGAATATAGATATACATAGAATGAAGAAATAAATGGAGTGATGAGAAGTGGAATATCAATACCCTATCTCCCTTGATTGGAGTACAGAAGAAATTATTGATGTAGTGAAGTTTTTTGAAAGCATTGAACGAGCTTATGAAAAAGGTATTGAGCGTGATCACCTAATGGCAGTCTATCGCCGATTTAAAGAAATTGTGCCAAGTAAAGCAGAAGAAAAAACAATCTGTAACGATTTTGAAGACCAAAGCAAATACTCTTCTTATCGAACGATTCAAAAAGCAAAGGCTGCTTCTTCTGGAGATATCATAAAAATGTAAAAAATGAGACTGGGACAAAAGTAGTTTAGCCGAAGTAAAAAACGAATCATTAATCAAATTGTTTGATTAATGATTCGTTTTTTTGTTACGGTAAACATAGAGTTTATCTGTTTCGTTTCTTCTAGCAGTTGATTGGAAGGCAAGGCGAAGACTCCTGCGGGGAAAGCGGAACAGGTGAGACCCCGCAGGAGCGCAAGCGACGAGGAGGCTCACCGGCCGCCGGCGGAAAGCGAAGCCTTGCAGGGAAATCAACTGCGGTGTCACAAGCGTTTCAGCTTATGTATCCCATTTGTTGGTCTTTCGATGAGCTTCCTTTCGTTATGTGTCACCCTCATTTTTTTTATATCAATTCGTTAAAATTATGCATATGCTTTTTTAGTTAGTTCATATAATGGAGTTACCGTATGAAATGTTTGTTCAATACGAGCCATCCATTCTTCGCCGCTCATTGCAATCGCTTCTTCTTTTGGAATTGTAATGCCGCATAGGATCTCAGCTTTTTTAACCGTCTCTAGACGTTCAAACAAACTCTCTAAGTCTTCAGAAGATAAGTCGCCCATTTTTTTACTATCAGGTTTTGTATGATCTTTCGACCAAACAAACGAGTCTGGGATATTTTGACGAATCTCCTCCATGTTTTGTTTTAGCAGCTTTCCAAATTGTTCTTTAATAGGTGATTCGTAAATGACGGCGAACCACACAAAGACGTGTGTTTCCCAAAGGCCAATTTGAAAATGAGGGAGCTTTTTATACCCGCGTTTACTGTTAGCAAAGGCTACCCACGTATCTGCTGGCGGGTTAACTGTTCTTCGTGCGTGCTTGGCAATGTGTACGAACATTTCATCTCCACAAAGTGAAGAAAGAGTAGGAGCAAAATGATTGCTCAATTGTTCGAATTTTGGGCGTATCGTTGTCTTGATGGCTTCCATACGTGCATCAAGCCCCTCGATACGGAATACGTTAAAGTCATCTTGTGAAAATCCTGAGAATGCCATGTGAAACCTCCGTTTTTTTAGTGAATATGTATAGCTGCTGTGCATCTATGCAAGTAAGTATGATTTACGCGAAGATTCTACCACATGAAAAGCATAAACACCAATTAATTCGCATATGCTTGTCAAAACGTGTCTATCATTTTTTTATAGGTAATCACACAATTTAGTTGCATGAGATTAGGTTTCGACATAGACTATATCAATCAAAATATCTGAAAATTTAGTTTTCTATAAGTGGGTTCAATAATTTGAGAGGGGTGTTTGAAACATGAAACAAGTGGTGAATATGTATAAGAAGAATGATGGACAAAAAAGATTAGGTGTAATTCGGTTGGAGTTAGATTACGAGTTAGCGACGTTATATGAAGCCATGATGGAGAATAATGAGGAACAAAAACAAAAATGTAAGCGAAAGCTCGAGAAACTTCGTGAAGAAATGATATCTCTTCAGTAGCAGACACGGGAATAAAATAGAACAAATATGGGTAAACTGTAAAAAAGGATTAAACTGAATGAGCAGATTCATAAGTGGTAACAGAGCACGTGGGAGAAGAAGCGGCAGTTCTTCTCCCACGTGCTCTGTTAATTGACATCTTGCAGAGGTTTTTTTAAGCTTAAAATAAGAGACGTATTTTTGAGGGGGAATTGAGATGACACAACGCTGGAAAGAAATTGATACATACGTTAAAGAGTGGCTAAAAGAAGCTGGACAAAAAATTCAACAGTCGTTTAGTAAAGAACTTCTCATTCAAACGAAATCGAATCCAAATGATTTAGTAACAAATATGGATAAAGAAATTGAACAGTTTTTTATCTCAAAAATCAATGAAACCTTTCCGGAACATCATATTCTCGGAGAAGAAGGATATGGGGAAGAGCTTGAATCAGAAGAAGGAACGATTTGGATTATCGATCCGATCGACGGTACGATGAACTTTGTTCATCAGCAGCGAAATTTTGCTATTTCCATCGGTATATTCGAAAATGGTGTAGGACAAGCAGGTTATATTTATGATGTTATTCATAATGAGCTGTATCATGCTTTAAAAGGACAGGGCGCGTTTATGAATGACATCCAATTGCCGAAACTTGAACCTGTACCAGTTGAAGAAGCTATTATTAGCTTAAATGCAACGTGGGTGACGGAGAACCGCCGTATTGATCCTTCCGTATTAAGTCCGCTTGTGCGTAAAGTAAGAGGGACCCGTTCATATGGATCCGCAGCTATTGAGCTTGCTTACGTAGCGGCTGGACGCTTGGATGGATACATTACTTTACGTTTGGCTCCATGGGACTTTGCTGCCGGTAAAGTGTTGATTGAAGAAGTTGGAGGAGTCATGACGGATTTAGAAGGGAAGCCGTTAGAGATTCTTGAAAAAAGCAGTGTATTTGTAAGCAAACCAACATTACATGACGAAATCTTTCGTACGTACCTTGAAGGAAAGTGGAATAAATAAAATAGAAGTGAAGACTTACGTGTAGTCAAAGAATTTTGTGATGAAAAAACGTCATGAACCATTTTGATGTTGCAAATGGCCATGACGCTTTCAATCATCGCAAAAAAATTACAGCTGCCCTTTTTCTCGCATTTTTTTCTTAGTCGTAAAGCCAAGACCCATTACAACAATTAAAGCTACGATAGCTAAAATGACCCCGAGAGCGCTTCCTTCTCCGATAAATATGCCAATTGACATAATAGCTGCAGTTGCGATGAATGCATATAAAACAAATACCCACTTAATGTTTCTCATGTTGATTCCTCCCATTTGTAACGGATATTTATAGTGTACAACAAAATCATTCTGCAATTCTAGAGTTAGTGTGATATAATAGCTTAGTTATTACAAGCATAGGAGTGAAATGCGTGAACATTCGTAAAGATTTACGTAATATTGCCATTATTGCCCATGTAGACCATGGGAAAACAACGTTAGTAGATAAATTATTACATCAGTCCGGAACATTCCGTACTAATGAGCATGTTGAAGAACGTGCGATGGATTCAAATGACCTTGAGCGTGAGCGTGGAATTACAATTTTAGCGAAAAACACAGCTATTAATTATAAAGATACGCGTATCAACATTATGGATACGCCAGGACATGCTGACTTCGGTGGAGAAGTTGAGCGTATTATGAAAATGGTAGACGGTGTTCTACTTGTAGTAGACGCATACGAAGGATGTATGCCTCAAACGCGCTTTGTATTGAAAAAAGCGTTAGAGCAAAACTTAACGCCGATTGTTGTTGTTAACAAAATTGACCGTGACTTTGCTCGTCCAACTGAAGTAGTTGATGAAGTAATTGACTTATTTATTGAACTAGGTGCAAGTGAGGAACAAATTGAGTTCCCTGTTGTTTATGCTTCAGCAATCAACGGAACGGCTAGCACGAACCCAGAAAAGCAAGATGAGAACATGTCATCTCTATTTGACTCAATCATCGAGCACATTCCAGCACCAGTAGACAACAGCGACGAACCGCTTCAATTCCAAGTGGCAATGCTTGACTACAATGACTACCTTGGTCGTATCGGTGTAGGGCGCGTATTCCGCGGAACAATGAAAGTAGGCCAGCAAGTTGCATTAATGAAGCTTGACGGTACGGTAAAACAATTCCGCGTAACAAAATTATTCGGTTTCCTAGGCTTAAAGCGTGTTGAAATCGAAGAAGCAAAAGCAGGAGACCTGATCGCTGTATCAGGAATGGAAGACATCAACGTAGGTGAAACAGTATGTCCGTTTGACCACCAAGATGCACTGCCAATTTTACGTATTGATGAACCTACTTTACAAATGACGTTCTTAGTAAACAATTCACCGTTTGCTGGTCGTGAAGGTAAATTTGTTACATCTCGTAAAATTGAAGAGCGCTTAATGTCTGAACTTGAGACAGATGTAAGTTTACGCGTGGAAAATACTGATTCACCGGATGTATGGGTCGTTTCAGGACGTGGAGAACTTCATTTATCTATTTTAATTGAAAATATGCGTCGTGAAGGATATGAGATTCAAGTATCAAAACCTGAAGTAATCGTTCGTGAAATTGATGGGGTTCGCTGTGAGCCAGTTGAACGTGTGCAAATCGACGTGCCTGAAGAACATACGGGTTCTATTATGGAATCAATGGGTGCTCGTAAAGGTGAAATGGTTGATATGATTAACAACGGAAGCGGTCAAGTTCGTCTGATCTTTATGGTTCCTGCACGTGGTTTAATCGGTTATACAACTGAGTTCTTATCGTTAACTCGTGGATTCGGTATCATTAACCATTCATTTGATAGCTACCAACCAATGCAGCAAGGTCAAGTTGGAGGTCGCCGTCAAGGTGTGCTTGTTTCTATGGAAAGCGGTAAATCATCTACTTATGGAATCCAAGGCGTAGAAGACCGCGGTACAATTTTCGTGGAGCCAGGTACAGAAGTATACGAAGGTATGATCGTAGGAGAACACACTCGTGAAAATGATATCGTTGTTAACATCTGTAAAATGAAGCAAATGACGAATATGCGTTCTGCTAACAAAGATCAAACAACAGGTATGAAAAAACCTCGTATTATGTCTTTAGAGCAATCACTTGAATATTTAAACGAAGATGAATATTGTGAAATCACACCAGAATCTATTCGTCTACGTAAAAAAATTCTTGATAAAAATGAACGTGAAAAAGCAGCGAAAAAGAAAAAATACGCTGACACGAAATAATAAAAAAAGGAAGTCGTTAGCTTTATTTGCTAGCGGCTTGTTTTTTATCAATTATATCAGAATTTTCTATTTTTTTGAAAGCGTTTTATAAAGAGATGATTTGGAAAGGAAAAAGGTGGCTTATATCGAATAATGTAAAGTAAGGAATAGGGGGAAGGAAGATGGATGTAAAAGAACACCTTTCATTTTTTGCTGCTTTGTATCAAGTAGATGAACATGCAAAAATAGGAATGTGGCTGTTATACTTTACTATTTTAGGGCTATCTGTTCTTGTGTACAAACTCGGGTTTGCAAAGAAGCTGCCGCTTTTAAAATCTGTGGTTATTTATCTATTTTTAGCTTTTGGATGTACGATTTTAACGTTTTTAGGCATTTTTTTACCTGTAGCTGAAGGGCTTGTGGTTGCAGCGCTTGTATTAATTATTTATAAAATACGGCTGTATCAGGCTAAAAAGCAAAACTCCACGTTGGGTTCATAAAAGACTACATAAAAAGACGCTTGTAGCTACAAGCGTCTTTTTAGTATGATATAGCCGAAGACAAGAGCGGCTGCGAAAATTAAATGGCCAGCTGTCCAATAAAAAATTGCTACTGCATCATCCACCGCAGGCGTAGGCTTAAGCGCAAGCAGCGTCAACGGAAAATACAAAGGAATGGTTGGAAGTGTTAATAAAAAAGAACAAAATACGATTTTTCGAATAGACATATTTTTTAATTTACCTACTATGTAAACAAAAACGATCCCAATTGCAACGGCAATGAATAAATGAAAAACAAACTCCACCCATTCAGGCCATTGAATAGGGCCAATGATAGGAATAAAATCAACATTTAATAAAAGGGTATAAACTTGTGTGCCCGTTAGCCATTCTATCCATTTCAAACATAGCCCAAGGATAATCCCGCTGAACATGCCAATACTTATTCCTAAACGGAGCACCTTACCAATCCTCCTCTGTCTTTTTCGACTCATATAGTTTAAAGTTACCAGTAGCTATGCGTTCTTTTGTTCGTTTTTCAATCCGTTCAGAACATTCATTGCACATATATGTATGGATAGGACGGTTGCGCAGTCGTTTTGCCACGAGCGTTTCATCCTCAATTGTTTCAATTTTATCGCACATGACACATTGTACTCTCATTTCTATCACCTCAACTTCTCTATACATCATTCTAGCCGAAAATTCTTGTTTTATAAAGTTTTTTTGCGGTGCTATCTCTCAGGAGAAAAGGAACGATAGGAAAACATTCCTAAAGAAGCAGGTAATTTTGCTTGTTAGCTCGAAGATAGTAACTAGTAAGTACATAAACAGTAGGAGGGATGAAAATGGCCAACGAAGTCGAGACTCAATTAGTAGATGCATTATACGATGAGCTACAGACAGAGAGATTTGCAACCATTTCAACTATTGATTTTGAAACAAACGCTCCAAATGTTAGTGCCATTTCGTGGTTAGTAGCTCCGACTAAACAAAAAATTCGATTTGCCGTAGATGTCAAATCGAGGATTGTAGAAAACATTAAACATACGAATAAAGCAGTGGTAAATATTCTTGCTAATGAATCATGCTACTCAATCAGCGGAATAGCTGAGGTAGTGCAGGAAAAGTTAGAAGGAGTAGCTTTAAAGCTGACACTAATTGAACTAGATATTAATGAAGTAAGAGATGTCATGTTCTATGGCTCTAAGATTTCAGTAAACCCTTCATATGAAAAGACCTATGATCCAGTAGCAGCCGCTAAACTCGATAAGCAAGTAATTGAAGCGATAAAAAAAGCTTAGCAGCGGCCTGCCGCTAAGCGACTTTCTTATTCATTTTTTTGAAGGTGATTATTAGATTGTTTTTCCTGCTCATTCTTTAAATTTTGCTCTTGTTTATTATTTAATTTTTGATTGTTTGTATCTGTTGAACTAGGATTTCGGCGGATTTCTTCTGCAAATTCAGGCATCACTCGGTTTACAATGGCTGCTAATTCATCTAAAAATCCTGTAACCGGCCGACCTTTGCGAATTTCATTTCCAATTTGTTTTAGCCGAGCGACCGTATCAGGATCTGCAATAACAACAGAGTTAGCGCCGTACGGATCAGCTTTCAGACCTTCGGCAACTGTATATTTGATTGAACTTACTTCTGAACGATCAATATCTTTGCCGACGTCAATGCCTACGATTGCATACTTGCCGAGCACAATGGCAGTAGCATCATTTACATTCGGAACGCTTGAAGCCAGTTCAACTAAATGCGCTGATATTTCATTAGCAGTACGCTTGTGAGAGCGTTCAGGAGATGAATTTTTGACCTGTACAATTCGATCTGTCTTTTGCCCTTCTTCAACGTCTGCTTGATTATTGTTGCAGCCGGTTAGTGTAATAAAACATAAGCTAATGGATAGAAAAAATTTGTTCATGTGGGAGACTCCTCCTTATGAATGACTCATTTTTTGTAGTAATTTGTATTTAGTTTCTAATAGTTCTTCTATCTTTATACACGTGTTCATATATTTAAAGAAAATGGTCCGTCCATTTAAGGTCACTTCACACATGTGCGTTACATAGTATATAAATGGATGGGTGCCTTGTTTCACTCCTTACAGGAAAAACAATCGGAGTAGGAGGCTGAATTATTGGGAAAAATTTATGTATTAGATACGAATGTTTTATTACAAGATCCGCATTCAATTTTTTCATTTGATGATAACGAAGTAGTGATTCCAGCCGTTGTACTAGAAGAAGTTGATTCGAAAAAAAGAAATATGGATGAAGTCGGACGAAATGCAAGGCAGGTATCCAAACTCATTGATAACTTGAGACAACATGGAAAGTTATATGAGAAAATCCCGTTAGAAAATGGGGGCCATTTGCGAATTGAACTCAATCATCGCTCTTTTCAACAGCTTCAAGAAATCTTTGTGGAAAAAACAAATGATAATCGGATTTTAGCTGTTGCTAAAAATTTATCCCTTGAAGAGGAAACAAAAGAAGATGGACGTGAAGTGATACTAGTGAGTAAAGATGTGTTGGTACGTGTGAAGGCTGACGCAATCGGTTTAAGAGCAGAAGATTTTTTAAGTGATCGAGTAGTGGAATTCAATAGTATTTATACAGGCTTTTCAGAAGTCTATATTGCAAAAGAACTGCTGAGTCAATTTTACGAAAAAGGAGAGCTGCTAACGTCTCAAATTGCAAACCACTCCTTTTTTGCAAATCAATTCTTAGTGATGAAAGATGCATTTGGAGGATCCGGATCAGCCATCGGCATTGTCGATCAAACAACAACGAAAGTAAAAAAACTTTTATTTGAATATGATCATATCTGGGGAATTAAACCTCGAAATGTTCAGCAAATTATGGCGTTAGAACTTCTTCTTAGAGACGACGTTCAACTGGTCACGTTAATTGGAAAGGCAGGTACGGGGAAAACGCTGCTTGCTTTAGCTTCAGGACTTATGCAGACGGAAGATCTAGGGTGTTTCAAAAAGCTGCTTGTAGCTCGTCCAATTGTTCCTTTAGGGAAAGATATTGGATTCTTGCCAGGAGAAAAGCAGGAGAAGCTTCGTCCATGGATGCAACCAATTTATGATAACCTAGAGTACTTATTCAACACTAAAAAACCTGGAGAACTGGATGCGATTCTAGCGGGGCTGAGTTCAATAGAAGTGGAAGCCTTGACGTATATAAGAGGCCGAAGTATTCCGGAACAGTTTATTATTATTGATGAAGCACAAAATTTAACGAAGCATGAAATTAAAACAATTTTAACAAGGGTAGGGGAAAAGAGTAAAATTGTGCTTATGGGAGATCCGGCTCAAATTGATCATCCTTATTTAGATGAGTATAACAACGGATTAACGTACGTAGTTGAAAAGTTTAAAGAGCAAAAAGTATCGGGCCACGTTCGGTTAATCAAAGGAGAGCGCTCCGGGCTAGCACAATTAGCAGCTGATATTCTTTAAAAAAAAGTGGGGTCCCTTTTGGAACCCCACTTTTTTTATTATGTAACGATGATTTCTTCCACATATTTAATAGGGTTATTTCGGTTAGATCCGTCCGGTAAATAGACATAGATAGGCCCGTCTTCTCTAAGAGGCTTTCCGTCTTGGCTGAAACCAAAGATTAGTTTTTGCGCTTCTTCTAATGAAAAAGAAATCAGCGCGTCTTTTGTTTTAAATGAAACGTTGGTAGCGTCTTCAGTAGGTGAAGCGTTTGCTAGAAAAGGTGCAAATAAAATCCCAAATGTTCCATTTACTAGCTCCTGTTTTTTGAATTTCTTTTCGGTTTTTAACGTAGGAGGAAAGACGGCTCCTTCTTGAATTTCACGGTCCCAATGCTTAGAAACAGCCTTTGTGTACGCTTCTGTCTCATCTTTTTGCTCCGGTGGATGTTCAAAGAAAACGTCCATATCGAGCTTGCGGTCATCGAAAATCCACACGCTTGGGTCGAGTGTCAGCGTATATTTTACTTTTCCTTTTAACATAATAATTGAATTCATCATAAATGCCCCCTTGCTAAAAGTATAAGCGCTTTCTCCTTATTTGTCACTTTGATGAAAAAATTTAGTTGAGAGTGATTCTCGTATGATATAATGTAAGAGTCAACGAAAGTGCGAAATTTCCTACATCTATGGTAATGGTTTTGAGAAAGTAACAGTATAAAAAAGACGGCCAGCCTCACGGACATGTTTATCCTTGCTTTTTTGGAGCATAGCCTTTAAAATTGAGAGATAGATTAGGTAATCGCTCGCGAACGGAGGGATTGAGTTTGACGCCTGAGACAATGATAGATCATCGTGAAAAAGCGTATGCGTTGTTAAAAGCTGATGCAGATAAGATTTTGCAATTAATTCAAGTTCAAATGGATAACTTAACAATGCCACAATGTCCTCTCTATGAAGAGGTTTTAGATACACAAATGTTTGGTTTATCAAGAGAAATTGATTTTGCAGTTCGTCTTGGTTTAATTGATGAACGTGTTGGAAAAACATTGCTAGACCGCCTCGAGCGTGAACTTTCTGCACTGCATGAAGCGTTTACAAAAAAATAAAAATCACGCGATCGAAACTCAAACTATATACAAACGTAGTTTGAGTTTTTTATTACAGGTGGTTGAAATTTCCTAATTTACTCAAATTTGTACATAAAAGATGAAACGAAACAGAAACACGTCATTTTTAAAGGAAGAGGGTTATGGTAAAAAAAATATTTAGGCATTTTGACTATTCAATTGTAATTCCAGTGCTGCTTCTTTGTGCGGTTGGACTAGTTATGGTTTACAGTTCAAGTATGATTGTAAGTATTACAAGATATCATACGTCAAGTGATTTCTTTTACAACAGACAAAAAATGTGGCTTGCGTTTACGCTTGTATTGTTCATTTTAACAATGCTAACACCTTACAAGCTGTATCCTAAAATACTGCCTTATGCGATTCTGGGCATTTTTGTACTGCTTTTGCTTGTGTTTGTAATGGGGCATACGAGTAACAATGCGCAAAGTTGGCTGCAGCTTGGCGGAGCAAACATGCAGCCGGCTGAGTATGCCAAGCTTGTTGTCATTTTATACTTATCGTATGTTTTGTCTAAAAGGCAAGAGTATATTGACAACATCAAAAAAGCTTTTTTTGGACCTATGGGTCTTGTATTTCTAATATTAGGTTTTGTAGCGATTCAGCCTGACCTTGGAACGGGATCAATTATTTTTGCGATTTCCGTTACCATTATGCTATGTTCGGGAATCTCTAAAAAAACTTTTTTCCGCATGTTAGCACTAGGTATTATTTTGCTTACGGTCATTATTACGATTGGTTTTTTTACAGGTCAGTTTACTGCCAATCGAATCGGCCGTTTTACCGGTGCGTCAGATCCGTTTGCTAATGCTCAAGGAACCGGTTATCAGCTGGTTAATTCATATTTAGCAATAGGTACAGGAGGCTTAAAAGGCCTTGGTTTAGGAGAAAGTGTACAAAAGTATGGTTATCTTCCCGAGCCCCATACCGATTTCATTATGGCCATTATTGCAGAAGAATTAGGATTCTTTGGAGTTATGCTCGTGCTGGGCCTTTTAGGCTTCTTAATTTTCAGGATTTTAATGCTGGCTAAAAAATCTCAGGATCCGTTTGCTAGCATGATTTGTATTGGAGTAGCCAGTATGATAGGTATTCAAACAGGCATCAACCTTGGAGGGCTTACGGGACTCATTCCGATTACCGGCGTCACGCTTCCGTTTATCAGTTACGGAGGGTCTTCGCTGCTAACGCTGATGGTGTCTATGGGAATTATTGTAAATATTTCATTTTTCGTAAATTATCAAAATAAAAAACAGAAAAATACGGAAAATATCGTGCTACATCCGAACAATACATCAACAACAAGCGATTGATTTTCGTAAAAAAATTGTGTAAAAAAAGCAAAAATTTATTGGAATTTTATTATTTTCCATTGATTTTTGCTTTTCTTTTATCCAATTTTGCTATATATTGAAGTTTATACGAAATTGAGAGGAGATTAGCAACATGAGTTTTGTAACTAAAAAAATCAAAAAAGTATTAGTAGCAAACCGAGGAGAAATTGCGATTCGTGTATTTCGAGCATGTACTGAACTGAATATTCGGACTGTTGCAATTTATTCGAAGGAAGACGCAGGTTCTTATCACCGTTACAAAGCGGATGAAGCCTATTTAGTAGGAGCGGAGAAAAAGCCGATTGATGCTTATTTAGATATAGAAGGCATCATCGACATTGCTAAGTCTCATGATGTAGATGCTATTCACCCTGGCTATGGTTTTTTGTCAGAAAATATCCAATTTGCAAAACGTTGCGAAGAAGAAGGCATTATTTTCATTGGCCCAAAATCCAAGCATCTTGATATGTTTGGCGATAAAGTAAAAGCACGTCATCAGGCTATTCAAGCAGATATTCCCGTTATTCCTGGTACAGATGGTCCTATTGATTCAATTGACGAAGCAAAAGAATTTGCTAATCAGCATGGATATCCTCTAATGATCAAAGCAGCTTTGGGCGGAGGCGGTCGAGGTATGCGTATCGTTCGCGATGCAGACAGCCTGAATGAATCTTATGATCGTGCCAAATCAGAAGCAAAAGCGGCTTTTGGTAATGATGAAGTATACGTCGAGAAACTAGTTGAAAATCCAAAACATATTGAAGTGCAAATTTTAGGTGATGAACAAGGAAATGTTGTGCACCTTTACGAACGCGACTGTTCAGTGCAGCGTCGTCACCAAAAAGTAGTAGAAGTAGCACCAAGTGTTTCTATAGATGAAGACTTACGTCTCCGCATTTGTGAAGCAGCTGTGCAGCTGATGGAAAAAGTGCAGTACATAAATGCTGGTACAGTTGAATTTTTAGTATCAGGAAACGATTTTTATTTTATTGAAGTAAATCCACGTGTTCAAGTAGAGCACACAATTACTGAAATGATTACAGGTATTGATATCGTTCAATCGCAAATTTTAATTGCGGACGGCTACGCACTTCACAGCAAGGAAGTGTCTATTCCTGCACAAGACCAAATTCACGTACATGGATATGCAATTCAATCTCGTGTAACGACAGAAGACCCGTTAAATAACTTTATGCCGGATACGGGTAAGATTATGGCTTATCGTTCTGGTGGCGGTTTTGGCGTACGTTTAGATACGGGAAACAGCTTCCAAGGTGCTGTCATTACGCCGTATTATGATTCACTGTTAGTAAAAGTAACAACATGGGCCTTAACATTCGATCAAGCCGCATCAAAAATGGTACGGAACTTAAAAGAGTTTCGTATTCGTGGAATTAAAACCAATATTCCATTTCTTGAAAATGTAGTAAAGCATGATAAGTTCTTAACAGGCGCTTATGATACATCCTTTATTGATACAACGCCTGAACTTTTCGTCTTCCCTAAGCGAAAAGACCGCGGAACTAAAATGCTTACATACATTGGGAATGTTACGGTAAACGGATTCCCGGGTGTATCGGAAAAGAAAAA
This sequence comes from Priestia sp. SB1, assembly GCF_038898415.1. NCBI lineage: Bacteria > Bacillati > Bacillota > Bacilli > Caryophanales > Bacillaceae > Priestia > Priestia sp. SB1. The sequence continues at coordinate 136,955 of NZ_JBBJSS010000003.1, read as the reverse complement.
GCCAATCTTTACGAAACCGCGTGTTCCTAATGTCGATATAAAACAACCAATTCCAAACGGAACAAAGCAGATTTTAGATGAAAAAGGCGCTGAAGGGCTAGTAAATTGGGTGAAAGAACGCAAGGAAGTGCTATTAACGGATACAACCTTCCGTGATGGCCATCAGTCTCTTTTAGCAACGCGTATTCGTACAAACGACTTAAAACAAGTAGCTAACCCAACTGCACGCTTGCTTCCGGATTTATTTTCTATGGAAATGTGGGGAGGAGCAACGTTTGATGTCGCTTATCGATTCTTAAAAGAAGATCCGTGGGATCGCTTGCTTACTTTACGTCAACAAGCGCCAAACGTTCTTTTCCAAATGCTTCTTCGCGCGTCAAATGCGGTTGGATATAAAAACTATCCTGATAATGTAATCAAGGAATTTGTTGAAAAATCAGCTTATGCAGGTATTGATGTTTTCCGTATCTTTGACAGCTTAAACTGGGTGCAAGGAATGACTCTTGCAATTGACTCTGTTCGTCAAACAGGGAAGATTGCAGAAGCAGCGATGTGTTATACAGGTGATATTTTAGATCCGACGCGCCGTAAGTATGATTTGGATTACTACAAGAACTTAGCAAAAGAGCTTGAGCAGTCTGGAGCACATATCCTAGGCATTAAAGATATGGCGGGTCTTTTAAAACCACAGGCAGCTTATGATTTAGTATCGGCTCTAAAAGAAACGGTCGATATCCCAATTCACCTTCATACGCATGATACAAGCGGAAACGGTGTATACACGTATGCAAAAGCAATTGAAGCAGGTGTAGACATTGTAGACGTAGCCGTAAGCTCAATGGCAGGCTTAACGTCGCAGCCGAGCGCTAACTCTCTTTATTACGCATTAGAAGGTGCGGACCGCAGACCAAATCTGGATATTAAAAATCTAGAAGAGCTTTCTTACTATTGGGAAGACGTGCGAAAATATTACCAAGACTTCGAAAGCGGGATGAATGCTCCTCATACGGAAGTGTACGAGCATGAAATGCCAGGCGGTCAATATAGCAACTTACAGCAACAAGCAAAAGCAGTTGGTTTAGGAAACCGCTGGGATGAAGTAAAAGATATGTATTCACGCGTGAATTTGTTATTTGGTGATATTGTAAAAGTTACGCCATCATCAAAAGTAGTTGGAGACATGGCATTGTTTATGGTTCAAAACAATTTGACAGAAGAAACGCTGTTTGAGCGCGGTGAAACGCTTGACTTCCCGGATTCCGTTATTGAATTGTTTGAAGGGTATTTAGGACAGCCTCACGGGGGATTCCCTAAAGAGCTTCAGCGCATCATTCTAAAAGGCAGAAAACCTATTACAGTTCGTCCTGGAGAACTGTTAGAAGATGTGGATTTCGATGCAGTGAAAGAAAAGCTATTTAAAGACTTAAATCGTCAAGTGACGAGTTTTGACGCCATTGCTTATGCGCTGTATCCAAAAGTATTTATGGATTATCACAAAGCAGTCGAACAATACGGAGACATCTCTGTTCTTGATACACCGACTTTCCTATACGGCATGCGTTTAGGAGAAGAGGCTGAAATTGAGATTGAAAAAGGAAAAACCTTAATCGTTCGCCTTGTATCCATTGGAGAACCGCAGGCAGACGGTACGCGAACAGTATACTTTGAATTAAACGGTCAGCCTCGTGAAGTCGTGATTAAAGACGAAAGTGTCAAAACAACCGTTACGGCAAAACAAAAAGCCGACCAAGGAAATCCGGCCCACATTGGCGCTTCAATGCCTGGAACCGTTATTCGAGTAGTAGTAGAAAAAGGCGATAAAGTCTCAAAAGGTGATCACTTAATGATCACAGAAGCAATGAAAATGGAAACAACCGTGCAAGCACCATTTGACGGCGTGATTAAACAAGTACACGTATCGAATGGAGATGGCATCCAGCCGGGAGATTTATTAATTGAATTAGAAAGCTAATCAAAAAAGGTACGAGCTCAGAGCTCGTACCTTTTTTGATTAATTATGTGTATGACGCGTTGCAAGTAAGGTCAAGTAGCTTAATACACCGAATAGGAAAGAGATAATTAAAGAATGAGCAAGCGCGAGCTCTAGCTGCAGACGTGTGACAACAACAAGCATACCGGAAACCGCCTGAAAAATAACTAGAATGAGAGCAGCTAACCATCCGTAAAAAATATTTTTTTGATGACGATAATATTTAACTGCATGGATAAAGGCAGCTAAAATCCATACAAACGTTAAAACAGCAGCGGATCGATGTCCCATTTGAATCCACTGATTCAAATCAACGGGTAGCCAACCGTTTCCGTTTGAACAAAATGGAACGTCTGGACAGGCTAAGCTAGCTTCTTTATGGCGAACAAGCGCGCCCGTGTACACAACGGCATATGTGTATAAGATAACCCCGTAAATATGTTTTTTCATTTTAGAGCCTAGCTGCATATTAGCTGTGTCGAGCTTTTGATCCACTTCAAAAATGATAAGTGTTAACAGCAGTACAGAAGCAAACGAAATAAGGGAAATACCAAAATGAAGAGCAAGCACCGCATCTGATTGCCCCCACATAACGGCAGCGGCCCCAATTAATGCTTGCAGTACTAGGAAGAAAAAAGAGATAAACGCTAAAGGTCTAACTTCTTTTATATGTCCTAGTGAAATCCACGCCCATACGCATAAAGCGAGTACAAGAAAGCCCGACACGCCAGAAACTAAGCGGTGGCTTAATTCAACAACGGTTTCAAATGTTAAAGGGTCGGGAATGAGCTGTCCGTTACACAGAGGCCAAGAATCTCCGCACCCGTCTGCTGAACCAGTTTTCGTAACAAGAGCACCGCCAAGTAGAATAAGTAACATGGCTATGCTCGTCACAACGGATAAAAACTTTAATCCAAGTCGCACAATAATCACCATCCTAAAAGCAAAGTAAGTAATATAACGAGCTAAACATTTTATCCTAATCTTTTTGTATATTAAACATAAATTTCATTTATTCTCCATAAACTTGATTGAATTTGTTATAATGGTAGAAAGTGTAAGGGTTGTTCATGAGTTTGACTCTGCAGATATGTAAAAGGTACCGTACAGAAAACTATTTTACTTGCAGAAATATCTTTTAACAAGTGACAGGGACATGCATTTAGCTCATGACAAAAAAAATCCATATTTTTTTCATGAATTCTTCACAAAGTAACGGCAAAATATGGTTTAATAAACATGAGAAATAGATAATTCTCTACTATTTTATCGTTTACATGTGAAGCTTTTAAGTAGTTTCGGTGAGAGGAATATGACTTCTTTGTGAACAAAGAGGAGATTTTTGTAAAAATATGTTGAAAACGCCTTCATTTATAGACTCTTTATTTACTAGATAAAAGTCTGTGGATGAGTAAAGGAGGAAGCGCCATGGAAGATTCAAAAATGGTGGAAGATTCAACGCTTTCTGCATCGCCTAACACAGCTCATGTAAGCGAAAATAGTTCCATTTGGTCAGATTTTTTAGCTACGATTAAAATCGGAATAGTCAACTCAAATTTCATCACCACCTTTACTGGTTTTTGGCTAGCTCTTTTCTTCAACGAACAACACTTCTTAGAAAACCTGGATAAAGCATTTTTTACTTTAATAGGTTCTTCACTTATCATCGCCGGTTCATGCAGTTTGAACAATTACATAGATCGTGACATTGACCCTCTAATGGAACGAACGAAGGGACGACCTACAGTGACAGGAAGCTTTACACCTTTGACGGTCCTTGGGATTGGAATCGGTTTGACGTTAACCGGCTTGCTTATGCTACTAGTTGTTTCTTCCGTAGCCGCTCTCATCGGATTAGCAGGAATACTTACATATGTAGTTCTTTACACCATGTGGTCCAAAAGACTATACACAATTAATACAGTAATCGGAAGTATATCAGGCGCTGTCCCGCCATTAATTGGATGGGCCGCTATCGATCCCAATTTACACGTAGTGGCTTGGGTATTATTTTTAATCATGTTTATTTGGCAACCGCCTCATTTTCTAGCTCTTGCTATGCGAAGATGTGAAGAATATCGAGCAGCGGGAATCCCTATGTTGCCTGTTGTACATGGTTTTGAGCTTACAAAACGACAGATTCTCATTTGGATTGCTTGTTTGTTGCCATTACCTCTTTATTTATACAAATTAGGCATTCCATTTCTAATTTTGGCCACTGTTTTAAACATAGGATGGCTATTTTTAGGATTTGCTCAATACAATAAACAAGAAGACACAAAGTGGGCTAGCATGATGTTTGTCTACTCACTAAACTATTTAACTATTTTATTTGTCTCAATGATTGTCGCAACGCTTTTTGCCTAGATAAAATCTTTCACTGAATGCGACACTGCACAAGGGGGATTTCTTCTACATGTAGAATTCATTATAGAAGGAATAAGTTTTATGCTCAAGAGGGCATAGATGAAATCACGTCAATGAAAGAGAGGTTGGGGAATGGTATGAAAAAATGGCGATTGAACTTTCGTGTTTTGTCGTTATTTACGCTGCTTGCATTCGTGTTATCGGCCTGTGGAAAACCGTTTTTGTCAACACTTAAGCCTGCAGGTGAGGTAGCTGAAGAACAATATTTGCTTATGCTTCTTAGTACAGCCATCATGGTTTTAGTTATTATTGTGGTCACCATTATCTTTATATTTGTTATTCTGCGCTTTCGTCGTCGTAAAGGCGAAGAAAACGTGATTCCAAAGCAAGTGGAAGGAAGCAGAAAGTTAGAAATTATATGGACAGTGATTCCTATCTTGCTGCTCATTATTTTGACTGTTCCAACGGTCATCTCAACATTTAAGCTAGCGGACGTAAAAGGAATGAAGGACAAAGATGCTGTCGTAGTAAATGTGCGTGCTAACTTGTACTGGTGGGAATTTGAGTATCCTAATCAAAAAATTATTACATCCCAAGATCTAGTTGTTCCAACGGATAAAAAAGTCTACTTTAATATTAAAGCTTCTGACGTCAAGCACTCATTCTGGATTCCTTCAGTTGGAGGAAAGCTCGATGCTAACACAGAAAATGATAATAAATTTTGGCTAGTGTTTGATTCTAAAAAATCGAAGGAAGCTAACGGGGTTTTCTACGGAAAATGTGCTGAGCTTTGCGGTCCATCTCATTCTCTTATGGACTTTAAAGTACGGGCTGTATCAAGCAATGAATTTGATACGTGGGCAAAAGATTTGAAAAAGGCAAAGCCTGATGTAGAAACAGCATCCGCAAAAGCGGGTCAAGAGGTCTTTAATGAAAGCTGTATCGGATGCCATGCTGTTGATGTCAAAGACAATCGTCCAGAGCAAGCTCGTCAAGCACCAAACTTAGCCGGTTTTTCTGAACGTGAGCGTGTAGCCGGAGTGCTTCCTCACAACAAGGAAAATATCAAAAAATGGTTAAAAAACCCTGAGAAAGTTAAGCCGGGTAATAAGATGAGTGGTACATATCCTGACTTAACTGATGAACAAGTAAATGAGCTAGCAGACTATTTAATGAGTTTAAAAGAAAAATAAACGTCCAGTCGTTTTTAAAAGGGGAGGTTTAGCGATGAGTACACTCAGTCAAAAGAAGGGTGTAGGTGGAACAATTTGGGACTTTATGACAACTGTGGATCATAAGAAAATCGCCATTCTTTATTTAATTGCCGGCGGTATCTTTTTTCTAGTCGGAGGAGTGGAAGCGCTATTTATACGTATTCAGCTGGCTATACCAAGCAATGACTTTGTTAGTGCAGGAACGTATAATGAAATTTTAACAATGCATGGAACAACGATGATTTTCTTAGCTGCCATGCCGCTTCTTTTTGCTATGATGAATGCAGTTGTTCCGCTGCAAATCGGAGCTCGAGATGTAGCATTTCCATTTTTAAATTTGTTAGGTTTTTGGTTGTTTGCCTTTGGGGGACTCTTTTTAAATCTAAGCTGGTTTTTAGGAGGAGCACCTGATGCAGGTTGGACATCATATGCTTCGCTGTCTATTGCATCGCCTGGTCACGGAATTGATTTTTATGCGATAGGTTTGCAGATTTCCGGAGCCGGGACATTGATTTCAGGTATCAACTTTCTCGTAACAATCATTAACATGAGGGCGCCAGGTATGACTTATATGCGTATGCCGCTGTTTACGTGGACGACGTTTGTTGCATCAGCTCTTATTTTGTTTGCGTTTCCAGCACTGACGGTTGGATTGTTTTTAATGATTTTTGACCGCTTGTTCGGTGGAAACTTTTTTGACGCCACAATGGGTGGAAATACGATTATCTGGGAACATCTTTTCTGGATATTCGGTCATCCGGAAGTATATATTTTAATTCTTCCAGCGTTTGGTGTTTTCTCGGAAATTTTACCTACTTTTTCAAGAAAGAGATTATTCGGATACTCGTCGATGGTTTTTGCTACCGTATTAATCGGATTTTTAGGGTTCATGGTGTGGGCTCACCACATGTTTACAACCGGACTTGGTCCGATTGCAAATGCCATTTTTGCTGTCGCTACGATGGCCATCGCCGTTCCAACTGGAATTAAAATTTTTAACTGGCTGTTTACGCTTTGGGGAGGAAGTATTGAGTTTACGTCTCCAATGCTTTACGCTGTCGCCTTTATTCCGTCATTTGTTATCGGGGGAGTAACAGGAGTTATGGCAGCTGTAGCACCTGCAGATTATCAATTTCAAGATTCTTATTTTATCGTTGCTCACTTCCATTACGTTATCGTAGGCGGTGTCGTATACGCTATATTAGCAGGTGTCACATACTGGTGGCCAAAAATGTTTGGCAAGATGTTAGATGAAAAGTTAAGCAAAGCAACGTTCTGGCTCTTTTTGATTGGTTTCCACTTAACGTTCTTTATTCAGCATTTCTTAGGTCTAATGGGGATGCCTCGCCGCGTATGGACGTTCTTGCCTAATCAAGGTCTCGACCTTGGGAATGCAATCAGTTCATCAGGAGCTGCTTTCATGGCGGTTGCTACGCTCATTTTACTTGTTAACATTATAAAAACCACTGCCAAAGGACAAAAGGTAGGAGGAGATCCTTGGGGAGACGGACGTACATTAGAATGGGCTATTTCATCTCCGCCACCAGAGTATAACTTTAAACAAACGCCGCTTGTACGCGGGTTAGATGCATATTGGATTGAAAAAATGGCAGGAAATAAAGAAATGACGCCAGCCGAACCTCTTGGTGATATTCATATGCCAAACTCATCGTTTATTCCATTTATGATATCGCTTGGGATGTTTATTGCAGGGATTGGCTTTTTGTATCGAAATGATCATGCGTGGGGAGATGTTGTAGGGATTATCGGAATGATCGTCATGTTTTTATCGATGTTCTTCCGTTCATGGATTGATGATCACGGCTTTCATATTCACAAAGAAGACTTAGTTGATGATGACAAGGAGGCGAAGATGTAATGGAGACTGAACAAAAGCTAACCGCTGAAACTTTCCCTGCTTCGCCTGAAAAAGCAACGCTTGAAGGGAAAAATAAATTTACCGGCTTTTGGCTCTTTTTAGGCGGGGAGACGGTTTTGTTTGCTTCACTTTTTGCTACTTATTTAGCTTTGCGCAATTCAACGATGTCAGGACCTAAGCCGGAAGAATTGTTTGATATTAAGCTTGTTTTTGCAGCAACCATGATTTTATTAACAAGTTCACTAACAAGCGTATATGCTATGTATCATATGAAAAATTTTGAGTTTAAAAAGATGCAGCTATGGTTAGGCGTTACGTGGCTTTTAGGTTTAGCGTTTTTAGGGCTAGAAATCTATGAGTTCAGGCATTATGTTCATGAAGGGCATACGTTTACAAGCAGCGCATTTGGTTCTTCTTTCTACGCGCTGGTTGGGACACACGGAGCTCACGTAACGTTCGGACTGCTTTGGATTGGTTCTTTGATGATTCGAAATGCGAAGCGGGGGCTAAACTTATATAACGCTCCTAAATATTATGTCGCAAGTTTATACTGGCACTTTATCGATGTTGTGTGGGTCTTTATTTTCACGGTTGTATATTTAATGGGAATGGTGGGATAAGCTGATGACGACAAATCAATCAAACTCAGATAACCCAAGGCTCAATTTAGAATATCGTAAAAAAAGAAACGCAGAAGATATGAAGATGCAAGTTATCTCTTTTGCAATGATGTTGTTTTTAACACTAATTGCTTTTTTTGCGGTTTATCAAGAGTTTAGCGGATGGTACATTATGCCGGTGATTGTGCTCTTGGCGGTTGTTCAAGTCATCTTTCAACTTTATTATTTCATGCATATGAACCACAAAGGACATACCATACCAGCATTTTTCTTGTATTCAGGCGTATTGGTAGCTCTTTTAACCATTTTAGCTTTTGTAACCATTATTTGGTGGTAAAGAAAAGGGCTGGCATGCGCCAGTCCTTTTCATCATCTGTAGAAGGAGGAATAGACGTTGATTAACAATTTGCAGATGTTTGGTTTTGAAGCACTTTGGAGTCCTTACTATTTTTTAACCATTTGTCTGGTGACCGTCTTATATTTTTTCATCGTTGGTAGATGGAGAGGGAATTTTATAGGAGCGGCGGCCGTAGACAGAAAAACAAAAGCGTATTTTGTTATCAGCATGGTTCTTTTGTATATATGTAAAGGAGGACCTGTAGATTTACTAGGGCACTTTATGTTTAGTGCTCATATGACGCAAATGGCAATTGTTTACTTGGTGATTCCCCCGCTTTTTATTTTAGGAATTCCACCGTGGTTAGCTCGTTCTGTTATTTATGTAAGAGGGGTTAAACCTGTTTTTAAATTTTTTACAAAGCCCTTAATTGCTTTACTATTATTCAATGGGTTATTTTCTTTGTATCATATTCCGCTGCTTTTTGATGTTATTAAAACGGATATGACGCTTCACGGAATCGTGAGTGTTGTATTATTTATCGCTGCATTTTGTATGTGGTGGCCACTCATTAATCAGCTAGAAGAAGAACAAACGCTAAGTTCTTTAAAAAAGCTTGGATACATTTTTGCAGATGGCGTACTTCTTACTCCAGCGTGCGCGCTGATTATTTTTGCAAACCATTCTTTGTATGCGACGTATACAGATTCAAGCGCTTGGGTACAAGCTCTTTCCCTTTGTGTACCGCCTTCTATGATTGCAAGTTTAGGGCAGCTTGCTCCTGAGATGTTTAATACGCTGCCTCCCGTGGAAGACCAGCAGCTAGGCGGCGTTATTATGAAGATCATTCAAGAAATTGTGTATGGAACGGTTTTAGGCTTTATTTTTTTTCAGTGGGCTCGAAAAGAACGAGAGAAAGATACGTACATGCCTGATTTTACTGAACCTCAAGATATAAAACCAAAGGAATTTCCGTCTACTCCTCCTTTGAATTAAAAAAAGCGCAGTCTGATTACTGCGCTTTTTCTAATTCTATAGCTGAACGGTTTCAAGCTGTGATTTGATTTGTGTTAATATCTTTTCACACTGTTCTACAAGGGATGGCGGGAAATATTCTCCGTCTCCATATTCTACACCGTGAGGATAATAATGTTTGCCTAATAGAGGTGTCATAAGGTGAATAACAGCATGCCTGCCCCCTACATCGCCTGAAATAGCATGTCCTTGGACTCGCAAATAGAAGGTATCTCGCTGAAACTCGAATTTTCGATCGTACGTGACGCGTTCATAATCCCATTGTCCGGCGCGGACCAGGCCAAATTGATGCATAATCTCATCTAATAAATCTAAATCTACCTTTAATGAATCAAACTTTGCATATTCAAATTTCATATGAACTCCCTCCCAAAACAGATATACTCCAACTAAATCATAAGCTGAATGGATAAAACTTGCAATATCTAATAAGGAAAAATGTAAACGTTATCTATTTTTATTTAAACGTTTTAAATGCGAAAGTTTACTAAAAAGTTGGTCACACTATAAAGCGAACACACTATGTAAAGGAGGATAAAACAATGAAAACTGTACAAGAGGTAATGACAGCTGATACGGAAACATGCACCACGCTCGATAACGTATATGAAGTGGCAGTGAAAATGAAGGAATGGAATGTAGGCGCAATTCCAATTGTCGATAGAGATCAGTTAGTAGGAATGATTACAGATCGAGACTTAGTTATAAAAGGCATTGCAGAAAAGAAGCCAAATTCAAGTAAAGTAACGGATGTTATGAGTGAAGAGCTTATAACTATTACAGCGGAAGCCTCTGTAGAAGAAGCTTCTAAGCTTATGGCTCAACATCAAATCCGTCGTCTTCCTGTTGTGGAAAATCAAAAGCTAGTCGGGATTGTTTCGCTAGGTGATTTATCAACGTTTCGCTATGCAAATGAACGTGCAGGAGAAGCGCTCTCAGACATTTCAGAACATACGCATTAAAAAGCGAAAGCCAACTGTTTGCAGGATATTCGTAAATAGTTGGCTTTTTCTTTTGTTTCCTTCATACCGATAGCTATTTTTTTTTGAATGCATGTATAATAGAGATAAAAATAAGTTAAACAGGTAAAGAAAACAGGTGTAAGGAGAGGAAGAAAAGCTGAAAAAAGTTATTTTTATTCTCGTATTAATAGTGGCATTTGTATACGCGGAGGATTATTTACCTCAGCTAGAAAAATATCTAACGGGTCAAAATATTGAGCAAAACCAAACGGATTCCAAAAGTCAGCCCACCCAAGAAGTGGCTTCTTATGAAAAACAAAGTGAAAATATGATGAGGCTCATTGGAGATCATTCAGAACAGTTAATTGGAATGCTTGGAGAGCCGGATCGTATTGATTCTTCTGCATATGGCTATGACTGGTGGATTTACAAAAAGAATCGTCAAACGTATGCGCAGGTAGGAGTAGAAAATAATCAAGTTGTATCCGTATACGTCATTGGTTCAAGAACAAATACAGATCCTTTTGAGATTGGTGAGAAGCGAGAAGAAGTGGAAAAAAGAGTTTCACTTTCATCCGAACTCACGCTTCAAAAAGACGGAAATGAATACCGATTTCGTCTGAGTGAAGAGGATATGAAAATGCGTCCCATTATTAAATATGGAGATGTATACGTCCAACTATATTTTGATCAGTTCCTTAATACAATCTCAAGTATTCGAATTATGGATATGGACACGCTATTAAAACAGCGTCCGTACGAAATTGTTTATCGCGGCGAGCTTCCAACAGCTCCGTCATTGACAGCAGAGGAGTGGAAAAGTGTCCAAGAAGGAGAAGAGCAGCAAATTATCGATATTACAAATGTAATTCGAGACCGTTTTCAGCTGTCACCTTTAGCTTGGGACGAAGCCACTGCCGGAGTAGCTTATTTACACAGCAAAGAAATGAGTGACTTAAACTATTTCTCTCACGTTTCACCAGCACAAGGTGATTTAGGCAACCGTCTGCAAAAAGGTGATGTAGTATACCGTATCGCGGGCGAAAATATCGCCTCGAATTATCAGGATGGAATCGCTGCGGTTGAAGGGTGGCTTAATAGTGAGGGACATCGTAAGGCTTTACTCAATAAAGAGTTTACGCGTCTTGGTGTAGGTGTATATGAGAAGTATTATACGCAAAACTTTATCACTCCGATGAATGAATAGTAAGATTAAAACTTCCTTTTGAAAATAGGTCTACTCTTGTCCTCTTTCTCATAAGTTTTAGTAGAGGTTAGAGGAGGGACGAGAATGAAAGGAAGAATAGTAGGAATATTGCTCGTACTTTTCTTTGCATATACGACTACTGTACATGCAGCTGAAGGGCAGTGGGAAAAGCTTGATAACTTATCTGATCAAACGCTATCGCTTGTAGAGCAAAAGGAGTATAAAGCAGCCCAACATTTGTTCAGAAATTTTTCGAATGAATTTACCAGTCTCAATACAGCTTCTTTGGGCGTATCGGCCGAAGATATACGTATTTTAACTCTTTGTTATGAACAGGTAGAAAGGTCTCTTTTATCTTCTGATTCCAGTGATGAAGAACGTCTTCAAAAAGCTACTCAATTTCGATTATTAGTCGATGCGCTGCACAGCAAGCATCAGCCTATGTGGACTGAACTCGAAGGCAGTATGCTAGCAACATTTAAAGAGATGCGAAATGAAGCAGTAAAAGGACAACAGGCGGCTTATGAAGCGCAGCTTAAGCAATTTTTAAAGGAATATGATATGATCTTACCGAGCGCGCAGGTAGACGTGTCGTCTCCCTACGTACAGCGTGTGAGCGCAGACGTTCACTTTTTACAAAGTGAAGGAACGCTAAGTGAGATTAACGATGACCAGTTCAACCAAATGGAACAAAATTTAAAAGATTTTTTTGAACAAGTAAAAGAAAATCGTACGGACCCGTCTTTTATTTGGGTTACAATTACCACCGGAAGTATTATTATTGCTACACTTTTTTATGTAGGAGCGCGAAAATATTTCGCTGACCAGAAAAGAAAGTCAGCCAGAGGGCGTAATGATTGACGTAAAAGCGCAGAATTGTCTAAAATAAAAGAGTAGTCAAACACATAATGAAAGGTGTGGGTAAATGAGCTTTTTGATTTATTTTCTCATTATTATCCTTGTGCCAATTTGGGCACAGTTTAAGGTGAGAAGTGCTTACAAAAAATATTCACAAGTAAGCAACTCATCAGGAATGACAGGCGCAGAAGTAGCAAGAAAAATTTTGGATGAAAACGGATTGTACAACGTTCACGTAGAGCCTGTAGGCGGATTTTTATCCGATCACTACGATCCTCGCTCAAAAGTCATTCGTTTGTCAGAAGACAACTATTACGGAACGTCTGTCGCAGGCGCTGCCGTTGCGGCTCACGAAGTGGGACACGCGATTCAAGACAAAGAAAACTATTCGTTTTTACGCCTTCGCCACTCGCTTGTGCCGGTGGCAAGCCTTGGATCAAACGCTTCTTGGATTTTAATTATGATTGGAATTATCGCGTCGATTAAGCCGTTGCTATTGTTAGGTATTATCTTCATGGCAGCAGCGGTCGTATTCCAAGTTGTAACACTGCCTGTTGAATTTAACGCTTCAAGCCGAGCGATGACGCAAATCGTCTCAGTGGGAGCGATTCGAAATGACGAAGAGCGCGAGACGCGCAAAGTGCTTAACGCAGCGGCTTTAACATACGTAGCAGCCGCAGCAGTAGCAGTTCTTGAGTTGGTTCGTTTAATCATGATTTATACAGGAATGAATAACGACGACTAATAAAAAAATACCGCATTAGCGGTATTTTTTTATCTTTCAAGCGGTTTTTTATTTTCATCAAGGGTAAATCCTTCACCTAAGACATCATGAACATCCGTAACTGCAACGAAGGCGTGTGGATCTACAGAAGTAATAACTTGCTTTAAACGGAAAATTTCATTTTTACTAACAACGCAGTATAGCACGTTGGTATCTTGCTTAGAAAAAGAACCCTGTCCTTTTAAAATCGTCACGCCTCGATCCATTTCTTTCATAATTTTATCCGATATGGCTTCGTTATGATTCGAAATGATGGTTGCGCCTTTGGCCGCATACGCACCGTCTTGCATAAAGTCAATAACCCGTGCAGCGACAAAGACTGCAACAAGTGTGTACATAGCTTCTCGGTAGGATAAATAAATGAGAGACGCACTAATTACAATAAAGTCAAAAAGAAACATCGTTTTCCCCATATTCCACCCGATATATTTTTGAACAACACGGGCAATGATATCGACTCCTCCTGTTGTTCCTCCAAACCTGAAAATAATGCCAAGACCCACTCCAATAAAAACACCGGCAAAAAGAGCTGCTAGAGTCATATCATGGCGCAGGGGCATATTCACCGGAAAGCGCTGGAATATCCATAAAAATAGCGATAAGCTAACAACTCCGAGCATGGTATAAATAAATGCTGTTCTCCCTAATAGTTTCCACCCTACAAAAAACAAAGGAATATTTAACACTAAGTTAGAATAAGAGGGATCAATGTTAAATAAGAAAAATAAAAGCAGGGTAATGCCTGTGAATCCACCTTCAGCTAAATTGTTTTGCATGTTAAAATTAACAAGTCCAAACGCAAATATAGCAGAACCAAGCAGTATAAAAATAATATTTTTTAATCTGAGACCTTTCATACTTACAAACCTCCTATGACCGTTTTTGCACTACCTTATCATAAAGGAATATATTTCATTTCGTAAATAACTATCGAAAAGATTTTTGAAAATAGTAAAAAGTGATGATGTTTCTTCTAGTGCTATGTATTAGTAGTATCCTCAATTCGTAAAATATAGACAGATTTTTGAGAATTAAGGGAAACGTGAGGAATATTGTGAAAGAGCATCTGACAAAGGCGTGGTAAGAAGAAGTAATTACACTAAATAATTTGAAGTAAAGATGTTATAATAGTAAGCTGAGTGTACTTCTAAAAGAGGTGGAATAAAAAGATGTCAAAAAAAACGATGGAGCAAATGCAGCAAGAAGTTGATGCATATATTAGCCAATTTAAAGAAGGATATTTTAGTCCTCTTGCTATGCTTGCGAGAATGTCGGAAGAAGTGGGCGAATTATCGCGCGAAATTAACCACTATTATGGTGAAAAGCCGAAGAAAACGACTGAAGCAGAACGTACGGTCGAAGAAGAAATGGGCGACATTTTATTTGTATTAATTTGCTTTGCAAATTCATTAAATATTGATTTACAAGAAGCGCATGATCGCGTTATGAATAAATTTAATACGCGTGACAAAGATCGCTGGACGAAAAAAGAAGACTAAGGAGAGAAAAAGAATGGACAAAATTCGAATTGTACTTGCAGGACCAAGAGGTCGTATGGGAAAAGAAGCTGTATTATTAATAGAAGAAACAGAGCATTTTGAATTAGTAGCAGCGGTGGATCGTATCAATGAAGGAAAATACATAAGTGATATTGAAGGAATGCCAAATGTACAAGCGCCGATCTACACGGATATTGAAAAATGTTTTCAAGACGTTAAGGCAGATGTTTTAGTTGATTTGACAACACCTGAAATTGGACGCGTTCATACTAAAACAGCTTTAACATATGGAGTACGACCTGTTGTAGGAACAACTGGCTTTTCAGAAGAAGATTTAAAAGAATTAAAGCAGCTTGCTGAAGAGAAGGAACTTGGCTGTATCATTGCACCTAATTTTGCAATTGGCGCTATTTTAATGATGAAGTTTTCACAAATGGCAGCTAAATACTTTGATGATGTAGAAATCATTGAAATGCATCATGATCAAAAGTTAGATGCACCATCAGGAACAGGCTTAAAAACAGCGGAGCTGATCAGTGAAGTTCGTGAAGCAAAAAAACAGGGCCACCCTGAGGAAAAAGAATTACTAGAGGGCGCACGCGGTGCAGATTATGAAGGAATCCGCCTACATAGCGTACGTTTGCCAGGACTGATTGCTCACCAAGAAGTGATGTTCGGAGGATTTGGACAAACGTTAAAAATTCGTCATGATTCATACAACCGCGCTTCTTTTATGTCAGGTGTGAAGCTAGCTGTTGACACAGTTATGAACGTAGACACACTTGTATATGGGTTAGAAAATATTATTGACTAAGGAGCGAGAAAAATGAAAATCGCCTTAATTGCACATGATAAAAAGAAAAATGATATGGTACAATTCACAACAGCCTATCAAGCGATTTTACAGGAACATTCGCTGTTCGCAACAGGAACAACAGGAACGCGTATTTCAGAAGCAACAGGTTTGCAGGTTCACCGCTTTCAATCAGGACCGCTTGGAGGAGATCAGGAGATAGGAGCTTTAATTGCTCAAAATGAAATGGATATGGTTATTTTTTTCCGCGATCCGTTAACAGCTCAGCCTCATGAACCTGATATTTCAGCTCTGATGCGTCTATGTGACGTCTATGCGGTTCCTCTTGCAACGAATATGGGAACAGCAGAGATTTTAATTCATGGACTTGAACGAGGCGATTTGCATTGGCGTTCAATTATAAAAAAATAGGGTGAAGATAATGAAAGAAACAATAGATATCCTTGCCTTTGGTGCTCATGCCGATGATGTAGAAATCGGCATGGGTGGAACCATTGCAAGAATGAGTGAACAAGGTTTGAAGGTAGTTATTTGCGATTTGACGCAAGCTGAACTTTCTTCAAATGGAACGGTTGAAATTCGAAAACAAGAAGCGTCTAAAGCAGCTGAAGTCTTAGGTGTTCATGAGCGAATTCATCTGCATTTGCCAGACAGAGGTTTGTTTTTAAAGCCAGAATATATAGCTGAAATTGCATCAGTCATTCGCACGTATCAACCAAGGATTATATTTGCTCCTTATTTTGAAGATCGTCATCCTGATCATGGAAATTGTGCAAAGCTTGTAGAAGAGGCCATGTTTTCCGCTGGCGTTAAAAATTATATAGATGATAAGAAGCAAAAAGCTCATCGTGCGGAGTCTCTATATTTCTATATGATAAATGGATTTCATAAGCCAAATTTTATCGTAGATGTATCAAGCACGTTTCAAAAGAAAGTAGCTAGTCTAGAGGCTTATGAAAGTCAATTTATAAAAACAGCAGATACGTTTGATACGCCGCTCGTAAACGGATATATTGAAACGGTAGAGAGCAGAGAGCGATTATTTGGCAAAGAAGTCGGGATAGCTTACGGTGAAGGTTTTTTATCTAAAAAACCGATTTTGATGTACGACGATTTAGTAGGTGGAAAATAAATGAAGTTAAAAATTGGTATTACATGTTATGCTTCCGTTGGAGGTTCAGGAGTGGTAGCAACGGAGCTAGGGAAGCTGCTGGCTGAAAAGGGGCACGAAATTCATTTTATTTCCTCTAGCATGCCTTTTAGATTGACGAAAGTATATCCAAATATTTATTTTCACGAAGTAGATGTAAATCAATACTCCGTCTTTAAATACCCTCCGTATGATCTCGCTTTATCCAGTAAAATGGCTGAAGTGGCTAAAAGAGAAAAGCTTGATATTATTCATACGCACTATGCAATCCCCCATGCCGTTTGCGGGATTTTAGCTAAACAAATGGTAGAGCACGAAGTGAAAATTGTGACGACTCTTCATGGAACAGATATTACGGTTCTAGGAGAGGATCCATCGTTAAAAGACTTAATTAAATTTGGAATTGAGAAATCAGATGCAGTGACGGCTGTATCTCAGTCACTTGTTGATCAAACTCACCATTTAATTAGTCCAGATAAAGAAATTGAAACGATGTATAATTTTATTGATGAACGAGTTTATCATAAAAAAGAAGTTCAGTATTTAAAAGCGGAGTATGGCATATTAGAAAATGAAAAAGTCGTTATTCATATTTCAAACTTTCGTCAAGTCAAACGAGTTACAGATATAGTCAAAACATTTGCTATTATTAATGAAAGGCTTCAGTCTAAGCTGCTGCTTGTAGGAGACGGCCCTGAAATGACGGTTGTGTCTCAATTGGTAAAAGAGCTAAATCTTCAAGATTCTGTGTTATTTCTTGGGAAACAAGAAAATGTAGCAGAATTATATTCGATTAGCGATTTAAAACTGTTATTATCTGAAAAAGAAAGCTTTGGGCTTGTACTTTTAGAAGCTATGGCTTGTGGTGTTCCATGCATCGGAACAAATATAGGCGGAATTCCTGAAGTAATTGAACACGAAAAAACAGGATATATTTGCGAAGTTGGAGACGTCGAAGAGGCAGCGAGCAAAGCAATTCAGCTACTTGAAAATGAACAGCTGCATCACCAAATGAGGGAAGCGTCTCTAAGCGCAGTTAATCATAAATTTCATTCAACAGAGATTGTGAGTCAATATGAAAAACTTTATTATAAATTGGTACAGGGTTGAAGAATGGAGGACGTTATGAAAGAACCGTTCATTCATCCGCTTTATATTATTGAAAAACTGGAGACAGCCGGTTACGAAGCGTATTTTGTTGGAGGAGCGGTCCGGGATTTCATTTTAAATCGGACGATTGGAGATATTGATATCGCTACGTCAGCTAGGCCGGAACAAGTGATGGAACTCTTTCCTAAGACGATTCATGTAGGAATTGAGCATGGTACGGTTGTCGTTGTTCATGAGAACGAGACCTATGAGGTGACCACTTTTCGCTCTGAGGGAGAATATGATGATTTTCGTCGTCCCTCGTCCGTTACGTTTATTTCGTCTCTGATAGAAGATTTGCAGCGTCGCGATTTTACAATTAATGCAATGGCTATGAATGCAAAAGGAGAAATTATTGATCCATTTAATGGAAGGGAAGATTTACGAAACCAGTTAATTCGTACTGTCGGAAATGCTAAAGAACGCTTTCATGAAGATGCTCTTCGTATGATGAGAGCCGTTCGCTTTGTCAGTCAGCTGGCGTTTTCGCTGTCTGATCAAACTAAAAGAGCCATTCAGCAATACGGTGAACTACTGAGGCATGTTTCTATTGAACGCATTACAGTTGAATTCGAAAAAATGCTGAGCGGAAAGCGGCCGTCTTTAGCATTAGCACTTGTAGCAGATACGGAGCTGTATCGCTACTTGCCCGAATTGAATGTAGATCCGCAAAAATTCCGATCTGTTTGTGCACACGATTGGATGATGCTTCAGCGAGTATCGGAGTCATGGACACTTCTTGTACATCTGCTCGACATTCAAGACAAGCAGGCATTTTTTAAAAGCTGGAAATTATCTAATAAGCAAATTAAAGATATTCAGCTTCAGTCTATTGGTCTTCGGGACGTTTTGGAAAATGGATGGTCAAAACGCATCATGTATACAATTGGAGAGCAGGCCAGCGTGAGCGTGAATCGTATTTTACAACTTCTTCGAAGCAATGAGTATATGAATGAACATGAGCTTCTTTACATCTATAGCGAGCTGCCTATTCATTCTTTAAAAGATTTAGATATAAATGGTCAAGATCTTTTAGTATGGACAGGTAAAAAGGGTGGTCCATGGGTGTCTCAACTATTAAAAGAAATTGAGGAGAAAGTTCTATACAATGAGTTAATGAACACGAAATCTTCAATAAGAAAGTGGGTGCAGTCTTGCAGTCAGATATAAGAAGAACGCTGCTTGAAATGTTTACGAACGCAGATGGGGACTATGTGTCCGGCCAAAAAATCAGCGATTTATTAGGCTGTTCAAGAACAGCTGTATGGAAGCATATCGAAGAGCTGCGAAAAGACGGCTATGAACTTGAAGCTGTTCGTAAAAAAGGCTATCGCATTGTTGGGAAGCCGAACAAAGTAAGCAGCAACGAGCTTTTATTAGGGCTTCAAACAACAAAAATCGGCCAGTATATTCACTATGAGGAAAGCGTGCATTCTACTCAAAAAATTGCTCATCGAATTGCTCAAGAAGGAGCAAAAGAAGGAACGGTCGTAGTTGCTGAAGAGCAAACGGCAGGAAGAGGAAGACTTGATAGAGCGTGGTACTCCCCAAAATATACTGGTGCCTGGATGAGTATTATACTGCGTCCTTCTATCCCTCCGCAGCAGGCTCCTCAGCTGACTTTACTATCAGCAGTGGCTGTTGTACAGGCCATTCAAGAAGTGACGAACCTTTCTCCAGACATTAAATGGCCGAATGATGTTTTATTAAATGGGAAGAAGCTAGTTGGGATTTTAACGGAAATGCAGGCTGATTTTGACCGGATTCATTCGGTCATCATTGGAATCGGCATTAATGTGAATCAGCAGGAAACGGATTTTAATGAACAAATCAAACACATTGCCACATCTTTACGTATTGAAAAAGGTGAAGAAATTAATCGTGCCGCTTTGATGCAAGCGTTTTTCTTAAAGTTAGAAACCCTTTATGAAGAATACTTAAAAAATGGCTTTGGTTTAATTAAAGTTCTTTGGGAAACGTATGCAATCAGCATTGGAAAGCGAATTATAGCACGGACGATGACAGCCAACATTGAAGGCTTTGCAAAAGGTATAACAGATGAAGGCGTTTTATTGATTGAAGACGATGAAGGTGTTATACACCGAATTCATTCTGCAGATATTGAGCTCTCTGCTAAAAAATAGTAGAAAAATAAAGAAATTTTTATTATAATACGAGTATCAAGGTAGTATCGAAAGAACTTCACTTGATACTCGTTTGTTTATTTTTAATATGACAATAAATCTGCCTTGATCCATTAAGGACTAGGACAGAGGGATGACGCGTAGGTAAGCACATTAGGTAAAGTGTGCTTTTTATAGATGAAGTCTGTCAAAGTCCTTCTTCCTTTTATAGGTAGAAGGGCTTTTTTGTGTGCAGACGTGCGCTCATCTCCTCTGAGAAGGAGGAGAAAGTTAGTGAAAACAAAATTAGATTTTTTACGTATGAAACAAAACAATGAACCAATTGTGATGCTGACTGCGTACGATTATCCGTCAGCTAAGTACGCTGAAGAAGCAGGCGTAGACATGATTTTAGTAGGCGACTCTCTAGGAATGGTCGTTTTAGGATATGACTCTACGATTCCTGTAACGGTAGATGATATGATTCATCATACAAAAGCGGTTAAAAGAGGGGCTAGTGATACATTTATCGTCACCGACATGCCGTTTATGTCCTATCACGTGTCGAAAGAAGACACGATGAAAAATGCTGCTCGCATTATGCAGGAAAGCGGAGCTCATGCTTTAAAAGTAGAAGGTGCAAACGATGTTCTCTATACAATTTCAGAATTGACGCAAGCTGGTATTCCGGTTGTTGCACATCTCGGGTTAACACCTCAGTCTGTCGGTGTTCTGGGCGGTTATAAAGTGCAAGGGAAAGAAGCGAAAGAAGCCAAACAGCTAATCCAAGACGCAATCAAGTGTGAGCAGGCGGGAGCTATTGCTGTTGTATTGGAGTGTGTTCCTAAACAAGTAGCAAAACAAGTAGCTGAACGCTTAAGCATTCCAACAATCGGAATCGGAGCAGGAGCTGAGACGGATGGTCAAGTACTTGTATACCACGATGTATTAACGTACGGCGTAGAGCGTGTGCCCAAATTTGTTCAGTCATTTGCGAAAATAAATGAGCCTATTTTACAAGGGCTTTCTCAGTATGTAAGTGAAGTGAAAAAAAGAGAGTTTCCGAAAGAAGCACATACTTTTTCAATGAAAGAAGAGCAGTTAACGGCACTGTACGGAGGGAAATAAGATGAAAGTCATTACAACAATTAAAGACATGCAGCAGGAGATGAAAAAAGAAAAGCAGCTTGGACGTTCAATTGGATTTGTCCCGACGATGGGCTATTTGCATGAAGGTCATGCTACTCTGCTTGGAGCAGCTCGCACAGAAAATGAAGTAGTGGCGCTAAGTATTTTTGTGAACCCGACTCAATTTGGACCAAATGAAGATTTTGATACGTATCCAAGAGATTTTGAACGCGATGAGCGCGTGGCAAAAGAAGCTAACGTCGACTATTTATTTTATCCTTCAGTAGAGGAAATGTATAAGTCAAGCCGTTCAGTTGCTATAACCGTGAGAGATCGTGTAGACGTATTGTGTGGACAGAAGCGTCCCGGTCATTTTGACGGAGTAGCCACGGTACTAACAAAGCTTTTTCACATTGTAACACCAGATCGTGCATACTTTGGTAAAAAAGATGCGCAGCAAGTTGCTGTAGTAGATGGTTTAATTGAAGATTTTAATTTCCCGGTGGAGCTTAGAGCAGTAAATACAGTGAGAGAAGCAGATGGATTAGCTAAAAGTTCTCGTAACGTATATTTAACAGATAAAGAAAGAGAAGAGGCACCTGTTTTATTTAAGAGTTTACAAAGCGCTCTGCAGCTTCTTGAAGGTGGAGAGAAGCAAGTAGAAATCATTAAAGGGACCATTCGAAAAGAAATTGAGCAACATACGAGCGGTAAAGTGGATTATATCGAGGTTTATACGTATCCAGAGCTAAAACCAATTAAGAACGCCGCTGGAAAAATCATTATCGCTTTAGCTGTTCAATTCTCTAAAGCTCGTTTAATTGATAATGTAATTGTAGACGTACAGGGGGATAACTAAATGTTTCGCACGATGATGAACGCTAAAATACACAGAGCTCATGTAACTGAAGCCAACTTAAATTATGTTGGCAGCATCACCATTGATGAAGATATTATCGACGCAGTAGGAATTGCAGCAAACGAAAAAGTCCAAATTGTAAACAATAATAACGGAGCTCGCTTGGAAACGTACGTGATTCCCGGCGAACGAGGGAGCGGCGTAGTTTGTTTAAATGGAGCTGCTGCAAGACTCGTGCAGCCTGGAGATATCGTCATCATTATCTCTTATGCGCTCGTAGCAAATGAAGAAGTAGCTCACCATCATCCAACCGTAGCGATTATGAATGAGCAGAATAAAATCCAACAATTGCTTAAACAAGAACCAGCTGGTACAATTCTATAAGAACAGTCCCCCTTTATGAGGGGGATTTTTATTTGAATACATACGCTAGTAAGTGAACGGTATAAACCTCTATACACACTAAAGTAAAACTTCTATGTATGAAAGCCTCTCTGTTTTTCACGAGAAGGAGTTGCGCTTTTAAAGCATATAGAGCAGGCTTTCACTTTATACTATAAAAAGACAGACTTGCGAGGTGTTGACCGTGAATAAACGCTTTGTTGTGGTAGATCTTGAAACGACGGGACATTCTCCAAAACAAGGAGATAAAATGATTCAATTTGCTGCTGTCATAGTAGAAGACGGCAAAATTGTTGAACGTTTTTCTAGTTTTTTAAATCCTGGTATGGATATTCCGCCTTTTATTACACAACTAACTAACATTCAAAATGATATGGTGAAAGATGCGCCTTTATTTGAAGAAATTTCACCTAAAATTATAGAATTGCTAGATGATGCTTATTTTGTTGCACATAATGTGGCATTTGATTTAACTTTTTTACAAGAAGAACTCTATCAGTGCGGGATGGAGACGCTTTATAATTCAACCGTGGATACCGTCGAACTGGCCCGGATTCTGTTGCCTACAGTTGATGGGTACAAACTTAG
Organism: Priestia sp. SB1; assembly: GCF_038898415.1. NCBI lineage: Bacteria > Bacillati > Bacillota > Bacilli > Caryophanales > Bacillaceae > Priestia > Priestia sp. SB1. Next base: position 113,990 of record NZ_JBBJSS010000003.1, on the reverse strand, counting down.
TCAATTAGCTGAGTATTTACATATTGAACATGAAAACCCTCATCAAGCAGATAGTGATGCAGAAGTAACGGCACGTATTTTACTTTTACTAATTGAAAAATTAAAGAAGCTCCCTTTAACAACCTTGAAGCAGCTATACGCGCTAAGCTTACACTTTAAAAGTGAAATTGGAGAACTGATTCAACAAGTTATAGATGATAAAAGTTATGCCGAGGATGATTCTTATGAATTTATACACGGCATTGCGCTAAACAAATATCAGCCGCATTCAGCTAATGAAAAGCAGCACTCTCATACTTACGAAATATTTGAAACTGAAAAGCAAAAGCTGTTCCATCAGGCTCTGCCATTGTTTGAAGAACGAAAAGGGCAGTGGGAGATGATGAACTTTGTACAAGAGTGCTTTGCAGGCAACGAGCATGCTTTAATTGAAGCGGGGACCGGTATTGGTAAAACCTACGCTTATTTAGTTCCTGCCGTGTTTTATGCTTCTGTTCATCACCACCCAGTCATTATCTCAACTAACACGGTAACGCTTCAGCAGCAAATCATCGAAAAAGATGTGCCCATTTTAGAAAAGATTGTGCCATTTCCTGTCACAGCAGCTGTTTTAAAAGGAAGAGAACATTACATTAGTATAAGAAAATTCATTCAGCTCTTAAAAGAGCGAAATAATAATTACGATGCGATCCTCACAAAAGCGAAGCTGCTTATTTGGCTGACGGAAACGGAAACGGGCGACAGCGATGAAATAAACCTGCCTTCTGGGGGCAAACTTTTTTGGGAACAGCTAAATGAAAGCAATCCGTCTCCAAGTGACTTTAAGCATCCTTGGAAACTTTATTCTTTTTATGAACGAGCGCAGAACAGAGCGCAAAATGCCCATATAGTAGTGACAAATCATCGCTTGCTGTTGATGGATGTGATGAGTAATCATGAGCTGCTGCCTGATTATAAACAGGTTATTATTGACGAGGCTCATCACTTAGAAGACATTGCCGGAGAAGAACTAGGAGAGCGCTTAGATTATTTTGCGGTTCATGCGCTATTAAACCGAATCGGAACCATTCAAGACAAAGGGCTGTTAAAAAAAGTTCATCATACGCTTGTAAAATATAGCATCGAGCTTAACACTGAACTTCTTCAAAATCTGTTTGTGCAGCTTCATTCTGAGTGCGATGACTTATTTCGTTTGCTTCATTCTTTTGTTCAAAAAAGAACGGGCAATCAGCAGGGCGAGATTGGAAGAAGCAGCTATCGGTATAAAGTGGAAAAAGAGCATGGGCATTACTGGACGGCCATTCAAGAAGCAGCGTCGCGCATTCGTTTTTTAATTCACGATCTTTTTACATGGAATGATGGGGCAAGACATTCCTTTGACGATCTATATGACAAAAAAGCCACAAAAAATGAACAGTCGTCTCTTCATGAATTTCAAACGGCTGTTAAAGGATTTGAGCATATATCTCAGCAAATAGAAAAGCTTTTGTTCAAACAGCAGAGCAATTACGTAACGTGGTTTGAAATTGAGCCAAAAGGAGCAGCAAATGCTACGTATATCTATAGTCAGCCTACTTCCATTGCCGATACGCTGGCTGATGAATTTTTCGCTAAGAAACAAAGCGTTATTTTAACATCGGCTACATTGACGGTGAATGGAACATTTGATTATTTAATTCAAGAGCTAGGGTTATATGACTTTCAGCCTGCTCAACTCATTCTTCCTTCCGAGTTTGATTACGAGAAGCAAGCTAGAGTCTATATTCCTCAGGATATGCCTGCTGTTAACGAAGTATCATTATATGAGTATAGCGCTATGATGGCAGAAAGTATTCTTGACGTAGCCAAAGTAACAAATGGCCGTATGCTGGTGCTTTTTACTTCATATGACATGTTGAAAGCTACATATGGTTATTTGAAAGAGTTAAACGATCTTGAAGAGTTTGTCCTGCTTGGTCAAGGAGTCACAACTAGAAATCGCAATAGACTGTTAAAAGACTTCAGTCAATTTGAGCATTCCATTCTTTTGGGTACAAACAGTCTGTGGGAAGGAATTGATTTGCCAGGAGATTTATTATCATGTCTCGTAATAGTCAGACTTCCTTTTTCATCTCCAAATCAACCTCTGTTGACAGCTAAATTTGAGCAGATGAAAAAAGAAGGGAAAAGTCCCTTTATGAATTATTCACTTCCTCAAGCCGTTATCCGTTTTAAACAAGGATTTGGACGGTTGATTCGTTCAAAAAGTGACCGGGGAGCTATATTTATTTTTGATAATCGTATTACGCGAACAGCATATGGATACCATTTCCTTCACTCGCTTCCAAAAGTCCAGGTTGTTCAAAAAACGTTTTCAAATATCTTACTGGACTACAAAGAATGGTGGAATGAAAAGACTTGAGCATAGCTTAAGTCTTTTTTTATGCATACTGTTTCTTCACTTGAGAGACGATAGTAATATACTATGATAAGCAAATGAGGACAGTGTATGATTAAAATATTGCTAAGTGCTGTACTGTTTTTTAGTTTTATGACCTGTTCGGTTTCAGCAGCCGTCATTAAAAACGTAGATTTTGGTTTGCAAGCTGATGAAGTAGTGATCACCTTTCTGCCTCTTTCAGATGGAGAAGCAAGTCTGATTCAAGACGGAAGCGGTGAGGCGATTTTAGTAAATACGGGGAGTGCATCTTCCTATCCAGAGCTAAACAAGTGGCTGCAGCGATATAAAGTAAAAAAAATCAACCAATTAATAATTACGAAACAGCAAAAGTACTATGATTCAAATGTTCAGCGAGCTGTGAAGGATTATCATATAGAGCGTATTATTGTGCCGGCTCAGTACCAGGCGGAATTTCAAACAGAGAAGTGGAAAGAAAATGATTTATTTCAGTTAACGGATAATATACACGTTGATGTCTTGCATGCATCGAAGCAAAAAACAGCGGCTATGGATCTATTATTTACGATTGGAGAGCACCGAGTTCTATATGCCATGAGCGGCTCAGATGAAGTAGAGGAAAAGTTTTTACGCATTCCCCTTACTCATGTAGATATATTGAAAATTCCTAATTTTGGAGAGGGAACGTTTTTTTCGAATACATTTTTGAAGCAATTAGATATACAGCTTGCCGTTGCGTTTACGAAACCAGGGCGTTCCTATTCCCCTCGACTGCTTTCAAATTTAACAGCTGAATGGATTGAATTATATGACGTAAGAGAGGGGAGCGCTTACTCTATTAAAATGTCGCTAAAATCCTATGATGTGATGAAATTTTCTGCAAAATAAACAAATTTCCTTTTGCAAAAAGAGGTAAATTCCTTATAATATTATATATGTTTACTTATTTATTCGGTTTTTACGCAAAACGTACAGGCTGGATTGATGAGTGAAAAAGATGACGATGGTTTTTGATACCTGTTATAATACGGATATCGTCATTTTGCGTCGTGATAGACGAGCTAGGAGGTTTACAATGGAAAGCAGGATTGAAGTATTATCAACTGTCCGCGTGGAAAATTCCTCGGATTTATATAAAATTGTTGATAGTTTGAATCGCACGTTGAAAAAGCAAGATTTGATGTTCGGATTAGCGTTAGATGAAGAAGATCAAAGCAAAGCTGTATTTACAATTTATCGTACATAAGTAGGGATTTTATGAAAAAGTTAATTATTGTAGCGGTAGCTGCTGTGCTTTTAATTATCGGAGGCATTTCTTTTAGCATTTATCACTCGTCTGTGAAGGATGTTCAGTCTGCTGAGGAAAAAGCAGCATCCCAAGCAAAAAAAGAATTTAATTTGAAATCTGTCACAAGCACCCAGCCATATTTCGGCAATCATGCATTTTATGTAGTAGAAGGTACAAACCGAAGCAATCAAAAGGTAATTGCTTGGATGCCTAAAAGCAAAAAACAAACAGCTGTTTTAAAGAAAGCAAGCAGCGGGATCACAAAAGAGAAAGCCATTTCCATTGTGAAAAATGATAAAAATCCGCAGGAAATTAAGTCGGTGCGCCTAGGCATTGAAAATAAAAAGCCGCTGTGGGAAGTAACATATGTGGATAAAGATAAGAAACATTTAACATACTATTATCTTGATTTCTCTAGCGGTGAATTTATAAAACGATACAGCTTATCTCAATCATAAATCGTTTATACCATATGAAATACCATATGTGTCATAATATAAGATTTCAGCGCTTTATGAAAATGAAGCCAATTTTTTATCTATAATCAGCCTGCGGGCTGATTATAGCTTTAGTTCATAGGGGGAGATTTTAGTGAAGTTAGCAAAACGTGTATCAGCATTAACGCCATCATCAACATTAGCGATTACAGCAAAAGCGAAAGAATTGAAAGCGGCTGGTCATGATGTGATTGGACTTGGAGCAGGGGAACCTGATTTTAATACGCCGCAGCACATTTTAGAAGCGGCTGTTACGGCAATGAATGATGGTCAGACAAAATATACGCCAGCAGGCGGTCTTGCACCATTAAAAGAAGCGGTAATTGAAAAATTCAAACGCGATCAAGGCCTGACGTATTCACCTTCTGAAATTATTGTTTGTACAGGTGCTAAGCACGCACTGTATACGTTATTTCAAGTTCTGTTAGACGAAGGTGACGAAGTAATTATCCCAACTCCTTACTGGGTAAGTTATCCTGAGCAAGTAAAGTTAGCAGAAGGTACACCCGTATTCGTTGAAGGTTCTGAAAATAACGAATTTAAAATCACACCTGAACAATTAGAAGCGTCTATTACTGCTAAAACTAAAGCTGTTATTATCAATTCACCAAGCAACCCAACGGGTATGATTTACACAAGAGAAGAGCTTCAAGCTTTAGGAGAAGTTTGCTTGAAGCACGATATTTTTATCGTATCAGATGAAATTTATGAAAAGCTTGTATATGGTCAAAATGAACATGTATCGATTGCACAGCTTTCACCAGCGTTAAAAGAAAAAACAATTATCATTAACGGTGTTTCTAAGTCACATTCCATGACGGGCTGGCGCATTGGATATGCAGCTGGTGATGCTACATTTATTAAAGCAATGACAAACCTAGCGAGTCACAGCACGTCAAATCCAACATCTATTGCTCAATATGCAACAATCGCTGCTTATAACGGCACTCAGGAGCCGGTGGAAATGATGCGACAAGCTTTTGAAGAGCGTCTAAACGTGATTCATGAAAAGCTGATTAACATTCCAGGGTTCTCATGCTTAAAACCACAGGGTGCTTTCTATTTATTCCCTAATGCAATTGAAGCTGCAAAGTTAACTGGCTTTGATACAGTTGATGCATGGGTAGAAGCTATTTTAGAAGAAGAGAAGGTAGCGCTAGTGCCTGGATCAGGATTCGGTTCACCTGAAAACGTACGTCTTTCTTATGCTACATCACTAGATCTGCTAGAAAAGGCATTGGAACGAATTCAATCATTCATGACTCGTCATATGAAATAAAAAAGATTATATTTAAAAACAAAAGAGCCTTTTAGCACAAATCACACGTGTTAGAAGGCTCTTTTTGTTTGTTACTTGTTATTATGTTTGTCGAAATGTATAATAGGATGGCATACATAATTACGAAATGTAAGTTTTTTGGAGGGATATTAATCGTGAAAATTACGATTTCAGAAGCAAGCAAGCATGTAGGAAAAGAAGTAACAATTGGTGCTTGGTTAGCGAATAAACGTTCAAGTGGTAAAATTGCCTTTTTACAGCTGCGCGATGGATCAGGATTCATGCAAGGGGTAGTTGTAAAAGCTGAAGTAGAAGAAGAAACTTTTAAATTAGCTAAGTCTATGACGCAAGAATCATCACTATATGTAACAGGTGTAGTACGTGAAGATGAGCGCTCACCGTTTGGCTATGAGTTAACAGTTACAAGCCTTGAAGTTATTCATGAAGCTGTTGATTACCCAATTACGCCAAAAGAACATGGAACAGAGTTCTTAATGGATAACCGTCATTTATGGCTGCGTTCTAAACGTCAACATGCTGTTATGAAGGTTCGTAACGAAATCATTCGTGCAACGTATGAATTCTTTAACGAAAACGGGTTTACAAAAGTAGATCCTCCAATCCTAACAGGAAGTGCTCCTGAAGGAACAACAGAATTATTCCACACGAAATATTTTGACGAAGATGCATATCTTTCTCAAAGTGGACAGCTTTATATGGAAGCAGCGGCAATGGCGCTTGGAAAAGTATTTTCATTCGGTCCAACGTTCCGCGCTGAAAAATCTAAAACACGCCGTCATTTAATTGAGTTTTGGATGATTGAACCAGAGATGGCTTTCTACCAATTCGAAGATAACTTGAAAGTACAGGAAGAGTATGTGTCTCATGTCGTACAGTCTGTTTTAACAAACTGTAAGTTAGAGTTAAATGTACTAGGCCGTGATACATCTAAGTTAGAACAAATTAAAGCGCCATTCCCTCGTATTTCGTACGATGAGGCTCTTAAATTCTTACATGAAAAAGGATTTACAGACATTCAGTGGGGAGATGACTTTGGAGCACCGCATGAAACGGCTATCGCAGAAAGCTATGACAAGCCGGTATTCATTACACACTATCCAACGTCATTAAAACCATTTTATATGCAGCCAGATCCAACAAATGAAGACGTAGTATTATGTGCAGACTTAATCGCACCAGAAGGCTACGGAGAAATCATTGGAGGCTCTGAACGTATTCATGATCAAGAGCTTTTAGCTCAGCGTGTAGAAGAGCACAAATTAGATACAGAAACATACAAGTGGTATTTAGAGCTTCGTAAGTATGGCTCAGTTCCACATTCAGGATTTGGTTTAGGCCTTGAGCGTACAGTAGCATGGATTAGCGGCGTAGAACACGTTCGTGAAACGATTCCATTCCCACGCTTATTAAACCGTTTATACCCGTAAGGAAGTGAAAAAGTATTCTGACTCCTGTAGTCAGGATACTTTTTTAGCTTTTTTTTATGAATCATAAAAAGAAAAGAAAAACGAGGTTTTTACTTATATCACAAGGAAACAACGGCAAACATAGAAGAGAGTCTAACTTAAAAGGGAGTTGCAATTCTCGAAAAAATAAGTTAGTGTAATATTCTTGGAAGGAAGTCATCGTTCGTATATATTTTATATGTGCAGAGCAATGGTACGGTTTCAGCGGAAAGTTTTACATAGAAGCTTTTTTAGCTTCGAATAATTATTACTTTGACTATAAACTTCATGATATACTAACTACTGAGGTGTTCGGATATGAAAAAAGAAACGTTAATTGAATGGTTTGAACAAGGCACAGTTTCAATTCCGAAGCTGCTGTTTAATCACTATAGCGATTTGGGAATGAACGAAACGGAATTCATGACGTTAATGCATATTTATGTTTCCATTGAAGGCGGTGAAGGTTTCCCGACACCTAACGAATTGGCGGCAAAAATGAGTATTTCAAGTGCTGTGTGTATGGATACGCTGCGAGCATTAATTCAGCGCGGCTTTTTATCTATTGAGCAAGATCAACAGCAAAACGCCCTTATTTGTGAACGTTATTCATTAAAACCGCTTTGGGAAAAGCTTATTCATCATATGATGCAAGAAACAAGAGAAGTAGAAAAAAGCGAAGAAGAACAAGAAGAGCTTAATTTATATACAATGTTTGAAAAAGAATTTGGCAGAGCATTGTCTCCGTTTGAATGCGAAACGCTAGCGATGTGGATTGATCAAGATCATCATGACCCCATTATTATTAAAGCGGCACTAAGAGAGTCGGTGATGTCTGGAAAATTAAACTTCCGGTATATTGATCGTATTTTATTCGAATGGAAGAAAAATGGCATTCAGACCATTGATCAAGCCCGCAAGCATAGCCAAAAATTTCGTCAAAATCAACAGCCCAAAAAACTATCTTCTGTTAACCCTTCTCAGTCTACATCAGCCATTCCTTTTTTTAACTGGCTAGAGCAATGACAGGATAAAAAGCTGCTTCAAGATCCAAGTAATTGAATCTTGAAGCAGCTTTTTTAAAAGAATGTGGACAAAAGTAGCATTTGACAAGAACCCTATTGTAAAATAGGGGGGAACTACCTGTAAGAAGAAGGAGAACTAGTATGTTAACGTTAAAACAAATCAGACAGTGCCTAGATGCTATGGCAGAAATGTTTCCTGACGCTCACTGTGAGTTAAATCATCGGAATCCCTTTGATTTAGTCATTGCTGTGGCGCTATCTGCTCAGTGCACAGATGCTTTAGTCAACCGCGTAACAGCGGATTTATTCAAGAAATATCAAACGCCTGAAGACTATTTAGCCGTTTCGTTGGAAGAGCTGCAGCAAGATATTAGATCAATCGGCTTATATAGAAATAAAGCTAAAAACATTCAAAAGCTCTGCCGTATGCTCATTGATGAATACGGAGGAGAAGTTCCGAAAGATCGTGATGAGCTGACCAATCTTCCAGGAGTAGGGCGTAAGACGGCTAATGTTGTTGTATCCGTAGCTTTTGGAGTACCGTCAATAGCAGTAGACACGCATGTAGAACGTGTAAGTAAACGCCTTGGGATTTGCAGGTGGAAAGATTCCGTTTTGGAAGTAGAAAAAACGCTGATGAGAAAAATTCCGAAAGATGAATGGTCCGTTACGCATCATCGACTTATCTTCTTTGGACGCTATCACTGTAAAGCACAGTCTCCTCAATGTCATGTCTGCCCGCTTCTTGATCTTTGCCGAGAAGGAAAGAAACGAATGAAAGGAAAAGAGAAGAAGACAGATGTTACCGATTGAAGTGCCGTCACATTTCATATGCGAACCATTTTATTCAAAAGAAGATCGGGTTCTTGAATTAGATACAAAAAATGGAATAAATTATTTTGCTTATGATATTTTATACGATGTACATAAAGAAACGAAAACACCTTGGAGGGATGTTCAAAAGAACATACGGCCATTTTTTGAAAAGTGGGAAACTCAAAGGGAAGAACTGCATACGCTTTTTTCTCAGCGAAAAGCAAAAGAAGCAGCGCCTTGTATGAAACAAGCTGCTGCTATGTATATTAGTTTACTGTTTTGGATTAATGGACAGCCCGTTCGGCGTTTAAATCGGCTGCAAGAAGACATAGCGGACCTAACCTATAAGCCTATTAACTGTGCTGAGAGACTTATGTTTTTGCTGCAGCGAGTTTCTTCTTATCAAGCGTATATTCAGCTGACAGAATTATTTAATGAGCTGCGTAAGCAGTATGCAAAAATGCTTATTCTTCACAAGAAATAAAGCCCCTACACGTGTAGGGGCTTTTTACTGCTGCGTTAATTTTCAGTTGTTGGCTCTTGCTGCGGTGTAGCAGGTGTTGACGGCGTTGATGGTGTAGCAGGAGTTTGTGGTGTTTGACTTCCTGAGTCACTTCCACCGTTGTCTGCTGGAGGAGTTGTTGCGCCTCCGTTATTATTGTTGTTGTTGCTGCTATTACCATCGTTAGCATTGCCGCTATCGTTATTGTTATTGTTATTATCGGTATTGCCGCTATTGCTACCGCTGCTATTGCTGCCATTATTGCTGTTTTGGTTATCATCCGGCTGAGTAGATGAATCGTCACCTTGATCAGAGCCGTTGTTTTGATCAGTGCTGCTATTATCTTCATTTTGATTATCGTCCGTTGTTCCGTCATCTTCAGGCTTAGTAGAATCATCTTCGGTAGCTTGATCTGATGAATCAGGGACTTTTACAGAAGAACTAGCGCTTTGGCCCGTATTTGTTGTTACGGTGAAACTATACGTTGCGCCTGGTGCTGGGTTGGAAATTGTTTTTCCACCGGCTCCTGCGCCAGATGCGAGTTGTTCAGAACCGTTAGGAGATGACATTGTGACTGTAAAGGTTGTATCACTGGCTGCGTTTGACGCTGACCAGTTAACTGAAATTGCTCCTCCGCTATACGAAGCAGTAATTTTTGGCTTCACATCTTTATTGTCTTTTTTCTCTTTTTTGTCCTCTTTTTTATCTTCTTTCTTTTCTTCTTTTTCTTTTTTCACAAACGTTTGAGATACTTTGGTCGGTGCAGTACCGCGCACAAAGTATTCTTTCGTAATTAAGCTCGAAGGAGTAGAGCCGCTTGGGCGTTTTAAGTCTTTGCCCGTTGGTTTTTCCACGGAACGTTCAACTACGCTGTCCGGCTGCTTGAAACTTCCTTTAGGTTTGCCTTCAGAAATATGAGTAATAACATGCTTAAAGATATTTTTTGCCATGCCTGTTTCATTAGGACTTAAAATATAGCCGTCTTTAGCAGTTTCATAGCCTGTCCATACGGAAATCGTATAGTTTGGCGTAAATCCATTAAACCAAACGTCTTTTTCACCAGCGTCTGGAATATTGTATCGTTGCTTTTCTGCAGCACTAAAGTTCGAAGTTCCCGTTTTACCCGCAATTTCTAATCCTGGTGTACGAACAGCACGAGCTGTACCATATGATTCGTTTACAACAGATTTCATCATGTCCGTCATCATAAATGCCGTGTAATCTTGCATTGCGCGTTTTGGTTTTGGCGTTAAATCAATTTCTGTTCCATCAGGGAATTTTACCTTTGTCACAGTATGCGGTGCATTGTACATACCTTCATTTGCAAAAGCACTATAGGCTCCAGCCATTTGCAGAGGTGTAACACCTGTACGGAAGCCTCCGATAGAATAAGATTCAGAATAAGCTTCGCCGTCTTCTTCATCTAATTTTAGCCCAAGGCCTGTAGCGAACTCTTTTGCTTTGTCCGCACCGGTTGCTTGGAACGCTTTTAAAGCAGGGATGTTCAGTGAACGTCCTAAAGCTTCACGCGCTGAAACCCAACCTTTATAGTTGCGTCCAAAATTTCGGATTGGCGTGCCGTTTGAATAATGATATTCTTCATCTTTTAGCGGTTGTCCAGTAGACCACTTTAAGTTCTCAATCGCTGGACCGTAATCTAAGATCGGCTTAATTGTTGAGCCGGGCTGGCGTCTCATATTTGTTGCAAAGTTCAAGCCGCCTGACACGCGGTTACGTCCGCCTCCAATTGCTTGAATACCGCCTGTTTCATTATCTACAACGACAAGACCTGCTTGGAATTTATCGTTCGGGAAGTTGACTACTTTGTTATTCATCACATCATCTACATAGTCCTGAGCATTCGTGTCAAGCGTTGTATAAATTTCTAAGCCCGCAGAAAATGGATCCGCGTCTGTTTTCTTTTTTACTTCCTCGATTACTTGATCAATAAATACATCGTACTTAGATGTTGATTCAGTTTGTTTAGCTAAGTGAGCCTGTACATCTACTTGTTTTGCTTTGTCGGCCTCGGCTTGTGTAATGAAGCCGTTTTTAGCCATTAAGTTTAATACTGTGTTACGGCGTTTAGTAGCATTCTCTGGGTTTGTAACTGGGTTATAAGTAGTTGGCGCTTTTGGTAAGCCTGCCAACATAGCAGCTTCATCAAGAGTTAAATCTTTTACGCTTTTAACTCCGTAAAATTTCTCAGCTGCTCGTTCAATACCGTATACTTCACCTGATGCGAAATATATTTTGTTTAAATACATTTCAAGAATTTGTTGCTTCGAATATTTGCGCTCAAGCTGGTAAGCTAACCACATTTCTTGTACTTTACGTTTAACCGTCTTCTTTGGTGATAAGAACGAATTCTTTACCACTTGCTGAGTAATCGTACTACCGCCCTCAGCACCGAAGCCGTTTTTAAAGTTCGCCATTAATGCTCCGCCAATACGGTAAAAGTCGACGCCGTGATGTTTATAAAAACGAACGTCTTCCGTAGCGATAAATGCATTTTTGACGACTTGAGGGATTTCATCGTATTGCACATATGTACGTTTTTGAGCTCCAATTTCTTTTACAACTGTTTTTCCATCGTTTGCATATACTTTAGATGAAAAAGAGTTTTTTAATACCGAGTCATCAACTTTTGGAGCATCGCTTATCATAGCAAAAAAAGTTCCCACTCCGGCAATGAGCCCGATGATTCCTATCAGTAAAACTGCGGCAACAATTTTACGAAATAGGCCTCCTTTTTTCTTCTTTTTCGGTTTTCCTTGAGATTTACCTTCTGGTTTGTTGTCATTCATAGCTCTTCGTCGTTCTTCACGAGAGCGATAATTATCTGACATAAAAACTCCTACCTTTCAACGCATTGTAAGAGAATGATTTCCGTAAACATATATATCATACTCTTAAAAGTATAATTTATCTATAGTTTTTATGTAATCGATTCTCGGATGGTAACCAAGTTCGATGAAATGCCCTTTTTTTTCAATATCTGCCTTAGGGATTGATTTTCGTCCATCTTTTTTCATGGCATCCCAATAAGGAAAAAGGAACTGTGCTTCGAACAAGTATATTTCTTGTAAAGTAGAGAACATTAATATAACGAAACAAACCCCGTTTTGTTTCACAATTTGCTTCATATGTTCAATTTGATGTTCATGAAAATTACGCAGAGGAAATGAGGTTTTATTTCTCGTTTCTTTTGCTTCAAAGTCAAGGTGTTTTCCTTTATAGATTCCATTATAGTCTGTAGTAGAAGCCTGCTTAAAATAAGCTTCTTTGATAACAGCGGCACTTCTCTTCGGATAGTCTACTTTTACAATTTGAACAGGGGTTGGTTTTTTGTGAACAATGGCTATTCCTTTTGAAACATAGTATTCGTTTGTTTCGTTTAAATCGTCCTCCAGCGTCATACCACGATTGCTATAGCTAGCTTCTAGCTTTTTAGGGGAAGGACTGCTGGTATTCAATGGCTTATAGGCCTTTCCGTTAGGATAGCGAATCATAACCATCACTCCTTTAGTGTAAATCTATTAAACAAACAAATTCTATTATACCAAATCCTACAAATAAAAATAGATGAAAGAAGATGAAGAGATGTCACTCAATAGTTCGGAACAAGCGCTGTTGACGGCGATTAAAAAAACAACAGACAAGCTGAATATTGATAATATATCAAGAACCCAAGCTTATGCAACTTTTTATCATAGATATCCTGAAGTAAAGTGGGCATTTCTCGCAAGTATGGTATCGCGCAACGCAGGGTGGAATATGTGTGATTTGCAAGGAGAACCAATGAAAAAAGCGTTATCAAAGCAAACGCGCGATTTATTATTTTTGACGTATGAAAGAGCAAATTGGCTTATTTTTAAAGATGCCTTCCCGCAATTACTATTGTATGCTGTTTCGCGTAAAAAACATGTCTCTTACGTTCATTTACTTCCCTATTTAAATGTTTCATCTTTTATCGAAGAAAAGTGGAGGCAATTTATGCAGAAACCTTCTGAACTGCAGCTTATTCATGCGTTAATTGTAAATGAGCAGCACGTTATTCAAAAGCCCGTTATTGAACAGCCTTTTTATCAAGACAGAGTATTTAAAAGTGCGCTGTTTTTTTTTCAAGATATATTCCACTTTAGTTCCGTCCTTTTTCCTACTACAAAAGGGGAGCTATACGGTTGTTCTGTTCATGATTTTACAAAAGTAAATAATCGGATTGATTTGGGGAAGAAATTAGGGGCTTTATTATTTCATGAAAAGTATTATCCCTTGTTTTATGAATTTTCTTTGAAAACAAAGCATACGGGTTCGAGACACGATTATGAGCAGTATTTTGTGGATGAAACCAGTTGCTGTACACCTGCACTTCGAAAGGTGTATCCGGCTATTAGCCATCATGAAAAAAAGAGAGAAAAGTGGTTTTTAACAAAAAAAGAGGAACACAAGCTGATGAAAAAGCCGCCTTTTCCAAAGAAAGTTCATTTTACAAAGTGGTATCTTCAAAAGCAAAAGCAGCTGCATATATTAATGAAAGTAGCGCAAGTAGTTAATGTAAATAAAAACGGCCACAAGTGACCGTTTTGTTCTTAAGTAGAAGGCTGGTTAGGACCGTTTAACTTTTTAGGATCACCGTAGGTTTTTGTTTCAGGCTTATTTTTAGGCTGTGATTTTTGCTGTTTGTTGGCCATATCTAGGCACCTCCTATCATGTTGTAATGAACGTTCAGCAGCAGAATGTATCCACTTAGCTGAAATGTCTATACTAGTGTTTTCAATATGTTCTCTTTCGATTCACCCTAAATGAAAATGTCGAAAACATCTTTCTTTGACGAATAGAAACTAGTTTTGTCATGTGTGAAGGGACATTGAATAAAAAAGAGAATACGTTATGCAAAGGAAAATTTGGAGGGATGGCGATGAAACAAAGTATGGTTAAAACAAGCGAAATGATGACTTTATTAGATAGCTTACTAGAGCAAGTAGATCTAGTGGATAAAACGATGTCTACATCTATAAATGAAGCATTTACACATTGTGAAGAAACATATATGGAACAAGTTCATCGCATTGACCAATCACTGCAAGAAATTGAAGTAGCTGTGTATGAAAGCATGCCTTCCGAAACAGAATGGAGTAGAAGCCGAAGAGAAATGGTTCTTCATACAGTATAAAGATTGTTTATGTTACAATAGTCATCGTAGAGGTGACGAATAACGATGAATGAAGATGTGAAAAAAAGTACGGAAATCATGTTTCAATATAATGAAGTAGCTGTAGAACGATTAGCGTCTATTCAACAGGAAGAAAATTATGAAGTTAAATTTTTTGAAGAAGTAAAACCTTATGGAGATATTTTCTTCAAAGAACTTGATGAATGGGCTAGTCTCGTAACGGAATGGCTGAAGAAAGAGCGACCAAAATATATTCATGTTAATCAAGTGGAGACGTTAAAAGAAAATTTACAAAACGTTGTACTACAGTCATTTTATCCAGAGACGCGAGAAAAGCGATTTAAAAAGATGTATCACTCAAATAAGTATGTGCTCGAGTCGATATTGAATAATTAATCCCGGCCTTCCGTTAAGATCTACAAGGTGGGGATTTTCTATGTATGAAATGGTAACAAAAGTATATTACTCGAATTTAAAAACGAACTATCGATCATTTTTTTGATTCGTAGTTCGTTTTTTTTGATTATTAGCATAGGCTTCATCTGTTTCGTTCCTTCGAGTAGTTGATTTGAGGGCAAGGCAAAGACTCCTGCGGGAAAAGTGGAACAGATGAGACCCCGCAGAAGCGCAAGCGACGAGGAGGCTCATCGACCGCCCGCGGAAAGCGAAGCCTTGCATGGAGATCAACTGCGGTGTCATAAGCGATTCAGCTCATGTATCCCATTTGTTCGTTTCTAGATTGGATTCATTTTTGTTATGTCCCAGCCTCTTTTTATCATGATCAATAAAAAGTTAATCAAAATCTTTTTGAGATTGGATAGAAACAGCTGGGTGATCTTGTGAAGCGACTGTATCGATATGATAATCAACTTTTTCGGTATGTTTAGAAGCAACGGCGTTATTTGTTTTATTTACTGCACTTTGTCCCTGTTTTTTGTGATCAAAATGTTTTCCACGACTCATGAGATAGACCTCCTTTATTGAATACTACGTTAAAGCTTTTATAGTATAAACAAGTCAAAAAAGAAGTATGTGTCCACTTTAAAGGAAACAAAGAAACCACCGATTTCTCGGTGGTAGTAAAAAAAATTAATCGTCTTGTGCACTAAAATCGGGCTTAGTAGCTCCAATTTGTTCGAGTTCACGTACAGCGGCTTTGTAATTCATAGGAGTTAAAAAACCTTTTAAATACTGCTGCTGAGCAAAATCGAGTAATTCATTACTTGACTGCGGCTCATACTGTTTCACCGCTATAAAAGCTTCTTGAAGTTCGTTCACATACATGTAAATTCCCTCCTAATCCCCATTTGTGCCACTACGTATCGTAGTATCACTTGTTCTTATCGTACCATATATTTGAATAATCTCGTTTTTTTGAAAAATTTAAACTTTCGACAGAAACCTACATATTTTTGAATACGTTCTCCAAAAGTACAAGTAGACGAACGTCACCTCTTATTTCTGCATACATACTATATATTATGTAATATTAAAAAGGAGGTATTGATTTTGCATGTATACAAGTAAGCACTATCCGTATTATGAGCAACATCAACCAGAACGTTTTGATTTAAGTCAGGTACATCCATTTCCACAGTATCACCAGCAGCCATGGACGGAAGCTTATATGCCGCAACATCCTTACGCTCAGCAACAAATGCCTTTTGGCCCTCAGCAAATTCCCTATATGAACGGAATGTACCAGCAGCCCATGTACAATAATGCAGGTGCGCCTTTTAATCCATACCCTAAAGCTCAGCAGCAAAAGCCTCAGCCATCTCAATTTCAGTCATTAATGTCTCAGTTTAAATCGAGTGATGGCAATTACGATATGAACAAGATGATGAATACTGCCGGGCAGATGATGGGAGCTATGAACCAATTAACATCCTTAGTAAAAGGATTTTCCGGGATTTTCAAAGTATAAGGACTAGAAGGTGTTTTCTAGTCCCTGCTTACTATTTTTTCTTTTGATTTTTCAAATAGGTTTCTCCAAGAAGTGCAAATACTTCATTGTAAGTTAGTCCAGACTGCGCATTTAAACGTTTGATTTCTTCGACATCTGTGGTTGATGAAGTTAAAATTCGATGCTTATTTTTTTTCATAAAAGCTCTCCTTTTCTATTTCTATGTAAAATGAATAACGCTCCATCTTAGTATATTTCCAAATGTGCACCTTCTATAAGTGGAAAAAAACGCCGAAGACATTCGTAGTTCTTCGGCGTTTTTTTGCAATAAAGATGAGTGTTTAGAGAAATTAAGAGCGGCGAGTAGAACGACGAGAGCGGCGAGTAGAACGACGAGAGCGGCGAGTAGAACGACGAGAGCGGCGAGTAGAACGACGAGAGCGGCGAGTAG
>NZ_JBBJSS010000003.1:0-97086 GCF_038898415.1 Priestia sp. SB1 | reverse complement strand
AACGGCGAGAGCGGCGAGTAGAACGGCGAGAACGGCGAGTAGAACGGCGAGAACGGCGAGTAGAACGACGAGAGCGGCGAGAGCGGCGAGTAGAACGGCGAGAACGGCGAGTAGAACGACGAGAACGGCGAGTAGAACGACGAGAGCTGCGAGAAGAGCGACGCGTACCGCGGGTAGAACGGCGAGAGCTGCGGCCAGTGCTACGAGAAGAGCGACGTGGCTTTGTTAGTGGACCGGCAGTTGGCTCTTGAAACATAAAAGATTTCAGTTCTGTACATTCTAGGGCTTCAGCAGCCTCTTTAATTTTTTCAGGTGTAATATGCAATACAAAAACCTCCTTGTCAATTGGACTAGGTCTTGCATTAATAGAATACGCGATGATGCTTGTCCTTGATATGAGTCAAAAGTGGAGTTTGCGGAAATAGTTGATGCTGCGGGGTATCATGGAGAATTTACCCTTCATATACTTTAATAATTGAAGAAAGGTGGTCGAATCATGAAGCAAAAAGAAATCCCTCAATACGCTCTGTTTGTGAATGTAAAAGATTTAAAGGAAATGCAAAGAGATATTTGGTCAGAAGAAGCGGTTCAGGCAACGATGAAGTTTAACAAAAAACGCTACGATATTGATTTGCTCCTAAGAGGCTCCCATATTCGGAAGATGAAGAAAAAGTCATATTATATTGAATTTTATTCTCCGAAAATATTTCAGCGTGCCAAAGAAATACACCTAAACGCTGAATACAAAGATCCATCGCTTATGCGCAACAAATTGTCCCTCGATTTTTTCTCTTCTTTAGATGTTTTATCTCCCCACTCTCAGTTTGTCACTCTTAAGATTAATGGGAAAAATGAAGGAATATATCTTCAGCTCGAATCGGTAGATGAACTATTTTTGAAAAAAAGAAATTTAGCGGATGGATCTATATTTTATGCAGTAGACGGAGATGCTAATTTTTCTTTGATGAGCGATTTGGATAAAAAGCCAAAAACAACTTTGTTATCTGGATATGAAGATAAAGCAGTGAGAGAAGGAGACGAGGAAAAATTAGAAAAGTTTATATTTAATCTTAATACATGGACAAATACAGAATTCGAACAGAATATTGAGAAGTACCTGAACGTCGACCGCTACTTATCTTGGTTAGTCGGTATTATTTGTATGCAGAATTACGACGGTTTTGTCCATAACTATGCGCTCTATCTAAATCATGAAAGCGGGCGCTTTGAACTGATTCCATGGGATTATGATGCAACTTGGGGAAGAGACGTAAATGGAAAAGTAATGGAAGGAGACTATGTACGTGCACAAGGATTTAATACGCTTACAGCTCGCTTACTGGCGGTGAACAGCATTAAAAAGCGATATATTCAAAAAATGAACAATGTTCTAAATAATCAATTTACAATAGAATACATGAAACCAATCATTTATCAACTGAATGATTATATTGCTCCATATGTATTAAAAGATCCTTACGTAAAAGATAACTTGGAGCAATTCCATAAGGAACCAGACCTTATGCTTTCTTTCGTAAAAGACCGAACAGCGTACATTAAAAGTCATCTTTTTGATTTTTGAATTTTACTAGACTGATAGGCAAAAGTGGAATTTAAGAATAATAGGCAAATGCAGGAAGACAATAGCTGTACATGATACGTATATATACATTATGAATGACCAATAAGGACAATTAATAAGGAGGAAAAATAATGAGTAACTATTACTACGACCAAAATCAAGACCAAACTCAAAATGCCAATCGTAGTCGCGCTCGTAAAGTTCAACAATCTGAAAGCACGGGCTACTCTGCCCACTTTAAACCATTAAAAGGGAGAGTAGTAACTGTCTATCGCGGGGGGCCTGAATCTAAAACGGGATATTTAATCGACGTTCAATCAGATTATTTAACACTTGCTCTTGAAACAAAACAAAATAACAATCAGCAAAATAATCAACCGGCGCAGCTTATTCCACAACAGCAATATACATTTATTTATTACCAGCTCGCTCATGTTAAAAGCATTACAGAGGATACAAAGTCTAATTCCGCGCAAACATTTTCTGGATTTAATAGTGAAGTAGAACTGCACAGAGCCAACACATTTGCAGGCACTTTATTATTGATGAAAGATAAACAAGTGCAAATAAATCAAGGAGGGCCAGAGAAAAAATTGGGTAAGATCCTTGATGTATTAGGCTCATTTGAATCTGCGTATGTCGTATTACTAACAGAAGATGACGGCGTCGTTTATATCAATGTAGAGCACATAAAGAGTGTAAGTGAAGTTGTAAGCAAAAATACGCCTGTTGTTCCGCAAAACCCATTATTAGTTGAAGAAACACCTGAGTATATTAAAGCGAAAAGTTTCAATGAACTGTTTGAAGAGTTTTCGCATAGATGGGTAGCTATTAACGGTGGAGGGCCAGAGGCTGTAGAAGGTGTGTTAGTTCAAAGTCGCAATGGGAACTTTACTCTTGTACAAAATAATCAAGTTTTACGTTTACAACCAAGACACGTAAAAACCATTGCCTTAGGATCAAAAGGATCTTTCAAGCAAAATGAAGAAAATTCTGAGCAAAATGGAGATACAAATGAAGAAGATTCTGTGCAAGAATCAACTACTGTAGATAGAACCGGAGGTCGCACGGATGGCCGTACTGGAGACCGTACCGGAAGACGTACAGGAAGACGTACAGGAGGTCGCACAGACGATCGCTCGGGAGGTCGCCGTACGGGTTCACGCTCTTCAACACCAGGTGAAAAAGTTATTAAAACGAAAAATTATCGTTGGAAAGCATGACGAACTGGAACGTAAAAGGTGCTTATAAAGCACCTTTTCTATCATATAGGAAAAAGGAGGAGAATGAGAATGAGTATGAATCATTATATTGATAAAATTGTTGAAGTCGATATATCAGGGAAAACAACGTTTATAGGAAAACTTGTTGATCTAGGGTTAGATGTAATGGTTTTATATAATGGACATGATTATTTGTATATTCCTCTTTTACACATACATCGCTTGCGAGAAGTTTCAGAAGAAGATTATACGCCTTTACGGACAATAGAAGAAAATTTAATAGAAGAAAGCCAGCGGATTTCTTATCGTAATATTTTACAGCAGGCAAAAGGGAAATTTATTGAAATTTATGTAACGGGAGGGAAATCATTGCATGGCTATATCACAAGCGTGCTGAATGATTATCTTGTGTTTTATTCTCCAGTGTATAAAAATGTCTTTGTTTCTCTGCATCATTTGAAATGGCTTACCCCTTACAGTAATGAGTTAACCCCTTATTCTTTAAGTGACAAAGAGCTCCCCGTAAGGCCCGCCTCTGCACCTTTTGTCAGAAACTTTGAAGAGCAGCTTAAAAAATATGAAAATCAACTGGTCGTATTAGATTTAGGGGATCAATCAGAAAAGATTGGTGTACTTAAAGAAGTTTCTAACAATATTGTTGAACTAATTACGGCAAATGGAGAAAGTATGTATTGGAAGTTAGCTCACGTAAAATCTGTGCACTTGCCTTAGAAAAAGAGACCTTGGTGTCGTCTCTTTTTTTATGTGCTTATCAGGACAAGTATATTGAATAAACAAATGAGATGATTTAAATTTTTTAGAAAATTATGTTGACAATAAAGAAAATCTTTATTAAAGTTAGTAACAACAAACGTTAACCACCAACAATTATATAGAACTCTTATCAAGAGTGGCGGAGGGACTGGCCCTGCGATGCCCGGCAACCATCAAATGAATCATTCATTTGAACGGTGCTAATTCCTGTGGAACATCAGTATTGTTCTAACAGATGAGAGAAATCGTGTATAAACGAACACTCTTCCATCTGTGAAGAGTGTTTTTTATTTTGAGTTAAGGAGAGAAATAGATGAAAATTGAAACTTTATTAGTTCGTTCAGGAGTAGGTCGTGATCCTGCAACAGGTTCTATTACAACACCCATTTACCAAGCATCAACATTTGCTCATCCTGCTTTAGGGCAAAGTACAGGATTTGACTATGCACGTACGGCAAATCCTACTCGTGCAGCATTGGAAGAAGCAATTGCTGCTTTAGAAAAAGGAGAAGTAGGAGTAGCATTCGCTTCAGGAATGGCGGGTGTAATGGCAGTTTTAGCACTATTTAAAAACGGAGATCATTTAATTGTATCAGAGGATTTATACGGAGGAACGTACCGAGTACTAAATGAAATCTTTTCAGAGCAAGGAATTACTGTTTCGTACGTCAACACAGCCCATCTCGAGCAAGTAAAAGATGCGCTTCGTCCCAACACGAAAGCTTTATTTATTGAAACACCTACAAATCCAATGATGCACGTGACTGATTTGTCAGAAGCAATTGCGTTAGCTAAACAGCATGATTTGCTTACTATCGTTGACAATACATTCATGTCCCCTTACTATCAGCGTCCTTTAGAGCTTGGAGCAGATATTGTGATACATAGTGCAAGCAAATACATTGGGGGTCATAATGATGTTGTTGCTGGTCTTGTAGTCGCTCGATGTAGTAGCTTAGGAGAAAAAATTCGTTTTTATCAAAATGCAGCTGGGGCAATCTTAGGTCCACAGGATAGCTGGCTGTTATTGCGCGGTATTAAGACGCTAGCGCTTCGGATGGAAAAACATAACGAAAACGCACTGAAAATTGCAAATTGGCTTACTGCTCATGATCTCGTGGAAAAAGTGTATTACCCTGGTCTTGAAACACATCCGGGCTATGAAATCATGAAGAAACAAGCAACTGGATTTGGAGGCATGATTTCTTTTGCTGTCTCACACCCTGACATCGTGTCAGTACTTTTAGAAAATGTTAAAGTTATTACATTTGCAGAAAGCTTAGGAGGCGTGGAAAGTTTAATGACATTCCCAGCTCGTCAAACACACGCTGACATTCCTGAGGAAATTCGAAATCGTGTCGGAGTAACAAACTGTTTACTTCGATTATCAGTTGGAATTGAGCACGCAGATGATTTAATTAAAGATTTGAAGGAGGCATTTGATGCATACCAACAATAATAAACATAGATTTGGTACGAACTTAATTCATGCAAATACAGGAATTGACGGTCATTTTGGAGCGGTTAACGTACCTATTTATCAGGTATCTACATTTAATCAAGAAGATGAGACGAACAACGGCCGCTATGACTATTCTCGTTCAGGAAACCCAACGCGTGAGGCTTTAGAAAACACTATTGCTCAGCTAGAAAATGGATACGCTGGTTTTGCTTTTTCATCAGGTATGGCTGCTATTTCATCGGTGTTATCTATTTTTGAATCAGGAGATGAAATTTTAGTTTCACACGATACGTACGGCGGGACATATCGTGTATTAACACGATTATTTTCAAAGTTTGGTATCAAAACAACTTTTGTTGATACAACGAAGGTTGAGAAAGTAGAAGAAGCTATTACAAAAGATACGAAGGCTATTTATATCGAAAGCCCTTCAAATCCATTTTTACAGGTAACGGATATTAAAGCAGTAGCAAGTTTGGCGAAGGAGCACAATCTCCTTACAATTGTGGATAACACGTTTTTAACACCTTATCTGCAGCAGCCCATTGACCTTGGTGTAAATATTGTCATTCATAGTGCTACAAAATATATCAGCGGCCACAGTGACGTCATTGGCGGTTTAGTTGTAGTAAGCGATGAAAAGCTAGCGGAAGAAGTAAAGTTTGTACAAAATGCTTTTGGTGCTATCTTGGGGCCACAGGATTGTTTTTTACTGCTTCGAGGAATTAAGACATTAAAAGTTCGTTTAGATCAGCAGTTAAAAACAGCGCTGCAGTTTGCAAAGTGGCTTGAAGAACAATCTCTAGTGAGCCGTGTATACTACCCAGGCTTAAAAAGTCATCCGGACCACAAACTCATTTCAGAACAAGCAAATGGATACGGAGCTATGATTTCTTTCCAAGTGCAGGATGAAGAAGTAGCACGACATATTTTACAAGGAGTCAAATTAGCTTCAATTGGCGTTAGTCTAGGTGCAGTTGAATCCATTCTCACGCATCCTGCAACAATGTCTCATGCAAGTATCCCAAAAGAAGTACGTGAAGAAAAAGGAATTACTGATTCACTTCTTCGCCTTTCAGTAGGGTTAGAGGAATTCGAGGATTTGAAGCAAGACTTTAACGCTGTTTTTCAAAGCTTAGAAGAAAAAGCGTTAATTAAATAAAAAAAGGACTTCCATTAAGGAAGTCCTTTTTTTGTTATATACAGCTATCTAAAAGGTTTGTGTATAGGGACGTAAGCGCAACTTTTTCATCAGAGGAAAGACCGCTGTTTAGAATTCTTTTTATGCCAAGATGATATTTTACATACGGTGTTTGCCGAACGCGTGGATGAGTCATTTCATCTTTTAAATCTTTCAGAATGGCTTCGTGAAGCTGATCTTCACTTGTCAGGGCTTGTTTAGAAGCGAAAGAACGGTTCAACCATAGGGTCTGATAAGCTGCTAGTAAATGTTCAGAAGTCATTGTGCAAAGAGCTCCTTTAGATTAGTTTCTTCATTATAATAATCTATAGTTTACCATAAGTATTAATACGTGTACGTAACTTTTACAGAAGCAGATACAGTCAAGGACTGAGCTTGAATAGGGGGAGAGGCTGCTAATAACTTAGGCGAGGATCCAGATGACTGATAGACGGGGCCTTCTTCGATTAAAATGGGGATTTGGTTAATAGGGAGCTGCAGCGTGTTGGCAATGGTAAAGGCCTTTTCTTTAGCGTTAAGCAAAGCTTTACTTATCGCTTCTTGTTCATATTTATCATCATTTGTAACGTGGAATTGAAGATCTTGCGCTACGTTGGCTCCGCTTGAAAACGTAGCGTTATAAACATCGCCAGCTTGTTTTACATCCTGTACTCTTACTCTAAACAAATGCTGTACTTCGTATCCTGTAAGAGTCGATTTTCCATCGCTGTAATCATATTTAGGGTTTATAGTGAATGAAGCTGTTTCAATTTGCTGGTCATTGATTCCAAGTTTTTGTATTTCTTGCAGGAGAGTATTTGAAACAGCTGAATTTTCTTTTAAGGCTTCTTGAACGTCTCGGTTTTCCGTGCGCGTTCCAATCGTCATGGAAATTTCATTTGGAATGGCTGAAGCACTCCCTTCACCAATTACTTTAATTTCTCTATTTTGTGTATCTGCGCGCAGTTGCTGTGTAGGTTCATAAGGGAAATAAGAATGTTGCATACCAAAAACCTCCTTTATTGATCTTTAGTATATATATGATGAGAAAAGGAGATTAAAAACAAAAAGAGATTGAGACATAACTAAATCAACCGCCAGAAGCAACTATATACATAAAACCTACATTCACCATACCATTAAAAAAATCCGAACGAATTTGATTCTTCATCAAGAATCTCGATTCATCGTTCGGATCTTCCTTCAACTTACGTACTTTTTTTCAGCTTCTTTTTGTTTATTTCGATTCTTTTATTAAAATTTCTTTCATTTCAACAAATTGCTGTTGAACATCGCTTGATGGTTTCTTTGTTAGGAAACTTACAATAATGACAGCTAATAAACTTAAAAAGAACCCTGGAATCATTTCGTAAAGCGTATCCTTCAACGGAGTATTTACCCAAATTAATACCGTGACAGCACCTACAATCATTCCTGCAAGTGCTCCCCATCGAGTCATACGCTTCCAGTATAGACTTAGTAAAATAGCAGGACCAAATGCAGAACCAAATCCAGCCCATGCGTATCCGACAAGTCCTAAAATCGTATCACTAGGTTTTAAAGAAAGCAAAATACCAATAATTGCAACACCTAAAACGGCAGCTCTTCCGACTGTTACAAGCTCTTTGTCAGAGGCTTTGCGTCGGAAAAATGTTTTATAAAAATCTTCTGTAACAGAGCTTGCCGTTACAAGCAGCTGAGAAGAAATCGTACTCATAATTGCCGCTAGTAGAGCTGCATATAAAAATCCAGTAATTAACGGGTTAAAAAGTATATCTGCAAATTTAATAAAAATAGTTTCAGGATCTGCTAGTTTCATACCCGTTTTTTCTACATATGCAATTCCAACAAGTCCTGTCAGCATAGCACCAATAATAGAAATAATCATCCAGCTCATTCCAATACGACGTGCGGGTTTTAACTCTTTAACAGAAGAGATAGCCATAAAGCGAACGATAATATGAGGCTGTCCGAAATAGCCAAGTCCCCAGGCCAAGAAAGATATAATACCTAAAACGGTTGTACCTTTAAAAATGTCCAGGTATGCTGGATTAATGTTCTGTACAATATCCATTGTTGTGTTAACGCCTCCAACATTGGTGAAAGCTACAATGGGTACTAAAACTAAGGCAAGAAACATAATAACACCTTGAACAAAGTCTGTTAAACTAACAGCTAAAAATCCACCGAAAAGAGTGTAGGCAATAACAACAGATGCTGTTACAAATAAGCCAATTTGATAATTCACACCAAATGCCGATTCGAACAATCGTCCGCCTGATACCATACCAGCTGAAGTGTAAAGAGTGAAGAAAATAAAGATAACAATCGCTGATACTGTTCGAAGAATCTTGGCGTGGTCGCCAAAACGATTTTCAAAAAAGTCTGGAATTGTAATAGAGTCGTTCGCTACTTCCGTATAAGTGCGAAGACGCGGAGCGAGGATTAAATAATTTAAATAAGCACCAATAGATAAACCTACTGCAAGCCATAAACTTGAAAGGCCTGTCACATACATGGATCCTGGAAGCCCCATTAACATCCATCCACTCATATCTGAAGCGCCAGCTGAAAGCGCAGTAACGGCCGGACCTAGTCCGCGTCCGCCTAGCATGTAACCCGATACGTCTTGAGTTGTTTTTTTGTAGGCATACCATCCTATTCCAAGCATTCCTACAAAATAAATGCCCAGTGAAATATAAACACCAATATCCACCAAATCTCCCCTTTATGCATTTTTTATGCATGAAACGAGCACTGCTCGCCATGCAAACATCTTATGGTTTCTAAAACTAACAAACTTTTCCCTTACTATCAACCCACAAAACCGTAAATTACCTAAGTCTAAAATCCCCTAAACCTTTATATTACAGAAATGAAAACGTTTTCAAAATAAAGTAAAATAAAAATATTCAGAAATTTATAAGAGCAATTTTTATGCAATATTTTATGCAAAAAATAAAATAAAAAGAGCATTTCGTAAAATGCTCTTTTGTCATTCATGTATATTAGCGTGAATTAGGGAATACGCGTCGAACAACTTCTGAAAACTCGTCAAATAGTCCAGAGACTGGTTTACCCGTTTGAAGCTTGTCTACATATCCATTCATACGGTTTACAAAGTCGGGGTTTGTTGATACAAACACTCGATGAACACTGCCGTCGGCTTTTCGTACTTCATGTGCGATCTTATGCTCCATATCTTTTGTGAGATTGCCTTCTTTGTTATCGTCTAATACAGCTGCTACATAAGCTGTATGGTCGGTTACGATTACGTTAGCATCTTTTACATTTTTTAACGCTACGATACGATCAGCTGCCACATCGGCTACTCTCATTCCGCCGGACTGATTGTACTGTTCTTTCTCATTACGCTGTACGTCTTGCGTATTATTTACGTCATTCATTTTCGTTTTATTGTTTCCATTTTCATATGTGACGTTGCGGACTGTATTATCGTCAATGACGCCATCTTTACCTTGATCTGCTGTGCTGCAGCCGAATAAAGAAAGGGTCGTCATGCAGCCTACAACAAACAAAAACGATTTCTTCATGATAGTATCACTCCTTATAAGTTTTAACCTTTCTTATAATTTGTTAAAAACGTGTGAAGCATACATGAAAAATATAAAAAAGCCTATACTATCGAAAAAGGAGGAATATGTATGAGTGAAATCCGACAAAGCATATTTGTGCTTCATACAAAAGAAGAAAACCATGAAGAAACAACAACGTTTGCGTTAACTTCAGAAGAAGCTAAGCTGTTATTTGAAACCCTGCAAAATAAACGAAAAGAAATTATCGACGCCCATATTGATAACATGTTGACGTAAGGAAGGTAAATATCTTGTAAAACAGATGAGCCATATGTTAAAGGGGGCCAAATATTTGCATTCTACATATAGGTATAGTATAATGTAAACGCAACCAAATATAATTAATACTATGTTTTGACCATATACTCGAATTAGATTTAGTGAAAATTCACTTGTTATAAAGGAGATCTACTTCGCGTAGGTCTCTTTTATAATATGTGAATTTTTTATTTACGGTATAAATGTAAATATAGAGTAACATATTAAAAATTTTTACATTTTTTGGAGGTTTTTTTACATGGCTACTACAGGTACAGTAAAATGGTTTAACAGTGAAAAAGGCTTCGGTTTTATCGAAGTACCAGGCGAAAATGATGTATTTGTTCATTTTTCAGCTATCCAATCTGAAGGCTTCAAAACATTAGAAGAAGGCCAAAAAGTTGAATTTGAAATCGTTGAAGGCCAACGTGGACCTCAAGCGGAGAATGTTGTAAAATTATAATTCAACGCTACATATGAAAGCTGCCAATCGGCAGCTTTTTTTGTGCAAATTTGTTTTATTTGTATGATTAAGAAAATAGATTAAAGTAGGGGAGAAGGGAAGGCGTGAGTTCATTTCATTGCTGTGCCACATGTCAACATTTTCAAAGCATTAAATTGGATAAGGGAATGAAGTATCAATGCAAGAGACTAGGCTATGAAACTCGTCCTGCTTATCAGTTTACATGCTGGGAACCAAAAGAAGTAGTTAAAAAGCTAATGGAAAAACGAAATCAAAAAGATATTGATACATAACGAAATCGATCCCATCTAAAGACGAACAAAGAACAAATGGAATGGATTCTCTAGTATGAATTGCTTGTTACATCGCTGTTGGTTTCCGTGCAAGACTGCGCTTTCCGCGGGCGGGCGCTGAGCCTTGCCCTCCAATCAACAGCTATAAGCACCTACATACATGAAACCTACGTTCATCATCACTACGAAAAAATCCGAACGAGTTGGATTCTCCATCAGGAATCTCAATTCATCGTTCGGATTTTTACTAAACTACTTTTGTTCCAGCCGCTTTTAATTATTCCTCTTTATCTGTCCCTTCCTCTGAAGGTAAATGCTTCCCGCAAAACTCTTTGACAGCTGCTTCTTCCTCTTCTTCTAGGTCGAAGTCTAATACTTTATTTGTTGAAACTTCGTAGAAATGAGTCTGGGCAATAGAAGTGTTATCTTCGCCTTTAATATATACTACGCGTAGTGCTAGGTCGCTGCCGGTATATAATTCATCCTCTTCTTCTACCTCAATGTATAAATGAAATTCATAGCGTTCACCTAGAAGGAGACCAAATGGATCCTGCAATTGTTCAGCTGTATATTCTTTAATTGTAAACATATGTACGTCCTTTCCATATATCAGTAAAATACTTGCATCATCTATTATAGTTTTTCTTTGCAAAGAAAGAAAGTGCATGCGTAATTCATGCACGGATTTATTCCTTGGTCATTCTATTTAGCGAATCTACTTGATGCGATGGCGCAAGGACTTCGATGGTTTACTTAAAGATGGAAGAAACGCGCGTATGTTTTTGCTTATACATGGCAGCATCTGCTTTTTGAATTAATGTATCTAGGTTGGTATCGTCTGAAGGCGCACATATAATAAACCCGTAACTCGCAGACAGTGCATATGGCTTCTTACATTCTTTCTTTTTATCTTCTAGCTGATTATTAATATTTTGCCACAGCTCGTGTACGTATTCCTCCGTTTGTTCAGGAGTAATTAATAAAAACTCATCACCTCCGTAGCGAAAGAGCGTATCATTCTTGCTAATATAACCACTAATTGATTCTGCTATTGTTTTAATAAGCCAGTCGCCTTCTCTATGACCGTATTGATCATTTACTAGTTTTAAGGAATTAATATCGATAAAACATAATACAAAAGATGTATCATTGGTTTTAGCTCTCAGCAGTTCCAGCTGCAGTTTTTCCATTCCGCTTCTTCGATTTAAAATTCCGGTTAGCATATCAGTTGAAGCGTGCAAGCTCAATTCATGCTCAACCGCTTTTAAATCGGTTATATCGGTAATACCTGCGAGTATGCAGCTTTCGCTTTGATACTCTAGTAATTCATAATTGATCATAACCCACTTAGAATCTCCATGTTCACGTGCTTCTAGGATGTAGTTTTTTACATGCTTTTCTTGTTGAAGACGTTTTAAAATCTCCTCTCGATCTTCATCAGTAGGGTAAATTATAAATCCGTCTAGTTGATCAAGATCTTGAGAAGCAAGATTGTAAAAATGAATAGCTTTATTGTTAATGAGCAGCACTTTGTGGTCGGATAATCTCGTTAATAGTAAAGGATAGGGATTAATTTTGAACAGCGTAAAAAAATTATGTTCGCTTTCTTTTAGCTTTAAATGATTCATATATTCTTTGTGACGGTATGTATAGAGAATATATGAGATAAGCAAAGCGATAGCAACTGCTGCAGTTGTATTGATCTGCTTTGAAATAAGAGAAAAAGAATCCGGTACATATCGTGATAAGCCATATAGTAAAAAAAGATGGTTAGGAATAAAAATAATGCACAGATGTTTTAATTTCATAGGACATAAAACAGCTGTGGAAATCAAAAGCATCATATAGACGTCTACGCGACCTGTGAAAAGCTGGCTGTTAATAGTAGAAAGTGCTGCAGCAAATACGTAATAAAATATATAGCCATATACCATGGTGCTTAAGTAGTTAGCAAATCGCTCTTTTCTTTTACTAAAATAATAGAAGAATAAATAAAGAGAAGAGAGAGCGAAACTAGTGAAATGAATACCAATTAGTGTATGTCTAAACTGAGATGTCCCCGCATGTTGAAGTAAAGAAAACCCTATATAAATATAAAGAGGGTAGGAAATGACAAGAGCAAGTGAAACTAGCTTGACTCTTTGTTGAAGCATTTCTGCATTCGTTTTATCGAACATTTTATCTTCATTAACTTCTCTTCCTGAAGGGGAACGAAATTTCTTCAGAAAGGAGAAAGGTAAAAGCGAAAGAAGAAATGACATGACCATCATCTCCATATCTTTTTTTAGGTATTTTAGCATGTTTGTATAAGAAAAGACATGAATTTTTTAGATGAAAATGTCTGCTTTTCCATCAAGAAAAAGCACTAAGAGTTATAGGAGTAAAGGTGAGACCAAAGGGCCCCACCTTTTTTTATTGAAGTTTATTTGATTCAGCATGCCGTACAAACATGGTTTCATCTTCTACTAAGCCGCAAGCTCCACACTGAATGCGTTTTTGGGGTCCGTTATAAGCAGCGTGAAAGGCATCGAGCGTATCGTTTGTGTATTCTTCTACGACGTCTCCGCTTCTTGGGTCCATTTTTACAGGTTTTGCATTTTGTTCAATGATATTAAAGCGCGTTCGATTTGTTTTGCAGCTAGGGCAAAGATAAGGGCTTCCCATTTTTAACATCTCCTTGAAAAATTTACTGTATTAATACCATGTCCGAATCCACCAAAAACATACAAAAACTTATGGTTTTCTATCGAACGTTCATTCGTTAAAATAGAAGCAGGTGATGAAAATGAGAATACGAAAAAACTTACAAGAAGTAATAGATATCTTGCAAACGAATCCATCGTATCAGCAAAATATTGTTCATTGGCATACAATCGAAGAGAAAGAAGCTAAAACTGCGCCATTTCCAGCTTCTTTGCATACGAAACTGCGGGAAGCACTTGAAAAACGAGGAATTGGTTCGCTTTATACGCATCAAAAAACAGCGTTTGATTTGGCGACAGCTAAGAAGAATGTTGTGGCCGTTACGCCAACAGCCTCGGGGAAAACACTGTGCTACAACTTGCCGGTACTGCAAAGTATTATGGAAAACGATCAAGCTCGAGCTCTTTATTTGTTCCCAACAAAAGCGCTTGCCCAAGATCAAAGAAGTGAATTAAATGAAATCATTGAAGAAATGGAAGTGCCAATCAATAGCTACACGTATGATGGAGATACTCCGGCAAATATCCGCCAAAAGGTGAGAAAAGCAGGGCATATCGTTATTACGAATCCGGATATGCTTCATTCAGCTATTTTACCTCATCATACGAAATGGGTATCACTGTTTGAGAATCTGAAATACATTGTGATTGATGAACTTCATACGTACCGCGGTGTTTTTGGAAGCCACGTAGCCAACGTTATCCGCCGGTTAAAGCGAATTTGCCGCTACTATGGAAGCAATCCTATCTTTATTTGTACATCAGCGACCATCGCTAATCCAAAAGAACTCGCTGAACATTTAACGGGAGCTCATGTTATGTTAGTAGATAACAACGGAGCGCCTAGCGGCCGCAAACATTTTATTTTTTATAATCCGCCTATTGTGAATAAACCTTTAAACATTAGAAGAAGTGCTACGCTTGAAGTGCGAAATATTGCAGGAGAGTTTTTGGAAAATAAAATTCAAACGATTGTATTTGCACGAAGCCGAGTACGAGTGGAAATTATTTTAACGTATCTGCAGGAGCTCGTAAAAAATCAGCTTCAACATAAGTCTATTCAAGGGTATCGAGGAGGATATTTGCCGAAGCAGCGACGCGAAATAGAAAGAGGACTTCGAGAGGGAAGTATTTACGGGGTAGTCAGTACGAATGCTTTAGAGCTAGGAGTGGATATCGGGCAGCTGCAGGTGTGTGTAATGACAGGTTATCCAGGCACGGTTGCAAGCGCTTGGCAGCAAGCAGGACGAGCAGGAAGACGTCATGGAGAAGCCGTCATTGTGATGGTCGCAAGTTCAAGTCCGCTTGATCAGTATATGATTCAGCATCCGGATTACTTTTTTAGCAGAAATCCAGAAACAGCTCGAATTAATCCTGATAATCTTGTTATTTTAGTCGATCATTTAAAATGTGCGTCCTATGAGCTGCCGTTTAGGCAGGGAGAAACATTTGATGGGGTAGAAATTGAAGACGTGCTGGAGTTTTTGCAAGAAGAACGAGTGATTCATTTTAGCGGAGATAAATGGTACTGGATGAATGATTCCTTCCCAGCTCATAATATCAGTCTGCGCTCTGCATCCCAAGAAAATGTTGTCATCATTGATCAATCGGACGTTGCAAATGTGAAAGTAATTGGAGAAATGGATCGCTTTAGTGCCATGACGCTTCTTCATGATGAGGCGATTTACTTGCATCAAGGCATTCAGTATCAAGTAGAATACTTGGACTGGGATGAGAAAAAAGCGTATGTTCGTGAAGTCGATGTAGACTATTTCACCGATGCAAACTTAGCGGTTAACTTAAAGGTTCTAGAAGCTGATAAAGAACGACTGGAAGGGACATATTCAATCAGTTATGGCGATGTAATGGTCAGCGCCATGGCGACGATATTTAAAAAAATAAAGTTTGAGACGCATGAAAACATAGGGTCAGGGCCCATTTCACTTCCGGAAGAAGAGCTTCATACAAATGCCGTGTGGCTAAGCTTTGAAAAAGAACAGTTTCACGAATCTGAAGAACGATTGGAACAAGCTCTTATTTCCGTGGCAAATGCCATTCAGTCAATTGCACCGCTTATGGTGATGTGCGATCCGTCTGATTTACATGTAGTGCCTCAGATAAAAGCGGTGCACAATGAACAGCCCACTATCTTCTTATATGACCGATACCCGGGAGGCATTGGCCTAAGCGATAAAGTATACGAACAAATGAATGGTGTGCTAAGTCAAACTAATCAATTAATTGTAAATTGTTCTTGCGAAAGCGGCTGTCCGTCCTGTATTGGTATGGAAGCACAGGGAGAACACGCGAAAAGCGATGCGCTCGTACTGCTACAACAACTGCAAAGTAGGTGAACTCGTGTCTTTTAAAAATAAATTAAACCGTATGAAAAAGCATCTTCATGTTACAGAAGCGAAGCCTCCGGTTGAAAGTAACCCCCAGCGATCTAAGGGCGCGTCTATTCCCTATGAGCAGGAATGGAAGGGAAATCATGCTGCGCCTTACTTTGCCGAAGACAGCTACTGTATGATCAGAGAAGTGGTTTACCCGCTCGACTACAAGCATGGACATTATGAATTTAATGAGCTGAAAAAAGTAGTGGAAGTATGGAATCAGTCTACAGTTGCTCATCCGCTTTCATCAAAAGGCCACACATATTCAGATTTGTTTTTCTTTGATACGGAAACGACGGGGCTTAGTACAGGTACGGGAACGACTATCTTTTTGCTAGGATACGCAAGGGTGTTAAAAGATTCCGTCGTTTTTCGTCAGCATATATTAACGGAGCCAAGTGGAGAAGTAGCATTTTACGAAAGTTTTTTAAAAGAAGTAGACTATACGACGCTTGTGACTTATAATGGGAAATCTTTCGATTGGCCTCACGTGAAGACTCGCCATACGCTATTGAGAGATCATTTGCCCAAGCTGCCTAAGTTCGGTCACTTTGATTTACTTCATGCGTCAAGAAGGCTGTGGAAACACAAAATGAATTCGGTTAAGCTTGCGAATGTCGAAAAAGAAATACTTGGAATTGAACGAGTTGATGATATCCCAGGTTTTTTAGCTCCCATGATTTATTTTGATTTTATTGAAACGAAAAATCCAAGAGGCTTATTCGACATTATGAAACATAATGAACATGATATTTTATCGCTTATTACCTTATACATTCATTTATCAAAGCATCTCCTTACTAGTGAGGAGTTTACAGAAAAAGAAACATATGAAGTGGCAAGGTGGTATGAGCAGTTGGGGGAGAACAAGCACGCTTTCTCTCTTTATCAAGGCGTAGCGGAAAAAGAAAAAGAAGAGCATGAAAAAGCTCAGCTAGCGATGGCTTATCATTATAAAAAAGAGAAGAGTTGGAAAGAGGCAGTGGACATGTTTGAACCCTTGGTTCAAACATGTGAAGGTGACGTCGCTATAGAAGCATTGGTTGAGTTAGCTAAAATTTATGAGCATCGTCTCAAAGATGTTCATCAAGCACTTCTATATACTGAGCTAGCCTCGGAGAAGTGGAATCAACTCAGAGGAATGACGAAAAAAACGTCGAAGGAAGCGCTTGAAAAAAGACTTCTTAGATTAAAAAATAAATCAGCTAAAGCATAGACTTCAGCTGATTTATTTTAAAAAATTCAGAATTATTATTCTTTTATTTTTGTGGAGGTTTTATATTGTTCTATTTTTCAGTCATTGATAAAATTAGTCAATGTAAGACGTATTCTTACAGCTTAAAAACAGAACTTTGGTGAGATGGAGAGAGGCCTCATGAAAAATGTGATTTTAGTATCATTTTTCGCATTAATTTGTTTAACAGTAATTGTCTTAAGCAGTTTGAAAAATTCGTATAACTCCTTTATGTAGGCCAAAAATAGGTGTTTGTCTTAGTACATGTACACTGCCCTTCACATATTGTAATAGTGTAATAACTAAACAGTGAAAGGGGAAAAAGGATATGTATCCAAGACCAACAAAATGTATGCCACCAATTGTGCATCCAACAAAATGCTGCACACAGTTTACTTCTCAGGAGGTAGTTGTACCTCACATTCATCCAAGTCATAATACATTGGTGAACCATACAAACGTGAAGCACGTGCATTACTTCCCGCAAACACAATCTGTTGTAAATGAAACTTCAAATCAACAGTTTTTTGGCGGTGCGCAACAATATCCAACTCAAGTAGGTGGAGCAGGCTATCCAGGTCAAATGGGAGGCTACCCAGGTCAAGTAGCAGGTGCTGGTTACCCAGGTCAAGTAGCAGGTGCTAGTTATCCAGGCCAAGGAGGCTACCCAGGTCAAGTAGGTGGAGCTGGTTTTCCAGGCCAAGGAGGTTACCCAGGTCAAGTAGCAGGCGCTAGTTATCCTGGACACAAAGGTTGCGGCCAAGGAAGCTGTCATACAAAAGGCGCGCATCAAGGACCTAATTCAGGGTATTTTAGATAATGTACGTTAATAGGAGCTGATTACATCAGTTCCTATTCTATTTTGTTACAAAGGAGTTATATAATGAAGGTGCTAACGGTTACTGGTTATAAGCCATTCGAACTTGGAATTTTTAATGAAAAACATCAAGGCATTACATACATAAAAAAAGCGCTCTATAAAAAATTACAGGAATTAGTAGAAGATGGATTAGAATGGGTATTGATTAGTGGCCAGCTAGGAGTAGAGATTTGGGCAGCAGAAGTGGTATTTGATCTGCAGCTCGATTATCCCGAGCTTCAGTTAGCTGTTTTAACACCATTTTTGGAGCAGGAAGAAAAATGGAATGACGTCAATAAAGAATTGTATGAATTCGTCTTAAGTCAAGCAGATTATGTAGATAGCATCACAAAAAAGAAATATGAAAGTCCAGCACAGTTTCGGTTGAAAAATCAATTTTTAGTAGAAAAAAGTGAAGGTATTTGTTTAGTTTACGACGAAGAGCACGAAGGAAGTCCTAAATATATGTTAGAAACGGCTAAAAAGCGTGCTGAACGAGAAGAATACCCTATTATAATGGTGACGTCTCACGACTTACAAGATATCGTGGATGAAGAAAAATTTTCGTCTTTTTAACGCCACTTGACGAAACATTTTAAAAGATAAATTGACATTTGAAGCTATTTTTGAAAAAATGAATTATAATAAAGATAAGGTTTATCGTATTCGAGGTGATAGAGATGTTAGCTGATAAAATTCGTTTAACGGCCAAAGAAATTTTAGAAAAAGAATTTAAAACAGGCATGAGAGGCTATAATCAAGAGGAAGTAGATAAGTATCTAGATTCTGTTATTAAAGATTATGAAGCATTTCATGAAGAAATTGAAGCATTACAAACTGAAAATTTACGCTTAAAAAAGCAAGTAGAAGAGTTATCTAAAAAGCCGCAACAACCTTCGTTTACCCCGCCGCCGGCTCAACAGCAGCAGCAAGCGGGTACGACAAACTTTGATATTTTAAAACGTTTGTCAAACTTAGAAAAACATGTGTTTGGAAGTAAATTATACGAATAACCTAAAAATAGGAGTTGCATTCAACTCCTATTTTTATTATACTAAGGAAAGTCGTTATCAATAACGTTCGGGTAATTGCTGCATCACATATGAGGATGTAGAGGAAAGTCCATGCTCGCACAGACTGCGATGTCTGTAGTGTTCGTGCCTAGCGAAGTCATAAGCTAGGGTAGCTGTTAAAAGCTAACGGCGGGGAAAAAGCCTAAGTCTTTTTAAGATATGGCTTGACTACTCTGAAAGTGCCACAGTGACGAAGTCTTATCAGAAATGATAAGAGTGGAACGAGGTAAACCCCTCGAGCGAGAAACCCAAATAATGGTAGGGGAACTTTCTGGAAGGAACTGAACGGAAGGAAGGACAAAATGGTTACATTTTGTAGATAGATAATTGCCACCGGAGTACGAGGTAGCTAGCCGCTTGCAGTACAATGGTACAAAACATGGCTTACAGAACGTTATTGAAAAGCAATCGACAATAGTTGTTATACACTATATTTTAATCCAACCCAGCTCTTCATATAACGGAAGAGCTTTTTTTATGTCAAAATGACAGCTTATCATAAGCTGTCATTTTTTTGTACAATCAGGCTGAGCTTGTTGTCAGCCTCAGGTCTTAGGAGAAAATAAAGCTCTAGCTCGTTTTGAAAAAACGTTATCATCCTTAAACTAAGTATATAGAGAAGCGAAAGGAGGAAACAAAATGAAAAAAGTTGGTTTGTTTTTGATTGGAGCGGTAGCTGCTATCGTTCTTCTTGCAAATGCTGGCCCCATGGTAGGACTTGCGCTTGGCTTGGTTATTTTGTACGTAGCATTTAAAGGGTTTGTTAAAGCAGAGACCCCCTTTAAAAAATGGTTCTGGGGGTTTATTGGTGTCGTCGTACTCTTAACAACCGTTTCAAACCTTCCGGCCCTTGCTGGTATCATCGCAGCAGTAGTACTTTACATTGTATATAAAAAGTGGAACAGCAGCAGGCCTATAAAAATGGAAAAAGAAGATCCGTTTAAGCACTTTGAACGTCAGTGGGCTGACTTAAATCAAAAATAATAAAATTTCACTTTATTATCTAAGGAGATGAACAAAATGAGAAACTTATTTACTCGAATGAAAGAAACGATTTCTGCAGACCTTCATCAATTACTTGATCACAAAGAACAAAAAAATCCAATTGCTGCGTTAAATCACTATTTGCGCCAATGCGAGCAGGAGACTGAAAAGGTAAGGCAGCTTGTTGAGCGGCAGCACACGTTAAAAGAGCAGTTTAATCGCGAATACCATCTGGCACTTGACATGATGAAAAAACGTCATGAGCAAGCACAAGTGGCGCAAGCAGCTGAAGAAGCAGAATTACATGAATTTATTGTAAAAGAGCATGCTCACTACGAAGAGAGAGCAAAGCGTGTAAAAGAATCTTATGAAGATGCATCCAAGCAGTTAGAAGAGCTTGAACAAAAGTATGAAGAAATGAAGCACAAGGTAAAAGATATGCATATTCGCCGTATGGAACTAATGGGGCGCGAAAATATTGCCCGTGCGCACCATCGTATGAATTCAGTAATGAAAACGGAAGCATCTTATGCGTCCTACAGTCAGTTTGACGAAATGGAAACCTATATTGACCAGCTTGAAAATCAAATTAATACAAATTACTACAGACAAACGGTAGACAGCAAGATTGCTGAATTAGAAAAAAGAGTAAAATCATCGTAAAAAATCAGTGTTCCTGCATAAAACATGGTATTCTAAAAAAGGCGTAGGTTTCTGCGTCTTTTTAAGGTGAGAGAATAGATATCTGCAGCATCCAAAGAACGCTATGTCATCTACGAGGAGAAAGGAGAGGGAGCTGTGCAAAGCGTAAACAAAACAGAATCTCTTATGTTCATTTTTATTTGCAGCTTATTTGTCCTGTTTATTGAAATTATGTTTTTTCACAGCGGCTTGATCTTTTCTGTATTAATTGCCGGTGCGTTCATGTATATTGGGCGAAAAAAAATGAGAAGAAAATTAGGGCGTATGTTATTTTGGATTGGCGTTATTGGGCTTGTGTTGAATATATTTAATACGGTTGCCTTTAAGTTTTTAGTTATTGCTCTTTTCCTGTACTTTTTACTTAGATTTATTCAATTACGAAAGCATCCGGTTGAATTTAGACCAACTGACGAGTTGACACAGCAGCCAAACCAAAGTTTGGTGCAGGTCCGGCCGGTTTTGACGAATAAACTTCTTGGTAGTCAAAGAACCGAAGACTCCGTATACGAATGGGATGATATTAATATTCAAAGCGTATGGGGAGACATTGTGATTGATTTAAGCAATACTGTTCTGCCAAAAGGCGATGCGGTTATCTTTATTCGTCAAGTGTTTGGAAATATTAAAGTGCTCATTCCTTACGAAACAGAAGTATCTGTGAATCATTCTAAACTAGCAGGAAACGTAACGGTTTTTGGCCATCAGCGCGGCTTTTCGTTCAATGAAAATTTGTCTATCAAAACAGAGGAATTTGATCAATCTGCTCATAGGGTGAAGATTGTTACAACTGTTGTGATTGGAGATTTAGAGGTGCAAAGGATATGAGTATTCTTCAACGGCAGTTATTGTGGGGGATTTTCTTAAGTTTTTTTGTATTTGTATCCGTGCTCCTTACCGTGTTTTTGGCATATCCTGTTTTTCAACTTAGCGACTTATGGAAAACGAGCGTATTTGGCATGCCTTTTGTGCTGTTTTCCTTCAGTTTAAGCCTTACGATTGGAAGCGTGATTGGAGGAATCATGGGGTTTATGTGGAGACAGCAGTGGACATATGTTGAAAACCGATTATATGAAATAGAAAATGGCCACCGGCATATGTCGGCAAATGAACCGCTTATTCAAGAGACGTCTCGAATTATAAGCCGTTTAAACAAAGTAGATCATAAAATGATTTTTCAAGCGCAGCAATCTCAAAAGATGGCAACGGAAAAAGTGGAAAATCAGCAAAAGCAAGTGCAAGAAATTGTTTCTCAAGAACGAAATCGGCTTGCTAGAGAACTGCATGACTCCGTTAGTCAGCAGCTATTTGCCGCTTCGATGCTTATGTCTGCTATTACGGAATCCAATCTTACGCTACAAGACTCTGAAGCTAACCAATTAAAGATGGTTGAAAAAATGATTAATCAATCACAGCTTGAAATGAGGGCTTTGCTTCTTCATCTTCGTCCTGCAGCATTAAAAGGAAAATCGCTACAGGCGGGAATGAAAGAACTGATGAATGAGCTTGCTCAAAAAGTACCGCTTGAATTAAATTGGAAAATAGAAGGGTTTGAACTTGATAAAGGCATTGAAGACCACTTGTTTAGAATTTTGCAAGAATCCGTATCAAATACGCTGCGTCATGCAAATGCAACAGCTTTAGACGTGCTGCTGATCAAACGTGACTTTTCCATTATTTTACGTATTGTGGATAACGGAGTTGGTTTTGATGTAGAAAAGGAGAAAGTCGGATCGTACGGTCTGCAAAATATGTATGAACGCGCAGTTGAAATTGGAGGCCTATTAAAAATTATTAGTTTGCCCGACAAAGGAACAAAGCTAGAAGTAAAAGTACCGTTAGTAGAAAGAGAGGAGAAGCAAAATGATTAATGTACTGTTAGTAGATGACCATGAAATGGTTCGTATTGGCGTAGGAGCGTATTTGTCGGCTCAAACAGACATTCATGTAATAGCTGAAGCAGCCAATGGCCAACAGGCCGTTGAATTAGGGCTTCAGCTGCGCCCGGATATTATTTTAATGGATTTAGTCATGGAAGAAATGGACGGGATTGAAGCAACAAAACAGCTCATTAAGCAGTGGCCGGAAGCAAAAGTAATTATTGTCACTAGCTTTCTAGATGACGAAAAAGTATATCCCGCTCTAGAGGCAGGGGCAACAAGCTACTTATTAAAAACGTCTAAAGCAGGAGAAATTGCAGCTGCTATTCGCCGTACATATGAGGGAGAATCTGTATTAGAGCCTGAAGTAACCGGTAAAATGATGTCTAAAATGAGAAAGCCGTCTTTACCTCATGAAGAACTCACAGCTCGTGAAATGGAAATTTTACTTTTAATGACACAGGGTAAAACAAATCAAGAGATTGCGGACGAATTATTTATTGCGCTAAAGACGGTAAAAACACATGTGAGCAATTTATTAAGTAAGCTGGATGTGCAGGACCGAACTCAAGCCGTCATTTATGCCTTTAAACACAAATTAGCGCAGTGAGAATCGTTATTCAAAAGAGAATAACGATTTTTTTTGTGAAAAACCTATTTTTTTGCATGTATTCATTATAAAATAGCGATATGCGTAAAGGTGAACGCTTACGTAAAAGCACTATTTTGAGGGGTTGAGCACATGGAAAAGAAATGGTGGAAAGAAGCTGTTGCGTATCAAATCTATCCGCGAAGCTTCATGGATTCAAACGGCGACGGAATTGGTGACATTCAAGGGGTTATTTCAAAATTAGACTATTTATCTGATCTTGGAATTGATGTCATTTGGATTTGCCCGATTTATCAGTCTCCTAACGACGATAATGGCTACGATATCAGTGATTATAAAGATATTATGAAAGATTTTGGAACAATGGAAGACTTTGATGAGCTGTTAGATGAAGTTCACCATCGCGGAATGAAGCTGATTATGGATTTAGTTATTAACCATACTTCAGATGAACATCCTTGGTTTTTAGAATCTAGGTCTGCTAAAGAGAATCCATATCGTGATTATTATATCTGGCACGAAGGTAAAGATGGAAAAGAGCCAAACAACTGGGAATCTATTTTTAGCGGATCAGCTTGGGAGTTCGACGAAAAGACAAAAGAATATTACATGCACGTATTTTCTAAAAAACAGCCCGATTTAAACTGGGAAAACGAAAAAGTACGTCATGAGCTTTATGAAATGGTTAACTGGTGGTTAGATAAAGGAATTGACGGCTTTCGTGTAGATGCTATTTCGCATATTAAGAAGGTGGCCGGCTTCCCAGATCTGCCGAACCCTGAAAAGCTAGATTATGTGCCATCGTTTGAAGGGCATATGAATCGACCGGGAATTCAAGAACATTTAAAAGAGCTAAAAGAAAAAACGTTTGCCAAATACGATATTATGACGGTTGGAGAGGCAAATGGTGTAACATCGGACAGCGCAGATGAGTGGGTAGCTGAAGATGGCGGAAACTTCAATATGATTTTTCAGTTCGAGCATATGGGACTGTGGGATAAAGGAGAAGAAAAACCGCTTGATTTAATCGAGTTAAAAACAATTTTAACTAATTGGCAAAATGGTTTAGAAAAAATTAACGGCTGGAACGCTTTATATTTAGAAAATCATGACCAAATTCGTTCTGTAAATAAATTCGGCAGCACAGCTTACCGAGTGGAAAGTGCAAAGTGCTTAGCTGCACTATACTTTTTAATGAAAGGAACACCGTTTATTTATCAAGGACAAGAACTTGGAATGACCAATGTTAAATTTGATTCTATTGATGATTATGATGATGTTGGGATGATTAACTACTACCGTATTCAGCGTGAAAAAGGCGATTCACATGACGAGATTATGAAAGTTATTTGGGAAACAGGCCGCGATAACTCAAGGACGCCAATGCAGTGGAATACAGAAAAAAATGCAGGATTTTCTACCGGAAACCCCTGGATGAAAGTGAACCCAAATTACGTAGACATTAACGTAGAAGAGCAGAAAAGTGATAAGAATTCGGTACTGAATTTTTACAAACAGCTCATTAAAATTAGAAAACAGCATGATGTGCTGGTGTATGGAACTTATAAGCTGTTGGCAGAAGAAGATTCCGCTATTTACGCGTATACGCGAACATTAGAAGGTAAAACTGCTGTTGT
Organism: Priestia sp. SB1; assembly: GCF_038898415.1. Classification (NCBI taxonomy): domain Bacteria; kingdom Bacillati; phylum Bacillota; class Bacilli; order Caryophanales; family Bacillaceae; genus Priestia; species Priestia sp. SB1. Next base: position 72,184 of record NZ_JBBJSS010000003.1, on the reverse strand, counting down.
TATTTGTAATATGTCACCGAATAATCAAACGTTCGAGTTTCCTTCAGAGAGCTCATTTACAAACATAGAAGTGCTGATTCATAATTATCCGTTGGATAAAAACGAAACGCTTGAACAATGTACGCTGCACCCATATGAAACACGTGTATACTTACTTTCATAAACAAGTTGAGCAACCGATTGCGCAATTTTAAAATGGAAAGCTTTTAAAAACAAATCTATATGCGACATATGTAAAGAAACTGCTGGCTCTACCAAGAGCGAGCAGTTTCTGCATTTTGATAAAAAGACGGAGAAAGCTTTGACTACGGCGCATGTATATGGTACTTTTACACTTAGTGTAGATAATTAGAAACAAAATGAGGTTGAAAAATGGCGAAATATAAAATTATTGCAACAGCAGCAATGGGAATTGAAGCACTAGTCGCTAAAGAAGTGCGTGCTTTAGGATATGAATGTGAAGTAGATAATGGCAAGGTTATCTTTGAAGGAGACGAGCTTGCAATTGCTCGATGCAATTTATGGCTTCGTACAGCAGATCGAATTAAAGTACAGGTTGGACAGTTCAAAGCTCGTACGTTTGATGAGCTTTTTGAACAAACAAAAGCATTAAATTGGGGAGATTATTTGCCCGTAGATGCACAGTTTCCTGTATCGGGAAAATCAGTTAAATCTAAATTGTTCAGCGTATCAGATTGTCAAAGCATTGTAAAAAAAGCAATTGTTGACAGCATGAAAAAACATTATAACAAAACAACAGGCTGGCTCGAAGAAACGGGGTCAACGTTTAAAATTGAAGTAGCGTTATTAAAAGATGTTGCTACATTAACAATTGACGCAAGCGGTGCAGGACTTCATAAGCGCGGTTACCGCGTAGGACAAGGGGAAGCTCCTTTAAAAGAAACGCTGGCAGCTGCTTTAATTATGCTAACGCCGTGGAATGCGAATCGTCCGTTTGTCGATGTTTTCTGCGGTTCTGGTACAATTGCTATCGAAGCAGCGCTTATCGGTCAAAATATTGCACCAGGATTTAATCGTGACTTCTTATCAGAAGAGTGGCCGTGGATGTCAGCAAGCATTTGGGACAAAGCGCGCGAAGAAGCAGAAGACTTAGCGAACTATGACCAAGTGCTAGATATTGCTGGTCATGATATTGACCATCGTATGGTAAAAGTAGCGGAGCAAAATGCATTTGAAGCTGGACTTGGAGATTTAATTCAATTTAAGCAAATGCAAGTGCGCGATTTTACGACGCCGAAAGAATATGGAATCATTATTGGTAACCCTCCGTACGGCGAACGTTTAAGCGATCGTCCTTCTGTTGAAAAAATGTATGCTGAAATGGGCGAAGCGTTTTCTAAGCTTGATACGTGGTCGATTTATATGCTTACATCTCATGAACAGTTTGAACAGTACTACGGTAAAAAAGCGACGAGAAAACGCAAATTGTTTAACGGATTTATTAAAACAGACTACTATCAGTACTGGGGACCTCGTCCTCCACGCAACGATCAATAAATACAAAAAGCCAAGCGGTGTAAAAACAGCTTGGCTTTTTGTATTTATTTCTTTTTTAAACCGCGATAAGCTAGCATTCCAAACATGCCTATCCCGAGCACGACAATTAATAAAATAAACCAAAACGTAGCATTAAGCAGGTATTTATATAGTCCGTCATAATAATCATGCATGTACTCACCCCATTATGTTTTTTTATAGTATGGGCGAGTAGCAGGGCAATATATGTATTCATTTCTTTTCAATAGCAGGCTTAAAACGAGAAATGATTAGCTTATTTCTAACATATTTACGAAAGGGAAATCTCATACTAAAACCTAAGAGGTGATAAAATGAGAAAAAATCGATCAGCACGGGTTTTTGGCGGGATGATGCTTCTTTCATGGTTAACCATCCCTTTTGTAGGACGACAGCATATTAAGCGCTATTTATCATCTACTATGTTTATTTCCTTTTTAATTATGGTTGAAAGCTATATTGCTGAAAAAAAGAAGTGGTGGATATTCCCTAATCCTCCTCATCCATATTTAACAGGTGAAGCTGCTTTACTTTTAGGTCCATTTTTAGCAGGTTCTTTATGGATTAAAAAGTTCACATATGGCCATTTTGGAAGGTATATGTTATTAAATGCAATCGTAGATACATTTTTTGTTTATCCTTTTCAACGAGCTATGAGCCGTGCAAAGCTTTTTAGGGTAGGCACATTTAAAGAGTACCATTTGCTAGGTATCTTTCTATTAAAAGCTGCTTTAATGTACGTTTACCAACACCTAATAGTAGAGAAACCGAAACCTCAGCGTGCTTTAAAAAATAATCCTATAGAATAAAGGGGCAGGCAGGGAAGCGTGATTTTCTTGCCTGCTATTTTAATGCTCCAGAGGTCATTCCTGAAATGAAATGCTTTTGCAAAAACACGTACGCAATCAATAATGGAATAGAAGAAAGAACGACTGCTGAAAACAGCATAGGGTAATTGGTTAGAAATTCCCCTTGAAAGTCCAATAATGCAATAGGCAGCGTTTTTACTTCTTTAGATTTTAACAACAGCAAAGGGAATAACAGATCATTCCACACGATCACAAATGAAAAAATTCCTACTGTAGCCATTGAAGGTATGGAGAGTCGAAGAGCGATTTTTGAATATATTTTCCACTCTGACGCCCCGTCCATGCGAGCGGCTTCGAATAGTTCCTTTGGCAAAGTTTTCATAAACCCCGTTATAATAAACACACCGATAGGAAGCAAAAAACTTATGGAGACGATAATGACCCCTGTTAGCGTATTGACCAGTCCAAGCTTATTCATCAGCAAAAAGACAGGAATCATATTGACTTGAGTAGGGACAATCATTCCGCAAACAAAAAAGCCGTATACAATCCATCCAAGCTTTTGAGGTAGCTGAATAATAGCGTAAGCAATCATGCTTGAAAACCATAGAATAAAAAACGTGCTAAAGACGGTAACAATCACGCTGTTTTTAATATAGCCCAAGATGGGTTCATTGACGAGCAGCTGTTTATAATTTTCAATATTCCAGCCTGCTGGTAATCCAATTGGGTTGCTGTAAAGTTCAGGCGTTGTTTTAAAGGTTGTTAATAAAACCAAGCTTAAGGGCAACAGAATGATTAAACCGTATATCCCTAAAATCACATGTCTGAATGGATTTTGTTTCATAAAAGAATCTCCTTTTACATTTTGGTCAGGCGAAGTACACGAAATTGAAGAAACGTTAAAAGAGCAATCACAATCATAAATACAACGGAAATGGCAGAGGCATAGCCAAAACGAAAATTAATAAAAGCTTCGTGATAAAGAAGTGTCGAAAGAATTTCAGTTGAGTTGGAGGGACCTCCATTTGTCATTGCAATGATTAAATCAAATGCTTTAAAACTTTGTATGGTCGTATAAGCCACAACCATTGTCGTAGCTGGAGCTAAAAGAGGCCACGTAATGCGCTTGAATTTTTGCCATCGTGTTGCTCCATCAATACTAGCAGCTTCATATAACTCACTGGGAATAGCTTGAATTCCAGCTACAAAAATAATAAGCATTTGACCAGTATGTGCCCAAAATTGTACAAAAGCCAAGCTGTAAATGGCGATATGTCCATTTCCGATCCAAGACTGTGTCCAATGCTCAAGGCCTATTTTACTTAAAAATAGGTTAACTCCTCCAATGTTGGGGTCATACATAAAGTTCCACGTGAACGCAATCGACACGGACGAAATAATCGTCGGTACAAAAAAGAGTGAGCGATAAAATGTATTCCATGCAGAATTTCTATAAAGTAAGAGTGCAAATCCCAAGCTCAATAACGTTTGAAAGATCAGCACGCCAATTGTGAACTTTAAGTTGTTTGTAAGAGACTGTGTAAAAATAGCATCGTTTGTTAAAATTTCTTTGAAGTTTTGAAACCCTACAAATGAGAACTGAGAAGCCAATCCATTCCAATCAGTTGTACTTAAAAATAAAGCAGAAAGCGTTGGCAATGCAAAGAAAACCGTATATATGACAAAACCAGGAAGAAAAAACAACCATAGATGCCTGCTTTTAGAGATATTTTTAAATGAAAAGAGAGGAAAAGAGAACGAAGGGGTTCTCTTTTCTTCCTCTTGAATAGACGTATTAGTTTTTAGCGACACGTTCTACCTCTCCTTGTGCTTTTTCAGCAGCTTTTTTCGCTGACATACCGGATAGTACGTCCTGTACAGATGTTTCAACAGCTTTTGATACGCGCTCATTTAAAATGGTAAATCGAGGTTGGAAGACCGTTTTTTTGTCTTTCCACTTTGCGCTTTCTTTGAGTTCAGGTGAATCATATTTCACGTCTTTGATCGTTAATAACTGGCCAGTAGCATTTGCATACTCAGAAGAAATCTTTGGATCTGCAAGGAAAGTTAAAAATTTCTTAGCAGCTTCTTTGTGTTTTGATTTTTCAGCAACACCTAATAAGAATGTTGTGGTATGAACACCTTCGTATTTGGCTTTATCTTGATCCACTGTAATCGGTGCAAGCAAACCTTGATCAATCTTTGGATTTTGCTGTTTGACTGTAGCCATCATATAAGAACCTTGAGCAAGCATTGCGCCTTTTTCCTGAGCAAAAAGTGCTGCAGCACTTTCTTTTTTCGTACCAAGAGCATCTTTTTGGAAGTAACCTTTATCATTTAATTCTTTAATTTGAGATAGGGTTTTGATAAACCATTCATCAGTTAGCTTGCGCTTGCCCGTTTCTACTTCGTGAAGGGCGTTATTTGTAGGTTCGTTATTCATAATCATTGGGTTAATAAATTGAGAAGGACTTACGTCTCCTGAAAATAAAATCGGCGTGTAACCATTTTTCTTTAATGTTTCAGCTGTTTTTAAAAAGCTATTCCAGTCTTTAGGAACATCTAAATTTAGTTTTTCAAAAATGCCTTTGTTATAGACAGGGATGTTATAGACTAGCTGATAAGGAAGAGCATATTGCGTATTATCCGCTTTACCCGCTTGGATTAGCTTTTCGTCAAATTTGCTGAGTAAGTTTTGGTCGTCCAGCTTTGCAAAACCGTTTGCTTTGCGAATCGTTTCAAATTGACTTCCTGGAAAACTAGCAAATACATCGATGCCTTCTCCAGATAGTAGAGATCCTTGAATTTGTGATTGATATGAATCCGAAGGAAAGACGGTCATCTCTACATGAATATTTGGGTTTTTCTTTTCAAATTGCTCAATGATAGAATCAAAGGCTTTCGTATCTTCTCCTCGCCAATGCGTAAAGTTAATGGTTACTTTTTTTGAAGAATCGCTGCTGTCGCCGCTTGTTGAACTGTTTTTGCCGCAGCCGGCGATGATCACGGTGAGCATTGCTAACAGAATTAATAATTTTTTCATTTTAGTTCCCCCATTTATAGAATTCTTTTTAGATAGTTATTGGTCAATTTTGATACGATTGGTAGATGCTTGGTCAAAGAAATGAGCATGATTCATTTGAAAATGAAACGGAAAGTGCTGATGAACTTGAATATGTTCATCCCCAGGGATTTTAGCCACAAAGAGCTGCTCTCCTAAACTGCTGTATAGTATGTACTCTGCTCCTAATAACTCAGACACACCTACCGGTAATGAAATATGAGGAGCATCAGAAAAGGCACGCGTAATATGCTCGGGTCGAATTCCTACAGTAATGAATTGATTATTGTAGCCTTTTTCATGTAACGAATGCATTTGATTTTCTGTCAGCTGAAACTCATGTTCACTGATGTACAGTTTGCTGTTCACTACTTTTCCTGTGAAAAAGTTCATTCCCGGTGAGCCTATAAAACTGGCTACAAACGTATTCTCTGGAGCATTATACACTTGCATAGGTGAACCTATTTGCTGAATTTTTCCGTCTTTCATAACTACGATTCTGCTTGCCATCGTCATGGCTTCTGTTTGATCGTGGGTTACATAAATAATGGTCGTCTGCAGCCTCTGATGAAGCTTACTGATTTCAGCACGCATTTGTACGCGAAGCTTCGCATCAAGGTTAGACAAAGGCTCATCCATTAAAAAAATTTGGGCATTCCGTACAATGGCTCTTCCTAAAGCCACTCGCTGACGCTGACCTCCTGATAATGCTTTTGGCTTGCGTTTTAAATAGGGTTCTAAGGCCAAAATACGAGCCGCTTCACGAACGCGCTCATCAATTTCTTGTTTTGGGACTTTGCGGAGCTGCAAGCCAAATGCCATGTTGTCGTAAACCGTTAAATGAGGGTAAAGCGCGTAGTTTTGAAACACCATTGCAATATCCCGGTCCTTAGAAGGTAAATCGTTTGCACGATCTCCATTAATAAGCAATTCTCCTTCTGTTATCGATTCAAGGCCGGCAATCATTCGAAGGGTAGTGGATTTGCCGCACCCTGAAGGTCCTACAAATACAATAAATTCTTTGTCTTGAATATGAAGATTAAAATTATCAACTGCAAGACTATCTTTTCCGTATTTTTTATACACATGCTGCAACTGCAGTTCTGCCATTTTTTTCTCCTCTCAGCAGGCTTTTAAAAAATAAAAGCCTCTAATTGCACAGACGGATTGTACGTGTATCTGGCAATTAGAGGCTATCGGTTGACCGGTAAGCCTGTAGTATGTAGTTTGAGTGATTGAATCTGTAAGTAATTTTAAAATATATTATTCCTATATGTCAAGTGAGAATTAAAATATTTTAATAAGTTCGATTATTTTCTTAAATGAAAGAATCCATTTATTAAGCCAGAGATGCTGGTTTTGAGAATAAAATAAACAGCTGGTGTATAGAATGATAGTATTCACTTTTATAGTAAGCACTACAGAGAGAGGATGTTTATAAATGGATAGAAACACGCAGTTCACTATGATTCGGCAAGCGTTGGAAAACAGCTATCATTTAATGCAGCAGGGAATAGAAGTTAGCGGAGAGACGCTTACTCAGCTGGAACAAGCAAAAGCCGAGTATGAAGCGGCCTTTTTATTGTCTCAGTCCACGGATTCCAAATTCCGCTGTAATTAATTTTTTAATAGCACTTATTCCGTTTGCGTTCTATACACCCAGCTTTTATACAAAAAGGTTCTGTCCTTACAGGCAGAACTTTTTTATGTTCAGCTCTTTTTATTGACATTTTAGATAAAGTAGTCAATAATTAAGTTTTGCTTACATGAGAAATTTACTAGATAAAAAGAAGTGAAGCTAATTTTTATTGATAGATATTTACATAAATAAAGGAGTCAGTATCGATGATGAGAGAGCGGTTGCCTTTTACAATTGAGCGGGATGAAAACTTTTTTGACAAATTAAATGAATGGATAGGTGATGTTTTTTATGATCATCTTCCAGACGCAGGATTAGAACTTCGGGATGAACAAATTTTTATGGCTTTTCAAATCGAACGAGCTTTTAAAGAAAAAAATGTAATCTTTGCAGAAGCAGGTGTAGGAACAGGAAAAACCATTGTGTATTTACTGTACGCTATTTGTTATGCAAGGTATATTGGCAAGCCGGCTATTATTGCCTGTGCGGATGAAACATTAATTGAACAGTTAGTAAAAGCTGAAGGAGACATTGCCAAGCTCTCTGGTATTTTAGATATTAACATGGATGTTCGCCTAGCAAAATCTCAAGATCAGTATCTGTGTTTAAAGAAATTAGATGCTGTGACAGCACGAACAGATAATGAAAACATTGAAGAAATTTACGATACGCTTCCTGATTTTGTTCATGATCATAGTGGTATGCAGTCGTTCTATCACTACGGAGACCGTAAAGAATATCCTCATTTAACGGATGAGGAATGGAATCAAATTAACTGGGATACGTTTCAAGATTGCTCTTCCTGTGAGCAGCGTCATAGATGTGGCTTAACGCTTTCACGCGAGCACTATAGAAAAGCACATGACTTAATTATTTGCTCTCACGATTTTTACATGGAACACATTTGGACATATGAAGCCCGCAAGCGTGAAGGACAGCTTCCGCTTCTTCCTGAAAGCAGCTGTGTTGTATTTGATGAAGGTCACCTGCTGGAATTTGCTGCACAAAAGGCTTTAACGTATCGCATTCAAGAAGATACGTTAGAAAACTTGTTAACGCGTCTATTAGAAAATGACGTGCGAGAAGAATTTGCTGTGAAGATCGAGCACGCTATCGATGTGTATGCAATGTTCTTTGACCGTTTAAGTGAAGCAAGCACAGAAATCGTTGGTTCTAGCCGTAAAGAAGTAGCCCGAACAAACGGATTACAAAGTGTAGGAAAAGAACTTTTATCGCTGCTTGAACATATCGGAAACGAGCTTGTTTTTGAGAGTGAGACCTATACAGTAGACGAATATACGCTGCGAATTGTAGATGAGTACCTAGATCAAATTGATTATTCGCTGCGCTTATTTATGGACAACGAAAATGCCATCTACTGGGTGGAAGAAAACAACTGGCAGCTGACGTTGGTTATTATGCCGCAAGCAGTAAAAGACGTCTTAAAAGAACGAGTATTTGCGAAGAAAATACCATACATTTTCACTTCTGCCACTCTTTCAGATAACCAATCGTTCGATTATTTAGCATATAGCTTAGGAATTGCAAAGCCGCTTTCTTTTTCAGTTGAATCGCCATTTGATTATGATGAGCAAATGAAAATTGCGGTGAAAAATGTTTCGGATGATCAAGAAGAAGCGTTTGCTGAAAAATTTGCCTTTGCTGTTGCTCAGCTCGAAAAAACGAACGGACGAGCACTTTTATTGTTTAACAGTAAAGAAGAACTAGAGATGTTCAAAGAAGTTTCCAAAGAGTTAAATCAGTACACATTTTTATTTGAAGGCGATCAAGAAATCAGTAAATTAGTGTCTCAGTTCCAAAGGGAAGAAGAAACAATTTTATGCGCTGTTCATTTGTGGGAAGGGTTGGATATTCCTGGACCTTCGTTATCGAATGTAATTATTTGGTCTCTGCCGTATCCGCCAAATGATCCGGTCTTTGAAGCAAAGCGCAATCAAGTAGTCGATCCATTTTGGGATGCAGATATGCCGTATATGCTTCTTCGCTTAAAGCAAGGAGTTGGAAGGCTGATTCGCTCTCATAATGATAAGGGTCTAATCACGATCTTTATGCCAAAAACCACGGATTCAAAAGTGCGTTCAATCATTGAACAAAATGTTCCAACCAAAATAGAAAACGTATAAAAAAGCGCGGTGGCAGCCGCGCTTTTTTATATGCACAATAGATTGAATTTTCAGTTATATACACACCGTTACTATTATGATAAAATAATTTATGGTGAAATAAGGAAAGTAAGGAGGAAAAAACAATGAGAGAAGACATACAGAAAATTGAGAAACAGTTTTATGAATACATGAATAAAATCAAAAGTTATCACGAGGCAATCGGAGTGATGTACTGGGATTTGAGAACGGGTGCTCCAAAAAAAGGGGCGGATCAGCGTTCTGAAGTGATTGGCATGATGTCATCAGAAGCGTTCAATCTTTCCGTTTCTAATGAAATGGCAGGTTTTATTGAGAAATTAACGAACCCTGAGTCACAGCCTTACATAAACGATATTACGAAAAAAGCGATGGAAGAATGTAAAAAAGAATATGACTTAAATAAAAAGATTCCTCCGCACGAATATAAAGAATACGTTACGTTAACTTCAAAAGCGGAGTCAATTTGGGAAGAAGCAAAAGAAAAAGCAGATTTTGCTTTATTTCAACCGTACCTTGAAAAAATTGTAGCGTTTAATCAGAAGTTTGTGGAGTATTGGGGGTATGAAGGAAACAAATATAACCGTTTATTAGACCTTTTTGAACCGGGAATGACGGTTGAAATTTTAGACGAGGTATTTGGAAAGCTGCGGGAGCATATTGTGCCTCTTGTTCAGCGAATCGCCGGGTCAAATACAAAGCCCAATACGGAATTTTTATTCCGTACTTTCCCAAAAGAAGCGCAAAAGCAATTTAGTCTAGACGTGTTAAAAACACTCGGCTATGATTTTGAAGCAGGGAGACTTGATGAAACCGTCCATCCTTTTGCTACTGGCTTAAACCCGGGAGATGTGCGCATCACTACTAAATATGCCGAGAACGATTTCCGAACGGCTATTTTTGGCACGATTCACGAATGCGGCCATGCTTTATATGAGCAGAATATTTCAAAGGATCTTGTTGGCACGGTTCTATGTGAAGGTACTTCAATGGGAATTCATGAATCACAGTCGCTGTTTTTTGAGCAGTTTGTCGGGAAAAACAAAGCATTTTGGCAGCATCATTACGACGTACTAAAAAAGCATGCGCCGGAACAGTTTGACGATGTAGGTTTAGAAGATTTTTACCGAGGAGTAAATGAAGCAAAACCGTCTCTTATTCGTATTGAAGCAGATGAGTTAACGTATCCTCTTCATATTATGATTCGTTACGAAATTGAAAAAGGATTAATAAACGGGGAGTATAAAGTTGAGGATTTACCGGAAATTTGGAATGAGAAATACGAAGAATATTTAGGGGTTCGTCCAAGTCACGATGGAGAAGGCGTGCTTCAGGACGTACACTGGGCCGGAGGAAGCTTTGGGTACTTCCCTTCCTATGCTCTGGGCTATATGTACGCAGCGCAGTTTAAGCATACCATGTTAAAAGACTTGCCTAATTATGATGAACTCTTGGAAAAAGGAGAAATTTCGCCGATTACAAATTGGTTAACAGAACATATTCACCAGTACGGAAAAATGAAAAAACCTCTTGAAATTTTAAACGATGTGACGGGTGAAGGGCTAAATGTAGATTATTTAATTCAATATCTTGAAGAGAAATACGGACAAATTTATCACGTATAAAAAGCGCTATAACCGAATATTATGTTTTGTATTGCAAGTAAATGTTCGAAAATATCTTTTTTAGATATTTTCAAATAAAAGATTTGCTGATATAATACAAGTAACTCAATAACGCACTCATATAATGACGAGAATAAGGCTCGTAAGTATCTACCAAACTACCGTAAATAGTTTGACTATGGGTGAGCGATGAAGTTTGTTTTTCACTTTTGTGCGTAAAAGCTCAAAAACATTGCTCTACTCATATACGAGTGCAGCTATGTTTTTGAGCTTTTTTAATACAAACGTTGGAGGAACGAACTATGAAAGCTTTGCAAAACAAAATTTTAACAGATGGAATCGTATTATCGGACACGGTTTTAAAAGTAGACACATTTTTAAACCACCAAATGGATCCTGTACTGATGAAAGAAATTGGAGAAGAATTTGCTTCGCGCTTTGAAAATGCAGGAATTACGAAGATTTTAACGATTGAATCATCAGGAATTGCTCCAGCGATTATGACTGCATTGAAGCTAAACGTTGAGATGGTGTTTGCCAGAAAAAGAAAATCTTTAACACTTCAAGACGGACTCATTACATCAAAAGTATATTCATTTACAAAAAAAGAAGAAAATGAAATTTCAGTTGCTGATAAATTTATTCGAGAAGATGACGTGATTTTAATTATTGATGACTTTTTAGCAAACGGCCAAGCTGCATTCGGCTTGATGGATATCGTGCAAAAAGCAGGTGCTAAAGTAGGCGGCATTGGTATTGTTATTGAAAAAGCGTTCCAAGATGGAGGAAAACAAATTCGTAAATCAGGCGTTAAAGTAGAATCATTAGCGCGCATTCAGTCTTTATCAAATGGTAAAGTTACATTTGCTGAAGATAAACCGACAGTGGAGGTTTAATATGAATAAAGGAAAAGTCTTTTCACTTGGTTTACAGCATGTTTTAGCTATGTACGGAGGTGCGATTGTTGTCCCGCTTATTGTTGGAGGAGCCATTGGCTTGACTCAGCAGCAGCTTACGTATTTAGTGGCGATTGACTTATTTATGTGCGGTGTGGCAACGTTGCTGCAAGTATGGAAAAATCGTTTTTTCGGTATTGGTCTTCCAGTTGTATTAGGGTGTACGTTTACTGCCGTAGGACCTATGATTTCAATTGGAGGTTCTTACGGCGTTTCCTCCATATATGGTTCTATTATCGTCGCCGGTTTACTCATTGTCCTTCTTTCTGCTTTTCTAGGTAAATTGGTTAAGTTTTTCCCTCCTTTAGTTACGGGTTCGGTTGTAACGATTATTGGAATTACGTTAATTCCTGTAGCGATTAAAGATTTAGCTGGAGGAGAAGGAAGTAAAGATTTTGGCAGCTTGAGCAATTTAGGTTTAGGTTTTGGCGTTTTGCTATTAATTATTGTTCTGTATCGATTTACAAAAGGATTTATGCGCTCCGTCTCTGTGTTATTAGGATTGGTTGTTGGAACAATTGCAGCGTCTTTTATGGGGAAAGTCGATTTTTCCGGCGTAAAAGAAGAAGCGTGGATTCATATGCCGCACGTGTTTTACTTTGGGATGCCAACGTTTAATATTATGGCCATCCTGACAATGTTCCTTGTTTTACTTGTTGGCATTGTCGAGTCCACAGGCGTTTATTTTGCCGTTAGTGATATTTGTAAAAAAGAAGTGGATGAAAAAGATTTATCTAAAGGCTATCGTGCAGAAGGATTGGCGATTTTATTAGGCGGTTTTTTTAACGCATTTCCTTATACAGCGTATTCTCAAAATGTAGGACTTTTACAGTTGTCAGGTGTTCGCACAAGAAATGTTGTATTTGCAGCGAGTGGAATTTTAATCATTTTGGGCTTTCTACCTAAAATCGCAGCCGTGACGACAGTTATCCCGAGCTCTGTACTTGGAGGAGCTATGGTAGCCATGTTTGGGATGGTCATCTCTTCAGGTATAAAAATCCTTAGTCAAGTTGATTTAGCAAAACAAGAAAACCTTCTTGTAATTGCATGTTCGGTTGGTATGGGTCTAGGGGTGACGGTTGTACCTGAACTCTTCAAAAACTTACCAGAAAGTCTTCAAGTTCTCACTGGAAGCGGTATTGTGATGGGGAGTTTTACAGCAATCTTTTTAAATATTGTCTTTAATATGATGAAATCACCACGTGCGCAAGTTGCGGACACAAAATTAGCAAATGAAGTAATATCGAAATAAAAAGAGGCCGGCGCCAAAATATTTTAGTTGAAGAAGATCCGAACGATTAATCGTTCGGATCTTTTCAATGTCATAGGGAACATAGCTGTAACAAGCGATTCATAGTAGATTATTTGTCCAATTTGGTCGTCTTTCCTATTAAGACCGTGTTTTGAAAAACAGTGTATAAAGCATTTTCCCCACGTCAGGATTTTTTGCCACTAATGAAATTTCTCTTTTGAATTTGAAGTCTGTAATAGGCAATGCTTTAATGTTTGAGCTTTGTAAATGGCGCATAAAAATTTCAGGGAGAATTGAAATACCTAAATTAGCTGAAATAAATCCCATAATACTTTGAGCAAATTCAATTTCATTGGCAATGGAAATTTTTAAGTTATGACGATTGTACGCTTTTTCTACTAGTGTCCGAACATCGCACCCTGGAGGGAGAACTACAATGGGTTCTTCTTTGAAATCTTCAAATGATACGCTTTCTTTTTCGGCTAACGGGTGCTGATCATTCACAAATAAATAAAAGTCTTCTTTGAATAATAATTTTGACCAGTAAGTATGTTGAATCTCTCGATCATCAAATAAAGCTCCATCAATTTGATTGCTTTCTAACTGCTCTAACAAATCATAATAGTGATGCGAGGTTTTTATATCAATATGGCGATTGTGGTCTTTAGCAGAAGCCAGTTGATAAGGTAAGTAAAAAGCAGCCATACTTTGCCACGTTCCGATAGTTAAATCACAAGCTTCTTGCGTAGACACTAATTTTTTTTGAAGAGCATGAACGCTTGATAGTATGGATTCACCTTCTTGTAAAAGAATTTCACCTGCTGAGGTTAATTCTACTCCTGTAGCGGAGCGAATAAATAATGTTACTCCTAAATCTTCTTCTAGTTTTCTCATTTGCTTACTGAGCGCGGGCTGCGTCATATGCAGCTGTTCGCTTGCTTTGCTTAAGCTTTTTGTTTTGGCTGTTTCAATAAAAGACTCAAGCCATTCTGTTTTCATATTTATCACCTATAACCTTTTGTTATACCCATAGTATAGAAGGGAAGTTCTCATAAATCAACGAAGATGCTAGTGTATATAGTGTAGTTAACACAGCGCAAAGAAATTCACACAACTAGGAGGATGAATGATGTATCCAAACAAACTATATATTAACGGTGAATGGACAACAACAGAAGAGAAAATTGATGTGATTAATCCAGCAACAAAAGAAGTTATAGGACAAATTCCCAAGGCAGGCGCTAAGGAAGCAGCACTTGCCGCTGATGCAGCAGCGGCAGCTTTTAAAACATGGTCGAAAAGAACCGTTCAAGAGCGCAGTGCTATTTTAATGAGATGGCATCAACTTATTGAAAATCATAAAGATGAACTAGCAGAAATTATGACAACGGAACAAGGCAAACCATTTGCAGAAGCAAAAGGTGAAGTGCAGTATGGCAATGATTATATTGCTTGGTTTGCTGAAGAAGGAAAGCGTGTATATGGTGAAACGATTCCAGCTCATCATACGCATAAGCGTATTACGGTTAAAAAACAGCCTGTTGGCGTTGTAGCAGCTATTACGCCATGGAACTTCCCTGCAGCCATGATTACGCGTAAAGTGGCCCCAGCTCTTGCAGCAGGATGTACAATTGTTTTAAAACCATCTGAAGAAACACCATTTACAGCATTTCGTTTAGTAGAACTCGCAGAAGAAGCGGGCGTTCCACAAGGTGTGATCAATGTTGTTACTGGAGATGCAGCAGCTATTGGCGACACATGGCAAAAAGACGGACGCATCCGAAAATTAACATTTACTGGTTCAACAGCGGTTGGTAAACATCTAATGCGCGGTGCTGCTGATACTGTGAAAAAATTATCGCTGGAATTAGGCGGTCATGCACCGTTTATCGTAACAGAAAATGCAGATTTAGACGCTGCTGTAAACGGCGTAATTGCTTCTAAGTTTGTCAACGCAGGTCAAACGTGCATCTGCACAAACCGCGTATACGTACAAGAATCCATTGCAGATGCTTTCGTTGAAAAATTTGCAGCAAAAGCGGCGGAATTAACAGTAGGAAACGGATTAGAAGAAGGTACACAAGTTGGACCGTTAATTAACGACAAAGCGGTTGAGAAAGTAAAAGCACAAATTGCGGATGCAAAAAGTAAAGGAGCTAAAGTTGTAGTTGGCGGACAAGCTATAACAACTAAAAACGGTTTCTTTATGGAGCCGACAATTATCACAAATGTAACTGATGACATGAATTGCATGTTTGAAGAAACGTTTGGACCATTGGCACCTGTAGCAACATTCAAAACAGTAGAAGAAGCCGTAGAACGAGCAAACAATAGCCCTTATGGTTTAGCAGCTTACGTATTTACAGAAAACATTAAAGAAGCAACGTTTGTATCTGAAGAATTAGAATACGGCATTGTAGGAGTAAATGATGGCTCTCCATCTGCAGCTCAAGCTCCATTCGGCGGCTTTAAAGAAAGTGGCCTTGGACGTGAAGGAAGTCATTACGGCATTGAAGATTATTTAGAAGTAAAATATATCTCAATGGGACTTTAATAAAAAGTAGGACAAAAATAGTTTAGTCGAAGTGAAATACGAACTAGCAACTAATAATCAAAATTATTGGTTGTTAGTTCGTATTTTTTTATTGTTAAGATGGACGTAGCTTTCATGCGTTTCGTTGCTTCTAGCGGATTAATCCCATTTGTTCGTCTTTAGGTCGGAGTGATTTCGTTGTGTCCCAGCCTCTTTTTTATGCACTTTTGTAAAGAAAATTTGAAATAATAGTTCTTTAACGCAATTAATTGCATTTCTAGGATGTCTGTGCAAGAATAAATATTTCAAAAATGGTTTAGCTTTGTTTAAAGCGTGGGTAATACAACAAATGCACATGATTGCTTGTTAGATGAAATGAAAAGCAGAACTTTACCACTGATAAATTACGCAAGCTAGAACCAAAATAGTAGTACTGAATGGTGAAAAATATAGGAGTTGATATAGATGATTACAGCAGAGAAAAACATAGTGAAATTTAAAGCAAAAGACGGACGTGAAGTCACTATACGCCCTGCAAAGGCAAGTGATGCAGAGCATATTACAACAGCGGTAAGAGAAATTATTGAGGCCGGGGAATTTATTCAAAAAGATGAGCCGCGCACAGTCCAAGAAGAGCAAGATTTTATTGCATCAGTAGAAAAGAACAATCACATGTACGTTGTAGCTGAAGTCGAAGGTGAAGTGCTTGGAATCGCACGTGTTCTGAGAGGCGAAATTAAAATGAAGCGCCACACGGGGCTCTTCCGTACATGGCTTATTTCAAAAGCACAGGGAATGGGAATAGGAAAACAATTTATGAATTATACGCTAAACTGGTGCAAAGAAAATAATCTTCATAAACTTTCTTTAACTGTGTTTGCTTCTAATAAAGTGGCATACGAATTGTATAAAAAGGTAGGATTTGAACAAGAAGGTGTTATGAAAGAACAAGCTTATTTCAACAATGAATATGTAGATGAAATCTATATGTCCATTTTCTTTTCATAAAAAATAAGCACTTATTTTCGTCAATCCATAAATTGTATCTGTACATTCAGATTATTTGCGCTATAATAAAAGTGCACAACAAACATACACTTCTTCAAAACGTAGACTTTCCTGAGTTACAGGAAAGTTTTTTTATGTTTCACCTCCATTTCACTAAAAAAGAATTGAATAAATCCCCAGCTATTACAAATGTTAAATGTAACGCAATCAAAGAGGTGAAGTGTATGCCAAAAATTATCTCAGTTGGATTTGGAGTTCCCCCCTATGAATTAACTCAGCAAGACACGCTGCTATTTGCAAAAGAACTTTTTTCCGAGTCGTTTAAAGATATTAATCGTCTGCTGACCGTTTTTCAAAATGGTCAAATTGAAAAACGTAATTTTGCCAAAGACTTATCTTGGTTTCAAGAAGATCATACATTCGAAGAAAAAAATGATGCTTTTATAGAATGTGCTGTTGAATTAGGTACAAAAGCCATTGAAGAATGCTTAACAAATAAAGACTATGTAAGTACCCCTTTGCCGTGTGGAGAAATTGATGCTATTTTTTACGTTTCAACAAGCGGTGTAGCTACGCCTAGCATTGAAGCGCGAATTATGAATAAGCTTGCGTTTTCAGACCATACAAAAAGAATCCCTATATGGGGATTAGGGTGTGCCGGAGGAGCATCTGGACTTTCAAGGGCTTACGAATATTGCAAAGCCTTTCCGCGCGCTAAAGTTCTTGTATTATCCGTTGAGCTGTGCAGTTTGACTTTTCAGCGGAATGATCGTTCAAAAAGCAACTTAATCGGTACATCTTTATTTGCTGATGGAGTAGCAGCTGCTTTAGTCGCAGGTGACGAAGCAGATATCACTTTTGCCCGTTCAAAAAGCTTTCCTTACATTTTACATACACAATCGACGCTTATGCCAAATTCCGAAGACGTAATGGGATGGGAGATTAAAAATGATGGGTTATTTGTTGTCTTTTCAAAAGATATTCCCACTATTATCGATTCGTGGTTAGGCGGAGAAGTGGAGTCTTTTTTACAAACTCAGAATTTGACCAGTCGGGATTTAAAACATTTTGTTGCTCATCCTGGAGGGAAAAAAGTGCTTGAAGCATATGTATCAACGCTATCGCTAAACGAAAATATGATTGCTGATTCACTAGATGTACTTAAAAACCATGGAAACATGTCTTCGGCAACCGTTTTATATGTGCTAGACCGCTTTATGAAGAAAGAAATTCCGAGTAAAGAATACGGTTTATTAACAGCTCTTGGTCCTGGATTTAGTTCTGAAATGCTTCTATTAGAGTGGAGGTAAAGCGATTGTTTTTTTATAGTTTTTTTGTATTTATTATCTTACAGCGTCTATGTGAATTGGTGATTGCCAAAAGAAATGAAGCTTGGATGAAGAAGCAGGCAGCGTACGAAGCTGGTCAAAGTCACTACAAATGGATGGTAAGCATGCACGCCGCTTTTTTTGCTGCTCTTTTTACGGAAGTATATGTGTTAAACGGTGGAATGTATCACTTTTCTTTTTTGTTGTTTAGCTTTTTTGTGCTTGTGCAACTTGCAAGAGTATGGGCTATTTCTTCGTTAGGAAAGTATTGGAATACAAAAATTATCGTCTTGCCTAACGCGAAGGTTGTGCTAAGAGGTCCTTATCGGTTTATGAAGCACCCAAATTATACAGTTGTAGCGGCAGAATTGGTGTTAGTTCCGCTTATGTTTCAGGCATACTGGACGTTAGCTATTTTTTCTGTTTTCAATTTGTGTATATTAGCCGTTAGAATTCCTTTAGAAGAGCAAGCGCTAACGAATGAAACAAATTATGGCGAGGTCATGCAAAATACGGGACGTTTCTTTCCTGCAAAAAAATCTCAAAACTAATTGAAAATGATTATCTTTCATGATAAGATGAAATCAAATGATAAAGATTATCAATTTCATCAAGTAGAAACGGTGGTGGACGTAATGGTTAGTCTTTTTGTGATCGGAGCACTTGCTACATATGTTGGCGTCACAACGTATGTAATGAAAAATATTGAAAAAGCCCAAAAGGCGTAATATATACACGGTAAATAAATACAATGCAAAGCTGTCAAATTATTGACAGCTTTTTTTATTGTTTTTGTAACTAAAAATTCAGTTTTTTATGGGAAAACGTAGGTGAATCAAGTAAAATAGAGAAAGAATAAGCAGAAACAAAGATGGATAGAGAACATTTAAATACAGTCTTGAATGAGGCAAAAGGGGTAGAGTAATAATGGGTAAAGTGAGTGTGAAACATCAAGAAAATCTCCAATTGGAAGCATCTCTTTTTCATTTACATAAGCAATTTCAAGCAGCTGGAGATGAACAGCAGGCAGCAAAAGCAATACAGCTGTTAAAAAAGTGGGTGAACGGTGAATTTGTTGTAGCATTTTGCGGACATTTTTCGGCTGGGAAATCGAGTATGATTAACGAATTAATGGGGCAAGCAATTTTGCCTGCAAGTCCTATTCCGACAAGCGCAAACTTAGTATCAGTAAAGGCGGGGGATGAGCATGCAACCGTTTATTACCGCAAACAGCCGCCGGTGCGTTATGAAGCGCCTTATCAGTATGAACAAATTAAGCAGTTTGCTGTCGACGGAGATGAAGTAGAGTCCATTCATTTATCAATCGAGACAAACGCTATTCCTAAAAATGTTGTGGTGATGGACACACCGGGGATTGATTCAACAGATGATGCGCATCGTGTATCGACCGAGTCAGCTCTTCACTTAGCGGACGTTATTTTCTACGTGATGGATTATAATCATGTGCAGGCAGAATTAAATCTTCAATTTGCAAAACAGCTGCAAGAAGCTAATAAAACGCTTTATTTAATTGTAAATCAAATCGATAAACATCAAGAAGATCAGCTAACATTTCAAGCATTTAAAGAATCTGTAGAAACGTCATTTTTAAAGTGGAATGTTAGACCAGAAGGAATCTTCTATACGTCGTTAAAAGAGCCAGCCAACCGTCATAATGACCTTTCGTACGTAAAATCTCTATTACTTGCTATGATGACGGAAAAAGAAAACCGACATCAGCATATTCAACATGCGTTGCAAATGTTAATTGACGATCACCTTGCCTTTATTGAAGACCAAGAAGAAGAAAAGTTAACGATTCATGACGAGCTGCGCCATAAGCTGACGCTTGAGAACCATGAAATAAATAAGCAGCAAAAAGAGCAGCTTCTCGAAAAAGAAGCGGAAATAAAGCGTGCTGAAAAGCAGTTAGCAGAAACGTACCAACAAGAAACAGGCAAGATACTAAGCAACGCCAATTTAACACCATATGAAATGAGAGAAAAAGCTAGGCTGTTTTTAGAAACGACAAAGCCTGATTTCAAAGTGGGTCTTTTATTTGCTAAGAAAAAGACCGAGGAAGTAAAAAAAGAGCGGCTGACGTTATTTTTTGACGATATGAAAGAACGAACAGCCTCTCAGCTGCAGTGGCACTTGCAGCAATATGTGCAAGATCTGGTGAAAAATCAAAATCTTACTGACCCGGATCTTATACGCCAGGTTCAGCAGTTTGAAATTCCGTTAGAACCTCATGACTTAATTGAAACGGTAAAAGCAGGAGCTACGATTAATGGTGATTATGTTTTAACGTACGCAAAAGATGTAGCTGATCACATTAAGAAAAAAGCCACGCGATTGTTATACGAGCTCTATGCGCAAATCGAACAGAGCAAAATGGAGCAAGATGAAGTAAAGCGTGAGAATATTTCTCAACACTTGCAGGAATGTGAGGCATTTGAAGAAGCGTATACATCTCTTCAGGAAATGAAAGCAAAACTGGCACGTACAAAAGCGTTGCTTCAATCTTTACAGCAAACTGATGACGACCTAACGCTAGAAGATACAAACGAGTTGTCATATATGTTACAAGAAGAATATGAAACGGGCATCATGAAAGCTGAAGAAAAGCATGAAGCTGCGAGTGAGCAGCAGTTAGTTTCACAGCCTGAGGAAGCTGTGCATGAAACAGGAACAGAAAAGGTTCTTCAAGATGTATCAGCTGTTCTCGAACAGCTCCGTTCATTTGGAAAATTAGACCGCTTTATTAATAGGCTTCAAGAAAAACGTAAAAAGCTATCAAATCAAACGTTTACCGTAGCTTTATTCGGAGCATTCAGTGCCGGTAAGTCATCTTTTGCTAATGCGTTGATTGGAGAAAGATTACTTCCTGTATCTCCGAATCCAACAACAGCAACCATCAATAAAATTATGCCTCCAACAGAAAAACGGCCGCATAAAACAGCTGTTGTGCAAATGAAAACAAACAAGCAGATGATCCAAGATTTAAATGGTGCACTTAAGCTGTTTCATCATGAAGTAGAAACAATTGACGAAGCGCTAGCGATTATTCCGACCCTGCAGGCAACAGAAGAGCTGCAGCTGCATTTGTCGTTTTTACAGGCAGTAGAAAAAGGCTACGGCGAAGTCAAGCATCATATCGGTTCAGAAGTAGTAGTGGATACAGAAGGATTTCATGATTATGTAGCCAAGGAAGAAAAAGCGTGTTTTGTTCAATTTATTAACCTGTATTATGACTGTGAATTTACTCGCTTAGGCATTACGCTTGTTGATACACCTGGAGCTGATTCAATCAATGCGAGACACACGGGAGTAGCGTTTGAGTATATCAAAAATGCAGATGCCATTTTATTTGTAACGTATTATAATCATGCATTTTCAAAAGCTGACCGAGAATTTCTTATTCAGCTTGGCCGTGTAAAAGATGTATTTGCGCTTGATAAAATGTTTTTCTTAGTAAATGCAGCGGACTTAGCCAGCTCGGATACAGAGCTGCAGTTAGTTCAGACGTACGTAAAAGAGCAGCTTGAACAGTATGGTATACGCTTTCCGCGCTTATACCCGGTATCAAGCTTGCAAGCTTTGCAAAACCACGAGGATAAAATGTTTCTGCCATTCAAAAATGCGTTTTACCGCTTCATAAATTATGAATTACCAGAGCTTGCTATCCAAAGTGTCTATGCAGATTTCGAACAAATTTTAGCAGTTGCCAATGAAATGAAACAGGTGCAGACAAAATCAGAAGTCGATAAAAAGCGATACATTCAATCTCTTCACATAAAAAATGAGCAGGTAGCAGCAAAACTGCATGAAATTCATTTTGAATATGAACAACAGCAGTTTGACCGAGAATTAGAAGAGCTTTTATTTTATGTGAAAAAACGTCTGTTTGTGAGGTACGATGACTTCTTTAAAGAAGCATTCAGTCCGGCAAACTTAAGAGATGATCGAGGTGAAAAGCAAAAGCAGCTGCGCCTGTGTTTGCAGGAGTTGTTAACGTCTATTTCCTTCGACGCAACGCAAGAAGTGCGTGCGACCACTTTGCGAATCGAAAAATACATCGTAAAATTAATCGAAGACTGGCATCGAATGATCATCACAAAGCTACAGCGCTATGAACCGACGTTTACTCCAACGTTGAACTCGTTAGAGCCTCCAAATGGCAGCGAAGTTGTGACAAGTCATCAATTCGATAAGAATGAATCGTATCAAAAAGAGCTTTCACTGTATAAAAACAATAAAAGCTTTTTTGAAAAAAATGAGAAAGCAAAGCTCCACGCTGCTTTATTAGAACGTATTAAGCCGGATGTTAATCATTACATTGCGAAAGAAGAAGCTGCTCTTCATTCACACTATACCTATTTAGTGAATCAGTACGTTTTAGCGCATAAACAGTCTGTATCTGAAGAATGGTATGATTATTACAAACAGCTGCAAGCGGCCGTGTCTGAAGAATTTCCAATTCAAGAATTGGTAAGTACAATGACGGTGCTAGAACATGTATTGGAGGAAAGAAAGGGTCATTAATTTTTATGTCTACACACATAAATAAACGTTTACAGGAAATTGAAAAAGAATATAATGTAGAAATTTTGTTTGCATGTGAATCAGGGAGCCGTGCTTACGGACTGGACACGTTAGCGAGTGATTTTGACGTCCGCTTTATATATAAATATAAAGCATCACGCTATCTTCATCTCAATAGACCTCAAGAGGTCATTAATGTAGCAGAAGGCAATTATGATATGCAAGGGTGGGATTTGTACAAAACCATTTATTTGTTTACAAAATCAAACCCTTCGCTTTATGAGTGGCTATGGTCGCCTTTTGTTTATTATCAAAAGTCATCGTTTGCTGAGCCACTCCGGCAAATGATGGCTCAATCATATTCCTTAAAAGCATTGGGATATCATTATTTTAAAATTTTAACGATAAATAGTAAAAGAAATCTGACATCTTCTGTTACAATAGAGGATATAAAAGTGATGCTCCAACTGATTCGTGCATTTTTATCACTGAAAGTAGTAGTAAAGCAGCGCAGTTTCCCTGTCATTTTATTTGCCGATTTATGTAAGCAGGCAAATCTCGACGATAGGCAGCAATCCATCATTGAGCAATTTGTACAATGCAAGATAAGCGGGAAAGTCGCTTTTAATGAAAAGATGAAAAACTTTTTGGATAACATTAAGAAAGAATCTGCAGCGATAGAAAAAAACTTAAAAGAATTACCGGAAAAGCAAATCAGTTATGAGGACATTAACTTATTTTTACTAACTCAGCATAATATAATGGAGGAACGAACATGAGTGTACATAAAGAAATTTCAGCCCATTCTAAAAAACAGCACGAATTAGTACGTGCTTTTGCCAGCTTAGAAGCTCGACGTGAGCAAGCTATTGAAGCAGCTGTGCTTCTCTGCAAAGAAGGGAAGCCCTTTTCTGTAGACGGTATTAACGCTGTAACAGCAGAAATTAATGAGCTGTCTCAAAAATATACCATCATTCCAGGCCGTAAAGTAGTGACGGAAGAAATGGTTAAAGAGTACGTAGCAAGAATATAAACGTGCTAAGCTCTGGTGTTTTTACCTTAATTTGAACAGGATATGACGTGCCGCTTGATCCATACTAATAGTGTACCAACGAGGTACAAATAGGAGGAGATAGCGATGGGTCGTCAAAAATTAGGTAATAAAAATGCGCAAGCGAATAACAATGCAAAGCATAATTATAACCAAGAGTTCTCTTCTGAGTTTAAAGCAAATCAGGCTCAAAAAGCAAAGCGTGCAAAAAGTGCAAATGACACTTATGCTGGGGAGTTTGCTTCTGAGTTCAACGTGCAACAAAACCAAAATAATTCTGTTAACAAGAAGTTAGAAGCTAATAAAAGTGCAAATAATCAATATGGACAAGAATTCGGCTCTTATGCTGAAGTTGAATCTGCCAAAATGAATAATGCTGCACAAAAAAAGCGTAAAAAATAACAGAACTGTTTCCAAAAACGCCGGGATTAGTCTGCTCTGTCAGCAGATTAGCCCGGCGTTTTTTGTTGGGCAATATTTGCTTGGGTACAAGATGTCAATCCATCGCAAACTATAGATGAGGTGAAGCAATATGAATAAAGGAATTGTCATTGCTCTTTCATCAATCGGTTTAGCACAAGCTTTAAAAATCCCAATTAAAAAGTATCAAACAGGAAAATGGGATATGCGGATGATTGCTGCGTCGGGTGGAATGCCAAGCTCTCATTCAGCCGGCGTATCTTCTTTGGCTACCTATGTAGCATTAAAAAGAGGTGTTTCTACGATTGACTTTGCGTTAGCATCTGTTTTTGGAATTATTGTGATGTACGATGCACAAGGAATTCGAAGGCAGACTGGCGAAATTACTATTAAAGTGAATACGTTAGATGAAGAAATTGAAAAGCTTGCGGGTCTTCCAGACGGAGGCTTTCACGATTTGACGGAACAGCGCTTGAAAGAAATGCTTGGTCATCAGCCAGAAGAAGTGATTGGCGGAGCCATTTTAGGAGTAGCACTTGGAGCAATTGGCTATTTTTTAGAAGGGAAATCATAGTCAAATAGCCAAAAGTAAGCTAAGATAAAGAAGAACCTTTGCAAAAGGATGGGACGAAAAAGTGACAAAAACAGCTCAAACCGTTGAAGAGTATCTTCTTTATCTTGAAGAAAAAGGCTTTCATTTAGCAGAAGATGCACGTGGATTTATTTCATTTGGTCAGCAGTATACGCGTGCAGCTGACGAGATGGTCATATTTACAATTGAATGGACACTAAAAGTACAAAAAGAATTTGACGGCAGTTTTTTTGTATCGCTCCTCGAGAATTTGACATCAAATCGTATTAGCAATCAAAAACAAGCCATTCAATATTTAAAGTCATCAGGTATGATTTAAGCAGGATTACATTCCTGCTTCTTTTTGATTAATGGCTTGTCTGGCCAGCTGATCAGCACCTGCATTTTGAGAGCTAGGGATCCACTTTATAAAAAATAAATCAAATTGACTGGACAATTTGAGGGCTTCTTCCAGTAAAGGAGCAAACGCTTTATTTTTAACGTATTCTTGGTTCATTGCGCGGTCTACTAGCTGAGAGTCTGTTCGAAAAGATACGCTCGTATACTTTTTTTCTAAACAAATTTTTAATGCATGAAGAAGTGCATGGTACTCTGCTTCATGATTCGTCATTGTCCCAAGAGCAATAGCGTAACGATGATGTTCACCATTTCCTTTAATTAAAATACCAGCTCCAGAAGGACCAGGATTGCCAGCAGTGGCTCCGTCTATATAAACTTCAATCATCATACAGCCTCCTTGTTAAAACAATATAAGCTTAAACCATGTTTTTTCATCAATAGTATTGTATCATAAGTACTTCAGCTATTTTATATTAGCACGTATAAACGCTAAAATCCGCTTATTAGGTAAGAAAACTGTCATGAAAAGACATAATAGAAGATAAAATACAAAAAAGCAGAAAAAGTGTTGAATTCAAAATTGCTGATGAAAGGAATGCTCGTTATGAATTTCCAAATTGAATGGCATTATAAATCCTCGAAACATAAACAGTTAATTTTCACATCCGATTTCACAGATGCGAATGAGGCGCTAATGATTGTGGGTGATTTAGAAAAAACAGGTCGAACGAAGGAAATTTTTCTACTTGATGAGCAGCAGCAAAAATGGACTGTAAAAGAAGCGAAAAAGCTCTTACAGGAAGTACAGACAGAGCCTCACGATATTGTGGCATATTTTGACGGAGGCTATGAGCATGATACGCTTTTAGCGGGGCTTGGGGCTGTGATTTATTTTAAACAGAACAACCAGTCTTACCGAATACGACGAAACTCAAGACTGCAAGAGATAGAATCAAATAATGAGGCAGAGTATGCTGCTTTTTATTATTTAATACAAGAGCTTGAGGAACTTGGTGTTCATCATATACCGGTAACGTTTAGAGGTGACTCTCAGGTTGTATTAAATCAGCTTGCAGGGGAGTGGCCCTGTTTCGAAGAAGAGTTTAATCGGTACTTAGATCGAATAGAAGATAAAATGCAGGAACTTGGTATCCGACCGGTATATGAGCCTATTTCAAGGAAGGAAAATGAAGAGGCCGACCAGCTTGCGACTCAAGCTCTTCAAGGGATACCAATTGCTAGCAGGAAGCAAGTGTAACACACAGAACGAAATGGAGATGAACGAGAGTGGAACGTAAACAATTATTAGAAGAAGTAACGGAGTTATTGGATTACTACTGTAGTGATTGTTTTGTAAAAAAAACGTTTAACAAAGAAAAGGGCAAAACATACGCTCAGACGTTTTGTATTAAAGAGTGTACCGTAGGAGAAAAGATTAAGCAGTATGGAGATTTGCTGACTAAAAAGTAAGCGTGTATAATTTGTCGGCAGCAGCTTCATTCTATCCATATGAAGCATATAGTCCATAAATCCTTGTTGTATCAAGGGTTTATGGACTAGTTTTATATACAATGCTCACATTTTGACCACATTACACAGACTTTTGGTTTTTCATTAAATCAGAGAATTTCGACGCTGTATCTTCTTGCATGTCTGGAATAACATGCGAATACGTGTCGAGTGTTCGAACGATTGTCGAATGACCTAAGCGTTCACTTACGATTTTTGGATTTTCTCTCATCTTTAATAAGATTGTAGCATGTGTATGTCTTAAATCATGGAAACGAATCTTTGGGACATTCGCTTTATCTATATGCTTTTGGAAATGCGCTCGTAATGTACTTAATAATAACGGACGTCCATCGGCACGCGAACAAACTAAATCGAAATTATATTCAGCTGGTTTGGCTAGTCGGTGTTCATTTTGCTTTGTTCTATGTTTTTTTAATTGTTTAACTAAGAAGTCATCAATGGCAATCATTCGAAAAGAATAAGAGTTTTTTAAATCCGAGAATTGAAATCTACCTTTAACATAGGTGAGTGACTGATTTACGCTGATACGTTTTCCTTCTAGGTCTACATCTTTCCATCTAAGACCTAAGATTTCACCGCGCCTCATGCCAGTGTGAGCGGCGATTAAAAACGTTAAATAATAAGTAGAGTCATCAAATTGAGCAACAGATAAAAAACGTTTTAATTCTTCTGCTGACCAAACATTGTAACTTCTTCGAGTAGAGCGCGGCATGATTACAGAATCCATCGGATTTTTTATAATTCTTTCATCTTCAATCGCAACTTGAAACATATTTTTTAACAAAGAAATCACAAAACGAATATAAAGAGAACTCAATTCCTCTTTAGATAATTCATTCACGAATTCTTGCCCGTGATATTTTGTGAATTCTTGTAGCTTTATGTTTCCGAGCCGTGGTATAATCCGATTGTTAACCGCGTAGTTGTAATTGGTATAAGTAGAGTTTTTTAATTTTAATTCTGCACGTGATAAAAAGAATTCAATGAATTCTTTGATTGTTATATCTTTACGAATAATAATAGAACCTTTATCAAATTTGGAAATGAAGTCGGCGCAGTCTTTTTCTGCGTCTTTTTTTGTGCGGAAACCACCTTTTGATTTTTGGCGTCGTTTTCCACTTATCGGATCTTTGCCAATATCTACAGTATAGCTCCATGTCTTGCCACGTTTACGGAAGTATCCTTTCATGCTGTTCGCACTCCTTTGTTTCGATCTTCCGTCCCTACATAGACAACTCCTTCAATGACTAATGTAACACCAACCGGTAAAATATCTGTTTCAACAATTGTTCGCTTCATAACAAACCACTCCCTCTCGATTTCTCATAATACGACAAATAGATTACGAACGAATGTTCTATTTTTTCTCTATGTACTATGATAGTGGAGTTTTCCAATAATGGAAATAGCGGAATTTGTCGAATGATATAGTACTTTTTCGACAATTAACGCTTTAGTCTTGTTATGTCCTTTTTGTGCCTCCAAAAGCAGCTTAAAATTGTATTCAATTATTTTTGGTATTATTTCCCATACTAGTTGACTTAATTATGTGTACCCATTCACGTAATTGCTCGGTACTAACACCTTGCTTTTTCATTTCTTCTCCAAGAATAACCCACTCTAAGTCTTCTGTTGATAAATCTTTATCTGGTTTCATTTTACCTTCAAAGAAATCTAATACATCGATATGGAAGATGTCTGCTGCTCGGTTTAAGAATTCCATTGTAGGTTTTTTGATATTGTTCTCAACCTTAGAAATGTAAGATTTTCCTACACCTAATTTTTCGGCTGTAGCATCTTGAGAAAGTTTATTCCTCTCTCTTTGTTCCTTAAAAATCTCCCCGATAGTCCTCATAGTTTTACACCTCCTACCCATGTAAAAAACGGTTACTCACCTATTATCTATATTATTGAGGAAGGTTTCAACAATAAATAAAATGTTTTGGAGGAAAATAACAGAAATAGTGTTGACTAATAGGTAAACGTTTGTATATAATAAGATTATCGAGTTGACCAAATGGTAAACATACTTGATGACGAGGTGAAAAAATGGGAAATAACATCAAAGAGTTTCGAGAACGAAAAGGATGGAGTCAAGCAGAGCTAGCAAGGCAGTTGGAGGTTCATAAGTCTTGGATACACAAACTCGAAACAAGTAAGGCAGAGCCTACACTTAGAATGGCTTTACGAATGGCCGATATCCTCGAATGCACAGTAGAGGACTTATTTTTTATCGAAGAGTTGACCAAACGGTAAACAAGAGAGGAGAATAAAAAATGAATTATGAAGAACAGTTCCCGTACATTTTAACAGCTAAACATGTCCAAGAAATCTTAGGGGTAGGCAAAGAAAAGGCTTATCAACTCATGGATGGCGAGTCATTCCCAGTTATCAAAATAGGGCGCCACAAAAAAGTGCAAAGAGAAGCGTTTTTTAGATGGATCAAAAGTCATGAAAAAGAGGTGATATAAATGGAAAACAAATTTATTGATGCAATTGAAGTAACTAAAAACAGTATTGAAAGTTCTAAACAACGTATTGATGAGTACAAAAAAGGTGACGAACTTGCTAAACCTTTCTTATTAAAAGAAGAAGGTTACTTGAAAGGATTGGAACAAAAATTAAGCGCGCTTGAAAACCTGTTCTTTCAATATTCACAAGAATCATTTCAAAGTTGGATTGATGATACACAAGATTATCTAAACGAATTCAATTCAAAGGAGTCGATCATCTAAAGTGAACATCATCCAAGAGTATCTATACAACATGTGGAACGAAGAAGGAATTGTTCCTGAACTTAACACCATAGAAGAAGCCTTGGAAAACGATATATCACACGATGAAGCATTAGATATCCCGATAGTAACTGAATACTTTATGCAGCATATCAGAGCAGAAGAAGGTGAGGTCTTATATGAAGGATTTAACCAAATAAAAAAGAGCCTGCTGGAACAGGACTCTTAGAAAAACATTTTCGGTATTAGTATAACTAAAATTCGAAATTCATTCAATGGGAGAGGTAAAAATGAAAAAAATCATATTGCAAGCATTAGTTCTTAAAAATTTCAAAGGTGTTAAAGAATTCAAATTAGATACTCAAGGCTACAACGTTCAAGTATTCGGTGATAACGGCACAGGTAAAACAACATTATTCGATGCGTTCATTTGGTTGATGTTCGATAAAGATAGTCAAAACAAAAAAGATTTTCAATTAAAAACAGTCGATTCAATTGGAAAAGAAATTAACAACCTGGAGCATGAGGTTGAAGGAATCTTTTCAGTAGAAGGTACATCACTAAGTCTCCGTAAAGTGTTTAAGGAAAAATGGACGCGAAAACGCGGTGCAGCTACAACAGAATTCACAGGGCATACAACAGATTATTACGTGAACGGTGTACCTAGTAAGAAAAAAGAATTTACAGATGCAGTTGCAAATCTGATTGACGAAGATGTGTTCAAACTTTTAACAAGTCCACTTTATTTTAATGAGCAGTTACATTGGCAAAAGCGCCGTGAATTACTATTACAAATCTCTGGTGACATCACAAATGAAGATGTAATCAACAGCAACAAGGAGTTAGCTTCATTAGAAAACATCTTAAACGGCAAAAGCATTGAAGATCATCGCAAAATTATTACTGCTAAACGCTCTGAAATCAATAAAGAACTTACACGCATTCCAATCCGAATTGATGAAGTTCGTCGCGGTATGACTGATATATCAGATTTGAACGAAGCTGAAATCAATGAACGTATTCAAAAAGCAGAAGTGCTCATGATGGAAGAACGAAATAAAATTGCTGAAATTCGAAACGGCAACAATATTCTTGATTTAAAAGGACAAATAACTTTCCAACAAGCAGAGCTGGAAGAAAAGAAGTTCGAATACACGGAAAAAAATTATGCTGCTCTCAATCGTAAACGTGCTGAAATTCAAGCGCTTAATGATAAAGAAGCTAACTATACAGTTGATTCTAAAAAGGCTTATAGAAAACATGCTGATTTAATGTCAGAACATGCCGAACTAGTTGAAAAAGTTGATAAGCTACGCAACGAATGGAAAACGGCGGACGATGAAACATTCGATACACATGCTCTAGCTTGCTCTACGTGCGGTCAAGATTTACCAGAAGATAAAAAACAAACGATGCTTGAAAACTTCAATGCTAAAAAAGCTAAACATCTTACTAATATCGCTGTTGCTGGTAAAGAAGGTGCGGCAAAGGTTGAACAGTTAAAGGTTGAAATTTCAGCAGTTACAAATGAGATTAATGCAATTGACGCGGAAATTAAAGAAATTCAACGCCAAAAGCAAGAAGCTTCTCAACAGTTTGAAGAAATGAAAGCTCAAACAACTAGGTTTGAGGACACAGGGGTTTACACTTCTTATCAAACTGAAATCGCTGCTCTTAAAGAACAAATAAATCAAATACAAGATACTAACATTCAAGTTATCCAAGAGCATGAGCAAACAATTAAAAATCTAGATAACGAAATCATGACAGAACGTGAAAAGCGTGCTCGCTTACAACAAGTTCAATTGTCTGAACAACGCATCATTGAACTTGAAGCAGAAGAAAAAGAACTTGCTAAAGAATTCGAGGATCTTGAACATCAACTTTATTTAACAGAAGAATTTATCCGTTCAAAAGTTACATTACTGGAAGAAAAAATTAATTCTAAATTCAAATACGCTCGTTTCAAATTGTTCGAAACTCAAATCAATGGTGGCTTAACAGAAACGTGCGAGACGTTATATCAAGGCGTTCCATACTCAAGAGGGTTAAACAATGCAGCTCGTATCAATGTAGGTTTAGACATCATTTCAACACTAGCTGAACACTTTAACGTTGCTTGCTCTATCTTCATTGATAACAGCGAATCAGTGACGGAATTAATCGATATGGATACACAAATCATTTCATTAGTTGTAAGTGGTACAGATGATGAATTACGTGTAGAACAAAACCAACAATTAAACCAGGAGGCAATCTAAAATGACAAATCAATTAGCAATGGTTAAAAAAGATACGGTGGATGTAGTAGCAGCAAAGGTGAAAGAATTTCAAGAAAGTGGGGAGCTCCACTTCCCTGCTTTCTATAGTCCGGAAAACTCAATGAAATCAGCTTGGTTAATCCTTCAAAATACACAAGATCGAAACAAACGTCCAGCTTTAGAAGTTTGCACAAAAGACAGCATCGCCAATGCATTACTGGACATGGTAGTTCAAGGATTGAATCCAGCAAAAAAACAAGGTTACTTCATTGTTTACGGAAACCAATTAACATTCCAGCGTTCTTACTTCGGCACAATGGCAGTAACGAAACGTGTAGCAAAAGCCAAAAGTATTGATGCAGCAGTAATTTATGAAGGTGATTCAGTTGATTACGAAATCATCAACGGGCGAATCGCTAATCTTAAACATAAACAGCAGTTCGGAAACATCGATAAAGAGAAAATCATTGGTGCTTATGCAACTATCGTACTTCCTGAAGATGAAGTGTACATCGAGTTAATGACTATTGCGGAAATTAGACAGGCCTGGAGCAAAGCACAGTTTTGGAGCAAGGGCCAAGACAAAGAAAAAGAAGGTAGTACACATGATGAGTTCAAGCAAGAAATGGCTAAAAAGACCGTTATCAATCGTGCTTGCAAGAAATTCTTAAACTCTTCTGATGATGAAAGCGTAATGATGAAACACATCAATAAAGAAGATGAAGAAATCGAAGCACAACAAGAAATCGATGAAAACGCAAATGGTGAAGTGCTTGACATGGATTATGACGAAGTGACGGAAGAACCAAAACAGATTGAAGAAACTCAGGAAGAACCAAACGAAAAACAACCCGAAGAACCACAAGAAGAGAAACAATCTGCTTTAGAAATGGAAGTCGTAGAGGAAGAACCGAAAAAAGGCGGCGCGCCGTTTTGATTGATATTAAAGTAGTGGGATCATCCAGCAAGGGCAATGCCTATCTGCTGGATGATTCAAAAACAAAGTTGTTATTGGAATGCGGTGTAGGATGGCGACAACTTCAACAAGCAGCTGGATTTAAAACCTCTGAAATCGCGGGTTGTTTGGTCACTCATGAGCATGGAGATCATGTCAAATCTCTCAAGGATGTTTTAAAAGCCGGAATCGATTGTTATATGTCAACAGGTACAGCAAACGCCGTAAATGTTGAACATCACCGGATTAAAACGGTACAAGCTAAGAAACCCTTTAAGGTCGGAACATTTCAAATCATGGCCTTTGATGTCCAGCACGATGTATCTGAACCATTTGGTTTTCTGATTATGAATAAAGAAGGTGATCGCCTTCTATTTGCTACGGATACGTACTATATCAAATATAAGTTTCATAGACTTACTCATATCATGATTGAATGCAACTACTCAGCAGCTATCTTGGACGCGAATATCGCACTAGGTACAGTCCCACAGATAATGAAAAAACGACTTACATGTTCACATTTCAGCTTAGAAAATGTTAAAGAATTCTTTAAAGCAAATGATTTGAGTCAAGTTGAAGAAATACACCTTTTACATCTTAGTGATTCCAACAGCGATGAAGGTTTATTTAAAGAAGAGATTATGAAATTAACCGGAAAGCCGGTATATATCGCATAGGGGGAATGAACGTGGGAGCGTTGATGGCTATTATTATCATGTTGACGATGGCATTTGTCATAGTGGGTGGTTATACAGCTTATGAACATGTGATGAACTTCTATAAAAAGGAGTTAGGGGAATGAACGATAACAAAGAAGTGGTGTTGCGGTATTTAGAAGCGGTTGAACAGGGGTATTATCATAAATCTATTTTAGAGGTAGGACGGTTAAATGATTGTAAATAGTCTGGTCATTGCTCTTTTTATTGTCACTCATGTATTAGTGGTGCGTAGTTATCGGTCGGAATATTCAAATAAAAGGAGTGGGGAGAGATGGAACGTAAATTCACGCAAGAGGATAACATTAAGTACTCTTTGAAGGAATATGAAGGAGAAGTCAAACTACTTCACTACAACAAAAAAACAAGGGAAGTTGAATACTTAGAAGTAGTTGTCACAAAGTCCGATAATCCTGAAATCTTAGAAAATTCTACTCAGTGGATTTCACATAAAAACTTTGAATATGTAGAGCTGCTTTCTTATGACACATGCAACCTTAATCATCGTGATTATGGAGAGTTGGACAAGTTAATGAACCTCTTAGAAGAAAAATTAGTCGTTATTAGCCGTGATTATAAAATTGACCAGGCATTAATAAACGGGGATAAAGAGCTGTTTCTTAAACTAACAGGTGATTCACAATGAAATGTCCTAATTGTACTAAAGTGAGTTTCTATAAGGCAAAAATGTTTGGGGATATAAAACATCTGGAGGTTTACTCGGAGTAATTTGAAAGGGGTGAGTAGATGGAAGAATTCAGCAAATAAAAAGACCACATGCTGGAACATGAGGTCAAACGATTTAGAAATAAAACGTACAGATATTATACCACACAGAAGGAGTGCTATAAATGGCTAAATACAGACACGTTCATACAGCCTTTTGGGAAGATCCGAAAGTTTTGGAGGAAATGACACCCGAAGATAAATATTTTTACTTGTATCTTTTAACAAACCCTAAAACAACTCAAATTGGAGTGTACGCCATCACTAAAAAACAAATGGCCTTTGATTTAGGATATTCAACCGAATCAGTTACAGCGTTGTTAGATCGCTTCATTAATAATCATAAGTTAATTAAGTACAACGAAGAGACGCGAGAACTTGCGATTATCCATTGGGGCAAATACAACCTTTATAAAGCTGGAAAGCCTGTTATCGATTGTATCAAAAAAGAATTAGTGGAAGTGAAAGACAAAACGTTGCTAGCGGAATTGATGAATCATATCCCAAATGAATCCATTAATAATGAGTTTTTACGACACGTTCACGATACGTCGACGACAAGTGGACAAAAAGAAAAAGAAAAAGAAAAAGAAAAAATATCTACTATTACTAAACGCGCTAATGCTTTTGAAGTGTATGAACAAAATTTCGGGATGCTTAAACCTTTAGTGATTGACGATATTAATTATTGGATTGAGCAGCTTAATGAAGAAGTAGTCGTAGAATCCATGAAAATCGCTGTTAAACGTAATAAAACAAGTTTCGGCTACTGTGAGGGTATTCTTAAAAGCTGGATTAATCAAAATGTAAAAACATTAGCAGATGTACAAGCATTGGCATTAAGAAACGAAAGACCTCAAGTGAATATTGGTACTCACACTAAACAGAATGGAGGGTATCCAAATGAATCCGATGGAACAAATCGTCAATCAAGTTCTAATGAATCAGTCAGTCTCAACGACTTGTCCCTCTGAACCGCGTGTATGTCCTCATTGTAAAGAGGTAGTACCGGTTATGGAAGTAGATGTGTTTGGAAAGAAACGAATAGTTCAACCTGTTTGCCCTTGTGAGGCGGAAGCGCGTAAAAAAGAAGAGATGGCGAACGCGAAATATCAAGAACAACGCAAATTAAGGGAAATGTTCTCTATAAGCGATTTAGGGGAAAGATTCGATCAAGCTTCCTTTGAAAAGTTTAAATCAACACCAGGAGCGGAAAACGCACTCAAATTTTCAAAGCGATTTGTAAATGAATTTGATACAAAGTTATGGAAAGGGTTAGCACTCATGTTGTGGGGTGTGCCTGGGAACGGAAAAAGCCTTCTAGCCGCATCAGTAGCAAATGCGCTAGAAAGCGAAGGAAAAACAGTTGTATTTATCAGTATGCCGAATCTGTTACAAAAAATACGTAACACGTTCAATAACCACAATAAAGAATCAGAAGATGAAATTATGAAAGCACTACACACATGCGATTTGCTCATTATAGATGACATAGGAGCGGAAAAAGTAACGGATTGGGTAGAAGATGTCATTTACCGCATTGTAGATGGTAGATACACAAGAAAGAAACCAATCTTTGTTACATCAAACTTAAACCCGGATGACTTAGGCGTGAAAATCGGCCCTCGTTCAATGGACAGGCTAACAGAAATGTGTCAATCCATTCACAATAAAGCGACTAGCTATCGAAAAATTATTGCACAGCAGCGCTTAAAAGCGCTTATGGAGTAAACGTGTTTCTTATAATCTTAGATGCTGAAGGTAAAGTACAAACATTGATCTTGTCAGTTCGTTTGTACGATTAATAAGGAATTGTCGTTGACCAATAGGTAAACGTAAGGGTAGGTTCGAATGAGAGAAATTTTAAAAACAGATTGGGAGTTGTGATTATGTGTACTATCTGCAACGGGATAGGGAGAGTTGTGACCTATCCCTATCCTGGAAAACTAATCGTAGAGGTAGGAACTTGCATATGTGTAAAAGATATGACAGGCTATCACAATTTAGAACAACAATTACAAGAATTAGATAAAAAAATAGAAGCGTTTGAAAGAAGATTGTAAAATGCCCACTCATTATGAAATAGCAGCAGGTAAACGAACGGTAAATAAACTTGAAAAAAGCTACATTGAAGGGCGTAAACAGTTTGAAGGGTTGAAACGTACAGACCGCAAACGAATGGCTACCGGTAGAGTTTATTACGTTTTAGATGACATTGATAGCTACGGTGTTTTTCTTGAATGGTATGAAGAAGACTTAGAAGAGTTCGATGGACTTTATCACAAAGGTGTATCAATAGAACGATTAGCAGCGCGTTTTAACCGCCTGGAAGATGAAGTGGGGCTTTTGATTATGGATAGAGCAATAAAAGGTCATTTGAGTATTAAAATGCGTGAGAAGAATATTCGGAAGCTCTATAACTAAAAATAGGTATGTGTTTTGACCTGTAAGTCAAAAAGGAGAGGTATAAGTGAATAAGCAATAGCAAAAGAAGCGTTTAGTTAAGTCAATGAAGCAACGTTCTAAAGCAATGCAAAAAGAAAGATTGGATAAAGCTCGGTTAAACTTTTGGCGCATTAAAACTAAGGAACTAGCAAACAAGTAAACTATGCACGTTGCATTAGAAACTACTACATAGAACATACACCTTTGCACCCCTAAATGGAGGTAAAAACAAATGTCCGAAAATCAAACTTCACAATACAAAATTTTGATAAATTCATTAGCTCAAGAAATTCCGCACCGTCCTGATCTGCTTGATGGAGTAAATGGGCTTATCGAAAAGTTCGAAAAGCAAACAACACCGCGTTTTGTTATCCCGATTGATACGGCTGATCTTGTTCAAAGTCATCACAAAGGCATGTATAACTTTTTAGAACGGGACAATATGAAAGTATCAGATTAAAAGAATACTAGCTTAAAAGGTCAAAACAAGCGGTTAAAAAAGATTCTTAAACTTATAGTGAAAGAACTATAAAAGGGGATGGGATCATGTGTTTACGGTGTAAAAAGACTGGGTTCTGTTTCGGTAAAACTTGCAGTTGTAAGTATGGTGAACACGCTAGGGATGTACAGCACAAAATGATCATTGAGTTAGCGCTTGCTACTAAAGATAAAGAATGGTTTTACGAGCTAACAAAAAGGGGGTCATATTTTGTTAAATGAATTCAATCCTGTTCCTAAGCCGGTGAAAGTGGATAAAAAACTAAAGCCTTATATGAAGCAGCGGCCAAGAAAAAAGAAAAAGCCAAAGAAAAATACAAACGTCACCATGTATCACAATCGAAAAATTCCACATTGGAAACAGCGTGGTGAAGTTTCCAGAAAAGAAGGAAATGGAGCTTTGCGCCACTATGGAGAATGTTGTGCTGTTTGTGGGAATCCTGAATTTCAGCTGCATCACATTGTTCATAAAGGTTATGGAATAGGCGGGCGTGGTAAATGGCGCAATTTAGTTCCTTTATGCCTATTTCATCACACTGGTGAAAAAGGCGTTCATACCATTACAGCATTTGATCGATATTGGAAAAATATTCATGAAAAGAAATTCGGTCCGCATTATTACAAAGACCAGTGGGATTTGTGGATGGAAGGTTTGATAAGTTCCCCAACAGAAAAGCTGTTTGAACGTTTTATGCAAGATGAAGAGGAACGTTTAACAAAATGTTAGAAAAGTAGATTTGATGATTAATAAAACAATTGAATTATATAAAGAGGTGCTGCAATGAAACAAAAGGGTTGGGTGGAAGAACACCTTAATGAAGTTCTAAGGTGTCAGAAAATGTTAGAACGCACACCGGATGAAATGAAAGTGCATCGTATTGAAATTATGTCCAAAATGCTAGTGTTCATCGGGAAGTTAGCTGCAACGTTTTCGGAAGAGTACAAAAATATTTATGCTGATCGGAAATCAACATATGCGGAGGCTGAGATAGCAGCATCAAAAAATAAACATGCTCATGCTGAACTTGCAGTTAAGGAATTGAGAAAGCAAGAAGCAACAGCTTACGGAAATATGCAGCGTTGGAGAAATGCGTTTGAAAGCACTAAAGAAGAAATTAACGCTTTGAAATATAAAGTGAAAATTGATATAGAAGACGGGTCAAGCCGAATTAGATAGGAGGAAGAACGAATGTCTCAGCAAATGATTAAATGGCAGGTTGAAGAATGGATTCGAGATTATAACTTTATGTTAAGAGAGATTACTCGTCTTAATAGAATATTAGACGCACCTAGTTTCAGAGGGCAAAAGCTTACTGCTACCTATGGAGATGAAGCGGCTATGCCAAAAGGTAGCGGTGGTATTAGCCAAGCTGAATTAAATCAATTAGATCGTCGCGAAAAGCGTTTATATAAATATTTAGCTATCACTGAATACTTAGATAAAATAATAGATGAATTAGAGGAAGATAAACATAAAATAATATATGACTGTATGCTGGAAGGAATATCTTATACGCAAATAGCGCAACATTTAGAGTGCTCCCGCGATACCATCAGAAAAGTCAAAGAAGTCATTATCGTCAAGGTCGCCAAAAAAGTTCAAAAAGACCAATTTCTTCAAAAGTTGAGATTAATTTATAAATAACTGTAAAATGAATACAGGAAGAGGCGGTTGTAGAGCAGGAGCTTTCTATGTATTAAAACTTTATTACTTCTAAGGTTACCCTGTACTATAAAACCTTGCTCGTAAATGTATGATTGTAAAAATTTGCAGTTTTAAGCCGCGTATCCGAAGGGATAAGCGGCTTTTTAATAATTTTTAAAATTAAAGAAATGTATTATTTAAAGGATAATCCAATTACTAATAGAATATTATGAATATTAAAAGGGGATATTGTAGAAGCATCCTTGTTCATTTAAAAGTTAAATATATCCACATATTCTGATTACACATCTTGAAATAAAAAGGATTTATTAATAAGATGTATTTGGGTGATAAGAATGGAATTATTAAATGATTTTAAAGTTAGGTCATTATTGTTAACCGAATTAAATGAAATTTATGGTCGGTGTACTGATACTAGAATTATCAATGAACTTGGCTTAGATAATGGAGCGTCCAGGATTGATGTAGCCGTGGTTAACGGAATAATGCATGGTTACGAAATAAAGAGTGATTTAGATAATTTAGACCGTCTCCCAAGACAGATGGAATACTATAATAGAGCTTTTGAGAGAATGACTATTGTGGTGTCCCGAAAACACCTACCAGAAGTAAAGAAATTGATTCCGGAATGGTGGGGAATTAAGGTCATCAGTGCGAATCAGTCGAGATTAATAAACGTTAGAAAAGGGAGAAGAGTGTCTACACAAGATCCAACACTTATAATAAAGCTATTATGGAAAAAGGAATTAGAAGGTTTAATTGATCATTTAGGTTTAGCAAAATCATTAAAGAAAATGAGAAAAAAACAGCTCCTGACTCTTTTAAATCAAGAAGCTGATTTTAAAGTTGTACAATCATATGTTTATAATGTTCTTAAGCAAAGAGAGAACTGGAGGATAAGTTAACTGAAAGTTGTGCTATGGTAATTTCAATATGGTGGTTAACTCCTATAGCTATAGGAACCTGATGACCACTTATTGTTAGTTGTCTATCTGCACACTTTTTTATTTCGCCATCTCCAAAAGAAAACGTCGGTCCAGGGAAAAAATCCTGTTCAATTAATTCTGTACATACTTCATAAAAAGTTAATTCACCGTCATCCTTAATTAGCTTAGATTTAGCAATCCAATAATCTGTTTCAGTAGAATAGAAAATCTTCAGATAAGAATTATTATGATTAAATCCGTTAAGGACTTCTCCTTTTAGTCTTGTTGTATAGTCACCGAACTCTAAAGTAGGATTTTTTAATTTCAATTCAAGAAAGTTATTAAGTTCAGTTCTTGGTCCAATTAATGTAACTGAATGTGTTTCCGCATCAGAAGCATTTTCAGGACAGGAAGTGGCTAAGTACACCAACTCAGAGTTCTCTATTTTAGAAAAAGTATCTATTGTATTTTGAATCCTTTTTGTAGTAGTAGGCTGGTTAAAGAAATCGAGTATTACAGTAATTTTCGTATCTGGCTTTGCCAATTTTAAATCACTTTTAATTTTTTCAAGCACAAAGGGATTGAAGGATTCTTGAAAATCATGACATCTAATTCTAATAGCTATCTCGGAATAACCAGCTTTAAGAACAGAATTAATTAACCATTCAGGAGAATCATGTTGAAAACAAGGAATAACATTTAAATCTTCTTCATCCATCTTATTCAAGCAATGTTGTACAAGGTTATCACCAGTTATGCTTACTAACTGTGTTTCCTCTCCAAGGTCTTCTAATGCACAATTGAAATCATAGATAAACCGGGTATCTTTGATACGTTCTTTTAGGTATCTTCCTAATGTATTGAACGTTGACTCCCAGTTCGGTATGTTACTCTTTCTCACTCTTTTTGACTCAATGATAGGAATAATTCTTTGACGTGATTCCTCTTTAAGTTCTTTTAAAGCTTTCATTTCATTATTGGCATTTTTCAACAAAGGATAGTACATAAGAACCTCCTAGTAATTTATTTTAGGTTACATAAGAACCTTTCTATAAATGGAGAAATATCCCTTCTTTTTGAAGGGGTTTTCTTGTATTTTGTTAGAATATGTCGTGTGATTAAACCCTCTTACTTGAGTTGAAGATATTGGAGTTAATCAATCAAAGTTAATTTAGGTTGAACTTATTTTTGTGGAAATGAAATTAAAACAATTAAATTCAATAAAGAGGGAATATAGAAATAGATAAGGAGGAGAAACTCCCTAAAAACGTTTAGTGAAAAATAGGTAAAAAGTGCAGGTGTTTGTTATTTTTTGTCGAACATCTCTTTCGGAAGGGAGATATTCAAATGAGATTAAAAACAAAATACTTTATCAAATGGAAAGGCTTAAAATACGCGAAACGTATTGCGATAGCTATTATAGCAATATTGTTAATTGTTGTTCTGGTTAAACATAAAGGTGATATAAGTAAATTTAAAATTAATCAAAACTACATAGGTATTATAGGTGTGTTATGCGGGTCTGCGGTAACGGGAATAATAACATATTTTAATACTAGTAAGGCATATTCTCGAGATGCTAAAAGAAAGGAAATGGAATCTAGAAAAAAGGAAATATTTGCTCCGCTTTATAATAACATGTTAAAGGTAAATAATTATATGGTAAGTGAAAGTTACCCCGAAGGTTTATACCATGAAATAAAATATAAAGATGAAGTGAATAGTTTTAGCGAATGGGAAAGCATCAAAAAAGATAACAGATCTTTATATATCAGTAACCTCTTAAGCCAACAATTAGATCAATTTACACAAAAAATAAATGAATATATGGAATATAGAGAAAAATTGACGAAAGAAGTAATAAGAGTTACAGAAATCCAAGTAGGTAGTTATTCTGGTAGTAAGTATATAGTAGATAGGATAGGATTATTTTATAAATTTAGCCAGGCAAGACAACTCTTAAAAGATAAAGATAAATTTATACAAGGTATATGCGCGTTGAATTTAAATGATACAAGTGCCACTGATTCCCAACGAATTCCGTTACCCAATCCAGTTGCTGAAAAAATTTATCAAGAAAGTATTGAGAGTTCACAAGCAGTAGAATTTGAAAATATATTTAATGATTTAGTTAATAAATCTAACGATATACTTGTTGTTTTAAAATTTATAATAAATGACATAGATAAACAAATTTATGGTAAGGTTCAATATTGATGTTCAAAAAGAATGGATTATTCTTATAGAAAACTCATAATTGACGCTTAAAAAGGAAAGTCTTTTTCTAAAAATAGAGGGACTTGAGCATAAAAAAAAAGACGTAAGTGAATATTTTGAAGAGCATCCTTTCGAGGGTGCTTTTTTAACTGTCCTAATGAAAAAAAATCTTTATATAACAATAATTGTTTTTGTTGTTATATAATGGTGAGTGGAGGAGATGAACTAATGAAATGGACGAATAGAGATTGGGCTTGGTTAGTAGGGGTTTTAACAGCAATTATTATACTTATTCTTACTTATCGTTTAAGCGATAATCAAGAAGTAACGAATTTATTTTCTTTTATATCAAGTTCTGTTTCAATTGCTTTAGCCATTATAGCTATTTTTATTGCCCTAAAACAAGATAGTGATGGTAGAAGAGTAAACGAACAAACTTCTTTTCTATTAAATAATATAGAATCAAAAATAAGTAACGTTGATGAAAATATTAGGAAAATAGATGTTGGTTTTATTAGTCGGGCACAGGAAACTATAGAAAGCTATACAGATGAACAAGATGAAAAAGATAATTACACTAAGGAAGAAGTGAAGCAATTACTAGATAATCTAGGTACGGAACTTCTTGAACAAGTGAATGAAGAATTAAAACGTTTCCCTATTATAAACCCTAAAGTATCATCAAACCCTTATGTGCATGAATATGATGACTCACAAATAAGAGAAGTAGAAGCACAAGTAATACGGAACATTGTATCAAGAAACAAGGATCTGACTCCGCATGCTGTCCAAGAGAGAATGAAAAAACTTTTACATAGAGAGATACCAATAAAAAGAATAGAGAGAATTATAGATAGTATGGATAACTAATATAAAGGTAACCCTATTTTTCAAGAGATTTAAATTTAATCTAATGGAAGTTATGTTATAAGGGATTTCGTATGTATTATATGAGTTGAAGGAGCAGTATAATTGAAAATGAAAAAGTGGTTAATTGGTATTGTTGTAGTAATTATACTATTAATCCCTGTACTTTTTGTTGCGTGGGGAATGACTTGGAAATGGACTAGTTTTGCTCCCGGGAATACTGACGCGTGGATAGGTTTCTGGGGCGGTTACTTAGGAGCAATTATAGGAGCCTTAGCAGCTGGTGTGATTGCTTATTTCGTTGCTCATAAACAAATAAATTTACAATCTGAGAAAGATAACAAAAGGGAAAAACAGTTTTTAGCAACGCAATTACGTATTGAGAAGTACCAAGAGACATATTCTTTGTTAGCAGAAACCAATCGAGAGTTTGCTAGTTCTCTAAGTTTGTTGATGGATTACTATAAGCTTAAAATTAAGCAAGAAGAGTTACGCCAAAGGGACGATCAAAGTCAAAATAATATTATAGCTTTCAGAAGAAGGTTGAAAGGATTAGAGCCTTTTGTTGAAGGTTTAGATAAAGATTTAGAAGAGATAATGGCACTTCATGAAAAATTAGTAGATGTTATTCGTGCCAATTTTACTCATCCTAAATCTGAAGTTGTTTATGAAGAGGTAATTATGCCACCACGAAAAACTATTCCTAACCCACGTATTATTAGGGAACCGTTAGAGGAATTGACGTTGTATACAGCTGGTGTATGTGCCAAAATTAATGTTTATTTAAAAAAAGAAATAGAACACTTGGAAAAAGGGAGCTAAATATTTGTAGCTCTCTTTTGTTTTGTAGATATGGAGGCAGTGGTGATGTAGATGAAAAACTGGGATGTGATACGAGAAGAATTCGAAACCAGTAATATAACCCTTTCAGCGTTAGCTGATAAATATGATATTAAGCTAGGAACATTGAAGAGTAGAAAGAGCCGTGAGAAGTGGCAACGTGCAACTAAAAAAGATGCAACCAAACCAAAGAAGGTTGCAACCAAAAAGAAAAAGGATGCAACTACTAATCTAATACGTGATGATGCAATAGAAGCCGTTGTGGAATCGGATGAATTAACCGATAGGCAAAGGCTTTTTTGTTTGTATTACGTTAAGAGCTTCAATGCTACTCAGTCAGCAATAAAAGCCGGTTATGCACCTGAAAGCGCGCATGTGGAAGGAAGCAGGTTGTTAAGACATGCTAAGGTTTCAAAGGAAATCAAGTGCATCAAACAGGACATGACACAAGGAATATTCATAGACGCAATGGATGTGTTGCAGAAGTGGGTAAAAATCGCCTTTGCTGATGTAACTGATTATCTAACGTTTGGACAAAAAGAAGTGGAAGTGATGGGCGCGTTCGGTCCAATAAAAGATGAAGACGGTAACGTAATAACTAGGATGGTTAACTACGTTGAATTCAATGAATCAAAAATGATTGATGGTACATTGATATCAGAAGTTAAGCAGGGCCGTGATGGTATATCTGTTAAATTAGCAGATAAAATGAAAGCTCTGGAAAAACTGTCTTTATACTTTGATCTGTTCCCTGA
Organism: Priestia sp. SB1; assembly: GCF_038898415.1. Taxonomy (NCBI): domain Bacteria; kingdom Bacillati; phylum Bacillota; class Bacilli; order Caryophanales; family Bacillaceae; genus Priestia; species Priestia sp. SB1. The sequence goes on along the minus strand of NZ_JBBJSS010000003.1, from coordinate 28,182 downwards.
TAAGTTCAAACGTGAGATAGAAGAAGAGAAGCTTAAACTTGCACAAATAAAAGCCGCTAAAGATGGTGGAGATAGTGAAGAGTTTGAAAGCGATGGATTCATTGAAGCATTAGATGGTAAAACCGCTGAGGTGTGGGGCAATGATTAAAAAGAAACCAGCTCCTTTTAAATTTAAACCTTTTTCAACTAAGCAGCTGCAGGTCTTAACATGGTGGCGAAAAGATTCACATGTGAAAGACAATGACGGAATTATTTGTGATGGTTCTGTTCGTGCTGGTAAAACGGTTGTAATGTCTCTTTCTTACGTTATGTGGGCTATGGAAACTTTCAATGAAGAAAATGTAGGGATGGCCGGAAAAACTATTGGAGCTTTGCGGCGTAACGTATTAAACCCGCTCAAGCGTATGTTAAAAACGCGTGGATACAAAGTAAAAGATCATCGTGCTGATAACTATTTAACAATTAGCTTTCAAGGCAAAGTCAATTACTTTTACGTTTTCGGTGGGAAAGATGAAAGTTCACAGGATCTTATCCAAGGTATTACATTAGCGGGCATGTTCTTTGATGAAGTTGCGCTTATGCCACAATCATTTGTTAATCAAGCAACCGCGCGTTGTTCTGTAGAAGGTGCGAAGATGTGGTTCAACTGCAATCCAGCTGGTCCTTATCATTGGTTTAAGCTTGAATATTTAGATCAATTAACAGAAAAACGTATGGTGCATTTGCATTTTACAATGGATGATAATTTATCGCTATCTGAGCGGGTTAAAGAGCGTTATAAACGTATGTATTCAGGTATCTTCTATAACCGTTATGTGCTTGGTTTGTGGGTCCTTGCAGAAGGTGTTATTTACGATATGTTCAATCACGATGATAATGTAGTAGATACAGAAGACAGACCTTACACTGAATACTATGTAGCAATTGACTATGGTACACAAAACCCTACCGTATTCGGTTTGTGGGGCAAGTTAAAGAATAAATGGTACAAGATCAAAGAATATCATTATGAAGGCCGTAAAGAGTCTAAACAACGTACAGATTCAGAATACAGTGAGGACTTAAAAGCCTTTGTGGAAGGTACCCGAATAAGAGGGGCTATTGTAGATCCATCAGCTGCTAGTTTCATTGCTCAGTTAAAGAAGGATGGTTTTAGAGTTATCAAAGCTATCAATGATGTAGTGGACGGTATACGCAACGTAGCAAGCGCCTTGAAGCGTAAGCTCATTTATTACAATGACTGTTGCAAAGAAACGTTCCGTGAATTTGCTTCTTACATTTGGGACGAAAAGGCAGCGGATAGGGGCGAAGAAAAGCCAATTAAAAAGAATGACCATCACCTAGATTCAGACCGCTATTTTGTTAATACAATCGTATTTAAAAAACGCGCTGGTTCCAGTAGTTCAAGTGCTTGGTGATTATACAAAAAATACGGGAAATAATCGCGTTCGCTCTTTTACAAACGTTGTTAAATCAACGATGTATAAAACAATGTATAAAGGGGTGTTTTTGGAAGCTTCACAAACGTTGCTGTTGTGGGGTTCTTTGTCGTTGTTTGGTTCCTGTAAGAATTATTATGTTAACTAAGATTGCATATCATATACAATCTTAGTTTCCCTATTATTAGTCAAAAAACTGAGTGAAAACAGGATCTGGTACAGCAGGATTTTTAGGAAGGTAACCACGCATATAACACATAGCAGCCTCACCACTAAAATAAGTGGTATACACGTGAAATGGATGATCAAAACCAGCCCGATGGAGCCAGGCATGTACTAATGAACCTTCCAGGACTCCGTTACTAATATCCATTCTATCTATCTGCTTAGGATTGACTGTAATTGATAAAGGTACTCTAGTTCTTCGATAAGCCTGTGCACCGAATATGGTGGAGCTTGTTATTGGATATGGAATACGATAATCAATTATTGCGGGTGCTGAGCGTCTAAAGCCGTTGTCACGAAATAGTTGTGTAAACTCATCCATAGCAATGTTAAGTGCTGTTTGACCATTAGGGACAGGCGCATTCTGCCAATATGGTTTTAAGCCATTAACTGCATAAGTCTGAACACAAGCAGCCCAAGCTGAAACACCGTTATTCAAGCCCCCATTCCATTTTTGTGTAAGATGAGCTTTCCATTGACCTAATACATCAGCAATAATGGTTTTAATACGACTGACTTGTGCAGCCGTGAAACGTTTATCAATATAAAAGTAAATATTTTCTGGTAAGTTCATAACCCCCGGTGGTTGAGGTAAAGGAAGGCTAAATAGATTGTAGTTAGGCCCAGGGGGAGGGGTGAAGGTATCTCTTAAAATAACGGCTAAGACTAAGAAAATAAGTAGCAAAATAATAAGAATATCCATATTATCTTCTCCTTTCATAAAGGTACTTACATCAACAGAATATGCAAAGAGATTGAAAAAGTTTGGACTTGCTATAAAAAGTGTAGTGATGCATAGGTGAATTTGGGTTGCTATATAAAAAAAGCCTTTAGATTTGATTAATCTAAAGGTTTTAATCTTGCAATGAAATGTAAATGGGGATGGTGGTAATCGTCTATATTTAATACAAATATTGTAATTTAAAGTATTTTCGTGGAATTTTATAGTCTTTTCAGATTATTTCGTTTATAATTTGAACGTAGCCCACATAACCTTGTTAGTGTTGAAATGACAAGAACTTAATTTAAAGAGTATTAATTATTTTTGTGAGCTTTTTGATCTTTTTGTAATTGTCCTGGAAGACTTATATTTTCTAATTCAGCTTTTTTAGATTTTGTTACATATGAATAGGTAGAAAAATATTCTTTATTTTTTTGAATCAAATTCCATGTGTTTTCGTTATCAATTGTGATTTTAAATTTAGATTCTTCGAAAGCATTTGGATCTTTTGCTAATACCCAATAATGACCATTTTTTTCGCCTTTATCTAGTATTTTAATATAGGAAGTCTCAGAACTCTTTTCTTGATGTTCGTAATTAATAAAAACTATAAAAGCAATGAGTATTAAAAATGAACTGAGTATTATGACATTTCTTTTAACTTTCATTTTTATGAATACCTCCTAATTATGCCTTGTTGTATATAAATATAGTTCAATTTAGCAATTATTAAAAGGAAAATAATTAAATGTATAATTTGGACAAATTTGGTTATATGTAAATTACTATGCAGTTAGAGGAGAGGTTAAATGAACAAAAATATTCTTTCATTTCTTTTAATCACAAGCTTTTTACTGTTATTATTACCTGGGGATACTTTTGCTAATAACAATAACAATTTATCAGAACAAAAAATGGATAAAATACTTATTAATTCAGGATATCCAAGGGGGCAATTATCTAACTTGAATTTCTTTGAGAAAAGAATGATTATCGAAAACTCCGGAACTAATTTGAAGTTTGATAACCTATATACTGAAACATATCAACAGAACTCAGTAACTGGTAAATTAACTAAGATTAATCCTAATAAAGTTCATAAACTAGATAATATTCCAACTACAACTTTAAAGTTAACATTTCAATCCTTCGATATGCTAGTTAATAAAAAATATTACAAAGATATTTACTTAACTTATGAATGGAAAAGTACTCCGGGTAACAGTTTTTATGGAAGGTATGGAATCAGTAGAGATAGTATTGGCATAGCTGTCCCTAAAGATTGGAATATAATTGCTGGTCAATACAGTTGTGGCTCGCAAACAAAATATAATAATAAAGGTAGCTGGTATGACAGTACTTCGACTTGGTGCCCTAACACAGATACTAAAAGACCGACTGAAATTAATATGTATGGGGCAAGTTGGCAATTCAAAAAAGATACTATTGGGAATAGAGGAGTTAAATCTGTCTACAAAGGTACTGTTAAATTAAGAATGCAAGCATTGAAGTCAAAAGCCCAACGAAGAGTTGTTGGAAAATACGCTCAATCAGTGCCGGATGTTTTTGGTGGATACAGTGTAAGTGTCGGTTGGGGACCTGCATCAATTACTTATACACCAACCACCGGAAAAACAAACCAACAGCCAATAGATTTTAATTTTAAATAAAGATAAAAAACTTTTAAAAATATTTATCATTAGTGTAAATCACAAAAAGCCACGTGAACTTATATATTCCCGTGGTTTTTTGTATTGGAGGGGGATTGATGAATATATGACAATTGAATGGACAGAATGGAATGATAAAATCATATCTAATGTACACGGTGATATCTATTTGCATCGTGACTTGTATGAAGGCAACCATGCTGAAGTGTTCCCTAGAGCAAAAGACCTCATAGAAAACGGTGAGATTACAGACCGCTATTATAACGGACCAGCGAAAGCGAAGAACGTTCAAACGCCTTACATCATCGCAAACCTTTGTAAACTCATTGCGGAAGTTCCCGCTATGCTAGTTGCCCGCTCTATTGGAAAAATAACTTCTGCTATTCCAAGTGATAAAGAAGATAGTGAAGCGGCCAATGAAGAAACGGATGAATTTATTGACGGGCCAACATCCGGTGAATCAAGTGAAATTGATGATCTGCAGAATGAAGTGCTTGAGCAGATCGAAACAAATAGTAAGCTGCAGTTAGAACATTGGAGCAATATTGTTCAGCATCAAGTTGATGGTGGATTGGTTGGTGTGCCTTGGAATGATGAAAATGGCATCAGGATTGAATTCAAATCAAGGGATGTATATTTTCCTCATGAAGATGGTTTAGGTGCTGATTTGGCTTATAAACGCACCATAGATGAAAAGGATTATATCCACGTATACAGGGAGCGCCAAAACAAAGGAAACCTAGATGTAGAAGACATGTTGTTTTTGTTAGAAGGTACAAGAATGACAAGGCTTGATGATGCAACCGCTAAAGAGATATTGAAGAAGGATAAGTTAAAAAATACTTTTACTGGACGCTCTCAAATGTTCATTAGCTATTGGCCGAATAATAAAACCTTCATGAATCCGTTAGGTGTATCTGATTTACGTAATCTGTTTGGAAAGCAGGAAGAGATAAATTGGAGATTAACCAACACCGGGATTGTGTACGAACGAAATTCAAAACCACGTATTGCTATTAGTCAAGCGGTGTTTGATGATCTAATGTCTAAGTCAGAAGAAAGATATGGTGAAGGCAATGGCCACATTGATCATAGAGATTTAGAAATTACTACGTTTGATGACCAGGGACGCGCAATGGAAGTTATTCAAGTAGATGTTAAAAATATCGGTGGTTTAGAATGGGCCAAGGACCTCATGAAAACTATGCTGATGGAAACACGTACATCAGAAAAGGCATTGGATTTTTACGCTGATTCTTCATCAAATGGAGCTGTTAGTGGTGTAGCCAAGTTCTATGATCTATTCGTATCCATCGTAAAAGCTGAACAGATTCAGCAAGAATACATCTATTTTCTTAAACAATTAATCCGTAGCTGCTTATGGTTATTGAACCAGGATGATAAAGCAGTTCAAATTGAAGAACCTGATATTGCTTTAAATAGTATGGTTCCTGTAACAAGAACGGATCTAATCACTGAGAACTTACCAGCGTTTGAAGGCGGCGGTATGTCACTTGAAACATTCGTAAGAAAAACAAATCCTACTGCATCAGAAGAATGGATTCAAGAAGAAATAGAGCGCATTGAAATGGAGCGGGAAACCGTAGATAGCGTAACTATTCAGAACGGCGGCCAAGATGGTGATAATTTAGATGATAACCGTGATATAAATGGTGATCCGATTGAAGTTGAAGATGATGAAGAATGAATTCAAATCAGCTTATAGAACACTTTGCTGATGTCATCCAACAGATATTAAATAAAATTGTTTTCGCTTCTAATCTAAGTGAAGATAAAAACGCTCAGGCGCTTATTTCAGCTATTTTAAAAGCTTTAGATGGTTTAGGTATCAAAGCGAGTGAAGTAATGCCAAAAGAGCTTGAGAAGGCATATTATCTAGCCGTAGATAAAGCAAGTGCATCATTAGAAAAAGCGGGAGCTAAAACAGATGGTGCTTATGCGATGACTAAAAGAGGTTTCATTGCAAAAGGGTTCCAACGAAAAATACACATTGCTGCAGTTAAAAAGATTGTTAGTGATACGCTAACCGATTTAAAAGCAGCTATAAGGACCGCTAAGAAAAGCACTAGAACCACTATTAATAAGGTGTTGAAGAAGGTTAAGAAAGAAATTGCAGATGGTTTAATTATTGGTAATCACAATAGGGTTGTAAGAAAGAGACTAGCAAAAGCATTCCAGGAAGAAGGGTTAACTGCTTTTTTAACTGCACCTGATAAAAAAGGAAAGCGCAGAAGGTTAAGGGTTGATAAATACGCTGGAACTGTAGTAAGAACTAAAATGCGTGAAGCTAATACACAAGGAGCTGCAAACCGCTATATAGAAAGCGGTGTTACCCTTGTAAAAGTAAGTCAACACGCTCCAACGTGCCATGTGTGCGCAGGGTTTCAAGGAATGGTTATTAGCTTAACCGGTGATAATCCTGGTTTTAAATCAATCAATGATGGCGGGGTTCAATTACCTCCTTTTCATCCTAACTGCAGACACACCATAATTCCTTTTGTAATTGCTTTTAAAACAAAAGAAGAGATTCAGAAGGAAAAGGATAAGTGGAAGACCTGGAAACCAAAAGAAGATATTCGTTCTACTAGCCAACAAAGAGCCTACAAGAAAGAACAGGATATTAGGCGTAAAGCTCATGAGGAATTAAAGATGTATGAGCGATATAAAGCCGTGTTAGGGAGCGGTGCCCCTAAAACTATCGGTGCTTTTAGAAGAATGAAGCGGGTTAATAGTCCATCATGGCAAAAAGTAAAAGCTAAATATCGTAATGCGTCACGTGAAATGAGAGCTGCTAAATAGTTGCTCTTTTTATTTTGTCCATAACCATGCTGGTGACGTTATAAACTGCATGAGTATATAGGTTCCTGCACCTCAAGCAGCGGAAAGGAGAAAGACCATGTTTGCAAAACCATTATTTCAACCAACGTTTCATCCTTTAGTACGCTTACCTATTCAATTCTTTTCTGATTCAGGCGGTGATCCTGATGATGATGATGACACTAACCCGGATGATGAACCAAATTTAGCAGAATTGATAAAAAAAGATCCAAAGCTAAAGAAGCAGTATCAAGAACTGCTAAAAACTCAGCTTGGAAAGCGTATGAAGAAGTTTGAAGATGTGGACGTTGAAGAGTATCGCCAACTCAAAGAAAAGGCTGAAAAAGGTAAAGACAAAGGCAAAGGTTCTGATAAGGAAGATCATGAAGATGCAGATGAATTGAAATCAGAATTGAAAGCCAAAGAGGAAAAGCTCCTACGTGCTGAACGTAGAGAAAAACGTGCAACAGTAAAGGAATTTGCTATTGATAATGGCGTTGATCCAAAATTGCTTGCTCGTTTAATTAATGTTGATGATATTGAGCTTGATGAAGATGGAGAGCCGGAAAACTTGGATGAACTATTTGAAGAGTTACAGGAAGAGTTCCCGCAATACCTCAAAGCTCAAGAAGATTCAGATGAAGAGGAAGAAAAAACAACAAAGAAAAAGGGTTTTTATTCCGCTGGTTCTACTCAAAAAGGGAACACCAAGCCAAAAGAAAAAGACGGTTATGATGTTGGTGTTGCAAGCTATCAACGTGTAATGGCAAAACGTAACCGAAATAAAAAGGAGGACTAACAAATGCCGTACAATTTAAAATCTGAACGTACACCGTTCAAAGGCGGTACAAACATTTTAGCTTCTGTTCATATGCAATACATTGAAGGTGGCGCAACTTTAGACGCTGCTAAAATTGGAGCGAAATATTTACCTGTTGGAACGCCTATTGCACGTAACACAACATCAGGTAAATTTGAAGTTTACAAAGAAGCTACAGCTGGTACACTTCCAACGGGATTTGATGAATTCGCTTTACTGAATGTTGATGTAGATTGCGATGGTAAGAACGATGTGATTGTAGGAGAAGTTCTTATTCGTGCTTCTGTTTATGATGCTAAATTACCTTCTACAGTAACAGAAACATTTAAAACGGCTACACGCCCGCTTATTCGATACGTTAAACATATTTAATCAGGCGCTTACCTAAACAGGTGGCGCTTTTGTTATGCCTAAAAACAAGGAGGAAATTATATTATGGCTGGTATTACACATTTAAAACAATTCCAAAAGCCTGCATTACGTGGGCTAGTAGATGAAACGGTTGCTAATGCACCACTTACATTAGCGGACGCTTACATGCCTACAGAAGAAACGTTTAACCGTCAATTTGCTTATGACATTGTAAAAACAAATAACTTTATGGCCGGATATATCGGTATGGGTTCAGAACCGCCGGTTGTAGATCGTAACGCTATAGCTGATCGTATGGGTGAAATCGCTCAGTTCGGTTTACAAGATATCGTTACGTATGAAGAGTTAGTAGCAATTAATGAAGCGCGTAATGACCGTGAAGAAGCTGCAATGATTGATAAGGTTGTTGTTCGAAACATTGATATTGTGAACGGTACACTACGCCTTATTCAGTTAGCAAAATTAGAAGCACTTATGAAAGGTACGTTAGCATATAGCGGGAACAACGTGAAAATCAACTTCGATTTCGGTATCCCTGCAGAAAACAAAGTAGGATTAACTGCAGGTAATGATTTCAACAAAGCTGATTTTGATATTATCGGTTTCTTATTAGCTCAAGTTCAAGCTTATGCAGATGCAAACAGCGGTAAAACACCGGATGAACTGTTAGTATCCCGTGAACTTAACGCTAAGATTCTAACTAACTCAAAGATCATTGCGGAAGTAGGGCGTCCAGCTGGTTCAACACGTGTGAATCAAGCGGAAGTAAGCGAACTATTAAACAGCTACGAATTACCGCCGCTACGCATTGTTTCTGAGCGTAAAATGACTTATAAAGACAATGCCACAAATCAAACTATTGTACGTGAATTTATGCCTGTAAACCGCATTGTCATGATTTCAGAGGGTGCAGGTAAATATCTATTAGGTCCTACACTGGAAAATGATTTTCAGCCGGGCATTTACTTGAACAATGAGGACTTAACGCGTCCTATTCGCTCAGTAATTGAAACATATGGTGCAGGGTTCCCAACACTAGAGAATCCTTTCTTAATCCGTCACCTTGATGTTTATACACCTTAATAAATAAAGAATAAATGAAAAGGAGTGGTCAACATGCCAGCTGCTAAAAAAGAGGAAAACAAAAAAGTAGAAGTTGAAGTGTTAGATGCTGAAATTGATGGAAAAGTGAAAGGTGAAACGCTTGAGATTGATGAAAAATCAGCAGATTATTTTGAGTCAATTGGATATGTGAAGAAGCTCTAAGACAAGGCGAATTGCTTTGTCTTTTTTATTTTAAAAAGAAAGGGTGAATGGAATGCCACAATATAAAGCACAAGCCTATTTAGTTTATAAAGATAAAGTAGTTGGTCCAGGTACAGAAATTGAATTAACTGAGGACCAAGCAAAGAATCTTGGTGATAAAGTGGGACCAACAGAAGAAAGTATTCTTGCAGAAAAAACGGTTCCTGAATTAAAGGAAATAGCCGCTGAAAAAGGCGTTGAAGGCTATAACGATATGAAGAAGGATGAACTTCTAAAAGCCGTTAAAGAAAAGTAGGTGAAGCTTTATGTATGGCTATGAATTTGAATTAGTCAACGCCTATCTGGAATCTATAAAATACACGGATGTGTACACGGAAAAATCTATGGAAGATAGGGAGAAGCTTGTATTCACCGCTTATGACAAGCTTACCAACTTCTATGATGAAAAGTATCTTACGCCTAAAGTCATCGGCCTACAAACGGTCTACATGATTGAAGGTGAAGAGGAAGAACACGCGATGTTCAAACGTCAAGGTGTAAAAAGCATGAAGGTGGAAGATATAACTTTTTCATATGATATAACACAACAAATTTCACCTGATGTAATTGAGATCATTGCGCGGGAGAAAGAAAAGGAAATCAAGCCTAGCAGCGCAAGAACAGCGAGGTTAATTTGATATGCCAGCACCGCCAATGAAAGACAAAGTAACAATCTATACGCCTACCAGTGAAAAAGATAAATATGGAAAGCCCGTGTTCTCTAAAGATACTTCTAAAGCCCGTGTGCAATACACATCAGAAGTATTTCAATTGTCTGATGGAACTAAATTTGCATCTACAGTAAAAGAAACAGATGGAACCAAGTTTACTTCAACACTTAAAGTTAGCTTACCATCTGATACACGAATTGAATACGGTTCTGAGATTGAATGGATTGGCCGGTTCGGTGATGTAATCAGGGGTGATGTAACAGTGTTAGAAGAGACACTTAATTATTCCGGCAAAAAAGTTTATTACAGGACCGCTTACGTTGGCAAAAAGAGATCATATTGATGTTGGATTTCAAGGCATGAAAGAGCTGGAACAACTCTTTGAAGAAATGCCGGAAAACTTTGAAGCAATCGCAATTGAGGAAATGACTATGTACGGCAAGCTTGTAGAAGAAGGCGCTAAAGCGCTGGTTCATCATGATGAAGGGGATTTAGAAGATTCTATTTCATTTGATGAAGCAAAGCGTGTTGGACAAGAAATTGTGGTTGAAGGTGGTTCTAGTTCTGTTTATGCATGGCGCCGACATGAAGAACCTTATCGTCCAGGCACACACACCAAATATGATAATGGCGCGAAATATCCGCGTTACTATCTGAATGGACGGGGTAGAAGAACGCTAACCAAGGCTCGTTGGCGTGGATATAAGCCGGGCAGAAAGTTCATGCAGAATGCTATTAACGCTACAGAAGCGGATTATAACAGCATGAACGAACGCATCCGTGATAGAACTTTAGAAGGTGATTCTAAATGATCCAAGAATTTTTGATGAATCAAGCTAAACCGGTTAAACCTGATTTGGAATGGTCCGTTGATTATTACACCGGACTTGATAGAACAGGCACGGTTTATTATGAAGGTGGCCGCGCAGCGAATAAAAATGATGAAGCGCAAACACGCCGCCCGGAATATATGATATTTATTCGGTCTTCTGATTTCAGTGAAGCAGAAGTAACCGCTCATAAATTATACAAGCTCTTTCACATGAAAACAGTGGAGGAGCTTGTTTGCGTTCCTGAGCTTGAAACATGTTACCGCGTGTACTTCATTGAAGCGGTATCGGAACCTAGCCGCTTAGGTGTAAGTGGCGATGTAATGGAATATTCACTGAATTTATTAATCACTATGAGGGAGGAAATAAACAATGGCGGGAACACCACAAACTAAACGCATTCCTTTTGGTATGTCAGATATTACAGTTGGTGAAGGTGCTAACGTAATGAGCTTTAACGGTAAAGACAACCTACAAGCAGAAGGTGGAGAATTAGTTATTACACCTCAATTTTCAGAAGTTAAAGTAGCTGATTTTGGCGAATCAGTTTATGATAAATTTCTAGTAGGTTGGGAAGCGAAATTAACCATTACTGCAGCAGAAGAAAGCATTGATAACTTTGAATTAGCGATGGCTGCAACTGTAGCAATTACTGATGCAACATCAGGCGCTAAAGTAGGGTTAATGGATGCGGCTTTAGGAACTTCATTAAGAAGTAAAGCTAAACGCGTAAAAATCCATCCACGTGTATTAGGTGCAGATCAATCATTGGATATCACTATTTATAAAATGGCGTCTGACGGTGACTTTAACCGTAGTTCTGCTAATGAACAAGGTAACGTTACTATTGAAATGTCTATGTTCATCCGTGACAACTTTGATGCTACTAAGCCGGGTAACTTCTTCTACCTTGGTGCAAAAGATCCAAACGCTGCAGCTTAATTAAATAAAATAATCTAAAAAAAAGAAGAGGGCTGAATTCAGTCCTCTTTTTCATTCCAAGGAGGAAAATAACATGGCAACAGTTATTACATTAAAAATCAAAGATCAAGAAGGTAACGTTAAAAAAGAAAATCATGAAGTTGAAGAAATTGATGTATTGCAATTTAAGCAGCTCATGAAAACGATAAAAGAAATCATGGCTAAAGTGAATGAAAATGATGATTTGAAAGTATTGTTTGGTTCACTAACTAACGGCCAGGGATTAGAAGATGAAGATGCAGCAGATCAAGATGTAATTACTAAAGCAATTGCTTCTTTTGATATGTTAGCGGTTGAATTGCCTGACCAAGCTTTTAAATTACTAAGCATCTTGAGCGGCGTTGAACTTGATGTAATGGAAAGACAAAAGCTTAAAGATGTTATGGACATTTATGATGCTGTTTTAGAAGAGAATGATATGGATGATCTTATCAATCGCGCAAAAAAGTCTTTAGCGTTGACGCAAACAAAATTCAAGTTCAAGAATTTCATGGAGAAAGTGAAGACGACAACGGAAAAACCAAAAACAAAAGCAGCGGCAAAATAAAAATAGAGCTGCATGAAGCAATAATTCATCGCCTTGCGCCTTTGCTTGGTGGGCGCTCAGAAGTCCTTAAATTACCGCTTAGAGAAGCACTAGGGCATATGAGCCTATTGAAAGATAAAGATGAAATGGAAGCGAAAAATAAAGAGTTTGAGAGATGGATAAACTTTCTTTCACTTGCTCATTCGCATCCATTACAAACGGATGATTCAGAAGTAAAGAAAGCAAGGAACCAGTTTATTGAATTGATCAAACCAAAAGTAAAAGCTGGTTCAAAAGCGGATAAGCGATTTGAAACAGACATTGAATTGCTCAAGAAATTAAAAGCTGAACAGGAAGGAGGCTGATGAATGGCCGGGATTATTAGGGAAATGCGCACTATCTTTACTGCTTCTGCAAATGGTTTGTTATCCACTGTAAGAGGTGTTAGACGTAGTTTGCAAGGTGTAAGTAGAACTTCACAGCAAACGGTTAGGGAGTCATCGCATAGCTTCTCACAGATGAATGATAGTGTTTCAGCGGTTAGTGACACAATTGATTCATTGAATGACCGTAGAGCATTAGATGACTTAAATAGAGCTTTGAGAGATTCACGCCAACACTTTGAACAAACACGCCAAACCGTGAACGATTTAGAACATGAATTTGATGCGCTTGGTGAAACAAACTCATTCAACAAGATTGATAGTTCCCTTAATCGTGTTCAACAGGAAATGTCACGTACAGGAAAAGTTACACAACGTAGTTTGAGCATGATTGAAAGAGAGTTAAACAACATTGATGATATGCTTGATAACTTAGGTGATGGCGGTGCTTTTGATGAAGTTCGTGATTCTATCAGGGGTGCTGAAATCCAGTTTAAAGCATTGAAACGCGCAGCTGATGACGTTGACTTTGAACGTAAATTTAGACAACTTCCTGACCATTTAAAAGATTTCGGGCGTGAAGTAAATACTTCTAGGCGTGAAATCCGCAGAATGGCCGTTCAAGGTACACAGTCATTAGATCAAATGGCTGATTCAGCTATTAAATCAAGTGTTGCTCTAAATAGAATTAACAGCGTTACATCAACCGGTAAAGACGCAATTAAAACTATTCAAGGGTTAAGTAGTGCTACCAAGGAAACGCAATTAGCTATCTTAGGTCTTAATCGTGATGGTACAGTGAAAATTTCAACAGAAGAAACTACACAACGTCTTGCTAGGTTTAAAGATGAATTGCATCAGTCAAAACGTGAGTTAGAAGCATTGCGTGACGCTGGTGATTTTGGTTCTTATGAAGCTGGAATGAGAGTTGTTGAACAAAAGTTGCGCGATGTTGACAGGGCTATGATGGCCGCATCACGTGGCGGTAGAGCTTATCAAGCCATGATTACGGAATTAGGCGTAAATACATCAGATGCAGCGAATCAGGCGGCTATCCAAATGGAAGCCTACAAGGACCGTTTTATTCGTTCAATTGATACGATGAACGCAAGAAGTAATCAATCAAAAAAGATGATGGATATTTTACCGGAAGTCAGTCATATCCAAAGGATTGATAGATTCTTTTTAAACATCGGCAATCGCTTAGAAGATATGGGTAAGCGTGGAACAGCGGCTAATATCGCATTGAGCATGTTAGGGCGTAATGCCAGCATGAAGGACTTGAATGATAGAATTATGCTCATTAATCAGGGCTTAATGCGTATGAATCAAGTTGCTATAGGTGTAGGGATTGCATTAGCTGGTTTTACAGTAGCAATGTTCAACGCAGCAAAAGGTCCTGAAATGGCTGATGTGTTTGAACAGCGTGGTCAGTTATTGCTTGATTATCAAAAAGCAGTACAAGACCGTACACAAGAAATTGTGGATACCTGGGGATTATTTGAAAAGGCTGAGGTAGAGAAAACAAAACCTGAAACCTTGATGAAAAATCTACAAGGTCAAGTAGATGTGATGAAGAATTGGGCTTCAAACATTGATAGTTTAGCTAAAAGAGGAATTGATCAGGAATTGCTTGATTCTCTCAGGAAAATGGGACCGGAAGCAGCGGGCCAAATCCAAGCGCTTACTAAAATGTCTGATTCTGAATTGAACAAGTATGTTGCACTATGGAAAGAAAAACATGCTTTAGCTCGTAAAGAAGCACTAACAGAATTAGAAGGATTACAAAAAGAAACATCCGAAAAAATCAAAGCGCTTGAAAATAGTTTAACACCTTTAGGTATTTCACTTGAAAAAGCGAAATCCACTTGGTTAGACGCATTACAACCTTTCATAGATATTTGGGGCAAAATAGCGGCTAAAGCGGTTGATGGTGCAACAGCTATTGGTAACTTTGTTAATTCGGTCAATCAAATGAATCCAAGTATAACAGCAGCAGCGGGAATGTTTACGTATCTCTTCACCGCAATGAGTTTAATTTTATCACCTATGGCTATCGGTATCGGTAAAGCAAAAGGGATGCAAGCGGCCTTTTCAGCAACCTTCTTGATCATCAAACCGTTTGTTCTTGGTATGTTGAGGATAGCAGGAGCTGCAACGGTTGTTTCAGGGGCCTTAGTTCTAGTAGGTGGAACATTTATTAAGCTATGGAAAAACTCAGAGGATTTACGCAATGCTGTTATGCACTTGTGGGATACATTGAAACAAGCAGGTAGTACCATTGCAGCACCTTTCATTAAAGCATTCAAAATGATAGGTGATGAAGTAACTACTTTACTTAATAAGTTGGTTGGAAGCGATGCGCAAAACATGGCTTCTTTTTGGCAATCCATCGGGGATAAAATAGCCGTTGGTTTGAACAAAGTGAGTGATGCTATACAACCAATTGCTGAAAAAATAGCTAGTGTAGTTGATGCATTTGTTGAGTGGGAAGGTTTTACACCTGTCATTTTAGGACTTGCAGCAGCGTTTGTTACCTATCAAGGAATAGTTACAGGTGTTGCAGCTGCAGTAAAAGCTTGGAACTTAGCACAAAAAGCATCAGTGGCTATCATGGGTATTGTTAGAGCGGCTATGATTGCTTATACATTAGTAGGTGGTGGTTTGCAGGGTGTTATAGCAGCGGTAACAGCTGCACAAAGAGCGCTTAATTTAAGTATGATGATGAATCCTATAGGTTTAATTATCGCAGCTTTAGTTGGTTTAGGCGTGGCTTTTGTCGTGGCCTATAACAAGTCTGAAACATTCCGTAATTTCGTTAACAAATTATTCGATGCATTTAAAACGGGAGCTTCAGCGGTTTGGAATTTCTTGAAAAAATATTGGCCGGAAATCCTAGCAATTATTACTGGACCGATTGGATTAGCGGTTTATGCAGTAGTTAAGTATTGGGACCAAATAAAATCAGCGACAATAACAGCTTTTAATGCGGTGGTTTCCTTCTTTAAACAGTGGGGTCCATTGATGTTAGCGGCTTTAGGTGGTCCACTTGGATTAGCGGTTTATGCGGTTGTGAAAAATTGGGACGCTATAAAATCTTCAACTATCTCAATTTTTAATGCGGTCAAGGATGCAGTAGTAAACGCGCTTACAAAAGCCAAAGATTTAGCGGTTGGAATCGCCCGAAATTTTGTGACGAATGTAAAAAATGACTGGAATAATTTAAAAAATAATACAATTTCAATTTATAACTCAGTCAAAGATTTCATAGTAGCGGCGTTTAATTGGATCAAAGACAACGCAACCAAAATCGTACAAAATTACATTAACAACGTAAAAAATAACTGGAACGCCTTGAAAAGTTCAACAGTGACGGTTTACAACGAAATAAAAACGTTCCTTTCAAATTTGTGGACATCTTTGAAAGATAATGCGGTCAAAGCGGCTCAAGCTCTTTGGAATGGCGTTAAGTCACAGTGGAACGCATTAAAAGCTGGAACAATCAATATTTATAACGCTACAAAATCCTTCCTGACAAATTTATGGTCTAGCTTGAAAGATACCGTGTCAAAATACGCTGCTGCAACGTGGAATAACGTAAAAAGCCAATGGAATGCGTTGAAGAGTGGGACAATTAATATTTACAACGCGGTGAAAAAATTCCTGTCTGACTTATGGAGCGCTTTGAAAAATCTCGTAACAAAAGCAGCTCAAGGTCTTTGGAACAATGTGAAAAATCAGTGGAATGCATTGAAAAATGGAACAATCAATATTTTTAATTCGGTGCGAAAATTCCTCTCAGATTTATGGTCTGGAATCAAAAATAATGTGACAAAATTAGCATCATCAGCAAAAGAAGGTGTAGTAAATGCATGGGCTTCACTACGCAACCGTACAACGGAAATGTTCCAAAGTATCAAGTCCAAAGTGAATTCTGTTTTTGATGATATCGTTTCAGGCGCTAAAAAGTTACCCGGACGTATCGGTGATGGTATCAAAGCAATGGCCGGCGGCGTGAAAAAAGGTGTTACTTCATTCGCAAACACTTTAGTTGGGGCGATGGGTAAAGGCTTAAACGGCGCTATATCCGGTGTAAACTGGGTGCTTAACAAAATAGATGTAAAAGAAATTCCTAAATGGAATGTACCAAAGTACAAGCGAGGAACAGACGGGCATCCGGAAGATGGTCCTGCTTGGGTTGGCGATGGGTATAAACAAGAATTAATGCTTAGACCTGATGGGACTGCTGCACTAAGTCCAAATAAACCTACACTTGTCAACATGGAGAAAGGAACAAAAGTATTGAGTGGTGAAAAAACAGCTCAATTCATGCGTTCAATAACTGCTCCAATGTATAAAAAGGGTAACGTTATCGGTGACGCTGCAAAAGCTGTTGGTAATTGGGCTAAAGATACAGGTGGCCAAGTATTAGATAAAGGACAAGAAGTTTATGAGCATGCAAAGGATAAGACAGTAAAAACAGCAAGTAAAGCAAAAGATTTAGCTATAGATGTTTGGGATTACATGTCTGATCCGGAAGGACTCATGAAAAAGGTGTTCGGCAAATTCATTCCGGATCTACCGAAACTAGGTAGTGCAGCGGGTGATATTCTAACCGGCGGCGTGAAGAAAGCAAAAGATTCTACAGTTGGTTTTATTAAATCGAAACTAGATGAATATATGTCTTTCTCAGATGGCGGTGGAGATCCTGGTAAAGTTGGTCCAGGTAGCGGATTTGGTGGTATGCAGCCTTATGTAGAAGCTTGGTATAGAAAGGTTAAGGATAAATTCGGGAAAACTTCATTCGCTGGTGGCTATAACAACCGTAACATGGTTGGCGGTAATTCAAAATCAATGCATGCTTTCGGGAGAGCCTTTGATATTTCCGGGTCTAAGGGTACGATGGCGAAAATCGCTGAGTATTTACGTACTGCAGCAAGTAACTTGCAATATGTTATCTATAATCACCGAATCAGTGGACCGGGTAAAGGAAAGAAATGGCGTCCTTACGGTGGAGGGGGAAAAAATCCTCATACCGATCATGTACATGCAGACTTCTTCCCGCCAGCAGGACAAGGCGGTGCTGGTAAATCCGGTAAAAGTGCAGAAGCTTGGAGAGGTGCAATTTTAAAAGCTGCAGCACAAATGAAAGAGAAAGTAACACCTGCACAAGTGAACGGGATTATTGCCCAAATTCATAGAGAATCCAAGGGTAATGAAAAAATCACTCAAGATCCAAGGTTGCGTGATATCAACGTAAGAAATGGAAATCCTGCACGTGGATTGCTTCAATATATACCGCAATCATTTGCGCGCTTCAAAATGAAGGGATTTGGCGATATATATAACGGCTATCACCAGCTTTTAGCATGGTTTAACAATACCAATTGGAAGAAGGATTTAAAATACGGCCGTTCCGGTTGGGGGCCAAGTGGAAAACGTAAGTATGAACGCGGTGGAATTATCAACTATGAACATGATGCAACCGTAGGTGAAGGTGGAAAACGTGAAGTTATTATTCCGCTTGAACAATTCCGCGCCCGTGCATTACAGCTCTTTAGATATGTAGGTGAGCAATTAGGTTTTGATATGGATATGTTGATGGATGGTAGGTTGTCTTTATCATCGTTGCTGCAAGGTTTAACTAACAATGCAGTTTCAGCTATTACAACACCAGTTTCTTCATTCACTGCAGCTGATTACGCTAATACAACAAACTTAGTCAAAAACTATCCAGCTAATGAAAAACCTAGTCAAACACCTGAGCGAAATAGCCAAGATGATAAGCCTATTCTTGTAGAGCTTAATATTGATGGTAAATCGTTCGCTAAAGCTACTTACAAAGCACGTAAAGAGTATGACAGTAAGCAAGATGATGTTAAAAAACGATTTTAGGAAGGGGTGATAACCTTGGGTATTACATTTAACGGTGAACGCCGAAGTTATTTGAATATCGCACCAGGCTGGAAACGTCCAGCTTGGGCGCCGATTCAAAGAGACATTCTAAAAATTCCAAACCGTCCGGGTGGTTATCATCAGCGTACAACCGTAGATGTTCGAGAAATTACTATTCCTATTTGGATAAATGCAAAGAATCTGCAAAAGATCAAAGAAGATTTAGCTGCTTGGTTGATTACAGATGAAGCAGCGGAATTAATCTTTGATGATGAACCTGACCGTGTATATTATGCATTGGTGGATGGTTCGTTTGATCCTGATGAAATTGTGACACTTGGACAGGGTACAATAACTTTTATTTGTCCTGATCCTTATAAATACGCAAAAACAGAAAAGGTTGCCGATGCGGTCATATCAAACGGTACTGCACTAACAACAGCTAGTAACGCCGGGACTGTTGAAACGCAACCAGTTATAGAAATTCAAATTGATAAAAGCTATACAAACATTGATATTACTAACGGTGAAGAGATCAACCGTATAGGCCGCGTTGTTAATTTAGAAGATTATGCAGTAGATAAAGAAGAGACTGTATTGAATGATAAATTAACTTCAATTGTTGGGTGGGCTAAAACGGAAGGGCGCGTAGGGATTGATGGATACGCAACGGGCAACATGAAATCCGATGGATACCGTTTTATAGCTCAAGATTTTGGAACTACTCAAGACGCTTGGCATGGTCCTTTTTATAAAAAATCATTAGGGCAAACTTTAACAGATTTCCGCATGGAAGCAATGGTGGAAATTTTAAATACCAGTGAAGATAAATTTGGAAAGGTTGAGGTCTACTTGTTAGATGAAAACAACCTTTCTGTTTGCATGTTAACAATTAAAGATGTTGATTCATCCGGAAAGCGTAACTACGCTACAGCACGAACAGGCGGCGGTGATGCAGGGTACAGGGATATTGTTAGTACATCCGGCGAAAAGGAATCAACTTACTGGAATTTCTACGGAATATTACGGGTTGGCACACGCTGGACTGCTTATGTTGCTAAAGTAGATAAAACCACTGGAAAACATACAGCAAGGACGTTCAAAGAATTTAACGATGTAGAACAGCAATTTATGAGAAAACCGACTCAAATAGGCATCTACATTGCGCAATACGGAACGCGTCCGGTTCCATCGCTGAGAGCTGATGATGTAAGAGTGTATAAGATTAACCAGCTTACTAAAAATCAAATTCCTTACATTGTAAAGCAAGGGGATGTAGTCACTTTTGATCATAAGAGTAAAGATATTTTAGTAAATGGTGAATCACGCCTTGATTTAAAAGCATTTGGTGGTGAATATTTTCCTCTCAATCGGGGTGATAACGTTATTGTTACAAGCCCGGCCTTGCCTACTAAGGTAACGTGGAGGGAGAAATTCAGATGATCCACATTCTTGAAAAACAATCAGATGATATTGTTGCTACACTTGATGAAAGCCTGCATTCAGGGGACCACAAAAGAAATTCACAGTTAGAAGAAACGTTTGAATTTTCTTGTCCTGCAGATCATCCAAAAGCGGAGTTTATTGTAGGAAGGAATAGGGTTGTAATTCCTGATGAAGACGGTAATTTTCGTGAATTTATCATAGATGATATTGAACGTGACGGTGATGAAGTAACAGCTATTTGTACAGCATCATATTTAGACCTACGTAAGCAAAAGACTATTGAGCCTAAAGAATTAACAGGGCAAACAGTCAGAACCGCCGGTAACTTTGTGTTAGATGGTACTGAGTGGGAAATGGGTGTAACAGATAATGAAAACATCAGGAAAATATCTTTTGATTACTCAGATCCTTACGAATCAATACAGCTCATAGGAACAACTTTTGGCCGTGAATTAGATTTTCGGGTAGAGATTGACGGAAACCGAATTGTTAGACGCGTTGTAGATATGCTTGAGCAAGTTGGAGAATTCAAAGGTAAAGAAGTTGAATTTGGAAAAGACTTGCTTAATTTGGTGCGTAAAGAAAAAACAGATGATATTTTAACAGCTCTTTTGTGCTTAGGTCCTGAAAAAGATGATGGTTCGCGGCTTTCTGTTGTGGTGCAAGATAATGACGCATTAAGACGTTGGGGCCGAAAAGGAAAACATTTGTGGAAAATATATGAACCTGAAAGCTCAGATACAGAAATGACAAAAGAGCGTTTAACTTCTTTAGGTAAAACTGAATTAGCCAAACGGATCAACAGCATTGTTGAATATGAAATTTCACAAGCTGATTTAGAAAACGTTCCAGGTTATCAACATGAAAAAGTTAGGTTTGGGGATACATTACGCATTAAAGATTTACACTACATTCCTCCTTTGTACGTAGAAGCACGTGTAATTAGCGTAGAACGTTCTTTGGTTGATAAAGCATCCAAGAACTATACATTAGGAGAATTCGTTGAATACTCTCAGCGGGATGTATTAGCTGAATTTGATGATTTTAAAAAGAATCTAAGGGTTAAGATACTCAGACAACCAACGCCGCCAAAAGGGGCGTTTAATGTGTTGTGGATAGATACATCTAAGCCTGTAGAAATTCTTTACACCTGGGACGGTTTTGAGTGGAAAAAAGCCACGCCTACAACAGCTAGTGAAATAGGAGCTGAAACGCCGGAAGGTGCGCAAGAAAAAGTAGACAAAATCAAAAACGATATTGTTTACAAAGTAGAAGTAATTTCAAGCAATGGTATGACATTTAAAAACGGTTTAATAGATACAGAGTTAACCGCCCGTGTTTATAGAGGAAAAGAGAACATAACGGATACATTGCCAGTAGAAGCGTTCATTTGGACGAAAAAAGATAGAGCGGGCAATGTTGATTACGTTTGGACAAATGCACACAAGAATGTAGGTAGCAAGATATCAGTTAGTACATCCGATGTTTACCAGCGCGCCACTTTCTATTGTGACCTTGATTTACCGGAAGAACAAAAAAATTAGAAGAAGAAAGAGTGGTATTTTATGACTATCGTAGCTACTGGTTCAATGAGTTTAGTTGATTTATCGGATGCAAGACAACTGCAAGCCTTTATAGGTTCATCACAACAAAGACAAGTTATTTATAATCCCAATGGTGGAGCTTATTCACCTAACTATGCAACAACAAATAACGTTTTAACACCTCAGCTTTTTATTGCTGGTAACAATACAGATATTGCTTCTCAAGCAAAGAGCATTAAGTGGTTTTATCAAACAAACAGTTCAGGAAACTATACAGAAATTACAGCTAGTGATACCACTTATACTTTAGGTACAGGTTCCGTTAAAACTCTCACAATTAAATCAAACGTTTTAGCTTCAAATAACTCTATGACTTATATGGCTGAAATTGTTTACACTGATCCAGGAACCGGATTCGATGTTACAACAAAAGCAGAATACGAGATTATTAAAGTAACAAACGGTTCAAACGGTACGAATGGTACAAATGCGATTATGGCCGTATTAAGCAATGAATCCGCAAACGTACCAGCTGATGCAAACGGCACGGTTTCAAGTTATGGTGGAGCTGCAACAACTATTTCAATCTTCAATGGTGCAACGGATGATACAGTGAACTGGACCATTACACAAGCATTGTCAGGTATTTCAGGTACAGCATCAGGTACACCATCTAACAGAACATTTACAACTACAGGTATGAGTGCAGATGTAGGAACTGTTACTTTCACAGCGACAAGAAGCGGGTACGCAACTATCACAAAAGTTTTCACCGTAAACAAAACTAAAGGTGGAGCCAACGCAACATCTTACTGGTTATCTCAGAGCGTTTCAGCAATCCAAATGAACATTTCAAAAGCTTACACACCTTCTAGTATTACATTTACAGCATTCGCCCAAACGGGAGCGGGAACACCTTCTGCTTACGCTGGAAAGTTTGTTATTGCTGAATCAACAGACGGTTCAACATTTACTGATAAATACACATCAGCTTCAAATGAATCATCTAAAACATACACACCAACAGCTCAAGCTACTTCTGCAATTAAAGCGGTTCGTGTGCGATTGTATCAAGCCGGTGTTACTCCATCGGCAACGAACTTTATTGATGAACAAATCATACCGATTGTTGCAGATGGTCAAACAGGTCAAGCCGGTGCTGATGCGGTAACAGCTGTTGTATGGACGCCGGAAGGAAACGTAGTGCGCAACTCTACAGGAACGGTTAAAGCTCATGTGGATGTATACAAAGGAGCGAATCAAGTAACCGGTACTGCTTTCAAATGGTACTATCAAGATCCTTCTGCAACAACATCAAGCGGCGGTGATTCAGATGGCGGTAATGGTTGGAGATTAATGAAAGATGCTGCAACGGCTAATGGTGTTACAGGTTACACAACTGACACAATTACTATTCCAGCAAGTGCTATTCCAAGCGTTGAATCATTCAAATGTGTTGTAACTTATGGCGGCGTTAAATATTCAGATGTTTGCACCGTAACGGATGTTAGTGATCCATACGTTGTAACAATCGTAGGAACGAATACATTTAAAAACGGACAAGGAACAGTTACTTTAACAGCTAAAGTTTTTCAAGCTGGTGTAGAAGTTGATGCTGCAGGAACCATGTTTACTTATAACTGGTCCTTGTATGATGCTAATGGTGTTAAAAATACAACCTGGAATACAACCGGAAACAAGACAGGAAAAACAATTACTGTTGCTGCATCGGATGTAAACGCAAGGGGTAATGTTGTGTGTGATTTAGATAAGGCGTAAGGAGAAGGGGGGAATTCCTCCTTCTTTTTATTTTGAAGAAAGGAGGGCCAATTGATGGCAATTGCAACAGGTACATTTTCATTAGTTGATTTAAACGATGCGATAGTAGCAGGAACAGCACCAGCAAACCCTTCAATTGATACTCTTTGGTTAGATACAAATGTCACTCCTAACATGATGAAAAAGTGGGATGGTTCAGCTTGGATTGAAGTAGGTGAACTTGATCCAAATTATTCAGACACTATTGATGGCATTCAGAAAAGCATTGATGATATTACAAGCGATAGCTTGATTGATTATACAGAACGAAAAATTTTGAAGGATAGAATAACTGAAATTATCGGTTATGTAATCGCGGATAGCGCAACTACTTTGCCGACAATCACAACACTTGATGGTAGTAGTAAAGGTGAAGTTTATTCGGTGAGAAAGCAAGCTTTAAATGCAGGTATGGCAACGGTTGATTCTTTGTATATAGCTGTAGCAACACAATATACAAACTTAAAAACCTATTTGGATGGTTTAACACCGGTTAAAATTTGGGACCTCTCAACTGTCAATAAATCAAAAACAATCAGCGTAACGAAATCAACATTCAGGGATAAGTTCCTGCAATATAATAATGCAGTCAACGCGCTGAAAGAAGCTATTGAAGCAAAGCAGAAGCAAAACGTAGATGATGTAGTTGTAGGTGGGGCCAATTTACTTGAATTAACGGGTATGAAAGGCTACACCAATAAATTAAGTGCTAGTGTAGGGACCGGCGTAGCTACTTCCTTATCATTTGTTACTGAATCTACTGCACCATATGGCGTTGCAGCTCAAATTCTAAGAACAGATACATCTACAAATAGCGGTGGCCGTTATTGGTCAGCTCCAAGATTAACAGTAGGTAAAAAATATACTTGGTCTGGTTGGGTTAAAGGTTCCGGAACCTGGACTATTGGACATGAGCAAGGCGGGCAAAAAAGTGTAGCATTAACAACTACTTGGACTTATGTAACTTTTACGTTTACTGCTACAAATACAACTTACAACAGCTTTACCTTGTATCGAATTACAGGGCAAACAGGCGGGGAATTGAATTTTCATTCTCTTAAATTAGAAGAGGGAGATAAAGCAACTTCCTGGAATCCGCATGTAAAAGACATTACAGATGCAATTGATCAAGCTGATGGTAAAGGACAAAGCGCTTTAGATAACTTGTCTCTTAATGGAACTAAATGGTCAGATGCAGCAGAAGCGGTTACTCTTTGGAGATTCAACGGGCAAAACTCAATCTTTAATGGAGCTGCAATAGCAACAGGAACTATTTTTGCACAATCTCTTTTATTAGCTGATTGGACGAACCTTGTTGAAAATCCGGATTTTGAAAACGATGTGTTAAACACATTCCCTTTAGGATACTATCCAAGTTATGAAGCGAATAGATCAAAGAACAGGGTAGAGGATATTTCCACTTTCCAAAACGGGAACGGTTCAAATAAAGCTTTAGCTATGGATGCTTTACAAAGCTCAAATAACAGCATTTACGTAAATAACCTTATACCTGTTACAGCTGGTGAAGAAATGTTTATTCAAGCTACAGCTCGCTATTTAAACACGGCGGGAACAGGTGATGGAAGAGTAGGTTTTTTATGTTATGACGCTAAAAAGCAATCATTAGATATCTGGAACACGCCGTTAAGATGGACTGAATCACCGCGAACAACAGCTTTTGTTACAAAAAGTGGTTCTTTCAAGGTTCCTGATGGTACTGCATACTTGCGTTTTTACATTAGCTATTCAGCTAATGGTGAAACAACAAATAAATTTTACGTAGACAATCTTATTTGGCGTAGAAAAGCTAATGCTGATTTGATTGTTGATGGTACGATTGAAGGCCGACACATTAAAGGTTCATCTGTTGAATTTGATAAATTGCAAGGTGGAACTGCTACCCTTGGAGGGGCAAACAATGTTAACGGTCAATTAATCGTTTTAGATGCAAATGGTGATTTGGCTGTAGGGTTAAACACTTTAGATGATGATGGTGTAACTTATTATTCAGGATTTCAGAATGTTGTAGCAGAAACGTTGTTTGCATCTAAAAGCGTTAAAGCTCCTAACATTGTAGAAACAACTACAGGGGCAACTAACTACTATGTTGATCCTATGAACGGCAATGATGATAACGATGGATCAGGATGGTCAAGCCCGCTTGCAACAATTCAAGAAGCTGTTAACCGTTTACCTAAAGTTCTTTCTGATGATGTAACGATAACAATACATTACAACAACGGGAAAGAAATATACGAAAATGTATTAATTCAAGGATTCACAGGTAACGGAATTTTAAAAATAGACTTTCAAAACTTATCTAACGTTGTATATGGCGGTTTTAAATATATGTACAATACAGTCAATTGCGTTATGAACAAAGGTAAAATCATCGCAACAAGTTCAGCAAATCCTGTTTATTGTGAAGGTACAGCTCGTTTTGCTACAACAGGCGGGACAATCATGGATGCAAAAGGTCTTGCGGCCTATCCGATTATGATTAGTAATGGTTATGGAGATTTAAGGGACGGGGAATTTTACAACGGTACAAACTCATGTATTTTGGCCGGCTATGGCGCTAGGATTGATGTGGTGAATTGTAAAGGTAGTGGTTCACCTTATGGCATGAGAGCATACCGTTCATCATTTATTGGTGGTGCTGGTACAGCTCCTACAGGTTCAACCGCTAACACTAATGAATGGGAGGGGGGATTGATAAAAGGGACATGGACATATCCAACAGCTACAGCTCCTACAACGCCAGCTCCTACAACGTATACAACCGTTACAGTAACAGCTAACAGCGGTAATTCATGGCGTTCAGGGTTTGGTGGTCAATGGTATGGTGGGAATGTTCGCCAAGCTCTTTGGACCAGTTCTTACGGGCGTTATATGGGTTATTGGTTCTTTGGTACTCAGTTTAATCAGTTCAATGGAAAAACAATTACAAAGGTTCGCATTTGGGCGCAGCGTTATAATGGCGGTGGTTCTTCTGCTTCAAAAAACGCGCGTTTTGTCTTACACGGTTATCAATCGCAACCGTCTAGTAGTTCACAACCTACTTTCTACGGTGGGCTTTCCACTGGTACAGCATATACAGCGGGATTCAAGTGGGGAGAAAGCAAATGGGTTGATGCAACAGCAGCATTCAAGAATTCAATTAACCAAACTTCTGTTTATGGGATTGGTCTTTGGGTGTACGCAGATAGCCCGTATATGATTTTTAATAACAATCTAAAAGTTGAAGTAACTTACAAAAATTAATTTAAAAAGGGGTTTTTAAAATGATAGAAAAAGCAATGCTTGATATTGAAGAATCAACTCAACAAAACATTCAAGACAGCACACATAAAGTTTTATATTTGAATCCTGATACATTAGAAATTGTATCTATTGACTATGTAACGCCGCCGTTTGTTCTTGGTGTAGATTCGCTGAAAACAGCAAATATGACAGCAACAGGAATTAATTTACCTTACATCATTGTTGAAAAAAGCTATAACGGGGTTATTACACAAGATTTATTAACAGACTTTCAGCGCGAAATTGCTTCTAAAGTATTAGAAGAAAACTATAAGCAAGCACAATTTAATTTAATGTCTGAATCTGATGATTATGATGAATACCTTGCAAAAGATACAGCATTGAAAAAGAAATATTTCACTGTTAAAAAGCAAATTGCAACTTCAACAGCTCCATTGTTGCTTGATCTAAGTTTAGTTTAATAACCAAAAGAGAGAGAATGAGAAAAAGGGGGGCCGAACATGCCAAATACAACGGAGGTCAACATGGATAAAAAGGTTCGGGATACGGTATTAGACACACTTTCAATTGTAGTTATGTTCTACACAATTATCACGGGTGTTTGCTTTATTTTTCTAGCCAGTGATGAAATCAGTAATGAAAGCACATATCAAAGAATGGAAGACCTCATGAGCATTAAAGTATGGGGTCTTTTGTTTTGCCTAAGTGCCATTTTTCACCTAATTGCAGTAGTGATTGAATACAGAAGGCTACAATATTTATTTTTTATGATTGCTGGTTTTACCGGTTTTGGCCTTACGCTTCTTTATGCAACTGCATCTTTTGACACATCAGCATATAAAATTAACGCCTTTCGCTACTTATTGTTTGCAGGGGTGAATATAACCATTGCTTTGAAGGGGGTAAAAGCGTGGAGAGAAGAGAAGATTTTGTAACGCATAAAGAGCTTTATGAACATACTGACCGGATAAAAAGAGAGCTGCAGCGTGATATCAGTGTAGTTTCACAAAATGTAAGCAACCTTGAAAAAGTGGTGTTACCAATGGTTGTTTCTTTAGAAGCGATTAAAGAAAACACAGGTGAAATGACCTCGACAATGAAAGAGTTTGTAAAAGAACAAAAGGAACATAGAGAAAAACTTCATACACATGATATCTCCATCAATGAACTGCAACGTGATGATGATGTGAAGCTTGAGAAGGAGAAAGGTAAATGGAACCTTATAGGAATTATAACTACTGCCGTTGTCGGTGGTGGTTGGCTTATGGATGCTTTCGGTCCAGCTCTTTCAGAATTCTTTTTTAAACGATAAGGGAGGATGAAATAAATGAAAAAATACGACAAAGGCACGGTAATCATGAATTGCCCCCTGTCAAGTAGACAGTGAAAATAATAAAAACAACACTAGACGGCTTTAGCCCTGAACTCGAGAGG
>NZ_JBBJSS010000002.1:0-951111 GCF_038898415.1 Priestia sp. SB1 | reverse complement strand
AAACTTACTACGGCGTTTTGGTCACAAAAAGGGGTTTATGGCGGAGAAATGGTCACAAAAATCAAAACTTACTGCGGAGTTTTGGTCACAAAAAAGAGTTTATGGCGGAGAAATGGTCACAAAAATCAAAACTTACTACGGCATTTTGGTCACAAAAAAGAGTTTATGGCGGAGATAATAAGTGCAAAAAAAAATAGACCTTAAGAGTTCTTAGGTCTATCCAAAATTTAATTTGATGCACTCTCTAACAATTGAGAAGGTGATGTTAATTCAATAATTTCTTTAACTCTTGGAGAAGAGTCCAATAAATCCTCAACTTCATATTCTGTAATAGGAATATATTCTATATGGAAAGAATCACCTACACGTTTAAATTCTTTTATGCAGATTCCATTATTGACCATTTCTTGAAGTGAATCTTCTATAAGTTTATAATTTTCTTTTCTATTTTTATTCTTAAATCTCACCTTGGCAAGGAAGAAAATATAAGGATACACTTGCTTGTTAGGTTGATCGTCTTTTCCTAAAAATCTTTCTTTCTGCAAAGCAAATATAAGTATTCTTGAGATAGGTAATTCAAACTTTTGAATTACAGCTTTATACATTCTAATCGTCTGCTTATTAAGGTATTCTTGATATATTTGCTCATTAACAGTAATTTCAGCCATCCAAACACCATCTTCATCCCTTACATCAACATAATCAAATAAACCGAATGCTGTATACCTGTCCTTTGTTATTATGTTAAAAGTTACGCTTCTCATTTTCACTAATCGTTCGGCTACTAATTTATATGTGTTAAGATTATCTGATTTATAAAGAGCTTTAATAATTTTTCCAACTTCCACAAAAATCTTTCTTTTTGTGGCAAAGAGACCATTTCTATGATTTAAAACTTCAGCAAAAATTCTTTCGTCAGTTTTATCTAAAACACCTACTAGTTTTTGTTGAGCATATTCTGGTTCAACAATCATCTGTGCGTTGTAGTCAGGAGTAACCTTATAATCGTTGTAGTAGTGTTTAACAACTTCCTCTTCTGTCAATTCCTCTTCTAGTTCAAGTTTTCCACGTACTTCTGAAAAAACAGGGTGGTCCACGTAAGAGTACGGCTTTTCTACTATTACATCTTGTATCTTGCCATTATACTTTTTAAGCAACAAATCACCCAATAAAACAGTAATATCCGCTGTTAGAGCTTTTTCAATTTGGGAATTAGACTTTTCTAAAATATAAGGATAATTAGCAAGATAGCTGTTTGTGTCATCGCACCAAGATTTTAATTGGAAAATTGTTTCTTCAATAATATCTTGTGGATTTTCCCCTAAAAACTTGTTTACCAAGTTAGACTTAGCTTTCTCTTCAAAAAAATAGATCAATTCCTCATACTCTAAACGCAACTCTTTTACCTTCTTTGACGTACCTTTCTCGTAGTCCTTTATAGCAGACTGAACCCAGCGCTTTTTTGTTTGATTCCTTCTTTTTTTACTAATTCTTAGGCTTTCTTTAACTTCTAATTCATTAGTGATAAATGAATTTTCATATATTTCATTACTTACATAAGACTCATTGTATATTTTTTCAATAATTAAATTTTCATCTTTCTCCTTAAAGCATTCCTGAATGTCTGGAATATTTATATGAGCTTTAATCTCATCCCATACTTCCATTACGAAATATTTAGGTAGTGTAGATTTAGCCATCAGTTACACCTCTTACTCATTTCTTTGACCATATTATAGCACATAAGAAAAAGGGTAATAGAATATTTCATCAATTAACCATTATTACCACTTTAAACTAAATTTTATTATTCTGAATGGTATTTTATAAAATAGCTTGCTGCTTTAGAAAAAACATTTATATTCCTTTAAGAAAAGAAGGAGGATGATATTATGACAATTTCTAATTCAGCATATATCCAACTACCAAAAAACAATTACAAACTTACCGAAACTATAGAGCGACTTAAAAAACAAATTTCTACAGGGAGCCGCATTAATGGAGCCGGGGATGATGCTTCTGGTTTAAGTTTAAGCGAAAGGTTAAAAAAACAAGTCAATAGCTATAGTACAGGAATTCAAAATCTAAAAGATGCAAAGTCAGCTACAGAGCTAGTAAGGACTACATATCAAGAAACAGCTACCACCTTAAGGCAGATGAAAAATCTTGTGACAAAATATCAAGATTCGGCTACAAGTATAGAAGAGAAAAATAAGATACAACAGCAACTCCTCCTATTACAGGGCGACATTCAAAATCAATTTAAAAACCTCAAATACGAAAATAAGAAAATAACGATTGATTCTGTTAAAGGTAAATTAGATTTATCGACATATGAAGATGCTGTTAGAATGGCAGATAATTCAGCTCTGCAAATGAGTGGTAGTTCTATAACAATGGAAGCGAAGGTAAACTTAACAAGCTATGCTCCTGGTACAACTCTTGATGACCGCTCCCTTGTATTAGGGAAATACGGCAACTATTATTTAACAATTAATTCTACTGGTAGTGTAGGGATATATAAATATGGAACATCTTCAAGTGGTTATCGCGAATCAGTAGGAAAAGTTAGTTTAGGTCAAGACACAACCATTAGCGGTGTATTTGATGGTAATACGGCGAAGATATATATTAATGGAAAATTAGACTCAACTTTCACATTACCTGGTTCAGGCTATGAAGATAGAGAGGCTGATCTAACGATTGGTTTTGAAAATAGCCCTAAATTTAAAAGACAATTCACAGGAACTATTGATGATATAAGAATATATGATAAAGCATTATCTGACTCAGAAGTTTCAAATAACTACAAGGGAAATGTGACGAGAGATCATTTACAAGGAGAATGGTTATTTAATGATGGAGATTTAAATTCAGTCGTATATGACACAAGCGGCAACAACAGTTTTGGAACTTTTTCTGGACACGCTCAAGTAATTAACGATTCCGATGCAAATATGAACTTTAGCACAGGAGAGAGTAATATGAGAATCGGCTTCTCAACTTTAACACTAAGTAAGCTTGGCATTGCGGATTTATCACAGATACAATCGAACACCTCAGATAAGTTGGATAGAGCCCTTAACTTAATTTCATCGGAAATAGCAAAAAGTGAAGCTGTTACTCGTTCTTTAGATTCTAGAATTGAGAGCAACCAAAAGTTAATGGAAAAGTATCAAAACAGCTTTAATGATATTAGAAGTGCAAATACACAAAAAGTTTCAAGCCAACTTACTAAATTACAAATGCAACAAGATACAGTAGCTGACTTGTTAGAGAACATTCAAAAATTCAATAAGAAAACCGTAAATATGTTAGTTTCGCCTTTAGATATCTCTAAATATTAAAAGTCTATATAACTCTTTTGTATAGACTTTTTTCTATCTCGAAAATCTGCTTGCTCAAGCCAATATTTCATTTATATTCCTTCATAACAAGGAGGGATTTAAATGTCATCATTTAGCTCAATATACACACAGCTGCTATATACCAACTACGAAGTTAGCAATTCTTTAAAAAATTTACAAATTCAAAATACTACTGGGAATCGTATTAACTCTGTTGCAGATGATCCGGCCGGCCTGCTAGTTAGTGAACGATTAAAAGCCGAAATGAGTAGGTTTACCACAGATAATCACTCTTTAAGTGACCCACAATCTATTGCTCAAACAATTGACAGCACGTATAAAAACGTAACCGATATGTTACAAGATATGAGGACGTTAGCGGTTAAGTATCAAAGTAGTACAACAAGTACATCAAACAAAGGTATTATTCAAAAACAGCTTGTTTCACTGCAAGATGAGATAAACAAGCAAATAAGCAATATAACCTTTAATAATCAAAAAATCACTACGGATTCAGTTGATGGAAAACTTAGTTTGTCTTCATACGGTGATACAGTAAAAGTCGCAAACAGCTCTTCTCTCCAAATGAATAGTACTTCTATTACTCTTGAAGCAAAAGTGAACCTAAAGAGCTTTAATTCTGGAGACTACTATGATGATCGCGCTTTAGTAATTGGGAAAGATGGGAACTATTATTTAACCGTAAATTCTACAGGTAGCGTAGGTATTTACAAATATGGTTCAGTTCCAAGCGGCTATCGTGAATCTGTAGGGAAGATTTCATTAGGGCAAGATACAACAATAAGCGGAGTATTTGAGGGGACTACTGCAAAGATTTATATAGACGGTAAATTGGATTCAACTTTTACTTTAAGGAGCGCAGGATATGAAGATAGGGAAGCTGATGCAAGTATTGGTTTAGAAGACAATAATAATTATCGTAGACAGTTAGATGGTACAATAGATGATATAAGAATATATGATCGAGCGTTAAGTGACGTAGAAGTTTCTAATAATTACAGCGGTAATGTAACGCGTGATCACTTAATGGGGGAGTGGCTTTTCAATGATGCGGATTCTACTGCATATGACACCAGTGGAAATAACAACTTTGGTACACTGATGGGAAATGCAAAAATTCTAGCGACAACAGATCCAAGTATGTCTTTTGGTTCAGGTTCAGGTGAGCTAAATATGAATTTTTCAACACTTACTTTAAATAAATTGGGAATTCAAGATTTGTCACAAATTCCATCAGATATTATAGAAAGGTTAGACCGTGCCATTAACTTAGTAACTGCCCAAAGATCTAAGGCAGGAGCATATGAAAATACTATCAATTACAGGATTTCTAATAATGATAAGATGGCTGCTATTTATCAAGAGAGTATTGATAACATTGTAAAGGCTAACATAACAGACGTATCGAGCGAACTTACAAAAGCTCAACTGCAGCAGTCTACTGTAGCGAAATTACTCAAACAGGTTCAAGATACAGAGAATAACAACTTGAATACTCTTTTATCAATATTTAAATATTAAGTAAGAAAGGCTTTAGCCGTAACGGTAGGAGCCTTTTGTTATTTCGAAAATCTGCTTGCTATAATGTTAAAACCGAATATATTCCTCCTGTAAAAGGGGGGATAGGTATGACTATTTCTAATACAGACTATCTTAATATTCAACGAACCTATTTAAAATTAAACCAAAAATATCAACAACTACAGACGCAATACACTACTGGGAATCGAATAAATAGCGCAAAAGACGATGCAGCCGCTCTGTCTGTAAGCGAAAGACTAAAGGCGCAACTAAATGGCTATACAGCCGGACTACAAAATTTAATGGATGCTAAATCAGTCGCAGAAATTGTCCAAGATACATATGGCAACGTAAAGGACATTTTAAAACAAATGAAGACTTTATCTGTTCAGTATCAGTCTAGTACAATTAGCTCTGCTGATAAAACAGCTATTCAAGAAAAATTAACGAAGCTACAAACTCAGATTCAAGATCAATTAAACGGACTTACTTATAACAATAAAAAAATTGCAAGCGACAACATCAACGGAAAGCTTAAACTTACGAACTTAGGTGATATGGTAATTGTCAAAAATAACGACACATTAAAAGTTCAAGGAACCTCAATAACAATGGAAGCAACAGTTAACCTAGATAAATATTCTTCGGGAGAGACTGGGGAAGATAGAGGCTTAGTATTAGCAAAAGGAGGTAACTATTATTTAACGGTTACTCGTACCGGTAAAGTCGCCATATATAAAGAAGGCACTACTCCTAGTAAGGTTTATTACAATTCTGTAGGTAAAGTAAACTTAGGTGAAGACACGACAATTGCAGGTGTATTCGAGGATAACGTAGCAAAAATCTATATAAATGGAAAATTAGATTCGACTTTCTCTCTTACTTCGGGTGGTTATGCTGATAAAAATATCGATTTAAGATTTGGACGAGAAAATGATGTGGGTGCTGGTGGTTATTCTAGACAAGTTTATGGAACAATCGACAATGCAAGAATATATAGCCGAGCTTTAAGTGACTCAGAAATGGCAGATAACTACAATGGTAACGTATCCCGCAATCAACTTATTGGTGAATGGCTTTTTGATGATGGGGAGTTCAGTACTACTGTTGCTGATACTAGCGGAAATAATAACTTTGGTAATATGTTTAAAAATGCACAGATTGTCACAACAGGAGAAGGGAATATAAACTTTAACAGTGGAACGGGCAATTTAACTATGAGTTTTGCTTCACTTGATTTGAACAAACTAGGTATTGAAGACTTATCAACTATTCCTTCAGATCTCTCAGATAGATTAGACAGAGCTATTGATATGGTTACTAAGCACAAATCTGCTGCAGGATCCTTTGTTAATAAGATTAATTTTAGAATTCAAAACAATCAAAAGCTGGTTGCTAACTATAAAGATAGTCTAAATAAAATACAGGCGATAGATTTATCAAATGTATCAAGCGAACTTACTAAGGTAGAAATGCAACAAGCTACTATAATGAAAATGCTTAAATTACGCCAAGATGCCAACACAGAGATAGCAAATATGTTAATTTCTTAAAAAAATAATAATAAGCGTGTATAAAAGATTCCTTGTTAGCAGATATTACAAGTAAACTTACAAGGAGGTCATATAAAATGGCTAAACAAACACGTTCAAACAACTCTAATCAATTGGTAAATCCAGGTGCAGAATTAGCAATCGAGCAAATGAAATACGAAATCGCTCAAGAATTTGGTGTTCAATTAGGTGCAGAAACTACTGCTCGTTCTAATGGTTCTGTAGGTGGAGAAATCACAAAACGTTTAGTAGCTTTAGCGCAACAATCTTTATCAGGTGGCTCAGTACGATAATGAGCATTATAAGACCACTAAGAATATAAAAATTCTTAGTGGTTTTTTCTTTGTGATAACTTTTAAATAAGAGACTACATACTTAATTTTCGTACACATAAAATATTTAAGTTACAAAAAGTAACCATAAGAATAAATGAAAACCATACAATGTAAGACTAACATAACAATGTCTTAGCGTATTTGAATCACTTAAAGGTAACGAAAAGTAACCAAAAGATAGTAGAAATAAGCTAGTCTGCAAATAAAAGTAGTATTATTAAAGCTCTTTTTATCTAATAATCTTTTGAGTAGGTAACAAAAAGTAACCAAATTCACCCTAGCTTTGAGTGTTTACATACCCAAACTTAACCATTTTCCTTATTTTATTTTTTGCGGCAAAATGAAAGTAAGATAAAAGTACGTTAAAAAATAAAAAGGGATGATAATAAAATGCAAGGTTATAACAACATTAAAGTTAGCGTGCAGCTTAACAAATCGAACGAAGGTCTAGCATTTCGCTACTTACTAAATTATTTTGATTCTGGAGCAAAATTTTCTAATTTGTACCCAAGTATATCTACAATTAACCCTCTAGGTAGCGGTCCTGATGGCAAATATGCAATCGATTTCTACTCTCGAGATAATACCTCCACATTTAAAAGTACTGTAGAGAAGTATATGTTTGAGTTAATAGAGCAGATAACCAACGAGGATTTACATAATGAACTATTTGATATTTTACAAATGGAAAGTCAATATGACGAAGATGACTTAGAAATTCCAGGAGTTTTAGGTTATGAGGTTGTTTCTGTTTTATCAAGCAAAAGTACCAAGCGAACTTGGAACCCATCTACAAAACTTTTTAATTCCTGATAAAATGTAAAATTAAAAGGCTATTTTAAAGATAGCCTTTTAACATTGTTAGTATGAGATTCTAAATACGATTAGCCTGTTGGGAATAATGTTTAAATATTTGATATTGAACCAGTCTAGACTTGAATGCCTCTTTTGTGCTCATATAATATGAAGTGGCTAGCACAATAATAAATAGTAGAGGTAGCAAGGTTTGATTAATTGCTATTAAAGCAAAACACACGGCAATAGCTATTATGGCGACAAGAGTAGCTGATATAACTGTAGAAAAGTGTACAAACCAATCTTTTAATTTAAGTTGCGCATTGACTTTTTCTTCACTAAAAGTACTTTCAATATATGAACGGCTAGCAAATACTTCTTTCAGTTCAAGACTAGGGTATTTTTCGTATAAGTGCCGCTTCATTTCTTGCTCAATATAGTAGTACACAAACCAATTAATACTTGTTTGACTACGCCCTATACCGCTCATACATTTAATAGAAAATCCTTTCTTAGAATTTCCGCTTAATATGTAATAGTACTTATTTGAAGTACCACGCAGCCCAAGAGTTACTAACTCTCCACCTTGCTTAGGGCTTTCCTCCAAAACAATTATTTCTGAATGTGACCAATCTTTTAGCTCCAAGCTAAAGCCTCCAGTCATATATTTTTTATCATTTTATTAATCAATTATGGCATAATGGTTTTTGGCTTCTTTTCTTAAAATGGGGATAAATATTTTTTTGGGTTTTTTCAAAGGTTATTAGCTCCCTTTATTAAACATTTTAAAAGACGTTCAAAAACTACATAAAAAGGGGAAAACTTATAAATGAAATTGTTTATGCTATTGTTCAATTCATTTTTAATTTCTATATTATTAGCACCACATTTTATTCGTTTACTTAAGAATTTTCAATTTGGCCAGAGTATAAGAGAAGAAGGGCCAGAATCACATAAAAAGAAGTCAGGTACACCAACACTAGGCGGGTTATTATTCCTGTTTACCCTAACTATTACTACTTTATCATTTATTGAAATTAAGCCGGAAATTTTATTATTACTTTTTATCACATTAGGTAATGGAGCAATTGGTTTTATAGATGATTTTATTAAAATTTACTTTAAACGAAATCTTGGATTAACAAGCAAGCAAAAGCTCGCTGCACAGTTTGTTATTTCAATTATTTTCTTATTCTTTTTACATAAGCAAGGCCTAGACACGAGCCTTCATATTCCTGGAACAGAAACA
The DNA here is from genome assembly GCF_038898415.1 of Priestia sp. SB1. Lineage (NCBI taxonomy): Bacteria > Bacillati > Bacillota > Bacilli > Caryophanales > Bacillaceae > Priestia > Priestia sp. SB1. Next base: position 942,290 of record NZ_JBBJSS010000002.1, on the reverse strand, counting down.
TTTATTGAGTTATCTTGGTTCTATTATGTATTTGTTTTATTCCTAGTGATTGGTACTACGAATGCAACAAATCTTACAGATGGTTTAGATGGTTTATTAGCAGGAACAAGTATTATTTCAATTGGTACTTTTGGTATTATTGCATTTAGTTTAGGGAATTCAGAAGTAGGAATGTTCGCTGTAGCATTCGTAGGAAGTCTACTTGGTTTCTTAATGTTTAACAGAAATCCAGCTAAAGTATTTATGGGAGACACAGGATCACTTGCTATTGGTGGAGCACTGGTAGGAATGGCTGTGATTTTAAAAATTGAAGTCTTACTAGCTATTATTGGTGGGGTATTCGTTGTAGAAACACTATCAGTTATCTTACAAGTTCTTTCATTCAAGATTAGAAAGAAAAGAATCTTTAAAATGAGTCCTTTACATCACCACTATGAGCTAAGTGGTTTTAGCGAAGTTCAAGTAGTACGAGGGTTTTGGGCAGTAGGTTTAGTACTAGCATTAGCTAGCTTATTATTTATTTAGTTTGTGAAGAGAGTCACACAATCATTGTGGCTCTCTTTTTGTTTATCCTTCAATATCTAAATCAGACTTGTCTTTTTTGTTTAATGCTGCCAGAGTAATTGTCTTAACTGTTTTAAATAGTAAGTAGGGGACGATGGCTATATAGAATATATAGATAACTGCATATTTAAGAAGATCTACAAAATGTGTACTATTACTATGAACAAACGTTAGATAGCTAGTTTGCTCCCAATATCCAACCAAGTCTGCATAGAACCTTGTCATTAGCGCAAAACAACCCAAGTAGAAGAGAAAATTCACTGTTGGTAGGACAGCCTTACCCAAATACATAAAAGCAAAAGTCAGAATAAAACCTATATAAATCAAGAAAGAAAAATTAATTGCATACCCTACAATAATAGGAGTGCCAAACAAACAAAAGATTACAAAAGCCGCACACAAAAAAAACTTAAACAGAAATCCATCACCAGATTCTTCGTTTCCTACATAAACGTCGTTGTGTATGTTCGATTTATGCTCAGGCTCAAATTCAAAATAACCGTTTTCATCTTGCTCGTAACCCCTATTTTCTAACTCAATTTCAATTTCTAAGGAGTCGTTTAAAGAATCCCCACCTTGTTCACGCATTATTTCAAGTTCATAATCGGATTTATGCGAGTATTTCCCCATTAGAATCCCCCTACGTAAAAATTTTCAAGTAACAACCTATTTTATCATTTATAAGAATAAAATGGCATCTTATTCCTAATTTTTTCTAAGGTAAACTTGTATTACGTAATAACTAAACATTGCAACTAGATATTATAAAAAAATTTAACGCTTGCTTCTCCCATTGTAAGCGTCTAATGTAATTTAATTATTTTAATATGCTGCCACAATCTTTGCATTTATGGTAAGAATCTTCATCAAAATTTAAAAATTCATTATCCCCTACTTTATATTTATTATTGTGAGGACAAAGACTTTGAAGTTTTTCTAATAGTTTTCTTTCTGTTTTACGCATTGTTTTTTGCATTTCCTTAAGTTCATCGCAAGCCTTTTTAGTGTATTCATAAGAACCTAATTGACTTTCAGCTTTTGCCTGCAATCGGATATTATCCATTTGTTCAGATGTTATTTTGACCATAAAAACACTTTCTCCCTCTATTGCCCCTATCACTGCTTGACCTTCCTCAAGCATACGTGGCTCAAAGGTTGTGTCCAGTAACAAAACTCGATTGATGTCAAAAGTTGCCTTCATTTATATCCACTCACTTTCATTAGTTTTAAGTGAATTATAAATTATACAAGACATCTCATTAAAAAAAGATAATTAACTACATAGATAAACAAACAGGAAAGAGGGATTATATGCTATCAACTTTTGCCAAAAGAAACCCAAGACGCTTCTGGAAGTGGTTTTCTCTTCACGAAAAGGAATTTCGTGAGATCAATAAAGACAACTATCAAAAAGTTTTTTATAAGATTTATAAGTGTCTTGAGAAATATAATCCTTACTTAGGGTTTGAAATTGTGACAAATTCATCAGAAGGTAAAAAGAATTTATTGTAACAGCAAACGGAAATACAGACTTATTTGAAACGGTATATTACCTTATAAACTCTGCTCCACAGAAATTAAAAGACAAATGGAACTTTACTGCTTTACGACAAGCAACCGCTCAAGAGGTTATTATTCATTTTGATGATAAGACAATTAGCTCAAAGGATATTTTTTATGAACTAGAAGAGTCAGAGAATGATCCAGGGAAGCTGGATATCTTCATTCATATCAAAGGGGTTATTTACAGCTCTGCAGATGTCGAAGATTTTATTGCAGAATCAATGATAGCCGTATTGGACGGTTTAATCGGGGAATATGTGAATGCAACAAAAATTTCTACTCTAATCCTCGTTGAGAACGGAGAACTAGATAAGCCAAAAAACATATTAAAATTAAAAACAGAGATTAATAAATTTGGTGCCGATTAATAGCGGCACTTTTTTTGCTATTTAATTAAATATAAACGGATACACAAGTATCACACTGGGCAAAATAGCAGAAAAAACAAGGAGCGATTTTTCTGCCGAACACAAATGATAGCGGAAAAGAAGAGCAACGTTTTAAAAGAATTGAGACAATGGTTTCTTGGAAAGATGAATTAGAATTTAAGCTAAAAAGCTATATAGACGATCTACCAAAGGTAAGCCATAGCGAAACTAAGCATTTACTAACCAATGAAATTAAAGAATTAAAATTATTTCTAACAGCTGCAAACGAAGAAATAAACAGAGTAAAGTCAGTTAAAGAAGACTAGAGCATTTAAGCTCTAGTCTTCTTTTTTGTGTTTTTTATCAAATATTTATTTTTTGATCTATCATATTGAAAATAATTATTTAAGGAAGTGCTTAATAATGAAATTAATTAATTCTATTAAGAATAATATTATAAAGAAACGGAAAGCAAAGAAAAGCGAAAGAGGACTTTACATTCAAGACATAGAGCTAATGAAGACTATGTTTAAAGCAGGTACCAAGTTTAAGTATATTGTCGATTACAATACAAAAGAGATTTTAATTGTTCCATCTACAGAAGAAGGTAACACAGTTTCTTATAGACAACTTAAACCTACTAAAAAAGAGAAAGAACTTGCTGAAAGAACAATTACTGTTTCAAAGAAAAAAGCTTTAAGTCGTAGACACAAATCTCTATCTGAAAAATTACTTGTGGCTCTTAATTTGAAAAGCAAAATTAAGAGACGCAAAGCAGGAAAACTAAAATCTGTAATAGATGTTCGTGATAAACAAGCTTTATCTGCATTTTCAGGAGCGGATCAATTAGACATTGAAATTTTTGAAGATGTAATTCGTGTACGAGGTTTTCAAAATGTAGAAGTTGAGGATATTGCTAACTCACAAGAAAGCAATACAATCATTTCTAAAGCTAAGAATGTGAGCAAAAAAGCATTAAGAAAAATTTCTAAGATTATTGATATTAAACCAAGATTAGAGTTAAAACAGAAGTACGAAGTTTACCTGAGAAGAAATCAGTTAAACAAAGTAGCCGCTGGACAACTTTCATTTGACTTTTTTATGGAGGAAAGTCCATTTGCTGATGACTCTAAAAACGATGCGTTTTCTGGAGTTAAAAATGTTTTAAGAGATGTTGCTATTCCGTTAGAAATAAGTTCATTATTTAGCGGTGCAGGTCTTATGGATTACGGATTTAAAAAGGCTGGATTTACGTTGAAATTCGCTTTAGATTTTGAAGCAGGTGCCGTAGAAACATACAAGCATAATTTAGGCGATCATATTGTACAAGCAGATATCAAAAAGTACGATTTGAAAAAAATTGTGAAATCAGCAATTATGGTTCTTGGAAGCCCGTGTACCGCTTTTTCAAATTCAAATCGCTCCGATAAACGTTTGAAAGATCACAAGGACTATCCTCTTATACTTAAATCAATTGAAGCAATTAAGGAAAATGAAAATTGTAAAATTTTCTGTTGGGAAAATGTACCCCAGATTCTTACAGCTTACCAAGGGGAAGTTTTGAAGTTAATAAAAGAAGAGTTAAGTGACTTTGAGATTACTGCAGGAATTTTATGCGCTGCAGATTTTGGTGATCCTCAATTAAGAAAACGAGCATTTATTATTGGTTCAAAAATAGGTAAGATTGATTTACCAAAGCCTACAGTAAGACCAGAGAATTATAAAACAGTTGGAGAGGCTTTAAAAGGCTTAGATGATTCAGTTCCAAATCAACTAGATATTTCAAAACCAAAAGATCCTTTAGTAGTTGAGAGAAGAAAATATGTCCCTCAAGGTAGGAACTGGAAGGTGTTACCTAAATATTTGTTAACTGATTCAATGCGTCCTAAAAAACGAAAAGGTAAAAAGCCTAAGAAACCTAGTACTCACAGTACTACGTATCGTCGGTTAGAAAGTAATAAACCAAGCTTTAGTCTAGCTAATTACAGAAAAGCAAACATCTTGCCACCAAGAGGGTTAAATGGACTAAGTGTTAGACAAGTTGCACGTTTGTTTAGTGTTCCAGATCATTTTATATTCTTAGGCGAAAAAATGAGTAGCAGACAACAACAACCTGTAAACGGGGTTCCAATTTGTATAGGAATGGGTGTTGCTACTACAATTCTAAATTTTGTACAACAATACAATATCCGTATGGGCTTTGCTAAACCAACTTTAGTAACAGCTTAATCGTAAACATTAAAAAACATCGTAATTCATATTACGATGTTTTTTTGTTTTCTTTCCTTATAAAGGAATATAGAGGTTATTATATTTAAAATATGAATTTTGGAGGAAGTAAAATGAAAAAATATCTAATTGCTAAACAGGAAGAAAACACTCAATTTACGAGTTTATCAATTGATCGCATCGTAGAAGATAGTTTTAAGACTTTTATAATTGTTAATGGAAGTAGAGATGTACATACGGGTGAAAAGAAGGAAGTTGTTGTCCTAACAAAACGTCTAAAAGAAACTTCACTTGTCACTAAGTTAAAAAAAGAAGTTCTCTATGCAAAGGTCAATTATATCAAACAAGTATTTGGGTCATATTCCATTCACAAAAAACCAGAAGACTACGAGTTAATTCTTAAGGGAGAAGAGGATGCATATATTTGTATGGATTGCCGTTGCTCTTGTTCACTTAAAGTTGGGATGTCTTGTTATGGTTGTATTGTTATGTACGCAAATGTAGATACAAATATAATCAACAAAGTGAGTACAAACAAAGAACAAAAAAACAGTTACGAGAAGGCAGTAGTTATTCCCGATAGCGATTTACCGTTTTGGGGAGTAGGTATTCCTGATAGCGATTTACCGTTTTGAGCATTAGTGTAAACCAATAAAGATTTAAACAGATGGTGCTTTAATATAGCGTCATCTGTTTTTTTATGCGTTCTTTTAACTTTAGAGTTCTACATTAAATAATTACACATACAAAAAGGAAAGGGAATAAGCAATATATTAAAAATGAATTTTAGAAATTAAACCATACAAAAAGGGGGAGGAATGGTATGAGTAAAAAGCGTAATCTCTTTATTAGTCTTGGATGGTCAATTGCATTAGCATTAGTATTAGCTGGTATTACATATAGTGCAAATAAAGAAGCGGTAGAAACAAATAAGTGGCTAGAGCAAGTCAAAAAAGACGTTTCCGAAGGAATCGTTCACACTTATAAGGTTAAACAGGTATTATCAGTAAAAAATCCATTAACAGATGAATTGGATTCAATAAGTACAATCTTTTTTAATAAAAAAGTAGATAAAACAAAAATTAAAGTAATTGAAGCATTTGTAGAAACTAAAGATAAAAAAAGTAAAACAGTAAAAATTATAACGGAAGTAAAGGATAGCAAGTCTATCTCCAATATTAAGGATGTATCCGGTGTTTTGGTCAAAGGAAAGAACAAAGAAGAAGGGCTAATTATAAATGCGAAAATAGAACAAAAATAAAAAGCAACCATTTAATAGGTTGCTTTTTTGTGATGAGGAGCTCTCTTTGCGAATTCTTTATGTCTCCTAACTTCTTTCTTACTTCTAGAAAAATCTTCTCTTTTTAACATATGCACAAACTTCTTAGAGCGGTTAAAGAACGATTTACCGTTTATATTACTTAACGTTCTACTTAGGTCATTCAAATGAATAACCCCACTAGGAACATCTTTTAGAACGGACTTGTCAGATGTGAACACCACAAGAGAAAGAATCCTATAACCATACAAACGGTACTCATCCATTTTCTTATACAGCATATTAATGTGCCCTATATTTTGCTTAATAGGATTATAGAAATAATAGCGGTTCTGATTTCCTGCAACTTGCAACCACTTTTCATCATTAGCACCGCCAGTTATAACGCCATTGCGATCCTTTGTTTCTATAACTACTACGGTTTTGTTAGGGAAGACGATTATATGGTCAAACTGACTTGAAACAGATCCCTGTTTTAACAGAGTATCGTGGAAATATATTAAATTATGTTGCTTTAAAACATCATTTACCTTTTGTTCACCCATTAGACCTTTAATTTCAGCAAATGAAGGCTTTCTTTTTTCCACTTTAATTCTTAAAGCTATTATACTTATCACTATTAGCACAATTAAAAGTATTAGCATAAAAATCACCGCCTTTATAAAACGGTTAAATTATATAGCAGATTGTCACGCTTTATAAAAAAACAGCATAAATTATAGGATTCAAAAAGATATAAAAGGAACTGGTATGATGAAAAGAGTAAATAATTTAAAAGCTAGCGACCTATCACTAGAAATGAAGGTCTGTTACTTTTTACAGCCTTGGAATGACAATGATATTCCAAATACAGTAGAAGAGTGGGCAGAAGAGATAGGTTTCTGCAAATATAAAGAACAAGAGAATTTTGATTCAATTAATAACGCCATTGAGAAAGCTATTAGCGATGCTACTTATTACATTGAGTTTATAAAAAAGCACGTTGCTGTTAATAATTAGAGGTATTGGATTTTCCCTTGCTAATGAGTAAAAAAGAGGGGGGATAAATATGTCTGAACCAAATAATATACGAGAGATAGTTAGAGAAGAAATTAAGGCATATCACAAAGAATTAAATGTGATAAAAGAAGTGGAGCGTAACGTAAATAGCGAGCTAATGTTAAACAAAGCATTTAAAGCAAACTTCTTTGCTTATACGTTAGCTAGTATTGTAGCTTCTTTACTTTTTGCATTTTTGTTAAATGATTATGGGGCTAAATACTATTTGTATTTTGGTCCTGCATTTATAGTTTACCTAGTTGTTTTCTTAATTATAAGCAAATTAAAAATTACCCCAGCAAGAAAGGTAGACCTTTCAATTATCCCTATTTTCATTTCTATAATTGGTCTATCGCTGCCATTTGTGTTTTGGGTATAGAAAAAAGCCATTTGTATGGCTTTTATTTTTTTATTAACTTTGCATTCATTACAAGTCCCTGATCAACCTCAATCTTGTATGTTCCAGCATCCGTTTCTACTTCTGTGAGGTCTAAACTAACATAATGCACATCTTCCTCACTAAAGTATTGATATACAGCATCTAAATTATTATCAAACTCTTTTTGCTTAATATATTGATTCCCAGCAAACAGCAAGAAAATAGCCAGAAATATCGTCGCCGCTCCATAAATAGAACTGATTCTTCCGCTACTTTTCCAAACTTTATAGTTTTTCATCACTGCAGCAACAAACCCTATAGCCATAATCAGCAAGAATACTAATGAACCATCCATTTCCTTCACTCCAATTAATTTGTTATTGTCCGTCAATACATATTAGTTTTCAAATAAGAGTTAATGCCCATACAACGGTATGGGCATTAAACTACTTACTTAATTTTTTAATCTGCTTTTCAATGTCTTTGTTTACATATAACATTAAATCATCTATGTAATCTTCAAATGGTTTAACAGCATCTTCGTGTTTGTTATCAATAAGAAGATCTACACTATCTAGGTTATCTAAAATAAGTTCTAGATTATCTAACACACCGGTATGTATGTAAACTGTCTTTTCTGGTGGTTCTATCTCCACCAAATCATTATATTCATACTCTATACTATTAGATATTTTATCAATTTGTTTTACATATTGCTTCTTATTCTTTTTCGCATCTGGAAGACTTTTAAATTCTTTAAAGTCCTTCTCTAAGTTCTTCTGACTAAGCTTTAATGCGCTTAATTGTTCTTTTTCTAACCGCTTTTCATCCGAATAATAGAACAAAGCAAGTCCTGCTATTATTATAGCAATACCTATGACAATTCCTATCCAAAACGAACCGCTTTTTAACGTTTTCTTCATATTTCTTCCTCCAAAATTTCTCTTTAAAATCATACCACAATTAAAAAGAAATGGAATAATTAAATTCCATTTCTTTCGTTTTCCTTGTAACTCAAATTCCCTTAATAACAATATTTATTTGGGAAGTTTTGCTGTAAACTCGATATCTTCTTTAACATCGGACGTTTCTTCATCTTGATTTCCATTACCTACGATAATTGCATAGTTACCTGATTTTTTAGCGACAAAATGAATTTCTCCCTTTTGTGATTTATCTAATTCTTTTTCATAAACAAAAGTATGAGTGGAAGAGTCTACTAGCTCATCTTCATCATATGTTGTTGTTTCGGAAATTCTTCTCCCGACCTTTAAAGATAACTTTTCATTATCTAGACCTTTGACTGTGTATGGTATAGAAATTGTTTTATTCTTATTCGCTTTTAAATGGAATACGGCAATCTCCTGATCAGACGTTATTTTATTTGTTTTAAAAGTTACTTCGCTATTACTGTTCACAACGCTTTGTTTAAAACTACCTTCAATTTTATAAGATGCATTACATCCAGTTAGAACTGCGCAAGCTGCCACAGTTAATAATATATATTTTTTCATCTTTCATCTCCTTTTATTTTAAAGAAAAGAACTTACTTTTATTAAATTTTTAAACGCTTTAAAAGAACAGCTTTAAAATACGTTTATATCCACACTTTTTCTTTAAGAAGTTGTTTATCACCATAGACCTTTATAATTTTTGGTTTGTTATCCTCTTTTTCAAAAACTTGATACATTACCCCACATTTGTTCACCAAATCATACTTTAATTCACGTAATTGTTGATTACTTTGGAAAAGTCCTTTTTCTAATTCAAATGAAAAAAGTATATGTATTTCTTGATATAAGGCAGACGAATCAATTAATACGTGATGTATTTCATAATCACCAGGAACGAAATCAGCAATTTCTCTTAAAGTATTGGAAGCTATTAGCGAAGCGTCATCGTGTAAACCGATCATTTTAGCACCTCCTCTTTTTTTGGCGATTATAGTGATTTTCATAAGGGTATGGAGAAAAAATTTGAAAAGTACCTCCTAGATAGAAGTAAGTCTAGAGAGGGGAATTTTTTAAATGCCCGTAAAAGTATCAGTACTAGCAGCTAAGATGGCTCAAAAAGCTAGTCGTATGTTAAATAAAAGTGGAAGCAACATCCCAGGAGTTGTTGCTCGAAAGATTGATAAAAACGTATTAAAAAAGTTAGCCGATAAAACAGAGAAAATCATCTTTATTAGTGGCACGAACGGCAAAACTACAACTTCACAAATTGTTAGCCACATCTTCAAAGAGAGCGGCTATCATATTGTACATAATAGCGAAGGCTCAAATATGATTACCGGCATTACAACAGCCTTTATTGACAATGAAAGCTTAGTTTCAGGTAAGAAAGCGGACGTAGCGATTATTGAAATAGATGAGGGTTCTATTGAGCGAGTATCAAAAGAAGTAAAACCAGATTTAATGGTCTTTACAAACTTTTTCCGTGATCAATTAGACCGCTTTGGGGAAATTGATATCTTAGTAAATAAAATTGGTGAAGTACTTAAGACCACAGATGCTAAGTTGGTGCTTAATGCAGATGATCCTTTTGTAAGTCGCCTTGGAAGAATTGGAATGGAAGCTGATTATTTTGGCTTAGGAAAAGAAGCTTTCCAATTTGAACAGCACAATATGATTGAATCTACTTTTTGCCCAGAGTGCGGGGAGCCGCTAGATTATAGTTACACACACTACGGTCAATTAGGTCACTATCACTGTTCTTGTGGATTTGGTAGACAAACTCCTAAATACGAAATTCTAAATCTAAAAGTGAACAAAGGCTTATCTTTCAAAACTAATGTAGGAACTTTCAATTTACCTATCTTGGGATCATATAACGCTATTAATGCGCTAGCTGCTATTAGTGTATGTTTGGAATCAGGTTTAACATATGAACAAATTCAGAAAGCACTTGATACGTTTAGCGTAGAAAATGGCCGAATGGAATGGTTTGAAAACAAAGGCAAACAAGTTGTTCTTAACCTTGCAAAAAACCCAGCTGGTGTAAATGTAAGCTTATCTGAATCTAACTACAATAATGAAAGAAAGCAATATCTATTTGTTCTTAATGATCTTGCTTATGATGGCCGAGATATTTCTTGGATTTGGGATGCTGATTACGAAAAAATTAAAAACTCACTTACAGACAGAGTAATTTGTAGCGGGTTAAGAGCCGAAGATATGGCTGTTCGTATGAAGTATGCAGGTATTCCTGAAGACAAGATTGTGATTATTAATGACATTGAGAAAGCGGTAGAAGAATTAGTTAGCTCTAGAGTTAATAGCTATGTAGTTCCAAACTATACTGCCCTTGAACCAACAAGAAAAGCATTAGTTAAACGATTGAAAAGCTCATAAGGGGAGAGAAAAACTTTGAAAAAACACAAACAAAAACAACATACAAAAAAAGCAGTAAAAGCCACTGAAAATGAACAGAACCGCTTCTCTTTAGGAAATGATATTTTGGAAGCTGCCCTCAAAACTAAAACCTCTTCACTAAAAGTTTTAAATCTTTATCATTTCTTTCCCGACAAGTTAAATTTGTATGGTGATCGTGGAAATATTATTAGTTTAGTCAAACGCTGTGAATGGCGCGGAATTAAACTCAATGTAATTGAAGTTAGTAGAACTGATGGTCTTTCATTAGATGATATGGATATGTTCTTTATTGGCGGAGGAAGTGACAGGGAACAAAGTCTCGCTACTGATGAGTTGCAAAAGATTAAAGGTAAACTAAAACAAAAGATTGAAAATGGTGTCCCAGGCTTAACTATCTGTGGTGGTTATCAATTCTTAGGAAAAGATTATATTGATGCTAATGGAAATCGTTTAGAAACATTGGGTATATTAGATTTTAGTACAGTTGCAAAACAACCTCGCCTAATTGGTAATGTGCTTATCAAGTCAGAAAAATTTGGTGATATTGTTGGTTTCGAAAATCACGGTGGCCGTACATACCATTCTTTTGACACTTTAGGAAATGTAGAAAAGGGTAATGGTAATGATGATGAAAGCAACCAAGAGGGCTTACTATATAGAAACTTAATTGGTACATACCTACACGGACCTATCCTCCCTAAAAACCCTACAATTGCAGATTTTCTTATTGAAAAAGCAATTGAACATCGCTTTGGTGCACAGTCAGCCCACGATTGGATGACCGCTCTAGATAATAAGTTAGAAAATCAAGCAAGAAATAGTGTTTGGCAAAGAGTTAAAAATGGATGACTCCAAAAGAAAAAAAGAAGCAAATTAGAAAACAAAGAAAAAAACGTTTTCTAACTGATTTGCGCGATATTTTCATCTTTATGGGGATTTTGCTTCTGCTAAAGGTATTTGTCATTGATTTTGGATTTGTCTACGGACACTCAATGGAGCCCAATATGAAAGATGGACAACTTATCGTCATAAAGAAGTGGAATATACTCTTGGATGAGCCTAACGAAGGCTTGTCCTTCTACGATAAGGTTGCTCTTAAAAATGTAAGAATTGAAGGTCAAGCACATCCCCTAAGTTTGGCCAAGAGAGTAATTGGCTTACCTGGAGATAAGATTGAAATTATAGATGGTTACATATATAGAAACGGCAAAAAAGTTAGTGAACCTTTAATTAGAGAAAGAGCTAATCAGCCGGATCAAACCTTTCAGTTAAAAGAAAACGAGATATTTGTAATGGGCGACAATAGAAACAACAGTACAGATAGTCGTCACTTCGGACCTATTCCCAAAGAAGATATTTCAGGGAAAATTATAGCTAACGTTAACGCTCAATGGTTGTCATCAATTTTTCAAAAGATAAGAGTTTCCTTACATTTAGAAGAGAATATGAGAACCTGAAAAGCTCTGCTGTCTATGCAGGGTTTTTCTTTTGTTCAACTGTGCAAAAGGAATTGAATTAGGTATAGGTAAGAAAGTTCAAGAGGTGAAGACACTATGGTAAGAAGTAATTCTATTCGTAACCTATCTGAGGCTAAGAGGTGGATTGACGAATCAATTAACTTAATTGAAGAAAATACAATAGATTCATTGTTACGTTATTTTCAAACAGGAAAGACAAAAAAAGGCATCCATCTACCATCCTTATTAATAACAGAAGAGCATATAATTGAACATATGCTAGCAGAAAAGCTTAGACCGCTCATCGAAGAATTAGGGTTTACATTAAATGAAGAAGAGCTAAATGAAGGAAACCTTGTTCTTGATTATACAAAAGGACAATTTTTATTATCGTTTGCAACTATTAACCCTTACGAAAGAATGCTTAAGTTTAATTTTGACTTTAGCGAGATGGAAAGGGAGCGGGAAGTTAAGTTAGCTAACTTAAAACGAAAAGTTACCGAAACTCAGCAAAGATATGTAGATAGCAAGAACTTTCTAAGCAACAATAATGGGTTAAAAAGAATAAAATACGGAAAAGTTTTTGAACGTATTGAAGAGACAATTGGTAACATTTCTAAAGAAATCACAGTTGTAGAGCACGAAATGATGGAGATTTATAATCAAAAAGAGCTCTTAGAAGATATAAAGCAGACATTACCAGATATAGAATACCATTTTAGAAAATATGGTTTTCTAATCGAATTCGTTAAAGGCGAAGATTATGAAATCTAATTAAAAGAAAGAAGTGGCAGCAATGAGTCAATATCTATTATTGGGCTTAGGTAAGTCTAATATGGCAGTAGCAAATGATCTAATTGAACAAAACCTTATATTTGATGTGTTTTTGGAAAATGGTAGTGTGCCAGAAAGTATATTAGAAAGTAATGCAAAAGTATTTAGCAATATAGAAGATATTCCATTAGATAGTTATCAATACATTGTTAAAAGTCCTGGGATTCCATTTTCTCATCCTATAGTAGAAATTTGTGAGGAAAAGGGATTAACGATTACAAACGAAATTGGTTATGCCCTTAGATATAAAGCTCAACCTCTAATTGCTATTACAGGTACTAACGGGAAAACTACATCAACTAGCCTTATTCAGCATATTCTTAACCAAAACAGCCAAAGAGCAAGCGCAGTTGGTAATATCGGTAACTCTTTTTTGAAAGAAGCTAAGGAACAAAGAAAAGTTCTTGTTACAGAGCTGTCTAGCTTTCAACTTCGTGATTTAAAGGATTTTAATTCAGATGTATCAATTTGGTTGAATCTTTTCTCAGCACATCTTGATTATCACAAAACATTTGAAGACTATCACAATTCTAAACAGAACATATTTATTAATCAGGATCCGGAACATTTATTTATCTTTAATGAAGATGATTTACATATTAAAAAAGTATCCGAATTAAAGAAAGGGAGAAAGAAATCCTTTTCTCTAAAGAATGAACAAGCTGCCGCTTACTTTAATGGTGAACATCTATGGATTGAAGGAGAAAAATGGCTTCATAAAAATGAGTTAGGAATTAAAGGAGTACACAATATACAAAACGCTATGGCGTCTGTATTAGCCGCTCTGGAGTACTCTACAAAAGAAGAGGTAATTAGCGGTTTAAAATCCTTCAATGGCGTAGAGCATAGGTTAGAAAAGGTAGTAGAAAATGAACTATTAAAAGTGTATAACGATTCAAAATCAACAAATACAACTGCAGTCAAAGCAGCTCTTTCTGCATTTGAGGAACCTGTTGTATTAATGATGGGTGGGTTAGATCGTGGTAACGGCTACGAAGACCTTGTAAATGAGTGGAGTAAAGTAAAATCGGTTATCTGCTTTGGTCAGAGTGGTCCTAAAATATATAGGGACGCGAAAGACTATACAGAGGCTATTCTAGAAGAAGATTTAGATAAAGCGATTCAAATAGCAAAAGAAAGAGTAGCAGACGGTGGGGTATTACTATTTTCTCCAGGTTGTGCTAGCTGGGATCAGTTCTCTAACTTTGAAGAAAGAGGAAAGCACTTTAAAGAAAAAGTACTTTCCGTTAAATAAGAGAATCTATTTTCCACTTGCCTTCTATGGTATAGTTATCCAAAAGGAGGAGGGGGATTAGTGAATACACTTTTAGACCCTAAACTTCAACAAGAGGCTCGTTTAGAGGCGTATCGAAACGCAATAATTATTTATTTAAATGAAAATATTGCAATTTATGATGAAGATGAAGTAAAAGAAAAGCTAAAGAAAATATGTAACGAATCTAAGCTATTAGAACTTCAAAAACACTCTTTCTTTTCGACAAGCATAGAAAGTTTTATGAAGTACATTTAATTGTTATAAAAAAACAGGAATTCTGAGATTCCTGTTTTTTTCTTGTTAAGAAATTTTTAAAACTTGTCCAATGCGTAGACTAGTTGTTTTTAACCCATTTAGACTCATTAGAGAGTTCACAGAAACATTTACTTTGCGTGAAACCGCATATAAAGTATCACCTGACTTTACAGTATAGGTTTTAGCAGATACCTGACCAAAGTTAAAATTAGTTACCGCTGAACTGTTAATGTTTTGCTTGTTCTTTGCTGTTATAACTACAGAGTAGTCACCTTTAGGGAAACTACTAATGTTTCCAGCATAAGCATATGTCCCAGGTTGAGTTGTTTGATAGTACGTTAATCTTTGCAACCCATTCGGGCCTTTTAGAGATACTGCAACAAGTGACTCTTGATCAATTTGGTACGTTCCATAATAAGTGCCATTTGCGAACGAGAATGACTTTAGAGTAATTTGAGTAGGTATCCCTCTGTTAATATTGAATTCTTTAGTTGTAGTTGTTGTGCCGTTCTCGTTTTCAGCTACAATCTTAACTTGGTACAAACCATTAGCGAAGTTAGTTGGGATATAGCCACCAAAAAGTTGATTACCAACTAAATCATCGTTATAATAAATAAACTTTTGAACGTTAGGACCGCTTAAATAAACGAATACTTTTGACTTTTGATCAACATTTAACTGTCCGGAAAATGTTGTATCAGTAGCGGATAAACTAGAAATAATAACTGTTGGGGCCGACTTTTTAATGAAATTTGCCGTTCTCACAACAGATTTACCATTTGAAGTAACCGTTATAGTCGCGGTGTAATTGCCAGCTGGCGCTTGGGTAATAGGTCCACCAAAAGAGTATTTTCCAGCATCAAGAGTATCAAGGAAAGTCAGTTTGTTATAACCATTAGGACCGGTTAATCGTACAGAAACGTCCGATTTCTGCGCAATTGAATATTCTCCATAAAATATATCTTGAGTATTAAACGAGCTTAAAAGAGTTACTTCGGGTTCGACAGTTGGCGCTGTTGTTTCCGGAGTATTTTCTTTTATTGTTACGTAGTTTTTATTTACATAGCCTTCTTTAGATTTGTATAAAACTTTATACCAGTCACTACTATCATCTAATACTTCTACTGTCTCTCCAGTTTGAATTACATTTATAACAGAACCTGACCAACTTGCACTATTACGCAGGTTAATTGGCTCATTTGCAGTAGCATATACAGTCTCTTCTATATTTGATGTAGGTTGAGCGGTTGTTAATTTAGTCCCTGGATAATAAAAAGCAATGATGTCCGCCGCTTTCTGACCTTCTTTTGCTCGTTGGTAGGCACCCCATTGGCTTAAACCAATACCGTGTCCCCAACCTCCACCAGTGATAATGTACTGTGTTGAAGTAGTACTAGAACTTTTAATATTAGGACTTTTAAGAACACCGCTACCAAAAGCTCCTGATAAATAATAATCATACGTTCTAGTAGATTTAGAAAAAGTTAGGACTTTAATTGTACCGTCAGTATTTTTCACATATGTATTAGTAATAGGGTTATAAGCAATATACGAGATCTTAACAGCTCCGTTTAGCTGAGTCTTATCACTGATAAGATCGTTGTGATCAGTAAAATTTAGTTCATCAATTGAAAGAACCTTTAAGTTATAGTTTTTGTATTCTATTTGGTATTTTTTTATAAAATTTTTTAAACCAGTAACTTTAGAACTGTCAGCAGTTTTTTCTTGAATGCTATTCCACCAAACTTCAGGTTTCTTTAAGTCCAAGCCACTAAGAGATATTTGACTCTTATCAAGAGTAAATTGCCAATTTGTATTAGCTGTAGCAGATCGTGCGTCATAAGAATCTGTATTTCTTACAAGGTAGGGTATATCATTCCAACTAGCAGTTCCCCACGAATTCACTTTTGAAAGCATTGTACCTCCATTTGAGGAGGAGAATACAGCATTTGTGTTAATTGCTGCACCGTTATAAGTAATAACTTGTTTACGTGTAGAATCTACAGCATTTTGTACATTTGCGTAGTTCTCATTATAACCATTATAAACTTGATAACTTTGTCCATTATCTATTTCATCTCCAATGTCCCCATTAGAGTATGTTCTAGCGGTAATTGCTTGTGCTTTCAATGCTTCCATACCGGTAGAACCCCAACCATCAGACATTTCAGAGGATACCACCCCTAACAGGTAATCTTCTTGTTCTAATGTGTTAACAGGCAACACATTACTTCCACTTGGTCTAAAGGTCATATTCCCTAAAAACTTATAAGAACCTAGCTGTATAGTGTGTTCACGGTCATAGTCTACGGGAAACAAAGTAATTTGTGAACCTGAATACAGAACATTAGCATCTTTTAATATTTCAATTTTACTTGCGTTATTTCTAACTGTATATGTGCCGTTTGTTAGCGTAATATCGTTTTTCTCTCTTACTGAATATGTACCGGAAATCGTAAATGAGTAACTAGGTTTTTGAAAAGCTGAATAACCTAATCGTACAGAAATCGGTGAACCATATAAAGGATCTGTATAACTGCTTGCTTTTACCGTAGCAGCATAAGGGGCTAACAAACTAATTGATAAGGCCATAGATAATGCATAAGTAGTTGATTTTCTCATTTTAATCCCCCCTTAAAACGACATTACTATAAACAAAAATAGGGGTATTTCAATTAAATAGAACAAAAACAAACTACTTTAAGATTGTTTCATTTAAACTTAAAAGCTATATACAGCTAGACTCACAAAAAGCAAAAAAAGTACGTCTATTACGCACTTTTTTAAAGCTTAAATCGAAAAGCTTTCCAAACTTTTTTCTCAATTTGATTTGGATTTGTTATAGGATAGTAAGCGTCCCAGTACAATTTTTCGTTTTTATATACTTGTACTTTTATTATTGAGGGTTTTAACTGCAGTAATTTAGGAAAGAGACGATCAGGGTGTATAGGGAGTTCTTCATAATAAAATTGATACTGTTTTTTATGTTTTTTGATTTTTACGAAGGGGATGTTCTTCTCCAAGGAATACCACCTTTTTTCTTAATAAATTTTTTAAACATCTTGTAAGCTCCGGTTTTAATAGGTGGAATGCATCGTATACAATTAGTAATGTAGGATTAATATATAAGGCTTCTGCTATTGAATGCTCCTGTTCTTGATAGGGGCAATTACTAATTACGGTACAGTCTTTTTTTTCTATCGTAATAGATCCATTAGATTCAACAACCATATAAAGAACATCCGCTTTTTCCTCTCCAAGCTTTATTTCAGTGTGCTTTTCTGACAGGTAGGGAAGAGAATTGTAGAGAAGAGCTTGAATTTCTCTTTGAATGTCGCTTAAGAAAAAAGAAATAAAGTGGGGCAAGGAAAACTGATTTTGTTCTTCTAAAATTCCCATTAAACTGTTAGAGATAAAGTATTTTGTTTCTCCTAAAAAATCTGCATCAATGCAAGAGCGTAAGTTGTCAATTTCATCAGGTGAAATGACATCGTTACTAATAAGCTTGTTTATTTCTAACGATACAATGTGTTCGGAAATAAACGAGGAAGTTACATCAGTAAAATGTTCTAAGTGAAGAAAAGAAAAGGTTTGTTCCTTTTTTATTACTCGTCTTTCCTGGAGATATTTATAGAATTCTTCGTGATATGGAATGACAACTGTATACATATAGGCACCTCTCTTATATATCCGTTATCTTTTTCATCAACGCTTGTAAAAAACCTTTTCTTTACAGTAAATGGCGGAAGGTATAGAGTTAAAAATATACAAACAAATAACATTAGTTAATGTATGGAGGATTTGTAAATGAAAGAGAAATTTCATTTTATTGGAATAAAGGGTTCAGGGATGAGTAGCTTGGCTCAAATTTTGTGTGATAATGGTTATGAAGTTCAAGGTTCTGATATAGAAGACGAATTATTTACTCAAAAAGGATTAGAGCAACGAGGCGTGTCAATGTTTGGGTTTTCAAAAGAAAACATCACAGGCAAACATACATATATTATCGGAAATGCTTTTAATGATTTAAACGAAGAAGTAAAAGAAGTAATGTCTAAAAACTATAAATCTTATCGATATCACGATTTCTTAGGACAATGGATGAAGAGATTCACATCTGTTGGTATTAGCGGAACACACGGAAAAACATCAACTACAAGTTTGCTATCACACGTTTTAACAAACTTATATCCAACAAGTGCTTTAATTGGCGATGGAACAGGTTACGGTATGATGGATAGTAAGTATTTTTCATTTGAAGCTTGTGAGTACAAGCGTCACTTTTTATCTTACGGCCCGGACTACGCTATTATTACTAATATTGACTTCGATCATCCGGATTACTTTTTAGATTTAAATGATGTTTTAGATGCTTTTAATCATTTTGCAGATAACGCTTCTAAAAAGGTAATTGTATGTGGTGACGACACTCATACTTCAAAATTACAAAAATATAAACAAACCGTGACTTATGGTTTAAACGAAGGAAACGATATTCGTGCTACCGATATTGAAATTAACCCAAAAGTTACATCATTTAATGTTAACTTTAAGGGCGAGGACCAAGGAAGAGTTCGTATACCATTACACGGCGACCACGCTATTCAGAACACTTTAGCTGTACTAACTGTATGTTTACTAGAGGGAATGTCTATTTATGATGTAGCACCCCATTTAATGACATTTAAAGGCGCTAAAAGAAGATTTAATATTGAAGAGTGGAATGCTGCTGTTATAGTAGACGATTATGCGCATCATCCTAGAGAAATAGAAGTAACTATTGAAACAGCTCGTCAGAAATATCCGGATAAAGAAGTTGTAGCAATTTTTCAGCCGCATACATTTACACGAACAGCTACATTTTTAAATGAATTTAAAGATTCTCTTAGCAAAGCAGATAAGGTATATGGTTGCCCAATCTTTGGATCTGCGAGAGAAAAAGATGCTTCACTTACCATTGAAGATTTATTGAAGTTAATTCCTAGTAGCGAAGTTCTAACAGTAGAATCTATTGAAAAATTATCTTCTCATCAAGATTCTGTCCTTTTATTTATGGGAGCAGGGGACATTGGGAAGTTTATAGAGGCTTATAAAAACTACAACGCAATGCAACAACACGCATAAGAAAAAGCTAACTCTTAGTATTAAGAGTTAGCTTTTTCTACGTAGACAACTTTTGCTTTATTTAAATTTAATTCTTTAATAACAACGTATCTAATGTAGCCATCTGCCAATTCAGCTTTATCGCCTTTTTTTATTACGACAACATCGCGATCAAACTTTTTATGTTGCTTGTAATAGTTAATTTTCTCATCAATTTTTTCTCTTCTTGGAGAAGAGTTAAGGAAACGTTCAGGAACTTCAATTTTTTCTACTGGAATTTCCTCTGTCTTAACAATTTGGTATGCATCACCCCGAATGAAGAATTCCCCTTGGTTTTTTCGCTTGAATTTTGGTTTATCAAGGTGTGTCAAAAACTGAGTGCCATCTTCATAACGTAAATTAAAAATATCCCCAGTATGATTAACAAAGAGGGCTTCAATCTTTCCGTCTTTTTCCCAAGACCAATAAACCCTAGTTACTGATCCAAACGCTACTAAAGCATAGTTAGTTGGGAAAGATTCTAACTCTTTGCGAGCCTTTTCTTCATCTATATTTGAAGTTTGAGAGTACCATTTGACTAGATTGTTGTTCGCTCTAAAATTAGGGCGTTTTTGCTTTTTACTACAATCAGGACAGGCAATAACTCTCTCTCCTTTTTTCTTTTTAATTGTAACGACTTTTTTATCGCAACGCTGCCCGCATCCTTGACAAACCCCATTGTACTTTTTATGTAACTCAGCTATATCTTTATTTTTTTGCTTTACTGAGCGGCTGTTTGATTTTGGTTTTGACTTGGACTTTGGTTCTTGCTCAATATGTTTTTCATCCTCTCGTTGAGGCTTTTCTTTTTCAACTTTCTCTCTTTTCTCTTCTTTATAATATTCAGTTTTTGAACAAACAATAGTTGAGACCCCTTTCGGATTATCATCAGGCAATTTTATATTTTTAACTTCGCCTTCAATAATAATGTCATTTGCATTATTTAAAGAATCACCAGTTGACATAATAGATTGTACTAGCTCTTGCCATTGGTTTAGATCCATTAAAACAAGTAACTCTTTACTAGATAACCCTTTAGGTAGATCTGAATCTGCTGCAGCTTCAAATCCCATAGCAATCATATCTTTAGTTTCTAAAGTTATTTCTTTAATACCAGTTGGTTTTCCTTTAATTCTGGTAAGCGGCAAGCCAATCACCCCTCATTTCTAAAATTATAATATTCTAGCAAACTTGTCATTAGGAAATAAGTGGTTTACCTTTAACGCAGGAAAAACTTATTACAATAATATCAAAAAAGAGTAAGAATTGATTATTTGCTAAAACTCAGAACTAGCGTTCCATTATTTAAGTATAGTTTATCTTAATTAAGGTATCTTTTTCAACTAAATCTTTTTAAGTACAAAAAAGGAAATGATTGTAACTAAATTTACTTTTTCTTTAATTTATGTGAAACGCACCAGTTAGAGGAAGATATTCTAATAGCACTTTATTGGAACTAAGTAGTTCTACAAACTCTATAATTCGTTTTTCCTTAAAATTGTCAAATTCAAACATAGATGAACAGTTTAAAGGTTTAAATCTATTACTTGATATTATTTTTACGATTTCTTCCGTTAATTCACTCATTTCATACTTAGTATGGTTTTCAAATAAGCCACTTGTATCTACTGTGTAACGCGAGAAGATTTGACTTAGTTCATCTGAACTATTCTGGTTTTCTGAATCAAATATATAAGCTAAAAGAATGTGCTTTTCTATGTTTTCTACAGCTTTTAGAACAGTTTCAAAAAATGCAGAAGTATGAATAGGGTAGGATAGATTTTTATTCAATAAAACAAATTTAATAGAGCTGTCATTGTTTACCTTAAATACAGCTTCAAAGTTTCCTGCAGGAGTAGCAATAAACAATTTTTCTCTTTTAAAAGCAAAAAATACCTGGTATTTATCGTACTTCCTTACGTAGTTAAAATGAGAAATGATTGTGGGTAAATGCTCTAATATTAAATTATCCAGCTTTACAAAAGTTCTTAATTGAGTTAGAAACTCTGTTTTTGTAAAGCTCCTTATAGTAAATGAAGGTTCACCGTAAATTAAAGATATAGAGGAGAGGGAAGGAGGTATACGATTAAACCGATAACGATCAACTCCAATCAACGACACAAAAGATAAATCACCATCTAAAATAGAATATTTCTGACTGGTGTTTAAAACTTCTAACGTATCCAAAAACTCCGCTTTAACCCTGCTAAAGAAGGTGCCAAGTTCAGCTTGAATCTCATCAAATATTTGCTCACAATTATTTGAATCACATAAGTTAAATACTTTTGATGTTCTCCCAACTTCTAATACCAATCCATTCATCATAGGTTCAACGGTAAGCTTTAAAGTGTATCTTTTATTTAAGAGTGAAAAATTATAGTGAAGTAATTGAAAACTTATTAAATCTTTATTTGGAACTAACTTAACTTCTGAAATATAAGGAGAGGGGTTAATCTGTGGATATTCAAATAAAAAATTTTCAAAACTTTGTTTGTAGTCTTGGCCAATTCTTAAAAACCTATCTTTTGCCTCTGCAACAGAATCAGTAAACTTATTAAAAAGTTCATTTACATTTGATGAATAATACCATTGATTAAATACTAAACAGCTTCCTTCTATACGAAAGGTATGAGAAAAAGTAGTTTCTAATATGCTTTCCCATTCTTTTCTTACTTTTGTTGCGTCATTAAAGCATTTATTAAAAAACGCAGCTAGTTCCTTCAAAGTGTCAAAGGAAAGCAATTGTTCATCATTGTATTTTTGAATGAGCCCCACTCTGTTATTTGGGCTCCTTCTAATAACACAGCCAGAAGACTTCTCTAGAAAGTGTAGTGTTGTAGTTAAATCTTCTACGATATAATCATCCTCTTCAAGAATGTGGTGGTCAAAAGATAACGCATTTGAAAAGGCATTAAGTTCTTCTTTTTCAAAACTTTTTTTCTCCTTCTTCAAGAAATCTAAGAAACCAAAATTAAATTCATAATCGTCATCTCCGTACCAATCCCGTATTTTAAAAACACCTTTATAGTTTGCTTGGTTTTTAAATTCGTTAAATAGGCTTGTTAGTTTAGATTCACCACGCTCAGAAATTTTAAATCTTCTTTTGTTGAAGGAAAAACGAATAGTAATATCTAATTTACTTATCTTTATATGAATTCTAAATGAGTCATTAACATCTAAGCTAGGCTCTTGAAAGAAATATATTACTAACTCATCGTTGTGGATATTGGCCATATGCCCCTGAGAAATAGAAATATCTCTTAGCAGTAGATAGAGGCTTTTCTTCATATTATCACTCCTTTTTAAAGGTTATTTATTAACTCCCTTACGTAAAAAGCGGCAACTTCCTTAATCTTGAGTCACTCAATACACAAAACAAACCTGACTCTATGCATAAAGTCAGGTTTGTTTAAAAAGAAGTAGAAGAAAATAGAAGAAGGGCACTTTAAACAATACAGTTTGCAAGTGATTTTAACACACTGCTTTTATTCAAAATGTTACCCCGTTTTCTCTAAGCAATTTTCTTTCTTTTATTTTAGGTACGTATTCTTCATATGTAAGTGAGTCTTTCTCATTATTATGAAATTCACAAGAAGTACACAAGTTCTTTTCGTTATTACTTCCACCCCTAGCAATAGGTTTCATATGATCGACAGTTAATTTTGAGTTTGTTTTCTTACCATCAAATTCAATTTCACAATAAGCACATTTATAATTATCTCTTTGAAGAATCTTTTTACGTAAGCTATTCGTTATTTGGTCTCTAATTTTTCTTCTCTTCTTCACTAAAAGTCTAGTGAACGAAACGTGATCTAATTCTAAGGAGTATCGTTTAATTTTACATTTTTCACAATAACAAACTCCGTGTGTATTTGGAAAGATTTTATAGCTATCAGGCACCATTAGAAGCGTTCCTGTTTTAACACTACTTAGTTTTAGCCCAGGATTAAGCTTTAATAATGTTTTTTCATTAATTCGGTAATAATTTAATACGAATTTTAGGTCTTCACTCTTTTTAACTACGTGAAATGGTTCAAGAGAAGTGTGGAGATCTTTCTTGTTATATACTTTATGACAGTAAGAACAGCGGTATTTTGCTTTTCTTTTTATATAATCATCTCTAGATTCATTTTTTCTTCTTACTCTTTTTACACTTATGCTTTCCTGTACACGGCGCATATCATTTAATAATTCAATAGCATTCATTCTTACTTTCACTCCTCTTACCAATTAATTTGTATGCATTATATTTAATTGATAAAAAGAAATTCAAGGAACCAGAGAGAAAAGAGATTTTCGTTTATTGCCTATTAAAAAACCTTAGAGACAATTTAAGTGTCTCCAAGGTTTTTAATTATGAACGTTTACTAATTACATCATCAATTAAGCCGTATTCTTTTGCTCCATCTGCATACATCCAGTAATCACGTTCACAATCTGAAGCCACTTTATCAAATGGTTGATCACTGTTATCCGCTAATGTTTGAGTTAAACGGCGCTTCATTTCAACAATACGTTTCGCTGAAATTTCAATTTCCGTTGCTTGTCCTTGTGCACCACCTAAAGGCTGGTGAATCATAATTTCTGCATTTGGTAGAGCGAATCGCTTGCCTTTTTCACCCGAAGACAGTAAAAAAGCACCCATAGAAGCTGCTAAGCCAATGCACACTGTGCTTACATCAGGCTTAATGAATTTCATTGTATCGTAAATGGCCATACCATCAGTTACAGAACCACCAGGACTATTAATATACATAGTAATGTCTTTTTCAGAGTCTTGGCTTTCTAAATAAAGTAGCTGCGATGTAATAGAAAGAGCCATATCACCATCTACAGGACCATTCATTAAAATAATTCTATCTTTTAAAAGACGAGAAAATAAATCGTATGTCTTTTCTCCACGATGCGATTCTTCAGTTACATAAGGAATAATTGGCATTATGTATGTACCCCCAGTTTTTCTCAGTAAATTTATTGCGAACACATTATATTCTCAACAAAACTAAAAAAAGAGGGGGAGGTAGCTACTAAAATAATTCGTAAAGTATTCCTTTTTTAATACCTTCGTAAGGTAAGTGAAAAGCATCTAAATAGGCATTGCTAAATTTACTATATGGCAGCTCTCCGCCTTTCTTTTTAAAGAACTCATATAAATTATCGAAATAGACATTAAAGTGAACAAAAGTAATATCTGCATTATACTTAGTAGCTAACTCACGAAAAGGTTCAATATCCAATTCACTTAAAAATGAACTGAAAAGGTGCACTTCTGACTTTAGCGATAGTTCGTGTTCGACTTTTAGCAAATATGATTTAGGAAATCCGCCGGAAACAGGAAGTAAGGTAGTAGGATCTATCTTCTTATTGAATGTAATTGGTTTGATGGCTCTTTCGGAAAAATATGTTCCGACATCCACTATTGGATAGGCGCTATATATATAAATTCCGTTACGTTTTTTCATTTGCTAACTCCTCAAAAAAGTGTATTAAAAACTTGTTTTTTCATTCTTAATTTTATAATGTACTCCCAGTTAGAAAGGAGGAACCGTTTGATGAAAAGAAAAATAGATTTAACCACAGTCGGCGGTTTACTTTTATGCTTGGGTGGAATTTTCTCAGGTTACTTAATGGAAGGTGGAAGTTTATTAGCCCTTCTTGCTGTATCTCCTCTTTTAATTATCTTTGGAGGTACCATAGGCGTAGTAACCATAACGATGAGCATATCTGGTTTAAAAAGTATGCCTAAACTATTTAGAAACATTTTCACAGATGTTACCTATGATTTTCAAGTATTAATTAACAATTTGTGTGATTGGACAAAAGTATCTAGAAAAGATGGAATTGTAGCGTTGGGTAACGTAGCAGAGACAATAGAAGATCCTTTCGTAAAAAGAGGAATAGAATACATACTTGACGGAAGTGATTACGACACAATTAAAGAGTTACTAGAAAAAGAAATAGAAGCTATGATGGAGCGTCATTCAGCAGGAGCGAAACCATTTGAACAGGCCGGTGCCTTTGCACCAACTATGGGTATCATTGGAACTGTATTAGGACTAGTGGTAATTCTAGGTGGTTTGGGTAGTGCCGGGATCGAAGAACTAGGCGAAGGAATTGCAACTGCATTCTTGGCCACGTTTATGGGTGTTGCTTCGGCTAACTTAATCTTTTTACCTTTTAATGAGAAGCTAAAAGGTAAAAGTGCAAAAGAAGTACTTTATAAGGAAATTGCTATGCAAGGAGTATTAGGTATTCAATCAGGAGTAAACCCAAAAACACTACGTAAAAAACTAATTGCTTACTTACCAGAATCTCAAAAAAATGTAGAAACAAGTAGTGGAAAAGAGGGTCAATAATGAAGAAAAAGCACGAAGGACACGTTAACCACGAAAGATACCTCGTTACTTACTCTGATCTTATAACTCTACTATTAGCATTTTTTATAATTTTATATGCTATGAGCACTCCAGATGCAAAAAAAATGGAGGCGTTGGCTAATCAACTTAGTATTCAATTTAGTCCAAAAGCAGAATCAATTGCTCCTTCACTCGATAACAAAAATGTAAGCCCAAGAACACGCGGTCAGGGAGCTACGGCACAGGAACAAAAAACAATGGCTTCTGTTGCGGAGCAGAATAGTCTTAGGGAGACAAAAGAAAAAATCGAAAAAGAAGTAGAAGAAAGAGGGCTTGAGAAAGATGTAAAGACATCTTTAAACGAATCAGGATTAAAAATTACTTTAACGGATAGAGTGTTGTTTGAAACTGGTTCGGCAGTATTAAACAATCCAAATACAATGGGGTTGTTAGATGAGATAGGATACATTTTAGCTACCATTGATAACGGAGTTTCTATTGAAGGCCACACAGACAACGTACCAATTAACAATCCAACATATCCTTCAAACTGGGAGCTATCAGCTGCAAGATCATTATCTGTATTAAGAGAAATGGTCTCCTTTACACCTGCATTGGAACCTACAAGATTCTCAGCTACAGGATACGGAGAATTTAAACCAATTGCTGATAATGGCAGCGATGCTGGAAGGCAAAGAAATAGACGAGTTGAAATATTAGTAAAACGTACAAATTCAGAAGGCTTATTAAAAGCGGAAAGAGGTGATAATAAAAATGAATAAAAAAGTAATGATTATTCTTGTGATATGCTTAGTAGTAATTATTGGTGGAGCTTTAGGCTTTTGGATGAAAACAAAAGAAAGCAATAAAGCAACTCCTAAAAATGCAGAGGCAGCTCATTCAAGCACGAAGGATTGGAATCCTTATGCAACTGAGGACCACCACCAAGTCACTTTAACTGATCAATTGTTAAGTGCTAGCGGAGGAGACTATGTAGTGAAAATGAATATTACATTAGATTTTGCTAGTGACGAAGCTTATTATAAATTCAAAGGTTATAAAACAGAAAAAGAAGCCAAAAAAGCTGAAAAAGGTAGTGAGCACGGCGGCAGTGAAGACACAGCTACACCAATGGAACTTAAAATTAACGACATTATTGGTCAACTATTAATGGACGCAAATCATAATCAATTGACTGATCGAGAAATGTTAAAGACATACCTTAAAGATGGAATTAACCGTAAATTAGACTTTGACAAAGAGGTTATTAAAGAACTTTACATAGAAAACTTAATTCTTCAATAAAAAAACAGCTCTAATAAAGAGCTGTTTTTCGTTGCTTCAAATATAATCTACGTTCTTGGTATATACAATATGTAAAATAAAATCCAAAGCCGTATCCTAGATAGTATGCGTGATGGCCTATCCAGTAGTAGACAGATGAAATTACTAAAAAGCTTGTTAATAATCTTGAAAGCCAAATGAGAAATAATCCGTATACTTTTTCTGAAAATAAAAATTCTGATGCTTTCCACTTCACAATAAAAGGAATAACAAGCAACATAAGAAGAATGATTGAAATCATTTCAATCCCCCTTAATTAATATTCTTCATCATCGTCATCGTCATCATCGTCGTCTTCACTAAGGAGAAACACATCTTCGTCCATAAAGTCTAAAGTTTCCTCTTGTGTGTCTTCCTCTAATTCTGTATTTAAGAATTCTTCAACAGACTGATTTAGAATATCACCAAATTCAGCTTTTTGATGAGAGGAAATAGTTAATATCTCAGAATATGAGTCATAATTACCGACATTTTCTACTTTTTGTCGAATAGAATCAAATAATTTCTCTAACGAAATTTCAATGCGTTCCAATACTTACACCCTTTCACATAAAACTCAGGCTATGCTTAAATTGATATTGCAATAGAAATTCCTCATTTCCTTCTCTAAAAACAAAAAATAATGTATTACATTTTTGTTGCAAAAGGGAAACCGCTTCTTTCAAGGAAGGAAAAGAAGAGGTGGATCTATGAGAACGATTAGTATTTATAATAATGATTTAAAAGACAATAAAGAGCGTAGAGAGATATTAACAGAAAAAATAAAGAAAAGCGGTTTTGGTACAGGTAGAGAAGGAGAGTTTATGTTTGTCATTGGTGGAGACGGAACATTTCTCAAGGCAATACAAAGAAATATGAAAACAAATCCTATTTTTATTGGGATTAATACAGGTAACTTAGGTTTTTTATCAGAATTTACATTTAACGATGTTGATCGTATTGTAGATATGATTAAAAAGAAAGAATATCAGCTAGAAACTATTCAAATCTATGAAGCAATTGTAACTATGAAAAATCAAGTTAAGCGCTTATACTTTGTAAACGACTTGGTTGTAAAAGAATTCGATGATGCTATCCATTTAGGCTTGCATATAAACGATGAGAAGATTGCTAATATATCTGGGGATGGAATTATTGTATCGACACATTTAGGATCCACAGCTTACAATTTGTCAGCTGGAGGCCCCTTAAATTACGATGGCACTAAAATACTTTCTATTACACCATTAGTGGCGATGCATAATAAAAAATACAAGTCCCTAACAAAGAGTATTATCCTAGAAAATAAGAACGAAGTTACAATAAATCCGTATCATAAAAAGGGAAGACCTATAAGGTTAATTTGTGACGGAAATAGAATTAAAGCGACAGACATTCGCAGCATCTCAATAAAAAAATCGCCTTTTAGTGTAAAGATGTTGCGAAGCCCCAATTATAATTTCACTGGAAACATTGTGGAGAAAATCCTTAATAATGAATAATCTCTTGGATAAGCCAAGAGATTTTTTTGTTTTTTTAGCATAAATAAAAAATATCCCCTAACATTTAGAACATAAAGATAGCAAGTTGAAAAGGGGGGAGAGGATGAAACGTCTACATTTTATGAAAGATTACTACATTAATTCAATTAACAAGGGGAAGTGCAAAGATAACACTATTCAAGAGTGTTTATTTAGATTAAAGACATTTCAGGAAAAAGAGAAATTTTTAAAATTTGCCGATAATCAAAAATAACAAAAAAACCAGACTCTAACCGTTATGATTAGATTCTGGTTTTTAATTATTTCAGTGGTCTATGTTTGCGACCGGTCTGTTTACGCTCTCGATTTTTACGAACTTGTTTTTGAATTTCATCAGAAGACTTTAAAAAAGCTTTCATTTGAGAATCAAAAACTTCTTTTTTGTAAACTTCATTATCTAAAAGGGCAAGAGACAATTGAAAAGAAAGTTTCCCTTTATGTTTTTTAGATCGAGTAATCCTCGCTTTTATAGTTTCACCTTCAGACACGACATCTTCCATACGTTTTACATAACCCGTACCCGCTTCTTTAATCGGTAGGAAGTAATCATATGAATCACCAGTGGATAGGATTGCACCACTAGGTAATAATTTTACTACTTTTGCTTCAATAATGTCGCCTATTTTTGGCATTGGTATAAACCTCCTAAATATAACTCTATTAGTTTTTATTCCAAAAAAGAAAGAAATCCTTTTCAAAAAGGAAAAAAATAAAAGAATAATAATTAAGAGAGAGAGGTGTTAACGATGAATAAAAAACTTTCTTTAATCATTTTGTTTTTGCTCTTTATATCATTAATTAGTGTTTTATTGGCTTTTATGGCTTTCTCACATCAAAATAGTAATGAAGATGTAGGCGAACTAAAAACCGGTTATGAGCAACTATCAAAACAAGTAAATGAACTAAAGGTTACAACGAAAGAATTAGATACAAAAGTGGGAGATGGTACGCCTGTATCTACTCCAGCTACAACAACACAAGCGGCAAATACTCCAGTAACAACTCCACCGACTACCGCTGTAACAACAAAGACCGTAGTTAGCGGAAGTGTTAATATGAGATCTGGTCCTTCTACCAATGGTAAGGTAGTTCGACAGTTGCCAAAAGGAGAACAGGTAACACCGACTGGTATTACAGCAAGTTCGGCAGGTTTTCAATGGATTCAAGTTAAAGATCCAAAAGGAAATCAAGGTTGGGTAGTAAGTACGTATATAAAATAAACGCTTAATGCGTTTATTTTTTTTTTCTAAAAAAATGCTTATGTAGTAAAATATGAAAATAGGCTTATACACATAAGAGATTTTACAAGCAAAGAGGTGACATCATTGGCAAACGGAAAAGCCCACGAAAGAATTAATTTAATCTTTTTAGCAATTGGTATAGTAGTTTCAGCCGCTCTTATCCATAAAGAATCAACATTTGAAGGCATATTTGTAATTGTTGGTTTTATTATAGGAACTTTTTTTATAGGACCTGATTTAGATTTAAAAAGTAGGCCATACAGAAGGTGGAAATGGCTTAGATTTATTTGGATACCATATCAAACGTTTAAACACCGGTCAATTTGGACTCACGGTTACATAATAGGAGACATTATTAGATATGCTTATTTAAGTGTTTGGTGCCTTCTACTATTAGTCATATTAGGCCTAGTATTAAAACCGTCTTTTGGAGAAATATTAAATAGTACAATCCAATACATAGCACTTCATAAAACTATATTTATTTCAGTTTTCTTTGGTAATGTTCTTTCATCTGCAGCACACACACTAACCGATAAAACAACTTCTACATTTAAAAAGTTTTTTTAAAGAAAAAAGGTTCAGACTATAACTAAAATAGCCTGAACCTTTTTATAAAGAATATATTAACGCGCACTTATTTCACTTTTTTAAGTGTCTCGATATAGTCTTCACGTTTAGTTTTTACTCGTTGCATTGTATTATCTACTGCTTTAATCTGTGCTTCAATAGTAGGGTGGGTATCTCTAAACACAATTTTCCCGATTTCCTCATATGAATAATCTTCTGAGTAGTACCAGCAAACACACTTTTCTGTTTCTGATAAAGTTTCCCATAGCTCCCAAAAGGTTTCTTCGACAATCAAATGGTGTTCTGGTTGATATTCTTCTGATTTTAATAACTGTTCAAAAGTGTTTTCGGAATCGTTTTTACTAACAGGAGAGTGATAACTGAAGGCATCATTTAACGTGCGAAGTTTATTGTTTCCAGAACGACTTATAATAGAATCGATATGTCGTTTAATAACGTGCTGAACAAATATTTTAAATGGGCGCTTTTTTTCAATCTTGAAATCTCTAATTGCTTTACAAAAGCCAATATATCCTGACTGAATTAAATCATCATCATCGTCTCCACGATTGTAGCGGCCGCGTTTTTTTAGTTGTAAAACAGTTCTTTTTACAAAGTCTACGTACTGTACAGAAATAATGTCTTTCGCGTCTTCAATTCCATCCTGTGACATTATGACAAGTACTTCGTCTGATGTTTTGTATTTGTTTATCTTAACAAGATCATATAATTTCTTCTTTACGTCCGTATATCCATTTTGCAGTAAAACGACCATCATTTCTTCAGTTAAAGCGGATAAATTCTGTTTATTTCTAGAGTATAGAATACGTAGAGGTGTAACACTATAATCCTCTCTGTACAGCTCTACCAATTCTTCATTGCTTAAATCAGTTAATTGTTTAGTCTGTTTTTCAATAACTGTATTCATAGGTTTCCTAAGAAGGAATTCCACCTTTCTAAAAAATATAATTTTTATAATAAAAAATATTTATCAACCCCCACAAAAAAGAGGAGGGTTACGTATTATATAGTGAAAGTAAATTACGTAAGGTATAGTAAATTAGTTAGTTCGACAAACTTCTATTTACATCATTCGTATTGTTATTATTAAAAGTTCGACACCTTTTAATATTTAAAAGAATTATATTGAAGATGCCCTTATAAAAACAATGGTTAAGGTTAGTAAAAAACCACCAGTATTAAGGTGGTTTAGTTCGCGTTTTTTTAAAATTTTAAATTTGCATACGTATGCATAAACTGCAAGCGGCTTATTTATAATATATTGCAAAATACTGTTACATATCTTTTTAGTTCGACAACCTAAAGAATATGTTATTTTCTTAATATTTCTATAAAAAAACAACCAATAATATGTATTGGTTGTTTTTTTATAGAATTTCTTTTAGTTGTTTAATTAAACTTCTTCTTTTTTCATTTAACTCATCCGTTTCATAAGCACGGTCAAATAAAATGGAAGGACGTTTTTCAAAGAATTTAAGAATTTTAATTAAAGGCACAGTTTCGAGAAAATAATGAATAGGCACTTTTACATAGCCATTTTCAATGTTTGCATTATTAACAATTTCAAGGTAGGCAGCTTTATTAAATACTTGATAAGTTATGTATCCATCAGGAGATAAATAAACATCATCACTAATTAGATCGCGATCATTTGCAGGAAACATATAAATTAGAACACATTCTTTTTCGTTTATTGTTTTCTTTGTGGTAAATGAATAGATTTTTTCCACAAATTTAAGTAACAATGTTACTTCTTCCTCAATAATTTCACTTCTAGTTTCCAGTACAGGTTCATATTTTTTATGCGCACTTTTTAATTTAGAAACAATTTGACTAATATCCATAGGGAAAAACACCTCCTAGCTAGAAAATATATTAGTTAAATACTCTAGAATATCAAGAAAAAGCATTTAAAAAAAGAAGCGTATTTATACGCTTCTATCTTTTAAAGATCTAATGATTTTTTTCTTTCTATCTTTATAGAAAATTTTTAACTGCTTAACAGAAGAAATGTAAGTTGTAATGAATACAACAGGGATAGCAACTATAGTTACCGCAACAAGAAGATTAACGTAATTAAGCTCTCTTGCTGCCAAAAAAATAGTTGTTTCAAGAGAAAGTATACTAAAAATTATTGAAATAACTAAAAATGTATTTACTGACCTTACGCTAGGTTTGAAGCTTAGCTCTTCGGTCATAAACCAAAATCCTATTCCGCGTGTGTATAGGAGTAATCCTATTCTTACTAGGCTAAGCAGTATAATGCATTGATCAATTGATACTATAAGAGGATTAAATATTATATCGTGTATTGAAAAAGTATTACCCACAACTTTAAATGCTGTGTAAATACAAGCTAAAACTAAAATACTACTAATATAACCGGTCACTGATATTAGAAACCCATACCAGTACGTCACCTTAAATAGATATTTAGTTAAAATGGTCATAAACACAAGCCCCACAAATTCATTTATAGAAGCGGGGGAATAAATTATATCGTATGCTATAACCTGTGTGATAGACGTGATAAAGGAAGCAACTATAAGCTCCTTAAGGAAAGAACGGAAGGGTATACGCATTAAGCTAATGCCTAAAAACAACATCCCAAATACTTCGAATGTTCCAGTAATCAACTTAACAAAAGAAAAGAAGGTTTCATTCATTGGCGTAGGTATCTCCAAAGTTTATTTTTTAACTTTTCATTTTCTGGCTTAACGACTGTATTTGTATCGTTATTATAAGAAATAATACGTCTAATTATGTCAGAAACAAATTTATATTTAATCTTTGCTACGGTAGCAAAAGTAGATTTTTCATTTGGTTTTTCAACAAAATAAACTTTCCCTAAGTCTTCATCGAATTTACGAATTTTACTAAGGTTAACGAGGTTTGGGCGATCTAGTGACTCAAATCCCTCATTATATAGAAACTGATCTAGTTCAGACTTTGTGGTTATTTGATAATATTTCTTTTCACCAATGAAATAGATGATTTTCCGCTTATCAGTCTCTATAAAATCAACATCATATAAGTTAATGCTCTCTAATTCAAAGTCTTCATTTATAACTGTCATATTTCTTTCTTCCACAAGATTCACTCCAGATTTTCAATGTAAAACTCTAAGATTAAGAAGAAAACACAATTCCCAATGATATTATACCCTTGTATTAATGTCAATATAATTTCAGGTACACGAAAAGGACTTTATAATCCTAAGAACCAGCATTATAATAAAAGAAGTAATCATTTCAGGTATACGACATAATTCGACAAAATAATTTAAAAGAAGAGGTTTTGGTTTGACTTCGACATAATTCGACATTATAATGTAAAAAGAAAATACCATTTATAATAATGTATATTTTAATGGTACTCGTTTATAGGTCATTATTTTGTTTTTAAGATAGAATCACGTTTTAACTTAAATGTCAATAAAAATTCACGTACTTTAAATGCTGTTTACAAGGGGAAAGATTGTTACTTATAATAAACGTGGAAATAAAAAAACCATTACATCAATAATGGCTGCCTTTATCTTTTATTAATTAAAATAAGAGTTTAATTGTTTTATTCTCCATAGAAATTAGTAACGATTTTATAACCTTCTTAAAATAATTTAAAGGCCATTTTTTAATTATGCGTATAAAAGAAGGGGACTCTCAGAAAAATATTTTTAAGTGATTTAGGTATAGATACCCCTTGCGATATGTATGCATATGACACTTATAATTGAGTTAACTTATAGGATGTCTGACAAGTTAAAATGTTCCATATATCGAATGTTTTCACAAGAGAAAACAAAAATTTATGCTTCTTGACAATAAAACCATACTTGTTGCTTTGCTTTAAATGGTTTTGTGTTAAAAGACATAAAAGTATCTTGATCCAGTTCTTCACCTGCATAGTAAGACTCATAATATGGTTTAACAAAATCGTATCTTTCTTGCTCACAACTAGGTAGAAAAAAGTTTTCTGCCGGTACAGGAAAAGCATTACGATTTGCATCCATTCCAGGGAATTCTGAATAATATATATCAATATCTTCTTGTTCTGTTAGAGAAGATACATCGTTTGGAAAAAATAAAGAACCTTCTTTCTTGGCTTTGAAAAGAGCTGTTTTTACCTCAAAATATTCTTTACCCTTGCGTTGTTCTACTTCGAAAATCTTTTTTACTGCGACCCTCATAAAATTGCACCTCATTACGTACTGTATAATATTCTTTGTTGTTTTAGTTAAGTTCGACAAATTAGATTATAAATTGAGTAGGGGAGAAGTGCAAGAAAAAAATTGAAAAAACGCAAAAAAATCTAACGAAATTATCCTTTTTTAAAAAATCGGATAAGGATATTCATTAAATTCTTCGAATTATTTAAGAGAAGAGAGTTAATTCTCAGTGATTCGGAGGGTACACATATGAAGGAAACTATAAACAATATCCATATTGTTTCAAAAGGTATTGTCTTAAGTATCATTTTACATATGATTGTAATTGGTTTTTTAGTTGTAACTGGCTTCAATGCCTCATTACCTTTATTTACCTTGATTTTGTTGGTAGTAATGGCAGTATCAGGTTTCTACGTTGGAACTATAAGTGATCGATACGCAGAAATAAATGGTTTAATTATAGCTATATTTACTAGTACAATTGTATTATTTTATATAGCCCAATATACCGAAATGGACTGGGCAGTTAACAGAATTGTAATAGCAAGTTATTTAGTAATAGGTTTTTTGTCATCCCTAGTATCTAGGTTAACAAATAAGAAACAAAGAATCAAGAATAAAATGGAATTAAAAGATAAACTTAGGGATTCTGGTAACGACAGAGAAAATAATCCTCAAAAAGTAAAATCTCCTAAGAATTATTTTTCATTATTAAAAAGCGAACTAAAGGATAGCACTAGTAAGAAGTTATCAAAGTTTAGTGAAAAAAGAGTGAAAAGCCCTAACACAAAAGAATAGAATTATGGTCTAAACACAAATAAAAGCATTAAAAACCCCTTCTACAACGCTTTACGTATAGAGGGGGTTTGTTGCGTAATAAAATACTTTAATTTTCAATTTACCACAGAGCTTGAAAAGAAATTAGTTGTAAAGTTAGTTCTGCTTTACAACTAATTTCTTTTAATGTATGATTATCCCATAGAGAACGTTTGTTCGGTATCTAGATTTAAGTACTTTTAGTTTTAATATTAAAAGATAACCACTAAGAAGAGAAGCTGTTACTTTTTTAGATATTATTGAACGCTTAAAACAATATCTCTGAGCGGGAAAAACCCACTTTTATTTAATATATATTTTTTGTTTATTTTCATTTTTATTTAAAAAATACTCTATACTTTAGGCAGTAAGAAATCATTAAAAAAATACAACTAATTCTTGGAGGTACATTAAATTATGAACGAAAGACAAGCAGCTTTAGATATGGCTTTAAAACAAATTGAGAAACAATTTGGTAAAGGATCTGTAATTAAAATGGGGGAAGGTACACACACAAAAGTTGAAGCATCTAGCTCAGGTTCTTTAAGTTTAGATATTGCTCTTGGGATCAATGGTTATCCTAAAGGTAGAATTATGGAAGTTTATGGACCCGAAAGTTCAGGTAAAACTACAGTCTCTTTACACGCTATTGCAGAGGTACAAAAAAATGGAGGACGTGCTGCCTTTATTGATGCTGAACACGCACTTGATCCAGTTTATGCAAGAAAACTAGGTGTAGATATTGATGAGTTACTGTTATCTCAACCAGATACTGGTGAACAAGCACTTGAAATTGCTGAAGCATTAGTTAGAAGTGGAGCCGTTGACATTATTGTTGTTGACTCAGTAGCAGCATTAGTTCCACAAAAAGAAATTGAAGGGGAAATGGGAGATTCTCACGTAGGTCTACAAGCTCGTTTGATGTCTCAAGCTCTTCGTAAACTTTCTGGAGCAATCAATAAGTCTAAAACCATTGCTATTTTCATTAACCAAATTCGTGAAAAAGTCGGCGTTATGTTCGGTAACCCTGAAACAACTCCTGGTGGACGTGCTCTTAAATTCTATTCTTCAGTACGCCTTGAAGTTCGTCGTGCTGAACAACTTAAGCTAGGAAATGATATTGTAGGTAACAAAACAAGAATTAAAGTAGTTAAAAATAAGATGGCTCCTCCTTTCCGCGTTGCCGAAGTAGATATTATGTATGGAGAAGGAATCTCTAAAGAAGGGGAAATCTTAGATATCGGTTCTGAATTAGATATCGTACAAAAATCTGGTTCTTGGTTTTCATATAATGAAGAGCGCTTAGGACAAGGACGCGAAAACGCCAAAGCATTCTTGAAAGAAAATCCTGAAATTAGAGAAGAGATTAGAAAAGCTATTGTTGAAGTCAAATACGGCACTGATGCTACTAACAGTGACGATAATGACAGCAATAATGATTTTGAGAACTATAGCGAAGAATAATAAAAATAAAGAACACCTTGCCATATGGAAAGGTGTTCTTTTACTTATGTAACGTACAAGCTTAAAGTCCAAAAATTTTATTGAATATTCTTTTATTTTTTACATCTTTTTCTAATTTTCGTAATAGTACCGTGTCTTCTTTACTGAATAAGATTGTGTTAACAAAGTCAATTTCTTTATCTTTAAGCGGTTCCTCGCTTTTAATTTTCTTTTCAACTGAGTGAAGAACT
The DNA here is from genome assembly GCF_038898415.1 of Priestia sp. SB1. NCBI lineage: Bacteria > Bacillati > Bacillota > Bacilli > Caryophanales > Bacillaceae > Priestia > Priestia sp. SB1. Next base: position 904,805 of record NZ_JBBJSS010000002.1, on the reverse strand, counting down.
TTAAGTTTAAGTGTTAAGGTTTTTGGTGTGCCTATTTTTTTATGGTAATATCTCCATTGTTGATCCGACAATATTAACTCCTGATTTTCAACATTCCCTAAAAGAAGAGTGTACAAATATTTGCGGATATAAATATTTTTAAGCACTTTTACTTTTTGAGAGTCATTCAAGACTCTAGAGTATATAAAAAAAGCTTTATCACCTTTCTTAAATCTTTTAATATCTTTATGAATTAGTACGCTAACTACAATAAAATATATTATTAACCCAAGAAAGAAGACAGAAAACAACAGCGAAAGAAATTCTTTTGAATTTGTAGCCGCTTTAACAAACAAAAAACCTTTTCGGTCATTAACCCACAACAACACTAAGAAAGAGAAGAATGTGGAGTATGCCCAGTATAAAAATTTTTCTTTTGTTTCTTTTGAGACACCATAAAATACATCATATCTGTCAAGCATAACTAGCATCACCCAGTCAATAATTAGTTGTTTTCTTATAAAAACCTTGCTATTATTAAATAATGCAGAAGAATGACTAATAAACATACTATGTTGCGTTAGGAGGTTTTTTTATGACGCAAAAAACATACCAAGTATTTTCAGATATGAAGGAACTTGATCAATTTATTTTGGATTTAGATCCTATAAAAGAATTTGAATCAGTTAAGCGTGAAATTAATTGGACTTTAGTGACAAGAGAATGCCAAGAGTGTGGCGAACCGTATGAGCAGAAGCATATCGCACAGCATTTTTGCGAAAAATGTCAAAAAAAGTCTGAAAAACATAACAAACGCGAATCTGTTTCTCAACGAATGAAAAAGAATCCCTCTGTGGCTCAATGCGTAGACTGCCATAGCGATTTTTATAAAATTGCTCCTACAATGTACTATTGCTCGGATTGTTCTACAACTGGAGGGCAGTTAGTTTCTACAGGAGAATACATTGAAGTAAAGACACCTATGATGCCACGTCCTCGATACTGTGTTGAATGCAACAAAAGGTTTTATAAAACGGCTCCAGGTATGAGATGCTGTAAGTGTTGTTCACCAAAAGGTGGAGAATTGGTGGAAGAGGAAAAAGACAATTTTGAACGAACTTTGAAAGTGGAAAAATCAAAGTCAAACGTTTTAAAAATAGTAAAATAAAAAGGCCCTTAGGCCTTTTTTTATTTGTTTCAAATTATCTTATGTAATTTCATTTTTTACATTTTCTAAATCACTTATCTTGCAGTATTGATCGTCAAAAGAATTTTTGTTAATATGCCAAAAATTCCATTTACTGTGTATATTTTTTTGGTAAAACAATAAATTAAAGAAGGTGGAAGCGTATTGCAGGAATTTATGAAATTTCATCATAATAATATGGATATAGCATCTAAGAGTCTTGAGTTGCAATCAATTGGAACAGAACCATTTGAATTCTTAGGTATCCATTCAGCTGTAGTGAAACAAGTTTTATCAAATGAGTTTCCAGCTATTGAAACCAAAGACGATAAAGCGGATATCGTATTTTTACTGGAGGACGATACTATACTTCACGTCGAGTTCCAAAGTACAAGCAAAAAATGGGACATCTTAAGGTTTTGCAAATATCATCTAGAGTTATATAATAGGCATAAAGATATCATTGCAAACAAAAATGGTGTTGGGCAAATTAGGACTATTGTAATTTATATGCCCAATATAAGCAGAGAAAAGGTTACAGATGTTTTAAATTCTAACCAGTTACAATTTAAATTTGAAGCAGTATTTTTAAATGAACATCCAGGTGACGAACATTTTAACACTCTTTCTCGAAAAATATTAGAAAACCCAGACGTCAAATTATCTAACGAAGAACTAATATATCTAGTGTACAATCCATTAATGTTAAAAGAAAATACAGATACAGTTGCTGCTCGAACTAAGAAAGTTGTTGAGATAGCCTCTAAACTAACCGATGAAATGATTAAATTTAAAATTATCGGAACGGTTACTGCATTAGCCAAAAAGTTTTTAGATGCTGAAACCATTTCTGGAATTTGGGAGGTTTTTGAAATGAACGGAGTGTTTCAAAAAGAGATGAATGAAATGTTTAATGAAAAAGAAAAAGATAAAGAGATTGAAAAAATTAAAAAAGCTTTAATAGCAGGAGATTTAGCCGAAGCTAAAGTTCTTTTTAAGTATTCTGAACACGTAACCAGCGAAGAGTTTGAAGAAATAAAGCGCAGCTTAAATTCATAAGTAAATTTATTTAGAACTTATCATAAAAGGTAAGTTCTTTTTTACGAATGAGTACAAAAAAAGAGTGGATTACCCACTCTTTATCTTTAATAAATTTACTTAATAGCGTCCTTTAGTGCTTTACCTGCTTTAAAAGCGGGTTGTTTTGATGCTTTAATTTCAATCTCTTCACCAGTTTGTGGGTTACGACCTTTACGTGCAGCACGCTCGCGAACTTCAAAAGTACCGAAACCAATTAGTTGTACTTTTTCGCCGTTTTTAAGTGCATCTTGAATTGTATCAAATAAAGCGTCAACCGCTTTAGTAGCGTCTTTTTTAGTAAGTTCTGATTGTTCAGCAACTGCATTGATTAATTCTGTTTTATTCATATGTATAAACCTCCGAAATGTTATGTATGTAGCTGGTTTACCAGCCCAACAATAATATTGTAACGTTTTTTGCTTTATCCTTCAAAGAAAAAGTGAAAACGTACTATTTTGTTAACATTTTACTTCAAAAAAGAAAAGGCGTTAGTTAACAACGCCTTTAATCCTAATTATTATCGGTATGAAATTTCAGCACCTAAACGGTTAAGTTTTTCGATAAACTCTTCATATCCACGATATAAGTATCTAAGTGATTGAACAGTTGTAACACCTTCAGAAACCATACCAGCAATAATCATACTAGCAGCTCCACGTAAATCATAGCTGTCCACTTTACAACCAATCATACCTCTTTCATTTTCAGAACGTTGGATAACAGCAGAGTTATCGTTAATTTTAATTTCAGCACCCATATTTCTTAGTTCATCTAAATGACGGAAACGGCTATTAAAGACTTTTTCAGATAGAATGGATGGAGTTTCTGCTAACGCCATTAAAATAGAAATTTGTTGTTGGCAATCAGTAGGGAAAGCAGGGTAGAAACCAGTTTCTACTTGAATTCCTTTTAGAGGCCCAATATAAGAAGCTTCAACCCAGTCATCTCCAATTTCTACTTTAGCGCCCATAGCTTCTAATGCTTGAAGTGGAGCAGTTAAATGTTCAGGGCGACAATGAGTTACTTTCACGCTACCTTTTGTAGCTACACCAGCTACTAAAAGAGTGAAGGCCTCAATACGGTCAGGTTGAACATTAAATTGAATTGGGTTTAAACGTTTAACACCACGGATCGTTAAAGTTTTAGGGTTTTCAAATGTAATATTAGCACCAGCTGCATTTAAGAAATCAACTAATTCAAAGATTTCCGGCTCAATAGCAATGTTATGTAACTTCACTTCACTTGGAGAGAAAACAGATGCGTAAATTAAGTTTTGAGTGGCACCTACCGATGGAATTGGTAACGTAAATTGTCCTTCTAATCCGTTAGAAGTAACAGTAATATTACCAGCACCTTTATCTACCTCAGCTCCTAAGCTTTTAAAACCATTAAGGTGAATATCAAGAGGGCGGGAACCGATTACACAACCACCAGGCATTCCGACACGAGCTTCACCAAATCTTGCTAGTAGAGAACCAAGGAATAGGGAAGAGGCACGCAATTTGTTTGTAAACTCCTCAGAAATAGGTCGATTCATAATGTTACGAAGGTTTAACTTTACTACGCCATCTGAAAACGAACCTGTAGCACCTAAGTATTTCAAAGTGTCTACCATAACGTGAATATCAGTAAGATCAGGGCAGTTAGCAATCTCAACTTCATCAAAAAGAGGTAAAGAAGCCAATAGTGGCAGTGCTGAATTTTTACTCCCTTGTGTAGTTACAGTTCCAAATAGGGGAGTTTGTCCGGATACAACAACAGAATCAGATTTCGTTAATACGCTCATATATATAATCGCCGCTTAAAGCGACTGTACACCTCTTTCAATTTTAGTTGATATCAATTAAAAAATTATTAAGTTTCAATTTATTCCCTTTATTTTTAGAATAAAAAAAATCTTCTTTTATAGTTTTTGACTATGAAATTATATTACATAAAAAACATAAATGAAAGCGTCAATTTGTGTCTCTGTAAATTTTTATAAATAAATATGTAATATTAAATGCTTTCTACTATATCGGAAGTCCAATACACTCTAGAAGAAAGGTCTAAGTTTTGCTCAACCTGCAAGGTATAGTCAAAAAGGTCTTTTATATTTGAATTATGAGTAATCATAAAAATTTGTTTGAAAACACCGGTTAGTTTACGGAGCGCATCTATAATTGTTTCTTGTCTTCCTTCATCCATTGAACCCAAAACTTCATCCAAGGCCAAATAATCAAAGTTCTTATGCTCTCCTTGAGAAGTTAAAATTCTACTAATAGCTAATCGCATACAGAGCGCTATTAACTTTTGTTCTCCTCCAGAGAAGAGGTGGAAGGGCTTCTTAATCCCGTTTCGATAAACAAATACATTGTAATGATCATCCAATTGAACTAAATCATACTTACCATCTGTTATAAATGAGAGTAAATCTTGCATTATACTCTCTAAACGAGGCCTAACTTTAGACATCCGATCAATTTTATAATTTTTAAAGACTTCTTCTGTTTTAATTAAATAAGCAAGCTTACGTTTTCGTTCTTCCATATCCTTAATTTTTATCTGATTTTCATTACGATCTTTCTCTAAATGTTCCATACGCACTTCTACGTTCTTTTTCTCTTCTTTAACTACAGATAATTCTTTCTCTGCTGCGCGTAACAATTCTACTTCTTTATTAATTTTATGTTGGTGGGAACGGTATTCTTCTAAATTGAATTTCAGCTTTTCTAATGAACTCTCTACGCGGTGGATATCATCACTAATTAACTTAATTTTATTATGTATTTCTTTTTCTTGTTGAAGAAGCCCAGGTTCCTTTGCCATTAAAGAAGAGAGAATGCTAAAACGATCCTTTTTCTTTTGCAATTTTTCTACCTCAATACTTAACAACTTAAATTCCTCTTCATCAAAGCGAATATCTTTAAAATTGTTAAGTTGTTTTTCAACGTTCAGATAATCCTGTTTCTCATTTTGAAAATCTTGTTGCAACATTTTAAATTCATCCAGCAACTTGTCCAATTTCCGACTTTCATTTTCTAAATTTTCTCTTGTGAGTTTTAAAGAATTAATTTTTTTAAACATATCTTGTTTCTTTTCTTCTCTAGTTTCAATCTCTTTTACTAGCTCATTATGTTGAGTAGCTAAGCTTTCTAATTTTTGTTTGTAATCATCAGTTAGTGTATGGAAGTGTTCACCCATAGCGCGTTTACATACAGGACAAGAGGCATCCTGACCCACATTTAGCAATGAATTTCGTTCTTCCTTAAAATGCTTACCTTGATTAGTTACATAAACTAATTCACTTCGAAAATAAATTAAGTCCTTATCAACACTCAATATTATATTTTCTAAGTTAGTTATTTCTTTTATTACATTTTGTATTTGCTCAGTATAGTTAGTGTCAAGAATACATCCTTTAAGGCTGTCCATCCGATCTTTTTTAGCGGTTAATCTATTCTTAAGAGTCATAATATGATCAATTAGTTGTGTCTTCTGAACGAAAAGTAATTTTATTTCGTGCATTCCTTGAAGTTTAAGAAGTGCTACATCATATTTCTTTATATCTTGTTCCATTTTTGAAAACTCAACTTTACTGTCGGCAATCTCTTTAAGCTCCTTACCCACAGCAGGCAGGCTCATTTCCGTTAAATACTTTCTTTCTTGAGTTTTCTCTTTAAGATTTGATAAAAGTTCCTGGTGCTTTTCGTAGTTATTATCAAGAATGTTTTTATGTTCAAGAAGATACTTATAAGAAATTTCTCTCTCTTTAACAATTTGTTCTTGCATCTTTAGGTTACTGTTAGTAGTGGCAAGGGATTCTTTCAGGGCGCAATTTGCTTCATCAAACTCAGAAGGATTTTTAATGTGCCTTTCTTGCTCATCAATTATGGTGATTAATTGATTTTTGTCCGAACGAACTTTTTTTATAGCATCATCAATCTTATCTATTTTTAAAAGACGAGATATTTCTTTCTTACGTTTTTCCGGACTCAACTTAATTAAATTATCAAAATCATCTTGTCTAGCATAAAAGGCATTTGTAAAAGAAGTCTGGTCCATTCGTAAAATTTTATTAACAATATGATCCGTTACCTCTGACTGACCACCGGTTATTAGCACTTTTCCATTAACAGAAAGGTTCGCTTTTGCTGTTGTTTCGTGTCGATGAACACAGTATTCATTCCCATCCTTTAAAAATGTAAGTTCTATCCACCATTTTTGACTCTTCTTAGCTTGGTCATATTTTATTTCCGAAGCCTTTATTCCAGATATATTGCCGAATAAAGCAAGCTCGATTAGGGTGAGGATAGTAGTTTTACCAGCTCCGTTAGGACCGTTAATGTTCATAAGACCTTCTTCAGGAAAGTTCACTAATATAGAAGGGTATTGTCGCACAAATTCACCTTGAAGTTTAGTTATCAGCATTTTCGAGAACCTCCGCTAGATATGGCATCATAAACGTGAGGAGCTCTTTTTTAGGGAAGTTAGGATCTTCAGGGATCTGGTTAACGAAATTTGATAATCCGTCTTGCAGACTCTCGAATTCATCACTATCCATTTCCTTAGTTTTCACACTTTCCGATAACTCTACTTTGTTTTTAAAGTCGAATTTAAAATATAAGCAGCGGTCAATTTCATTGCGAATATCGTCAGTAAGAAATAAGTGACGATGCTTTAAATTTTTAGGCAGATTTTTAATAATAAGTCTTACAATACCGCCTTCAACTTTCTCACTCTTAAATCTTTGGATAATTTGAGATTGGATGTCCTCTATAAGCATTCCTTCAGCATTTATTTCTTTCATATCAATCATAGGCCTAACATTTAAAAACTTGTTTGTTTTAGTTACTTCCTTTGTTTCCAAATCAATCTCCACAATTAATACCCTTGGCATTTTCTCTTGTCCAAAAGCCAGATGTTCAATTGGTCCTGGGTAAATAATGTTATGACCTAAATCTGTGTAAATGTGATAGTCTCCTAATGCAACATAATCCATTTTTTTGTTAATTAAATCATCAAGATGAACAACGATAGAACTTTCATTCTCTGCATATTGGGGAATAGAAGAAACTCCACAGTGAGTAACTAAGATATTAACTTTTTCTTCCACCTTTTTAACTTTTTCTAATTCATCCTTGAACGTTACATTATCATAAGAGGAGGGGAGACAGTGGCATACAACATCATCAATTCCTTTAATAGTGCGCTGCTCATATAAACCCTTAAACACAGAAATAACGTTTTGCATTTTACCTAATTTAAAAAGTTCACTGCCAACTCCAGCCTTTTTAGAAAAGTTGTGATTACCCGCTATTTCTAACCAAGTACGACCCGTAGATGAAAAGCGTTCTACTTGATCCATATAAAAGTTATAATGCGCAGGATTCTTATAACCAACTTCATTCATTCCGTCTCCAGCGTGAATAACAAAATCTACGTTTTCCTCAAGAGCAATGTCAATAGCTTGTGCAAACGCATTGTTTATATCAGCTGTGCGTATGTTTTCACCGGTCTCAGTATATTTATTTATCTTAAGTTCTGAAAACTCGTTATGAAGGCTTGCATTTCCGCTATACCCATTATGCGTATCAGCAATATGCATAAATTTAATTTTTCTTTGCGACATATTTACACCCCTAATAGTAATTTGTGGGGATTATATTCTATATTTTGTTTTCAATTTAAGTAGTTAGGGCGGGAAGTAATATTTGTTATTTCTGTATTTAGAAAAAGGACATAAAAAAAGAAGGCTATAGAAAGCCTTCTTTTTTATGAGTTGTTTCACCTTATTTTTATTATTTTGTGACGTAGGTAAGCGAGTATAAAAGCGCCAGTTACCGTCGCACCGACTACAAGTGGAGAGTAATAGATAATTTTTGTTTGGGAATGAGGAAAATGTTCTGAAACGTACTCATATACAAATAAATCTGTAATGTAAGATGCTAAATAAATATCTAATGAGAGTATAGAAAGAAGAGAAATCGTTTTAACAATAATTCTATTTTTTATATTGCATCTGTAAAACATTATAAAAAATGAAACAGATAGCATTACAACCAATAAAGACGGGTAATATCCTACCTTTTGTAGAAACTTTCCTTCGTTTGCATACAAGTATTCTGTTATTGCAGAAGCTAATCCAAATAATAAAACTAAGAAAATATTTAAGCCAGTTTTCATAGTAACTTGAAATTCTTTTATAAAACTACCTATAAAATAATAAGTTAGTGGATAAAGTAATTTCCAAAAATCCGGAAAGTTTAAAAAACCTTGAGCCTTTCCGTTTAATAGTTCAGGTACCGATGTAAGGAATAACAAGATACCGATAAGAAGAAGTTTGCCCCTCTTTGTGGGAATTCCTTTATATAAGATGTTTAAATAAGGACTTAACAAAAACAGTCCAATAAACATATTGATATACCAAGAATAACCGTTAGCTTTAAATAGAAGAATTAATCTTATCCATTCTCCTATGTCCTTGTGATCTTGAAAGTAAAATTCACGAACTAGAATGGCTATAACAGAGTAAATAAGATAGATTATTATAATAGACCATATCTTTTTAAAGTATTTACCCTCTGGTCTCTTATTAGCTTGAAGATAACCAGTAAGAATTAAAAACAAAGGCACACAAATTAAAAACATCATTCTACAGAAAAGCTGAACAAACATATTAATACCATTTAGCGGTGTATTATAGAAGTATGTATGAAGAAAAAAGTGAACTGAAGGAACAAATAAAACTGCAGATGCTTTAACAACATCTATTCCAACATTTCTGTTAGGTTGCATTATAGAACCCCCATCATTGAAAAGTGAATACGTTTTATAGGTATATTAATTAGTTAAATAAAGAAAAATTTGAATTGCTTTGGTTTGAGGGAAGTTCTCTTTTTACTTTTTCTATATATTGGTTGTATTCAAAGATTTTTATAGGAAGTGCAAAAGGGGAAGTAGGGGAAGAAATAATAGCCTCACCAGGCATTAATTGATTTATGTCCATTTCTAAGTTTTTGATTGATTTTTGTACTCTACCTTTTAATAAATCAAAATCAGTTTCGTCAGATATACCCAAAATAATATGAGTATTCATTTGAGATAACACAACAGGATCCATAAGTTTGGCTTGCTGCGTAATCGCAATCAAACCTAACAAGAATTTGCGGCCCTCATTTACTACGCTTCTAAACACATTTCCTTCTGTATCCTCACCCTTACCAAGTACACGCTGGCACTCTTCAAGAACTATAGCGATTGTAGGATATTTTCCTTCTTCAAAACCTTTTCTATCTTTCTTATAGAGATCTTTTTGCCTTTCTAGTACTTCACTAGTTAAAAGAGAAGACAAGAATAACTCTTGAAGTCCTGAAAGTGAAGCCATATCAACTAATACACCTTTTCCATTAAGTAGATGACCAATGATAAATTCCATATCATCCTGTTTTTCATCAGCTACCAAGAAAGTAGATCGGGCTAATCTTTGTAACTTAGATTTTGTTGCTTTAATAGTATCTACGTGAGCCCCACCTCTAAAGATGTCCCTCAAAAGCTTAGGTTTTGAACCAGTTCCTTTACCAAAGTGCGTAACAAAATCTTGCAAATCACCCATATTATCATCCTCGAAAGGTTTACCATTCATTATAAAGTATTCTTCTTCATCATACGGAGTTTCAACTAGTACTTGAAACCAATTATCCCTTAAAACTGCTTGAGCCTCTGTCATAAACCTTTCTTGCGGTTCCGTCCATCTCATTTGTTTACGAATATTCATAAGGGAGTCTACTGTGACGCGTTTATAAGCAATTTTAATTTTATTGTCTCCATCTCGACCATCTTGATTGTATATAACTAATCGTTCTTTTTGTAAGGGATGACGTTTTAAGTCTTGGATATACTCACCGTGAGGTTCAAAAATAAGTGGGGAAACTTCTCCTTTACTTTCTAACATTACACCGTTAAGGACTTTCATTGTGTTTGATTTACCGCCACCGGTTCTTGCTGTAATAAATGTATGTGTGCTAAGGGCTTTCTTAAAAATGCCAGCCTCTAAGCTAAGCACCTGACTTCCGGAGCGGAGATGACCAATTTTTAGATCGCCCATTGTTTGTTTGAGAGGGCCGTCAAAGTCTTGAGGAGTTAACTTTCGCACTCTGGAGAAGACAGATATAGGGGTTCTAGCTGAATAAAAACCGTTTTCCCTTGATACACCAAGTATTTCACATTCAGCTATGTTAAATCGTTGCTCTTCTCTTTGTGCTCGGAAAGGTTCATCTGGATTTTCGTGCTCATCACTTAGGTCTCTATTTTTTTCAAAATAGTTGTGTTCTCTAGCCATTTCAAGTGCCCAAGCAGCGTTACCGCCATATTTAATTTCGTTTACTCTCAAGAAATATTTTTCACTTGAAAAGGGTTCTTCCGATATTAGGATTTCACCATTTTCAATAGGTGTTTTTACAAACTCGTTATTTGTACGCGTTAGCGCATCGTAAGCAAATTTTAAGTTAGCAATGCTACCATCAAAAATGTGACCGCCAATAAATTCTTTTTCATACATAAGCAATACACTCCACATTCAATTAAAAATGACTTTCCCATAGCTTTCTAACTTTTTTTGAGACTTAACTCATAAGATAGGGGATTTTTTCTTTTTCATCCATCGTCAGGGAACTAAGAAAGTACTCAATATTTTTAGGGTTTTTCATTGTTTCTAACATAAAAATTAATTCTCTATTCAAAGGCAATTATTCCTAAAAATTTACCTGCCAAACGACATTACATCTAGTTGATCGTGATATATGGTAAAAAGCTCATCAATAAAAGCCCGTGATATGCCACGCTTTCTACATTCAACTTTAAATTCTTCTAAACAGCTTAAGAACTGCTGTTCACTAATTCGAACTTCATCGTGAATCCATTGAAGAGGATAGGGGTAGCCTTGGTTTCCTTCGTTGTAGCAGTAAGAAGCTATTAATTTAATCGCATTTTCAGGATTAATATCATCTGGTAAAACCAAGTCCAGACGAAAAATGAGGTCTATATGTTTGCGGAATTTTACAAAATAGGTTTTTTCGGTTTCGTAGTAATGGTACCAATTTGACTTAATGCTTTGTTTCTTCATATGAGAAGCTAAAATCATTGGGATAGGTACATTATCCTTTAATAAAGAGGTGTCTTTAGAAAGACCAGCCAAGACAATTCCTTTATCTTTGGCTTGTTGACATAAATCATCAAAGAAGCTCTTATTAGTGGAAATAACACCAGATATCATTGAACCATCAAATAATATAATGTCTCCTTTTCCTAAGTAGGAAATAAGGTATTTTACTTTGTCCCATTCAAGAAGTGTTCTTATTCTTTCCGTAGCTTTATCAAAATCCAAGTGGCCTTGTGGTTTTTGACCAGTAACATTTTTGTAGTATTCATTGTGACGCTTTTTGTAGTTATCCTTAGTCAGAATTTCTATTTTTGTTCGGCTTATTTCAGTGTGTACTAATTTGTCTTCTTGAAAGAGTTGGAAACCACTATTAATAGCCGAGAATACAAAACTTTTACCTTTTACAGAATGGTGGCTTCCATCTATAGCCGCAAGTACATTGCTATGATTTTTGGCTTTAAAAGGAAGTAGGTTATAAGCATCTTCTAATTCAGAATCAATTTGCAACTGACTTCTTACAGTTTCCATAAATTCGGCAGCTCTTCTAATAGAGGTTTGATCAATAATAAAATGCAAAAAAACTCTCCTCTCATTGCTAGGACTAAATCTATTGAAAAGAATTATATTTTCTCTCCACAACAAATTAAAAGGGCTCAAGATTGGCATAATCCCTGGAGCCCTTTTAATCTTCATTATTTATCTTGTTTTGTATCTGTAGGTTCTTCTAGAACTTTAAAATCTGTTAACACTTTTCTTGTTATCCCATTTCCTTGCTGTTCTTTATAAAAACTATAGGATACTATAGCACCTTTACTTACTTTAGGGAGTTTAAATCCTTTGATATAAATGGTCTCAGCATTATCCACTTTAGATTCAGCTTGAATCTCGATATTTTTAGAATCTATCTTTTTAACATAGGTTCCTGTTTTCTGTACACGGAACTGTTTAGAACTAAATAGTCCGTGGTTTTTAATTGTGACCATTTTAAGCCTATACCCATCAAAGTAAGGTAGACGATACGTATCACCGCTATTTAATGATAGTTCTTTATCTTGATACTGAAAGTATACTTTACCATCTTTATCTACTTGGTTTACTTGAAGGGAAGTTCCAGCGTTTTTAAATGAAAAAGGGAACGAGCTAACAGGTACCATATTTTCTTGTTTTTCATATGTATCTTCACCACGATCATATATTACCATTAGGGGTGTATATTGCGTAGGCATTAAAGCCTCTTCTCGTAGATAAACATTATTGTCTTTTTTGTCGTATTCCCATAACTTTAAGCTTTCATTTAAAGAATCAAAACCTTTTTTATGTATGGTAAACTGGTGCTCTTTAACAGTAAAAAAGATTGTTTTGTTTATAGGAAAATCCGCAACGTTTTGAGACTCAGCGTAGTTATGATCAACATAAAAACTTTGTATGATTAAAAAGAGAAGGCCAACTACAACAATTATCGTCCAAAGTGGTGAAGTTTTTTTGAAGATTTTCACCTAATCATTCCTCCGTATTGTCATCTTCATCTTGTTCTTGATCGGATAATCGAGCAATTGTTTGAGCACTATCATTTTCTCTAAGGTTTATAACTTTAGTTCCTTGAGCATTTCTGCTGAACTGAGATAGGCTTTCAGCTTTTAATTTAATAAGGGAACCCTGAGTAGAAAGAACGTAAACCGCATCCTGAGAATCGATAATAAGTGCTCCAACTACGTTACCAGTTTTGTCATTGGTCTTAATAGCCTTAACACCTACACCTCCACGAATTTGCGTCTTAAACAAGTTAAGTTGAGTTCTTTTACCATAACCATACTCAGTAATTACAAACAAGTCCCCAAAGGATTCCTCAATATCGGATGAAATAACGTAATCGTCTTTTCGTAAGGAAATACCTTTTACGCCTTGAGTGTCCCGGCTAGTTTGACGAATCTCTGTTTCAGAAAACTTAATAGCTTGTCCGAATTTAGTAACTAATACAATGTTATTTGCACCATTTGTAAGAGATACGTTTACCAATCTATCATTTTTTTCTTCAAATTTAATTGCTACTATTCCAGTTCTACGTATGTTTTTATAATCAGCAAGCGAAGTCTTTTTAACTTTACCTTTTGCAGTAGTAAAGAATAAAGAAAGGTCAGCGCTAAAATCTTTTACAGAAACAACAGATTGTATTTGCTCTTCATCTTCAAGTCCTGGTAGTAGGTTAAAAATGTGAATTCCTTTTGCGTTCGATTGTGTCTCAGGGATGTCATATCCTTTTAAACTATAAACTTTTCCGTGGTCAGTAAACAATAGGAGATGATCGTGTTTATATAGAATGTCTAAATGTTTTACAAAATCATCATCATCTAGTCCCATTGAATTAACACCACGACCATTTCTTCTTTGAGTTTTATAATTTGATTCCATTGTAGTTTTAATATAGCCATTATTGCTAACTGTAACTACAACACGCTCGTTTTGAATTAAGTCTTCAATAGTGATATCTCCAACGGGCGGGAGGATAGCTGTTTTGCGGTCTTTTCCGTAGTCTTCTTTAAGTCGTTCTAAATGATTAATAATTACCGTTTTTAGTACTTCTTCGTTTTCAATAATTTCTTTTAAACGTCTAACTTCTTGATTTAAGTAGTCAGCTCTGCTTTTAATTTTAGATTGTTCCATATTGGAAATAGAGCGGATTTTACGATCCATAATATATACAGCCTGGTCTTTATCTATTTTTAGAAGGTTCATTAATCCTTCAATGGCTTCCTGATCAGTGTCGGCTTGCCTAATAATTTTTAAAGTGCGATCTAATTCTTTTAAAGCTTTAGTTAAACCCTCAAGCTCTTTAAACTCTTTTTCGTGTTTTTTTAAGTCAAAAGTAGCTTCTCTAGAAAACACTTCTTTTTGATGTTTAATGTATTCTTCAACCATTTGCTTTAGATTTAAGCAACGAGGTCTTGTTTTACCTTCTTTAGTCGGGATTAATGCCGTATTGTTAATGGAGATGGTAGTTTGAAGGGATGTATATTTGTAGAGGTGGTTTAAAACAACTTGAGGATCTACGCCTTTCTTTAACTCTACAATAATTCTCATATTATCTTCTGTGGAATCTTTATTATTGTCTTCATAAAGACGGTCTTTTTTAGCGAAATCTAAAGCTTTTTTTGGCTTATTTACATAAAAACGCTTTTTCTTTTGGCCTCTATTTTTGTTTTTGAACTCATCATACATATGTTGAATTGTACGAATTTCTTCTTTAATAACGTGCTTGCCAACTTGATACGGTAGCTGCGTTATAATGATAGCTGCACTACCATCAATTTCTTCAATATGAGCCTTACCACGCACAATAATAGTTCCTCGTCCTGTTTTAAATGCTTTTTCAATACCTTCTTCACCGAAGATAGTTCCGGCAGTAGGGAAGTCAGGACCCTTAATATATTCCATTAATTGATCAATTGTAATATCAGGATTATTAATATGAGCGATAATACCGTCTATAACTTCTCTTAAATTATGAGATACCATATGGCTAGCCATACCCACAGCAATACCAGAAGTCCCGTTTACAAGTAATTGCGGAAACTTAGCAGGAAGAACAATAGGTTCTTTATTTCTCCCATCATAGTTGTCTCTAAAATCAACCGTGTCTTTCTTTAATCCATCTAAGAGCTCTTCGGTTAACTTTGCCATTCTAGCTTCTGTATAACGCATTGCAGCAGCTCTGTCTCCATCCATAGAGCCAAAGTTACCTTGTCCTTCAACTAAGGGAGCTAGCATATTCCATTCCTGCGCTAATCTAACTAGTGCATCATAAACAGATGAGTCACCGTGAGGGTGGTATTTACCAATAACGTCCCCAACGATACGAGCGCTTTTATTATATGGTTTACTATGAGTCATACCTAGATCTGACATAGCGTATAAAATACGTCTGTGTACAGGTTTAAGTCCATCACGTACATCAGGTAATGCACGAGAAGTAATAACGCTCATTGCATAATCTAAAAAAGAACTTCTTAGTTCGTTTTCTATAGGTCTTTCTTCAATGTTTTCATCAGGTCTCAAGACTTTACACCTCTTTAAATATCAATATCAGCTTTATGAGAATTTTCTTCAATGAAACGTTTTCTTTCAGCAGGAGTGTCTCCCATCAAGGCTTCAAAGATGTCATTAACTAATTCAGTATCTTCAATTCTTACGCGAACCAAAAGTCTTTGCTCTGGATTCATTGTTGTTTCTTCAAGTTCGTTTGCGTTCATTTCACCAAGACCTTTGTATCTTTGAACAAAGCCGTTTGGAAACTCTGTTTTCGCTGTTTTAAGTTCTCCATCATTTCTAGCAAATTTGAGAATTTTACTACCGCGCTTAATACCATAAAGAGGGGGTTGTGCTATGTAAATGTGGCCGTTATCAATTAGTGGTTTCATATAACGATAAAAGAAGGTAAGAAGAAGAGTTTGAATATGAGATCCGTCTACATCTGCATCGGTCATAATAACAATTTTATGGTAGCGAATGTCTTCAATGTTAAAGTTATCACCCATACCCGCACCAATAGCAGCTGCAATGTTTCTAATTTCGGCATTATCAAGAATTTTTTTCAGAGACGCTTTCTCTACATTTAAAATTTTACCTCTCAGTGGCAAAATAGCTTGGAATACAGAATCAGCCGCTTTTTTTGCTGTACCTCCAGCTGAGTCACCTTCGACAATGTATAATTCTCTTAGTTCCGGAGGAGTACTTTGACGACAATCAGTTAGTTTAGGAGGTAATGAGAAAGAACTATCTTCGCGTTTTGATTGTTGACGAATAGCTTGTCTAGCACGTTTCAACGTCATACGCTCATTATAGGATTCCATTACTTTATCAAGAATTAAATTTAACTCTTTAGGATTTTCAGCTAAAAACTTAATGAATTGTTCTTGTACAATTTTTTGCACAATAGGTTTAGCTTCAGGGTTCCCGAGCTTTGTTTTTGTTTGACCTTCAAATTCAGGGTTTGGAACCTTGACAGAGATAACACTTACTAATCCAATTCTGGTGTCGCTACTTTCAAGTTGCTCGTCCCTTTGAGTGCTTTTAATTAAGTTCTTTTCATCAATAATTTGTTTAATAACTTGAGAAATAGCTGATTTAAAACCTGTTTCGTGTGTACCACCCTCATAGGTTTTAATATTGTTTGTAAAGCTTGTTATATGTTCTTTGTAATCGGACGTATATTGAAAACCTACTTCAACGCGAATATCATCTTGAATATCAGTTAAATGAATTACATTTTGATGAAGCGGGGTTCTTTTACGATTAAGATAAGTAATGTAGTCTAGAATTCCGTTTTCAAACAAGAATTCCGCAGATTGGTATTCACCATCCTCTTGAACCACACGTTCATCCGTCAAAGTTATTTTTAATCCGGCATTTAAAAATGCACATTCCCTTAGGCGGTTATAAATAGTTTGGTAATCAAATTCTGTTGTTTCTTTGAAAATTAAACGATCTGGTTTAAACCAAATAGTAGTTCCGGTATCGTTTTCATCCGTATCACCAATTACTTCTAATTTCTTAGTCGTTTCACCACGACTAAACTCCATATAATGAATTTTTCCTTCTCTACGAACAGTTACTTTAAAGTTCTCTGAAAGGGCATTAGTTACAGACGAACCTACACCGTGTAAGCCACCTGATGATTTATAAGCACTTCCTTCTCCACCGAATTTACCTCCAGCGTGAAGTACAGTCAAAACAACTTCAACTGTAGGGATACCTTTTTCTTTATGAATACCTACTGGAATACCACGGCCTCTATCAGACACAGTTATAGAATTATCAGAATGAATGGTTACGTTTATTTCTTTACCGAAGCCGCCCATATGCTCATCTATACTGTTATCTACAATCTCCCATACAAGGTGATGTAATCCTTTAGAAGATGTAGAACCAATGTACATACCTGGTCTTAATCTGACAGCTTCCAAGCCTTCTAAGACTCTAATTTGGTCTTCACCATATTGCTGTTTTTCGTTACTCAAGAAATTCACCTCAATTGGTTTATCTAAAAATCTGGAAAGGACTTCTTAAATATATTTTTAAGAAATTGTATGAAACCTTTATTTTAAAGGGAAAGCGAGGGGTTAGTATGACTGAATGGAGCGAAGATTTAAAATATAAAACTGGCTGGTTTGCTTGCAAGGTGACATCCGGACACGAAATGAAAGTAGCTAACGAGTTAAAGAAATTAATTCAACATCCTAAATGGAGTCAATATATATTTGATGTTTTTGTGCCTACAGAGAAAACAGTAGATAAGAAGGGGAAAGAGAAATTAAAAGTTCTTATTAAGGAGAATATTTATATAAAAATGGTACTTACACAAGATGTATATAGCGCTATTAAAATTGAAGGGTTTAGAACACCGCTCCCTCCAAAAGATCCGTCACCGGTTCCAGAAGAACAAATGCAGGGCTTATTCCGTTTTAGAAATGATTAAGCTATTGTGAGAAACGTTGTGTCTTGAAAGGTGATTAACTATTAAATTAATTACTAGAAAAAGAAAATAAAAAAATCTTTGCTTTTTAAAAAGCAAAGATTTTTTTATTTGTTGTTACGTGGTGGATTCCCGAAATAATTATAAAGCTTAAGGTTTTTGTCATCTACCCACATTCTTAAACCGTGTGAAAGCACAGTCATTTCATCTGCAGAAAGTTCTGAGGCCAAAAACGCTCTACCTGCATCTTCACGATTAAGAGGGATTTTTTTCCCTTCATCACTCATAGTATATATTTCACCTGCGAATAGAAAATCTTTTAAAGTATAAAGTTTTCCATTATGCACTAAATACGATTCATCTTCATTTAATGTAACTGTTTTAACGTCATTCCCTTGTCTATCTTTTATATTTATAACCTTTTCTTTTGGTTTTTCTGCCATAGCTCTAATAATACCTCCGTTAGGTTATATCTAATTAAGTAACGAGACTTAAGTTAACGATTCAATAAATATATGTAGTTTACCCTATAATAGCTAAATATATTTGCCTTTCTTAATTTCGTTTATTAGATACTTTTCTTTTAAAAACTCTATAAAATAAAATATAGTTACAAACTCAAGGAATTCCCAGGTTTCCTTAAGTAATATTTGACCTCATAATATCCTCAATGTTCCTCTTAGAAAGGTAGCTTCTGAAGCTGCCTTTTTTTTATGCGAAAATTCCTCCTTAACTTTTTTCCAGTACGAAAAGTAAATAAATTAGAATAGTACCTATTCAATTAAAAGGATACCAAGTTTAAAAAACAAAGAGAATAGTGTAATTCATATTTTATGTTACTTTCGCGACATATGAATTATATAACGTTTGCACGCATTTGTTAATCATAAAACACCTTATAATATAAGTTTTTATGAAATTTTATTATTTTTTGTAAAAAATGTACTTTTTAACGAGGATGGTACCGTAATGATCCCAAATAACAACAATAATTATATTAAATTAGAAAATATATACTTCAATGTTACTGGAGCAGATGGAGTAGGTAAAGACAGTGTTTTAAAAAACATTCTTAAATTACTAACCGGTTATAAGACATTTAGAGAACCTGGTGGCACAAAGGAAGCCGAAGTCATTAGAGAAATTATTCTATGTATTGATGATGATCAAAGGGAGAGTTTTTTCGAGCAAGTTAAAACGCTTAATTTACTCCCTTTAACAAAGGATTATATAAAAAAAGCTTACGATATATTTAAACAAAGCGGTAACCTTGACCAAGCAAATGATGAAACTGTAGGTTTAATGGAAGCTTACTTGTATGCTGCTTCAAGAAATGAGACGAACAACAAACTTGTTACACCATCATTAGAAGAGGGTTTGACAGTAATAGGTTCAAGAAGTGTAGCTTGCTCTATGGCATACCAAGCAAACGCTCGTAATTTAGGTTATGAAGTAGTGTGGAATATTAATAAGCCAGTACTAACTAAAACACCGGATTTTGAAATTTATTTAGATATCCCCACTGAATTAGCAATGGATAGGTTGAGCGATAGAACTGGCAAACAAGATCGTCTAGACAATGAGAGTTTTGAATTTCACAGAAAAACAAGAGAAGGGTACTTAGACTACTATGAAAAATACTGTCCTTATCCTGTTTATAAAATAGATGCATCAGGCACAATTGAAGAGAACACACTAAAAGTGCTTGATGTACTTAATAAATATAGCCAAAATTAAAAAATGATAGTACCGCTCTTAATTTGTAGAGTAGGTACTATCATTTTTTAATCTTGTTCTCGATCACGATTTCTCTTTTCACGATAGAGGATATAGCATTTCGCAGTTTGTGTAAAGCTTAGATCCATTAATGTATATTCAACTAAATCCTGTATTTGTTCAACGTTAGGTACATTCTCAATGTGTGAACGAACAATTCTTTCAATAACTGATTCTGTTACTTTTTTAGCAATATCAACATTTCCCTCATTAGATTCAATGAAGGTTTTTGAGATAGCATTTTGTATTCGATTTCTATCAAATTTTACAACACGGCCATCTCGTTTAGAACATTTTTTAATTGCATACATATTGAACACCTCCAAACTTAACTCTATGCTCTTATATGGTAATAGCAAAATAACGAAAAAAAAGAAAAAAAGAAAAAAGAAAGATTCTATCACTAAGACAGAATCTTTTTTGCTTTATTTTTTTCTCTCGTATATAGTTTGGAGTACTCCTTTTTCGTCCTCTTCAAAATGAAATTTGAAAGTCTCAAATTTACTAATTGAATTGAAATCATCCTTATTAAATGAATCATCATAAAGAACCATCTTTGTTCCATTAGGAATTTCTTCTTCCATTCTTTCTAATTTATTAACAAATAGAAGTCCTACCATTTTTTCTTTATGCTGCTTATAGAACTCTTCATCTTGAGTAATCATCCATAATGGAGAAGAAGGGACGGTTTCAAAAACCTCAAAGCCTTCGATAGCGGGTATAGCAGGACCAATTGGACCAACATCCTCTAAATCGTCTTCTTCAATTGTTTCTTCATCTTCATCCAGACCTAAATCTAATTCTTTAAGAGCCTCTTCTTCATCTTCAGGAATAGTGCTTTCTGTTCGGTTTAATACCGGTCTATCCATTAAAAGCTCCTTTAAATCTTTTCGAAGTTCTGTTCTATTAATTTCACCCTCAAATACAGGAACTAATAAATTTAATAACTCTTCCATAATAAACAGTCGTTCTTCTTTTGGTACATAATCTAAATATTGAGCGTGTCTACTTAAAGCTATTCGCGCATCTGCATAATCTTCAATTCCTTCTTCTTCAAGGAAATAAAGTAGGGTGAAAGCATCTAAAGAAATGGCGTTTTTCTTCAGCTTCTCAAAAATCACACCTGCATTTTCTTGATATGCCTCAAAGAGATCATTTACGTCCAAGTACCAAGGTTTTCCGTTTTTCTCTAATACAGGCATTCTTATCACCATTATTTTTATTTTAGAGATGTTTTGAAGTTTTCTACCCACTGACAATGTACCTTTTCGTCCAGCGTCATCCGGATCAAAAATAGAATAACCTGTTTTTAATTTTTTTGGATCTGCTTTTCGATAATTTTCAAGGATAACAGCGTGTTCATCTTTAAAACCCTTTGAACCCATTGTATTTAATATAGGTTTCTGTTTAAGGGATTCGTAAAGTCCAAGTTTTTTTAAAATAGCCTTAAGAGCTTCTTTTGTATTATCACCCTCTACAAAATAAAACTCTTCTTGGTTAACAATGTTTTGTAAACTAGTAGGAGTTTCATAGTAACCATCTAATCTTTTATGCTTAATCTTTGCGTTCTTATTAAAGTTCTTTCCATATAAACCAATGATTCTGTCTCCATATGTATAGGGAAGAATAGCGTGATTTCTATAAGCATCAATTATCCTACCGTCATCTAATTTAATACAGACTCGAGCGTTTAATATATCTTTATCACTGAACTTTAACTTTTTAAGCTTTTTATAAAGCATATCATTGTCGGGAGAAGATGGTGTAATTCCTATTTTGCTATTAATTTTATGTTCTTGAAACTCTTCTTTTGTATATACATACTTGAAGAAACGTTCCTCTAAATAATAGCGATCTATTTTGTCAGAGTATTTACCAATTTCAGTTGCTAGGAAATGATAGTAATCAACTGTTGCTTGTAAGATTTTTTGTTTTACATCTTCTTTGTATACAGCTTTCTTACTGACATCTGCAAGAGAAATACCTAATTCCTTTTCAAAATTTTTAACAAGGAATCTTACAGCAGGCCAAAAGAATATTTTCGATAATTCAAATTCCACTGCAACTTCTGGGCTTACTCCTAGAATTAAGCACATAACAAATTGAACGACATTTAAATGTATGTTTCTATCGGAACCGCATCCTCCGTAGCAATAAAATGAGTGGCTTTTATTGTGTAGTACAAAAGCATCTCCTTTTGTTTGCTTTTTTTGGTGCTCTGGAAATGGACAATATGTAGCGAAAGTATTTTGGTGGTCCTTAAAAACGGTACTTAAATTTCCTTTGTAATCAAACGCACCAGGTGCATTTTTTTTGAAAATCTCTTTGTCAAATTCAGGTGCATTAACACAAACTTTATAAACCGCTGATAGGGGAATACCCGATGCTTCAAATCTTTTTAGAAAATCTTTACCAGTCATTTTTGAGATTCACCTCTCCGTATTTTTAAAAAAGTATAATCAAAATCTTCATTTAGGTGGAAAAAAACTAAAATTAGAATTGAATATCCAAGACATCAGAATTACTAATGGCCAGCACTTGATCGTAATTTAAGAATCGAGCTTTATTATGAAAAATAAAGTGGGCTGGAAGGTATTCAGGAGGGGGTAAAATATATTTATATTTCTTAATTGAGGTAAGTGGTTGATTTAAAAAATAATGAATTCTTGCTTTCCCATTCTGGTAAAAGGGAACTCTATCTAGCTGCTCTTGAAATAATAAAGCAATATCACTTATCATATCGGACACTTCATCGTCAGAGAATTCTCCCTTAATATGAATAGAAGTCACAAATCCTTTTTGATTTCTTTCGAGCTTATAAACTCCAGCTTTTATAGCTAGCATTTGCATAGCGAGTTCATCTATTTGAGTAAAGGAAAAGAAGTAGCTGTACAACCACAAGTAATCCTTAAAACTGTTACGAAAAGGATGAGAAAAATATTTTTCCGACAAATGCATAAGAAGGTTATTTGCTTCTGAGTACATAGTAAATAAATTTGAAACAGTCCTTTCGAAGTTTTTCCAAAACTCCTCGAATTCTATATTCTCGTCTGTGAATTGATTTCTAATAGGGAAAAGATTGTGATTTGTAGAGGTATCTTTGCCTCCGTTAATAGTTAAATAAAATAACTTTACTGTATCGCACGGTTTATTAAATAAGATGACGTCTCGGTCAGCTCTATACGGAAACCCAAGATGAGAAATAGAATAAAACTGATTTTCTTTAAATAATCGTGGATGCAAGAAGCGAATCGGCCTTTTCTCACGCATTAACTTGTTATAGATGTTCTTTAGAGAATCAGGAGTTTCATTATGAGGAATAATCATTATTGGAAACTGCAACATTTCGAGCTGTGAGTAAAAATTGAAAAATCTAAACGTTGTCTTTGAAGGTTCAGCAGAGAATAACGTCTCTAGTACTAAAAATTTAATTTGTTTCTTTTCAAAAAAGTATTGAATAAACAAAAGTTTAGTATAAAATTCAGCAATTAGTAGCTGTGCTTCTTCTTCTGTCTTCTTCTTAGTTTGAATTTCATTTTCAACATAAATATCTATAAAATGAATAAGGGAAGGCAAATGAAATGTAACAAAAGGATTTTCTTTAATCGCATAGATAACAGCTGATAATAACCCGTTTAATGCATCTTCTGTATGCTTAGCGGGTTTTTTCATTGGAAAAGGGAAGTTAGCTTCAAACTTTTCAAGGGATTCAATTTGTCTGTTAATCTCAATGCGTTTCTCCATCCAATCAGTTGTCTGTAAAAATTTTTCTAACATCTTTAATTTATTTTTCTTATCCTGAATAATTCTTTGAACACCATATAGCGGCAGTTGCCTTATATCAGGTGTAAAGATTGGTGGAATGTGAAGTCCAAAGTTCTTTTCCAATAGTTCCATTTTAATAGCTTTACGCAAATCATAAGATACAGTCTCGTTAAACAGGTCTTTAAATTTCTTTGGCTCTGTAAAAGAGAAAGAAAACCTTTTTTCTTCAAAGGGAAGGCTCGTTAATTCCTGAAGAATGAAGGAGAGAGATAATAACTTCTCATTAGGGATTTGAGACACTTCGTTTTTTGATAGATATAAATTTAAGCACTGGACGTATGGATCAAAAGTTTTGGAATCAATCAAAAATTTCGGTTCGTTAAAAAAAGGTT
Source organism: Priestia sp. SB1 (assembly GCF_038898415.1). Taxonomy (NCBI): domain Bacteria; kingdom Bacillati; phylum Bacillota; class Bacilli; order Caryophanales; family Bacillaceae; genus Priestia; species Priestia sp. SB1. Next base: position 881,019 of record NZ_JBBJSS010000002.1, on the reverse strand, counting down.
TTTTATTTAAATTTACAAAATCATTAACGTCAATATTATCGACCCATTTTCCAGGGGTAAATCGTTCGGTATTCAATCTAACACACCCCCTTGGAGTTTTAAAAAGAAAGAGGAGGAGAACAAATGGCACAAATCGGTAAAGAATTAAAGAAAACAATTTCTCAATTCTCCAGCGCGTTTAAAAATGAAGATCAACCAGCTCAAGAGGAGAAAGATAAAGCTAAAACAGCTACAGCAACTGCTACTCCTGAAGTAAACGAGGAAACGGTTGAAAAATATCGTCGTACTTTAAACAAAGTAGAAAACGATTACTCAGGTAGAATTATTTCCTCTGTATCACAAAAGAACAAGCCACGCCGTGCGGTTTACATTAACGAGAGTAAAGCAGTTCGTGCAATGGAAATGAAAGAGAAAGATGATTCATACCTTGTAATTGATGAAATTCGCGATGGTCAACCAGTACTAGTGTTATTTGACTCAGTGGAGCCAGCTGTTCAAAAATCAATTCTAGATACAATTTACGGTGCTTGTCACTTAGGTAACATTGCTATTGAAAAGATTGGCGCACAAATGATCTTAATTGATCCAAATCTTAAGAAGTAATATTAAATGAGTCCTGTAAGGGCTCATTTTTTAGTTCCCCTCAATTTCCTTTATAGCTTTATCAATACAACTTTTACAAACAGGGAAGTAAAAGTTGTCCTTTTCTGCATTTATCGTTTTATCTTCTTCAGTCAATTGTTCGTAACATACTGTACAACTTGAGTATATTTGAGACAAAGTACACACCTCCTAATTTAAAATAAGATACCAAAAAAGGTTGAAAATACAAATAAAAAAGGCTGAAAAATTCAGCCTTTAATATTATTGCCTCTTTCAAGAAACCACTTTATAATTTTGCATTTCTAGTGAGACTCTATCATTCCATATACCGGCAGAGTAAACTACATCAATTTCTTTAAAACCTTCGCTAACATATTGTTCACAAAATTCTTTTCCTATTCCCCATAAAGCAGCTCTATAACGAGCGCTATCTTTTTGGAGATACACATTAGCATTTTCTTTATTTTTCATAGGAGTAGGAGCGGAGTATAGCTTATTATTCGGACTGAATAAGCGAATTTTGTAGAAAGTATCTCTAATAAAGTGAACGGTAGGTAATGTTAATTTGTTTAAGGGGATTTCTAACTCATAGAACAACGTATTAGAAAACTTAGAATCACCAAGTTCTAGTGCCGCATCTCTCATAGACTCGCGGAACACATCAAATTGTTCTAATGTTATAGTTAGACCCGCTGCCATTTCGTGCCCACCGTATTTATAAGCGCCCATCTTCTTTTCTGTCTTTTGAAGTAAGCTAAGAATATCTATACCTTCAGTAGAACGACAAGATCCGGTTAAAAATATTTGTCCATCGATTTCTTTTTCACACAATACAATAGCGGGAACATTGTATTGTCCGACCAGTCTACTAGCCACTAGACCAGCAATACCACTATGGTACTGAGGTTCCGCTTTAACTACTACAATCCGGTCTGTCCAAGATTTATCTTTATCTTTAAGAAACTCCACAATGCTCTCAGTAGCTTCTCTTTGTAACTCCTTACGGTCGGTATTATATTGTTCAAGAACAAGAGCTTTTTCTCTAGAAGCTTCTTCATCATCTTCTAAAAGATATTTCACAACAGGAAATGGACTATCTAATCTGCCAGCTGCATTAAATCGTGGCCCAAACACAAAGCCTAAAGCATTATGGTTAACTTCCTCTATTTTAGATATTTCTACAATAGAATTAACCCAAGGTTTAGGAGCTTGGTTCATTATCTGTAACCCGACCTTAGTCATCATTCGTACTTCACTGTCTTGGTAATCTATATCAAACTGTGGAACTAAATCAGCTACTAAACCAGTAGCAACTAGATCCAAATGTTGTGTTAAATCTACCTGCTTCCAACCATTTTTTATAAATAGTCCTTGAAGAAGCTTAAATATAACCGCTACACCGGATAAGCATTTATTAGGATAGTCACAATCAATACGTTTAGGGTTAACTACTGCATACGCACTTGGTATAACCATAGTTTCTCCATCTTTTTCAATAATGTCAGCGATTCCTCTGTATTGGCTTAACAACTCTTCATCAGCAGTTACAAAAGGTTCGTGGTGATCCGTAATTATTACATCAATTGGACAGTTATATACAGTTTCCATCTCTTTTATTCCAGTATCACCGGTAACAATTAAATCATATTGTTCTGCAAACTCTTTCATTTTTGTTGCATTCAATCCGTAACCGTCTTTATGGCGGTGGGGAACATAGTAATCTACGTGTATTCCTTTATCTCTTAGAACTTTTACAAACAGAGCTGTTGTTGTACAACCATCTGTATCATAATCACCAAAAAAGAGGATTTTCTCATTTTTAGCAAAAGCCTTTAATAAACGATCTAAAGCCTTTTCTAAATCTTTCATTTCGTAAGGGTGATGAAAAAGCTTTAAAGAAGGATTCAAAAAACCATCTACACCTTTGTCATTAACTCCTATGTATTCTAATACTCTTTTGTAATTGTCAATGTCTGTAGGTGTAGCGTAAGGGTACAGACTATTTAATCGTTCAATTGAAATCAAAACAAATTGCTCCTTCTTTCTTTTTTTATAATTATATAGCCAGCAATTTTACGAGTGGAAAAAACATTTTGGAGGGTTCTGAAGTTGGATAGAGTAAATAAATTTTATGAATTACCTGAGTTTAGGGACTTGCGAGGTTTACCCGAAAAGCTTGTAGAAAAAGAACAAGAATTAGACGAAAGTTTAGGGGATAGCTACACGTTCTCTAAGAAAATTTATACAGGGAACGGCAGTAGTATTTACTTAGGAAAAATTAATAGTTGGTACTTCTTATCGGGACCCAACAGAGATTTTGAAGTCTTTGAAGACAAAAAATTAATTTTACTGCATATAAAACAGCGGTTTGATGAAGCTGTTAGATCTGCAGAACAAGCGGGAGAAATTGATTCCAGTTGGAAAGGCTTTTGGAATCGAGAAATTGAATCATTATAAGTTCATTTAAATGTGAACTTATTTTTTTTTACAATCCCTGATAGTGAAGAGTTAAAATATTAGAATCAAAACAAGAGGGAGCGTTCATATTGAGTTTAGAGAAATTAAATGAGCACATTCAGCAGGAGTTACAAAAAAGGGAAGTCTCTGAAGATATGGCTAACTTACAGAAAGAAGTATATGAATTAGTTGTAATAAGAGAGGCGAAAATTAATTCACTTCAAGAAGCTTTAGCGGCAGTTAAATTCGTAGGGATAGAGTCTCCTATCTTAGAGGAAGAACTAAATGCTCTAAGACAGCAGTTAAAAAAAGACAAAGCATATCTAACTGAAAAAGTTGAGAGTCTAATTAACAACACTTTTAAGGAAGACTTCATTAAGATTACAAAGAAGACTAAGTTTCTACAAAAAGAATTAATAACTCACGCTACATTCAACAAAATAAACGAGCATACTATTCACACTCCATACGTCCTAAATCTTTTAAAAGAATCAACAAATGAAGAACTGTTACGCTTATCTCCTTATAAAATTGCTGAACTAATCCAAACAGAAACGAAATATTCTCAAATTAGAAAGTTCGTAGAACTTTATAAACTGGAAACAAAGGAATCAAAAATTGATAAGTGGATTACTACTTTTGCCAAAAATAATGATGCTAATGAACACCAACAAATACGCCTACACTTCACTGAAGTTAAGGGGATGTTACAATTGGGGTTTTCTACAACAGAAATGCTTCAAGACATAGCTGTACAGTGGTCTAAAAGGCTAGGGTATTCCGGTGATGTTAAGAACGATGCCGATACACAAGGAGCTGTTAAAGAAGTAGTAAACATCTTGAAGGAAGAAGCTGCAATAGTAATTTAATATATACAAAAAAAGAGCGCTAATCATTGGCGTTCTTTTTTTTATGTGTTAGATTTTCGGAATAATCGAAAGGGGAGATAGTATGGTTTTTCTACTAGTTGTAGCACTATTAATTTTAGTCTTATTTATAAACCTAAATAAACGTATGGGAAAAATCATAGAGACTTTGCCGGAGGATCTCAACGATGAAGACTTAATAGAATTACCAAATGAGAAGGCTTACTACGATGAGACGAATAAAGCTATTATAGATTTGAAGAAGAAGATTGATAAAGCAGGAATAGACAACAAAGATATAGTAGAAATAAGATCACTTAAAAAATTAATATCAAAAGGTTACACCGATTGGGAAGGAGTTCAGGAAGAACTCTCTCAGATGATAGAGGAAAGAACGGCATTTGTTAGCCAAGGGAATTTTTACCCTAGAGAATATGCATTTGATATAAACAGAATGCGAACTGAAATAGAAAAAGCGCGAGAATTTCAGCTAAACAATCCCCTTAAATCTTTAGAAGAGATAAAGGCATTTATAAAAGAACAAAAAGACAAAGTCTCTTTCTATAAAGAAATAAAAGGGAAAGTAGAAATAATGCTTATTAAATTAGAGAAATACGAAAAAGGCTTAAAAACCAAAAAAGAAACTGTTCCTTATTTTAATAAAAAACAAGAACTTTTTATTCACTTGCAAAATGGTGATTTAAAAGCGGCTAACAAAATATTAAAAGAGCTAAAAGGAAGGGTTAAAAATATTAGCTAGCCACAAAATCGCTAACAAACTTTTGCACAATTTTTTCCGCTTCTACATAAAATTGATGTTTTTTATCTACAGTGTTTTCAGATCCATTCTTTTTCACTCGAACAGCGTGTGAAATGTTTGTTGGATCAAATACGTGTAAAAAGAATACCAATTCATCTTCAGGGTTATGATCATCGAAAATTGATAAACAGTATCTTTTAGATACAGATTCATACTCGAAAGACCAACCTCTAAATCCATCTTGTTTTAATTTTTTATTTATTTTCTTAGTATTTAAAGCAGTCATCTGCATTTTTAGTCCCTCCATATGTACGGCCACAATAAAAAAATTTAATTTATCTCTGTATGTTATTATTATGAATTTCATTATATATCAAAGAAATAAAAATGGTAAAAAACCGTTTCTTGAAAAAGAAAAAGTTTTTTACCTTATTTTTTTCTCACTACTTTTTTAATATGTGTTAAATTAAATAAATGCTAAAAAATATAAAAGGTATGGTGGTTTCGAACACTTAAATTTCTATTTTACGTATTGTGTTTAAGTTTTATGTAAATATAGGTTTGCCTTTTGGGAATTTAATGACTATTAATTAACAAGTCATTAATAAATATTTATTTATATTGAATAGATGAGTAAATTTGGCGTTTCCCTGGAGTAAATTAAATTTTTCTGCTTATTTTTTTCCTAGGGAAAATGAAAAAATAATATAATCAAACAAATAGCATACATATACAATTTTATATAACTGGCAGTGTGCCCATTTCGTTAATGGTAGGCTTTAATGAAATGCAAAAAAGACGCAAAAGAATTGTTAGAGTTTCCCGTCAACCTCGCTCACGACTCACCATCGTGATGTAAGCCCGTTAGAGGGGCGTTAGCTACCCAGATTGAACCTAAATTTTAAAAAGACTACTCAAGTATAGAGTGGTCTTTTTTGTTAGTAGTAAAACATCCCGTGCTCGTTGCTTAAGTGCAAGGTGGATTGTGGTATGTTTCGTGGTTGAAACGACTGGTAAAGCGAGACCTGGGCAGTTCAGGAGTGCTTAAGGAGCACATACTGGTATCACAATGTGGCGGCTCCATACGCTAAAAACAGGAGTGCTTTTTGCCGAATTCCACCCTCATAGTGAAGGGTGAATTCTGGGCTTCACCACCACACATCAGGATATGCTCTAACCCATTAAATTCTGTCAAACAGCTTAGTTCTGTTATTAATAACTTTGTCTAACTTAATATCTGAGTCAGATACCTTGTTAAATTCCTCAATTGTTTCTTTTAATTCATCTAAGATTTTTAAATACTTAACTCGAGTATCAACATCAAGAACAGGATAACGTTCAACTTGATCATAAAGAGTTTCATACATATCAAGAGGAGTCACGGTATCACTCGAGGTTCTAACTAGGGAAATAGCGAGAGCATTGAGTATAAAGCGGGGGGAGATACCTTGCATACCATCACGAAGCTTATCATTATCAGTAGAGTAGCGAGTGGAGATAGCAAAGATAGAAGCTAAGCGAACAGCACCAGGATGAACTTTAACTCCTTTTACAACTAATTTAGTCTTAAGCGCAGAGTGGTAAATCATCTCTTCATATTTATACGACATATTGTATGGCATCTGTACAATATAGAGACGATCAACAATTGCTTCATTTTCTTTTACAGCAATAAAACGATAGAATTCACCTTCATTAGTATGAGCTATAAGACATTCGTCAACGAATTGGAGGGGGAATCTAGGTGTTTTAAATTCTCTTTCTTCTGCTAAAGTTAACAGGATGTGCAAGAAAGCAGCATCAGCTTTTAGAACCTCAATAAATTCCATAATACCTCTGTTGGCTTTATGAAGTTCACCGTTAAAATCATATGCCCTAGGGTCAGCTTCATTACCTATTTCTTCAACTCTTCTTAAGTTAGGTGCACCCCATAATTCAGACATATCATTCTCTTCTGCTGGAGCGAAAGTACCTATACCATTACGGCTATCCTCATCCACAAAAAACCTTTCAACGTTAACGTGTGATATATTGTTTTTCCAGTCGTGATCAAGTTTGTGTTTACAAAAGGGGCACAATTTCCCTTCTATTTTCACACCGTACCTTTCCCATATTTCTTTTCTGGTTTCTTCATCCTCAATTAAGTGCAATGGATCCTCATTAATAGGGCAACCTTGAATCTTATACATAGCTCCCTTTTCATTTTTAGAGTAATCAGCAAGACCTTTTTTTATAAAGGATAAAAACATACTTTTCCCGCCACCTGGGGGACCTAAAAAGAATAGTATACGTTTCTTAATATCTAGTCCCATACTAGCGGCTTTAAAATAATCCATTATCTGTGCTATTTGCTTTTCGGCACCAAACATCCTACCTCGAAAAAAGTTATAATGAACTTTTCCTTTTTCATCTTCGTAAGTACCATATGACATAATCATATCGTAGACTCTCTGGACAGCATTTCGTGCTAGTAGTGGATTTTCCATAGCTTTAGCATAATAGGAATCAAACGTCATTTCTTCTTTAGACATTACTTTTCCTTTTTGACCAATAGATTGTAAATATTGTTCGTTAGAAGACAATCAGAACACCTCCAATTAATATTTAGATGGTCTGATTATAAACATTTTACTCAAAAGTCAAGCTAATGCAGGATTAACCTTTTTTCTCATTAAAAAGGCTAAATCAAAATGACTTAGCCTAGTTAATAGTAAAATAAAGAGTCCTTGTATTTGGGCATCTAAAACAGTATAGGACACCGCTATTCCAGCTGATTTGGAATTCTTCATCTGTATCAAGTTGGAAGACAAATTCAGTAGGTTTCTTACAACATTGACATTTAAATACCTTAGGATCAGAAATGAATTCAGGATAACCACTAATTAAACTATAAGGTTCAGTAGCTAGATAATTTTCATTCCATCTTAGAGATTCGTAGTAGTCTTCAGCTTGTTCGTTGTTGTCATTGTGCATTGTCAGTATTTGATCGTGCATTTCTTTATTGTATAGCGGGAGGAGAGCCCAGTTTGGAATTGACCAAGATGGTTCGTATTTAATTTCTACAAAAGGTAGTGTTTTGGGACCTAATTGAGTCTTTACACAATGTTCCATACTAGGGTTATGATATTCAATGGTGTTAATAATAGGTATAAAATTCTCCAGTTCACAAGAGCACTGATAATATGTTCTTAACACTATATTTCCATCGCTAGTAACTTCTCTAAGTTGCATAAAGAAAATCATTTCTTTTTTGCATTCAGAGCAAGTTGGCCACTTATCGTCATTCGTAAAATAAGGATATCCACCTAAATGAGATTCGTTGTTAGGCTCCTCATTTTTATATTTTAAAAACAGCATATTTAAAGATGGCTTTTTAATAGGTTTCATCAGTTCAGCTAAATTAATGTTTTGGGACAATGAAGATTCCCCCCTTAAGAAGAAAAGTAATTTTTAATAATGGATACAATTTTTTCTGAAGTCTTTCCATCCCCATAAGGATTTCTGTTTCTTGAAAATGATTGATAATAACTAGGTTGTTCAAGTAATTTTATACTTTCATTAATAATTGTTTCTGTATTAGTTCCAACAAGCTTTAACGTGCCAGCCTCAATACCTTCAGTTCGTTCAGTAGACTTTCTAGCAACTAGTACAGGCTTTTTTAGGGCAGGTGCTTCTTCTTGAATTCCACCTGAATCAGTAATGATAAAATAACTACTATTCATTAATTGAGAGAATACGTAGTAGTCTAGCGGTTCTAGAAGGTGTACCCGAGGATCTTTAGATAGAGAAGCATAAACTTTTTTTCTAACTGCAGGATTTTTATGAATGGGAAATACAAATTGAATATCATTATATTCCTTAATCAAATGATTTACAGCACTGTAGACGCCATTTAATTCTTCTAAATTCTCTCTCCTATGCGTAGTAAGCAATATTGTATGATAAGGATTTTCTATAATAGATTTAATTTCTAATGGAATATCTAATTTTTTTGAAGTGACATCAAAAAGAGCATCTATCACTGTATTTCCAACAACAAAAATATCTTTTTCGTTTACCAATTCAGCTAACAAATTGCTTTTATTTGTCTCTGTAGCAGCAAAGTGAAGAGTAGTATATTTACCAACTACTTGCCTGTTCATTTCTTCAGGAAAAGGGGAGTATCTATCAAAAGTTCTAAGTCCCGCTTCAATGTGCCCAACAGGGATTTGACGAAAGAAGGCAGCTTGAGCTCCGGCTAAAGTAGTAGCCGTGTCACCGTGAACTAAAACAATATCTGGTTTTTCCTTATCAAGAATTTTTGACAATTCCACAAGTATAACTGCAAGTATTTCTTCTAACTTTGGCTTACGCTCCATTATGTTAAGGTTATAGTCGGGTTCTACTGAAAATAGCTCTAATACTTGGTCAAGCTGTTCTTTATGTTGTCCGGTATTTACAAATATAGATTCAAATGCAGAGTCATTTTTAAGCGCCTTCACAAGAGGAATCATTTTAATTCCTTCTGGACGAGTACCTATTACAGACATTACTTTTATTTTTTTCAAAGTCTTCACCTCAAAATTTTCCGATACAATTCTTAACATTTATTTATTTTATTTTTTGGAATTCCCTTGAAAATTAGATAAAGAAAAGCGTACTGAAATCTAAGCTCAGTACGCTTTTTTGTCTATTAACTAGCCTTTATTTGATCATTCTCATAAGAAATTAAGATTTGTGTTACTACTTCTTTTTCTAATGAAAAATCAATTACTAAATCTTCAATTTCTTTACGAAACACTCTATTAAGAAGTTCTCTAGCCCCATATTCAGGCTTAAAACCTTTTTCAACTAAAACCGACTTAACTTCTTCTTCAATATGAAGTGTTATACCATTTTTGGATAAATGGTTTTTATATTTTTGAATTCTGATATCTAAAATCTTTTCAATGTCTGCTTTAGATAAAGAATTAAAAGTAACCACTTCATCAAGTCTGTTTATAAATTCTTTTCTATATGCTTCATTTAGTGCTTCCTTTGTAACATCATTCGGCTGATCACTTTGAAAACCTAGATTGCTTTTCTTTTGAGTACCGATGTTGCTTGTAAGGATAATAATAGTATTTCTGAAATCAATTACATTATTTTTTGAATCTGCAATTTCTCCCTCGTCAAATATTGATAAAAAGATATCAGAGATTCTAGGGTGCGCTTTCTCAAACTCGTCAAGCAAAATAATAGTATTAGGGTTTTTACTTACAGCCTCAGTAAGTCTTCCGTTTTGTTCAAACCCAATATATCCTGGGCTAGTACCAATTAATTTTGAAAGAGAAGCTTGCTCCATATATTCACTCATATTAAGTCTAATCATTGCATCTTCGCTAAACATTAAATTCTTAGCCAAAAGCTTAGCTGATTCTGTTTTTCCTACACCAATCGGACCAGCAAAGAATAAAACTATTGGTTTTTTCTTTTCTGTTAATTCACTTCTGAAATGTTTTATTGCCCTTGATAAAGTATTAACCGCACTAGCTTGACCAATTAATTCCCTATTTAAATCTTCCTCAAGATTTCTTAATTGTTTCTTTGCTTCAAAAGATAGTTTACCCACAGGTAAATTTGTAATTTGTTCAATAACTTTTAAAGCAATATCATCAGTTACTATAGGTCTTGTAATATCCATAGAGATTTCATATTCCTTTTTTACGCTGCCTAAAACATAATCACTATCCAATTCTTCATATATAACCTCAGTAGAAGTTTTTTTATCTTTTTTAAGGGAGGTCAGAGAAGCCGCACTACAGGCTTCATCTAAAACATCAATGGCCTTTTGAGGAAAGTTGCGTTTTTTCATATATTTGTCCGATAATTCCACAATTACGGAAAGAGCATTTTTAGCTACTTCTACGTTATGAAATCTTTCGAAAGAAGGAACCGTTGTATTTAACACCTCAAGTGTTTGCTCTTTATTAAGAGGTTTAATTTCAATGCATTTTAGGTGGTTATTTAACAGCGTATTTGTCTTTATAGTTTCCTCATATTTTGAGGTTTCTGTTACTATCATTACTTTAAATTTGTTCGCTTCTAGATACGGAAGCAGCACAGAAGAAATATCATAACCAACAGAGGGCATCTTACCAGAACCAATAAGGTTACACGTATTATTTATATATAAGATGTCTGATGACTTAAGACTCTCAAATATACTCTTAGCACGTTCAATAAGTTCTGTTCGCTTTTCTACACTATTAGTAAGGCTAATGTCATCTAAGGAATAAATATTGTGACCTTCCAAGGTGAGAATTTGGTTATTTAAAATCTTTTGTGCAAGTAATTCTACAATAGAATGTTTTCCTGCTCCTAATTCACCTACAATAACAGGAATGTTTTCCCGCTTCTTTCTAATTATCTGAGCAATTCGCTCAACCTCCAGATCTCTATACAATATATCTCTGTAGTTTCTTTGAATTTTCTCAGTTAGATTAATAAGATACTCATTGCATTTATTACTTCCATCTATATGTAAGTCACCTTTACCGCTTTGATTACTTGTAGCTTTAATTTCTTCTCCCGTTACTTCTAATCCTAATGTCATTACTAAATCTTCCTCCTTAAAATTTCCTTTTTCATATAAATTTATTTTAGTAGAAAGATTTTAAAAAAAATAAAAAAATAGAAAAAAGCAGGAGCTTCTTTCTATTTTAAAACATACTTTTCTTTATCTTTTTGAACTACATTTTTCTTTTTAGAACGTCTTTGGAAAAAATAAAACACTTCTACAAATATTACTGCGAATGTGCATATTGTTGCGAAATAAGTTGCAATTATAACAAGGTTAAAAGTTCTAAAAGAAGAAGAAAGTAAATAATCTACGGTATAAACACAAAATAATGCCGATAGAAAACCCACAAATAACATTCTAAACAAGGATATTACTATTTGTAGCGGAATACCGATAAGTAATTTCATTAATAATCACCTTTCTAAAATCCTGTATTTATACCTTCTTTGCCGAAAAAGAAAAAAAATCCTAAGCGTTATTTAAATATTTATTAATTTGGGTTATCCAATAAAAAGCCCAAAGGAGGAATGTTCCTTGAAGAAAAAATTATTATTTAGTACGGCCGCTTTTTTAATGGTAGCTCCTTTATCTAGTGTGCACGCTGAAACAGTACACACAGTTCAAAAAGGGGAGACTTTATTTAGCGTAAGCCAAAAATATAAAGTTAGCGTTTCTCAACTAATGAGTTGGAATAACTTAAAAAGTAATAGTATTTATACAGGGGAAGTTCTAAGTGTTAGTAACCCTCAAAGTAGTAATACACAGGACATAACAGGAGTTCAAACTTACTATGTAAAAAAAGATGATACTTTATGGAGTATTGCTACGAATTATAAAACAACAGTTCAGCAATTAATGTCTTTAAATAAGATGTCTACTTCTTCTGTATTTGTAGGTCAAAAGCTGGTTGTTGCTCAAACAAACGTTTCTCCAACTAACCCTACTTCTCCATCGACAAGTATACAAACATATACAGTTAAAGCAGGGGATACACTCTTTAGCATTAGTAGAAATTATAATGTGACAGTAAACAATATTATGGGTTGGAACAACCTAAAATCATCATCTTTATATGTAGGGCAAAAACTCTCCCTAAATGCTTCTACAACCTCTCCATCAACACCAACAACACCCACAACACCTTCAAAGGTATATGCAACGGTAGCTGCTACTTCTCTTAACCTAAGAAACTCACCAAACGGATCAATTATTACTGCAATGCCACAAGGAGCGAAAGTAGAAGTTATTCAAACTTCTAGCGGATGGAACCAAGTTAAATATGGAAATTATACTGGTTGGGCTTCTATTAGTTATTTAAAGCTAGTAGCAAGCGGTGATAGCACTCCAACAACCCCAGCTACACCTCCACCAATTACAACAGTTAATTATGCTTACGTAACCGCTAGTGCTTTAAATATGAGAACATCACCCAATGGTTCAGTGGTAACAGTACTACCTAATGGTGCTAAAGTACAGGTTGTTTCTACATCCGGTAACTGGAGCAACGTAAAGTACGGTAGTTATTTAGGTTGGGTTTCTAGCGACTACTTAGGAGCAAATAGCGGAAGCTCACCAATAAGTTCTTCTGGCAAGGTTGTAGTATTAGATCCTGGTCACGGCGGTGCTGATGCAGGAGCAGTAAACGGAAGTTATTATGAAAAAAACCTGACTTATGCTCTAGCAACTAAAGCGAAGCAGTACTTAGAAAATATGGGATATAGAGTATACGTAACTAGAACTTCTAGCGGCAGCTGTCTTCCGGTTTATACTTTAACTCCTGATTTACAGTGTCGAGTAGATAAAGCAAAAACATATGATGCTGATGCTTTTGTAAGTATTCATATCAATGCTGCTGTACCTGGAGCGATAGGTACTGAAAGCTACTATAATGCTAACTCAAGTTATGATGGTTCTATGAATAAACAGCCAAGTAACAGTAAAGTTCTTGCACAAACAGTACATAGCTACTTCCAACCTCAAATGGGAAGTACGGATCGTGGAGTTCACGATAGTTCCCTGTATGTTTTAAGAAAAAATACCGTTCCTGCAACACTTATAGAAATTGGATTTATCTCTGATTACAGGGACTTAAATAAAATGATTAACGATACATACCAAAATAGTATTTCTAATGGAATTGCTAAAGGAATAAATGCTTACTTTGCAAAAGTGAATTAATAAAAAAGGTGGGGAAACCCACCTTTTTTCTATACAAGGGAAGGTGAAATTAGAAAATATTGAAAGTTAGTTGGCAAGGAGAGTGTTTATAATGAATAATCAACAAGATTTATACTTAGCGGCTAAAACAGCATTATTGGATAGAGGAGTAGACTTAAATGAGCTAGCAATTTTAGTGTGCAATGCTCAAAGAAAGCATAATCCAGAAATCACGGAAGAAATAGCAATGCATCACATAAATTCAGTGTTAAAAAAGAGAGAAATACAGCACGCTATCTTAACAGGTATAGCACTCGATGTAGCAGCAGAACAAAAATTATTACCCGAACCGCTTTTAGGTATTATTGAAAGAGACGAGGGTTTATACGGTGTAGATGAAACATTAGCAATGTCTATAACAGGTTGTTATGGAAGTATTGCTAGCTCAAACTTTGGATATTTTGATATTACTAAACCAGGTATTATCGGCTTGTATAATGACAAGAAAGCAAAGCCTGGAGAGGTACATACCTTTTTGGATGACATACTTTGTTCAATTGTAGCGGCCTCCTGCAGCCGATTAGCTCATAGAAATGGCTAACTAAAATTAGTTATAAATAGTCGAAAAAGCCTTTATCTTTGATTGGTGTAAGATAAAGGCTTTTAAAAAAAATAAACAAAAATTGTTATTTTAGAATTGAAATATGCTATAAAATTAATACTTTTATAATGTTTAATATGGATAGAAGTAAAAAATACTTTAAGCAAAATAAATTTAAAACGAAAAGGGGTTTGTTAAATGAAAAATAAAGCACTAATTATTTCAGGAGTTGCAGCTGGTCTAATTTTAATATATGGAGTTACGTCATATAACGGTTTAGTCGTAGCGCAGGAGAACGTCAGTAATAAATATTCTCAAGTTGACAATCAGCTAAAAAGACGTGCTGATTTAATACCTAATCTTGTTGAATCGGTAAAAGGTTACACAAACCACGAGCAAAAAGCAATAGATTCAGTAACTAACGCAAGAGCTCAACTAGCTGGAGCTAAAACACCTGCAGACAAAGTAGCGGCTGATCAAGAACTAAGTGGAGCATTAAGTCGATTACTGGTAGTAGCAGAAAATTACCCTAATTTAAAAGCTGACAAAAATTACCAATCACTTATGGATTCGTTAGAGGGGTCGGAAAATAGGCTATCTATAGCAAGAAAAGACTATAATGACAAAGTGACTGTTTATAACAATAAGATTAAAAAGTTCCCTAAAAACATCATAGCTAATTTGTTTAACTTCGATAAAAAAGAATATTTCGAAACTACTGAGCAAGAAAAAGAAACTCCGAAAGTTGACTTTGGGAGCGATAATTAATGAAATTATTAGCGCCATTTGTTTTTATAATTGCGCTATTATTTAATACGTCAAGTGTTGCGTTTGCTGCTTCCGACATACCTAAACCAGTAGGAGATATCTACGTTCAAGACTTTGCTAATATCCTTAACGAAGAAGAAAAGTCAGAAATTATTGATATGGCAGAGAAGCTAGATGATGAAACTGAAGCTCAAATAGGGATACTAACAGTCAATTCATTAAATGATTCTGACATAGAGAGCTTTTCAAACGAAGCGTTTAGAGAATACGGTTTAGGGAGTAAGGAGCTTAATAATGGTATATTAATTATATTAGCTCTAAAAGAAAAACAGGTTCGTGTAGAAGTCGGATATGGTTTAGAAGGAAGAGTAACTGATATTAAGTCAGGAGAAATTCTTGATAACTATGCAATTCCATACTTAAAAGATAAAAAGTATGATAAAGCAATAATGAATACATACAAAGCTGTATATAACGAAGCAGCTAAAGAATACGAATTGGGAAAAGATTTTCAACAAAAAGTTTCTAAAGCACCACATTCATCTAAAGAAGAGTCTGGACTAAAGGCTTGGCAAGTTATTCTTATTGTCATTGCAGTAATTATTTTGATTATACTAGACTTTATATTTTTTAAAGGAGCAATCACTGAAGCTGTACTTTATATGCTATTGTCAGCAAGAGGTGGAGGCGGAGACGGCCCACGCGGAGGCGGTGGAGGTAGTTCTGGTGGTGGCGGTGCTAGCAGAGGATGGTAAAAGGGGCTCTCATTTAGTGAGAGGCTCTTTTTTATGCCAGCATTTTCTTCTGCATAAATCCTTTTAAGTTGTTAAATACGTTTTTGCATTTATTTGGTAAAATGGATGCAAGGACTTTCAACAGCCAATTAAAAAGGGGATTGAGAAGATGAGCTTTTTAGATAAACTCTTTGGAAACAAAAAACAAGAAAACCAACCAGTAAATCAAGACGAAAAAAAAGAGTTATTGGAACAAAGAAAAGGAGATGAATTAGCCGATGATACTAATGAAAGTGCAGAATTAGAAAGTGCTATTAACCTTGAGTCGCTTGGAGACTTAATAACTTTTTCATCTGGTCCCGTAGGCGTTACTACTGGGAGCACCGCAACAGATTTTTATGTATATGAATGGTTTATTAAAGAGACAGGCGAAATATTCTATGTTGGCAAGGGACGTGGTAACCGCTATAAAGCGCACCACGAAAGAGCATATGAAGCCGAGAAAATTCGTGGAATGTATGACACAGATGTTCGATTTGTAAAGAAAGGCTTAACCGAAGAAGAAGCAGTAGAGTTGGAATCTCAAGAAATGACTAGAATTTTAAACGAAACAAATGATAGACTAACAAATCGTATGATTCCATTCTTCACTAAGAGAGGTAACGGTTATGATCGTAGCAGCAACACACCTTCTTTTCAATTTGAAACAGCTCCAACTCTTTACGTAAACGAAATAGAAGAACATTATTATAATTTAAAACCTCAATTATTTGATAAAGTTATTCTTGAAAGCTTAAAGGCTCCAGTATTTATGAATTGGAACGTTGATGATCAAGTAAACACTATTTATGGTGGGAACGTGGAAAAATACTTAAGTGAAACTAAAAGCTTATTATTAAAAAACGGCAGCAAAGTACTTAAAAGTCAATATGCAAAATCCACTACTGCTTGGATTTATATAGGCGATGAATCTGTCACTAAATATGATTTATTTCAAAAAAACGCATTAGATAGAATCGGAAGAAAGATACCAACGTATCATTTAATTGATGTATGGAGATTTTTAAAAGATAATACAGATGAATTCCCTACTGTTTCACCAATTAACGAGCTAACTAATCTTAACCCCACTCATAATCGTGTTCCCTTAGAGGGAATAAAGAATTTGTATGATGTGAGCAAAGGTTTTGATGAGGGTATGCCGTATTGGCAAGAAGGTGACAAGGAGCGAAAAAAAGGTAACTTAGAACGCGCAATTGAGTTATTTGATTTGGCCCGATACAACGGTTATGAGGCCCCGGCACTGTATAAATCATACACAATGGCTTTTAGAAAACTTAAAGATTATGACAATGAAATTGCAATTATTGACGAAGCAATTGAACGTTCCCAAACAACGGATGGCGGCGTAAATGAGTCTTTTATTCTGGAAATAAAAGAACGCAGAGAAAAAGCTATTTTATTAAAAAAGAAAAAAGAAGGTATAAACTAACCTGTAATCACGAGTTTGCTTGTGAAAAAGCTTATCACTTATGCATACAAAAATTTAAAAATAAACTAATGTAATGAATTAAAAAACCCTCATAAACTCCTCTATTACAGGATTTATAAGGGTTTTTTAATTACTCATTTTTTCTAACGATACTCAAAAAGGTAAATCGTCATCGCTAATATCAATAGTTTCGGTGCTGTTATTTGCAAAAGGATCTTCATCTACTCTAGTATAGCCTTGATTACCTTGTTGTCCGTTACCGCTACCACTACCACCTTGAGAAGCGTTACGATTTCCTCCACCACGGTTTCCACCTTGTGAGCTGTTATTGCTACTACCTCCAGGGTTTCCGCTGCCGCTCTTTGGTTCAAGGAATTGAACTGATTCTGCTACTACCTCAGTGACATAAACACGTTTTCCGTCCTGTCCTTCAAAGCTACGTGTTTGAATACGTCCATCAATCCCTGCTAGACTACCTTTTTTAAGGAAGTTTGCTACATTTTCTGCTTGTTTTCTCCAAACTACACAGTTAATGAAATCTGCCTCACGCTCACCACTTTGATTAGTAAAAGTTCTATTAACTGCAAGTGTAAAGGTTGCTACAGCAACACCACTTGGCGTATATCTAAGTTCTGGATCTTTAGTCAATCGACCAACTAAAATTGTACGGTTCATCATTATATATCAATCTCCTCGTTTTTAAAAAACTGCTATGAATATGTCTCAAACTGATTATAGAGGAAAAAGAAAAATAAGTGGAAAAAACCTAAATTTTTTCCCACTTATTTTTTCAGTCTATATATGGCACCAATTCAAAGTCTTTATCACGATCTAAGTGGCCAATATATCCAATTTTTTTGAAGCGTTTTGAATGATTAAAGGGCATTAAAAGTTTGGAAATTTGTTTTTCATCTCTTTTGTAAAAGCTCAATACTTCATCAACACCCATTATAATTTGTTTGAGAATATGGTCATATTCTTCACGTATAAGTGTTTCTGAACCAAACTGATGCTCAACTAATTCCGTACCGTTTTCTATTAGAAATTTAATACCTTCTTTAAGTGCGGCGTCCCTAATTGTCTCTAAGTTTCCTGGTAAATGAATAGTCAAATGTTTGGCATACTCTTCAGGAAGTTCTAAAAAGAAACGAATAATATCTAAATCAATAGTTCGATAAAACAATACTGAAAGGTGTGTTTCGTCAATTACATCATAAAGAAATTCAAATACTTTTTCTAATTCTCGGTCATTAAGATGATAAGGCGCAAATAATGCGATTCGATTCATAACAGTGTGCCTCCTTGTTTAATGTTTATTATCCTCAACATCTTTTCTAAAAAAAATTAAATTACATTGTTCTACTAAACTTCGTTCTTCAACATCCTTAACCAGTATTTAAATCCTTCTTGATCATCTTCCAGTAAGCACTTATCAATATTTTCCTGAATTTGTTTCTTAGTTAGGTGAAGCGGGAATTCTCTTGACAGAAAAACGGAATCTCCGGTAGATAAGTGTTGATAAAGAATAAAGAGAATCTCTTCAGGATCAGTAAACAGAAAAGGATAGTCAGATACACCTTCGTCTTTAATCCATAAATAAATATCATTTGGTTTAAATATTAAAAGCGGCAAATGTTTATCGGGAGTAGATAGCTTTAACTGATTACTGCATTTATTGAGGTGTTGCAACAGAAGCGCAAAATCATCAGGGTAATAATGAAGGGCAGAATCCAATAGTGACTCAATGTTCATATGTAATTCCTCCTTTGTAGAAAGCAATTGCAAACTAACAAATCTAACTACAAATTTAAAGGAAAGTTAAACTTTTTGTTTTACATAAGAAAGAGAGGAAGGTAGGGGAAATTATGGAGATCGAAAATAGTCGCGTAGCCCGAAGAAAACAAAATCAAGCAAGTTCTAAAGAGTGGATCTTTAGCTTTGCTTTTGCAATTATTGTTGTATTTTTGTTACGAACATTTATTGTAGGATTAGCTATAGTTGATGGTCCCTCAATGTTAAATACAATTCAAGATGGAGACAGAATAGTATATTCTAAACTCTCTAAACCAGATAAGGGTGACATAGTAGTTGTAGTTACGCCAGAAGGTACAAAGATTATAAAACGAGTAATAGGCTTAGAAGGAGATACTGTAGAAATAAAAAATGGTACTCTCTATGTTAATGGAAAAGAGAAAAAAGAAGATTACATTATGGAACCTATGTTTGATTACGATTATGAGAAAATTACTGTACCAAAAAGTGAAATATTTGTTATGGGTGATAACCGCAATATTTCAGCAGACAGTAGGAAATATGGAACATTTGATTTGAAGAAGCACTACGAAGGTAAAGTTGTCCTAGAGTTCTGGAATAACTTTAAATTATATTAATTTACAAAATAACAAAAGACCGCTATATCTAAATAAGCGGTCTTTTGTTTTATATTAGGAGAAAAATCTCCCATCCCAATATAAGTATTTCTCTATTAAGTCTTTTAATCCTCTAAAAAACTAGTAAAATTTTGGTTTTTTTCTATTCGTCTAAGTATACGTGCCTTCCCCAAGTAATTTGTCCTCCAGACTCCGCTTTAGGAAGGGGAGCATTAGGAGTTAAAACCCATAGGGTAGGAATGCTACAAAAATCAGGTGCCGAACCTTCTCCATCAGTTAAATAAACAATACCATCCGGTTTTTCGTCAATAGTAAACCTCTTACCGTTATCAATCTCCTTTGCAGTAGCAAGCTCAAAGACAGGAAGGAATGATGTACCTCCTAAACCGTGTACGACAAAAGAATCTAGATTAATCATATCAAATTTTTCCACTGATTGAATTCCGTAGTCACATTGTACAAGATTAATATTAGCGTAATGCTTCATACCTTCAATTTCAGACAGGAATGATTCAAGGTACTGTTTTGTAGAGTAACTAGTATCTATTGCAACCATTAAATTTAGGCGTTTGGTACGAAGGGAACCCATTTTAATTGATCCAAATTTTCTAGAAGGGCGGGACCAAGTGTTACGTCTTTGAGTTGAAAGTAAAGAACGAGCAAAAGTTGATAAAAGTTTTGGCCAGTTTAGTTGAGCTTCAAAGAGTCTTTCAATAATTGCTTCCATTTCTCCTGGAATTTTACCAGGGGAGCTTACCATAGCTTGACGAACCATTCCTTGAATAACAGCTTTTTGAACCTCTGGAGCATCATTAGCAGCTTCTTCCCAATGAGGATGAAGGTTTTCAAAACCAGGAGCTTTTTGTGACTTCTGTCCGCTATTATTATTTGATTGTTCACCTTCGTTATTATTACCATTGATTAAATCGTCCATAAGAGTGTTTTGGAGTTCTGGAGGAAGTGTTATTGGTTCTTCACGGCTTTCTAATATCTCGTAGTACTCTTCTGCTGATAGTCCGGCAGGTAAATTAAAATGGTAATACATTAAACAGTTTTTAGGAAGCACTGCAATAGCGGATTTAATAAGCTGATTAATCTCTATGTCACAGCAAATATTCCATAAACCAGAATCTTTTCCTTTCCCTCTCAAGTGATGGAGATCAGTAATATGTAAAATTTCGTGAATATCAATAAAAATTTGTTCATTTTGCTGATAAGTCATATAACCTAATGGATTAGTGTGTCTAAAAGGTCTTCCTTTTTGAATAGTAACAGCCGCTACCGGTATCTTGTCGTCTATTTCGGTTTTAATTCCAAAATTAGCTAGTAACGTAGAATAAAAAGGATGTTCCCGTAACATTAAATAAATATTATCTTGAAGTCGATTAGTCGTATGGCTAATCATAATTGTTTTTTGTTCTTCAGTTAACTCAGCTTGTCCCTTAATGCGCATAAAGTTACCTCCTGATGTAGTTTCACGGGTTTTACAAAAAAGCCAATTACAATGAATTGGCTTTTTGTATTAATTACTGAGAATTAGCTACGACTTTTACATCGATATATTTAATAAGTTGAGTAACATAAAGCCCAGTTTCTCCACTCGTTAAAATATCAGCAATTAAAGGGGAGGTTTCTTTATGACTGTGGTTAGAGACTAACTGTTGAAAAGTTGTTCCAAATTTACCTCTAGGAAGGTCAAGCACAAAACGCAAAAAGCGTAATCTATTTTCATCTATTAAATCTTTAAATTTTTGGTCTTTAATATTTTGATGAAAATAATCTACTAAATCTTGAGTTGCTTCATTTATTAAATCCGTTTTTCCATCTTGTTGAGCCTGCAAGATTCTCTTACGTAATTCACCTTTAGGTTCTTGATATTCCAAAGCATCCTTTAATGTATCAATCTCATAAGCAGGAATGGGTTTTCCCGAACGAGTTTTTCCCATCTCAATAGTAATAAGAGGATTAGAACCAATTTCATACTCATCATAGGAAGTTAAAATTTCTTCAGCTGTAGGTGCCTTTTCAGCTAATTTATCTTCGACTAAATGGAAGTGAGGTACTTCAGCCTCTCCAACAATGGCAAGAAGGATCTCTTCACGAATGGCAGGGTCAGGATACTGAACAGTGTTAACATATAAACTTAAGAAGGCTGCATTACGATATGAGGATGAAAATGCTGGGATTTTAAAATCATTCTTCTTAGGATTAAATAAAGCTTTAGGGTATGTTTTGTAAAATTGAATTGTTAAATCATCATATCCAGAATCAGTTTCATTAGCATATTCCAACCAAGTGTCAAAGTCATACTTAGTTCGCAAATGAACGCAGCGGTTAGTGAAGGCATCGTCTGCAAACCAGTCCTGCACAATATGTCCTTCATTTGGGTTTGCTGCAGCAAAGAAGCTTAGTTCCTCTGGAGTTACATACCCCTTAAATTTACCGCTATCAAACAATTGGAAGATCATTTGAAACATTTGTTTATCTTCAATACGATTGACTTCATCTAAAAATACAATTCCTCCTGGTGCGTCATCTATTGAAAGACCAATAGAGGTATAGTACTCTTCTAACTGCTTCCAGTTCTCTATGTAATTTTTTATTTTAGTGAAATTAAGTTGATATTCTCCAGAGACAATTGCAATTTCTCCATTAACAACTTTACGTCGGGGGATTTTGTTACCTTGGGCATCTCTTTTATAGCGAGGAAACATTTCAGCGATAATTTTACTTAAGTACTTTTGTTTATTCTCTTCCACAATTTCAGGGTAACTCATATCTTCTGCTAACTCTTGTCCAAGACGAATCCCAATAACGGGTATATGTAAAGCAGTCCCAGCTTTTTTCATAGTGTATGATTTACCAGCACCAGCCGGTCCCCAAAAAACAAAAGGTGGTCTCTCAAAGTTTTTTCTAGCACGAAATTCAGGATCCATAATGGCTCCAGCAATACTAGTAACTGCTTGTTGCATTTGCTTACCTATCATTTAAAACTCTCCTACCTATGTATAAATTTAAAATTTCAATCTTATGTGTTTGTGTATTTTTAAAGATATTATTATTTTCCATTTTTTAACTGTGTCTTTTATGTTTTTCTTAAAAAAAAATATTAGGGTATTTTCGCAACTAGAATTATTTTAAATGAAGCGGAAATACAAGTGGAAAAAAAGTACGTAACATTGAAATTATTTTTTTCTCAGAACAAAATTAAGAAGTGGTAGAATTGTTCAGAACATCATAGAGGGGGTATATCCTTGGCTAGAGGTAAGAAAAAAGAAGAAATAAACAAGAAAAACCCATTACATAATGAAGAAGAAAAAGAAATTCAAATAGATACAGGCGATAAAAATACGGAAATTAAAGATGAAGAAGAAGTACAAAAAGAAGAAAACATTGTAGCCGAAGAATCGTTAGACAAGGAAGAAGACAGTGCGGAAAAACGGTGGTTAGAAAGAATATTAACTCACCCAATAAAAGTTTTAGAGGAAAGCGGAGAAACGGAAACCTATGTGATAAAGACTGTAGGAGAAGTAATAGATACAGAACAAGATATTTGGTACTCACCTAAGAAGAAAAAACCAATTATTTCTGACCCAGGCACAAAGAAATTAATAGAGGCCACAGGAGCTACCTTTCCAAAAATTATCGTAATAGAAAAGCAAAGTGATGCTACCTCTAGAGATAGGGAACAAGTGTGGATTGAAGCAACGGTACTATTCCCTGATGGCACGACTAATGAAGATTATGGAATTGCAAATCGAATGAACTGCCCAGATCCAATTTCAGGCGCTAATCTACCTATAATGGCTAGGAAACGTGGAATGCATAGAGCTTTTTATCGTTCTGGTTATATTGGACTCTATGAATTAAATGATGAAAACGAAGTGTTAGAAGCTAGAGGGGAAAAAGAAGAAAGACAATATAAATTGTTACAAGAGAAACTAAAGCAGCAAGAATTAAAAAACAAAAAGTTGGTTAACCAAATGTGCAAAGAAATTAAATCTTCTGACGGTGAACTAGTTTGGAAAATTAATGATCAAAGCAAACTTACACAACTAGCAAAAGGCACTTCCTTAGTATCTTACCTTGCTTTATTAAAATTGAGACATCTTTCTAAAAAGGAAAAAGCCAACAGTTAAGTGCACTGTTAGCTTTTTTGTTTTTTAAAAATGCAATTTAAGACTTCCGTACTTTACAAATTCCTACTTAGCAGCTAATTTAAAGCTTGCTTCAAACACAGCACTTGGTAGCGTATATGTGATTCCTGATTCTTCTTGCATAATGTAGTCACCTTCGTACACCGTAATACACTCAGTTGAAAAAAAGGTATCCTTTTCTCTAGGTATATAATATCGTCCGTCAGATGCGGTTTTATCTGCCCATAACGTACTAAACATTGCACGATCCCTAACTTCTAAGTATTTTTCCTTCTTTATGAGGTAATCTTTTTCATAAAATTGAATCGCGTATATCTGTGATGTGCGCTTATAATAAGGCAATTTCCTTCATCTCCTCAGTATCTATCTTTTTTTCTTTAGAACAATCAATACCCAAAGTTTAGCACTGGATAAAACTAGAGATGAAAAAAAGTCCTGCGATAGGACTCTTAATTTGTTTTATGGCTTATGATTCTATAAAAATCTATTAACTAATAGAAGCATTGTTAGTGATAACAATAAAATTGGAGCAAGAGGGATGGACTTTCTTGGTTGCTTTATAAACCGATTTACAATAAAGAATAAAGCAATTAATATCCAATTTAAAAATAAGTAGATAATCCAGTTATTAAAATGAATTAACAAAAGAAAGCTACAAATAATCCACGGATCTCCTTCTCCCATACCAGAATTTCTTGAGAAGACCTTTGCCATAAAAGTAAAAGGATTTTTTCTACTAACCGTTTTAATTTCAGTTTTGTTATCTTTTGCACTCACTTTGTTTTTCTTTCCGGTGCTACTTTTTAAAAAATGAATGACTAAAGCAAATAGATAGAATGCAACAAACACAAATATAATGGCAGTTGTCATAATTATATTTCGTTCAATTATAAGGAGCCCTATAGAAACAAAAAGCGGTATTAAGATATTGAATTCCTTATGGAAAATATCATCTAATACACAGTAGATAAGTAACGCTATAAGAATCCAAACTTTCCATTCGAAATATGGGTTGTAGCTAATTACAAATAGTATGTAAAGTGCTGAGAAAAAGCCATACTTTAGTTTTTCTTTCCTAATGGAAGTTTTATGAAACTTACTGAAAAAATAAAGGATGATACCAAAACTTAAACAATACAACAATAAATTCAAAATATTTTCTCACTCCTTTTACACAGAGAAATAGGGGGTTATACCGTGTCTCACGAAACTAATAAAAAATGCACCGTTTGTAACGAAAGATTTGTTTTTAAAGATTTAGAGAAAATCCTAGGTGAAGACCTTCAAATCTGTATTAACTGCCTTGAAGAAAAAATGAGAAAAGGCGAAATTCAATCATTCGGAGAAAAGCAATATGAAACAATTGTGAGAATGTTGGAAGAAATGCCAGAAGAGAATACCGGATCAGAAGAAAGAAGCTTAATGAAGGTTCAAGAACAGAATTTAGATGCAGAATTATTTGTTCTTCAATTTGGACGTGATTTAACAAGTCTTGCTCGACAAGGAAAACTTACACCAGTTATCGGCAGAAAAAAAGAAATTGAGGAAACTATTTTAATTCTTAGCCGCAAATTTAAAACAAATCCTTTGCTGTTAGGTGAACCCGGAGTAGGTAAGACAGCAATTATCGAGGGAGTTTCTCAGCTTATTGCAGATGGGACTGTTCCGGAAGGTTTACAAAACAAACGTTTAATTGAATTAAATATTGGAAACTTGGTAGCGGGTACAAAATTCCGTGGTGAGTTTGAAGCTCGTCTAAAGAAGATCATTGAAGAAGTAGAGCAACATAAGAATGTAATTCTTTTCTTAGATGAATTTCATACAATTGCAGGTGCTGGCGGAGCAGAAGGCTCAGTAGACGCAGCAAACATTTTAAAACCATCTCTTGCAAGAGGTAACATTCAAGTAATTGGAGCCACTACCTTTGATGAATACCGTATGTATATCCAGAAAGACGGTGCTTTGTCTCGAAGAATGATTAACGTTCAGGTAGAGGAGCCAACCACTGAGGAAGCAGTAGAGATTATTAGCGGTTTACTACCAATTTTTGAACAACATCACGGTGTTAAGTTTGAAAACAATGTAGTGAAAAAAGCTGTAGATTTATCGAAGAGATATTTAACTGAAAGATACTTACCTGATAAAGCAATTGACTTAATTGATGAGACTGCTGCTAATCGAAAAATTAGTCAATCAACTCCAAGTTATGACTACAAAAAATTAGAAGCTGAGAAGATCAACGCAACAGAATTAAAGAATAACTTAATTCTTGATGAAAAATATGAAGAAGCCAAACAGCAACTTATTAAAGAAAAAGACTTAGAAGCACAAATTAAAGAGATTAAAGAAAAAGCGGAGAGCGAAAAGAAGAAGAATTCCGTAGTTACTATTGGGCACGTAACAAGCATCCTCGAAAAGAAAACTGGCATACCTGTTAAGGATACTGATAAGGAAGATAGAGAAAAACTAAAGTTAATGGATGAGAGTTTAAGGAAGTTTGTTAAAGGGCAAGAACGTGCAATTGAGTTAACCACTCTAGCTATTCGCCGCTCTAAATTAAAGCTAAAAGATCCAAATCGACCTATTGGAGCTTTTCTATTCTTAGGACCTACAGGAGTAGGGAAAACAGAACTAGCAAAAGCCTTAGCTCACGAGATGTTCGGTGATAAAAAAGCTATGATTAGAATTGATATGAGTGAGTTTGCAGAAAAACATAGTGTTTCTAAACTAATAGGATCTCCTCCTGGCTATGTCGGTCACGAAGAAGGCGGAAAACTTACAAATCTTCTTCGAAGAAAACCGTTTAGTATCGTATTGTTAGATGAAGTTGAAAAAGCTCATCCAGATGTATTTAATGTTATGCTTCAAATTTTTGAAGACGGCATTATTACAGATAACAAAGGGAAAACAGTGGATGCTAAAAATGCGGTGTTTATTCTAACAAGTAACTTAGGAAGTAAGTTATATTCTACTAACCAAACAAATAACTTAGGTTTCTCTTCAAAATCTGAAGAAGCTCAAACAAAAGATTTAGAGAAGAAAGTTATTGAGTTTGTTCGTAAAGATGGTTTCTTCCGTCCTGAGTTCTTAAACCGCCTTGATGCAACAGTAGTATTCAACCCATTAACAGACAAAGCAATGAAGGAAATCGTTGAAAAACAAGCTAGTGAGTTAGCAGACAGAATTGACAAGGAAGGCTATAAATTAGTTTTCTCTGATGAAGCTTTAGAATTACTGAAAAAAGAAGGCTACCGTCCAGAGTTTGGTGCCCGAGAAGCAAAGAGGAAAGTAGAAGCTGTTACAGATTTATTAGCTAATCGAATTTTGGATGTTGAAAAAGAAGAGTATATGGTAACAGTTGAAAATGAACAGTTAATTGTAAAATAGAGTGCTTTCGCACTCTATTTTTTTGTAATTAGCTATTATTAGATGAAAAGTAACGGGCCGATGTTTTAGCGAATAGTGAAAAATAATTTAAAAATACTGTTGTTAAGAACTAATTAACTGTTTTTGCTATAAAACAAAGATTATCATTTATAAATATAGTATGTGTTAAAAAATGAGCAAAGGAGAAAATGGAATGCTTTTGGCTACCACAAATGATACATAAAATAAGATATATAGGTACCATTATTAAGTCTAATTTGAAATAATAGAGATGAATACATATCAATGAAAAAATCATAAGAAAAAAGCGGTTAATTAAAATAATATTTCTACGGAAGTTAAAGTTATTAAGAGAAAAAAACAAAAAAATAAAGTTAAACCATAATTTACAGATAGATATACATATAGAAGTTAAGGATAATGGTATAAGAAGTGAGGTTATATAAATATGGATTTAAAGAGAAGACAAATTGTTTGGGCAGATCTAAATGGAAGAGGCGGAGAGCTAAAAGGTAAAAACACTCCTTGTATTATTTTGCAAAATAATAAGGGGAATACTGTTTCGAATACCACCATTGTTGTGCCTATAATAGCGAAGTCTAATTATATAAAATCTCATTCTTCTGCTTACGTACATATTGGAAAAGATGATTTTTATAACTTAGATATAGAGGATTCAATTGCTGTCTGTGACCAAATTAGAGTAATAGACAAAAAAAGAATTACCAAAGCGGTAAAATCGCTTCTTTCAGAAGAGAAAACAGAGCAAATAGAAAATTATTTTTTAAATAAAATTGGCTATGGCAAAACAAACAAACTATATAAGCTTGTTTGGGTTATTTATAATGATGGAGTAGGAAATGAGCAAAGTTCTGAAAAGGCATTTCCTTCTTTGGTCATTGGGCGTGATAATACGAAAAAACAAACCGTGCTTATTGCACCACTTACAAAAGTAAAAAAAGGATATGTGCTTCCTACTCAAGTGAAGATACCAAGCGGTTGTATACCTTCTGAATCTAATGAGAAAATTTTATCATTGGAACAAATGAGAGTAATTGATAGAACTCGAATAGTTTCACACTCCACGCAAGATAACATAGAGTTTCCCAAATCACTCTCATTAGAAATAGCAAGAGCTTTTGTCAATAATTTAAGTTTACAGCTATATAAAAGAGGACAAATTGTTTTCGTAGACCTAGAAGGAATAGGTAGTGAACAAAGAGGGCTTAGACCTTGCGTAATTATACAGAATGATACAGGGAATAAACTTTCACCAACTACTATTATTTTACCTTTAACTTCGAGTACTTCAAAAGTTAACTTAGCAGTTAATGTAAATGTGAAGAAAGAAGAGTTTATAGGTTCCAGTTATGACTATCGTTCATCTAACGTGCTATGTAATCAAATTCAAGCTATTGATTCAACTAGAATTAAAAGAGTTGATAATTGTATTTTTGCAAGTAATGTTATGGGAAGAATAGATAATGGTTTATTGGCTAATGTTTTGCAAGGGTTAGATGATGGTTTACTATCTAGTGGTATTGAAGGGATAGATAACAGCTTCTTAACCTCAACAGAATATATCAACAAACTTAGATTTAAACTGATTTATTACACTTCTAGCGATGGAATTGGACACGAACAAAGATCAAAGGAACCAATTCCTGCAGTGTGTATTCAAAACAATTTAGGAAACAAGTATTCATCATCAACAATAGTAGCTCCAATAATTTCTAGCAAAAGAAGTAGAGCTTTGCCAACACAAGTTAAATTAGAAAACTTTAACGGAACAGATGAAACCAAACTTGCTGCATTAGAGCAGGTTAGAGTTATTGATAAAAGCCGTATAGTAGAGACATTTGATATACTGAATAAAGAGAAAAGTAAAGAGATATTTGATGCGTACTGTGTCTCTTTAGGAGTTATCCTTGAATAAACAAATAGAGGACCGGTCTATTTTAGATCGTTCCTTCTTTTTTGTGCTTTTTTAGGGATAAAATGAAAATAATTAAAATTTAATGTTAAATAAAACTGGATAGGGTGAGTAAATTGAAAGTGGCATTACTTGATTCGGGTATAGGTGGCTGGAGCTTTTTAACTAAAATTGAAGAGAAATACCCTCAACATACATATTTATATTACGCTGATCAAAAAAATTCTCCATATGGGAATAAGAGTTTTAGTGAATTAGAAGCTATTACTCACAATTGGATTTCTTTATTTAAAGAGCAAGAAATTGATTTATTAATTTTAGCTTGTAATACATTAACCGCTTCATTTAAAACAACGTTCCAGAGACACCTAAATGTGCCAGTCTACGGGACGACTGATGGACTTATAGAAGATTCAATAAGCGAAGAGAATCTTGTGCTGTTGGCGACTGTAAGCACGGTTAAAAGTGGTTGGTATAATAAGATATTTCCTAATAAAAATCTCTTTTTAGCAGGAAGTACGTGGTTAGCGGCTACTATAGAAAAGAAGTTTTTTTTAACTGAAATAGAATTAGATATGTTAAAACTTGAAGTAGAAAATATAGCGGGTAGTAATTGGGAATCTATGATTTTAGGTTGCACACATTATCCTTTAATTAAAAATCAGTTAGAACTAATATGGCCTAACAAACAGTTTATAGATCCGGCAGAAACAATTGTAGAAAAGTTGTCAGACTATCTTATGTGTTCTGGTGTTAACAGTAACATTATTATGTATACTACAGGGAATGCAAGTTTACTAGAAGAACAAGTACGCTCTTTTTTTAATGAAAAAAATCAAAAGAAGATTTCTTCTGCTAAAATCAGACAAACAGAAGGGGGATTGATACGATGACAAATATCTTATTACAACAAGAAATGAAAGAAAGCGTAATTAATATTACAAACCAACTTAACGAGGTTTTACAAGACAAGGACGTAGCAGAGGCTATTCCAAAAGAAAAGTTAGAAAACCTTGTGAATTCAGTAGCTCAGTTAAATTCATTTCTTGAGTTGCTAAACACTGATGGTGAAAACGTAGATCAGGCATACTTAGGTTTACTAAGAGATGTTCTAAAAAACGGACATAAGAAAGAGGATAGAACAGGCACCGGAACAACAAGTGTGTTTAGTAGACAACTAGTAATTGACTTAAAAAAAGGTTTTCCGATGTTAACTACAAAGAGACTACCATTAAAAGTTATTGCAAGTGAACTTGCTTGGTTTATTAAGGGAGATACAAACATTCAGTATCTGTTGAAGCATAATAATCATATTTGGGATGAATGGCCGTTCCAAAAATTCGTAGAAAGTGAAGATTATAAAGGTCCTGATATGACAAACTTCGCTCACAGAGCAGAAAAAGATCCTGAGTTTGCAGCGGTATATAAAACGGAAAAGGATAGGTTCTGTAAGAGAATTCTTGAAGATGACAAATTTGCAGAAAAATACGGAAGTATTGGCTCCGGAGCTTATGGAGCTCAGTGGAGAAGTTTTAACGGGCCTAATGGGGAAACGGCTGATCAACTTAAGGATGTTATAAAGCAAATTAAAAATAATCCTGATTCAAGAAGGCTCCTCGTATCAGCTTGGCATCCTGTAATGGTTAAACAAAATGCTGTTTTACCACCTTGCCATTTTGCTTTTCAGTTCTATGTAATAAATGGAAAGATAAGTTGTAAATTTATGATGAGAAGCAGCGATTTAGTGATCGGATTACCCTTCAACTTGTCATCTTACGCATTATTAACACATTTAGTAGCAAGAGAATGCGGATTAGAAGTTGATAAACTAATCTATGATGGTGGAGATATACATATATATTCAAATCATTACGAACAAGTACAGACTCAACTTGAAAGGGAGCCAAGAGAGTTACCAGAACTAGTAATTAACCCTGAATTAGCTTCTATTTTCGATTTTGAACCCGAAGATGTTAGTTTAGAGGGTTATAATCCACATCCGGTTATTAAAGCTCCTGTAGCTGTTTAAAGAGGTGGACTGATGATATCTTTAATAGTTGCGTTTTCTAGAAACAGAGCAATAGGCAAAGATAATAAATTGCTTTGGCACATACCTAACGATTTAAAATATTTTAAAGAAGTAACATCAGAGAAGACCATAATTATGGGAAGAAAAACATTTGAGTCTATAGGAAGACCGCTCCCAAATAGAAAAAATGTTGTTTTAACGAGTAACTTAGAATGGCAACATCAAGGGGTGGAAGTTATACACTCATTAGACGAAATTCAGCTACCCAGTGAAGAGATCATTTTTATAGGCGGAGAAACAATATATGAGCAAATTTTGCCGTTTGTAGAACGGATGTATATTACCTACGTGGATGAGTTCTTTGAAGGAGATGCTTTCTTTCCCCAAATTAACCGAGATAATTGGAAGCAAGTAAAGAAAGAAAAGGGCGTTGTCAATGAAAGCAATCCTTATAATTACTATTTCCTAGTTTATGAAAAGAAAAAGGCTATAATAAAAGGCAGCAAACAATAGAAGTTTGCTGTTTTTTTGGTCTATAATCATAACATCGTTAGAGAAAGGGTGTCTTAAATGATACATATTCAAAGTGGAGACCTCTTTAAAGCAAATGTCAATTTTATACTTCATCAAGCAAACTGCGAAAGTTTAATGGGTAAGGGGATAGCCCAAACAATTGCGCGCTTATATCCTCTAGCAGAAAAGGTGGACAAAGAATTCCCTCACACTCCTAAAGAAAGGCTAGGAAAGTATTCAATAGCAACAATTTTAAAAAATAACTTATACATAGTTAACTTATATGGGCAACTATTTAGAGGTAAAGCAAAGTCTGCAAAAGAACAAAATGAAAGATATATCTTTTTGAGAGAGAGTTTGACATCATTCTTAGTGGATTTAAACAAAAAACAAACAAAGGAACAAAAAAGGTATAAAGTAGGTATTCCTTATAAGATGGCTTCAGATATGGCCGGAGGAAGTTGGGAAAGAATTTTAGAGATTTTATTAGCTGTTTCAGAAGAACAGAAAATTGATTTGTACATTTATAAAAAAGAAAGTTAGTTAGATTGGTGACTATACGTTTATTGCCTTAAAGTTAACCAAACAAAAACCGCTAGTTATTTAATTTCTAGCGGTTTCTGTTCTTAAAATATAATCATAAGTTTATGGAGGTTATATTCCAAAATCAACTTTGCTGTACTCTCTATTAACAACGTTATCATTCATACTTTCTATATAAAGGTTAGTAGTTGCTATGTCCGAATGTCCAGCAAGATCCTTTACAATAGCAAGGGGTACATCTTGTTCCAATAATTGCGTAACAAAAGTATGTCTAAACCAGTGTGGGGATATCTTTTTATTAGCCGAAGCAAGTGTGACAGCTTTTTTTATTAGTTTATAGAGTGCATCATAAGACATTTGTGGCATATCTGATCGTGAATCTGTTCTTGTAGTTGAAATGAAAATTGGTCTTTCATCTCCCCTAAAGTCATCTGAATATGCAGGGTAAGTAACACATAATGTTCTTCTATACACATATAATACATCTACAACTTTTTCATTTAATGGAACTCTTCTAGTTTTTGCTCCTTTTCCGCTAAATTCAAGAGAAAAATGTGATATATCATTTTTTCTATCGTGTTGGATTACTATATCTGACCATCTTAACTTAACAACTTCACTAGCTCTTAGCCCCGTTGTTAGAAGAATAAAACCAATAAGTTTATTTCTTAGAATTAAAACGTCTCTAAATTTTTTCTTTGTTATAACAACGTTCTCTAGGGCTTCAATAATTACAAGAGCCTTTTCTACATCTAGTTTACGTCTTTCACTTTTACCTGTTCCAGTTGTATCAGAAGTAAGAAATTTAACGTTTCTAGGAGTGTCTATATATTCCAACATAGAAAAGCTATAAAATTTAGTTAGGTATCCAAATGAAACCAAACGCTTGAGAATGCCAAGTTTTCTTGCTGCTGATCTAGTTGCAAAATTATTTGCTAAATGTACTTGGTATTCTTGTATTGTTATAACGTTTACCTCACTTAACAAGACCTCTTTATTTAGAATGAAATCCATAAAACTGTCTACATCCTCGTTATAAGCCTTAACTGTATGTTCAGACAAAGGTTTAGAAAACAGTTTTATTTTTTTAAATGCCTCAATAAAAATTTCATCGGGAGCACCTTTAAAATTAAGTCTTCCGTCTTGTTCAATGTACTTATTGAACTCATTTGCCTTATTCGCCATATTGCCCACCTCTTTAGGTTCTTCTTATATATTCTATTAAAATGTACCAAGTTCTGCAAATATGACCAAAATATTTTTTGTATTATTCAAATCTAGGTCTCCAAAACAAAAAACACCCTAAAAAATTAGAGTGTTTTTTGTTTTGGCTTTCTGAACGTACAAACAAGATAGATATTTAATAAAGTAAAAGCAACAAACGAAAGCAAAGGTATTGTAATGAAACCAAGCCATTCTATATAGATTCCTGAACAAGATACTCCTGCAGAGCAAACGTTCATTGGGTGATAGAAACCGAACTTTTGAATACCATAATGATAAAAACTTAGAACATTACCTATAAGTACAGCAGGGTAGGTATACAAAAAGAGGTTTTTATCCCGTTTAAAGAAACCAAAACCATATAAAATGGTCAAAGGATACATTAGAATTCTTTGATACCAACAGAAAGTACAAGGGACAAATTTCATCACTTCGCTAAAATATAGGCTTCCAGATGTAGCAATGATAGAGACTATCCAAGGGAATAAGAAAGGGTTTATCTTTTTGATCATTTGCTATTGCCACTTTCTAAAGCTTCATCTATTGCTCCTTTAATAGCATCATAATTTAGCGGTTCGTATACTTCTTTACCGTTTACAAATACTGAAGGTGTAGAAGAAACGTTGTCATTACGCCCTTGTTTACGATCCATTTGAACCTCTTGTTTTAGATTCTTATCGTCTAGTATATGTCTAAGTAATTCCATTTTGTCTTTCCCGAACAAGGTTTTGGTAGTCTTGTTAAGGTAGTCTTCAGACAGTATATCTTTATGTTCGTTTTGAGAATTTTGATTTGCATAGTATGTATTTTGGTATTCATATATTGCTTTATGGAACTTCCAGAAAGCATCGTTACCTAGTTTTCTATAAATACCTTCTGCATAAACTGCAGCTCTAGTTGAATCTGTATAGATAAATGGATAGTTTTTAAATACAACTTTTATTTTCCCAGTTGAAACGTAATCTTTTTCTAGTTGTGGCATTATGCCGTTAGAAAAGTATCCACAAGCAGGACATTTATAATCCCCATACTCAACAAGTGTTATTGGAGCATCTTGTTCACCGATAGTAGGTTGATTTTTAATGTCAATTTTATGTTCTACATTGTCTGTGTATTCAGGTGTGTCCGAATCATTTTTCCTCAACTTATCACTAAAAAAGAATAAGCTTAGCAAGATTGCAACAACCAAAACAACCATAACAATACCAAAAATTCGATCACCGCTTATTTTCTTCTTAGCCTTCTTAGCCATTTTAATTACCTCCTCTATTTTTAGACTGCAAAATCATTTAGTTTCTTTAGATTCTTTTTAACTCATTCCTTTAAAACATACTTGCGAATTATATTTTGAAACAGAGATAAATTGCTAGATAAGTTTATAAAAAGTTGCCATTATTACTCCATAAAAAAATCTTTAAAACAGTAGGTTATTTTTTGGTTAATTATTATTTCTTATATGTTTATAGGCTATTTTTCATAAGAAACAGAGGTTTTCTGAGATATATAACGGATTTCCTTTAAATTTTTAAGAACATTTTTTAATAATCTCTATTGGTGATTATTAAAGCCGAATATTCGTAAATAAAAAACAAAAAAACTCAGAAAGCTAATTCCTGAGTTTTTTTGTTTAATGATGGGCATTAGAAACAAAATCAAAGATCTGTCTAAAGACTAGTGCAATTGAATCAAGAGCTGCGTGAAAACCTTTAACACGTTCAAAGGATTCAGTTGCTACTACTGGAGCCTTAGTAAGTAATTTTCCAGCGTGATAGATATTTACTGTTCCTAGCTCGTCACCTGCTTTTGTGCCACCTAATATATAGCTGTGTCCCTCATAGTCTAATTCAAGCTCTTCTTGAGGTACACCAACTCGTGTAACAACACTTACATTATCTTTATAAGCCACAGTGGAAGGACCAGGTGTAGTACTCTTATAGACTGAGAAATCTGTGTACTTTTCACCCGCTCTTGCAATGTTGATTACTTGATATTGATTATATCCATAGATAAGAAGGTGATAAATATCCGTAGAACGTTTAGAAGGGGTAGAAGCGTTTAAAGTTACTGCAATAAACTTCATACCATTCTTATTAACAGAAGCAACTAAATGGTACTGGTGGTTTCCCCAACCAGATTTTAAACCAGTTGAATGTGGGTTGTCGTTAATAAAGTTATTTTGGTTTTTTAAAACAACTGTTTTTCCTGGTCTTGTATCATATTTCATTTTACTTTGAGTGAAATAATCCTGATACTGTGGATATTTATCTGTAAGAACTTTAGCTAAAATAAATAAATCTTTTGCCGTGGACATATCCTGATTACTCCCATTTGGAGTACGGAATTCAGTATTTTTCATACCGATTTTTTTAGCTTCTTTATTCATTCGTTTAACAAATTTATCTGTACTACCGCTTAAGTATTCTGCTGTAGTGATAGCGGCATCGTTACCAGCTGCAATTGTTAAACCCTCAAGTAATTTTTGAACAGAAACTTTTCTTCCTACTTCTAAAAACATTCTTGGTGCTGGCGCTCTCCAAGATTTTTCGCTAATCTTAGCCTTATCTTTAACAGATACTTTACCCTCTTCAATATCCTTAATTAAAATATATGTTGTCATTAACATAGATAAATTATGGATAGCAAATTGTTTATCTTCATTCTTACCATAGAGCTCTTCACCAGTGCCAGTATTATATAGGTAAGCGGCATCTGACGAAAGTTGCGGACCTTCATCCTCAGCGGCATATGCTAAGTAAGGAAGGAGCATAGAGACAACAAGTAATAAACTAAGTATAATTAGGACCCAACGTGCTCGTTTATTTTTCACATAAAATTCCCCCTGCTAAAATTACATATCTTTCAAATTATTCTTGTGAAAATTAAAAAACCTTTGATATAAATGGAAAAAAAGCACGCTTATTTTCTAAGCGCCTGTTCTGTTAAAAATTAAAATCTTCTATGTCAATTTTGATGTCTGTAGAAGAGGAAAGGGAACTATCTACAACATAATGCTCTTCTGTATCACTACGGTATTTTTGAGAACGCTCTATTAACTTTTGGTGATGTAAGTTTGATTGCTGTTCAACAGATCCCTCATTTAATACTTCTATAAACTCTGTTTCACCAACAACTTCTAAGAAAGGCTCTATATCCTTCTCAGGAATAATTCCTTGTTGAATTAAATCATTCACTTTTGTCTTAGATATTTTACAAGTTTTAAAGAACTCAAAAGGATCTATATCAATTTCAAAATGGCTAAACACGTATTCATCTTTTTTGTATTGATTTAAGGCACGCTTTTTAACAAAAAGACTTTCTGTTCTAACATTTGGTCTGTTATAAAGTGCTTCTACAGTCTGTTCTCCTAAAAAATCATTCCCGCTCATTAATATTCTTGTTTCTTCAGGGAAAATAAGAACTTCGAAAACGTTCTGTTCTAACATTTTTATAAAAGCTTCTTTGTTTTTTGATATACGATCAAATACCACATTCATATCAAAATCGTAGGATTTAGTAAGTTTAAGTGTTCCGTAATCAGTAGAAATACTATTACTTGGCATTTCATCTTTGAGTTGCTCTTTAACTTCTTCAAGGGATGCCTTTGCTAGCTTCTCTTCTGTAAAACTTCTTTTAAATTCATCAGACAACTTTTCTAAGTTATAATCCTGAATATAACTGTATCTATTAGCGATTGATTTGCTATCTACAATAGCTTTTCCACCTGTGTATAGACGCACGGAAGACTTTTGATTAGTTCTAGCGGACGATAAATTAAATTGTTTTTCTAAAGCTTTATTGACCGATACAACTAGCGGTAAATAACCATAGTCCTCAAGATAATCGTAGATATCTTCCTTAATACTATATTCCTTTTTAGTCTTTAATCTTGCTACAACGCCATTTATCTTCATAAGCCGCTCTTCTTGGTTGTTGTAATGAGTTTTAATTGCATCTTTAATAACTTTTAATTTTATTTCTTTTTCTTTATGTTCTGTATAGCAGTTTATGTATTCTTCAAAAGTTTCTTCAAAAGACAAAGATGTTTCCTCCTGTTGCGTAAAAAAATATATATACTAAGTTATATTTTAAAGATTGTTATAAAAAATAGTAAAAAACATAAGGGAAACAAGCTTCTAGCAATGAAATTAAATTTAGAGGAGGGATACAATGTGAAAACCGAATTAACAGGTGGCTACTTACAAAAAAATATTTTAGCAACTAGAGAAAAACTTGAAGAGTTAGAAGCAATTGATAAACAAATTGCAGAAATTTATAAAGAGCCAGTTACAGAAGTGCAAAAGAAGATGATTACTGCTTTTGTTAACTTAGCTTGGATTTCAATTTTTTCCGTAATGGCATTTAATTTTTTAGGTTATCACTTACTTTTAATGCCTATTCTCTATTGGGTTTTTAGAGGAAGTATTATCTCTGAGCGTGTTAGCAATTCTCTTTACAAAAAGCAATTAGATGATAATGAAGCTTTAATAGATAGTCTATATAGACAAAAGGGCGATAAAGAGTATGAGTTAAAGACAATCTCTATGTTAGAGACAGAATTACATAACATAGCTATGCTTAAGCAATTCGAAGCATATCTTCAAACGAAACAAGCTGTTACAATTGATAAATGCATAGAACTATACGACAGAGACGAGAAAGTGAAAATTTTATAATACATAATACAAAAAGGAGTTTAAACGGCTTCTTTTTGTGTTTTTTACATCAAGCGGAGGCATAAAAATGAAAAATATAGTTAAAAATTTAGATTTAATCGTAAAAAATAACACTACAAAAATTCCAATGAGATCAACTGATGGAAGTGCAGGTTTTGATGTGTTTTCTAGTAGAAAGTTAGTTCTTCCTTCAAAAACAGTAGTTTGCATTAACCTTCCTTTTAACTTTGTAGGCGAACTTAAAGAGGGGTTAGAAATTAGACTATTTGCACGCAGTTCTTTTGGTATTAAGAAAAAACTTAGATTAGTCCACAAATACAATAAAGATATTGATTATTTAATGTTAAATGTCAAGGACAAAAATCACGTTATTAATGTAATTAACGATGGCGAAGAGGACTTAGTTATTAACAGCGGGGAACACTTTGCACAATTTATTTTTTGTGAAAAAGAACCTAAACTAGAAGAAATGAAATTATTAACGGTTCCTGCCGAAGAAATGCAAAAACACACAGTTTTAGAGAGTAGAATTAAAGAAACAAATCCTTATTTTTTTGAATATACAATAGAAGAAGAATTGGTATTCGCTCCTGGTGAACAAAAAGTATATGCTACTGGTTACCGCTCACTTATTAATGAGAATACGTGGACTGCTGTTAAAATTCATAAGGATGTAAAGGGGAAATTAATATTAGCCAATCAAACAGGGGTTATCGACAGAGACTACGCTTTTACAGGCAATTATGGACACTGTTTCGTTGCGCTAGTTAATCTAACTAACGAGAATCTTAAAATAAGCAAAGGCACAAAATTAATGACGTGGAGCACTGAGAAATATTATGTGTTAGAAAATGAAGTCGAGAGTAACAACAAGCGCTTAGGTGGAATTGGTTCTACAAATTAAAGGTTTAAATTTTACTGCAAACAGCTTAAGATAGGAAATACAAGATACGGAGCTTGAGATGCTTTATGAGTATTCAAAAAAATAAAGCAGATCTTGTTCCTTTTATTACTAAGGTTAGTGTAGGAAGGGTCCTACAAAAGCACGGTGTCTTAAATAAAGCCACCGTGCTTTTGTATTTGTTTTATTTTTACAGGGACTGTATTGTGGGAATATAATAGATGTTAGATTAGTTTTAGATCGCTTACTAAAGTGTAATAGGAACGGGAAAGGAATGATAAAAATGAATGAAGAGTCTAAGGATTGGAGACGGCATTTGAGTACAAAGGAATCTTTAATATGTTTTAGATTATCCTTAGATATGATGGAGGGAGAGCGAATTAATCTGACTGAGAAAGAAATGATGAGAGCTTGTGATTATAAGCAAATGAAGTCATTTAAGAACCACTTATCAACGCTAATAGAAAAAGGAATAATAGTAATAAATAGAGATGAGGAATATATTGATAAACCATATTGTTTTGACTCCGATTATGTTGAATACAATGAAGTAGGTCCAAGAATGTATTTTCGTCCTTTAAAGATTAAATAGCATACAGTTTAAGATTTTATCTATTTCAAGTTGAAGTCTAATCTGTATTTTTTAAATGTGAAATTAGAACAATAGATATTGTTTTCATATATCTTTTTGCATATTAGAATTATCTAGAATGTATATAAAATAATAAAGAAATGTCGTAAATAATAACACCCCACTCTTTTTAAAAGACGTAATTTCAAAATTTGATTACGTCTTTAATTTTCGAGGAAACATTTCCGGAAAACTAAATGTATTCCTAAAAGAATAATATTTTTTAAGCCTATATTCAGTTTGGTTGTTTTTCATTATAATGGAATTAATAACTGCGGTCTGGGGGAGTCTGTTTATGAAAAATGTTATTTGGTTGTCTACTTTATTAGGGTTTGGTCTGTTGTTAGGTACTGGGCACGCACAAGCAGATTCTTATGTTAAATCTTACACGAAAAAAGACGGAACATTTGTGAAAGGATATATGAAAAGTGATCCAGACGGTATTTTTAGTAACAATTATTCAAGCTACGGAAACTTTAACCCGTATACAGGAAAGAAAGGAACAAAAAAATCAGCCTCCGATAGCAATTACTATGGCCCTAATTACTCCGCTGGAATTCCTAGTTATAGCCCAACTCCAAAAATTGCTCCTGGGTGCGAAGAATACCTAGATAGTAGCGCATTTGGCAACAATCCTTCTATTCCGGTTTGTAAAGAACCTGAGAAGGTGGTTAGCACAGATATTGTGGAAAATGCCAAAGAGTTTAACAAAAACCTTTCTTCAGGATTGGCGACAACAAATTTTAATGATAAGGTTGCTAGTCCTAAAAGTTCCAAGCTAAACAATTTAAACGAAGATGAGGCAATAGAGGTTATATACAGCTATTTTGATAGCTTAAATGATGAGAATTATAAAGCTGCCTATAAAATGTGGAGTTCCCACTGGAAGAAAAACCATTCATACGCAAAGTTTAAAACTGGATATAAAGATGTATACCA
Source organism: Priestia sp. SB1 (assembly GCF_038898415.1). Lineage (NCBI taxonomy): Bacteria > Bacillati > Bacillota > Bacilli > Caryophanales > Bacillaceae > Priestia > Priestia sp. SB1. Next base: position 840,720 of record NZ_JBBJSS010000002.1, on the reverse strand, counting down.
CGATGTATATAATGTATATGTTATTTCAAGCCAGAGTAACAAAATTACCTTAGCGGTCAGCGAAACAACATTTGAGCCTGACGGAGCCCATAGCTATGAGTTTGTTTATTCAGTTAAGACAAACGGGAACAACAAAGGTAAAATGCTTAGTGGGAAACTACAAAAGAAATACTAGCAAAATGAATTATATAAGTACGAGGGTACAAAAATGGATGCTTTGAGCTTTTCGTTCTTTTAAATTCAAGTAAGAAAAAATATTAGATATTTAAAACCGCTAAATTCTTAAATAATGAACTTAGCGGTTTTTTGTTGCCTTGGTATCAAAATAAAACAATGTTCCAAATTAACAAGAAAGAGAAAGAGAAATGTTAAAGTTTTTTAGTTAACCTTAACTAATCTGCATTTTAAATTCACAACTGATTAACAACCTTCGAAATTTCTTTGTTAGCTTGTCTAATTGCCTTGTTGTCTAATTCCTTATTTTCAATAATTTTGTCATTAAGCTTAATCTGCTTTTTAATGGCTTTATAAACTTGCTCATCTTTTCCGTCTTTAGTAAACATATTATAGATAAACACTTTATCGTGTTTAGAACCCAATCTTCTAATACGTCCGTTCCTTTGTAAATAAGTACTAAATTCATCCGGGAAATCATAGTTCACAAGGTGTTTGCCTTCTTGTAGGTTTACGCCAAAGTTAGCAGCGTCTGTAGCCACTATAACGCGTGTTTGAGGATCGTTTTGGAATAACCAAGCATACTTTGTTCTAGTTTCACATTGATTAAAGAATGGACATTCTGAGCAGACAGCTAGTGAAGTATCTTTTTTCTGCTTTTGCAAGACATCTCTATATTTGCATCCTTGTTTAGTCTGACCTTTGTATACAAGTGATTGATAAAAATCTATTTTTTCATCCTTGCAACGCTTCTGAATTAATTTTACTAATTCCTGTTGAATTAAATCCGCTGTGCGAGCATATTTTGAAAAGATGACTACTTTTTCATTGTTCTCAAAGACAATTTCTTCTGCTATTTCTAGTAAGCGCTCCAGTTTTTGAACCATCTTAAACTTTTTCTTTTTACCAACTAATCTTTTTATAAGGGATGACTTACTTTCTAGGAGAAGTGAAGGGGAATCGCAAACAACCATTTTTGTTTGAAGAAGACCTTTCATCATATCTTCAAGAGACTTTCGTTTTTCAGCATCTTTTTCTTTCTCAATGTCTTCTTTATAGTCCTCAATAGTAGTGTGTATCTTTTCTAAAATACTTAATTGTTCCTCATTAAACTCGACTACAATTTCCTGAATGATTTCATCAGGCATTTCATCACTAACATCATTTGTTAATCTTCTAAGTAAGAATGGATTAAACTTCTTGCGGAGTGCCACTTCGTTTTTCTCACCGAATACTTGTAAGAGTTCATCATTTATATTTTCTGGATTTTGAGGCAAGCGAATAAAGGGGTTAATTCTAATCATTAAAAACTGAGTTTCAAAAAACTCTTTTCTTTCTTCAAAGGAGAGAGAGGGATCAGCTAGTATACTAGGATCTATATAATCAAAAAGTTGAAATATATTTTTCAGCTCTTTTTGTATAGGGGTACCAGTCATTAATAACTTATATTTAGCATTAATTTGACGTATTGCCGTAGCAATTTCCGTTTTAGGATTTTTCATCTTGTGTGCTTCATCAATTATGACCATATCGTAACCAATATCCTTTATTTCGTTCAAGTCTAAGTAATCGCCAAAGACTTTTTTCTTCTTTTCTTTTCCAGTCTCTTTGTTCTTCCCAACAACAACCATATCTGCTACTTCCTTTTGATATAAAAGCTCATAATTAATAACAGTAAAAAAAGGGTTTTCTTCCCGTATTTGATTATATAAAGCCTTTCTATCTTCAAATCCTTTATAGCGAGATTTGATAACAACAGAGCGTTCATATGTGAATTTATCAATTTCTTGTGCGAACTGAGTTTTAATTGTAGCAGGCGTAATTACTAGGCAGTTTTTTATCCATCCTTGGGACTTAAAGTAGCCCGCTATGGCCATTGCTTCAATTGTTTTTCCTAAACCCATTTGATCTGCTAAAAGACCACCTTTTACTTCTTGATTAAGTCCTTTTTGAGTAGCAGCCCAAGCTACAGCGAGTTTTTGAAAAGAATAAGGTTCAATTTTCATATAAGAAGTATCAATTTCTGGTGTAATTCTACTAAGAACATCTTGTAGTGTTTCTTGGGGCATATTTTGAAAGTCTAAATCTTTTTGGAGTTCTGGTGCTTCTCTCCATATGGCTTTGTTCCCGAGAACAAGCTTTAAAGCATTTAGTTGATGTCGAGGAATATAAAAGGAGCGATCATAAGGGGATTCGTCACCAAACAAAGCACCTGGTATGTTAACCAATTTAGCAAATATTCTTTTATTCTGTGGGAATTCAACTAAAAAACCGCTAGGCTCTTTAGTTAACACGACAGTTGTATAAGATTTTGGTTTCGTTAGAGTTAAACCTTCTAGGTAGTTCATATTTATAGAAAACACAAGCGGTGTAGGTCTGTTGTGTCTTCTGAATTCACCTCCACTTATTGCGTTAATTTTGTTTAATTAATCTATTGAGTTAATAACTTGTTCACTGTATGTATTTCTGATAAAGATTTGGTCTCCTTAAAATTTAGGTATTTCAAATTTAAAAGGCTACGCGCATATTACCTGCACGTAGCCTTTTGGGGTATTTCAGCGTTATAAAACGCATATGTAAGTGAGTAGTTAAATAACAGTTGTTATTGCTATTTAGAAAGTTAAAGTATGTATAGTATCTTTTAAGCAGCAGTATCCGTTTGAATAGATTTTTGATAAATTGATTGTACAGAATAGTCATATGGAAGTTTAATTGTAATATTTCCTTCTCCAAAACGGTTCTTTCCAATAATAACTTCAAGTATTCGTTTTTCTTCAGTATCTTTGTTATAAACTACATCTCGATAAAGATGGATAATAGCAGCTGCATCTTGCTCAAAACTACCACTGTTTTTTAAATCTGAATCAAGTGGACGTTTATCATCACGTTTTTCAACATCACGGGATAATTGAGCACCTAATACTAATGCCACTTGAGTTGCTTTGGCTAATTCACGAAGGTCATAGGATATCTCTGAGAAATCAGATACTTCTTTAGGAGTATTATTGTTTCTTGTCTTCATAATTTGAATATAATCCACAAAGACAAGTTCTACACCAAATTGCTTTTGATAAAATTTGATTTTTGCTTCTAACTGAGGAGCGTTAATAGAGGTTACTTCTTCAATGAATAGGTTTTTTCCATACAGTTTAGCAGCTTCATTTGCAGCGGCATCCAGTTCTGCAATTTCCGGATCAGAAATATGTTCAGGTTGTAAAATCTTTTTCATTTTAACAGCGGAAACTTTAGAGAGGACACGTTGCAAACATTGTGTTAAATCCATCTCTATAGATACAAAGAGAACCTTAGCACCTTTCTTAGCCGCTTCAATAGCTTGGTTAAGCATATATACGGTTTTTCCCATCGCCGGGCGAGCGCAGATGAGGGAGAACACGCCACGCCTGTAACCACCTGAAAGCTTTTCATCAATTTCATCATATCCTGTGCTAACAGTTTCACTTATAGTCGGATTTTTCTGTTGTTCTCGAATTCTCTTTACTAGTCCTATTAATCCCTCAGACAAATTAAGACTCTTTGCTTCGTCTAAAGTGAAATCTTTTATTAGCTCATCAAACTGATTGGATAGGAAATCAAAGGTTTTTGTTTCCTTATCATAAGAAGGATTTTGTTCTTCTTTATCAATCATAGACAAAGCCTAATTTAAGAGTTTTCTAAGTTTCTCTAAGCTTTTATGTTTCTTTAGAAAAAATGTATGTTGCTTAAAAAGCTCTACATCAGAAGGAGGGCAAGTGTCTCTTAACTTCATTAAGTCTTCAAGAAGTTTTTTTCTTTTGGCTTCATCCTCATCTTTAGGAAAGAACTGTTCTACGATGATGTCCAGCCTAGGAGGAATATTAGAACTGCAAAGACCATTAAAAATATCAATAATTTTCTTAATCCGCTGATCTTGAAAATAGGCGGTTTCTATTCGCTTTTGAATAGAAAATTCTCGACAATCTTTATCAAATAGAAGGGAGGAGAGAATTATATTTTCTCTTCTCCTTACAGTGAATTGATTTTCGGGTAGTACTCTTTGTTGTGTAGATGGCAATATACTTCACCTCATAAGATGTATTAAAAACCGAATTCTTCAAATGTATTTTGCATTTTTTCTATACGGCCATCACCGTCACGCTCTAAATAGAAGTGAAAGAAAGTTCCTTTTAATAAACTCATTATTGCTTGTCCATAGAGGAGAGAAAATTCTTTAGGATTACCATTAGACGTACAAATAGTTATTAACTTAAGCTCATCACGTATTTTAAGAATTTCTTTAAGTTTTGTTTTAGCCCATTTGCTGTCTGTATGGTATTCTGCAAAGAATTCATCTAAAATTAAAACGTCATATTTAGAGGAGATTTCTTTTACATCTACTTTCTTATCGTAAATAGAATTAAGAAATTTTTCGGTGTTAGAAAAATAAACTTTTTTGTTCTTTTGAAGAAAGAAAGAACCTATTAAACAGGCAAAGGAAGTCTTACCATTTCCTGAGTCACCAAAGAGTAAAAGGTTTGCCGGTTTTTTACTTTGAGTCATTAATTCAAAGTTCTTTTCTGAATATGATTTAAAAATTTCTCCAAGAGTCCTCGTTTCTTCCTTAATAGAAAAGTGACGTTCAATGAAAAGATTAGGATCTTCTTCAATAAGCGCTTCCTGCTTGGTTTGATTTTTTTTCTTGATTTTAAGTTCATCTTCAACTAATTTTGGCTTGAGAATAGAGGTTTTAGTTCTACCATCATCAAAGCTGAAATCTTCGTTTAGAAAATCAAGCGAAATGTTAGCGTTAAGCAACTTTTGTCTTAAAACAATGTCTTCATAGCATTGGCAGAAGTCAACATAAGCTGCTCCATTTTCATTCTTTTGACGTATCATCCCGCTACCGTCACAAACGTTATATGGGCAATCGGTTATGTTTTCTTCTGGATGTTGTGCTTTTTCAATTGCTTCATCCTCTTTTGTTTTGCCAGTGTTTTTCCCGATAACATCTAAAAAATTTATTTTGTGTTCATTCATTGTCAATTACCTCTCTTATTTTTAAACATATTAGTAACGGGACGGTATATGTAGGAGAGCGATGTAAAGCGGTCAGGACAGGATTTTTGAAATCTACTAATAGTTTGCTTGATTTGGGCAGGGTAGGCTTTTTCGACTAATAGCTTGAGTACAATTAGCTCTTCTCTCATAAAAGGTCTTTTTGTTACCTGTTCATAGTGTCTAATGATGTCTATATAATTAGGGTGTAGCTTTTGCTTTTCATTCCAAGTAAGAGGTCTGTTTTTTATCATTTTTTCACCCGCTAACCTATAAATTAATAATAGTTGTTAGATTCTTTTTTATATTAGCAGGTAACAAAGTTTGATATGAAAAAAGATATCAGAGCATAAAAAAAGAACTTGTTAGTTAAACAAGTTCTTTTGGTGCCGGTGCATATAAATTTTTTCAGCGATATAGCTAATGATTAGACCTAAAACAAAAGGTAATAATGATCCCGTTGAAAACATCATCCCATCTTCGTTATTCACGTATTCATAGTGGAACATTAATATCGAAATTTTAAAAGTATGCCCTATACAGAGAAGTAATGAAGTCGATAAGATAAGTGCAAGAAAACCGATGATATATCTTTTAAATATCATATGAACAGCTCCTAAAATGGATAATATAACGGCGGTTATTTTAATAAATATTACCATATTTTGTTTATTCTATCAATAAACAAAAAGAGGTGATTAAACACCTCTTTAACATTCATCAGTTGTACAACTATCGATTTGAGGATAACCAATCGCATAAGTTCCTCGAACAGGAGGATCATTCCACTTAGATTCATCTTCTCCGTTAATTAATCTTTGCAATAAGTTAAAGAACATATGTCTATCTTCATACGCAACACCCACAAACGCCACATTATAAACTCTTAATTTACCTGAAGTGTTTAGCGAATGATTATAACCGTATACCTCAACATTATTAGCCGTTATAGTAACAGGCTTACCATTAACCGTAGCGGTACAGGTGAAATTTAACTTTCCTTTTTTAGTAATAGAATCTCCTGCAGGAAGAGGTAAGACTTGTACACAAATGTTTTCCTTTTTTAAATCTACAATTTTATCACCAGCTTCGTTTGTCCCTAAAGAATCTTGTAGCGTAGTCATAACCATTTGTTTAGCTGCATCACTAGCATCAGACAGAGCCTTTTTATATTTAGTAGAAGTAGGACTTAGAATAGCTTGTTCGTAGCCAGGAGTAGGAGAGAAACTATATTCAGGTTCTTTGTAGTTAGGTCTATAACCTTCAGAAACATCTGGTCTAAATGTCTCTATAATACCGTATTGCTCTTTTAAAGGTATATTAACCGATAAAGCACGAGTTCTAGCACCCGATTCAGCCGCTGTTTGAACACGTTGATACGTTTCAGACATCATTGTAAGGCTGATAAAGATTGCTACAATTAAGGCTATGAACAAGAAGTAAAACAAAGCAAATAAGATAACACTTCCTTCTTTTCTAAACTTCTTCATAGAAACACCTCCCTTGTTCTGTGAAAAGGAAGAAGATTAATTATAATATTGGAACCTTCCGGAAATATCTTTTGTTGTTGCACCGTTACCATATAAGAATACTTTGTCTTTAAGTCCAGGAACGAAATTACCAATAATCATAAAAGGTACTTTAACTCTAACAATCATTTGTTCGTGGTTTCGGCCATTGACTGTTACAGACTTTGTAAACACACAGAGTGTTCGAGTGTTATTTACATCTTGTAATGCGGATTGACAATTAGCTTCATCTTCTATGTATTTATTAAAGTTATCTAACGTTAAATTGTTTCCATCGTAGTCTTTGTTAAATAAGACGAATCCATTGTTATTTAATGATTGATTTAAACGCACATAAAGATCATCTATTATTTCTGCTTTGTTAGACATAGTATCTAATGTTGCTGTTGTACCCCTTAATTCTTCTGCTACAATTGAAGCTCCCGCATCTGCTGCGTGATCTACTTGGTTGTTTGCATACACGTAAATAATTAGTTGAAGTATTAACCATAAAGAAATAATCATTAAGGGCAATACAATAAGGTATTCAATAAAAATTTGGCCTTTCTTACGAAATTTGTTCATACTGTTCACCTCCAATAAGACGAAAACAAATCATAATAAGGTGTTAAATAGAAAGCAAAAGCAATTAATAGGATAGGACCTAATGGCACCTTTTGCATTTTGCTATCACTTTTCCCTGGTATCCCATAGAAAAGGAAGAAACTTAAATCATTAAACATTTCTAAGAAACGTCCAGAACGAATTTTGAATATAGCGATAAGTGAGGAGAGCACTATTGTTATTAGTAGAAGTAGATAGGTATCGCCCAGAGGAATAAAGAGGGCAGCTACACCAAATAACTTTACATCACCGGCACCAATAGCTTTAAAGTTAATAAGAGTGGTAGTACCCCATAGTAAGCAAAGTGGAATAAATACTAAAAAAGCATTTAAAGCCATTTTTTCTATAGGGACAACGTTCATTCTAAATATACACAAGATAATTGCTACACCTATTCCAACCCAATGAACCCAGTTTGGAATCTTTAAGGTTTTCCAATCAAAATATGCGGCGATAGAAAGTAAAATAAAAACAATAAACAAATACATTGTGTCGCCTCCAAAATTAGAAGTTCCCTAAGTTAAATATAATGATAAATAGCATTTTTTCAAAAGAAAATCGCAAAAAACAGCGGTAGGGAACCGCCGTTTTTTTTACTTATTGAAACATTGTCATAGAAGTAATGAATTGAACTATAAAAGGACCAGCCATCATTAGAATAGATGTCATTAATAATAAGGCAGCAGGTGCTAAAATTAGATAAGAAGCTTTGTTTCCTCGTTCTTCAGCTAATTCTTTCTTTGCTTGTCTTATGGACTTTGCTTGTGTTATTAACACATCTTCTAATCCGGTACCAAACGTTTCAGCTTGATTAAGTTGAGTTACTAACGAGCTAACTTCACGGATACCAGTTCTTTCAGCAAGTTCATTAAAAACTACTCGTTTCTTACGACCAACCTTAATCTCATTGAGTGCAATCAAAAACTCGTTAGATATTTTATTCTTAACTTTTGCGCAAACAAGCTCAAAAGTTTGTTCAATGTTAGCGCAAGCAGGAAAGGTTACAGAAACTAAATCTAGAAAATCTGGAATTTCATTTTTAAAGATAAACTGCCTTTTATCAATTTTCTCTTTTAACCTTAGGTCAAGAATAATAAATCCTACAGCTGCAAATATGACAACTAGTAATGGATTTTTAGTTAGAATTCCAATAAAAGAACCTGAAAGCGCAAAAATTATTTTCTTTGTCCAAAACTGAATAGGAGTAGCTTTCACTCCAGCTTGCTTAAGTTTTAATTCTAACTTACCGAAATTCCCTTTTCTTATTTGCTGTTCAATTAACGTAGCCAATCTATTCTCAAGCATTTTATATGTTCTAACAAAGATGGAGCCCTCTTTAAAACTTGCATCTTTTTTTGGTTTTGAAAAGTTTAATAAAGCCGATAACCGTTTATGCGCACGATCAGCATTAGTTGTTAGTAAAGGTAAACCGATAATGTATAGGAATACGGTTAAACAAACTATAAGAATGTATTCAACCAATCCAAAACTTGAAAACATTTTGAGCATTCCCGCACCTCCTTTGTGTTATTAAACTACTTTATCTATATATTTATTAATTTTGATGATGAGGAAGAAAGCAATAACGTACAGTACAATTGCTCCAATAACACAGCCCCATCCAACAGTAGATGTGAATAGAGCAGAGAAGAATCCTTTTGAAAAAGTAGAGAAAAGAATAGCAAATACAAAAGGTGCTGCAAGGAGGATATAACTTGTAGTTTTAGGTCCTCGAACAATCTTTTTCACTTCCGCCATTAGTTCTTGTCGCTCTTGGAAAACTTTCGCCATATTTCTTAATAATTTCTCTAACTCTCCACCGGTTCTATCTTGAATTTGCATTGCGTTAATTGCCAGCGTATACTCCTTTACCCCAATCCTTTCAGCAAGAGCTTCCAGGGCTTGTTCAAAAGGTTTAGCATATTGAAGTTCCTGTACGGTCTTTGTAAGTTCAGAAGAAAGAGGTTCCTGAATTTCTTTGGCTACAATACTTAAGGCCTCTTGAACTGTAGGACTAGATTTAACGCCATCAGCTAAGCTCATAAGAAATTCTAAAAGTTGTTCTTCTAAAGCCTTTTTACGTTTGTTAATAAGGTGATACGTCCATACGTGAGGAGTGAAAGTGCCAATTAGCGCAAAAGCTGCTCCAGAGGCAATTCTTGCAACAAGCGTTTTAAAAATATTATCTCCTAGGAAGAAAAAAATAGATTTAAAAACTCCTGCAAACGGGAAGAAAACAAAACCAATAATAACTCCAGCTAATACGCCGAATATATAAAAAGTAACATATTCTTTAGGAGAGAAATCTAAATTGGCACGAGCTAAACGTAATTCCGCTTTCTTTTCAACTTTCACAAGTCTAGAGCGCCATTCATCCAAAATATCATTATAATTAAAGCGTTTTGTTTTATTTTTACTCTTTTTCATTCTATCCAGCACTTGTTTAGACAAGGGGTTTTTTCTACCAATCCAAAATTCGTATAAGATAATAGCAAAAAGGAGTGTTAAAGCATTTATTTGTAGCATTGTTACCAAGTCATTGCTGTAAAGGTCAGCTATTTTCGTAAAGATAAACAAAATTTACACCTCCCGTTTCTACTAAAATCTAGTCTTGATTCCATTTTGCTTAAATTTATAAAGAAGATTATTGGAGATAGGGTGTTCGGTACGGACAAATTCACCAATTATCTCTTCGGTCTCTGTTACTTCAAGAACTTTATATTCAAAAATAGGAACGGTGTAAACTTCTCCTTTTTTATCAATAATAACTTCAGAGATATATTCAATTCTTCTCTTTCCATCTCTCATTCGTGAGATTTGAACTACAATGTCTAAGGTTTCACCAACCATACGTCTTACCAGTTCAGAATCTTTATATATTCCACCTTCCATTACAAGTGACGTTAAACGAGAGATACATTCGTCTGGGGAATTAGAGTGGGTGGTGGCCATAGATCCCTCGTGTCCCGTATTAGCCGCCTGCAAGAAATTGTATGCTACAAAGTCACGTAACTCACCAATGATAATACGATCTGGGAACATACGTAGAGCATTTTTAACTAAATCTTGAATAGTAACTCGCCCACGTCCTTCAGCGTTGGCTTCTTTAGTTTCTAGAGAAACTATGTGTGCATTATTAGGTTGTAACTCTGCAGAGTCTTCAATTGTAATGATTCGTTCGCTATCGGGAATAAAATTAGTGAGGACATTTAAAGTAGTTGTTTTACCTGAACCTGTACCACCACTAACCATAATATTTGTGCGCGAGTATACAAGGTCCCTAAGGAAGCGTGCCATTTCAGGAGTTACCGTGTTAAATTTAACAAGATCATCAATACCAATTTTTTCTTTAAAGAATTTACGAATGGTAATAGTGGTTCCTTTTCTAGCAGCAGGGGGAATAATGATATTTACACGACTACCATCAGGAAGGCGAGCATCAACCATTGGATGACTTACGTCAATTAATCTACCAATATTTCGCGCAATTCGCTGACCTAACTCTAATATTTCATCGTCGTTTTTGTAAACAATGTCAGTACGTTCCTTTCTTCCCCCACGATCTACCCAAATTTCATCGTGTGCATTAATCATTATTTCAGATATTGTATTATCATCCATAAGGGGACTTAATTTACCTAAGCTCGTTATCTCCAATACTAATGTTTCGACTAGCTGAGCAATTTCATAATTTCTTAAAAACGTTCCATCTTTATAAATAATTTGCTTCATATGTTGCTTAATCTTTTCGAGCTGTTGCGGATCAGATATCCCAAATATATTTTGTTTCTCTACATAACTTGGTAAACGTTTTTGGACTAAATCTTTTACACGCTTAATTTCAGATTCTCTGGATCTTGATTCGGATTCCTTGTTTTGATTTATAATTTTATCTAAATAATCCGACATAATTACACCTCCAATTAACTGTTAATAGTTATCTGCTTATAAACTATTCAATTAGGGGTAAAAATCAAGGAAATAGACAAAAAAGTAACCCCGCTACGTGAGTAAGCGGGATTACTTTTTAAAGATTGGAAATTTACTTTTTCTTTTTTCATCTTTTGGATTAATTGGATAAATAAAGTTTGCTAAATCAATGATCGAAGAAGTGGCAATAGAGTCACTATCAACAATAAATTTTCCTTTGTTCGCAAAATCAATAAATTTAGGATCTTCTGGAACTCTTGCTATAAATTTTTTGTCGTATAGAAAGTCTCTAGCGGTATCGGAATAAATTGATTTATTTCTAGTCTCCTTATTAAGCAAAATGTGTGTTTTGCTAATGATAGGTTCTTTCATTGAATCCTCTAAGCGATTTAAAACGTAGAAGAACTTATTTACTCCTACAACGTTTAAATAGTTAGGTTCTAATACAACTAGATTTTTGTCAGCAAATTGCATAGGGAAGAGAACTAAATCCTCTGTAATAGCATTAGATGTATCAATAAGAATTACATCAAATATATCTCTTAAATGAACCAAAATTCTTTCGATTTGTTCAGCCTTAATAGTTCCAATCTTATGAATAAATTCTGTTTCAGCAGGGGTGTTTAACATATAAATGCCACTTGGCTTATGATACGTTAAGGCTTCCATCAATAAATCTTCATTTAAATAGTTTAAATCAGCACTAATATCATAAATATCTCTTCTTGCCAATTTCAACTCATTATTTAAGAAGTGAAAAGCAACAGAAGGGAATAAAAGGTTAAGGTCCAATAAACATATTTTTGGTTTAATTTTTGCGTACTTTCGTATAGCATATGCAACGTTAACCAGTAATGAAGTTTTACCAGTACTTGAAACAGAAGTAAAGGTTACTATTGTTTTAACAGCCTGATTAGATTGATGATCATTAGCAGTGTCAACTTCCTGAATATTTAGTAATGGGTTATTCTCAATCTTGTTAAATAAATCATCTTGTTTATTTGTTTTAAAAGGATTTTGAATTTCTTTTTCAGGCGTTTTTGTTGCTTTCTTTTCCTCCTTTGTTTCTTTCACTTTTTGTGAACTTTTAAAAGGAGAAGGAGGGGTAGGTGGAGCCGGCCTAAATATAGAACCAGCTTCCTTATCCTTTTTTTGAGGGGGCTTTGAATCACGGGTAACTAGTTTAGTACTAGTAGGCTTGGTTTCGGGAGCCAGAGGAGTAGATTGACTTTCCGCTAATGGAGAACCTGTAAGAGTGTAGATACTTTGAATTAACTCTTTAATGGAGAAAGGTTTTTGGAAAATTTTATTTACTCCTCGTTGTCTTGCTATCGTTGCGTGATTTCTCGTTTGCTTATCAATTGTAAATATAATTGGTTTTGAAGCCGTTACCGAATTCTTTTTGAGAAATTCAACGATTTTTATTCCTGTACCATCAGGCAGATTGGCTGAAACAATATAAATATCTGCTTGAGGTATTTTTTTCCTGTCTTGTTCAAACGCAGAGTTTGTAGTACTAGAACCTATTACGTTAATGCCAAACTCATCTTTTTCAAAGAACAATCCTTCAATCGTAGTTATGAAAGTAGTGTTAGGGTCAACAATGTATAGCTTAATTTTATTGCTGTTCATCTGAATCACCTCCGGTGTTATCACCTGAGCCTTTATTATTAGATTCTTCTTCCTTTTTATCACTACTATCATTATCATCTTCATTATCTTTAGGACTTACTACATTTCTAGAAAGTTCTTCGGCAGTAGTAGAGTTATCGTCAGAATCTTGTTTGGCACTAGTGTTAGTTGCATTTGAATATGTCTTGTTAAGTATTGCATCAAAAATGTCACCTTGCTTAATAACAGTAGAGTTAGAGCTACTAGTGTCACAGCTTGTATCATTCTCTCCACAAAGTTCTGATTTTTGACCAGGAATTTGATATACAAATGCTCCTAGTTGTGAAGCAGTTGATAAAACTAAGTGTTCTTCTAGACTAACATCAACATAAATGTTGTTATCAATGATTTTGTAAATCTTCACATTAGATAAAAGTATTCCTGTTTGAACAGATTCAGTATCGTCTTCTTCGCCAGCTTTTTGTTTATAAGACAGAGCAATATTAATTAAATCTCCTTCTTGAACAGGAGGTAATCCTAATACTGCTTCAGGTAACATATAAACGGTTCTTCCTTCAGGCATTACAGCAGCAAATTGACCTGCACCATTTGGTTCCATTAATGCTGTTGTCGGGATAGGACTACCAGCTTTTAACTTATAGACAAGGGTTTTATCTTTTAGTTGATTTACGTTAGTAACTACCGTGCCTTTAAAATACTTATATTCACTTTTTAGGATATCTTTTTTCTCAAAGAACTCCAATTGTTGATCCAGCGGAATACTAGTATTAATACCATTTTTCTTTAACACGATAATTGTTTGAGTACTAATTCTTCCTGCTATAAGACTAATGGTTAAAACTGATATGATGAGGAAAAGCGCAATCAACGTGATTTGCTTTGCTCGATCTTTAAATCGACCTTTCATCTAGATCACCTCGCTTAAAAAAAATCTAGCTATTTATTCGAAAAAATCAAGTAATAAAATCAAAAAAATAAAATAAACGCCAAGTTAAATGGCGCTTATTTTACGTTTCTTAAATCAGTAACTTCCCATAGGTTTTTAGGTTTCTTTCTTAATTGTTCTATTGTAGTCATATTAAGGGTTACATCAGCATTTTGTATGCCACCTAGAGTTTTTGTTACCCAAGTGAAAAATTTTTTCTTAGTGTTTTTATTTTTTACTTGCTCATTAGGGCAAATGAAATAAAAATCTTTCGTGATTTCATAAATCTTATCCATAGCGTCTGAGAATCCCTCTTGAGTGTGAGTACCTCGTTCAACTTCAATATGCATTAGCTTTCCTTCTTCATCCTCAACTATAAAATCAAAGACTTTTCTGTGTTTAGGATCAATTTTTATAGATACATCTTCTAAATCTGTATATACCTTATAACCCATCTCTCTAAAGATTTTTGCACTATCTTTTATTAAGTATCCGTGCTCAAGGCTGGCGTGGTGGCCGACAATTCTTTTCTTTTCAGGGACTACCGGATTATCGTTTGTGATTTTTTTGAAGCAAGACTTTCCTGTTTTCGATAGCTCATAAACATTGAAAGTTCCGCCACCCTTACCACCGTAGCTAACTTGTTCATCATTTAAAATACTTTTATCGCGCAGTTCGGCAATATCTCTGTTAAGTGCATTGGAGTTATATTTCTTTCCTACAAAGTAATATTGTTGTCCTAATGAATCCTCTTTTAAATACTCTTTTAAGTCAGAGTTTCGTGAAATGCCTGTTTTACCGATAACGGTCATAAGAAACTCTTGTTGCACGCTAAGATTTTGAAGGTAAGCATCAATGCTATCGTCAAATAAGTCATCAACCTCTTCTTTTTCAGTCTCTACATAGTCTGGAGATAAAGGGTGCTTAGTAGCGGCCTTTGTTTCTTGAGGTTCCGGTTTCTTTTTAGATGGTTCAGCAGAAGGAGGGGTTGGCGAAGATTTCTTTTCAACAAAATCAGGTTTTAAATCTCCTACTGATTTAGGTGATACATCTACTAATTCTGGTGTTTCTTTAACAACATCAGTTTGTTTTAATACTTCTTTCTTTTCGTCTTCTTTCATTTTATTGAATGAAGCAGTAAATTCATTAAAGAAGTCTGAAAAGTGTGGACTATGTTCTGCAGTATTTTCTTGTACTTCTTCATTTGATTCAAATGACCCTGTTTCAGGTACTTCTTCATCTGGTAAAAGCAAATTGTTTTCTGTTTCATTAAGTAGTTCATCTGAATCTTCATCTCTAGGTGTAAGTTCACTAGGGGATGGTGCATTGTATGGAGCCGACTGAGGATTATGTGCTTGAACCGTAGAATTTTGTTGCTGAAGTATCATTTCCTCTAATTCAGTGATTTTTTTGAAGTAAGCCTTATATTGTAAAAGTTTTTCCTTAAGAGCTGAATTTTCATCCCGTACTTTACCAATTTCTTGTTCAATAATATCGTCTGTTTCTTTTAAGCGATTTAGCAGTTTGACAACTAGACCTTCAATGTCCTCAAATACATCATCAACTTTCCAAAGTCCTCGATCAACTACTGACTTTAAATCACCTTGACCAGGGAATAGGTGGACGATTTTTCGTACCAAATTCTTCATTTGTCGAACTTCTTCCTCATCAGCTCTTCTTTCCATTTGTAGATCGCTAATCAATCTTTCATTGTTTGATGCAGATTCATTCATAAAACTTAACTTGTCATAAAGACGGTTATATTCTATTTTAAGAATTTTCAATTGTTCTTTTGGGCTCTTTTTATCAAGTTCTTTTAATGAGAGCTTATCTACATCGGATAAATGATCCACTTTATCTCTTTCTTCTCCAACGGAAAAATCGCTAAAATCAGAGAAGGAATCGTCAGAGCTATGTCCTGTGCTACGATTTTCATAGTCTCTTGTTTCAGCGTTATTTAAGATACTATTCAACTTGTCACTAGTAGCAGTTTGAGCTCTTTTTTTGTTGGCACCTTCCAACAACATTTTAAAAACATTTCTATTTTCGCTCATTATTTTTTCCCCCTTTCTAAAACTTTTTAATAAAGATTAAGGTTTTTTCTTTTCCTTTTTTCTCTTATTTTTTTCTTTTAACCAGTAGTCATATTCAATCCATCCTCCATAAGACTCCACATATTTTATAACTTTTAGAGCTAAGTGAGGGTGCGTGTATTCAAACAATTTCTGTTTAATTTTAAAGTCTGGTGTTATTACACCTTTAGTATCAATAATTAAGGTTTCTCCAGATGGAAGACTAACAGAAAAATCGGCTATGTATTTAATAGGGTGGTATTTCTTCTCGTTTTTCTTAAAAGAAGGTTGCAGAATAAAAGAAGGCTTTAAATCAAAGTTAATTATAGTTCCTTGCGCTTTTTCTTTAAGTAAATGTAAGTAGTAATTTGCCTCTAGCATTGAGTCAAACTTAATATCATTTATAACAATTTTATTAGCTCCATATTTAGATTTGGTTTGATTTATAGATAGGGAATCTAAATTAAAAGAGTAAATAAAACCTTCTTCCAGCAGTGTATTTAACTTCTTATAGTATTTTAAGCTTTCGTTATTTTTGAAAATAACTCCATTCATTTCATATACCTTTTTTTCTCGTTTTTTCTTAGCTGCAGTGTCTTTTTTTATTGCTGTTTTAACCAAAGAATCACCTCAATTTTGTTGTAAGGAAAATAATATACTTTTCTTAAAAAAGCAAGAAAACGAACAATAAAATAGCACCGTCTTATGACGATGCTTTTGATGAAATTTTTGCCATCTTAACAATTGATACTTCTCTAGTAATTTCGTTTACAGTAATTTTCTTACGTTTCGTTTTACCAGCAGCGTTCTTCTTCTTTAATCTAATAGTTCTTTCTATAACTCTGCTTTGAATTCTTCCTGTAAACCTAACCATATCTCCTTCGTCTAATTCAGCTAAAATAATTTCTGCGTTTTTACCCCACACAAAGAAGTTAAAGAAAACAAAGCGCTTTTCATCCGGAAGGAAATATTCTACAAATGACTGAACCGTAACTTTTGCAAATTGATTGCCTTCAACTACATCAAAAGAGGGAGGTCTACTTATTCTACCGTGATACGTTATTGTGTTTTGATCACCACTAAGAGGATCTAAAACTTCGTCCAATTTAGTTATGTCGTGAGCAATAACTTCAAAAGCTGTATGTTCAGTTTCTTTAAATACTTCACCGTTATAATCAACCCTGTATATGTATGATTGTGTATCAGTTCTTTCACGTTGACCGTCTTCTCTAATAATAGAATCCGTCGGAATTTCATCAATTAAGTTGTATTCAAAAAGCTTGTCCCAAGAAATTGGTTGCTTAATTCTAGAAGTAGGTTGTTTTTCAGTAGGTAATTCGCCTTCTTGAAAAAAATTTGTATATAAATCCACTGCATTTTGAATTAAATCATTATCTAAGGGGTGAGTAGTTTTATAATTACGGCTTTGAGCTTCGCCTTTAATTAATACTCTATCGCCAATCTCGAGGTTATCAAGTACATCTTCATCGTTAAAACGGATAATTCTAATTTCATCAAATACCGCTTCTTCATTTAAATCTTTTTGTTCTCTATAAGAGCGAACATCAAAACCGGCAAGAGGGAAGGGAATGTAATTAATAGACTCATCCTTCGAGTATATCTCGCCGCTAATAGTAACTTTATTTTTAAATGGTTTAGTTTTAATTTCTTTCACGCTTTCACCTTCTTTACATAGATTTTTTTCTTGAGTTGTAGCCAAGCAAAATTTCTTGTGCTCCGCTCAATTTTTGACGGTAATCACCAAAGTTTTGTATATCTTGAGAAGTTATATAATTCATTGATAATAAATAATCTTCTAGCTGTTCATAAGATGTTATTTTTTCTTTTTCAGAATATAATCCAATCTCAAGGTCAAAACGTACTGGACGAATCTCGATGATCTCTTGATTTACTGACCAATCTAGAATCTTATCTATTTCATAGTCTGTAATGTAGTAAATTCCACACTCAAATGGTTCTGGACTAAGGACAGTTTGTTCAATACGATTGTGTGAACTTTGATCACGTAATCGATGTTTAATAAAGATAAATCTTTCTTCATCATCGATAATCTGCTTTACAAAAACCCATTTATCAAGAATTGAATCTAACAAAATTTTCTTCTTTTGTTGTTCAACTTTATTCTTTCGTTTCTTCTTTGTCACTTAAATCACCCCAGTGTTGTAACGTTTCCTTGTATCAAATTAATCTTCGTACTATAAAAACCTTTAGAAAACGAAAAAGAAATAGTCAGAAAAACAATGGTATTTTTAAAAAAAAATGAAGATTTTCTTCAGTAAAAGTTTGAAAGAATAAGAGGTGTTCCAAACTTGAAACAGACGATTGCAAGATCTTTAATCGTGGTAATGGCAGTATTTATAATTATAGCGGGGAAATTCGCTTACATTCAGTTGTTTCAAGCTGATAAACTGCAAAAAGAAACCGTAGAACAAAGGGTAAGAAAAATCAAAGAAATGCCTGACAGAGGAGAAATAAAGGATAATGAGGGAAGAGTTTTAGCGATGAGCTTAAACGCAAAAAACATCGCGGTATATCCTAACCTTATGAAATCAAAAGAGACAAGAGAAAAGGTTGCTAAGGTTTTAAGTGATGTATTGGAACTTCCTTATAAAGATGTTTTGAAAAAAGTTGGAACTAGAGATTCAAAAGGGAAGCTTGTACAGTGGACATCTATTGCTAATCGTGTAAGTCCTGAAAAAGGCGAAAAGCTTAAAGACTCAGATTATGCAGGTTACATTGAAATTTCTAATGCACCTAAAAGGTATTATCCAAACGGTTCATTAGCAAGTACGATTTTAGGCTTTGTAAACTACGAAAATCAACCAGGTGCAGGAATTGAGATGTCTCTAAATCACTACTTGTCCGGTATCCCTGGATATACAGTAGCTGAGGTAGATCATTCAAAAAAAGAAATTCCTATTGGGTTTCAAACGGCATCTAAACCGGTACCAGGACAACAAATTACACTGACTATTGATAGTTATATTCAATATACGTTAGAAGAAACTCTAAAAAAAGCGGCAAAAGATATGAAGCCTAAAGCTATGCACGCTGTTGTAATGGATCCTAACACTGGAAAGATTTTAGGTATGGCTAGTTATCCTTCATTTGACCCTAATGATTATACTTCTGCAAAACCAGGTAGTATTAACTTAAATCCGGCTTCGTATGTATATGAGCCTGGTTCTACGTTCAAACCAGAATATATGGCAGCTGCTCTAGATGGCGGTTATATTAATGAAAATTCTAGTTGGTATGATGGTGTGGGTTCCGTTAATATCGGAGGAGCAAGAATTAGAAACTTCGATGGTGTAGGCTTAGGGCAAATGGGCTTACAAGATATTATCGTAAACTCAAGTAACGTTGGTATGGTGAGAATATCACAAACGATGACTAGTAAGCAGACACTTGAAGGTCTAAAGAAAATGGGATTTGGTCAGAAAACAGGCATTGAGTTTCCAAACGAAGAAATAGGTTTGGTTCCAACAGCTAAACGACTAAATAGCGATCCTCAAGCGAAGGCTACCGTATCCTTTGGACAGGGGATTAGTGTTACACCAGTACAATTAATTACAGCTTTTTCAGAAGTAATTAATGGTGGATATAACATTACTCCAACAATACTCGAAAAGGTAGAAGATGAGTACGGAAATGTTCAATACCAGTGGGCACCTGGTAAGAAAGAAAGAGCACATAAGGAAAAAACTGTTCAGTTAATGAAGAAATATTTAGCTGCTAACTATGAAATAGGTTCAGGTAAAACAATAAAAATTGATGGATATGATGGCGGAGCAAAGACTGGTTCCGCTTGGAAAGTAGAAAACGGGAGATATAAGCCGGGCGCTATTATAGGTTCGTTTATGGGATTCATCCCACGAGACAACCCTAAGTATGTAATGCTAGCCGTAGTTGATGAACCAGAGGGCATTGGTTTCGGTGCTCAATCAGGTGGACCAATCTTTCACAATGCTATGACAGAAATTTTACGTTATAAAGGTGAGCCAAAAACTAAGCCTTTAAAAGGGAAAGATAAAATAGAAGAAAACATAAAAATAAATGTTCCAGACTTAAAATATGAACTGTTTGATGTAGCAGAAGAGAAGCTTAAAGAAACGGTTAAAGGTAGCGTGGTAGTTACGAAAAAAGGTCTTGGAGAAGTAGTGATTTCTCAAGATTATAACTATAAAGACGGTACGCTTTACGTGAACTTAAAGACAGTTAATATTAAAGGTACAGGAGCAACTTACATACCTAAAATTGAAGGATTACCGGTTGATCAAGTTAAATCTCTTTTAGGACGATATAATATTAAATTACAGTCTCACGGCACAGGTAACATTGTTTACCAAGAAACCGAGCCAGGGGAATATAGCAAAAAGATTAAAAAGTTAACTGTGTGGTGCAACTAAACGGGTTCGTTATGAACCCGTTTTTTCTTTTCTTCATAAGGAGTTAAAGGGAAATAAATGTATATAACCAATATGGTAGGAGGGAGATATTTTGAAAAAACTTTCAAAAGCTGAATTTATAAAACAAATGTCTACAGTTAAAAAAGAAGATAAAAAAACATTACATAAATGGGGAACGAAAGCTCAAACAAAGGCTATTCGTTGGTAGGAGGTTTATATGAATAAACTACGTTGTGGATTTTGTAACCGTACAGAAGACCAAGTTGAGAGTCTTATACAAGGTACAGGATCTTCTGCTATATGTAATCAGTGTGTAACGCATTGCACAGGTATTTTAGAGAAAAATCTAGCAGATGGTGAAGTATTAGAAACAAAATTTAAAAACGCAAAAGAAATTAAGGAGCAGTTAGATAAATACGTAATTGGTCAAGAAGAAGCTAAGAAAAAGTTAGCAGTAGCTATTTATAAACATCTTTCTAGAAAAAAAGGTGTAAATAAAAGTAACGTATTGTTAATTGGTCCTTCAGGTGTCGGCAAAACTGAACTTGCTCGTTCAATTGCAAAGATCCACGGAGTTCCTTTTGCAATTGCCGATGCTACACCATTAACAGAAGCGGGTTATGTAGGAGAAGATGTTGAAACTATTCTATTAAAATTGATTCAGGCAGCGGATAACGATATTGCAAAAGCCGAGAATGGAATTATATACATAGATGAAATTGATAAAATCACAAGAAAAGGTGAAAACGTTTCAATTACTAGAGATGTGTCAGGAGAAGGAGTACAGCAAGCACTTTTAAAAATAGTAGAAGGTACTATTGCAAACATTCCTCCAGAGGGCGGAAGAAAACACCCTAATGCTAAGTTTATTCAAATGGATACTAGTAATATTCTATTTATATTCGGTGGTGCGTTTGAAGGTTTAGATAAAATAATTGAAAAACGCATTTCTAAAGAGAATGTAATTGGATTTGGAAAAAAAGATAGTGCCAAGGATAAGAAAGCATTTAATAACAATGCAGTTACAGTGGATGATTTAACTAAGTTTGGACTTATTCCTGAGTTTGTAGGCCGTATTCCTATTGTAGCTACTTTGAATGAATTAAAAGAAGATGAATTGGTACAGATAATGAAGTTGAATTTGGAAAATGAGTACAACCAATTTGACATTGAGTTTGAACCGGAATCTGTTAATGAGATTGCTAAAAAAGCTATTGAACGCAAAGTAGGAGCAAGGGGATTAAGAGCAATTTTAGAAGAAGTGACTTTTGACTACATTTATAATGGAGAGAAAAAAGTCATTAAAATAGAGGATGTACAGAGTAAATTAGGATAATGTGTTTAACATTGTCCTTTTCCTATTTTATACCTACTTTGGTTCTGTAGTTAGTAAAGAAGTATTGGGGCCAAAGGATAAATAATATTTTTCATTTTGTTCACCTCTTGAAAAATCAAAAAAAAAGGAAGTAAATGAATGCGTGAGGATTATTTTTTTCTTGAAACAAAGTCCTGATAAAAAGAATCAACTTAGCAGGCGGAGCAGCTTCAATATTTGATGAAAGCACTAAATGTTATTCCAAGTGGACAGCAGAAAATAATACTTTAAAATAGGTAATTTAGTAGGAAGGGAGTGCATCCGTCGCCTGACGGTATTTCTAATGAAAGAAACTAATACTAAGAATGCATTCGAATATTTGGACGACTTAGAATATGTTTACGATGCTTCTGTTTTTAAAGCATTCGGTAAATGTTGGATAGATAAAAATCGCTTTATTGAAGCAATTACTAACTCAAGAGCGGCACTTACGCAAGAGCTTGAGAAGGCTCGTAAGATTGAAATTAGAGAGCAAAAGATTTATGAAGAAGCAGAAAAAAAGAAGGAAGAAATGATTCGTGAGACTGAGGAAATGATTGCTAATCTAGACCCTGTTAAAGAAGCCGAATTATTCGCTCAGCAAATTGTAGAGAAAGCACAAGAAGAAGCAGAAAGAATTCGTATGGAAGCATTAGAAACAAGAGATAATACAATTTCTCACGGTGAAAAGGTTAAAAACGAACTTATTAATCAAGGCCACCAGTTCTTAGAGAATGTTTTAAAAAGCTCTTTAATTACGTTTGATGAAAATCAAAAGCATTTATTTAATTCTCTTGAATCACATCGCGAGAAATTAATGATTGCTTATGAAGAAATTGCCCCTATGGTAAAGACTGATACCGAGGAAACAACGCAAGCTTCTTAATAGATGCCTTGCCCTATTATATTTAATACAATACATAATCCCATCTAAAAGAAACCCTCTTCAAAAAATAAGGATTTCTTTTCAATGTGATATTAAAAACAGACGCCTCTTGTTTTTCGGAACAAAAGTGGGCGTCTTTTTTTGTCTTATTTTCTTGTGTTCCTGGAAGAAAGATGGTATTTTTTTAAAAATTTTCTTTGGGGAGGTCAGAAACTTGGAATATTTAAAACAAATATTGAAATCTAACAAAATTGAGATGGGGAACGTAAAGGAAATAACAGACATCTTTGAAATGTTAGGTAATCAACAGGAGTTAAAAAACATCTTCAAAAAAATTAATAAGTATCTTGAAAATCTTGAGGCCGAATACTCTGTCTGGGAATATAACCGAGATAAGGACATTCAATTACTTATGTTTAATGGTGATAAAGACAAAAAAGAAGGGTATTTAAATAACCAACATATTTTTTCAAAAGTACAAAAAAACAAGAAACCTCTAGCTGATTTTGAAGCGGAAGGCTTTAACCTAATGGTACCAATCATTTCACGAGAAGAGGTAGTCGGATATTTCTGTTTGCACCAAAATATAGAATTGGGCGATAAATGGCTCAATGTGTATCTTATCGTACAATTATTAGGTTTTACATTAAAATATTATGAAATGATTGACTTAATGAAAGAGATGTCCGTAGTGGATGTAATTACAGGCCTATACAACTATAGACATTTTAGATTGCAAATTGATTTAGAAGTGGAAAAAGCAAAGCGCTTTAAAAAATCGTTAACGCTTGCAACGATGAAGGTTAAAGATTTCGATGAAATTAATAAAAAATTAGGGTTTGAAGGTGGAGAACAGGTTTTAAAACTCTTTGGATCTACCTTAAAGAAAATAAGCAGAAAAACAGATATGCCTTCAAGGTTGAACGATGAAATGTTTGCTATCTTATTGTATGAAACTGATTTACAAGGAGCTCAAAAGTACATTCAACGTTTAGAGAGGTACTTGAGCGAAGTTCCTATTGTAGCCCAAGGCTATAGTTTTTCTTTACAGTTAGAACATAATTTAGTTGAATATTCAAAGCTAATGAGCAGCGAAGAATTCTTGGAAGAGGCAAAAAAAATATAAACGCCTATAATAGGCGTTTTTAAATAGTAAGTTAGGAGTGAAAATATGAACATAGGAGCCAGGATAATTAAAACAGGACTTTCCGTAACACTGGCCTTAATAATTGCTAACCTGTTAAATATGCAACCTGCAGTAATTTCGGCGGTAGCAGCGGTAATTGCTATCCAACCATCTATTATGAGATCTTGGAAGTATATAAAAGAAGTGACCGTAACCAATGTTGTAGGTGCTTTATTTGCTACCTTAGGCTTTTATGCATTTGGTACGCAGCCAATTTTTATAGGAATTATAGTAATCTTAACAATTGCAGTTAATCTAAAGTTAGGTTTAAGCAAATCAGTAAATTTATCTGTTTTAACTGTAATTGCAATATTAACATCTCCTTTGCACGAATCAACTCTAAGTACAGCGGGTAATCGGTTCTCTTTGGTGGCAATTGGTGTTATATCTTCGTTCTTAATTAATATTTTTGTGCTACCACCAAAGCACGATCAACGATTTTACGACTCAATAAGGAAGTTAAACGAAAAATTGAGCACTCTTCTAAGAGTTGCTCCGGAAAAGGAAATGTCTATTGCGACATATAAGGAAGAAAAGAATTCTTTGGACAAGCTATACAATAAAACAAGAGAGTTATTTGATTTGTTAAATGAAGAAAAACGTAGAATGTGGGTAAAGGACCGACATATGTTTATAAAAAGAATAGTTATATTTAGACAAGCTATAAAGGTTGTTCAGAAGGAAATAGGACTGTTTGAGAAAATTGAAAAAAATCTTAATAATATGGACGAAATATCAAACAAAGGAATTCAAGAAGTAAAAGATACACTTAATGAACTTCTTCAATATCAAGAATCTATATTTTGGGTGTATGAAGGTAAGATAGTTCCTAAACCTACTTCTGCCAAGGGTAGCAAAGAAAAAAGAGAAAGAATTGTAGGTAAATTAAAGTGTACTGTAAATGAGTTAATGAAGCATTATGACCCTGCAAATGAAGAGTTATGGTGGAGGTTATTTCCTATAGTTAATGCTTTAATAGAGACTGAAAATGAGTTAGAACAGCTAGAAATTCTGGTAGTAAATTATAAGTTAAGAAGAAAAGAGAAAAAGGGTAAAACAAAGAGAGTTGTTAAAAAAGCAATAGAGCAACTTGAAAAATAATAAAAAGGTTATTTAGTCACTCACAGATTAAATAACCTTTTTTGCGTAGTTTGAATTATAAGTTTCAAACTTAATGTTAAATTTCTTAAATACTTTTTTTCCACTCTTATTATAAACGCTTATATAATAAAAAAAGGAAAAGCAACTAGAAGGATGTTACTGTTCCTCTTATTTAACCATTTAAAATGAAAAATTAAAATCAATATAGATAATAATAAGGCGAGGGGGAACATTTGTGGCTAAATCCGCTTTAACAATGTTACTGGAGGACATTTCACCATATAAGCTTTTAAACGAAGAGGAAGAAAAAACATATTTATCTTTAGCTCAAGCCGGTGATAGAGAAGCACGCGACATTATGATTAATCACAACTTAAAATTAGTTGTGAACGTAGCGAAAAGATTTAATAAAAGAGGCGTTGAATTAGAAGATTTGATACAAGAAGGTTCAGAAGGTCTTATTGTAGCTATTGAAAGATTTGATTTAAACAGCGGGTATAAATTTAGCACATATGCTTACTACTGGATTATGCAACGGATTTATAAGGTGGTTCAAAATAAATCAAGAACAATTAGAGTTCCTGTGTACATTCACGAAATGATTAACCGAATTTCAATTGCCAAAGAGGAACTTTATGCCGGAGGTAAAAAGCCTACAGTTGACGCTATTGCAAAGTTAATTGGTGAAGAAGAAAGAAAAGTAAAAGTTGCTATGAGACATATGAAGCGTAATCTTAGTCTTGAATATGAAAAAGAAAACTCCGAGTTTTCAAATACAATTGAACAAGAAACATTTGAACGTCCTGAAGTAAAGTTTGAACAATCTGAAGAAGTGAATGAATGTAAAAGAGCTATATTTGATGCTTTAGATACATTATCAGATCGCGCTCAGGAAGTTTTAATTCTCCGTTTTGGTTTAGATGGAGTATCAGAAGGAAGAACGTTAAAAGATGTTTCAGAAATTGTAGGTATCAGTAAAGAGCGAGTAAGGCAAATTGAAAAGAAAGCTTTAGAAACATTGCGTGAAGGCGGCGGACGAACAGAACGTAGAAGACGTTTACGCGAGTACGTGTAGAAGAAAGTTTTAATTATACATAAATACATACATAAAATAATAGAAACCAAGCGGTACATATGTTCCAAAAAAACTTACATATGACAAATTTATTTGTCGGAAAGACCTCAAAAAAGGGACGCTATACTTAAAGTATATTTAAGTATAGCGTCCCTTTTAATTAATCAAAACTTTGAGCTCTTCTTTCTTCTTGTTCAATGATTTGAAGCAACTTTGTTTTAACGCGCTGTAGAGCATTATCGATTGTTTTAGCCTTATCCAAGTTAAGCTTTTGTTGAATCTCCTTGTAAGAATACTTTTGGAGGCGCAACAAATATACTTCTCTTTCGTTATCACTTAACTCTTTATCAAGTAGCTCCTGATAACGATCAACACTTTCTTCTAAGATTAGACGTTCTTCTGGGCTCATAAATTCTAAGCTAGTGGTTTTTTGAACTTCAGGTCGGGCAGCGATTATATCCATAGAGGTTAAGTTTTCATTATCTTGAAGAGGGCGGTCAAAAGAAACCATATCATTAAGAGGACTATGCTTCTTTCGGTTCGAGGTTTTAATAGCACTAATGAGTGCACGAGTAATACACATATATAGGAAGTTTTCTAAGTTTTTTTGGAAATTACCAGCGTTTCCTTTTGTTTCGTCAAAATCGTGTATAGCTCTAGTTAACCCTATTAACCCCTCTGAAAATAAGTCATCTCTGTCCCCGCAACGTAGGAAGTATTGTTCAGTATTAATGATAGTTGAAATCATTGACTTGTAACGATTAATTAAGTATCGAGTTGCTCTCTCATCATTTTCCCTGGCTAAAATTAATATATCTTTTAAATCCAATTGTTCAATCTTCGTAGACATTTTCAAGCCTCCTTCAGGGTTGAGTTAAGATATAATTTACGAGAAATATATTTAAACCTTTGAAAAGGAAAAAAAGAAACGAGATTAATCTCGTTTCTTTTTTATTTTGTAGCTACTAAGTAATATTTCATTTGACCTTGATACTCAAAAGTTTCTCCAGCTTTAAGTTCAATAACAGAACCATCGCGAATAACTTGTTTAGTATCAGTTGTATTTGCAAAACCGTTAATAACGATTAATACACGATCAACTGGAGCGGCTGGAATAGTTTCTTTACTTCCTACTACAGTGTGGTAAGAAACTTCGAAACCTACCTCTTCTAATTTATAAACATCGAAACGACCAATATCGTTTGCTTTCATTTTTGTTGAAGCAGCTTTAAGATGTAACTTGCTCATATGAAAATTCCTCCTAGAGTGTTGTTTTGATTTTCATTTATAAAATACAATTTTGCTAATTACTTTCCTTGAAAATTTTTTCAATTTGTAAAAATATGAAAAGTGAGAGGGGATATATCATCAGAATCCGGATAGATTGGAATCCGAATTTGGGAGAAATTAAATCTAAAAAAGGAATAATTCCTCCTAATGGTTCTGTAATTAAAAAGGAAAACGAAATAATTATTTATAAAGAATTAATATACTGCACCATTTACAGCCACAAACTAGGACGTTATGAATGTTGGCAGGGTGTAGAGTGTGAAGGGAACCCGGAAAACCAAATAAATGTCAGTATAGATAACGAAGAAATTCCAGTTTGCAGTTTATGTAATAACCAACTATCTTGTTTATTTCAAAATAATGATTTTAAAAGTAAATTTTGTCTTAGAGAAGAATATAAAGATATAGAGCGCGAAAAGTTTATAGACTGGATATTTAACAATAGAAATAAATATAAGATAAATAAAAGAAGTCACAAAAGAACATAATGTCTTTGTGACTTCTTTTATTAGTCGTTAGAAGAAATAGTATCTAACGCTGCTCTTTGATTAATTGAATCACGCACAACCGCTTTTGGTGAACCAATAAGCTGTCTTGATCTTTCTTTTACTAGTTCTGGATTTGCGTGTGGATTTGCTTTAACAGGCGGTAATGGATAAGCCGTGAATGGATGACTCTGTAAACCGTCCTTAGTCATTACCCTTGCTATAATAGTAAACTTACCTAAGTTAGCTATATCCTGTGTCTTGTATCCGGTGTTATTATCCGGATTGTAATAGAATTCCGAGAAAAACTTAGCATCAGTAGGACCAACACGGAAGGTTAACAACGTTCCACAGTTGTTGAAGATGGCGCTCATTAAGAAATCACCGCCACTCTGACGAAGTTGATCTAAGAACTGATGGGCTATGCACTATGTTATCTTAAAGGCTTTTTATCCTTTAAATCTATCTCTTCTTATTAGAGGTAGGTCAGCATACATATTTACCCTCGACTTTACGTTAGGGTAGCGAAGACTCGTGGTGGTATTTTTGCTCTCGTTAACGCTCAACCACTATGCGTTACACAGACTGTTGATGACAGCCCGCTCGATGTTCCCATCCCAGGGTTCTTCGAATTTCCTCACTGATAATCTAAATAGTTTCCTACTTAGACGGCCATATTGACCAAGCCCAGTCTATATTTACGTGCTTCTGAAAGTATTTCGGCAAATGACTTAGCACCGCCGGAATCACCAACAAAGTTTTGGAATTCATCTACATATAAAAATGTAGGTACACGTAAATCCATAGGTATTGATACGCGCTGCATTGCCGCTATTTGAACTTTTGAAATTAACATTGTCCCTAATAAAGCCGAATTCTCGAAACCAATGTCGCCTCGGCTAAATCTGGCTAAGATAACGCCACCGGAGTTAATTACTTCGGCAACATCAATTGTTGATTTCTTTTGACAAATAATATTTGCTACTAAGGTATCCGATAGGAATCTTCGGATCTTATTCAACGGAGCATTTAAATTAGCAGTAGCAAACTGCTTATTTTGATTTAAACTTGGGAATACAGTATCCCAATAATTTTTAACAATTGGATCTTTAATGTGTGGAATAATAGTTTTTCTATATCCGTCATTTACAAGAATGAGGAGCATCTCTAGTAGACCTCCACCAGACGGTGAATCGAGAATTGCAGAACAACTCATTCTGAATATGTCATCTGTGTTCGGTCCTATTGCTGCATCACCGAATACGCGTTTAAATAAAGTAATATAACTATCAACCACTAGTGATTTTTCCATTTCTCTTCGGTCTGGATCTTTGGTAGATATCTCTAGGAGGTTTAATCCAAAAGGCCAGCTTATGTCGGTGGGATCCAAAACATAGACATCTTTTCGTCGTGTCGAAATTTTCTCCAAAACAACATCTACTAGCTCACCGTGGGGGTCTATGACAACTGCTCCACGACCGCGTTCTATATCGTTTATAATCATATTTTCCAGCAGGGTGGATTTCACATTGTTAACTTAGAGGCTTTTTATCCTCTAAATCTATCTCTTCTTATTAGAGATAGGTCAGCATACATATTTACCCTCGACTTTACGTTAGGGTAGCGAAGACTCGTGGAAGTATTTTTGCTCTCATTAGCGCTCAACTTCTATGCGTTACACAGACTGTTGATGACAGCCCGCTCGATGTTCCCATCCCAGGGTTCTTCGAATTTCCTCGCTCATAATCTAGATAGTTTCCTAACTAGACGGCAATATTAATAAGTTCACCAACTCCGGTCATCCCGCTGATATATACGTGTCGAAGACGTGCTAGCAAATCTAGACCAACAGGTTGTAAGTTACCTGATTCATCTGGTGCCATAGCAAATGGATCTTCTTTTGCGATTCCATTTGGAAATGGTTGTTTTTTGTTTTGGATATAGACAATACCAGGAGTGGTAGTTGTCTTGTTCACTAGGTGGGCAAAACCAGCAATTTCAATTGTTGATAAGACATCTTGATTCTTTATCACATTGAAATAGCGGTTTTTCATTCGTTCGTGAACCTTATAGGAGTTTGTATACTTGTTTTTCTTAAATCCGTTGTGAAGACTGTTAAGTTCTTGGAAGTTGCTTAAGATACGTCTTAATCGTGCTTTTGCCGCATCTTTTCCAATAGGGGAACCAACCATAACTCTAATTTGAGTCTCAAATCCCATATGTTGAACTTTTTCGAGCATTTGTTTTTGATTTACTGTATCTAAGCTGGATTGTTGAGGCGAATCAACTTTAATATCCTCTGGTTTTCCGCCAAATCCAGAAATAATGTGATCAAGTACCGCGAAGAAACTTCTCATAAAACGACCAACATAGTTTGTCCACTCAGGCGTCTTGCCTGGTTTTTTCTTTGTTTTTTCGTATCGTGCTAATGTTTTAGCGGCTCTTCCATTCCATTTGTAAGGCGCTGGTCTCATCATTACTTGAACCACAGCCAGTTCATTCTCATTAACGGTTGATAATGAACTCAATATAGAAGATAGTGGATCAACCTCAATATCTTGAAATTGCTTTATAGAAAATGCATTATCTTCACGCAAAGTAAGTTCAGCTGCATCAAAAGCTAAGTCAGGGTTATCAGGTTCAGGCATATAATCTTCTTTTTCTCTAACAACTTCACAATAGCGATATGTTGCTAGAAGTCGTTCTTCTACGTGTTCTACCATATTTTCCGGAACCCAAAAATTAAAAGAGATTAGCTTTTTTGCGTCTCCTTTTTTTAGTTCATTTGTAGACACAATCTCAAAAGAAAAGTGCTCTTGAGATTTTTTTAATCTCTTATACCAAGGTAGGTACAAGTGGAAAGAGGTCCACATTTGACTTATTTCAAAGGGAGTTACTTCCGAATCTTTTTCTAGCAGTACTTTTAGTAAAACTCCTTTAGTAGAAGACTGCTTCATTAAATTGTTTTGATATACTACCCATAAAATGTGCAACACTGTTGAAATAACTATGAGTGCCAAGATAGCAGTGAGTACTATTTGAAAAGTACTAAAGTCATTTGTGCTTGTAGTAGTCTCATTAAACATTAAATCCCTCCTTTTAAGAAATTCTTAAAGCCTTATAAACAATCTTTTAAAAATGTCAAACCGAACGGCTATTAATCATTCCTAGAATTATCTGCGTGACAAAGGAAACAAACAAACTAAAATGAATGTTTGCGTAGATAGGGGAGTATTTCTACTATTAAATAGTCTTAAGAAGAGGGTGGAGCATTTGAAAGAAAAGCACATAGTATATAGTTGGATGGGACAGTTATTTGCATCTCCGATAAATGAGGTAGTTGAAGTATTGGATTTAAACCAGATGGTTAAAACAAGCCGAGAAGAAATGAAATTAACATCTTGGAAAAAGAGAACTATGCCAGTGTTAGATCCTGTATCTTTATTAACAATTGAGGAGACGCCAATTACAAAGCAATCTAAGATTGTTATTATAGAAGCAAAAAATATGAAGGTAGGCTTCTTAGTAGAAAAAATAATAGGTATTGAAGAATTAAAGTTAGAGGATATGAAAGAACCAAATGTGTCAGAAAAGAGATTTGTTAAAAATATACTTGGTTCTTACAAAATTGTTGATTTTGGGCATTTTATTAATGCAGATACACTTCCTCTTATAAAGAAAGCTCTAGAAATTAACGTAAGTGTAGTATTAGATGGAGAGGAAATGTTAAGTCAACGTTGGAATGAAAGAGAAGCAATGCTGGAAGAATTAAAATTAGAATCACTTAACTTTTTAATTGAATCGAATAGAAGAAAAATTGATGACTTTTATATTGATGGAATGATGAAAATACATAGAATGATTGAAAAGATGTAAAAAAGCTAAGTTTATAAAACTTAGCTTTTAAAATAGACCAAATTTTCTTTTGTCCTTTTTATCTTCAGCCACCACTTCAAAGATATTATGGATATAGTTAGCAGTCATCGTAAGCGGCCTCATTATTGAAGGAGGACACTGCTTTTTTAATATTGGAGAAGCAATTTGAATGGAGTCATAAATCTTTTGATCTCGTGGAATTATAACTTCTATCTTTTTAGAGATAGTAGATTGAAGAATATGCTGCATCTTCGGAGTGTCATCATTTAAATAGGACTTATTTAAAACGGGATACAACTTCTTTAAGTCTAGAAAGTTAAGAAAGAATGGGCCGAACTCTCGATCAAAAATTTTCTGTGTAGCAATTATACTTCCAGGTGTCTCATTAATAGGGTTAATTATCACTTCTATATGCTTCATAATATGAGCAATATATGGTTCTTCTAAACCGCTCTCAACATCAAAAAGTACAGATGTGTAGCCCTCTTTTTGAGCATAATCCATTATTAAATCGAATGCCGTAACCAGTGTTTCTTGATTTGGTTTTTTATCTTTTAAAATTAAGCCTAACATAATACGAAGGTTCTTATAATATGGATGAGTCATTAAATAATCGTCAACGTCAGATGATTTTAAAGCGACTTGAGAATCAATATCTTCACATAAAGCACCTAAGTTTCTATTTCCGTCCGGATCATTTAATCCAAACTGGATATGAACATTAGGATTATTTACATTAAAATCGGCTAGTAGTATTTTTTGTTCTGAATGTTGCGCAAGCATTATCCCAGTGTTTACTGTTAAGAAGGTAGAGCCGGATTGTTGTCTAATTGCCCAAAAAGCGGCTGAGGTGTGACTACTTCCTGAAGCGTTAGGTTTAATCTCAGTATCAAAGCTTGAATATTCTTCTTCAACTATTAACCCATCTTTTGAATTTAGAATAAAGTCTTCGTCTACATCAAAGTTTTCTTCCTCTAAATCTGGAAACTTATCAGCTACATCTTTCCAAGTCTTAGGATGAAGAAAAGATTCATACATTTCTTTTATATTTAGCTTTGGATCTATTCTAAAAACATCGTAAACGCTTAATTGATACAGCAATTTAATAAGTTTTATGTTGTCATTATCGGTTAATATAAAGACGATTCTTTTTTCAGGATGACGTTTCCGTGTTAATTTAATAAGTTGTTCTAAAGATAAAGTGTTTCCATCAAGCTTATCTGACATTAAGATAATATCAGGTTGTACACGTATAATGGTATCACTTAAGCCTTCACGAAAATAAACTCGAGGTTTAGCGATGTCAACTTTAGTGTCTTTTGCAAAAAGTTTATCTAGTGTGTTATCTAATTTTTCAAATCCCGTAGCAAGTAAAATGGAAATCATTTCGATCACCTCTTGCTCCATATATTAAATATGCTTTTAAATAAATCAATCATTTTAATGAAAAAAGTAATTAGACATATTTAAAGAAAGATTACTATATATATTTAAATTTTCTTTCTCCAATACAACAAAAAGATTGCTGGAATACAGACCTTACTGAGGTTCTGTATTTTTTTTTGTTTTTTTCTTGAAATAGGAAAAAAATGCATTACTATGTGTTTGGAAAAGGAGGGATGAGTTATGAAAAAACTATCTCAATTATTTGTTACATTTGCAGTTGCATTTAGCGCAGTTTTTAGTGTTGCGACTGTTGCTGATACAACTCCAGCTACTGCTACTCACGTAGTAAAAGCTAGTTCGATTTTCGATGGTAAGTCTGTAAATGAAGGTGCTGCTAACGGCAAGGATGCTAAAGGGGTACTGGATGCTATATATAAAGCAGCAAATATCTTTGCTGGATTCGTATTAGGAGTTTCAATCATTATGATTATCGTAGGTGGACTGCGTTATATCTTATCTAATGGTGATCAAAGACAAGCTGAACAAGGTAAAATGATTCTTATTTACTCTGGTATTGGTATTGTCATTGCACTAAGTGCATTCGTTATTGCGAGAATCTTCGCAGGTTTATCCTTCTAACCAAGCGTTAGAAAAAGTGAAAAATGTATACAAAGCTTTAATTAGTTTTGTATGCATTTTTCACTTTTTCTATATACATCATTAAGTTTTAAACAAACTCTAGAAAGTAATTGTCAGTTGTTAAAGCTATTTTCTCTTTTCTCTTTTCTTAAACAAAAATTAATAAGGGAGTTTGAACTAAAATTTTATCGATTGGTACTTGAGATTATTGAGAAAATATTTATATAGTGATTAGCCCACCAAAATAAAAGGGTTTTAAATGAAGAATTTTTATGCGAAAAAGCCTTGTGAATTTATATTGGAGATTATTGGTGGTCCCAAACTATATGGTTTGTCTAGAGAAAAGAAATGAAAAAGAAAGCTTTTCTAAACCGCTTGTAAGCCTTTTAAACGAAGAAACACACAATGCGCTTTTTTTAAACTTTTAATTTTTCTTTTCCAACAAACGACACAAAAGATAAGAAAAGGAGGTTATGTAATGTACGATTTTATCATTCCACAAGAACTGAACATTGCTGATAGAATTGGTAAATTTACTTTTGCGCAATGGGGATTTCTTGCAGGGGGTATGTTAGTCATTATGACTATGCTTATTTCTAAAAATATTCCGATGTGGGTTTCCATATTAGTTGGAGTTCCTGTCGTAGTGCTTTGCCTGTTTTTGGCATTCTTTAGAAAATACGATATGCCTATGTATGAGTACTTGATAGTTTTAATGGTTTACAAAACCTTACCTCAAGAAATGATCTATAGTGCTACGGAAAGTGAAATTGAACTTGATGAGTTTGATGACAATGCAGAAGTAGAAGAAAATTTAATTATTGCTTAAAGCTATTAAAAGAAAAAGGGAGGTAAACAATGATTTTGTTATTTGTAGCCCTAATCGTTTTATTACTATTAGGATTAGGTGCATTTATCTTTATTATTATGAAGAAGCAAAAAAGTACCAAGGAAGAAAAAGATGTAAAAATTCATACAACACAGGAACAGCTGCCGTTTGACTATATAAGAAGAGGAGTTGTAAAACTCAAAAACGGCCAGTATATAAAATTAATGCAAGTGCCATCTATTAATACTCAATTAATGGAAGAGGAAGAAAAGGAGATTGTCAGGGAGACATATATGGGTCTCTTAAATTCTTTAGATTTTAAAGTTCAGTTCTATAAACAATCTCGATTGGTTGATATTAATGATTACCTCGCTTTCCTCAAAGAGAAAGAGTCTGCCTCAGTTAACGATTTCAAAACAATGGGGCTTCAATACTATTCAAGGTTTATTATGGAACTAGTCAAAGAAAATTCGGTACAAACTAAAAAAGACTTCTTAGTAGTGTCATTCAGAGACGAGAAACAAAACAAGAAAAGTATTACGGACGACAGATTAAAAAAATATAGAAAAGGAGAGGAAGACACTCAAATTCACGAGGAAGCAGAAGCAATTAAAGAAGAAAGAATGTTTGAAAAGGCTTATAAAACTCTGACTCAAAGAGAAAAAACTCTTCAAAAGCAATTGAGAAGATTTGGTATGAACGCAACGTTTTTAAATGATAAAGAAGCATTTGAACTATTCTATATTGCTTATAATAAAGAACGTTCCGTGCATCAATCGTTAAAAGGCGTAAACCCAAATAATTTTACTACTCTTTATGTAAAACATAAAGAAACAGGAGGGGAATAACTTGTTTGGTAATAGAAATACAAAAAAACAGGAGGGCATACAAACAGATATTTTATCAAGAGGCGAAAACAAAATAAATGATTTAATTGCTCCAGATACTATTCAAAATGAAAAAACATTTTACGTAGTAGGTAATAGATTAGTTCGTACCTTTGTAGTAGTAGGGTATCCTAGAACAGTAAGGATGGGATGGTTAGACTCACTTTATTCTTATGATGCAAACATAGACATTTCCCTACACATTACTCCTTGGTCTAGAACTAAAGTTATTAAGACATTAAATAGAAGAATAGGGCAGTATATGTCTACAATTTCGATGGATGACCGAAATGGCAGAATTACAGATGTTGAAGTTGTAACTGCTTTGGAGGATGCAGAGGATCTCCGAGATAAGCTTCATACTGGTATATCAAGATTCTTTTATCAGGCCATATATATTTCAGTAAGCGCTAGGTATGTAGATGACTTAGACCAATTAACTGAGGAAGTAGAGTCATTGTGTGGTTCAATGCAGTTGACAACTAGAATTGCTGTGCTGCAGCAAGATAAAGGGTTTATGACAGTATTGCCGCTAAATGACGATAGGATTAGAAAAACACGTAACTTTGATACAGAATCTCTGTCTACTTGCTTTCCGTTAGTTAGCGCAGAGTTAACTAATACCGAAGGCGTACCAATCCTATATGGTATTAACCAAATTAATAACTCACTTGTAATGTTTGATCGATTTAAATTGAATTCATTTAATAGTGTAACACTAGCAACTAGTGGTGCGGGTTAATAACTAGCCCCTTCTATCAGTAATGGTAGTCGAATAACTCTCTAAACTGCTGGAAAGTCCTAAAGTTAATTCAGCTACAACGTGGTTGGCAACGACGAGCGTGAATGCTTAAAAATGAATTAAATGTACCAATGGATAATCAGCATCCAAGCTCCTAAAAAACTTAGGGGAAGGTTCAACGACTATAATGGGAGATTCCTTATAATAAAAAAACAACGGAAACTGGACACCTGCTTCTATAAGAAGGAGGTTTAATTAGTGTGCAAAAAAAGATATTAGTAAGTGAATATTGGATAGTCTAGTCCCTAGATATAAATACAGCGAAAGCTGGGGTAGAACGAAATCATATTTTGTAAAACTAGAAGCTATTAGACACTATTTAATGGGTACACGAGTAATTGTTATTGATCCTCAAAATGAGTACCGCGCAATAACCGAAAGTTTGGGAGGACAGTTTATTAATTTAAGCTCCAATTCCAAAGATAGAATCAATCCTCTTGAAATAACCGCTGATGTGGAATTAGAAGAAGACGCACGGAGTTTTCTATCCACAAAGATTATGGACGTATTCCTAATCATTCAAGTAATGCTAGGTAAAGATAAAAAACTAAGCGCAA
This sequence comes from Priestia sp. SB1, assembly GCF_038898415.1. Classification (NCBI taxonomy): domain Bacteria; kingdom Bacillati; phylum Bacillota; class Bacilli; order Caryophanales; family Bacillaceae; genus Priestia; species Priestia sp. SB1. Next base: position 804,041 of record NZ_JBBJSS010000002.1, on the reverse strand, counting down.
ATGAAAAGCGGGCAATCTTATATGCAATTCAAAAAATGTACGAAAGATTTGGAATTACCGATGCTGGTTACCAAATGAATGCCGAAGATGAATTAGTAATTAACGAGGAATTCATTATGGTAGGAAACAGCTCGCAAAAAATGCCAACGCTATCTGACTTGGACACTTCTATGAGAGAAATAAAAGATTCATCAGAGATAGCAAAAGAATTAGAACCGTTTGTTAATGGTGTTATGGATTTATTTAACGGAGAAACAAACGTTGATCTAAATAATGATTTTGTTGTATTCGGTATTAGAGACTTAGAACAAAGTATGACCGATGTTGCTATGTTTATATGTTTAGAGTTTATTTGGAACAAAATTAAATCTGGTGATAAAAAGCGCCGTTTAATTATTGTTGATGAAGCTTGGATAATGCTTAAAAACGAGTCTTCGGGTAGGTTCTTAGAAAAAGTAGCAAAAACTGCACGTAAATTTAATGCGGGGTTAATTAGATAGCTCCTTTACGCAGTAATGCGTATCGATCACTCCTTTAATTCAGGGAAACTCTTATTCGTTTGTATGATAATAAGACAATCCTGAGCCAAGCTTATGACATCATAAGAAGGTGCAACGACTAACTGACAGTGTAATATTATATTGTCGAGAGGATACAAGCTTTTGGTATCCGTAACGGGGAGCTCCTATGTAGAAAATACTCTATTTAGGATGAAGATATAGTCTCAACATTTCGCAGGCGACTGTGAGCAGTTCATAGATGAACGCATAAGGTTGTAGCGAACCTTATGGAAGATAGTTGTATCAATTGTTTCTCAAAACGTTCGAGATTTTATGGAGAACGGTGGAGAAAGTATTATATCCAATACAAGTATGCAGATCCTACTTAAACAGAACCCAAATGAATTGCATTATTTAGAAGCGGTTTTAGGTATTACAGAAAGTGAAAAAGGTTTGCTGAGAACAGCGGAACGAGGGGAAGCCTTGATGTACGTTGGACAGAATAAAACGTTAGTTAAAATTACAGCAAATGATTTTGAACATCAACTCTGTATATCAGGAGCTGAAGAATAAAAAAAGATGGATAATATCCATCTTTTTTATAGAAAGTAGGAAGCTTAGAAATCTTCTTTACTTCTTAGAAATCTGAACTATGATACTAATAAGCATTTTGCTATTCGCAACAAAGTATATATACAAGTTAAATATATACTTACTATTTTTCTTTCAATGAAAGGTGGCGAATTATGTGATTATAGCCACAATAGCCGCTTATATTATTGCTATAGTAGCGGTTTTAGGTTTATCAGTTAGATTTCTTTGGTTATTTTTCATTCTATTTACGTATAGAACATATGCTACGTTAATACCTTTTGAATGGTTTAAAAGTATTGGCTTAGAAAACCATTCTATTTATTTTGTAGTCGTACTTATCTTATCAATTGCTACTTATTTATTACTAATAAGATTAACAATGGACTTAACATATATAAGATATCTATTATTGCTGTTGCTCGCAATCTTCGTGTTTTACAAATATGAATTTAAAGATATATTTTTCTTTAAAGATTACCTAGAGTCTAAAGGTATGTGGAATATTGAATGGTACCAGCAGCAGTTTAAGGAGATCTTTAAAACTGGTCCGGATGGTTTTGCAAAGCTATTCGCTGCTATCGGAGATAATGTTTTTAGCATCTTTGAAAAGTTATTCAATGGACTTGCAAGTGTTTTTAAATAGTTATGTGTGTTTAAAAGGAGAGCGATTAATTATAAATCGTTCTCCTTTTTTTATGTTTTTTCCAACAAGTAATTTTTTTGTATTAAACTCTTTGAAATAAGCATTAAAAAGGAGCAATAATTCATATGGAAAAAACCAATTACTACATACTTTTTTGTCTTAAAATCCTGTAATTACAGGTTATAAGCAGTCGTAAATTGCTTTCTCTTTATTGACAAAAGAGACGATATAAACAACTTATATTGATATAAAAGAAAATGGTTAGGAGTAAACTTGTCATTGCGAACAAGTTGAGGAAGCTAGTCACTTCCAACACACGATCATTTCTTACCATTCTGTCTGATTATTATTTAATAATTTTCTTTCAGAAAGGTGAAGACAAAGTGAAAAAACTAGTAGAAAAACACATTGTTAATAATCATTTTGTTATGTTTATTCAATCCTGCTAGAGCAGGTTATAAGCGTCTATAAGGCTTTTTCTCACTGACAAGAGAAACGGTGTGGATACGGAAATATCTGTACTGATGTAAAAGAAAGAAGAGCAGGACAGTCAAAGGCATACTTGGGGTTTGTCACTCAAGCTCTGGATTTCTTTCTTATCCTTTTCGTCTGTTAAATTAAAAAACATTCGAAAAGAGAATGAACAAATGACAAATATTAACGAAGTAAAAGCAATTTTAAGTAAGAAGGTATCAGAAGAAAAAAGCGGGAAAAGAACAATTGATCTTCCTCCAATAACTTATAAGAAAAATAAGTTTAGTCACGTTTCACTGTTTTGTGGAGCGGGTGGTTTAGATCTTGGTGTATTATGGTCTGGTATTGAAGTTGGTATGAATAAAAAAGTAAACATTGCTAATAAAGAAGTATTTGACCAAATTCAAGATAGCAGCGTTCTACACACGGTGTATGCTACAGACGCGTTCACTGAAGCGATTAATACGTATTCTATGAACTTTAAAGATACAGTAGCTCAAAAAGCAAATATCAAAAAGCTTAAAAATTTTCCAAAAGCTGATTTGTATACGTTTGGTTTTCCCTGTCCCGGATTTTCGCTGGGCGGTCCGCGTATGATAGATGACAAAAGAAACTTTATGTATATTCATTGTTGTCGCGCACTGTTACAAGCACAACCTAAAGTCTTTATTGCAGAAAATGTAAAGGGCTTATTAACATTAGGTAAGGGAGAAGCTTATAGGCAAATTAAAGCAGATTTTGCTGCTGCTGGATATAACATTTACGCAAAATTGTTAGATAGTCGTGATTATGGCGTTCCCCAAACTCGTGAACGGGTAGTAATGGTAGGAGTAAGAAAGGATTTAGATTTCGTTTATAACTTTCCTGAACCTACTCACGGAGAAGGTTTAGGTTTAAAACCTTTTGCGACTCTTAGAAGAGCTATTTGGGATTTAAGAGAAAATCCGGGCTGGGGTTATGAAGGAACAGCTTCTAGCCAATTTATGGGGAGGAATCGCAAAAAGAATTGGAATCAATATTCTTATACAATTCAAGCTAGCGCAAGACAATCCCCTGTACATCCCGAGGGAGATCCGATGATTAAAATAGATTCGCAACATTGGAAGTTTGCAAACGATGGGAAAAGTGAAAGAAGAATTTCAGTTAAAGAGGCAGCGCGTATTCAAACATTTCCAGACTGGTTTAAATTTAATTACGGAACAGAGGACGTAGCTCGAAGCACAAAAATTGATAAGTTGTATAAACAAATTGGTAATGCTGTACCTGTACTTATGGCCAAGGTTATATCTAAACCAATTGTTGAGTTTTTAAACCAACTAAAGGAAATAGAACAAGATTATACATTGGTTACTTCAAATGAAGTTAGCGAACAAGCATACAATTTTCCTGTTTCGGCAATTTCAATTCTTGAAAATGAAGCTACAACTCTTCAAAACTGCGAACCAGTTAGCGGTGATGAGGTATTGATTGTTGAGAATACAGAGAATCTTGTTATTAAAAAAACAGCATCTACTAATAGCGATGGGCAACTTAGTATAGATGATTTATTGACTTGTGAAAATGAAAAGTCAAGTGTCACAAAAGAAGTGTCAACTATTATAAAGGTTAAGCAGGATGTCAGCGAAGAATTACCACTCACTGAAAACGATAAGAAGGATATTATAAAAGATGTACATTCTTTTGAAGGTAATAAACTGGATATTATAGAAGAAGAAACTTCTATTCATAACCAAAAGCAACTTAGTTTCAACATTTTTATGTAAATTCCTTATAAACTAATGACGGGTCTTTATGACTCGTTTTTTTATCTAGAATTATTTCAAGTGATTTTTCAGGATATTTTTAAGCCGCTCTTAAAAAGATAAGAAATACTAAAAGTGTTTTAAATAAAAAATAGGCGGTGATATGCTTTGAATATTAAGATACCTAACGAGCTTTTTTTAGGGAAAATTGAACGATTTGTAGAGGCAAAGCCTTTTAACACTTCTGAAATAAAAGAAAAAGCCGATAAATTCGAAGAAGCTTTAAAAACCAAAGAAATTGATGGAACAGAACGAACAGAAACTTTAGAACAATGGATTCATTCTATAGAAGATATGAAGGATAAATTAGAACAGGATATTACCAAGGATAACTTAGATATGTATAAGGATTCAGTAAAGAAATTTTTAGATTACTACGTAAATAACGACCTGTATTTAAAAGAGCACACTACAAGAGATGGCGTATACACAAAAAGAATTCAAGTTCTTAAGGCAGTAGATGATAAAATTGATAAACTAACAGATAAGCTTGTAGATAGCCAGATGGGAAGACTTGAAATTTTAAGACAGACCGGCAATATACAAGGTTTGCTATTTGAATTGACTGTGTAAAAAACCTTTCTTTAAAAAGAGAGGTTTTTTTATTAGAGGAAAAAAATAATGAGGAAAGAACACAGGTATTTGAAGGGTATAATTCTTTTCTTAAGAAATAAACCATTTTTGTAAACGGGGGAAGTTAAATGAAAGAAATAGTGGAGGCAATTCAGAGTCTCTCAAGTGTATATGAAGTGTTAGCTAAAAACACAAATTTGATATTTAACGCTTTAAAAACAAAAGACTACAAAACAAAGGATAGCCTAGAAGAACAACTGCAGGAGTTATACGCTCTAAAAGAAAGAGCTGAAATATATTTAATTCATCTCGTTAAAGAAAAAGCTAATTCTCTAAATTTAGATGATAGACGAATTGAGGCAATTTTAGATATTTATCCAGATGGTGAAGAGAAAATGCTTGTACAATACGAGCTTGAAAAAATGTTAAGCAAGATACAACAGTTTCAATTTTATTTAAAAAGAAATATAGAGTTTGCAAAGTCTTTTATTGAAGTAAAAGGAAAAGAACTAGAATTTATGTTTGAAGCGGTTCAAAGAGAACAATATCAGATGAATGGCCCTATGCTATTGAACGAAGACCTTTAATGACTCGAGAGGGGAATCTATAATATGGGATTGGATTTTAATGTAGCTTTAACAGGTTTAAGTGTTGGAGAAAAAATGATATCAGTGGCACAAAACAACATTGCTAATGCGCAAAATAGCAGCTATGCTCGTCAACGCGCAGAAGTTAATGTAGTCGGAATTACTCAAGGTACTTCCGGTGTAAATTCTCAATTAGGTTCTGGCGCTATAGTAGAAGAAATTTCGAGGATTCGTGATGAATTATTTATTCAGCAATCTAGAACTGAATTAGGATCAATTGGCTATTACAGTGCTGCTAAAGATGTATTGTCAAATATAGAGACAGTTTTTAATGAAACAGGTGAGAACTCTATTTCCGACTTAATGCAAAACTTCTTTAATTCTTTTGAAGAAGTAAGCAAATTTCCAGAACAAAGTTCTTATCGCTTGGGCGCAATTTATTCAGGCAAAATGCTATCTGATAAATTGAGAGGTGTAACTCAACAGTTGGACGAGGTTAAAAACCAGACTGATCAAAAATTAACTACTGAAATTACTCAGGTCAATCAGTTGTTAAAAAAGATAGCAGATGTAAACAAGAGAATAGAGAATGTTCAAACTGATAAACCAAATGCTTTAATGGATGAGCGAGATAAATATTTAGATGAGCTTTCTTCTTATGTAGATGTACAGGTTAAGTACACGACAAAGCCACAAGATATGACTATTAAAGTAGGCAATGCAACTTTGTTAGCTGGTACAAACACGTATGATGTAAAAGCAATGTACGTTAAAGAAAGAGACGAATGGGTTTTGGGAGCTTCTGACGTGCAATTCAAACCTAAAGCTGGTTCCTTAGCAGGTACATTAAATACAAGAAACGGATATATTGCTACGTATCAGAACGATTTAAATAAGTTAGTTAACAATCTAATTAACGAAGTTAATACGATACATAATAGCGGTTACGGTATGGATGGATCTACTGGGTTAGACTTCTTTCAAGGAACTGATAGCAGAACAATTAAAATTAATGCAGTTTTAGAATTAAATCCTGAAAAGCTTGCTCTTAGTTCGGAGAATGGAGTTATTGGTAACAGCGACCTTGCAAAAGCAATTGCAGACTTAAAAGAAAAGCCATTTATGGACAGTAAGCCGCCAGCAAACTTTTATCAAGAATATACTTCTCGTTTAGCAATGGATTTAAATATCGCTAAACAGAATGAAGAGATACATACAGATATACAAAAATCCTTAGAGAGTCAGAGACAAGAGGTTCAAGGAGTCAATGTTGATGAAGAAATGTCTAATCTTTTAATGGTACAAAAATTTTATCAAGCAAATGCAAAAACATTATCAACTACTAAAGATATGTTAGATCAATTGTTCTCTATTATTTAAATGTATTAATAAGTATTTCTCCTTTTTGGTGGAGGTGGAGTAGATGAGAGTAACAGGTTACGATAAATTTCAAATGACGCAACATTACCTTACAAAAATTGAAACTGAAAGCGTGAAAAAGCAACAACAAATTGCAACTGGTAAACAATTTAGCCGAGTGAGCGATGATCCTGTTCGTGTAAATCGTTCAATGCTTATGGATGTAACGGAAAGTCGATTAAATCAGTATCAAGCAAATGCGAATGATACAAAAAGTTTGCTTCAATATATGGATGTAGCATTTGATTCAGCATCAACAGCTCTAGATGAAGCAAAAGAGATAGGTATTAAAGGAGCCAACGGTACATATAGCGACTCAGACAGAATAACACTTTCTAATTCAGTAGAAGAAATTATAAAGCAAGTTGTAGGCTTAGCCAATTCTCAACATTTAGACAGATATATGTTTAGCGGAGAGAAAATAAACGTAAAACCTATTGATTATAATGGAACAACATTCACTTATAACGGTAATGACAAGGATATGTCAGTTAGGGTTTCTGATGATGTTAATGTCAAGGTCACACAATCTGCTGAACAAGTTTTTCTTCCCGCTTTAAATGAACTGATTAAGTTAAGAGATGCTTTGAAAAATAATGATCAAGATGGTATTGAATCAGCGTTAGGCGGTGTACAAGCGGAAAGTAATAATTTTATTGATAAGCGTGCAAAAATTGGCGTTCAAACTCAATCCGTAGAACTCCTTAATGAATCATACAGCCAAGTAAAGTTAGATTTATCTGTCAAAAGACAAGAGAATGATGACGTAGATATGACCGCAGCTATTTCTGATTTTTCATATATGCAGTCAATATACCAGGCTACTATCCAAAGTAGTCTGAAAATGATGCAGAATTCTATTTTAGATTATATTTAAAAGCTATTTAGACTGGAGGGATATATTATATGGCAACTAGTTCATTTGATAACGCTAAGATAACTTCATATGGGGATCGAATGCAAATTTTTGGTTTAGGTTCACAATGGGATACAAAATCAATTTTGGAAGCAGAATTAAACATTTTAAAGCTAAGACAGAAACCATTTGAAACTAAAAAATCAGATTATGAATCGGAGAAACAAACTTGGACAGCACTACAAAACTCTTTAACAAACTTTAATAAAATTGTTACAGATTTGAAGGATTTAAACACTGGTGGTAAGGATGTTAAGTTATCCGAAGAAGGTTTTTTCACAGCAAGTGCAACAGGGAATGCATTAGATACATCATATTCAGTGAGTGTACAGCAATTGGCAACAAAACAAAGGTTAATGAGTGATCAAGTTTCTGAAGGGCCTCTTAGTATTGATGAAAAAGTCCAATTAAACGGAAAAGATTTGACTATTACTGCTGATATGGATTTAAAGGGAATTGCAAAAGAAATTAATAGCGGAGATTATGGTGTAGATGCAGTCGTATTAAATAATAAATTAGTTTTAACTTCAAAACAGTCTGGAACAGACAATGTAATTAAGTTTAGTGACTCACCTGCTTGGGAAACGTTAGGTCTAACTCAAGGTGGAGCTATTAAAAATGAATTACAGCCAGCAAAAGGAGCTATCTTTACTATTAATGATATTCAAATTACTAGTAACGAAAACAGCTACACTGAGATAGATGGTCTTACACTCAACTTTACAAAGGAGACAACAAGCAATATTGACGTTAATGTTTCTCGAAGTGCCGATCAATTAGTGGAAAAAGTAACTGCTGTTATTAATGCTTACAATTCTACAATTAACAACATTAATAGCTTAGGAGGAGAAAAAGGAGTTCTACAAGGCGAAGGCATTCCTAGAAATCTAAAAAGAGAAATGAACAATCTCCTATATGGAGTTAATAATGGAGGTTCAATGTTATACGATCTGGGGATTAGCTTAAACAAGGATGCCAAAAATGGTTCTCTAACTTTTGATCAAACAAAACTCCGAGAAATGTATAATTCAGATCCACAAAAAGCTCAACAGATGCTTGGTAAAGATGGATTCTCAGGTCAACTGTACAACGTAATTGATAATTATAGTAAATCATCAGGTTTGGTACAGACTGAGATAGATGGTTTAAATAATCGAATTAAAAGAATTCAAGATACGCTAGACCGCTACGATAATCAGTTCGAGCAACAAAAAGAGGCAATGATTCAAAAGTATGCTACTTTTGAAACGATGATGGGAAGTATGTCTAAGCAAAGCGATTATATCAATGCAGCTTTGGGTTTGAAAAATAACAACGACAACTAATGATAATAGCTGATGCTTTTCAGGAAGAAGGGATGATATTTAATTGAATAATTCGGATTATAGTATGCTTGGTTCAGCCTCTTACAACCCCAAAGATTTAGTCCTCAAAATGATAAAAAAAATCCAACTTAACAGTTTAAATATGAGAAAATATTTTAAAATAGAAAATTTTGAAGGTATTAAAGAAAGGCTTATTAATTCTATTCATCTTTTGGAAGAATTGGATATGTCACTAAATAGGGATATTATTAATCCTACTGTAGAGAGGGTTTCAATACACTACCAATGGTTAATGCAGGGATACGAAGAAATTTTATTAACAATTGAAGAAGATACTTTCAATGAAAATAGGTTTAATCAAATTCTTGAAGAGTCAGATACGGTTATAGATAATTTGTATGAAGGATTTGCAGGTATGAGAGATGATAATGAAAATGAGTATACAGTAAAAAATGAAGATGAATACATAGTTAGGAATGAACCGGATGAACCAAATCGCTGAAAGGTTTCACCATCAGTTAGAGGAAACAATAACGCAAGCAAAGTCAATGGAAGACCATATAAAACTTGATGCAATCCTTTTAGACAGAGAAAAATGGCTTAAAACTTATAATGAACCAGACCGTAAAGATGTTCTTTATTGGATATTAGAAACTGATGAAAAATTAAACAATTTGTTAAAACAGAAATCAGAAGCTTTGCAGGAAAAAATTTTAGAAGAAGAGCAATTAAATAGAAATAGAGGAACATTCAAATTATATGAATGACTATTCCTCTGTTTCTTTTTTTATAACCTAAAAATAAGGAGAAAATAAAAAGCTTAAGAATAAACAAAATGAAACCCGTCTTTTTTTTGGAAAGGGGTGTCAGATATTGTTTGGAGACTTTATACCTTATGTAAATGATGTAATGGACTACTCTTCTGTTAATAGAAAAGTAATTGCTGACAACATTTCTAATTATAATACGCCTGGTTACAAGGCTAAAACCTTACGTTTTGAACAAATTGTCAATAGTGAATCAGGAATTCCGTTAAACACAACAAATGAAAAACATATAACCAACCATTCGTCTCCACTTAGTCTACCGGCTTATAAAGAAGTTGAGACAAGTGATGGTTCATCAAGAGTGGATGGAAACAACGTAAATCAGACTGTTGAAATGATTAATATGTTGAAAAATAACTCTATGTTTACCAATAGTGTTAACGCAATAAATAAAGAATTCTCACTAATCAAAATCGCAATTGGACGTTAAAAGGGGTGTAGCAGATGTACAGTCTATTAGATATTAGTGGTTCAGGAATGACGGCTCATAAAGAATGGATGGAATCAATCAGTAATAACCTTGCCAATATTAACACAACAAGAACAAAAGATGGCAGTCCGTATAAACGCCAATCAGTTGTTTTTGAAGGGAAAGAAAAGTTTGATGATGTAATGAACCAAGAACTTGGAGATGGTATTCAAGTTTCTAAGGTAGTTCAAGATAACAATACTAGATTGGTATATGATCCTGATCATCCAGATGCAAATAAAGAAGGTTATGTGTCATACCCAGATATTAATATGACATCTGAAATGACTGATTTATTAATGGCTCAGCGTGGTTATGAAGCTAATGCTACAGTGCTAAGTGCATCGAAGAAAGTAATGGAAAAAGAATATGACATCGGTAAGGTCTAATAAAAATTGAAGAGAGGTGTTAAATATGGTTTTAACAAGTCTGTCACCTGTTGAGTTAAAAGTAAATCAAGCCTTGAGTGAAACAGGAGTGGAGCAAAAAGCAAATCCTGCTATGTTTGAACAAATTTTAGATTCTTTTTCAGCAATGGAAAAAACACAAGTTGCTGCTAAAACTGAGATGGCTGATGTATTAATGGGACGGTCTGAAAACTCTCACGGAGCTTTAATTGCTCTTCAGGAGGCTGAATTACAAATGTCTTTTGCTGCTTCTGTTAGAGACAAAGTGGTTCAAGGCGTAAACCAACTATTTAATATGCAAATCTAGAATAGGTAAGGTGTTGATAGAATGAACCAGCGTGCCCAAATGCTGAAACAGAAGTGGAAAAACATAGGCTTTCCTATTAAGCTAGCCATCGGCACGGTAGGATTAGCGGTAATCATTTTTATATTTTTTAGTTTCTTTATGCCTGATAAATATCAAGTTCTTTACTCTGGTTTGCAAGAAAAAGATCAAACAGAAATTGAAAAGTACTTGTCCAACAAGGGGATTGACTATACTGTTGACCCAAATACACAAGCTCTAAAGGTTGACGGAGACGTAGTTAAACTAAAGAAAGATCTTGCCCTTGAAGGGTTGCCTGAAGGCGGTTCGTCAGGTGGATTAGATATTTTTAATAGTATGAGTCTAGGTGCTACTAAATATGACAAGGATGTTCAGTATCAAAACGCTTTACAAAAAGAGCTGGACAGTAGTTTAGAAGGAATGTTTGAAGGTATTGCTACAGCAGATGTTAAGCTTCCTAAACCAGAAGAAAAAAGTATCTTTGACGATAAGAAAAACGCTACGCAAGTTTCAGTTGCTTTAAAACTACGCTCAGGTTATGAATTAACTCCAGAACAAGTAAAAGCAGTTCAAGCATATGTAGCTGGAGCAATTAGTAACGTTAAAGCCTCAGATGTACAAGTAGTAGATCAGAACTTCAATCTCCTTTCTTCATCAAATACAAAAGATACGAGTTTGACCAAGCAACGTCAAATTGTAGAAGAGACAAAAAGGAAAATGGAATCGGAATTGGAATCAGCACTATCAGAAGTTTACGGTAGAGTTAAAGTTATTGTGAATGTAGATATTAATTTTGATGAAATTGCAAGGAATATAAAGAAATATGATCCAGAAGGAACACTTGTATCAAAAGAACAGAATCCGAGTAAAATTCGAAAAATATCAGGTGATGATGTAACGGTACCTGGGACGGATGAAAATGGCGAAGTGCCAAATTATGATATGAGTAAAGTAGACTCAAGTAAAATTCTTGATGTCGAGGACAAAGACAGTATCATAGAAAATTTTGCCGTTGGAGAAACGGTAGAAAAGATTATTAAACAACCAGAACTTAGAAACACGAATATTTCTGTTTGGTTTAATGATACTCGTTTAACACAGCCTGACTTATATGACGCAGAAGAAATGGTAGCTGTTGCCTCTGGTTTAACAGGAACAGTCCAAAGAGTAGCGAATGACAAAGCAGTGTATAACAATGGCTCTGTAAAAGTGACTAAAAAGAAATTTGCTGAGGAGTTAGTAACAGGAACTACTACAGAAAAAGAAGTAGAAAAAGGATTTATTGAAAGTCTTCCTTGGTACGCTTACGCAGCCGCTGGATTAGTTCTACTTGTTCTTGTCATTATAATTATATTCTTAGCGCGCCGCTCCAAAAAGAATAAAGTCGTATCGAACAAGGAACTAATTAATTCTAAAGATAATGCTTCAACCACAAACAACAGCGAGAGCATAAAAGAAAAAGAAGAAACTATTTCATTTAGTGCCCCTAGTGAGTTAGAAGAAGAAATGGTGCAGAGCTTGGATGGAACATTAGAAATTGAATGGACTCAAGAGCAAAAAGACTTGCGCGATTTAACAAATAACGTTGCTAGTCGTTATCCAAAAGAAACTGCAGAAGTTATTAGTAAGATTATGAAAAAATAAAAATAGGCTGGCCTTTTGGTCGGCCTATTGCGTAGGAGGGGAATTTTAATGGATAGACCTTTGACTGGTCCGGAAAAAGCCGCTATTATAATGGGCTTTTTACCCTTAGATACGGCAAGAGAAGTTTTTGTTCACTTAAGAGACGTGGAGAAACGCGACTTGGTGAAATCCATTGGGCGTCTTAAAGTAACTGATTTTGATGATGTTGAAGCATCTGTATTAGAGTACGTCAATATCTTAAAGGGTAGTCCTTCAGGTCTAATTGAAGCTGGTATTGAGAGAGCAATGGACATTATGGAAGGTATTCTTTCGGAAGAAGAGAGAGAGCATATTCTACAGAATTTATTTAATGATGATAATAACTTATTTGAGTCCCTGAAAACTCTAAAAGATGTTTCTCCAATAGTTGCCCTTCTTTTAAACGAAGAACCTCAGTTAATTGCTTTAATGGCAAGCTATATGCGTCCAAATATGGCAGCAGAATTACTATCAACTTTACCAAAAGAAAAAATGCGTGATGTAGGTGAAGGCATTGCTATGATGGGACAAACGAATCCATCGGTGCTACAGAAGTGGGAAGAATACTTAGGGAAGAAAATTCAAAGTTTCCATTTCTCAGATGCTTCTCCTGAAACAAATGGTCTAAAAAATATCGTAGCAATTTTAAACGGAGTTACTCGTGCAACTGAAAGAACATTCTTTGAAGCATTGGAAGATAAAAATCCAGAATTGGCTAAGACAATTAAAAACAATATGTTTGTTTTTGAAGACATTGGTCTATTGGATTCACGATCAATGCAAAAAGTGTTCTCTACCATTACTGATAATGAAATGATTGCTAAAGCAATTAAAACGGCTAGTCCAGAGCTTAAAGAGAAGATTATGTCTTCTTTGCCGAAGCAGCGTAAAGACATCTTAGAAGAAGAACTTGAAGGTTTAGGACCTATTAGACGCGATGATTCTGAGGAAGCACAGCAAGTTATCGCAAACCAAGTAAAAGAAATGGAAAGAAATAAAGAAATCGTAATTGATAGAGGTGGCGGAGATGTCATTTTCTAATTCGAAAATTATAAAAAGAACAAATCGTCAAGAAAAAGCAGTTCACGTTGATGAACATCTAGCCTCTTTTCAAGATGACTATTATTCAAAAACTTCACGCAAGAGACTTGAAGAGTTTCAAAAGGAAATAGATAGCTACCGCAGTGTGGAATTAGATAAGGTAAAGCAAGAGGCAAATCTTATAAGAGAAAACGCCTTTATTGAAGGAAAAGAACAAGCATTAAATGAACTAAGGCCGGAATTAGAAGCAAAAGTGAAGGAAGAGTTATCTGTTGAATTTGAGAAAGTGTTTGAATTATATCAACAGGCAAATTCATATTTAATAGAACAAAAAGCTTTATTAGATGATAAGAAGCGAGAATGGATCAAGATTAATGAAAATGATATTGTGACTATTCTAATTTCTGCTGTTGAAAATATCCTGGTAAATCAAGTTGAAATTCAACCAGAAGATGTGGCGGCAGTAATTAGACAATCCATTAGCGAAGTAAACGATAAAAGTAAAACAATATGGGTGCGTGTTAACCCAGATGTAAAAAGAAAGATTGACTCTCAAAAATGGGATGAAAGAAAAATTGAATGGATTTCTGATCCAACTTTATCGTATTTAGATGTTCTAGTTGAAACAGAGTCAGAATGGATTGATTCTACTGTACAAAATAAAATTGAAAACCTAAAAAAAATTATTGAGGAGTGGGTAGAAAACAATGACCTCCTTAGCGAAACTTAAAGAACAAATACAACATAATACATTACTCTCAAGAGCGGCAGTAGTTCAAGCAGTGTATGAAAACTTTGTAATAACAAAAGGCCCAGTCGTACCGATTGGGTCTATTTTTGAAAAAAGAGAGAGTAAGCTTAAATTTGAAGTAGTTGGCATTAAAGAGGAAACCAATGTTTTAATGCCTTTAAGTACAAGTGATCAATTAGTGAGAGGAGATAAATTATATCCAGCTTCTAATGAAATAGAGTTACCAGAAAACCCCTATGAGTTACTTGGTAATGTGCTAGATGCTTATGGCGAATCCATAGAAGGGTATCGCTTTAAAAATAAGGTTCGGTGGGAATCAGCAGGTAAACCTCCAAGCCCTTTGAAGAGAGCTAGGATTAAAGAAGCTATAGAAACGAAAATTAAAGCTATAGATGGCTTTCTTACAATCGGTAGAGGTCAAAAAATAGGGATTTTCGCTGGTACAGGTGTGGGGAAATCTACACTATTGGGACTCTTAACAAAACAATCCACAGAAGATGTCAATGTTATAGCTTTAATTGGAGAACGTGGGCGTGAGGTAAGAGAATTTATAGAAAGAGAATTAGGGGAAGAGGGAATGAAAAGATCCGTGGTAGTGGTTTCTACTTCTAATGAATCTTCACTAATGCAAATAAAAGCAGCGGAATTAGCAACTAGGATTGCAGAAGAATTTCGTGAAAAGGGAAAACGCGTTTTATTAATGATGGACTCTGTAACAAGATATGCAATGGCGAGGCGTGTTTTAGATATTGCGAATGGAGATATACCGCTAGGCGGTGGTAGAACTTTGGGTATGGAACCTAGTTTGCAACGCTTGCTTGAGAGATCGGGTAACAACGAAAGAGGTTCTATTACAGGCATTTATACCGTTTTAGTGGAAAATGATGATTTTAATGGTCCTATTCCTGATATGGCACGAGGTATATTAGACGGACATATTGTGTTAACAAGAAAATTAGCAGATAGAAATCACTTCCCTGCTATTGATGTATTAGCATCAGTTTCTCGTGTAATGCAAGAAGTCGTTGATGAAAATCACTGGAAATCAGCAAGAAGTATTAAGAAGTATTTGAGCATATACAACGAGATTGAAGACCAATACAATTTGGGTTTAATAGAAAAAGGAAAAGATGTTGAAATTGATAAGTCGGTGTTCCTAAATAAAAGAATTAATGAACTATTAAGACAAGACATAAAGGAATCATATGATAAGCAGGAAACATTACAAATGATGAACGATATTGTTAGATAGGGGAAAATCATTTGAAGAAAAATGTTTATGAATTAGCTTTAATAAAAGTGCAACAAGAGCAAACCACATTAGAAAAGATGCTTCAAGAAAAGAATGTAAAGAAGAGAGAGTTGGAAAGCTTTTTTGAAAGAGAAAAGGAATTACAAAAGCGTATTAAGACTTTAATGGAGGAAGAGAAGCAAATCTCTCCCTCCATTCTTATTTTAAACACTGAAATAAGTAGCATCGATAAAGAAAAAATTAATAAACAATTAGAAGTGGTAAATAAAGAGATTTTGCTTCTAAAAAGAGAATATCTAAGAATTAAAAACAGAAAAGAGAAGATAAATGAGCAAAAAGAAAAAAAGGAAAAAGAACTAGAAGAGATGAAAACAACAAAAGAACTTAAATTAATTCAAAGTGACTATGTTTCAAAACGTTTTTTAGAGAAAGAAGGTGGAACATTTGAAGGTTGAATTAAATCAGAGTCAAACTAATAACGTCCAAAATGCAAGCACAAGCAAAGGTAAGAACAAAAAAGATATTTTTGAAATTTTATTTAATCAAAACTTACAAGGAAAGAAAGAGGTATCTAAGCAATCCACCTCTTCTAAAGAAAATGTATTAATATCAGCTAAAAAATTAATTGAATTAGAAGAAAAAATGACTAGCTCAAAAGATAAAATAGCGGTTACAGAAGCAATAAATGAATTGCTAAAAGCTAATAAGTTGAAATCTAATTCTGATGAAACATCTATTCAGTTAAAAGACATATTTGCACTAAAAAAAGAGCTTGTTAATAAAGAAAGTAATTTAAGTCTTGAAGTACCTGTTAAAGAATTTAAAGAACTAATTAGAAAAATTGAGAAGAGCATTAATCAAAAAATTGAATTTAATTTATCTGAAAGAGAGAGTGCTCTTAAAGGTGTAAATTTAGTTAAAGAAGTGAATATAAACAAAGATATTAAAAATAAGGATAGCTTAAACAAAGATAACTTAGAAGCAAGTAATCTTAAATTAGATGAAAACTCTTTAAAGAATAGCGATAAGCAAAGCATAGCTAATAACAGTAAAAAGGTGCAAAAAGAAATAAATTTAAAAAACAAGGATATTCCAACCAATAATACGACAGCACTTGAATATCAAAAAGTAGAAAAGTTAGAGGGAAAAACAGATGGGAATTCTAGCAAGCTGAGCTCTAATGCTGAAATTGACCTTTTCAATAATTCTGATGTTGATAACGAACAAGAGATAGCACTTAGCACAAAAATCAACAGCTTAAGCACCAAAGAGCACGTTGATAATAAGAATAAAAATCAAAATAATTTTTCAGCAAAGATGGGTAGCAAAACATCAGTAGAGCCTTCTAAAGAAGAAGATATATTTTCAGAATTAAAAAAACACAGATTAGAGCTAGATTCTCTTGAACCAAAGCATATTTCTCACTCCGAGACAGAATATAACAACTGGCAAGTTACTAGTGAAAAGAAATCACAATTAAAGCTTGATGATTGGGTAAATTCTTTTAAGCAAGAGATAGATAAACTTGCAGATTTTAGAATTGAGAACAAACAAAAAGTGTCAATGTTATTAAAGGAACAGGATGAGCAGTTAAGAATACTAGTAGAAAAGAAAGACTCTTTTATTCTTATTGAAGCTAAAGTTACAGATAAAATGACGGATAACCTAAATATCATACTTGCTGAAATACAAAGTGAAATGAAGGAAAAAGGAATTGAAGTCAAAGTAGATATAAAACAAGAACAGGATAACAAGAAAGATAATGATGATAACAGCGATGAGGAAAAAGAAAATCAAAAAAATAATCAACAGCAACAGGGAGGTCATAAAGATGGTAGACAGCACAATCAATCCGCTAAATAACTATACAACTTCAAATATTGGCAATACAGCTTCAAATATTGGCAATACAGCGGATACATCAAATACGACTACAAACACAAAAAATGACGCATCTTCAATAGACGAAGAGGGCTTCTTAAAATTATTTATAGAAGGTTTAAAAAATCAGGACCCTATGTCACCAATGTCTAACAGTGAAATGATGGGACAGCTCACTCAATTAACTGAAATTCAAAACACAATGAATATGAAAGAAATACTTAAAGATTTAGCATCATCTATTCAAAGTCAAAATCCAGTCGGTCAATTCTTAGACCTTATTGGAAAAACTGTAAAAGTTCAAAATGACAATAATGAATCCACAGAAGGTCAAGTTCTTTCAGTTGGAAAAGATGGAGAAAATGTTGTGTTTGAATTAATGAATGGCGACTCGTATAACGTTAATCAAATAATTGGCGTTACCGAGGCTTAAATAAATGACATTATACTAATCTAGATATTATGTTCTATTGAGTACAAAACATAGTTTATACATACAATCATTTAGGTTTACTTAGTTTTCTTTTTAATTAGAGGTGAATTACAGATGTTACGTTCTTTTTATCAGGGTATTGCAGGTATGAAAGCAATGTCAGATGGTTTATCAGTTGCAGGGAATAATATAGCAAACGCACGAACTAATGGTTATAAAACAAAGCAAGCTTTATTTGAAGATATGTACTATCAAGAAATGAAAGCAGCCACTTCAACTAGCGACAAATATGCGGGAACAAACGCAATTGCGTTAGGTAATGGTTCAAAAATGAAAGGTGTTGCTATTGACCAAGGGCAAGGTAGCTTAAATAGTACTGGACGTACTACAGACTTAGCTATTTCGGGCAATGGATACTTTGTTGTAGGTGATAGTAACGGTGATGATAGATATTATACTCGAGATGGAGCATTTGAGCTTTCTTCGGACAATAAGTTAGTTTCTTCTGGTGGTCAGTATGTAATGGGATGGAACGTTGATCAGTTAACAGGGAAAGTTAATACTGGTGCAGCTGTTACGCCAATTGAAATCAATATGAATGCTATTTCAAAAGCTTCAGAAACGACAAGCGCCAAAGTCGGTGGTAACTTAAGTGCTAACTCAGAAGTAGGTAATGTAGTCGGAATGCAAATTCCGACATATGACTCATTAGGATCTCGTCACGACATTGATATGAATTTTATTAAGACATCAAGTACCCCAAGCAAATATGCCTACATTGCTTCTCCGGCAAAAGACTTCGTAAAATCTGCAAGTATTGATCAAGTAGCATTCCAGCCGTCATTAAACATTGCTGGTCTTGTTCAAAAAGGTAATTACTCAATTGCTACATCTGCAAGTGCTACCCCAGGTTCGGTTGATATTATGCTAAAAGACCCTTCAGGCACAACAATTTTAACAAAAACTGTTACAGATACTGACCAAACTGTATCTTTAGATGATGGCACTAACCAATGGTTTACCGTTGAGTATAAAAAAGGCGGAGCACCATCAACAGCAAACTTCCAAGTTGGAGAAGTAGGAACTCTTGAATATGATGCATACGGAAAATTAGTAACAATGAGTGGTTCAGGAGTAAACGGAACTGCACAAATTGATTTCATCCCTCAAACTACAGGAAAAGCAATGTCTGTCAATGTAGATTTAACTTCGTTATCAGGAGTAGCTGCTGATGATATTACTTCAGTATCGGATTCAGATGGTTTCCCAGCCGCTATCCTTAAAGGTTACAGCATTGGAGATAGAGGAGTAATTAGCGGTTATTTTAGCGATGGTTCAGTTAAGCAAATTGGTCAAGTCGCGGTTGCAACATTTGCTAACCCTTCTGGTTTATCTGTGGAAGGAGAAAACTTATTTGCTACTAGTGCTAGCTCTGGTGATCCGGAAATTGGTGTTTCGGGACTTGGAGATAAAGGGGTTATTAAATCTGGTTCTTTAGAAGGTTCAAACGTTGATACATCTAAGGAATTAACAGAGTTAATGTTCTACCAAAAAGCGTATACAGCAAACTCTAAAACAATTACTATTGCAGACCAAATTTTAAACGTTGCAATTGGTTTAATCCGTTAACTATATAATTCCAAAAAACATCAGGGCTTTGTCCTGGTGTTTTTTAAAGGAAAAACAAGAAAAGCAATAAATTTATTTATAGATAATCTAAATCTTTGGAGGCTTACTATGATTTATTTAACAAAAATTGATGAGGAAAAAACAAAATTCTCAATAAATCACAGAAATATTTTAACCGTTGAAAAAAGCATTGGCGGCAAAAGTAATGTACATACAGACAACGGGAAAGTTTTTACGGTAGCAGAAACCGAAGAAGAAATTAATGAAAAAATTATTAGTTATGAGGCTACTATTATAGAACGAGCTATAAAAAAAGCTCTTGAAGAAATAAAACAATTTAATTAAAGGTAGGTGAAATACTATGAATAGCAATCAGGATCCAACGTGGTTAAAAAATCTTCCGCTAAATATAGTTGTAGAGGCCGGTAAAACTCATAAAGCTGTAGAAGATATTCTACTTTGGAGAAGAGGCGCAACTATTAAATTAGAAGATTCGACTGTTAATGTCTTGAGGGTTTATGTTAACAACCAATACTTTGCATATGGGGACGTTTTAAGAAACGTTGATGGAGAAATGAGTTTAAGGGTTAGCAAAGTGCTAATGGACGAAAGGGGATTAACAAATGTATCCCAAAATATTAATCTGTGACGATATGGTTTATAGCCGCACATTATTAAAGAATATATTAGATCAAATTGGTCAATTTATCATTGTTGAAGTTGAAAGCGGCAAGGACTTAATTAACGAACTAGAAAAAAGTCAGCAAAAAAATAGTACTTACAACTACTTGTTTTTAGATTTAGAAATGAGAAGAGAAGATGGAATTGCTCTTTTGAGACAAGTAAAAGGAATAGAACCTTCTTTAGAAGTAATTTTATCTGGAGGGGTTAGTTTAACAGATGAAAACATTAAGACCGGTATAGATTTAGGTGTAAAGCGTTTTGTCGCTAAACCCTATAAAGCAAAAAATGTAAAAACCATCTTCAAAAGTATGTGAGGTGAAACCAAGTGGACAAATTAGAACAACTTGGTCTTAGTGTCTATGACTTTGACCGCCCCGATAAATTTAGCTTTGAAAATTTAAGAAGTTTGGATTCTTTACTATCCGGCTTTGCTCGTAACTTCGCAACAGATCTATCAGGATTGTTAAGAATGCCAGCAGAGGTTGAAGTGAAGAAAGTAGAACAGGTACCCTTTGCTTCAGAATATCTTGAAAAAAGAGAAAGAGATGAACATATTTACGCAGTAACAAATTTAGGTGACAAAGAACAGATTATTCTGCAGCTTGATGTGGGCTTTTTATTAGCAGTTCATTCAAAGCAGTGTGGTGGAGTGTTTGAAAAAATAGAAAAAGTAAAAAAGAACATTACTGATTTTGAAAAGATAACTGTAGAACATCTAGTAGAAAACTATATGTATCCACCTTTAAAAGAAGCCTTTAAAAATGTATGGGATTTTAGATATATTATTGACCGAATAGAAACCGATCCTCAATATGCAAAAATTACACTTCCTCAAGATATGGTTGCTCTTATAACGCTAGATGTAAGAGTTAGAACTGAACATACTCAAGTTCAAATCGTTATTCCATTCCTATCTATAGAACAGTTTATTGAAAGTTTAAGTACAGATAATGTACTTAAAAATAGAAAAATTGAAACTCCGCCTGAACAAATCTTCTACTTAAATGACCATTTACTACAAATAGAACGTAATTTTGAAGTGGAAATGGGTGTTTTAAATTTGCCAGTTAATCAGCTCCTTACCTTAGATAAAGATGATGTTTTAGTATTAAATGAAGTTAGCAAACCAATGGTTTGTCACTTTGGTGGACAAAAGAAATTTGTAGGTAAAATAGGTGCAAAAGATGGGAAAGCAGCGGTTAAAATTTTAGGAATTGTTAAAGACGTAGAAGGTAAAGAGGAAAAAATTAAAAAAATAAAAGACAGTAACAGCACTGTAGAAGATAGTGCAATTGAAATAAAAGAAGGCTAGAGGGGAGGAACCGCTTTAGCGGGACAATACTATGAGTGATAAATTTGATAAAGATACATTAGATAAAACGGGTGACGAGAAAAATGTTAGTCCTGTAGTTCTTGAAGAGCTATCTGATGAGACAAAGGGTATGTCACTCGAAGCTATTCAAAAGCTTGGAGATGTTGAACTTCCTGTTCGAGTAGTATTTGCAAATGTTGTAAAGACTTTTGAAGCTGTGCTTGCTATCTCTGAAGGGGATATTGTAAAGCTAAATCGATTCGCTGGGGAACCCGTAGATATTCTTGTAGGAGATCGCGTGTTTGCCAAAGGCGAGATTACAGTTGTCGATGATTGCTTCGGAGTTCGTATTGTAGATATTTTGCCATCTGGAGAACGTTTGGGACCTTCTGCATTAAAATGAAAAGAAAATAAAAAAAGTAGGTAATTTAAATGCTATTGAACTTTCTAAATATCCTTATTATTTTTTGTATACTACTAGGAATTATTTGGTTCATATTAAAGAAAAGCGGTAAAAAAACGTGGTCAGGAATGAAGAGGAGTGAACACGTAAAAATAATTGATGACGGTATACAAATGGGATTTGGACAAAAGATTTCTATTATAAAAATAGATAAAGAATACTTTGCTTATTCATATGGGCAAAGTGGAGTAGCATTTCATAAATTAGAGGCATCAAAGATAGAAAGTCAGCAAATGAAATGGGAAAGAGAAGTTATGGGAGAAGATCACACAGAATCCTTCCAAGCATTAGGAGAAGTGTTGAAGAATGAAAAATAAAATACTCTTTTCACTTCTATCCACTTTCCTTTTTTCTATATTATTTATTAATACTCCAGCTTTTGCTGCTGAAACAACTGACTCTCTAATAAACTTACAAGTTGGCCAAAGTGGTGACTTGTCTTCATCTGTTGAAATCTTCGCTATTATTACTCTTCTATCATTTCTACCAGCCATTGTTATTACAATGACTTGCTACGTTAAGATTGTAATTGTATTATCTCTAACCAGACAAGCATTAGGTGTAATGACAGCGCCCCCTAATCAAGTTATTACAGGTCTTGCTTTAATTGTAACAATGTTTGTAATGGCACCTGTTGCCCAGAATATTTACAATGATGCTTACCTTCCCTATAAGGATGGAAAAGCAAGCTTTGAAGAAACAGTAGGAATTGCTGAAAAGCCTTTAAAGAAGTTTATGGTAGATAATGCTGATGAAAACCATATTAAGATGGCTGCAAAACTGGCGGATGTTAAAATCGATAAAAAAGAAGATGTCCCATTCTTAGTAGCCACATTAGCAAACATTATCACTCAAACTCAAGATGCACTAGGTATGGGAGTGCTAATTATGGCTGCATTCGTTGTAATAGATATGATTGTTGCCGCTGTATTAATGTTATTGGGAATGATTATGTTACCACCAAACTTAATAAGCTTACCAATTAAAATAATTACGTTCCTTGCCGCTGGAGGTTACGAACTAATTATTGAAATATTAGTTCAAGGAATAAAAGTATAAGTGCCCATATAAAGGGCACTTTCTTTTTTTTGAGAAACATCAATTATTATAGGGATTTCACAAAAAAAAATAAAGGTAAGAAAGAGGTGAGAAGGTTGGATGTCTCAAATGTAAATTATATTTTTCAGCAATATATGATGACTACACTAGTTATATTGTTTCCGGTGCTCGCCATTACCTTTGTTTTAGCTATCGTAGTAGGTATTTTTCAAGCGATGACACAAATTAATGAACAAACATTATCGTTCACACCAAAATTGTTAGTTGTATTTTTAATGATCTTAGCGTTTGGAGGAATTATGTTCGATAAGTTGGTCCAGTTAATTCAAGAAACGCTACGGTTAGCTCCTACAATTTTTTAAGGAGTAGATAAGATATGTCGTTTGATCAATATTGGGTACTTGTATTATTAGCCCTTGCAAGGAGTATAACATTTATTTATTTTTTACCTTTCCTTAAAATATCAGGTTTCCCAACTATGGCAAAGGCATCTATTGCAATAGGTATTTCCCTTTTTGTTGCATACAGAATGGAGCCTATTGGCGTTGATAGTCTATGGACTTTCTTAGCAATGATGTTACTAGAAATCATTGTTGGGTTAATTTTAGCCTACGTAGTAGAACTAATGGTTTCAATTGTAAGAATCGCTGGATCAATTGTTGATATAGATGTTGGTTTTTCAAATCCATTTATGGATATCAACCATACACAAACTACAGTCTTCTCAAGTTTGTTCTATTTAATGTTTGTATTAGTGTTTTTGGTTACAGGCGGTTTTAACGATGTATTTGCAGGGTTTATATACTCATTTGGTCTTGATATTTCCAAACAGTTTTTACTGGGAGGAAACTTACTAGACTTTTTACTAAAAACATTTACATATATGTTTTTTGGTGCACTGCAAATAGCATTGCCTTTTATGATGGCGACATTCTTAGTGAATTTAGCGCTACTATTAATGAGTAAGTCGGTTGATAAAATAAACATTCTAGCAAATGTATTTGGAATTAAAATTTTAGTAGGTATAATGCTTGTTTTTGTTGCAATCCCTACAATAACGGTAGTTTTTCAACAAGTGAATGACAATTTAATTGAGAAATTCTTTGACGCAATGAACTATATGTTTGTACGTAAGAGTTAAAGGTAGGTGAGAGCCTGTGGCAAAAGACGGAAGAACCGAGAAAGCCACCCCCAAGAGAAGGCAGGATGCCAGGAAAAAGGGGCAGGTTCTAAGAAGTAAAGAGCTAAGTAATTTATTAAACTATGGAATGTTGTTTATTGGTGTTGTTTTTTTTAGTTCTTATGTGGTTTCTGTATTTTTTAAAATAATGGTAACGATGTTTGAACAAATACAAGTTAAAGCCACTCCAACGCAAATTATAAAGGAAATGACGATAGAAGGCGCGCCTCTTCTTATAGGAGCTTTTTTAATGTATTTAATTTTTACATTAGTGGGTTATTATCTTCAGGTAGGTTTTTTATTTTCTCCCGAAGCTGCTAAACCTAATATTAAAAAATTAAATCCAGCTAATTATTTTAAACAAATAACAGATATGAAAAAGAGCGGCTTTGAACTAGTCAAAAATCTAGTTGTATTTGTGATTATATCTGCTGTAGTCTACAACGTTTACTTAAACAATGCTCATAAATTTCAAGAGCTTCTGTTACTGTCTTGGTTTGAGTCACTTCAACAGTTTCAAGGTATAATAAATGAGTTATTAATTAAGTTAGGAATTGTTTTTACGGCTTTAGGAATAGCAGACTACCTGTTTCAAAAATATCAGTACGAAGATGGCCTTAAGATGAAAAAAGAGGACATTAAGGATGAAATGAAAAACCAGATGGGTAACCCCGAGGTTCGTTCCAGACAAAAAGCTCAGTTTAGAGAAATTATGAAAAAGCAGGTAGCCAAAACAGTTCCCGACGCTTCCGTAGTTATAGTAAACCCGACTCACTACGCAGTAGCGCTCCGTTACAAAAAGAAAGACGGAGATAAAGTCCCAAAGGTTATCGCTAAAGGTGTAGACCACTTAGCGTTATATATGAAAGAAGTGGCTAGAGAAAATAATATTCCTATAATACAAAACATCCCTTTAGCAAGAAGAATGCACGCTGAAATAGATGAAGGTGACTATATCCCCGAAGATCTTTATGAAGTTGTAGGAAAAATTATTGCAAAACTAGTAAGAGACAACAGAATAAAAATTGATAAATAGTGGTTAAGCAGGGGGAAAGTTAATGAATTTAAAACCATTTTATGAAGAGTTTAAAACCACGTTATTAATTTTCGGTGTTATAGCGTGGGTAATCTTCTTAATTATACCTATGCCAGGCATAATTATCGATTTATGTATTTCAGCCTCCCTAGCATTTTCAATGATTGTTTTATTAACATCTTCAACCATTGATAGCTGGGACAAGCTGCGAACATTTCCAATGATATTGTTAATGAGCACAATCTTTCGAATTGCTTTTAACATCGCAACTACTCGAAAGATTATATCTGGTGGTAATACAGGGACAGTAATTGAATCTGCCGGACACTTGATTGTTCAGGATGAAATCATTATTGGTCTAGTAATGTTTATTATCTTATTAATTGTTCAATTTATAGTTGCCAATGGAGCAAGTCGTTTTGGGGAAGTATCAGCAAGATTTATGCTAGATGCTTTGCCTGGTAAACAAATGAGTATTGATAATGAGTTAAATCAAGGAGCAATTGACGACCAAACGGCTAAGAAGCAAAAAAGAAGACTTCAAATGCAAGTCGATTTCTATGGTTCTTTAGATGGTGCCGGTAAATACATTAAAGGTGACGTTTTTGCCAGTATAGCAATGATTGTTGTTAACTTAATCGTAGGTTTAATTGTTGGTATGGTAGAACTAGACCTTCCATTTGCAGAAGCCGCCAACCGCTTTACTTTATTAACTGTCGGTGACGGAGTAGTTAACTTAATTTCTGCTCTTATGATTACAGTATCTGGCGCAATTGTTATGGCAAAAGTAGAGGAAGACGATGAAGGTGGAGAAGCGAAAAGCAATAGTGTTATCCAAAGGATTCTACAAGAACTTATTCCAAACTCCCGCAATCTCTACATAGCAGGTTCAGTATTAATTGTCTTAGGAATTACAGGCTTACCATTTTTCCAACTAGCAGTTCCAGGTGCGCTATTAATATTTGCAGGCTATATGATGCAAAGAAATAAAAAAGCTGAGGAAGAAAATAAAGCTAATGAGGAGCTACGAAAAAGAAAGACAGAACAAACTACTTCAAAAGAAGTTAAAGTTAAACGCTCTGTTGAGCCAGTTGTTCTAGAGGTAGGATATAAATTGGCACCATACTTTATGGCAGATAGTACAGATGTTTTTGGTAATAAAAAAGAGAGTATTCACGACAAAACAGATTTAATGAGACAAATCTTTGCTAATAAGTTAGGTATTAAAATCCCCCCGATTAAAATACGAGATAACGTATCACTTCACCCTTCGACTAAGTACGTTATAAAAGTAAAAGAAAGTGCTGTAGCCTCTGGAGTAATAAAGAAAGATAAAATTCTAGCCATTCCTACTCCCCTAGTAATTAGCGAAATTGAAGGTGAGAAAACGAAAGATCCAATCTTTGGTCAAGAAGCTTATTGGATTAATGAAAACCAACTAGACGATGCGGCTGACAAAGGTTATGACGTTTGGAGTCCTATCACAATTATCGCTACGCATTTACATCAAATTATGGAAAAAAACCTCTATCAATTTATTTCCCTTCAACAGGTAGCAGATATGGTTCAAGAAGTAGGAGAAGAACATCCGATTCTCAAGGATAAGATGGATAAAATAGATGACCTATACTTACTTCAAAAAGTAATTGTTTCTCTTTTAAAAGAAAAAGTTTCAATTAAAGATTTACCTACTATTATTGAATCCTTTATTGAAGCTTACAATCAAACCAAGGATATTGATACAATCGTTTCATTTGTAAGACAAAGGATTTCACGTCAAATATGTGAAAACTATATCAACAATGATGGCAAGCTTTATCTTGTTTCAGTAAAGGACGAAGAAGAGCTTGTTGTAAACTCCCATAATGGCGTAAACGTTCTTTCTATGAACTATGATTGGCAAGTTAAATTTTTAGAGCGGTTAAAGAAAGAAAAAGATAACGCTCGAACGTTAAAAATTGAACCAGTGATAGTAACTCAAAGACCTGAACTTCGCCCCGCAATTAGTAGAATGATGGAAAACTTTGATACAGATACTCCTGTAATATCCATTTACGAGTTGCCATCGAATGTGAAAAACAAGGTAATAGCAAGTATTTAATGAGGAGGTGAATGGGGAATTTCCCCAGAAAATATGTCTCAAATTAGAAAAGAGATCGGGTTTTCTCCGGAAGAAATTTATAGAAAACTTGATGAAGAGTACGGCAGCAGCAGCTATAGAGTTTTAAACAAAGGTAAAAAAAGAAAATGGTTTAGAAAACAATACATATTTGAATTTGAGCTAATTCAAGATCAAAAGAAAAAGGATCGCAAAACAATTATTGATATTCTTAAAGAATCAAAAAACGAAAGAGTATCTAATTTAAAAAATGAAGAAACCTTAACTAAAATTGAACAAATTAAACCAGAAACTGAAAAAGTATTAAGTTCAGAGTTCTCAGCGGTTTGGGATTATCTAAAAGAACAAGAAGTGGATTCGAAATGGATTGAGCATTTACTAGAAACAGCGCAAAAAGACAATCCTAAAACACTTGAAGAGTGGAAACAAAAAGTAAATAGTGTTATTGAACAGGAAATGACTGATTGGGCAGAAAAAAATGACTATCAGATCTTAACACTATTTGGCCCTACAGGTGTAGGTAAAACAACCACACTTATTAAAATTATGAATCGTCTTCAAAAAGGTTCTAAAAAAATTGGAGTTATTACAACAGATAACTTTCGAGTGGGCGCTTATGAGCAAATGAAAAATTACTCTGAAAAACTAGATTTTCCGCTTATCCAAAGTAATATTGATGAACTAAAGATTCCAGTTAACGTATTTAAACATCAAAAAGGGATGGATTACATCCTTATTGATACGTATGGAAGAAATCCAAAAGATACTGAAATGAAAGAAGAAATTGAAATGTATCTTAAAACGGTTAACCCTGAGAGTGTAAGTTTAGTATTGGCCGCAAATCAGAAGTATAAAGATATGGTTAAAACAATTCGTGCCTATGATGGTGTTAGCATAGATCATCTAATTATTACGAAGATGGATGAAACAGATTCTTATGGGTTTATTTACAACTTATATAAGGAATTCAATATTCCAATCTCATATTTAACCTATGGACAAAAGGTTCCAGATGATATTGAATTATTTTCAACAAAGAACTATACCCAAAAGCTTTGGGAGGCCTTCTCTAATTAAATGAGAAGGCTTTTTTTTGTTTTGAAAAGAGTTTCAGCAAATAATGGATAAATAGATGATAGGTTGTTTAGTAATTTTTTTAGAAAGTAGAGGTGGTTTCAAATGAATCCGTCTCGTAACGAGCTTTGGAATCTTTATACTCAAGAAAAAAGCCAAAAAATTAGAAATCAAATTGTTGAAAGTTATTTAAATTTAGTTAAACAAGAGACTCAAAAAATAAAAGTACCTGTTGGCATAGAAAAACAGGATATATATCAATTCGGAGTACTAGGTCTAATAAAGGCCGTTGATAATTGCGATCCCGATAAGGTAGAGAAGTTTGAAGCTTACGCCTCTATAAGAATACGAGGGGAAATAGTAGATCATTTAAGGCAATATGCCAAACATTCTCAGGGTGTATCTAGATCTACATTAGAACGTATTAAAAAAATGGAACGTATTAAAAATGAGATAGAGATAGCTAAGAATGACAAAGTTAATGAAAAGGAAATTATGGATTACTTAAACCTGAATGAAAAAGAATTTAGCAAGTTGCAATTAAAAACACTAATTTACAATGGTATGTCTATAGATGCGTTTTATGAAAATCCAAATTTCGAGAAAAAAGTAGATAAAACAGAAGATGCAGAAGTTCAAATGCTTGAAGATGAAAAGAAAAAAGAAGTTAGATTTTATTTAGATAAGTTAAAATACAAAGAAAAGTATGTAATAGATAATTATTATTTTCAACATAAAAACATAAGTGTAATTGCAAACGAATTAGGCGTATCAGAAGCTAGGATTTCTCAGCTTCACCACGATGGAATAAATAAACTAAGACTATTACTAAATAACGAATAGAGGTGCTATATGGCAAACGTATATACTGGTGCAATGGGAATGATATCATTCCAAAACAAACTTGATGTAATAGGAAATAACATAGCTAATTCTAGAAGTAACGGCTATAAAAAAGACCACGAGACTTTTAGTGTTTTTGAAGAAGGTTTAAGGAGAATCATCTCAAACGATAAAACCGGAGTAATAGGTAAATTTCAGGAAGAGGTACATACAGACGATATTCAAACTAATTTTGATCCAGGATTGTTGCAAGTTACTGAAAGTCCATTAGATGTTTCTTTGCAAAATACAACAGATGAAAACGGAAATAAAAGCATTTCTTTCTTTGAAGTAGGGATTAACGGAGAAAAAAGACTAACCAGAGATGGTCATTTTCAACTTGATGAGGAGCGAAACTTGTCATTAATGAATGGTGCCTTTTTATTAGATGTGGAAGGTAATCGTATTCAAATTCCAACTGGTGTAGAAGCTACAATAGATAAAGAAGGAAGAGTTCTAAACAAAGAGAGCGGAGAAGAGATTGCAAAGCTTCAAATTCGTACAGTAGACGAAGAGAATACAGGATACCTAAAGAAGACCGAAGGAAGTATGTTTAAAGTAATGACGGTTGCCGATATTCAAGATACATTTGGATCACTAGACAAAGTGTTAGGAGCTTTTGATACTAACCAATCACTTCTAAAAGTATTAAAGAACAAACAGGTTCTTACTCAGGCTAATAACACCGGTCAAATAAATATTTTCAATCCCGTTAATAATGTAATTGTTGCACCTCAGACTTTGGAGCAATCCAATGTAGATATTGCATATGAAATGAACGAGTTAATGCTAGCCCAAAAGGGTTTTCAGGCTAATTCTAAAGCGGTAACAACATTCGATAAAGTAAATGAAAAAGATGCTAACCAAATTGGAGCCTAAACGAATTAGGTTCCTTTTTTGTTTGCTCAAATATTTTTATATAGTCCTCTTGTTTTTATAAAAAAACGAAGAATATAATTCACTCGAAGTTGAAAGAAAAAGAAAAACTACATATATATTCTTCGATATTATGGGGAGGGAAAATTTTGTCCCGTTATCAAGACGATAATAGCCGTTATAAAAAAATTGAAGAATTAATTAATGATCCTTTGTTAACACAGATTCCATCTGATCCTCAACCATCTGAGATAGCAGAAATATTAGCAAAAAATCCAGCTGTAATTGGTTGGATCGGTAATATTTTAGTGGACTTAGAATCGCAGATATCTAATAAAAAGCTCCTAATTAGTAAGAAAAATAGAGAGTTAGCTATTAAAAAAAGCGAGATTCGGTTAGGAACTATTAATGCATACAGAAAAAAGCTAGAAGAAGCTCTAACTAATGAAGTAGAAGAAATGAAGAAATTGATGGAAACAGGATATACTCGCGTCGAAGCAAAAGAAATTGTGCGTCTTCGTAGACCTGAGAAGCCTAGAGAAGCGGACCTATCCGATAAAGCAGAATTTGTTACCCGAGAGTTCGTAACTACCCAAATTGAACCCTTAGAGGAAGAAATTCTTGTTTTACAAAAAGAATATGATGACTGGAAGGTTAAATACAAATTATTTGAAAATAATTTTAAGGCCTCACAGTCAATTAAAGGCTTAATACAAAATGATAGAGATAGATATTAATAGGAGGTGCGAACTGGTCACTTGACCAGGAATTATTATGGAAAAACAAACATTTGGATTAAATCGTGGTGTATGGTGCGGCAAAGTTGTGAAAGGACCTGAATTCAATCACGACTTAAGAAACAAAGAAACTGTTGAAGTTATTGAACAATACTTCGTTGTTGAAGTAGAAGTAGAGTTTGAAAACTCTAAAAAAACTGTTACAGATACATCAGTTTTGCCTGTATTAATTACTAAAACAAAAATGGACAGCCTTGGCGGAATCCAAGAAGGCGACTTATTATTTGTTAAAGGTGAGTATCGTGCGTATGATCGCCGTGACGAAGAGAGCGGCAGACGTCACACAATTACGCGCATTCTTTCTAAAAAGAATGAAAAAGTGGAAGGCTATACTCGTACACGAAACAAGATTGAATTCCACGGCGTATTAAAAAGTAAACTTTACAAAGCTAAATTCAACGAAGAAGGCGTTCTTGAAAAAGACGAAAAAGGCCGTCCAGTTGCAGTGTTAGATGAAGAAGGAAACAAAATCCCTTGGGTTCGTCGTAACACAGAAGGCTTAACGGTAAACGACTTTGTTCTTGAAGTAGCTAAAGAAATCATTGATGAGAATGGAGAAGTTAAAACTCTTTATACTGATTACATTCCAATGATTGCTTACGGTGCAGTTGCTTGGCAAATTGCTAAGGAAATTGAGCTAGATACAAAGGTAAAAGCTCGTGGTTATATCCGCCGCCGTCCGAAAAACGGTTTTGAAGGTGAATATGTATATGAGCCGGTTATCACTCGTATCACTCCTGTTAAAGAAGAAGGTTCTTCTGTTGAAGAATCTACAGAAGAGTAATTTTTCTTAAATATACATATTTAAGATGAAATGCATAGTGTATAGAAAATCTTTATAGTTTAAAACAAAGCTATATTAAAAAGACCACTTTTACAAATTGGAAAAAGTGGTCTTTTTTGTGATTTATTTTCCGCAAAGTTTTTTTCATAGTATAAAAACGAACGAGGTATAATGTGCAAAGGAGGGGAAGGCATTGTACATAGTAAAAACAAAATACAGCTTAGAAACAAATATTGAGCCACTTTCTCTTTTAGAACAAGCAAAAGAATTAAGCGTAGACACATTGTTAATCGCTGATAATGGTCCTTATGCTTGGTTAGAAATTGAAAAACTTAATCACGAATACAATATAAATATCCTTTATTCTATTGAAAAAGAAAACGATGGGGTAAAGCTGCTTTGGATCCCTAAAGGGAACGTACTAATAAAGGTTGCTCAGTTAGAAAAAGCTTATCGTACTAACGACTTTTCTTACATAAAAAAAGAAGATTTTGAAGTTATGTTAGTGCCAAATCAAGTTACCAAAAAAGAGATTATTCAAAAGGAATTAGACGCACTGAAGTGGTTAAAGGCTATTGCTGATAGAGTTTATATTCTAGACCGTAAGGAGTCTTTTCGTAGTACACGAATAATAAAAGAAAAATCAGGTGTACATACACTAAAGATTAAAGAAATTACTTACCTTGATCCTACTGAACGCGAGGTAAGTTTAATGAGAAAAGCAATAAAGGTTGGGAAGTTAGTAGAAGATAATTACCGCTCTTTTATGCTGCCGCTTCAATTCTTAAAGGATGAAATGAGCCCTTTTGAATTTAATAGAACTAAAAGATTTTTTGAGAACATAAAACAGGATTTTATTGTTGAAGGTCATAAGGAATTTAGAGAAAAAAAGATGGAATATTGGAACCAGGATGAAATTAAAAACACTCCAATACCGGCAAGTTGGAATCGCTTCTTTGGCAGGGAAATTAAAATTCCTGAATCTAGTTGGGAACAGAAAAAGATAGCATTATTATGTTATAAAGCAGGATACGGTTTTAATGAACGTTATAATAAGGAAAACAAAACTTATGCAATTGCAAGGCTTAAACACGAGCTTTCGGTTATTGTCGAAAAAGGCTTTTACACTTATTTTCTTATGGTAGCAGACTTTATTAGGTATTGTCGAAGTAGGAACATTCGTGTGGGAAGAGGCCGAGGTTCAGTCGTAGGTAGTGTGTTAGCCTACTGCTTAGATATTATTGAAATTGACCCTATTACATATGAATTGAAATTTGAACGGTTTTTGAACCCATACCGTTCAAATAAACCAGACATTGATATTGATTTACCAGCAAGTCTTATCTACTTACTTTTTGATTATGTTAAAGAGAAGTATGGAACAGATTGTGTTTCTAAAATTTTAACGTTTAATACGTTTGGTGTAATTAATGCTATTCAGTCTGTGAAAAATATCTTTGGTATTAATGAGCGGATCGAGACTTGGTTTCCAAAAGGGTTAGATAATTTAGATGAATTTTTAGAGACAGCTGCGGGTAAAAAAGTAGAAAAAAGATTAGAAGAAAAAGGTTATTCACACGTACTTGAATATGTGAACGGTATAGCTAGTCTACCTCAAGCAATATCAATTCATCCAGCGGGCGTAATCATTAGCCAAGAATTAAACGAACTTCCGCTTATAAATAGGGACGGAGAATTAGTTTTAGCGTTTACTAAGCAAGACGATCAGGTTGAACGTTTAGGAGTAACAAAATTTGATTTCTTAAAAGTAAAAACGCTAGATATTACGTTAGGTACGGAGAAAATTAGAGAGAAGCTAGGTAAGCCTGTATATAAGTTGGACTTTAACGACCAAAAAACATTTGACCTTTATCGTTCAGGTAAATCTGTGGGAGTTTTCCAAATGAAGTCTCAAGGAATGCGGAAAACGTGTCAGGAAGTTATGCCAAGCAGTATAGAAGATTTAATGGATATTTTAAGCCTATATCGACCAGGTCCTATGGAAGAAATACCTCGTTATGTAGAAAATAAAACAAAAGGATATTGGTCATTTGAAAAACTAGATCCAAGCTCTCCTGAATTCAAAGATATTGTACCTATTTTAGATAAAACGCACGGTATTATCACTTACCAAGAGCAAATATTGGAGATGGCATCGGTATGGGCAGGATATGCCCTAGGTGAAGCGGATTTATTAAGGCGAGCTATATCTGGTAAGAAAAGAAGTTTATTAGAAGCTGAAAAGAAAAAATTTATTGAACGCTCTATTGCTAATGGTAGAGAACTTGAAATTACAGAGTATATTTACTATTTAATTGAGAAGTTTTCTGATTACGGTTTTAACCGTTCACACGCTGGAGGATATGCAGTGTTTTCATTCGAAACAGCATTCCAAAAAGCTCATTACCCTGTAGAATTTATGACTTCATCAATGAATGTGTCTATTGACAAGAGAAAGAAATTGAAAGTCTATTTAGATGAAGTCAGAAATATGAATATAAAGCTTTTAAAGCCTGACTTATTTAAATCAAATGTCCATTTCGAAGTGACTAAAAATGGAGAAATACAGATGGGTTTAGCAGCTATAGCAGGGGTGGGCCCTGAACAAGCTTCTAAAATAAAGCAGTTAATCTCAAATAAACAAGTGAAATCATTCTCAGAAGCCAAAGATCTTCTAAAAGAAATGTCAGGTAGAACTATGGACATCTTAATACGTGCAGGTGTTTTTGACTGCTTTGGTGATCGATATCAAATTTGGCAAAGTGTAAAGGACAAGAAGAATCAAAAACCTTTAAATGGACAAAATCCTACTCTTCACTACATTGATTGGGAACAGGAACTACTCCAGTACACATTTAGCAATTTCAATGAAATTATTGAAACGCTGGATACTGAAGAGTACGTAATTGAATCAATTTCCCCAATAAAAGATAAAAAGGGAAGAAAAATGGCTTTTCTAAAAGTAGCTAGTAAAGAAGGTGCCAAGGAATTAGTCGTTTACTACAATGTGTGGGCTAACTTTAAAGACAAGCTCAGTGTTGGGACAATAATTACACCACAAATTAAAGATGAAAATATAGCAACATCTTTTAAAGTAAAAAATGAGTCTTAAAATATAAGGCTCATTTTTTATGTAGTAAATTGTTGTTCCCTAAAATGTTGTAGCTAGGTGAGAATTATTATAAACGCTTTTGCTTTAAGGCTAAATAATTAACCGTTTTGTTTTTTTAGGGTATTTTTTTAGAGGAATTAAAGTAAAAAATCATAAAAAAAGGTTGGATAAATAGTGTTAAGGAGGGTGACAGCGTGGCTAAGAAAATATTACTGTGGTTTGCGGGAAATAAGACATATACTTATTTAATCATCGCATTCGTAGTTGGGTTTGCATTTTTAATGAACGTTTTATTCACCATTCAATTAAAGTTTGAGAATAGCGAACTAAAAAATGATATTTCTGAATTGGATAATCGTATTAAAGGAGCTAAACAAGAGCTTCAACAAGCTAAAACGGATTCTTATATAGAGAAACAAGCCACTCAACGCCTAGGTATGGTCAAAAGCGGGGATACTCCTGTTAAAATTTATGTATCAGGCCAAGATGACGCTCTAGATAAGAAAGTTGAAGAACAAGTAAAGCAAGATAAAGTACGGATTTATTTAAAAGATTGGTACAACCAAATGAAAATATGGGTAGAGAAAAAATAAACGATCCTAGTCTTCCGAAGGATCGTTTTCTATTTGTTTATAGATTAAATCTTTTTTAGATTTGCCTTTCTTTTCAGTAGTGAAATTAAATGCATCTCTATTTTTTGTGAAAAAACTACGATTTAGTTGAGGGTCCATTTTCCCCTCTCTAATTAGTTTTTGTCTTGTTTTTTTAGATTTTGATTTACTCATAATCTTCTCCTCCAAATACGAATGTTATTTGTTTATATTATATTCAGCCATTTTTTTTGTGTTTATATTTGAAAAATAAATAAATACCAATAAAATTCAGAAAAGAGGTGATGAACGAATGGATATGGTAGCAATCCCCGAAATTAAGTACGGTGATTTCTTAGAGCAAAACTTATATCGTCACGATGGGCTTTTAGCCTTGGCGAAAGGTACCTCTATTCGTGATGTTGAGAAGGAATGCATCGAAGATTTGCAAATGCAATATGTTTATGTTGCTCCTTATTATCAACGTACATTTACGAACGAGGAAACATTAGAAATTATAGAGGATGTCGTATACAGCTGTAGTTTATGGGATATGTCATCTTCAAAAAAATTATATACAGGGTTAGAAAAGAAATTACAGCGAAACAAAAAAATTCTATCAGTCTTATCTTTAATGAGAGAAGTTGATCATTATTCTTTTGTTTCATCAATTAATATGTCGATGGTAGTAGCGCAACTTTTAATGCTTGATAACCGTATAGACAGGCATCTAATTGAAATTGTATTTTATTCATTAATTCACGATATTGGCAAGGTTAAAGTAGCGAAAATAACACACAAACAAGGCGGATTAACAGATTCAGAATTTAAAAAAGTACAACAACACCCACATTACTCAAGAGAATTACTAGAGAAATATGGTTTTAGTAAAAATGATGTTAATTTTGTTATACAAACACACGAACGGTTTGATGGTGGCGGCTATCCACTACATATAAAAGGGTATGAGATACAACCAATAGCTCAAGTGATAGCAATTGCAGAAACGTATAATGCATTATCAAGTTTTAGACCTCACAGACCTCCGTTTCATCCAATTGAAGTTTCTGAAAAGATAGAAGAAGAGAAGAACAAAGCTTTTGCAGAAGATTACGTTATGTTATTTAAAGAAAAATTTAACCCTTATCAAGAAGGCGCCCGAGTTGAATTAAACAATGGGATGTCCGGTGAGATTATTCAAGTAAATTCACAAATCCCGCTATTTCCTTTAATAGGCGTCTATAATGAAACCACAGGTGAAGTATATACAAAAATTAATCTGTACCGCTATAGAGATGTTCGTATAGCAAGAGTTTTACCAAAAGAGCGGTTATAAACCGCTTTCATTTTAACTTCATTTCTTTATATGCAGCAAGGAGTGATGCAATTTGAAGTTAGTAATAGCCGAAAAACCAGATATGGCAAAAGCATTCGCAGCAGCAATGAGTTTTACAGGGAAGTTTACCAAAGGTGATGGTTATTTTAAGAATAATGAATACGTCATCGTATGGGCTTATGGTCACTTAGTTAATTCGAAAGAACCTGCAGAATATTCGAAAGAGGAATTCGGAGGGTGGAATTGGGAGTCTATACCGTTTGTTCCTCCAACGGGTAAACTTGAGTATCATTTGCCCATAAAGAATGAATTCGACAATGTTCGTAAGAAACAATTACAAAATATAAAGAAAGTGTACAAACAATTTTCTTATACTGAAATAATTAGTGCCTGTGACGCGGAAAGAGAGGGTCATCTCATTGGAAGTGAGGTGATAGAGGTTATCGGTATGAAAGAGCCTGTAAAACGTCTATGGGTTCAATCAAAGGTTGAAGATGATATTAGAATAGCATTTGAAAACTTAAGAGGTCAAGATTTTCTTGCTCCTAGAGTAGATGCAGCATACGCAAGACAATTCGCTGATTATATTTTAGGTCATAATTTGACAGTAGCTTTTAGTATTAAAACGGGAAGAAGATTACACGTTGGTCGGGTTCAAACTCCTACTTTAAGTCTGCTAGTTCAAAGACGCTTAGAAATAGAAAACTTTAAACCAAAAGATTTCTACGAGTTAAAAGTTAATTTTAATAATAAGTATGAAGGTATGTGGTTTAAAGATGCTAAGGGGAACACAAAGTTTGAATTGAAATCTGACGCAGAAGCAATACTTAATAAAATTAATGGAAAATCAGGCAAGGTAACTGTAAAAGATGTAATAGAGCAAAAAGTAAACCCAAAAGAGTTATTTGATTTAGGTTCATTACAAGCTGAAGCCAATAAAAAGTTTGGTTTCACTATGCAGAAAACGTTAGATGTTGCTCAAGTGCTCTATGATAAATATAAGGTACTAAGTTATCCGCGAACAGATTCTAAATATATTATGAACTCTCAAGTACCGGAACTACCTCAATTACTTCAAGCTGTAAACTCCACAAAATACTCCGAGTTTGTAACAAATATCATTTCTAGAAACATTCCGATAAGTAAAAACTTCGTTAACGATAAAAAGGTTAGCGATCATTATGCAATTATCCCTACTAAAAAATCTTTAAATTTAAACGAAGTTACCGATGAAGTGAAAAACAAGCAAGTAATTGCAACTAAAGAGGATATTGAAAACATATACGACCTAGTTATACGTCGTTTTCTAGCTGTGTTTTATCCGGAAGCAATTTACGAGAAAACAGAAATTGTAACAGAGGTAGAAGGAGAAACTTTTAAAACAAATGGACGTATCTTAAAAGATCCAGGTTGGGAAGTAGTATATGGAAAAGATGCAGTAGATATAGAAGAAGATAGCGACAATGAGGAAAAAACATTACCTCCTATTGAAAAAGGTGAAGAAAACATTATCGCAAAATCTGGCCTGCTAGCAAAACAGACGAAAGCGAAGCCTCATTATACTGAGGGTACTATTGGTAAGGCTATGGAGAATGCAAAAGATTACTTGGAAGAAGCCGCTTTAAAAAAAGAAATGAAAGAAGCTGATGTCGGCTTAGGTACTGTGGCGACTCGTGCTCAAATTATAGAGAACCTAATTGCACGAAAGTATGTTATCCGGAAAGGAAAACAAATAATAGCAACTGACTTAGCCGTTAAACTCATTGAAATTGCTCCAGAACGTCTTAAATCACCAGAGGTAACCGCTCAGTGGGAAAAAGAATTACGCCTCATTGAAGAAGAAAAGGTACATAAAGACGACTTTTATGAGCGGATCGTTCAGTTCGTTTCGGAAGAAATTAAAGAATTAAAAGAAAAAACATTATCAGTAGAATTTGAAAGCGAAGAAAGCGAAAATACGGTAGGCGTTTGCCCTAAATGCAATCAACCTATTATAGAGTTTCAAAAAGGATTTGCTTGTAAAAGCAGTAACAGGGAGCAAGCTTGTTTTCGAGTTTGGAAAGGGTTCTTAAATAAAAAAATCACAGCTAACCAATTAAAACAGATGCTTTCAAAAGGAGAAACAAACCAAATAAAAGGTTTTAAAACTAAAGCTGGTAAGACATTTGATGCTAAATTAAAGTTAAATCAGGAATACAGCGGATTTGAGTTTGTTTTTGAACAAGCAGAGGTAAAAGAATTAGAAATATCTTGCCCAACTTGCGGAGGTAAAGTGTTTGATCGAGGTAAGTTTGTGCATTGTGAAAACAATACAAAGGAGCACTCTTGCTTATCCTTACCCAAAGAGTATGGCGGGAAGAAGCTTTCACAAAAGGTTATTACCGACTTAATAACTAATAATAAGACAGAGTTGTTAGATGGCTTTAAAAGCAAGACAACAAAAAATTCTTTCAAAGCACACTTAAAATATGCAAATGGAAAATTAGAATTTGAGTTTCCGGAAAGAAAACCATTGGAACGAACAGAGACTTCTGCTCAGTGCCCTTGCTGTGGTGGAACTATAGTAGAAATGGAAAAGTTATTCGGTTGCAACAACTTTTCTTCTAAGAACTGCAAGTTTACTGTATGGAAGAATATTGGAGGGAAACCAATGACAGTTGATTTAATAGAAGAAGTAATTAATAAGAAGGAAACTGAAAAATTAGATGGGTTTGTCAGTAAAGCGGGTAAGCCTTATCAAGCAAAATTAGTTTGGAATGAGAAAAAGAAAACAATAGAAATGTCTTTTAATTAATGCAATACTATGATCAGCATATTTAAAAACGACTGCCGTAATCTATAAGCAGTCGTTTTTTTTATGTAACTATTATGGCTATCACTATGATCTATATTATTATTACTATTTTTATTAGGGTTTTTTATGCACTTAGTAGTTCTGTATTTGGCATTGACATATTATATTTAGCATCTTCAATTAACATATATAATTTACTTCCCACCTTCACTTCGCAAATAGAGCGATTTTCTAGAGGTAGGTCATCCCATTGAAGAGCTTCTTTAATTAGTTTTTTAAGACAGTTTTTTGTTTTACGCTTATCAGTTAACGTTGTAGAAATTTCGTATTGTCCTTCGTAAATTTCATCTACTTTAAATTCTCTACCTTGAATAGTAATTGGATTCCAGCGTGTTAATAACATAATTATTTCCTCCTATTATTTTAATATTATGAATTTTCTGTATATGTATTTTGGAATTATTGGCAACTTTAATTTATTTATTAGTGTAATTAAAGCTGCCTTTTAATTAGTTACTTAGTCTTTTGACTACTTAAATATTCTTCTATGGCTCCTTTTGTAGTTGAGTCTAGAGTACAGACGTAGTAGCTTGATGTCCAAGTTGACGGGACACGACTTTTCACAGCAGGGAATTCATTTCGTAATGGTGCTGAAGATTCCCTTTTTAAATGTCGAACTAATTTATCAATTCCGTATTGAGGATTTATCGCTACTGTTAAGTGAACTTGTTCTGGCAGTATTTCTAGTTCAAGTATTTCTCCTGAGACTTCACTCATTGTCTCCTCAATAATTTCCTTTAACCTTAATTCCACTCCATCTTTTAAAATATCTCTTTGGTTATGAGTGCACCAAACCACTTGATACTTACAAGAGTGAATAACTTTACTATGAAATTTCTTTTCTGTAAATTTTATCATAACTGGATTATATAGCAGGTATAAATCTAATGCAACTCAGAGTGAAAAAATCTGATAAAAAATTTAAAAATACTATTAAGAACTATTGTTTTTTAATTTTTTTAGAAAATATAATGACTACGAAAATTAACAATAAGGACGAAATAAGTCGTTTTTCACCGTTAAGATATCAAGAAAAAAATGTATATGGAATTCTAGGAGGTAAGTTTTAAGATGGAAAAAGAAAAAGATCTCACTCTAAAAAAAGCAGAGAATGCAATTATTAAGGTTATTGGTGTTGGTGGAGCAGGGTGTAATGCTGTAAACCGTATGGTAGAAGACCAAATTTCAGGTGTTGAATACATCGTTATTAATACTGATAATCAAGTATTAGAGAATACAAAAGCTAAGACTGTATTAATCGGTTCTAAAACAACTCGCGGTTTAGGTGCAGGTGCAAACCCAGAGATCGGAAAAAAAGCAGCGGAAGAAACTAGAGAAGAAATTCGCCAAGCAGTAGAAGGTGCAGACTTAGTATTCATCACAGCAGGTATGGGTGGCGGAACTGGTACTGGAGCAGCTCCTGTTGTAGCAGCTATTTGTAAAGAGTTAGATATCTTAACTATTGGAGTTGTAACATTACCGTTCTCTTTTGAAGGACGTAAACGTATGCGTTCAGGTCAAAAAGGACGCAAAGAGACGTTCGAAAACACAGATACGTTAATTACAATTCCTAACGACAAAATTCTTGAATCGCTTGAAGAAGGCGAAGCTCAAAAAATTTCAGTGGAAGATGCATTCAGATTAGCAGATTCAGTTCTAGCTAAATCTGCAATTGGTATCTCTAACTTAATTAATAAAAAAGGTCATATCAACCTCGACTATGCAGACATCCGTACTGCTGTACGGGTAGGTGGTTCAGCTTTAATGGGTATCGGAGAAGCAAAAGGTGAGCAAGCCGCTATTAAAGCAGCTAAACAAGCTATGACAAACCCACTTTTAACTCACGGAATTACCGGAGCAAAAGGTATTGTAATGAACTTTACTGGTTCAAGCAAACTTTCATTTATGGAAATTAACCGTGCTGCGTTAATGATTGAAGAGCACGCTGATGAAGATGCTGAAATTCTATTTGGTCACGTTATTACAGACGATCCGAAGTGGGAAGAAGATCGCGTGGAAGTTACAATTGTAGCGACTGGTTTTGAAGATGAATTATCAGAATCTCAAACTCGTCAAAGTTGGTCTTCTCAAGGTATGGAAAAGGACCAACAATCAATGCAGCCAATGCAAACAATGAGAAACGAAGACGTTGAACTTACAGTTCCTCGACGTGAAGAAAAAGAAGCAATGAGTACTTCTTCAAGATATGCTACTTTAGCAGAAATTGAAAAAGATATCGAAATTGAAATTCCAACATTTCTTCGCCGTCGCCAAGGCTAAATAATACATAATATTGCTCCCTTCTAGTAAGGGAGCAAAACTATAAGGAGGGGAAAACCCTTAGAGGGGCTATAAATGGCAAATAGACAAATGAGAAGAAATAATATTCCTATTAGCGAAGAAATTCTTAGCGAAGCATTTGAGGAAATCAAGGTTCCTTTTACGCAAAAACGTTTATATAACGCTGATATGGTAGATAATTTTTTAACTAAAATCTCAGCTGATGTTGAGCATTTAGAAAAAACTTCAAAGCAGTTACTTCAATTTTATGAGAACAACAAAAAAGGGCGCGTAGCCGAAACTACTGTCAGTTCTTCTCAGCCTAAAACGGAAGATAACGAGTTAGAAGTGATGCAACGCCTTAAATCAAAAGATCAGCGTATGGAACGTATGCAAAAACAAATCACTGAATTATTCGAAGGCGCAGTAACTAAAGCCGAGGGTATTGTAGACGATGCTGAACTTGAAAGAGAACAAATTCTTCAAGATGCTAAGATGGAAGCAGAGCGTATTATTAACGAAGCACAAAAAAATGCGTATGATATTAGCCGTTCTGCAGAAGACAAAATTAGAGAAGCGAAGCTCATTAAATATGAGATGGATAAACGTGCTCAAGAAATTCAAAGTGAAATTGTTGCAAAAGCAAATCAATTGGATGAAATGAAGGGCGGCCTTACTTTAATGAGCCAAAAGTTACGCGGTCTTGTGGAGAATACTTCTGCTTAAAAGGTGTTATAGTTTTATCTTTTAAATTTCAACTTCAACTTCAGAATAAATCCCTCTTAAAAGAGGGGTTTTTTTCTTTTTATCAGAAAAAACAGGGTAGTTTAAGGAGGTTCTAATTTATGCAGAAAGTAAGGTTTCACCCGTTATTTACACTTCTACTTTTAACCCTTATGTTGTTTGGGTTAATGATGATATTTAGCGCAAGTTCAGTAAAATCACTTGCAGAAACACATAATCACAGTATGTATCTATATTTTCAAAAACAGCTGGAAAATAACATTGTAGGCCTTGTAGCCGGTGTTGTTGTAGCGATGTACCCTTATACAAAATGGAAAGGGTGGATGTTATGGGCCAACGGAATTATGGTTGTTCTGTTAATGTTAGTAGGATTCACTCCATTAGGTTTAACAGTTAACGGTGCGAAGAGATGGCTTGATTTAGGAGTATTCCAATTTCAACCTTCAGAATTAGCGAAAGTTGTTATGATTATTACAGTAGCTTACTGGCTATCTGTTGCTAAGAAGCGCAATAACTTAAATACCGTAAATACTCTTGGTAAAATAGCAATCTACATAATTGGTATGGGTGCGTTAATTGGTATTCCAGAGAATCACGCTTCTGTAGTTATGATTATTATTTTAGTAACTGGAACAATGCTTTACTTTGCCGGTTTAAATAGACTACTGTTTTTTGGTGGGATTTTTAGTGGTGTTGCAGTAGGAG
The DNA here is from genome assembly GCF_038898415.1 of Priestia sp. SB1. Classification (NCBI taxonomy): domain Bacteria; kingdom Bacillati; phylum Bacillota; class Bacilli; order Caryophanales; family Bacillaceae; genus Priestia; species Priestia sp. SB1. Next base: position 760,644 of record NZ_JBBJSS010000002.1, on the reverse strand, counting down.
CACTAATTATTTTAACATCAGAATTCAGACGACAAAGGGTTTTGACATTCTTAAATCCGCTAGCAGATAAGCTGGGAGATGGATATCAAATCACTCAAAACTGGTATGCTTTAGGTTCCGGAGAATTGTTTGGAGTAGGCTTAGGTCTAGGAAGACAGAAATTTGGCTGGTTACCTGAAAATCATACAGATTTCATTTTAGGTGTAATTGGAGAAGAGTTAGGTTTAGCTGGAGTGCTATTTGTAATTGTGCTAATAGTAGGCCTTTATTTATTTGGAACTTCAATCGCTTTAGGAGCAAAAGATGACTTTGGATCAATACTTGTTATGGGAGTTATGTTGCTCTTATTGTTCCAAGCTGCTATTAATATGGCTGTAATATCTGGTCTTTTTCCTGTTACAGGTATGCCTTTGCCTTTCGTAAGCTATGGAGGTACCTCGAATATAATAATGTGTATGATGATGGGTTGCGTCTATAACGTTTATTCCCACACTAAAAATTCAGAGTTAAATTAATAAAAAAAGCCTTAATTAATATTGAGGCTTTTTTTATTAATTAAATTTGTTGCCTAAAAAGTAGTTAAAAAAGCTTCAATTATTCTCAAAAAAAGTTTCGAAAATAGGGCGATAATTTTTTCGGGGGATTTTGGTGGTAAATTTGATATATCGGAAACCTGTTTTTCAGTATAATTTAGTATATATTTCGTGAAAAAACTTAGTAAAAAATAAAAATACGTCTTTTTTCCTAAGTTTTTTGATGAAAACGTCTAGCTTTTTTTATGTTTTTTTGCTAATAATATTATTAGGCGAAAAAAAGGAGCTTGAATTTTAATGAATCAACAAGAAAAGATCGAACTTAAAAAGGAAGAACTTAAAAATAAATTTTATAGACTTTTTTTATCATATAAACCAGTAACAGAAAAAGAAATATTTAATACTAATATTGAATTTTTTACAGAAGTAATAAATACCTTTGAATCTTGGAGCAGATTTGAGAAAGAAACAGGATTTTTACAACGTCATTTAAAAGAAAGAGAAAAGTTTCTTTTATATAAAATGATGAAATTACGTTCTCAGGATAAAAAAAGATTTGGTCCAGATGCTGAAATTGAAGCGCTTCGTCATAAAAACATTGGAGAAGATTTAAAAGAAAAAATCTCCGAAAATTTTGGCTCAGTTAAAAACCTTACAAATTTTATTAATGAAATGTGGAATGAAGATAGAGTAATTTTTGAAGCGCATAACCTTTTTATTACAGGAGCTGAACCCCACGAGTTAGCTGAAAAAAACCCAATTATGTATGAATACTTAATTGAGATTTTTAAGGGGAAAGATGGAGATGCTGATAAGGCTGTTGAAAATTTCTACAAAGAATACGTTAAACGCTTTATGATCAATCCTCCGGAAATTGCTGCAGCTGCTGCAACAAATACTGAAACGAATACTAATACAGGTTTAGATCAGGAAATTCAAGAAATTGAAGAGAATGAAGCGTTACCGACTGGCAGACCTGGGATTGATATTAGTACACTTGAAGCAATTGGTTACATTTCTTCAGAAAATGCAGATGTGCTTAAAGAGTCTGCTAAAATGCCAAGAGAAGAAATTCTTGAGTACGTAAGTAAATTAGATCCTGCTATGAAAGATTCTGAACTTGCAAGGAAGAATATGCGAATGTGGTTGGCCGTTAAAAATGTACTTGGTGGCTTAAGAAATGCAAGAGAAGAACTTACGAAAACAAAAGATTTGGAAAAACAAGCTTAATATATGTTTAAAAAGACAGTCGAATTACCGGCTGTCTTTTTTTGTTCAGTAACAAGCAAAGGAAAGAAGTTTTAAAAACCAAATTAGGTAAGTAGCTATATGCCGAAAGGTGGTTTTTAAATGATTGAATTTATTGGCATAGAAAAGTTTTATCCTAATTCACGTATACACGCTATTAAAGACGCTAGTTTTAAAATTGAAAACGGCGAATTTGTCTTTTTTATGGGGAAAAGTGGCGCAGGAAAAACAACTTTATTAAAAATGCTTTATAAAGCGGAAAAGCCTAGTGGCGGAATAATAATGAGTTTTGGAAAAGATATTAAAAAAATAAGTAAAACAACATTAAGAAGAAATATAGGAGTTGTGTTTCAGACGTTTGAGTTAGTAGAAAATAAAACAGCACTTGAGAATGTTTCCTATGTTTTGGAATGTTACGGTGTTAGTCCTAGAAAATCAAAGAAGAAAGCTTTAGAAACTCTCGCAATGTTGGGCCTTGTAGGTAAAGAAAAACAATATCCTTATGAAATGTCCGGAGGAGAAAGGCAAAGGGTTGCTATTGCAAGGGCAATGGTAAACAACCCTCAAATATTGATTTGCGATGAACCAACTGGTAACTTGGACGATGAAAATGCTCAAAATGTTATGAATTACCTTAAAGAAATTAACGAAAAAGGGACCACTGTGCTGATGGCGACTCATAATAAAGAAATTGTCAGAGAGATGAAAAAGAGAATTATTTATGTTCAGGATGGCTATATCGTAGACAAAACTTACAAAAATAATGTGAGTTTATCTGAATATATTCACCGCCTAAACCAAGGGGGACGTAAATAATGTGGGCAATTTGGTTTTGGTTGAAAGAAGCAAATAAGGGGTTATTTCGTAATTTTATAATGAATTCATTTGCCTTATTGTTATCCGTTGTCTGTTTTGCCATACTTGCGATTTCCACAACTATAGGGATAAACGCCAAATACATATCAGCAAACCAAGAGGAGAAAATCCAAGTAATACTTCATTTAAAGGATAATGTTACAAATTATCAGCAAATTGAGGATAGAATAAGGCAGCTGCCAGAAGTAAAATCTTTTGTTTTTGTCAGCAAAGATGAAGCTTATGAACAGATGAAGCAGTCACTAGGAAAAAAACAAGATATGCTAACAGACTTGAACTTCAATCCACTTCCGGCATCATTTGAAATGAACCTTAAAAATCCCAGAGATGTAAAGAAAGTAGTGAAAATACTTGAATCTTGGGGTGTAGATGAAAACGTAAAGTATGGAGCGGAATTTCTGGACAATTATTTTAAAGTGACAGATCGTATTAATAAGATTGCATTCTGGGTTATTATAGTAATGGCTTTTTCAACTGCTTCAGTTATTTATTCTTCCATCAGAATGAATATTTTAAATCGTAATAAAGAAATAGAAATTAAGGATTTAGTAGGAGCGGGAATGCTGAATGTACGGATCCCCTTTGTATTTGAAGCGTTAATTTTAACGATAATATCAGCTTCAATAGTACTAATGGGAATATATTTTTACTATGAAGATATGATTAAAATGCTTTTAAATGACTTGCCTATTGCTACTTTTATGAGTGTGGGAGAGGTTATGAAAAGCCTAATTCCTCCAATGTATCTTGCAGCTATAGTAATTGGTATAGTAAGTAGTGTTCTATCTACACAAAAATATTTAAAACGACATTAATTTAGGAAGAAGGTTCTTTCTTAATAAGAAGGACCTTTTGTTGTATTGGCGTGCACATCGTTAATATCAACAACTACTATATCACGATTATTTTGTGTATCTCGTATTTCTAAATTGCCGTTAGAATACACCCAAAGAACAACAAACTCTTTTTGATTGTAAAGGACTATATCATTTCGAGATACCATCGTATTTACCCCCTAATTAGTTAGTAACTTACATAAATTATAATTATAGGAATGTGTGAGTGTCCACAATTTTTTAAAATAGTAACAAAAACAATTAAAAAAAATACTTAAAAACTTATACTTTTTAGATATTATGTGGTAGAACCAAAAAAAATATCTGATTTCAAACAGTGAGGTGATCAGATGGAAAGAGGTTATTTATTTTTAACATCTGGCTACAGAGTAATCTTAGCTCTGGTGTCTATATCAATTTTTTGGTCTATTGATTCCAAAGGTATTACTGAGGAAAAGATGATTATGGCCGCTATTTTTGGTGGATATGCTTTAGTGTTTTCCATTTTTGGAAACAAGCGCGTTATATCTTACATTGAATGGCTAGTCGTTCTAGTTTTAGCTTATTACACCCCAGCGTTACTAATAGTATACTTTTTGTTACTGACGCCTTTCTTACAGATCATTTCGTTAAAAGCTAAGTTTTATGATTTTCTTTATTTGGCAGCAACCATATCAATATTTGAAGTGCTAATTGATAAAAGTGTACTTGAAATAGTAGCAATGGGTTGTGCAGTTTATGTAGCAGGGTATGTATTAAATTTAAATTTTAGCAAAATTTCCGTATTAGAAAAAATGCTAAAAGAAGAAAAGCAAGATAATGAAAGTCTCCTCATAGAAAACTCCGTTAAAACAAATCAAATAGAAGTTGTTTCTAAACTTTTTATTCACAAGCAACATCTAGATGATATTAATAACATAGATACACTAGTTGAACAAATGCTTGTTTCATCAATGGATTACTTTAATGCATATTATGTAACGATTTACTATTACAAAGATGGAATCTTTCATCAAATATCGGACAAAGGAGATAAGAGGAAATATGATGTTCCAGTTAACCTAAGTCTCGAAAAAGGAAAAGAAGTTTATTATGACAGCAAGGTAATGAGAGTTCCAATTACATACGAAAAGAAACCGTGGGGAGCTATTTCTGTCTACGGAAAACGATCAAGATTAGGAGAAGATGGACAAATTGTATTTTTCCCCTTTGAAGAATCTGATTTTGAAATCTTATCTATTTATGTTGATTCTGTTATGTCTAGGCTTAAAGAGATTCGAAGAAACGACAAATTAAAAAGGGCTGCTCTGTATGATCGCTTAACAACTTTACCTAACAGGGCTTATATTGAAGGAGATTTGTATAATGAAAAGTTGATGCAAATGAAAAAAGAAAACAAACCATTTGCTGTTCTCTTATTAGACATTGATCACTTTAAAAGCTTTAATGATACCTACGGACACTCTATAGGCGACGAAGTATTGCGAGTAGTTGCTAGAGTAGCCAATGAAACTTTAAAGGATTTTAAAGAGGATGACGCTATTGGAAGATGGGGTGGAGAAGAGTTTATGGCATTCTTAGTTGGAACCCCTGAACAATGTGCAAAAAAAGCGGAAATGGTACGACACGAAATAGAAAAATTCCAGTTTAAGTATAGAAACGTTACAGTTTCAATTGGACTCGCTTTTATGGGTAAAGACGGAACAAATTTAGAGGACGTATCCCAAAAAGCAGATGCAGCACTCTATTATTCAAAAGAAAATGGTAGAAATCGCGTGACCGTATATAAAAGGGGGATGGAATGATGAGAATCGGATTCCATTTCCCTTTTTCTGGAGGTCTTAAGAAACTAAAAGAACGTATTTCATCAAGTCGAGGTAATACATTTCAAATATTCGCTCGTGGTTTACGCGGTGGAACACTTCACGAATTAAACAAGAAAAACTTAAACGCACTTCAAGAACATATAGAGTACAAAAACATTAAACCTGTCATTTTGCACGCTCCCTATGTGTACAATCTTGCAAATCTTGAAAGCTTAGATGAAGAAAAAGTATTAGAGGATTTAGAGTACGCCAAGCAATTTCGAGCTCCTTATTATGTTGTACACCCAGGGTATTACACAAAGCAACACCCATTAATAGCGATGGAAAACGTAAAATATCAGTTATGGGATATATTGAACAAAACGGATTGGATGGGACAAATACTAGTTAAAAATATGCGTGGAGCAGGAACGGAAATGGCAGCAGACCTTAGAGAGTGGAGAGAACTTATTACATTTCATCCACAGGTAAAAGGAGCTCTAGACCTATCGAGAGCCTATGTAGCTGGTTATAACTTTATAGGAGAAGAAAATTCAGAGAAGTTTTATTGTGTAATAGAAGATTATATAGGTTGGGAAAATATTAAAGTTATTTATATAAATGATACACATTATACATTAGGTTCTAGAAGAGATGATAGATCACCACCTCCGTTAGGTGAGGGTACAATAGGGTTTGTAGGTTATCGACATATTCTAAGCAAACCAAAAGTAAAAGAAAAAATCTGGATTGTTGAAAACTCACCAGATGCTTCTTATTATCTCAGAACCATAGATTATCTCCTGCGTTTTTTTGATTAAAAAGGTGATGTAAATGTTCAGAGAATTAGGCGCAATAATTATTGGTTCGATTGCTTTATTCTTAACTCCATATATAGGAGCTTATTCAATCATTGCAATGATGGTAGTAATTGAGTTGTTTGCAACTTTGGGAACTAAGAAAACGTCAGGTTTTTCTTACTTAATAGGTATGTTTCTGTGCGAAGGTTACTTTCTTTATAGTGGTACAGGAATAATTCAGTTAGAGTACTTTTTATACGTTTTAGTTTATCTATTCTTTCGATACAAAGGGAAAGAATGGTTTATTAACAATAATGTAAATGGATATTTGTATTTATTATTTACACTAAGCGTGCCTATATTTTTAGACTTCATTACAGATCTAATGCAGATTGATATGGGTATATTGCTTTTTGTAACTTTATACTTAGGTTTTATGAGAATGAGTGACTGGATATTAACATCAAGGTTTACAGTGTTGCTATTTGCAGTTATTCAAATTACTTCCGCTTATCAGTTGGATAACTTTATAATCCAAGACAGTATGAAAATATACTTTGTAGCGGGCATTGTCCTATGGACGTTAATGAAATGGAAAACAGGAGGAAATGCCAATGTTTCAAGAGTATTTAAAGAGAGAGCACTCAGAGAAAGTAGCGAAGGGATACATCAAGGATTATCTTGACTTTTTGGAGTTTGTTAAAGAAAAACAGTTAATTCCACAACAAGCTACTGAAACCGATATTAGAGAATACATTCATTGGTTACGAGAAAATAATTGTGCCAATTCGACCGTTACAAAAAAGATTAGTCTTCTACGTAAATACTTTAAATGGTTACGTAAGAACGGTGAAATGATACATAACCCAATGGATGATATTCAACAACCAAAAGTAGTTGAACAAAAAAGAGAAGTCTCAAATGAAGAAAGAAACTTTATTTGGGGAAAAGTTATGGAAAGTAAAAATATAAGAGACCAGGTTATCTTCGGCTTGTTAATGAATGACGGTGTTAAACCAAGCGAAATGATTAGAATTACTTACAAAGATTGTGACTTGGATAAAAGATTAATTTATTTAGAAAATAGCGGCGCTTTTGTAGAGAAGAGGGCTATAACAATTAGTGAGGAAACAGCAAAGCAAATCAAGGAATTAAAAGATGTAAACCAAGAAGGCTTTCTGCTTACTAACCAGCACGGACATCCCCTAAAAGAGTCAGGCATCTATTTCGTTATTAATGAGTATTTGTCATCACTAAACGATGTGACAATAAAACCAAAAAATTTAATGAAGGTACGAAAGGCAGCTAACTAATTTAGTTGTCTTTTTCTTTTCCATAAATGGAAAAAAGCGTTACAAAAGTAATGTTTGTATTTATAATTAGAAAAAAGGTTCTGCATAGTTGTTTGTTTTTAATTAGGGAAATAGACTACATAAATAACAATTCATAGGATGGTGGTATTAATGTTTAAGGTGAATTATGGACATCACAAACCCGAAAAGAATCGTATATGTGATGAGTGTGGTGTAGAAATTGGTGATTATGCTCAATATCGTGGTATGACAAGGTGCGTGGGGTGTTGGGTGGAATATGAATGTAATCATTTAAGACTAGAATTACCAAATTTAATAAGCAGGGTAAAAGAAGCGATAAAAAATGGTAACAACTCAAGTGTGCAATTAAGTCGCGAAGATACTGTGTTAATATTACAATACCTACAAGAAATTGAAAATGTAGGAGAAGAAAAAATAATTGATCGCTAAATAAATATTAAAGAATAAGAGGACAGTAAATTGTTAAAGAAAAAAGCAGTGAATGAATTAAGTGCTTATGCAATTGGCGATGACAATTATGAGGTTGTCATAAGCCAATCAAAGAAAATTGCTTGGTATTGGTTTAGAGATAATGCTGGATATACCAATGAACAAATGAAAAACTTTAAAATTTGGATTTTTGATATGGAGAAGAGAGTCTATATTAAAAATTATAAAGAGGCATCAGCTAAGGAAATTATTAAAGAAGTCCAAGAATTAAGTAGTTTTTCAGGTTTTCCAATAGTAGTTTTTGAAAAGAGAAGCGACCAAGAATACTTCACGAATTGGTATACTAGTTGGAATGCAAAAGACAGTAAAAGTTAGCAATTATATTAAAAACTGTCTTAATTCCTTTACAATTTTTCTGAAAAAAGTATGGTTCATCGAGATATGTAACCTGCTTTTCTTAGAAAGGAGTGATGTACATTGAAAAAAGTTTTTAAGCTTTATCCGGATAGTTTCTATAAGGAAAAAGCTAATGAGGCTTTTGAACAAGGAATGGAACGAATTACTGATGGAGAATACGGAAAGGCATATTACTGTTTTCTTGATGCAATAGAGTCTGATCCAAATGAATCAAAGTACTTCTTTTTTGCAGGATTAGCTTCTTATTATTTTCAAGAAGAAAATGCAACTAGTTACTTTGAAAAGGCCGCTATGATGAGTATGGAAGAAGTAGATTATCAGATGTGGTATGGCATTTCTTTATATCGAGATGAAAACTTTGGTGAAGCTAAAAAGGTACTGCTATATGCATATAGTTTAGATGATAGTAACGAAAAAGTGATTCATTATTTAATTAAGGTATTAAATCGCTTAGAAGAATATGAAAAGGTTAAAGACATTATTGAAAAGTGTGTAGGGGAGGATAATGCTACTCCTGAAATGCTATACGAACTAGGATACTCCTATGTTAAAGAATTAGAATTTAAAAAAGCGGAAAAAGTTTTATTAAAAAGCATTAACAGCGATCCTCAAAATGTAATGTCTTATTATATTTTATCCAGAGCCTATTGTAAGACTGGAGAATTTGATAATGCTATTAATATTTTACAGAAATTAGAACAAAAAGTTCCTGCTGAAAAAGAATTAGTAAAAAGTAATATAGAAGCAATAGGTTTGTTAAAATCATTTTAAAACGCCCATTCATACTGAGTGGGCGTTTTATATTGCGGATTAATCATTTAGAAAGAGTGTTACTAAAACCCTTATTTAGTAAAAGTCTCATCTGTTCTTCATCAAGTTGTGAGCGAGGAATGATAGTAACACTAGAATGAGCACTTTGAGTTCCATTGTGCGCCTCAATTAAAAGATTTCCTACAGCGTCTTCATAGTAATCAAGAATAGTACTACCCGTGCGATCTCTAAATAACATTTTTCTTTCCAATTTACGCATAAAAAATCCCCCGTATATGATAATTTGCTTACTGATTTTTATTCTATAACCACATTATACCAACAATATCCCTATTATGATATTCCTATTGAAAAAATGAATTAGAAAAAAGGATAGAAATGCAAAATGACCGAAAAAACAAAAGGAGGTGTTCAAATGAACATTACAGTTGCATTAATGGTGAAAAACGAAAAAATAAACTTAGTAGAAACAGTTCCTTTCTTTAAAGAACACTTTGAAGAAGTTTTAATTATAGATACCGGCTCTACTGATGGAACAATAGAATATTTAAAAGAGCAAAAGATCAATTTGCTACAAACAAAATGGAATTATAGCTTCGCAGATGTTAGGAATGAACTAATTAAAGCGGCTAAAGGCGACTATATTTTAATGTTAGATGCTGATGAAAGAATTAATGAAGAATTTGTGGAACAAATGAAAGAAGCTGTTCGGTCAAATGATCTTTCTTATGAAGTAAAAATATTGAATATTACAGATGATAATAAATTAAATTCAACACATATTAATATTCGTTTATTTAAAAACGATGGAAACTTCTATTATGAAGGCAACATTCACGAACAGTTAAAACACAAAAATGGCCATACCCCAAAAATCACTTCTCTACTTCTTCGTCACTACGGATATCGCTTAGAGGTTATTAGAACTAAAGGTAAACGTAAGAGAAATATGAGAATCCTTCAAATGGAGCTGAAGAAAGATCCTAATAACCCTTTTCATAACTATAATATGTCTACAGAGCTAATCAATATCAAAAAATATAATGAAGCACTGTTACATCTTAAAAAAGCAGCAAAACGTAGTACGGGAAAAACTTTCGAGAGCGAAGTTTATAGGAATATTATCTATTGCTTGGTTAACACAAAGCGTTTTGCAGAAGCAGAAGAGGTGGCTAGGGAATGTATAAAGAGCTTCCAAAAGGAAACTAGATTTTATTTTATTCTAGCTCAAATCCTATTGAAAACTGGCCGTGTAGAAGACGCTGAACTAGAAATGAAAAAAGGGTTAGGAGCCTTTTTAAACATTGGTAAGACAAATGACGGAACGGAAAACTTGTATTTACTTATGGAAATGCTTAAAATTTCAAAAAGAAAAAGAGATTTTGACACAGCTATTAAGGTGTTAAATACATTAAATAAAATTACAGAAAACAATGTAACTATTATGAAGGAGTATATTAATGTAATGCTACAAAACTTTGAGAAAGATGGCTTATACAACTTTATTAAAGATAATGTGGCTAGCGAAACAAAACAAACCGAATTATTTTTCGAGTACAGCGTTAGAAAAGGGATTAAAGAAATTCCTATGAATAAAGTAACATCAGCTGAAAACCGTATTATGAAATTATGGGAAAGCAGCAAATATGAACAAGTAATAAAAGAAGCGAATCAATTAGATGAACAATCAAAAATTAAAGCGCTAGGTCTTCTATATGTAGGCAACTTAGAAAAAAGAAGTGATAGTATATCTAATTGGTTGTTAGAAAATAAAACTATTCGTGCTATTGAACAGTTTAAGAGCGGGCAAGAAGTACGTAAAATTAACCTTGAGGGTAAGTTGTATGTTTCAATTATCGAAGAGTTAATTAAGCAACGTAACCTAAGTGAATTCAGTGCAATTATACAAATGTATCATTATTACCCAGCGAAGTATTGGAAAGAAGTTGGTGATGTTTTAGAAGCTTACTACTATGATGAAACAGCCGTTTCTATGTACGTAGAGTATTTGCAAAATGTTACTGGTGACTTTGACACTTGGATAAAAGCTGCTGAATTACTATATACGCAAGAAAAATGGGATGATTGTTTGCTAATAGCTAACAAAGCAAGCCAAATGAATGGAAATAACTTCAGACCAGTTGAATTGATGATTCTTTCATTAGAGAAGAAAAACGAAATTCAATTAGTTAACCAAATTGTTAAAGAAGTTAAAAATCAAATTGATCACTCCCACTTTATAAATAGCAGACAGATGTAAGAAAGGAGTGTGAATAGCTGCTCTTCTAAAAGGAGCAGCGTTTATTTATATGAAAAATAAAATTAGAATTATTCCGCTAGGCGGTTTAGGAGAAGTCGGAAAAAATATGACCGTTGTAGAATACAACGATCAAATGTTCATTATTGATGCCGGAATTATCTTCCCTGACGAGGATATGTATGGTGTAGATGTTATTACGCCGGACTTTGAATATGTAAGGCAAAATAAACACAAAGTTAAAGCACTATTTGTAACTCACGGGCACGAAGATCACATTGGAGCACTTCCATACTTTATGAAGGAATTTCCGAAAGTTCCTATCTATGCGACAAAACTTACAGCAGGTATGATTACGAATAAGCTAAAATACCACAAAGTAGATAGATCTGTAATTCGCATTATTAAGTCAGTTAATGAAGTATTTACATACAATAAAGTAAAAGTTTCTTTCTTCGGTACTATCCACAGTATCCCCGATAGCGTAGGTATTGTCATCGAAACGCCAATTGGCAATATCGTTCACACAGGCGACTTCAAAATTGATTACCATCCAGTAGATAAAAATTTCATTGACTTTCAGCGTCTTGGAGAGATTGGAAAACAAGGTGTTAAAGTCTTATTGTCTGATAGCACGAATGCCGAAAAAGAAGGCGTTTCTGTACCTGAATCAATTGTTGCTGCAAACCTTGAAAAAGAGGTATTTCAAGCTACAGGACGTACTGTTGTTGCAACCTTCGCATCAAGCTTACATCGAGTAAGAAGCATTATTGAGATTTCGGAGAAACTTGGTAAAAAGGTTGTTGTTGTTGGTAAAAGTATGGAGAAAAATATAAAGTTAGCTATTCAGCTAGGGCACATTGTTGCTAAAGAGGAAACAATCATTGCTCAAAAAGAAGCAAACGATTATCCAAGAGAGCAACTACTAATTTTAGCGACTGGTGCTCAAGGAGAAGTTATGGCTGCAGTAAGTAGGCTTTCTCAAGATGAAAATAAATTCTTTAAGTTAGAGAAAGACGATACAGTTATCTTTTCTTCAGGTGTTATTCTAGGAAACGAGAAATCAGTAGGTTCCCTTATTAATAACTTACTAAAGAAACAAGTAAAAGTAGTTCAGAAAAAGGAAATTCATACATCCGGTCACGGTTATCAAGAAGAGCAAAAGCTCTTACTAAGCATTCTGCGCCCTGAATATTTTATCCCTTGCCACGGTGAATACCGTATGTTGGTTAAGCATAAAGAGTTAGCCACTCAGGTAGGTATTAAAGAGGATAATATATTTGTGTTTGAAAATGGAGACGTTTTAGAAATTACTTCTGATGGTGCTTCTGTTGGAGAAAAGGTACAAGCAGGGCCAGTATTAGTAGATAATTCAGGATTAGGCGATGTAAATATTAATATTATGCGTGATCGCAGACGTATGGCAGAGCAAGGATTAGTTGTTGTCTTTGCAAAAGTTTACACCAAAGAAAAAACGGTAAGTGTTCGCTTTGAACTTAAGGGAATTGCTGCAAGGTTAGATAAGCCGCAATTAAATAAAGAGCTAGCCGAAGCAGTTGAAAGTAGATTAAGCTCTGAGAAGAAAGAAGGAACATTAAGACGTGCTTTAATTGATGACTTTGTAGACGTTGTTTATAAGCATATTAAAAGAAGACCGCTTATTGTACCGTACATTGAGTTTATTCGCGATTAAAAAAGGTAAAGAAACAATTTTTGTTAAATAACTATTGCTGATAAGAACGGAGCTAAAGGAAAACAGCCTTTAGCTTTGTTTATTGAAAAAAGAGGTGAACTTAGTGAATCGTATCCCATTTGCAAAAATGAAAGATTATATGGAGCTTCCAAGTTTAATTGCCCATCAAATCGATTCTTATAAAGATTTTATAAATAGAGGTATTGGGGAAGTGTTAGATCAAATTTACCCAATTAAAGATAAAGATAATGATGGAATGTATGAATTACAATGCTTAGGTTATAGAGTCGATCCTCCTACACAAACTCCAAACCAAGTAAAAGAGAAAAATGGAACTTATTCAGGTAAGCTAATGATGAAGCTTCGCCTAATTAGTAAGGTTTTTGGAGAAATTAAAGATTCTGATGTCTTTTTTGGAGATATTCCATATATGACAGATAGCGGGAAGTTCATTTTTAACGGAAATGAACGTGCTATTGTAACCCAAATTGTTAAATCCCCAGGGGTTTTCTTTGAATCTTCTATTAATGATAAAGGTAAAGTATTATACAAGGCACGCATACAGCCTGATCGTGGTACGTGGCTTTATTTTGAAACAGATGCTAAAGATGTTATGTGGGTTCGAGTTGATAAAACAAGAAAAATGCTACTAACAGTATTTTTAAAAGCTTTAGGGATTGGCGGCAATGAAGAAATCCTTAGTATGTATGGTGATAACAAGTACATACTTGCTACGTTAGAGAAGGACAAAACTGAAACATTTGAAGAAGCCATTATTGAGTTCTATAAAAAGGTTAGACCTAGTGAAATTCCTTCTGTAGAGCGTGCAAAGAGTTATATTGAATCAGCTCTGTTTGATGCCAAACGCTACGATTTAGAACGTGTAGGACGTTTTAAAATGAATCAGAAGCTAAATCTACGCCAGCGAGTACTGAAAAAACCGCTTGGTGAAGATATTGGTTCTTTTAAAAAGGGAACAATTGTTGATGATGAAATGCTTGCTGAATTAAATGTCAGGGAGCTTAAAGTAGAAAACAAAGAAGGGAAAATAGTAAATGTAATGGGTAACGTAATTTCAGATGCTCGTTATCTTACATTAGAGGACATTTTCTCTTCTATCAATTACCTTATCCATCTAGAAGATGATATTGGCGATATTGATGACATTGATCACTTAGCTAACCGTCACATTAGACAGGTAGGAAAGAGCCTTCAAAAAGAATTTTTAGTAGGTATGAAAAGGGTAGAAAAAAATATCCGCGATCAATTAATGTTAAATGCCAATACAGGCAAAAAAGAATTAGACGAACTTACTCCACAATCTCTTGTGTACACAAGACCTCTTGAAGCGAAATTCCGTGAATTCCTCGGTAGCTCTCAATTATCTCAATATGTTGATCAAATCAATCCTCTTGGAGAACTTTCAAACATTCGAAGAACAAGTGCAATTGGTCCTGGTGGCTTTTCAAAAGAACGCGCTGGTGTAGAAGTACGTGATGTTAACTCAACTCACTACGGACGCATTTGCCCAATTGAAACACCAGAGGGAGCAAACGTTGGTCTAATCAACCAATTGAGCACTTATGCACACATTAATGAGTTTGGTTTTATTACTTCACCATATCGAAAAATAGATCGTAAAAAATCAAAAGCAACAGATCAAGTTCATCTGCTTACAGCTGATGACGAAGAAAAGTACTATATTGCAGAGTCTTCTGCTGTAGATGAAAACGGAAACTTTACTTTTGATAAAATAAACGTTCGCTATGGGAAAGAGTATTTAACTGTTGATTACACTGAAGTAGACTATGTAGCGGTTTCTTCAAAACAGCCTTTTGGTATTGGTGCAGTTAGTATTCCTTTCTTAGAAAACGATGATGCTAACCGTGCATTGATGGGCGCCAATATGCAACGTCAAGGTGTTCCGACTGTAAGACCACAAGAACCTTTAATAGGTACAGGTATTGAAGCTCGTATTGCTCAAGATACAATGGCTTCTATCGTAGCGAAAGAAGACGGTGTTATTCAATCGATTACAGACGAGCGTATTGTTATGCAAACCAAAAAAGGCGAAGTGAAAGATTTCATTCTTAATAAATTTATGAGAACAAATGATGGTACGTGTTGGAATCATTATGTTCGCTGTCACGCTGGTCAGAAGGTTAAAAAAGGTGATGTTTTAGCTGATTCTACTTCTTCTAATAATGGAGAACTAGCAGTAGGGCAAAATCTACTAGTTGCCTTTATGCCAATGGAAGGATACAACTTCGAGGATTCAATCGTGTTAAGTAAACGATTAGTTAATGAAGACGTAATGACAGTTATTATGCTTCAAGAGTATAAAACGGAAGTTCGTTCTACTCGATTAGGAGCAGAAGAAATTACATTAGATATTCCTCAAACAGGAGAACCACAAAAGAAAAATTTAGATGAAAACGGAATTGTAAAAGTTGGTACATACGTTAAAGGCGGAGACATTCTAGTTGGTAAACGTACTCCAAAAGCAAAAGATGACAAAACAGCAGAAGGTAGATTATTAGATGCTATCTTTATCGGGAAAACGGATGATTACCGTGATAATTCACTTACACTAAGCGGAAATAAAGAAGGCGTTGTAGTTAAAGTAGTACGTAACTCAATGAAAGATTCAGACTCGAACCTTAAAAAAGGAATCTTAGAAGAAGTAAAAGTGACAATAGCGGAAATTCGTAAAATCGACATTGGAGACAAAATGGCCGGAAGACACGGTAATAAAGGGGTAGTTTCTTCTATTCGTGCAGTAGAGGATATGCCTCACTTAGCAGATGGAACTCCTGTGGATGTCGTGTTAAACCCACTAGGCGTACCAAGCCGTATGAATATAGGACAATTAATGGAACTTCATTTAGGTATGGTTGCTCGAACGCTAGGAATTAAATTTGAAACGCCTGTCTTTGGTGGAGTAAACGCTAAAGAAGAAATTCAAAAGATCCTAAAAGAAAATGATTTTCCCGAAGACGGAAAATTTGACTTGTACGATGGACGTACTGGAGAGAAATTTGAGAATAAAGTCAGCGTTGGCGTTATGTATATGATGAAGCTAAATCACCAAGTGAAAGATAAGCGCCACGCAAGATCAATCGGGCCTTACTCTCTAGTAACTCAACAACCTTTAGGTGGTAAAGCTCAAAATGGAGGTCAACGTTTTGGAGAGATGGAGGTTTGGGCGTTAGAAGCATATGGTGCTGCTCATACTCTTCAAGAAATGATGACATTAAAATCTGATGACTTTATTGGCCGCTCAAAAATGTATAAAAACTTAGTTCACGGATTTGAACTTCCTGAGCCAAATTTAACAGAAAGCTTAAAGTTATTACTTTCTGAAATGAAGGCTATCGGTATGGATACAGATATTGTTACAAGGGATGGACAAGAGTTATTAAAACCTAAATATAAACCAGAACAAGTCGCAGTGGAAGAAGAAGACGATGACGATTTAGGTCTAAACTCTAACGATAAAGAAGAGGAAGAAGAAGATACAGATACTGTAGACCTTGATTCCGTTATTGAAGAAGACGATATAGATGACGAACAAGAATAATCATAACAATAAAATAAGCCGCTAATTTAAGCGGCTTACTTTCCCTAACATTTGGAGGTAGAAGATGAGTATTTTAAATAAAATTGATTACATCCCTATTAGGATTGCCTCTCCTGAAAAAATTATAGATGAATGGTCTTTTGGGGAAGTTAAAAAACCCGAGACTATTAACTACCGAACACATAAGCCTGAAAAAGGTGGTTTGTTTTGTGAAAGAACTTTTGGTCCAGTTAAGGACAATCAATGTTCTTCACATTGCGGTCACTATAAAAAAGATAGACATATTGGGCAAGTATGTCCTAAATGTGGAGTAGAAGTTACACTATCTCGCGTTCGTCGCGAAAGATTTGGTCATATTAACTTGGAAGCTCCAGTAGCTCACTTTTGGTTTTTTAAAGGGAAAGATAACTATATCTCAGCAATTTTAGGTATTACAAAGGATAGTCTTCAACGTGTTATATATTGCGATAGCCGCATTGTAACTGACCCAGGAGACACTGAACTTGAGTATATGCAACTTCTATCAGAAACAGAGTATGCCAAGGCTCTTGATGCTTATACAGAAGAAAACGGCTACACAATTGGTTTTAAAGCGGGAATTGGTGCAAAAGTAATTAGAGAAATGTTAGAAAAAGTAGACTTAGCTGAACTTGAAAAAGAATTAAAAACAAGATTTAAAACAGAAAAATCTCAAACAAATAAAAAAGCAATTGAAAAACGCTTGAAGATTGTTCAAGCTTTCTTACGCTCTAACAACCGTCCTGAATGGATGATTCTATTAGCATTACCTGTATTGCCACCGGAATTAAGACCAATGGTTCAAATTGACGGAGGGCGTTTTGCAAGTAGTGATTTAAACGATCTTTATCGCCGTGTTATTAACCGTAACATTCGTTTAAAGAGATTAAAAGAAATGGGTGCCCCAGGCATTGTTATTGAAAATGAAATGCGTATGCTTCAAGAAGCTGTTGATACACTAATTGCAAACCAAAAAACACGTAGGCCAGTAACAGGTCCTGGTAATCGTCCTTTAAAATCTTTAGAAGACTCACTAAAAGGTAAACAAGGCCGTTTCCGTCAAAACCTATTAGGTAAACGTGTGGATTATTCTGGACGTTCAGTAATTATCTCTGGTCCTACATTACGTATGAATCAGTGTGGAATTCCACGAAAAATGGCTATTGAGCTATTTAAGCCTTTTGTAATGTACCAACTAATCCAACAGAAAAAAGCATTAAACATTAAAAATGCTAAGAATAAAATTGAGAGCGGACATCCTGATGTTTGGCCGGTATTAGAAGCAGTTACAAAGAATCACCCTGTTCTATTAAACCGTGCTCCAACACTTCACAAATTGTCCATTCAGTCGTTTGAACCTGTCATTGTTGAAGGGAATGCTATTCAGCTTCATCCTCTTGCTACAGCCCCATTTAATGCGGACTTCGATGGAGATCAAATGGCGGTCCACGTTCCTATTTCACGCAAAGCACAATTAGAAGCAAGACTACTAATGTTCTCGACTGAAAATTTAATTCACCCTCAAAATGGTAAAGCTGCAAAGACTCCTTCTCAAGATATGGTATTAGGTTGTCACTACTTAACAATTGAGCAAAATGGTTTAAAAGGAGAAGGTGAATTCTTTAGCACAGAAGAGGAAGTAGTTCGTGCTTATGAAATGGGGTGGGTTACGTTACACAGTAAAATTATTTTAGATGTGCGAGAACACAGTAAGATTAAAGGATATAAATACTTAGTAACAACTCCAGGTAAAGTTATTTTTAACTTATCTATGCCTCAAGATTTAGTGTATTTTAATGACGCTAAAATTCTTCTTCCCCAACCAAACGGACTATTCAATTCAATCGAAGAAGCTAAAAACTATATTCCACTAAAAGAAAACACTCCATTTGATAAAAAATTCTTAGGTAAAATTATTGATTTTGCTTTTGACACAATTAGCAAAGAAAGCACGGTTCAACTTCACGATGCAATGATGGATCTCGGATTTAAGTACGCAATGAAGGGTGGTCTATCAATTTCATTATTTGATATTGAGACACCTGAAGAAAAACCGGAACTTTTAGCAGCTGCAGAAAAACGTGTTGAACAGGTTAAGGAACTATATGCTTATGGATTTATTACTGATGAATACCGTTATAAAAAGTCAGTTAAAATTTGGAGCGAAGTAAGTGAGCAACTTGCTGATATAGCGTATAACAACTTAATTCAGAATCCATTAAACTCAATTGCTATGATGATTCTTTCTGGTGCCCGTGGTAGTAATGCTCAGTATCGTCAGTTAGCTGCCAACCGTGGACTAATGGCGGATCCATCAGGTAAAACAATTGAGAAACCAATTAAATCTAACTTTAGTGAAGGTTTAACAGTAAACGAATACTTTATCTCAACTCACGGAAGTCGAAAAGGGATGGTTGATACCGCTCTGAAAACAGCTAACTCAGGGTACTTAACGCGAAGAATGGTTGATGTAGCCCAAGATGTTGTCATTGTGGAAGAGGATTGCGGAACAGAAGAATATGTAACAATGGAGGCAATCAAACCAAACATTGCTACATTAGAAGAGAGATTAATTGGCCGTTTCCCGGCAGAAGATATTTTCGACACAGAAGGCAACTTAATTGCTTCAATGGACGAAATGATTTCTGCGCAAAAAGCGGAAGAAATTTCTCAGACGAATGATAAAGTGAAAATCCGTAATGTTGTAACTTGTGAGTCTAAACGAGGCATCTGTCAAAAATGCTACGGTATGGATTTAGCTACTCGTAAACTTGTGAATGTAGGACAACCTGTAGGAGTTATTGCAGCTCAATCAATTGGTGAGCCTGGTACGCAGTTAACGATGAGAACGTTCCATACGGGCGGTGTAGCTGGTGAAGGAGATATTACACAAGGTTTACCACGTATTGAGGAAATTTTTGAAGCCCGTAAATTAAATGGACCTAAAGATAGAAAAGCTGTTTTAACAGAAGTAGCTGGTCAAGTTGAGATTAAAGAAGTAGGTATTCTTAAAGAAATTACAATTACACCTAATGATCCTGAGTTAGAACCTGTAACTTATCCTATTCCATACGGATACGGATTAACGGTTGAAAATGGTGAGGTTATAGAGAAAGGTACTGCTTTAACAGCGGGACCTGTAAGCCCACACGAATTATTAAAAGTAAGAGATATGGAAACAGTACGCCGTTACTTAGTAGATGAAGTTCAAAAAGTATATAAATCACAAGGGGTAGCAATTTCTGATAAGCATATTGAAGTTATTGCACGACAAATGACTAAGAAAGTCGTAGTGCGCGATCCTGGAGATTCTACTTTAAATATTGGACGTTTAGTTGATCGTAGCCGTATTAAAAAGCTAAATCAAAAGCTAAACAAAGAAGGCAAACGAGAAATTGTTGTAATGGAAAAGGTACAAGGAATTACAGAAGCTTCTTTATCGGTTGATTCTTTCTTGTCTGCATCAAGTTTTGAAAGAACATCTGAAATCTTATCTGAAGCGTCTATTAGAGGAAAGAAAGATAAAATTCGTGGCTTAAAAGAGTCCGTAATTGTAGGAAAATTAATTCCTGCAGGTACAGGATATTACGAATATAAAAGAAAGATAGAAAAAGGAAAACAAACTGAATAGAAGCGGGAGTTTTCCCGCTTCTTTATATACATATCCACCAGGGAGGGAACATCGTGAATTTAGACTTTAAAAAGATTGAAGTATTGGTAGACAAAGAAATTACCAAAAATAATTTTGCTCGAATTTATATTGAACCTCTAGAGAGAGGGTACGGTCTTACATTAGGAACGGCACTACGTAGAGTTATGCTAAGTTCTATGCCAGGAACTAGTGTAGTGGGCTTCCGTATGCAAGGCGTTACACATCAATTAATGACTATGCCAGGGACAGCAACGGATGCTGTGGAGCTGGTTAGTAACCTTAAAAAGTTAAAGTTTGAACTTGCTGAGGACAAACTTGAAAAAGTAGTTTTTAAAGCGACTAAAGCAGGCATTTATAAGGCATCACATTTAAAGTTGCCAAAAGGGGTAGAGCTTAAAACACCTGATATTGATCTGGTAAATGTATTGGGTGAAAAGGAAGTTGAAATTGAAATCTTCATCAAAAAGGGACGCGGTTTTGTTCAGGCTAGCGAACATACAGCTACTTTAAATGTCGATAACTTAATTGGTGTGGACGGTCTCTTTTCTCCAATTAAACGTGTAGCTAGTTCTACAGAAGATATTCGTACTGGAGACATTGTAACGCACGAACGACTAGTGTTAGATGTTGAAACCTTCGGTAATATTAACCCTAAAGAAGCAGTAATGTTATCTGCGAAAATTATTAAGACGCACTTTGACTTCTTTGAAGATATGAAAGATCGCTTAACAGAATATGAAATTTACAAAGAGAAAGAAAAAGAAGTTGAAAGTATTAATAATATGACAATTGAAGAATTAAAGCTAAGTGTACGTTCTACAAATGCTCTTACAGGAGCAAAAGTACGAACTGTTGGAGAACTTCGTAAAATGACTGAAACAGAATTAGCAGATCTTCGAAATATGGGTAAAACTTCTGTAGATGAGGTTAAGAAAGTGTTAACTAGTCTAGGAGTAGTTTTAGGAGACTTTTAAAAAGGCATTTATATGCCTTTTTTATTTATTTTAAAAAAGAATTTTATAATTTTAGCTTCTCTAGGAAATATCTTACTAATAAACATTATTTGTAGGGTATAATTAGAAAATCATTAAGAGGAATTTACGAGGCGGGGGAAGTAATGAAGAAAATTATTTTAACAATTAGCGCTATAGTACTAGCGTTAGCAGCAATTTATTTTTTCTTTTTTAGAGAAGTAAGAGGAACGGATGAAGTCTTTTTAATTCCTGAAGGTCTTACAGGCTGTTTTGGGATTTATTATAATCAAGAGAATTCTAAGCCCCTATCAAAGACTGATGATAAGGTTATTTATAAATTTCCTCAAAGCGGAAAATTAATGACGTCATCACCTCAAAACTTCGGGTGGGCAAGAATGGACGATTCCGGTTGGCACGATGCGACGTTTTATTATGTAAATGAACAAGATGAGAAGATTAAAAAAATATCTCACGAAAAAATTGGATACGAATATACAAATGAATACTCTGATAGTTCAGGAGACACTATACGATCTTATACTTTTTATATAAGTAAAGAGAAAAATAAGTTTCCTGATATCGTAGAATGCGACAATAAATAACAAGGATGGCAAAGATGAATAATATAAGTGGTGGTTATTACATTGTTTCTGCAACTGAAAGACCAAATTATACGTGCGAGAAAGTTATTCCGAAAAGCTTACTTTCAGCAAGTAGTTGTATAACTTCTTTTTATCCTTCTCTAGACGTTTTGTGGAACGGGGATGTGGAGGAAAAACGTAAATATGCTCAAGCTTTGCTCATATCCAATACTGAATATGAAAAACTTGAAAAATGGATAATGCATATGAGTCACCTTAATCTTTTTGGTTATCCTAACGTTTTTGTAGATGTAGAATATGCTAAAACTTTTTATAGAAATTGGGTAGGGAAGACATTAAATACTAAAATTATAGGGATTGCAACTTTAGAAAAATACATTAATGAACTTATTGAATTTGAAAGCTTAAGGGATTTGTTACCGAAAGATCGAGTGGTAGTTGAAAATTTACTTTTAAGAAGTAATCTAATAAGCGAGGACAAACGAAAGCTTTTAGGTTATGAGATTTTAGGTTATATAAAGGGTACTGGTAGCTTCCACTCATATTTGTGTAATGGCCTTGAAAAAGATTACAGCAAACATTTTAATTTTAAAGTAAATAATTTTGGTCTTATGGAAACCCTTGAAGAAGCTGAAAAATGTGCTACATTCAGTAATGAAGAGGAATTAGAATCCGAAGAAGTTCTTTGGATTCCCTGGGCTATATATGAGTATCTTTAATTAAGAGAAATAGCAGTAATATTCTTACTAATAATTAGCTAAAATGAGCTTAATCGCAATGATAGTCTTTTTAAACTGGAACAGTTAGTTTGCAAACAGCCCAAATACAAAAGGTGTAAACAAAAGTACTAAAAAGCCTGTTATAACGCTAATAAACACTTGTAACATACAAACGGAATCCCGCTGTAATTTATAAAATTTGCAACTAAATACATTGCATTTAATTAAAAAAACATAGTTTAGCGGTAGCTATCTTAATTGTCACATAATAAATAAAGTATATAATAAAAGTACTTCACTCAATTTGAAACTGTCAGATTTACAATTTGATATGTACTAACAGAAAAGGGTAGCCTATGTCATCGGGGCTACCCTTTTCTGTCTTTAATCATAACTGGACCTTTGGTAAATAACTTTGTTAAACCAATCATAAGTAGGAGAGCTTTAGTAGAATTTTCTTCACAATACTAAGCTTTTTGAACGATTTCTTTTTAAAAAGACACCATTTCATTTTTGCTATTTATATTTTAAACACCTCAAAATATAATCAAAAGACTTGGTGATAATCATATTTATTCTCCCGCCTTTTTAGAAACACTTAAAAAACTTCCATATTTAATATGAAAGTTTTTTAATAACTTCTTTTTTCTCTTTTTGTTTTCGTTCTTCCTCTAACTCCTTTAAGTGTATCTCTGACTTTTCCCTAATTGTTTCTTTTAAGTCGTTAAACCACTCATCTTTCTTATTCTTAGAATAGATAAGAGGATAGATACTAAGAGCATCTTCCTTTTTTAAACGATAAAACTCTTTAATAACCCATTCACCACTAGAAACTCGAGGCTTAGAAGTAACATTGTTAAAAGAATCTTCTACAGCAGGTAAATGAGTTTGAACTCCGTAAGGTATATATGTAAGAAAAACATAAATATATAAATGATAGTGTAGAAAGGCAATTGCTTCATCTTCTTGACGTAAAGACTCATAAATAGGGTTTTTATCAAGGAGTGGAAGGATGACTTGTTCACGAAAGCGATCTGCTTTTAAGTAGTGTTCAAATTTTAGTATGTTACTCATTTACCATACCTCCTTGTTATAGAAATCTTTCTATTATGCGGTGCATATCTAAGAAGAAAGTGAGTATAAACAAACAAGCCATTAAACCAAAGCTAACAATATCAAGATAAGTTGTATTGATAGAGCGTTTTCTTCTCAACAAACAAATAATATCTATAATAATTTTTCCGCCATCAGTTACGGATAGAGGTAACAACAGGTTAGCGGCACCTAAAGCAGTGTTAATTAAAATAAGAATGCCTAAAAAGTTTTCCCACACTGGAACTGACTGCTGTATTGCATCTACTGTTCCAATTGGGCCATTAAAATTCATTATATCTAGGTGTAAAAATACCTTAAAGAATGCAGTGGTGTACTGTTTAACGAGGTTTCCAAATCCATCAGCTGTGAATACTATACCTTGCCATAAGGACATACTGAATGTTACACCAATTTTCTGTTTATTGTTTTCCACACATTTCTTCTGACTTCCATCTTGGTTCTTCCACTTAATGCACAACTTATCTTGTGAAGTAACGTATTTAGAAATATTGCTAATTGATTTAACCGGTTTATCGTTAAAAGACGTAATTCGATCTTTAACTTCAATTCCAGTTTTATCAGCAATAGAATGCTCTTTTACATAAATAACTTTTCCTGCCGGATTTAAAGATATATAAGGAGAGAATAGAGTAAACATTAAAACAAAAGCTAATAAGAAGTTTCCAATAGGACCAGCTACAGCAATAAATATACGCTTAAGAGGATGTATTTTTAGATAATCTCCTTTTACCTCTAATTCTCCTTTTTCATTCTCTACAGGACGTTCAAATAATACATATCCACCCAAAGGTAATAATTTAATGTGATAGCTAATTTCATCAAGGTTATATTTTTCCTGACCCTTTTTTGGAAGGAAATAAAATTTCTTTCTTTGATATGCTATTAAACTTCTTCCAAAGCCAATTGCAAATTCTTTTGGCTTAACTCCCACAGCTCTTGCAGCCAAATAATGAAAGAGTTCGTGAAAGAAAATTAAAAATCCAAATGCAAAAATTGCAATGAGTATATGTAAAATGACCAAAAATAATCCCTCCTAAATCCTATATCGTTTTCGTGGTTAGTCGTGGTTATCCTTTTCCTTAAGAAAATAAGCATTCTTCACCAACTCACTAAAGGGATAGGAGAAAAACACAAAAAATAATATATGCAAAATACAAAGGAGGATACTACCTTGAATAAATGGATTGGAACAGCATTAGCGGCAGGTTTAGTACTTCAAGCAGGGTTCGGAACTCTAAGCGCAAGTGCTGCAGAAATGAACACAAATAATGAACATACCCAAACGGAACAGATTAGCACGGATGCTCCAGATATTATTGGACAAGCTGGTACCGCAATTGATGCCTATACAGGTAAGGTTCTATATGCTAAAAACCCTGATGAAAAAATGTATCCCGCAAGCATCACGAAAGTAATGACTGCCATCTTAATTAAAGAACACCTGAAAAAAGATGATGTTATTACATTTAGTAAGAATGCAGCTAGCCAAGAAGCAAGTAATGATCAAGTTTTGTACCACGAAGGGGAAAAAATATCAGCCGATGATGCATTTGAATCACTAATGATTGTTAGTTCAAATGATGTAGCTTTTGCATTTGCCGAAAGAATTGGTGGATCAATAAAAGGGTTTTCTAAAATGATGAACCAAAAAGCAAAAGAATTAGGCGCAACACACACACATTTTGCTTCTCCAAATGGACTACCAAACCCTGATCACTACACAACTGCTCACGATATGGCCCTCATTGCTAGAGAAGCTTCTAAATACCCAGACATCGTTAAAAAGATGGGACTGCGAAAAGCTGTAATTAAAACGAACGAAAGAACTGTTACAATTACATCACCGAATATTATCCCACAAGCAAACCCAAAAGCTATTGGTGGTAAAACAGGATTTACAAATGATGCACAGCACACACTAGTCGAGATTTTACAAGACGGTAACAAGAAAGTAATTGCTGTTACTATGCACTCTACAAAACAGGGTAAATACGATGATATGAACACGATGAGTGAATATGCATTTAATCACATCACTAAAGAAACTATTCCTCTGTATGAAAAGGGTGAAATCTTTCATATATTTGAATTTAATGGAGAAGAATATCCTTTAATGCTAAAAGAAGAAGCGGTATTAACTGCTGAAGAAGGTAAGAAAAAGAATATTACTCAAGAAGTAAAGTGGAACACTAAAGAAAAAGAATACAAAAAAGGTGAAACAGTAGCGTGGCTTGTAATCAAAGACGGCAAAAAAGAAATTGGTAAATTTGAATTGCAAACAAACAAAACATTTAAAGCTACCGCTGTAGATAAGCAAAAGAAAAAGATGAGCAATAATGGAGAAGTAGGACCGGATTATCCTTCAAACTCAAGCAAATCTTACATTTGGACTTTTACATTGATATTCGCAATACCGTTACTAACATTTATCGGTTTAAACACGTTCCTAAACCAAAAAAGAAAACGAAGCAGAATGTAAGTTGTTAAAGTAATTCAAATATAGAGTGGCAATATAAAAAAACCAGACCTCATATAAAATAGTATAGGTCTGGTTTTTTATATTTAGGTTAAACATTGATTAAAATGACCATTATTAAAGCTTAATGATCGATATATTATGATATAATGTAATTAATTTCTATCTAGGTAAAAAAGAGGTTATTTTTAATGAAAAAGATTGTTCTAAAGTTTTTTGTTTTTTCTGCAGTAGTATTATTAGTTAATATTGCTATTAATTTATTTTTTTTAGACAAACCAAACTGGTACACTGCCATTTCAACATCTTTTAGTGTGTCATTGGGATTAGTGATTATTGAATATTTTCTAAGAGGAAACGACGAAAAAAACGTTTAAAGTTGTATGAAGATAATTAAATGCAGAAATAGGGAGCGCTTTCTTTTGGGAGTGTTTAAAAGAAAGGATTCTTAATAGTTAATGACTTTTACTTTTTAAATGAGAGGTGAAAACAATATGTCTAAGAACTATACTGTAGCTTTTCTAATGCTTTTTGTAGCGTCAATTGCAGGTGGTTTAGCATTAAAAAGTGTATACGAATACTCAATGTTAGTTGGAGCGGGTGTAGGAACATTATCACTTTTGTTTGCTGTATATTTCGCAAGTAAAAATTATAAAAAATCTAATGTGCGATAAGATTACTTATTAAATATTATTACCGTGAGAAAAGGGGATAATATATGAAAATCAAAATCTTTAACTTAGGAATGCTCTTAATAATTTCATTAATAATGATAGTAAATAACCTTGCAGATTATTATACCTTTAAAACAGTGGTTAACGGATTTGCCATTACTATGCTAGTTTTTATTGGCGCTGATTATATTTATAAATACAAAACGAGACATAAGAACAATCATTAAAAAAGATGGTTAGCAAATGCTATCCATCTTTTTTATATTTTGAAATTCTTTTAAGCAAGTTTGTTACAAGATAATAACCTGAGCCCTGACAAAGCAAGTGTGTCTAGTTATTGAATTTTAGAAATTTTGAACTTTAGAACACCTAAAGACGCTTCATTTGCTTCATAGGAAACAATATCACCAGCTTTTTTACCTAAAACCACAGAACCTAGTTTTGAGGCAATATCAACCTCTGTTTCTCCATTTCCATCTTGTCCAATTAAGGTAAAAGAGAATGTTTTGTTATCGCCATTTAGAGATTCTATTGAAACTAAATGACCTAATTCAACAACATCATTGCTGCCGCTGTGTTTAATGATCTGAGCAAACTTAATTTGGCGTTCAATCGTTTGGAATTCAGCTTCAAGTAATCCCTGTTCTTCTTTGGCAGCGTGATACTCCGCATTCTCTGATAAATCCCCAAATCCACGAGCGATATCAATTTGTTCAGCAATTCGTGGTCTTTCCACTTCAATAATCTGTTTGCGGCGTAAAACAAGGGCATCATACTGGGCTTGCGTTAAGCGAATGTTTTCTTTTTTCATCCTAAAAACCCCCTAAAAAAATTAGTAAAATACTTGAATTTTATACATATTTAGTTTTAATAAATGTGTAAATAAAACGGACTAAAGTATAACGAACTAATTTTCTATTTATCAAAAAATGGTTCAATCCTTTAATGAATAATTAAAACAGAAGGGAGTGAAAAAAAGATGTTCTATATATTGATGTTTATAGAGTTAATAGTCATAGGGATATCATTCTTCCTGTGGTTCCAATGGAATCGGGAAGAAAAAGGAACTTCATATAGTACCGCCACTTCATCTAGAAATTCAGATCCACCTTTTGAAGATACGTACAATGAACCTAGAAGAGAAAGAGCGCCTAAACCTACAAAGAGTAGTGCCAAAAAGAAAAGTAAAAAGAAGACAAAACAGAATGAATTCGAAGAAGACATTGCTTGGAATAGCTTCGGTATAGTGGAGAGAGATAAAAGTTTAGTTGCTGATAGAAGAGAAATGGACGATTTATTAGGCGTTGGTAGTCAGAACGATGATGATTACTTAACGGTGCAAGATCTAAAAAATTCTAAAGAGCAGAATAGTCCCGGCAAGAATAAAACAATTGAAGATGAATTTGCTGAATTATTTAGTGATGATGAAAAAGACCAGTTTGATGAGTCGTTTGAATTTCAAAAACCATCTAAACCCCAAAAAGAAGAACCACAGTTTAATGATTTCTCAGACTTTGAAAATTTCGACTTAGGTAATGAATCCTTAGAAGAAAAGCCAAAAAATCCACAAGATGAAAACGAAGATGCTTATGATTTCTTGAAAAATTACGATTTTGGCAAGGAAGAGAATGATAATTTAGATGATGATATTTTTGAACGTGCAAGAAATAAAACGTTAATTCCAGAGCAACCAAAAACAGTAGACGTTACCACTGAAAGTTTTGATGATTGGGATGAAGAGCCTACAACTAAAATAGCTCCTGCAAAAGAAACTGAGAACAGAAGAACTACTCCATCAAAACAAAATAATTCTCCTATAGATGAGGATGACGATGACGACATCTTTGCACGTTTACAACGATTATCAAATATGATGGATCAGCAAAAAAAATAAACCTATTTGCATTTATTTTGCAAGTAGGTTTTTTCTGTTGTTATCTACTGTTTTTTAGAAATTCCTTAATTTTTTCTTTGTCATCTTGATATTGGTATCTCTTTAAAAGAGTCATAAAAGGGAGTTTTTTAGGATGGATTTCTAAATTGTCTGTTTTTAAGTAGGGAAGGTACAGTTGAATTTCCTCAACAAGCTTTTGAGACAGGTGATGGAGAGTTAGCCATTCAATAACGGTCTGCTTTCCTAGTAAGTAGCTTAAGTAAATTAGCCTAGCGGCAAGGTTTTGTGTGTAAAGAGGTATTTGAACCTCCTGCATTTCTTCCAACTTAGGGTTTGTGCTAATTAATCCAACTTGCTCGTAATAGTACAGACTTCTTAAAATGTTTTTTCCTTTTAAAATTTCATATGCCTCATTTTGTAATCGACCATCAGGAACGGTTTTAAATAAATTTTTGTTGTTTTGAAAAAGAGTAAGCAAGCTATCGTCCCATTTAAGATCGTATAAACTTACAAACCTAAACGCTCTTATAAATGCTTGTGGGCTATTCTTTAAACACTCAATAGTAGAGTTCTGTAAGTAATCAGAAGCTTTGAGAAGTTTTAGTTCTATGTCATTAGCACCTGTTGATTGGGAAGTTAAATTGTGGCCATCAAAGTAGAATTGATTAATGGTGAAATCTCTCTTCTCTAATTTGTATTTAAAAGCTTCTTTAAAACAGGAACTAAACTCAAACTGTATACTTCTGTAAGTCATTCGTGTAATGCCTAACTCTAAACCTTGCTCCGTCCAATTAAGCTGCGGAAAGAGTGTCTTTAACTCCTCTGGTGTGCAGGTAGTAAGTAAGTCTACGTCTTTAAAGTCATATCCTAATAATTTGTTGCGAATATAACCTCCTACTATAACGGTTTCCCCTTGAGCCTGACATTTAATTAATACCTCTGAAATGATCTGTTCTTTATCCAAAATAAAAGCCTCCTTTAAAAGGAAAAACAACTTGTCCTATTAACAAGTAATTAAGAGGTGATGCTTGTGAAAAAGTTTTTTCATACTGTCTATCTACTGGGCATTAGTGTAATACTTTTTGGATGTCTTTTAGCTGTTACTAAAGATTTCGACATCCTACATCTAATGAATACAACAATAGGTATTGTGATTTTAGTTATTATGTTTGCTGTTACATTTGCTGTTATATTTATTTATTCTGATGATGAGAAAAAAACAAAAAAAGTTGATACAGAAGAGAGTTATTATTTTAAGAAATATGAAATCAAAAAACAAATAATTGACGAGTTTTTATCTACTGTCATTAACAGCAGTGACGAAACAAAGGTAATTTCTCATAAAATGCAAGATAGATTGTTAACTGTAGACATTAACGTAAAAAAGATTGAAAAGGTCAATGTCATTATCTTAGTGGAGGATTTAAGAAAGAAAATTGAGTCAGAGTTAGAAGAGAAGTTTGGAATTAAAGATGAAATTACATTGAAATTTGATGTGGTGGAAGAAGAAGAAATAAAGATAGAAGCAATTAAATATAAAAACGAAGAAAAACCAAGAGAGGTTACTAAAGAACCTATAAAAGAAGAGGTAAAAGGAGAAGTTAAAGAAGAGAAGCAAGCTACTATCACCGAAGAGCCAAATGAGAATACAGGTGAAAAAGATGGGAAATAAAAATCCGAAAAACAGTGAGCTTTTCCACGTTTTATACAGATTGTCTATTATCCCAAGATGGAGCGACTTCTCACCAAAATACGAAGACTCTACCGCTAGTCATAGTTACCGTGTAGCGGTTTTATCTCTTTTAATAGGTCTAACTGAAAACGTAAAATATAACCGAAATCTTGATATAGAAAAAATACTAGGAAAAGCTATTTTTCACGATTTAAATGAGGTAATTACAGGCCCGATTAAACATAGTACGAAAAAGAACGAGATTGTAGGGAAATACATAAAAGAGTTGGAAAGAGAAGCTTCAATTAGTATAGCTGAATGCGTCTCTGGTTCGTTAAAAGACTATTTCTATACATACATAGTAAATGCAGAAGATAATACACCAGAAGGAAGAATAGTTGATTTAGCGGATACATTTGATGCAATGTTATTTAGTGCTCGTGAATTACAAGCTCTTAACTACTTTCATTTTCCTCAAGCTTATGAGGACTCTAAAAGAAGAATCTTAAAAAGCGAATACCAATCAGTAAAAGATTTAGTAGAGGAGTTTGAACGACCGGATAGCACATACAGAAAATTTTTAATGACCGTATTAAAGATGGATCAAATTAAGCGATGGTCAGGAAGATTTAATGCTTATGCTGATAATGATGCTACTCATTCATTTAGGGCAGCCGCTATTGGATTATTCTTTGCTTTATACGAGAAGGAAAAACACGGAATTAACATTGATATTACACGTTTAATAGGTAAAATTTTATTTCACGATTTACCAGAGGCTATATCAGGTGACGTAAATGGGCCCGTTAAACACCAAAGCGAGAATATAAAGAAGGCTTTTGAAGAATACGAGACATCGGTAGCAAAAGAAATAGTTCAGTGGGTGCCATCTTACTTAAGGGAATATGTAGATGATTATTTACTAGATCCAAAAGATAACACTCCAGAGGGGATAAGAGTAGATATTGTAGATAAAACGGATGCATTAATAAAATCATTACTTGAAATGAAACGTAATTCTAAGGAATATGAGCTTGCTTTTAAACGACAAATTGGAATTCTTCAAAATAAATACTTCGAGCGTCCTTCAGTACAGTTCTTCTTAGCAACAATTCTTCACGACTTATATTTTGCTTCTGATTTTGAAAAGTAGAGTTATTCTCTACTTTTTTGCTAACTACAAACAAATAAATGTAAAAGGTTTACAGAGAATAAACTTGAGTGTAGAGTCAATTAAGAACCTTAAAAATAAAAGGAGCGGTGATGTTAAATGAAATGGGAAGAAGTCCGTTCCCTGTATCCTAATCAATGGGTACTGTTAGATATCTTTTTAAAAGTTGAAAGAGAAGGAAAGATTATTCCTGTAGATATGAAAGTTATAAATTCAATACCTGGTGAAGGCTTGCTTGTAAAGGAAACAAGAAATGCACCGCTTTATTTACCGTACCATACCAAACACAAGACTATTCAATTAAATAAGAATGTAAGCAATTAATGAATAGTATTTATACGAGTTTGCTGTTAGGCACCACAATTTTTTAACAACAGGATTTATAAATCAATTCTAAAATTATTATATTTTTAAGAATATTTAAGTTGTTGTTCTTGCTTTTAATGTATAATACAAGCGGAATAACAATCTAAATAATAAATAGAGGTAGGGAAAATAATGATACCAACCGTATATGAAGAAATTAATGAGTTAAATAACGAACTAAAAGCATTTAACGAAAAATTAAAGAAACTAAAAGATATTACGTTGGATGGAACAGACGCAGAATACTTTAGTGCTGTACAAATAGAGTTACTAATAAAAAACAC
This sequence comes from Priestia sp. SB1, assembly GCF_038898415.1. NCBI lineage: Bacteria > Bacillati > Bacillota > Bacilli > Caryophanales > Bacillaceae > Priestia > Priestia sp. SB1. The sequence continues at coordinate 728,447 of NZ_JBBJSS010000002.1, read as the reverse complement.
AGAGGATTTTAGTGAACTAGCTCAGGCTATTAAAGTATCAGCTCAAGACATTTTAAAGAACAAACAACTAGAAAAACAAGATAAATAATTTGAAAAGACCTTTTGCATTGTGTAAAGGTCTTTTTTTGAAAAAAGTTATAGCTATTAATGGTTCTAGGTGCGTGTAACATATTGATTCTTTTCCAATCTCTTGTAATATAGTTGTAGTAAATTAAATAAGGAAATTGCTTCTGGGTTACAAACATTCTCATTTGCGCTTTTTAAACGCCTATTGCTAGTTTGAATAACTCATAAATATAATAAATTTTATTTAAACAAATTATATGATTGGAGAATACATATGAGATACTTTGAAGAAGCAAAGAAGATTTGGCAAAATTACGTACCGCGCAGCGGTCAATCTGACACAGTAGAAGGAGAGTTACTTAGAGCTGTAGAAAAATTGAGATATGAAGCCCAAAGTAATGGTAATGGTAACTGGGATGAAGGCTTCAAAATGTTTTGCGACTACCTTTTAGAAACATTAGCTAATGACAAAGCATTTAGTGCGGAAACACAAGAGGAGTTAGTAGCTAATATCAAAAGGCTTTTGGATTATGACTATCCGTACTTAGAAGACGATCTTTATGACAGAATAGCAGACCGTATAGTAGAGTGGAGTAAATTTCATAAGGGACCAATTAAAAGAGAGAAAAATCTAGAACAATATCGCTAATTAAAAGGACCCAAACAAAGAAAAAGCCTGCAATAATATAATATATTGCAGGCTTTTTCTTTGTTTCATTTGCTTCCGAAAACACAGAATACAGAAGGACAGCAGTTGCTCTATTAAATTATTCAAAAAGGCCTTGTTTCCATATTGTAATGAAATCCTCTTCATTGTTTTTAACCTCTACTTTTAATAAAGCACCTCGTTTCATCTCATAATCGTACCAAAATTTATACCTCTCTCCATTGTAATCGTCAACCAAAAAAGTAATTTCTATCTCTTCATCGTGAAAGTCAATATCTCCGCCATTAAGAAATACTGCATCCCAATTAATACCGCTATAATTAGTTATTTTTTTTATATCCTTTATAACTGCTTCTTCGAAGTTTCTAACAATGCTGCTCAAATTTATCTCCCCTTGTTTTTTAGATAATTATACTTCTAAATAATCAGTGTATATGCAGCATCTTACAAAAAGGGAAGAATAACTATAATTTTAAGGAGTGGAATTCTAACTTACTAAAGATAGTTGAAGCCTTTTCTTTGTTTAGGTTTATCTTTAAATCACTTAAAGATAAATTTTTATATTCTGGTACCTCTGTATTAATAGTCGCTAGACCTTTACTTAAAAGAGCTACTTCTTTATTCTCTAACATCTTCTCTACCTTAACCCGCTTAATGCCCTTATCTTTAATTAGCTGTTGGGCATCTCTTATTTCAAGTTTTTCAATCTCTTCATAAAAATTTTCAATGGTATCGTAACGTTGAAGTATTGGAGTAGCGGTTTTTTCACCCATATTGCTAATTCCAGGTATACCATCTGATGTATCACCAGTAAGACCTTTTAAGTCTATTAGCTGTTTTGGCTCTAATCCGTAAATAATTCTAAATGCATCTAATGAGAAAGGGAAGTAGCTGTAAGGAGCGTGTTTAAACTCGTTGTCTAGCTCTTTAATCTGAGGAAATAGTTTGCTACTTTGTTTAGTGTTTAACCATACAGTCGTATTTGTATTAATTAACTGCAGAACATCACGGTCTTTTGAAAGTATGTACACTTGATTGTTAGAAGAGAGATTTTTTGAAAGGCTACCAATTAAATCATCTGCCTCATAATTTTCTAGTTTAAATTGAGGAATACCCATATGACCCAATACTTTTTGCATTAGAGAAAATTGAGAACTTAATGGACGGGGAGTTTCATCTCTATGAGCTTTATATTGAGGATAAAGCGTTCGTCTAAAGGTTTTTCTCGATATATCCCAACAAACCCCTAAATATTCAATATTATAGTCCTTTATAAGCTTTAAAATAGTCTTAGTCATATTAAATACCGCATTTGTATAAATGCCAGTAGAAGTTTGAAGAATATCATTCATAGCCGCTAATTTCTCTTCTTTAGATTTTGCATATGTATAGGATTTTGGAAGATTTCCATAATACTGAGTACTTAACATTGACGAACCATCAATTAAAAATATTTTTTTCAAATAAACACCGCCTTAATAAAAAATTATCTACATTTTATTACAGTTTGGTTGAAATAGGTGGAATTAGATGATTTAATTATTTTTGTTACATTGAAAAGGAGAATTAAAAATGATTAACTATTTGAAACCAGCACATTTTTTAACAAGTTTTTTTGATATAGACGAAAAGTTCTTAAAAGAAAAAGATATTAAAGTAATTCTTTCAGATTTAGATGGAACCCTAGCAGCAGAGAATGAAATGGGTGACGATCAGTTTGAAGAATGGTTAAAATCTTTAAGAGAATTAGGTATTAACCTTATAATTGTCTCTAATAACAACGAGAATCGCGTAAAAAGCTTCATTGACAAGTACGGAATATCAGGAATAGGGAAGTCTGGAAAACCCGCTACAAGACGAATTAAGCAGATTGCTGAGATTAAGGATATCGAACTAAATCAAATCTTATTCTTGGGTGATCAACTATTTACAGATGTATGGTGTGCAAAAAGAATGGGAGTACAAGCAGCCATTGTAACACCAATCCCAGGAAAAGAAACGTGGAAAACAAAAATTAAAAGAAACCCAGAAAAATGGTTATTTAAAATCTGGAAAGAAATTAGATGAAAAAAATTCTTCGAACAGGCAAGAAGGTATGTTTAATTAAATGATGTTCTAAATAAACATCCTTAGCACAATTTATATTTAAAAAAACAAAAGCTTATTAGATGAAAATTCTAATAAGCTTTTTTGTATTAACTTACGCTAAGTTTAGTTTGTATTAAATTTATGTGATTTTAATGTTCCAATTTTACTGTGTTCCAAATTAACAAGCAGTTTTAAAAAAGGTTGCTTAAAATCCATTATTATATTCGTGATTTTATTTTATCAACGTGCGATAAGCGACCAACTTATATGTATATGCGAAAAAATATATAATATGCTACTTTAATGTTAAAAAAGAAATAAATTATTCATTTCTCTTTCTCAGTCTTGTGACATCATCACTTGACCAGTCTTCAGAGAAGTTTATGTTGGCGTTTTTGTATAAAACATCCTTTGAAATTCTGGAGTCTAACCTGTATTCTAAATAATAGTGTTTTAATAAGGGCTTCATCGGAGGAAATATGAAAACTAAAAGTTTAGGGAATTTAGAAAGAGACAAAGTAATGGATCAACTCATAGAATTATGTGCCCAACATTCTGAACAAAATAGGGCAATAAACAAGCTTACAAACGTAAATAGCCAGACTCTTCTTCTTAATAAAAAGGAAATTGAAACACGCTGTAAGATGCAAACCGAGCTACGAGAGTTAATTTGGGCATCTGTTCAAGAAGCATCTTATTATAAAGTTCCGAGAGCTACTACCAAATATAGCAAGCATCCCGAAAGTAATTGCTATATTGTAGATATAGACGTGGAAGAGGATGATATGTCAGACTTAGAACTCCATTGCTATATAGATAGCATTGAAGGCGGCATTAGGCATTTCAACTTCTTTAGAGTTTCTTTTGTCATAGAAGCGGGGATGTTTGATTATGATGGTTTTTTTAAATCCGCTAGAGGCTATGGTGCCGGATCAGAAGAAGAATTTTTTCACCGTTTTTCTAATACTATTGGAGAAACTTATTTGGATAATATAGTAAGCGTAGTAAATAGCGCTACCTTTCGAATGTTATACCGAAACAAAAAAATGGAGCTGGCAACACTTAATGTAAATTAAGCAAAAGTGAAACTGACGTTAACATTTTAGTGTTAGATTGCTACATTATATTTTATAACTACCTGAAAACTCGAACAGAACAGATTTCGAGTTTTTTTACATATACCAGTTAGGTCTTGCAACGAATATAAAATATAGTATAATACCGAGGGCAAAAGCTCCTTTACAGAAAACCGTAACCAAAGGAGTGCTAAGATGATTTCACAAAAGGCAGAACACATTATTGAAGAGACACATAAATTGATGAACCCCATAGTTGTGGGTACTGCGTCACATTTAAAAGGTGCAAAGGTTGTATATAAAATAGATGATGCTTTAAAAGAAAGGAAGTTAACACAAAAACAACTAGCTGCTATGACTGGTATGAGGGTAGCTACTATATCTGAACTTGTTAATGGCAAAGGAACAAATGTTAACTATGTTCAAATGCTTGCATTAATGGCCGCATTACGTTTAACAAGCTTTGAACAGCTTTTTGAAATTCGCTTGCCAGAAGAAATGGAGGAGCAGTTTAAGAGGGAAAGCGAATATTGGAAAAAAACAAAAGAAAAACCGTTATCACTTATTCATCTAATGATGGATAACCTTGAAAAGAAAAAAGATCTAGACTTTTCAAGGTTTATGGAACCGTAAGTTAGTTTTAACTACTAACTTTATTACTTAATATGAATATAAAAAAGAGAATTGTGTTTATTACACAGTTCTCTTTTTAGTTTATTAAAGCAGGCAATGCTACTACTTATAGAAAGGTATTTGGTTTCAATGTTATGCCACGTAAAAAATCTTCCCAAAACTTGATGTGGTTTTGATCTTCATTAGCAGTTTTTATTATTTCTTTAAAATCTTTTTCTTTTACCGGATTTTCCTTTGCGTCTTCCGGTGTAAAACGATCATCAGAAATCTTATCAATTTTCTTATTTATGGCTTGTAGTTGACTATTGTTAGTAGAAATTTGAACCTTTTCCCACTTGGAATTTCTTTTCTGACCTACATAAATAGGGGAGTTGTGTTTGGCGGTATCAATAAATATTGGCATCTCATAATTAAGAGTACCAACTACTAACCAATCTTTATTCCAGCCAGACTTTACTTCACCCTTATTATTTACTGCAAAACCTACTTGAGCGGCGGGGATTTCTTCGTTTTGATAAATTTCTAACTCATTATCGTACAATGATACATAGTCAATATCTGAGTTTTTCCTCTGCCCCTTAAAAGAAGAGGGCACTTTAAAATCTTTTCCTTTTCTAACAAAGCGAATGTCTAAATCATTATAAGAGCTATTTGTATTAGAGATTACAGTTGGTTGACTATATGTAATGTTTAGTTTGTTCTCACTTAAGTTCGCTTCTATGTCAGGATCATCTTCTAACATTTCGAAGTTCATAATTTCCTTAGAGTTTTTATTGTCTTTGCTAATAGTTAAATTGTAAGAAAATCCAGTAGTAGCACCACAATCAACTTGATGCAATTTTAGTTTATACCTACTATTCAAAGATGTTTTTTGTATTACTTCTTCTCCACACATTGCGTTAAAAAAGTGTTTAGAAATAAAGCTTTTACTAAAATAAACAGCTATAAAACATATAAAAATAACAACAATAATTTTAATGAGACTTTTTCTTTTCATTTTTTCCTCTTTTCTTCAACGTACTTGTAAGGTAATCTAGATAAATTTGGTATAATAACTATAGTTATTTTAATACAAAATCGGTAAAATGAATATTTTTTAAAGGAGGAACAACACTGGAAAAATTTGAGGAGCTCGCTAATAAGATATTAAGTGATATCCAAGATATAAAAGGAAGTATGAAAGAGTCTAGTGATAATAGCAACTGTATTTCTAGCTCATTAGACAACATAGAAAACTCAATAGATAACATTGAGGACACCCTCAATCAAATAAAACAAAGAGCTTCAAATATAGAGACAAATTTTAAAATATTTTTCAAATACTATAGCAACTAAGTGCCGCTCAAAAATTATTGAGTGGTTTTTATTTTTAAAAAGAACTATAACAAACAAGTTGTTTTAATTAAAATATGTTCTAAATAATCAATATTAATTTTTATTTTACCTCGACCCTATTTTTAGATGTAACTATAAATAGATCTCGATAGGCTAATAAGAAGTTTGGACCCACTTTTAAATACTGCAAACTAGCTTAACTAGGGAGTTTTCTTTCCAGAGGGAAATAGACCTTCTCGACAACAAACAATGCTTAAAAATAGCAATAATTTAGAATGAGAAAAACATCCTATTTTAATCCAAAGGGATGAATTGTTTAGAAAATAGTATTAATATAAGCCTGGACAATAATTATTGCCTTTTTTAAAAAATAACTGTTGATTCTGTGTTATCTCTTATTAATTTTTTTTCAGTAAGTCTTTAAAAGGTTGGATTACAATAAGTAATAAAAATAGGATTTGATGAATATAACAATAATAATATAATAAAAAAAGATAAGTATTTATTGTAAAACGATAAAAAATATGATAAATTCATACTCAGAATTAATAAGAGAGGTGTATGTTTATGAAACAAAGTTCAACAATCTTCTTAAAACTAGCCCTGTTCCTTATGGGAGCTCCTATTCTTGCCTTAGCTATATACGGCATATTTTATTTGGCCGGCAATTCAGTAGATCCTAACTATGCTAGCAACTTATATCCGGCGTTAATAATAATGTATATTTCAGTCATTCCTTATTGCACAGCACTCTATCAGGCTTTTAGACTTTTGATGTTAATTGACAATAACGAAGGTTTTTCCAATGTTTCTGTAGAGGCACTTAATAAAATAAAGTACTGTGGGCTTATAATTAGCGGTTTATACGTTGTAATGCTACCATTTGTTTATCTTGTAGCGGAAAAGGATGATGCACCAGGTCTTATAATTATTGGTATGATTCCCATCTTTGCTTCGCTCGTAATCGCGGTTTTTGCCGCTGTTCTCAAAAGACTTTTAAATGAAGCAATTGATATTAAGTCAGAGAACGACTACACAGTCTGAGGTGAATAAAATGGCTATTATTATTAACATTGACGTAATGTTAGCAAAAAGAAAAATGAGTGTTACTGAGCTCTCTGAGAGAGTAGGCATAACAATGGCTAATCTTTCTATTTTAAAAAACGGGAAGGCTAAAGCAGTTAGGTTTACAACATTAGAAAAAATATGTGAGGCGTTAGAATGTCAGCCAGGCGATATCTTAGAATATAGAAGCGATGAGGAAGAGTAACTAAGATTGTTCAAGAGCTGTTCTTTACTATTTTTTGACTAGTCATAACTGAAAGTTAAGTACTACTGAAAAAGCAATTACTAAACATTCTGGTTTAGCAATGTTTAAAAGTTAGAACTTGATGGGCGAACTTTTTTATAAAAGGGGAATTTAAATAAATGGGTTTTAGCGTATTACTACTGCTTATTCTTTTATCAGCTGCTATTGGTCTTACAATGATTGGAGCAGTTTTACATCGCAAATACAAACAGCGCAGACCGTCTTTATTAAGTGTTGCTACACTTATACTACAACTATTGCTATTTGTCTTATTTTTTAGCGACACTACTGAATACAATGAAAGACTCTTTGAAACAATTTGGTGGGTTGTGGTTATAGCTGGGTTAATAGTTGGTGCAATAAAAATCAAACACAATGTTATTATATCTTTAATAAATATCTTTATAAGCGGCCTATTAGGTGTCTTAATGCTATTGCTAATGTTTATCACATCAATGTAAGTATTGCAGTTTATATACATAGTAACCCTAATAATCGTTAATTATATAGCATAAAAAACTACCCAATTTAACTATTCAGTTAGTCTCGCTGGGTAGTTTTTTATTTAATCTTAACAATGTAAATTCTTTTTATTAATAATGTAGCGCCTAATTATTTGATAAAATGGTAAATGTAATTACAAAGTACAATATTTTATAAGGAGTGTCTTTTTGAAATTCAATAAAAAATTATCTCTATTTAGTATTATTGCGGTGATAGTCGTGTCGTTTATTCCCGTTATCGGAATTAAGGTAGTTAACGAAGTGTTTCGCTCATACTATTTTGGATTTCCTGCACGCTGGTTAGGGTTTCATCTAAGTGGTGGTGGGCAACTTAGCTTTCAAGTGTTTAATCTAATCTTTAATTTCTTTTTCTTTTACTCTCTATTTTGGGTAACTAAAAAGATTGCAATAAGAATAAAAGAAGCAAGAGTCATTTGAAAGGATTTTCTAATTATGTTAGAGTGGACTTGTTTTGGAGATATTAGCAATTTGTAGAACTGCTATGAAGTATTTCCTTTATAAAATTACTTAAAAGGGAGCAATCTTTTTGTTTTGGAATTATTTAAATATGTTAACTGGAATTTTTATTGCAGTAGCTAACTACATAAACCCTGGGTTTAGGGGTGTTTTTGAGTGGATAATGGTAGGTTGTGGAGTGTTAATCTTTGCCTACAATTTAATCGTAATCTTAAACCAAAAACAAAACAAAGAAATAAGTAAAGAAGAAAATTAACCTTAAAAAACTCGACCAATTAAAGGTATGCATTATGAACATTAAGTAGATTAAATAGCGTTTTAAGGTTTACCTATACTTGCTGCAGAAGATGTTTACATAAAGTTGGTGATTATCTATGAAAAAGAGGCCGTGGTATAAATCTTTTGAGTTTTATATTGTTTTATGCATCCTTGCTCCGCCAATTGGCTATATTGTTGTTCTAACTAAGAAAAAACAATTAAAACACGATCATTGGGTAGGTCTTTTAGCAGTAGCAACTATTACAATGGCTATATGGCTAATTAAGTTCTTACCAGGGCGCTGGGGAGCTATTGTTTATCTGACCGGAGCAGGTATTTATGTATACCATAAACTGCTTAATAGATTTAAGAAGGGCAATAACAAAGAAGATCATAAAGAGAACTCATAATTTTATTAACTCATTTGAAGGGGACCGCTATGAAAACTAGCGGTTCTTTTTGTTTTTCTTCTTTAATTAATTACTAAAAGTAGAAGTTTTACTCGAAAGGTTATATTGTTATGGAAACGTTTATAAGTAGGTGTTCATATGTTAGGAAAATACAGTTATACAGCAGACTCACTAAAGAAAGTAATAAAACTAGCGGTTATTAATTCTATTTCACACAAGGACTTGGTTGATTGGTGTGAGGGATTTTTGCAAGAAAACTCTAAGGACACAAGCATTAGCATAAACAGGTCAAAAAATAAAAAGGCAATAATGGTTGCTTTGGATATAGAAAATCAATGGGAGCTTTACTTATCCAATACATATACATTTGAAGAATTACAGAAACTTGAACAAAAAGAAGTTAAAATGCCTAAACAATGGCTAGAAGAATGGGATAACTCCATTCAATAAAAAGCAAAAAGACGTAGGGGTACATTATAAACCTTACGTCTTTTTCGATTTAAGTAGTTGTTTCTTAGGAAGCATTGTTTAGCTCTTTCCACTAATGTTTTTAAATATTAAACATTTACCGTTAGAGCGTTACTGAGGTTAGCAAAGCGCTTTTTTGGCTTATTAGGATTTCTTTGTATTCTTCCTCAGATACCTCACGTACTTCGTATCCATATTCATCTAAAATTTCTTTATTAGTCATATTATCAGAAGTCGGTTCATCAACAGCTTGCGAAAGGACAAATGCTCTTTCAGCACCAATTTCTTCTACAGAACTGTAATTGGTTCCTGCGATTCCTGGTTTAAAATCATCTAGTTGTAAATCATATAATCCGTAATATTTTTTCAATGTTATATCTCCTTTTTTCTACAACGTAAATTATGTAGTATTGAATTTTATCTGCTTCTTAGAGCGCCTTTAGATTATATATTCATTTCTCTTAGTGTGTGAAAAAAAGAATTTTAAATGTGTGGTAATTACTTTACAAATTAATTGTATCTACTGGGAATCTACCTGAGAGCAATTAACCACCTTCAGTATAATTGAAAGAATTGTGTGTAGTAGTTGATGTGCCAAGAAAGTAATGGGAATAGGAGTGGAAACCAGAGCGCTTTGTACTAGAATATATTCAGCCTTGTGGTCAAGACCTTACGTTAATAAACACCACAAAAAAACAGACCGTTGAAGCGGTCTGTTTTCGTAAAGTAAACCTTGCAGGAGATTTACTTTAATTCCTTCAAATAACTATTAGATGAAGGGGGTTATGTAAAGAGTGTATCAAGCTCTTCATATGTAAGTATAGTGATTTACCGCGTTAATATCAATAAGTATTTTTATAGTTAGGTCTTATTTTTGATTAAACATATACACTTTTGACCTGTAACTAATATTTAGAACAATCCCGATTAAAAACATACTGCTCATAAGGGAACTTCCTCCATAGCTTATAAAAGGTAGCGGAATTCCGGTGATCGGAAGAATACCAATACACATTCCAACGTTCTCAAGAACGTGGAAGAGGATAATAGCAATAACACCTGTGCATATGTAAGAAGCAAACGCGTCTTTTGTATTATGAGCAACCATAACAATATGATAGATCAGCAACATAAACATAAGAAGCACTACGCTGGTACCAAGAAAACCATAGTTTTCTCCAATAGCACTAAAAATAAAGTCCGAATGTTTTTCAGGAACATAAACCGCTCCGCTAGATAAATCTCGACCAACTATTTGTCCTGATCCAATAGCTTTTAAGACCTGCATATAATTATAAGATAAGCTTCCGGCATAGTCTTCAGGTTTAAACCAGGCATAAATACGATCAAACTGATAAGCCTGCACTTTTAAGTATTTCTCTAATAGCGTGGCGTGATAAAGCACCATATAGATGAGTGCTACCCCAATAGCTACAATAGAGGAGAAGATTGGGATAATTAATTTAAATGTTATACCTGATATAAACAACATTGTAAAAAATAAAAATACCATTACCAGTGTTGTTCCTAAATCAGGTTGTTTCATTACTAAAAGTATTGGTACAAAAAGTGTAGCGGATAATTTAATAATAAGCGCAATATCACTTCGCATATCTCTTGAAGGGTTCGCTTCGTTATGTTTAGATACAACTTTACTGAGAGCAAGAACCAAAGCAATCTTCATAAACTCTGATGGCTGAATAGAACCTATTCCCGGCAATACAAACCAGCTCTTTGCATTATTCTTTAAGGGAGCAATGCTGGAAGGGGAGATTATGAGCAATATAAGCAAAAGAATATTAAATCCATAAAAATACCAAGTAAACTGATTAAGTTGTTCTAAGTCTGGTCTCATTGCTATTGCAATAATAACCGCTCCGATTGTATACCATATCGCTTGCCTTAAAACAAAATTCGAACCATATTGACCAGTTTGTTGAGCTGCATAAATTGCAAAGCAACTTACACAAAAGAGAAGAAGCAAAGTTGCAGCTATATTAAAGTTAAAGCTTTCTAATTTTCTGTTACGCATCGTTACACCATTTTCTACATTGTTTGTTAGTTCTAAGTTACTATTTATAGATTTGCATCATAAAAAAACACAATCAAGGATTGAGTTGAATTTTAAATACCTACTACATAACAGCACAAGTTATATGATTTACATTATACTTTCCTTGAGAAGCAAAGTGCTTTTCTATTGTAGGTTTGCACCTAGCAGATCATATCTCTTTTTAAGCAAAAAAAGAAACAATAAGGTTGAGTCACTTTAACACCGCGGCCTAACGGTTAATTAAAGCGCCTTACTATACAGAGTATAGTTCCTTATTGTTTCTAGCGATACTATCATTTACATTAGGACATATTGTATGAATGTGATAAATAAGTCATTAGTCAAGTCAGAAATATTTAATATACAACAACATAAGTGATAGATCTTTTTTTACATAAACTTACTTGCAAATATGGAAAGTTTATACCTAAGATGTTAGCTGAATTTTATACTTAGTACCTAGTATCAATTCAAAATAAAATTTTCACATTTTCAAAACAGTTATGTATTACTGAGGTTGAATGACTACTTTTTATTAGTAGCACATCCAGAAATGTTTGATTAATAAGATAAGGTTTAAAGCATTAACAAGGTTGGTTGAAGTTTCTGCATTGTGTCATCAATATATCTTACAAAGAGAATTGTACAACAAAGAAAAAGAAATGTCACTTCTTTTTTACTGAGAAAAAAATAAAAGGTGAAAAATATAAAAGGATAGTAAAGTAAATGACGGAAAAGTTGTCTGTAAAATAAACTAACTTTTTCTAGGGAGATGGCATAGATATAGAACTTATACCTATAAATAGATGAACAAAGATGATTCTGAATGCTGTGAATCAGATAGCTCATTAAATATTCTAAAACATTTAAAAATCAGCCAGAAACACTCAACTATTATAATTTCCATAATTGAAATTGTTACTATAAAAATTTACCACATAAGTGATTTATAAGGATAAATACAGTATATATAAACCTAACCCTTAGGTGAACAGTTAAATAGTTTAAATCTCTAAAGTATAAAAGAGATTTAAACTATTTAAAGCAGAGAAAAAGACTGTTATGCTAAGCATACAGTCCTTAATGTATAATACCTAAATTGATTAAGCAGAATGTTGAACGAATGTTAGGGGTGTCCATAAACCCTTTTCTTTAACTAACTGGATATCTTGTTTCTTTTTTTCTGCATAGTTTTTTAAAGGATGTTGACCAAAATGTTCTTCAAGAAGCTGAACAACAGATAACACATCGTCATTATTCTTTTTTGTTGTCTTTCCATTATTAATGGAGAACGTAGCAGATGTAAGCTTACTTGGCAAAGATACCTCTACAAATGGTGAATTAGGATCTTTTCTGCTAAGTTTTTGCTTACTTTCTAATTCACTCAGGATATTGACCATATAACCATACAATTTTTTAGAAAGAATGAAAGATTCAATACCGTTATCTCCAAATGACCAAGAAGCAATGATAGCTTCAGCATCAGAATACTCAACTCCATATCCTAGCTCATCGTCAATAAACCAAACTACTTTTAGCGTATTAGGTTTGTTGTCTTTTTCTACAATTTTAAACTTTTTATTTTCCTTTACTTTACTCATAAATAAGAGCCTCCTATAAATTTCTATATTCTTGCTAAGAGTATAAAAGCAATTTGACAATATGGTAAAAAAAGAAGAAATTATATATTATAGAGAGTAAGTATAGTTACCGTAATGTAAAAAGGGTGAATGTTTCATACTTGCACAGCGGTTAAATTAGTAGAAAAAGAGGGGATTATTTGGAATATCGGTTTCCTATCTTATTAATGTTTGTTGGTATGCTGTTAGGTGCGTTTAATGTTTTTTCGTGGATCTCACTGTACATAATATCTTTTGCTTTGCTGATTGCTAGTTATTTCATTATTTTAAAGAGCAAGAAGAAGAAGCATAACTATCGCGGAGTTTGGTCATTAGTTAAAGGTGAATACGATACACTTATTATATTTACCGCATTATTTTTAATAGTCGCTCAAAATTTAATGCCAGAACCTATAAAATCAATTATCGGCTACGGCGGTATGGTTTCTATTTTGTTCGTTATTGGGTTTTGTAAGAAAGACAGACGCGCAATATAGAATGAAATAATGGTATATAAAAAGCAGGATAAACCTTATAGGGTCTATCCTGCTTTTTTTAGTTAATATTCCTCTAGTTATTCTTTTTTATCTAATTGGCAATACATATAAGAATATACAGAAGAAATGCAATAAGCTACCTACAATAACAAATATGTGCCATATTAAATGATTAAATCGAGATCGCCAAACATAAAAAGCAGCTCCAACTGTATATGCTATTCCACCAGCTACTAGATAATAAATGCCTTCGCGTTGAATTGTATCATTTAGCGGATTCCAAGCGAAAACAATCATCCATCCCATTAGAATATACAAGGCAGTGGAAGTATACAGAAACTTCTTTACAAAAAACACTTTAAAGATTGTACCTACTATTGCTACACCCCAAACAATTCCGAATAACGTCCAACCTAATGTACCTTTAACAGCTATTAATAAAAAAGGCGTGTAAGTACCGGCAATAAAGAAATAAATTGAGGAATGATCAAGTATTTCAAAAATATCTTTTCCTTTTCCTTGTGGAAGGCTATGAACCATTGTAGAAGAGATGTACAGAAGCAACATTGTGGAACCAAATATCGTAAAACTAACAATATGCCAAGGTGTGCCATACAAAGAAGAGTAGACAATTAACAATACTAAAGCGGCAATACTTAGAAGCGCTCCAATGCCGTGAGATATTGAGTTTGCTATTTCTTCACCCTTTGTATAAGTATGAGTGTCAGCCATTAAAATACAACTCCTTTCGTTTTCACAAGCACTATAATACTTTTACTTAGGTAAGAAACGAATCCTTTAATAGCGGTAGTAATGTCTAATACAGAATCTTTTAATTGAGGAGTGAATAAGCAGTGGCAAAAATCATAAAGTTTAGGAAGCAGAGTAGAATAAGTAAAAAGATTCATACGCTTTTGTTGTCTTATAATATAAGACTAATCCTTTTAATTTTCGGAGGAGCTGCTTTACTGCTTTTTGTATACGAAGGTTTTCATATAAACCTCGTTACCAAATACTTTTTCACTGCTTTTTGGATTTATGTATTTTACGCTATGGTTGAAATTATGAGGGACCCTGATAACAGTTAATTCATATAAAAAAGATCTTAAACGCAATGTTAAGATCTTTTTTATATTTCTGCCCATATCTTATTTAGAAGGAGTTGCATTTCCGCTACTAGTCGGAACCTTCCTTAGTGCTAATGCGAGCGCAATAATTGCAAATAAAATAAGGAAGAAAGCTAGATATCCATAAGCTGCTCCTGCAAATCCTCCGATGTGAACAAATCCTATGTAAAGGTAAATTAGACCCGCTATAATTGTTAAAGTTGCAGGTAACACTTGTAACAAAAGAGTTGTTTCGTTCTTTCTAAACCACCAAGTAAGAAGTATTATAAATGCTCCTGGTAAAAGAGCTGCTAAGAGTGGTACGCCAATCATTATTTTCTTCCTCCTGAATTTAAAATCTTATATGTATTAATCTCTCATTAAATGTAATTAAGGGCTATATCCGTATCCTAAACCGAAAATAAATAAAGCTACGATAAAACCTAAACTCATTGGAATGATACTAAAACCTATAAACCACTTCAGTATTCTTTCTTTTGTGAAGCGAATGGTTCTTACGTATATAAACAAAAAGAATATAGCAGCTGGTACAAGGTAAGCAAAAGTTATTATGTCAGTCCAACCTGTATTTAAGTTCCAAAAACTATCTGGTACGGGTGTTCCGTTATATTTATAAGCTATGTACTCACGGCCAATAACAAAGATAACAGCAATAGCCACGAAGTATATAGAGAATATCTTTTTGTATAGCGGTTTTGTACTTTTAGGAATCAACACGTATAAGAGAGTAACTGCAACAATAATGAGTAGCGGTAAATACTCTAGAAATTTCACTTTCGTAACCTCCTCTCTACTTTATAAATCCACTTTCTATCCTACCACACTGATATATACAATTGTAGAATATATTTACTGTATAAAAGAATTATGGTAATTGTTCAATTCAATATGTAAGATGGAATGTAAGAGATAGGAATGACCAGCAATTTGTATACATTGGAGGAGATAAAGTGGAACAAAAAGTAATTACTGTAAACGGATTTAAGGGTCAATCATACGGTTACAAAGGAAATGAAGTAATTATTGCACTTCATTATTACGGAAGCCCAGTTCTATTTCCTATTAAGCATCCTGAGAATACAAAGACATATGGACCTTACCACCTTAATTACGAACATATAAAAAGACTTAGAGATCAATATCCCGATTACATTCCAGCAAGAGATGATCTATATTATGAAGGGAGCGTTACGGATTGGGGATACGATGTAGAAGAAGGGCTTTGTGACTTAATGTTAGAGGGAAAGCTAGTCTTAGAGAGAGAAAAAAACGGTCAACAATACGAGCTAACCTTTAAGTGGGATGGAGAGCGGTGGGATGCTGAGGAAGGCAGAAAAAAGAAACGTAAATCCCCCAAGAGAACCAAACCTTATTTAAAAGAAAAAATTATTTAGAGTAAAAAAGAAAGCCAAAGGAATTTAATCCTTTGGCTTTCTTTTCGCGTTGTTTTTAACTTAACTGAATAAATGTTAAGGGGTTAATAAATTAACTACTTAACAAAAGAGAGTTACTATGTTTTAATCTATCAAAGCACTAAAGAATAGTCAACGCTTTTTGCTAGTTGTCACCTAAACATTTCCTGTATAATTCTGTTTATCTATTTAATAAAAGGGGCGCTAAAATGAAAGTTACAAAAAATGAACTGTACACAATACCTGACATATATGAGAAAGCAAAAGTTATAGACGCTGATTACCACGATGAATACGGATTATTGGTTGTTCTTAAGTTTGAAAAGAGCTACGGCATTCTTTTTAATGAGCAATTAATTTATCCAAGGTTAAAACTGGATTATCCGCTCATTCGTTGGATTAATAACCAACAATTCATCTTGGTTAATCCAATTAACGACTCGTCAGAACACAATGCTTTTATAGTAAATAGCGAAGGTGAAATGTTGTCTTCTTTTGAGTGCGGTGATTGTGTACAAGAGATCTTTCCTACGGATAAAGGAATATGGGTTAGTTACTCTGAAGAAGGGATATACGGGCAAGGCATTTCTACAGAAGGACTTGTCTTTTTTGACTATAGCGGAAAACCACGTTTTAAATTCAATAAAGAGTTAGGATACCTGAGTGACAACGAAGATGAAGACGACTTCATTATTGAGGATTGCTATGCAATGTGCGGAGCGGCTGAGGGAGGAGTATGGTTATTACCTTACTCTAACTTTAATTTAATACAGTTAGATAAAGATAAGAAGATTTCTAAAAAAATAAAAATCCCAGAGAAGCTACACGGAACTAATGCAATCAGCTTTGACGGAACTATCACTTTCTTTCATAGTCCATATCGGACAAGTACTGATTTATACGCTTGGGACCAACGTAAAAAAGGTGCTCCACGCAAAATTGGTGATATTAAAAGTGAACGCCTCCGTGGACTACCAGAAAGCCAGAATAATCATTTTATAGGCTTTAATAATTCAACGGTTGCTGTGTTTAAAGTATCTTAATGATGTAAAAAGGGGTGTCTATATGGTAAATGTTATTGAAACTAACTTATATTCTATACCTGCAGAACAAAAGAAAAGCGTAATTGTAGATGCGGATTGGAACGACAGATATGGCCATCTTGTTGTTCTCAAAACAGGAACTAAATATCAGATAGTAATTAATAACTGCGCAATAGACTCTCCCTTTAAAATCACCACTCCCTTAATCCGTTGGGTTAACGAACAAGAATTTCTCATCGTAAATTCCCGAACTCGTTCAAAAAGCCATAACTTATATATTCTAAGTAAAGATGGAGAGGCTAAGAGTTCTTTTTATTGCGGAGATGCTGTTGAAGATGTGTCTCCTAATAAAGAGGGGATCTGGATAAGTTACTTTGATGAGGGTGTATTTGGGAAAGGAATTTCTACAGAGGGCTTAGTGCTATTTAGTTACGGCGGCCAACCCATATTTAGATTTCATTCAGACCTAGATAGAGAGCTTGTTATTGGCGATTGTTATGCCATTTGTAAATCCAAAGCAAATGCATTATGGTTATGTGCCTTTCCTGACTTTGATATAGTTGAATTGGATAAGAATAAGAAAGTTTCTGGTCTTTATACTATACCGAGTGGAATGGAAGGATCCAAAGCCATAAACATAAGAAATCGTGTTGCTTATTTCTATAGCCCTCACAATAACCGCTATGAATTATATAGGTGTGAACTAGGGAACGGAAATGCTGTTAAAGTAGGTTTCTTAGAAGTTCATACAGTTCGTGGTTTGGGCCCCAGGGAGCACAATAATTTTGTTTCCATTTCGGACAGCTCCTTAAAAGGTATAAGAATAGAAGAAGAGAGTGCTTACAACTAATCTTGAAACTTTATTGTTTAAATAGGTATTTATTTTTGGATATCTGTACATACTATACTTAGCAAGTAATATGTCTTATAACACCGAGCCGCTGTTTATACATTAACTGTATAGGTAGCGGTTTTTCTATGCAAAATAATAAAACCATAATATTATTATGTAAACAAAATACGTGCAATCAAAAGCAATTAAAAAGTTTATTGCGCAAAAACGGGGGAATTAAAAAGAATATTATAACATTTATATTTCCAGAGGAATATCTAGTCTTATTTGTTAATTAATCTATGCTATATTAAATTCTAATTAGAAGGTGCTACGTATGAAAGATATTTTGTTAATCCTTGTGTTGCAGCTGTTATATGTTCCTATCTATACACTGCGTACCATATTCCTTGTAAAAAACGTGACGGCGCTGGCGGCCATCCTTGGTGTGGCTGAGATGTTAATATACGTATTTGGTTTATCTATTGTATTTAGCGGCGAGCAAAGTCTCGTTCAAATGGTTGTCTATGCAGTAGGATTTGGAATAGGAATTATTCTAGGTACAATGCTAGAAAACAAACTTGCTATTGGATATATAAATGTAACTGTAAATACGCAACAAAAAAATACAGAGCTTATCAATATGTTAAGAAATAATGGATTTGGAGTTACTGTTTATACAGGAGAGGGAAGAGATAGTAATCGATTTAGAATGGAAGTTCTAACAAAAAGAAACCGTGAAAATGAATTGATTGCTACGGTAGAACATTACGAACCAAAAGCATTTATTATCTCTTATGAACCTAGAAGATTTAAAGGTGGATTCTTACTGAATAGAGTGAAATAAGCAGCGGGCATCTATATTTAATGTAAAAAGACCTGAATTGTAATTATTCAGGTCTTTTTTTGTATTTATTTTGTTAAGTAATATAAGATTTAACGGCTTTGTAACAAGTGATACGCTTGCTTAATTTTATCTAAAGCAGCTAATCGATCTTGTTGTAACTTAAATTGTAGTTTTGCTAACTCCGCTTTTTGTTTATCTAGCTCATTTTCATATCCCTTGTACCATTGGTTTTCTAGGTTGTAAATTTCTTGATCACCTTTTCCACCAGATAGATGAGTATTACAAAACTCGATATCTAAATAAGGAGATGACAGTATTTTGTTTCTGCAAGCTTTCTCTCCATATTCAAACGGTGTTAATACCTTGCTTTTATATAATTCCATACGTGCATTTAATGTCTTAACTTTATTTGACTCATCCATATATCCTTGCGTCCATTCTGCATCCAACATAACGAATTGAAACTCATTTTTTCCGTTTAAATAGTTATCGAAGAAATTTTGATCAAGATGAGATACAAGCGGTTTCATTTCTCTAAAAGCTCTCTGACCATATTGGTAAGGTGTTAACATTTTATTCTTGTTCATAATTAGTAGCTCCTTTTAAATACGATTTTATATATTTTAGTCAATATAAATAGAAAAGGAGAAATAAATGGAATTAATTAAATGTAAAAAAGACCTGTAATTCACTACTCAGGTCTCTTTTGATCTTTATCGTTGATTACTCTTAATATTACAACTCATTTTAAACAGACAAATTTAAATATTTTACTAAAACATACTTCCAGATCTCAAAACTTTAGCAATAAACCCATCCATATAACCATCGATCCATTGCGCTTCTAAAGATTCAACCGTTTCCTTATCTTTGCCACTCAAATAGTTATCAAAGAACTCTTTATCCAAATTGGAAGAGGGGATTTTTTTTCCTCTGCCCGACTTCTCTCCATATTCGTATGGTGTCATTAGTTTATTCTTAGCTTTGTTGGAATCTTCCATAGTTCTTCCTATCCTAGCTGATTCATCTTGAAAACCTTTGCACCACTCTGCGTCTGAGACTCTCATTTCCTCCAAGTTTTTACCGTCTATATGGTTCTTTTCAAACTGTTTATCCATAAACGAAAGAAATGCTTTATTCTCTCTACAAGCTTTTTCTCCATACTGATAAGGTGTTAACACTTCTTTTTTGCTCATTTATACTAGCTCCTTCTATTAACATTTATTTAATTCTAGTTGAAAGACAAAAAAATGGAGAAATAAATGAATTTAATTCACCTATTCTCCATCCTAAGTAATCTATTTAGAACAACGTTACATTAAAAGACTAATAATAATTGGTACCGTTATTAAAGAAGAAATTGTGCTAAGTACAAACGCTGAAGAAGTTTCGCTTTCAAGTTCTTTAAACTCGGAAGCTACCATAGCCGCTACCGAAGAACAAGGGAAGCAAACAATTAAAACAGCTTTTACTATATCATCAGAAGATAAGTTAAACAATTGAGCTACAAAGAACGCAAATAAAGGTAGTGCAATCATTTTTAAACCAGCTAGTCCTATTGCTTTACCGCTTAAATTAATTTTTCTAATACCTACTGTCGCACCAATAGCGAATAAAGCAACACCAGAAGTTGTTTCACCAACCATTTCTAACATTTTGTGGAATAGAGGGTACGTAGGGGAGTTTAACATTGTTAATGCCAATGCTAATAAAGGTACCCAAGCTAGCGGAGAAGATAATCCTTTTAATAAAGATGAGAAAAACACTTTAATCAAGCTTCTATCTTTATCTTGATTTTGTCCTATAGTGGCAAAGATTGAAGCTAATGGAATAAGCATAGCGTTAACTACAACCCCAGTAATAGCAATAGGAATAGTAGCGGCGTCTGTTCCGAATATACCACCTAAAACCGGAATACCAACAAATGCGAATGAAGGTTGAGTAGAGTTTAATCCGTAAATTGAAGCTCTTGTTAGAGGAGTTTTAAATACAAACTTACTAACCAACATAACAACTATGTAGAATCCTAATAATCCGCTTACAATAGTTAAGAAGAAAGGCATATTCTCAATAACTTTAGATCTAGATGTAGACATAATTCCTACAAATAAGAAAGCCGGTAATGCAAATTTCGTTACGAATGTAGTTAAGCCTTTGGCATTTTCTGCGCTAATCTTCTTGAACCTACCCGCCATATAACCTAAAAAGATTACAAAGAAAACAGGAGCAAGAATAACTAAAATTTGTTGCACATTCATTTAAAACATCTCCTAAAATAAAATATGGAGTTCAACCTATTAATAGTATTACCGCACTTCTAAAGCTAATGGATAAAGTATTAACAGCGGAACTAAAAAATAATGCTACTCAATTTAATTATCTTTTCAAGCATTGCTACCTCTTATTTTGTTTTTCTTTTTATAAAAAGTAGAAAAAAACAGACTACAATGTGACCATAAAAAACAAATAAGGAGAGGTAATTCTAATGAGCACCTTAGCTTTTAAAGAAGATACACAGCTTTTATTTAATTTTGAAGATAAAGAAGTATTTGGTCCTTGGATACAAACGCATAATTGTGATGAGGCCGGAAGGAAGCTTGCTGATCGTCACTATTCAAGACAAACAATAGGCGCAGCAAGATTCACAAGACCAGGAAAGAATTTAGTTCTTAGAACCGCTGAAGGAGATGCTGTATGGGCAACTTGGTACGGAAAGTTCAGGAGAGATGGTCTGGATGCTTGCGAATGCACTATCTTTCGCAATGAGTCCTTACATTTATCAAGCTACCTAATTTCTTATGCCTGTCTTGCAAGCTTTCTACACGTAGGAGTAGATAACCTTAAAGATGGTATTATCACCTATGTAGACGACAGCAAAGTAAATTCCGTTAATCCTGGGTTTAGCTTTAGAGCAGTGGGTTTTAAATATATAGGGCGCACCAAAAAGAATAACCTAATGATTTTTCAGTTAAAAAGGAAAGCTTTAGAAAAGTATTTTTCAACAATTGACTTAAATGAAGAGTATAAACATTATTTTGATCAGTCTATTTGTCTAGCGGCCGCTGCAGTAGAATTAGGAGAAATAGAGGAAGCTATAGATATCTTTACTATGGCAATGGCTTTTGAAGGCTCGTTAATAGAACTATACAGATATGCTAAGAGCAAACTAAAGATAAACGTAGCAGAAAAACAAGATTTTAAATTCGTTCCTAGTTTAGAGGATTTTTTAGAGCAAGTGTACGGTGGATGGTGCCCGGCAGAGGAACTTGAGCGTTGGGAGAATGCAATTGAAACTTACAAGGATATAATTCCCTTGGTAATTTAAAGTTAATATAAGTCAAAGTATAAATAAGAAAAGAACAGAGCAGGAATATGCTTTGTTCTTTTTACGTTATTAAACCTATATGGAATTTAAAGGATATTCAATTATCTTTCTAGAATATAATTCTTTATTGCTGAACTAAATGGTTGTATAAATGAATAGTTGTATTAAATATAGAAAGCGGAGGAGTTAAAATGGATCTATATAATGCACTCTCAATAGTACTTATATGCGTAGTTTTTATCCTTATCATTCTGTTTGTTTTTTCCTTTTTCGTATTTGTAAGGAGGATGATTAACAATACCTCTACAAGAAACGTAAATTCAGCAAAACTCGAGGAGAAATTGGATAGAATTATTGAACTTCTTGAAAAGGACAAAAGTATGTAATTAAGGCATAATAAGGATAGCTTATTTTTAAGATTCACTTAGCTAAAGTACTGAGAGGAAAGAATTAAGGATGAAACGTGGAATCACATTTGAAATCCCAAATACTTATGGAAACTATTTATCGGACATATTAGAACCATTAAGCGCACTTGAACTATTTTGGTCAATAGAGGAACAAGAAATATATACTGTACAAGGTGATAGATTAAGCGATACACTTCTGTTTCCAAACAATACAACTATAGAAAACAAGCCCTTTTGGGAGAGGTTAGAAGGAAACGAATATTACATTATATTTAGTGACTTGAAAGCTTATTCTACACCCACTATTGACGTAGCAAGCACGTATGCAGACTTCTTACAGAGTAATTGCCAATTGGTTTTACTAATAGCTGATTGTACTGTTGTAACAATCTACTGTAAAAATCCTCACTTATTAGAGGTTCTATATAATCAAGCGATTGCTAAAGGCTTTAAAAATATAGAGTATATAACAAATGAAAACGATGCCAGAACTCACTTAAGTAATTAACAATATTACATTATACATAAAGGGTGCGAGAGGTTCATATGAGAATTACATACTATAGGGGACTAAATGAAAACGAAACTTATTTAGCTTCCAAAAAGGTCATCAAAGATTATTTTAAAGATGTCGAAGGAATGTCGATAGTGTTCGGTTTAAGCAGGGAATATGACACAGACAGCAGGTGTTCAACGAAACTTACACTTACAAAACCAGTTCTTATTTCAATAAGCTATGATCGAGAAAAAGAGTTTCTCTTATCTCTGTACCACATTTCAAAAAGTAAGTTAACCATAGAAGCGGCAGCTCAATTCTCTAATACTGTAATACCTAACATTAAAGAATGGATTAATAATCAAAGGGATAAACCTAGTACCGCTTTATTGGGTGTTGAAGAATTAATTTTTTCTTGGAATGGTAGCACGTACAGTAAGCAAGAATTAAAGTATTTATAAAAAACTAAGCACCAAACACAACCGTTATATGTTCAGTTTTTATGATAAAGCATAGAGTTTTCTATGATTTCGTAGAGGATATGAAAGGGTTTGTCTGACATACTGTATTTAATTATAGAGAAGTGATGGTTTCTTTCTTCCATATCGTCTATTTCTAGCAAGTGCAAAATCTCATTCATTTGCGTCTGATAAAGCGTTTCTTGCTCTTTAATATCATTACTAATAAATTCGTCTTCTTCTTTTGAGTAATTTATAAAGTTATATGGATCCAAAAATTGCAAAGCAATAGAGCAGTGTCTTATTCTAAGGATTATGGCATCTAAAGTAGATACACTGAGCGATTCAATTCTTTCCATAACTTCTGTATGGTGTTTAAATTTGCTCTGACCACTTAAAAAGTCAGTAGAAAATTTATCTTTTATTTTCTTGTTTTCAGCCATCTAGAACTCTCCTATAATTATTTTAATACTAAACATAGTATACATATAAAGGAAGAGTATATAAAGACACAATGTGCAGAGCTTTTCTCACAGAGTTAAACCAGTACCTTGATAATAGATTTAACTCAGTTTAAGAAAAAGCAATTACATTACATATTATTACCGAACAAAGCTAGTGTTATCACTATTGTGTAAACACTAGCTTTGTTTTAGAAAGGAACTAGTAATGAATCAATATATAATGATTTCATCTCCAAAAGAGTTACCTAAAAATAATTTCGGCTCAAATTCAACTTTGCCGGCACAGGCTACAGAACTTGATTTTACTCACTTATACTTTGAACATAACCCCAAAAGTAAAGCAACAAAGAAGTTTTCTTATAGTAAGTGCTTAACAAATGAATTTGAAGCAATAGCTTATGCAAACAAAATACCGTTAAAAGGAAAAGAAACACGTAATGAAGATGAAAAGAAATGTGTGGAAATTCTATTCAATTATTTAAAAGAAGCTGTATCTAAGCTATCTAAAAGCCAACAAATTGAAATGTTTACGTGCGGTGATGGGGAAGAAGACAAATGCTCTTCTAACCCCCCTATAACAATAAAGTTGGGTGAAATAAATGATCCATATAAACTTCTATTGGATAATTTAGAGATTATTAAAATCCAACCATAAGTCATTAATATGTAGAAATATATTTTAGAAAAAGAACCTGACTCAGGTTCTTTTTTCTTTGTTTAAGAACTTATACAAAGAGCTACGCAGAATAAAATTAATAAATTAAATTTATTAGTATTTCTATGAACTTAATACTTTTTTTCTTCTGTAGAACGGTTTTTTTATCATAAAACATAGGTTTCTGGTTAATTTATCAATATTTCTTAAAAATACTCGTAACAATTTTTATATATCACTATTGGTGAATGATTAAGAAAATATGCTTCTAAATAAAGCACTTCTTACTTTTCTTATTATTTCTACCTAAAAAAAAATTACGATGTAAACTAAGCAAAATAAAGTTTTAAGGAGTGTCACATATGAACCAAGTAGCAGAGAAAAAGGGAATTAACAATTTAGATTTAGGTAATGTATTTAAATATGAGGAGCTTGTATATGTATCCTATACGTTTAAAGATAAACCAGATATGCAATTTACCTATTATTTAAATAAGAACACTGGAAACGGAGTTAATTTTTATTCGCAAAGTCATACACAATGGCATTGGAGCCCTGTGGATCATCTTTATTATCAAGAACTTAAGACACATCTTGTTAACGCAACAGAATTTAAAGAAGCAGTTAATACAGGCGATATGTGCATCCAAAAAATGTTCAATGATGTTCGTGAACATTTGGGTTATGTATTTTGTATAGAGCAAGCAGAAAAAGTATTAAAACACATTGGCTGCTCTCATTTAAATTTTATGCACAACAATGCAGGTAACGTTTATTTCCAGGCGACAATGAATAGCGTAAGAAAGCACATCTGTGTCTCAATGGGTAATAAAGAAGTAACAATTTACGAATCTAAATTGAATGCTAATGTACCTACAGAAACATCATCGTACACATATGAACCGAAGAAATTTATTTTTGATGCAGATAACTATAGCCAAGTCCTTCTTGAGTTATATAAATTTGGATTTGAATTAATTTTTATAAACGTATTAAAAGAAACTTGTGTAGAAATTGTAGATGCCAAAACGCGTTCATTTAGAGAAGAAATGGTCAAAATTGTTGAACAAAAAGCAGCTAACTTTAATGAACTTGTTTCCCTTGGTATAAGTGAATTTAATAATTTAGTTGAAACAAGCGGCTACGAGTTTTTGGAAGAAGAAACACTTGAGTTTAAGGATAAAAATAAAGTTATTTATTCTTTCTCAACATTGCTTAAACTTTCAAACGATAAAGCATAAACCTAAAAAGTCTCTTTTCCTATTTAGGAAGAGGCTTTTTTTCTTTGTTGATAGTTCAACCTCTCTATTTTAAAAATTTTTATAATGATGGACTTTTCACGTTTATAATCTGAATGAATTTGTATTAGGAGTGAAAGAAAATGAAGGATAACAGAGAAGTAATTAACGTATTTACCACAGGGGAAGTGCAAAGGTTTAATAACATTCTATTTATGAGGTATAAGCTTAATGAACTACATTCTGAAACCTACACGCTTTTTGTAGATGCAAAGGATGGAACCTATTTAAATGTTTGGACGCCTAGCAATAATGTTTGGAAACTTGAGTATAAAACAGATTTTGAAGTTTCTCATATTAAAGACTTGCTATTAAAAAAAGCGGACGAGTGGTTTGCTGTTCGGGATCATAGTACTAACGAAAAATTTCTTCGAAACATTAAGGAAGTAATTAGAGTAATGCAAAATAACAAAGAGAAGGAATCTATAAAAACTCTTCTAGAAACAAATGGCTTTAGTAATCTAGAACATATTCGCACGGATGAGGTAAACAAAGTGTACTTGTTTAAAGGTTCAAAAAGCGGAAAGAGTGTTGCACACTTTACTATTGCAGCAGAACCAAACAAATTATCTGTGTATTATACTACAGATGCTTTAAAAGATAATGAAAGCAACAACAGCAAAGAATGTTTAACTTTAAGTAGATAAAAAAAAGACTGCATATATTTATATGCAGTCTTTTAATTTCACATTAAATACTATTGTTTCATATTTCAAATGAAATACTATGAATAAAAACTAAATAAAACGTAACGAGATGAATGATACATAATATTTATGAAAAAATACGCTAACTTATTAGTTTTTATGCAAATGTAGTAAGTTTTCATAAACTTAACTAACTACAGTAAAATATAACCACCTGTCGTTACCTTTTTTGTATAAACAGATTGAGGAGTTCAAGGAAGTTGTATGGTCCTTCTACATTCCTAATAAGTATGAAAGGAACTTTGTAGTCCAGAAAATAGAAACCTATGGATACAAAATTATTAACTCTGCTTCTAGAGATCATATTTATGTGGAAATTAATCGCGATGAAGGAAGGGCATAAGATAAAAATCCATATATTTAGTGACAAAACTGAAGACCCGTGTATGATAAGGAAAATTATATATAACGGAGGGTTATCCTATGATAATAGGTTCAGTAAAAGAAATAGCAGAAGAATATGCAAGTGGTCTTGACCTTAAAAAACTAAAGGAGGCTGCACGAATTTTATATAAAGTAGCAGACCGTAGTTTTATAGGGTTAGGTACGTATGAACAAGTTATTAAGGTTAAGGAATTTATGAAATTCACAATAGAATTAGGCGAGAAGTCTGAAATTATGCGTGCAATAGAGTATAAGTTGCTTAAGAACTCAACTCAATATGGCATTGCCACACAAAGGATAGCAGAGGTGCTTGTAGAGGAATATGAAAAACGCTTTACGGATTTTTTAAACACCAATATTAACCTTAAAGGAGATTTTTTTGTAGATTCTGAACACAATGCGACTACAGAAGAGTTAACTTATAGTATTTGTTATAAAGATGTAATTGTCAAAAATATGATTTTTATGTCTCAAAAGAAATAAAACTGTAAAAGTCACTACTTTCTAATAGGTAGTGACTTTTTAAAAGTAAGAAATAATATAATTACAAATTTTGATTAAACACCCTAATCCTTTATTGGGAGGTGTATAATCAAAAGGTTAGTTTTTTTAATTAGCGAAAAACATAAAAGGAGAGAAAGTAATGGAATATTTAGCGGTCATTCTGATATTGCTTGGGGGACTTGCAATACTTGTAGGTCTTGTTACATTAGCAATTCCAAAAACCAGAAAAAAAGGAAGGGTAATTACGGCGTCAGCTATAGTAGTTACGCTCATTGGAGCTGTTATGATAAATTTTGCCGATTCTTCTGATAGTGATGATAAAGCTAGTGAGGAAGTTTCTGCAGATACTGAAGAACCAGAAGAAACAGAAGAAGAACAAGCGAACATTACAAAAGAGCAATACGAAAATGTGCAAATGGGTGCTACACAAGATCAAATTAAAAAAGACCTTGGAGAAGTAACTGAGGATAATGTTGTTCAAAGTAAGGGCCGAACTATGTGGTCTTACTCAGACGATAATTTTGGTTTGGCTTACATATATTTTTCAAACAAAGATAAAAAAGTTGTTTTAAAAAGTGAATTAGGCTTACTAAGCGAAGACAGTAACACTGAGACTTCAAAAGATGGTACGGTGGACTTAAATGATTGGAAAGTTCAAGTGAAAGATATTGCCGGTTCTGACAAATCAGAAACTGAGAAGTTTGACGAAGTGAGTAAGTTGGCTATGGAATATAGTTTAACTGATCAAGAGTTAAAAGAATTTGAAGACTCTATTGTTAATGAATATAAAACAAATAATTATTTGAAAGATATTCATAACGACGAGTATATGTTAACAAACATTTTCAAATCAACAGCAATCGATGAACATTATAGTTCAAGTACACCTATTAAAGAATTTGCATTTGATTTCTTACAAAATACAAAGTACACGTATCGTGGTGCGGAAGTTGTAGGTAGTCAGTTTGTGTTAGCTAATGAAGATCAAATGAATGATTCATTAGCCTTAATGAAATGATTTAAAGTATAAATTGCGCCACTCCTTAATTATAAAGGGGTGGTTTTTTTGTGTTCTCTAACCATATTCTTCATTTTTTATGGTATTATCATAATGCTTACAAAAAGGTGAATACGGAGGAAATTGAAATGTTAAAAGAAAATAGCGGTAGAAGAGTACATACTTGTTTTTATGATGACAACAATCCGAATGGTATTAAAATTGTCGAGATGCGTAATTCTAACATTCAGGCAGTCTTTATACCTAGACCGTTATTGCATCAGCTAAAAGACGAAGAAGAGCTTAAAAGACCGGCTATATACTTCTTGTTCGGAAACGGAAGAGAAGCTTATATTGGAGAAGCAGCAAAAGTTTATGACAGGCTAAAACAACACGCTAGTCCAAGCGGTAAAGAGTTTTGGGAAGTTGCAGTAGCCATTGTTGGGAAAAATTCATCAAACGATTTAAATAAGATGGATGCTCAAAACTTGGAAAATATGGCTTACCTTATCGCGATGGAAGCGAACGTTTATAATTTAAACCAAACTATTCCGTCATTCCAGGAGATAGACCAATTCCATATAAATGAACTGAATAGAATTTTCGAGGACATTAGATATTTATTAGGTTCTTTAGATTTCCCGCTTTTAGGCGAAGGACATACGAATAAAGAGGAACAAGATGTTCCTGCCAATATTGTTGTTGAAGAAGAAGTAGCTGTAAATACATATACTTCAAATGAAGCAGAAAGAACTGCAGTTCAAACGGCAGTACTTCCTGAAAGTAAACCGTTAGCCGACATTACTTTCTATCTTTCTAATAATGACTCAAAAGGCATTGGAAAGAAAATGGATGGAAAGAGTTTCTTAGTGTGTAAAGGTTCAGTTATGGGCGATTTTACAACAACAAATTTCCCTGAAAATTTGAAAAAAACTCACGAAGATAAATTTTACGATCTCTTGGCATCTGGTGTAATTGAGGAAAAAGAAGACTGTTACGTGTTTGTAGAAGATTATCTTTTTGATACAGTGTCTGCAGCAGGGAACTTTGTTGCCCGTACTAGAACCAGCGGTCCTAGTGTATGGCGAGACATTAATGGTAAAAAGTTAAAAGATTATGATGTTCAGTCAGCTTAATTGTTACATTTGAAAATTTCATAAAATGTAAGACCACTTTTATTAACTAAAGGTGGTCTTTTTTTATTTTTAGAATATCTCCACGTTTTTTTATAAGCGAGTATACTCAAAAAAAATTACGGAGGTAATGCACTTTGAAAAGAATAGCACTTGTAACAAGTTCTAAAGCAAGGAAAGAAAAACCAACAGTAGCAAAAAAATTCTATCAAGGTTCTTATAATCACTGGGTAAATAAAATTATTAAGTATATTGAAAAACGGGGTATGGAAGATGCTAGTTACTTTCTTAACTTTGATGGGCAGCGAATTATCTCTTTTAATGAGGTTATTAACTACTACCCAGTAAGTGAAAAAAGAATTACTGCGGATGAAAAAAATACTTTTGCATTAAAGATACTTGATTTTTTATTGAGATTTAAAGAAAAGCCATTTATAGAACTTCATACAGGTAAAGACATTTCAGTTTCTCTTTGCAAATTACTGGATGAGTATGGATTTTCCTATAAAATTTATGCTGAATCTGTACCGCTAGGCAAAAAACCTGGAGTATACGAGGATTTAATTGAAAAAGAAGATCAAAAGCTTAGAGCAAAAGAAATTAAAAGAGGACGTTTGCGATTAGTGAACTCACTTGAATATCAAACACCTGCCCAAGCAGAAATGGCTATCAAACAATACGAAACAAATCCGGCTATTTATGAACCGGAAGTAGTTGCAAGCTTTGAAGAGCTAAAAGCTTATCGTAAAAAGCACTATAATCGCAGCAAAGATATGCGTAAAGCTCTTAATGAGTTTGAAGATGCTCTAAATCTACATATCGATGGAGAAGAGCTCCAGGAATTCATTCAAGAAGCAGAAACCTTACAAGGTCTTTATAAGGAAGATTCTAGATATGAATACTTTAATAAAAAGTTTAATAAAGAGCTTTCTAAATACGAATACTACAAAATTAAACAAGGTTATGTAGTAAACGCAGAATATCGTATTCACACAATTATGCATCGTTTGAGCATCTTATTAATGAAGAAGAATGCCACAAAAACAAAGGCTGTTAAAGGTATTACTTCTACACGGTCAATTCCTTCTATTAATACAACGTTTCAACCGGAAAGACCAAAGAAAACAATTAAAAACGTTAACGGAAGGAAAGAAAGAAAAGGTGCTAAAAATAACAAGACAAAGATGCTAGACGGGGTTTCATAATAATTACTTGTAAAGGGGAGAACGCAGTTGTATACAGCGCTATATTTCTATGTAGGAGACTTTTTCGACTTCATTAATGATGAAGACAGAATTAAAATTCAACTCGATGAAGAGGAAGTCAAAAGCTTAGAAGACATAAGTCTAGAATTTAGACACTTCTTCAAAAAAAGTAACAAAGAAGGCGAAATTAATATTAAGGACACGAAAAAGCTATATGTGCTTATGCCTTTTGGTCAAAAGCGTCCATCAGGTGCTTATATGATGTTAGTCAAAAAAGGAAGAGAAGAAGAAGCAAAAACAAAAATGGTAAAAACTATTTTTAAAATTGTAAACGAAAAGTATGAAAAAAATTTATCAGATGATCTTTATAAAGAAATTCGAGACAAATTAGAAGCTTTCATTACAAACTTAGCCGCTAAAGCTAAAAAGAAAGCAGTATAAATATAAAGGAATGATTTTAATGAAGTGGATAGATAGATTGTTTAGAAAACCTCAGTAATTAAGGTGCGATAGAGGAACTTGAAACGATACACTTTGAGGGAATTGTATTGAGCTATTTTAAGTTTGTGTCCAATGAGGCCACCTCTGCTGACGTCCCGACCGGGAAGAGTAGCGCCCAGCTTACCCCTTGTAACTGTAAGTAGGGAAGGAACAACAATAGAGTTCCGCCTCCATCCGATTGTATAAATTAAATCGGAATATGGAGAGTGTTTTCTAATGACAAACTTACTATTAAATAATGATATCGAAATTTCAAATACATTTGAACAGCTAGTAGAAAGCCCTGTAAAACGAGTGAAAGGTATTCATTCACCTATTCGTTGGTTCGGTGGCAAGTATTATCTCGCTAAGGAACTTATCTCTTTAATGCCTAAACATCATTGTTATGTAGAGCCATTTGGGGGAGGTGGTCACGTTTTGACACAAAAAGAGCCTAGCAAGGTGGAAGTTTATAACGATTTGGATGAGAATTTAATAAACTTTCTATTAACGCTTAGAAGCTCTCGAGAGGAACTGCTGTCCGCCTTAGAATCCTTACATACTAGTCGTAAACTTTTTAACCAATGGTCAAAAGAACCTTTACCTGAAGATTCTTTTGAAAGAGCTGTACGGTGGTACTACAATCTTCGTCATATGCTCATTCCTAACAATTCAGAAATCCGAAGTGGTTTTAGATCAGGAAAGAA
Organism: Priestia sp. SB1; assembly: GCF_038898415.1. NCBI lineage: Bacteria > Bacillati > Bacillota > Bacilli > Caryophanales > Bacillaceae > Priestia > Priestia sp. SB1. The sequence continues at coordinate 696,504 of NZ_JBBJSS010000002.1, read as the reverse complement.
AAAGAGCGTAGCAGTAGACTTTCAAAATTCCGTTGTTCGCTTACAACAATTTGAGAAAAGACTGCGCACTGTAAATATTGAAATGCTGGATTTTAAAGACTGTATTCGTAGATATGATTCTGAACAGACACTTTTCTTCATTGATCCACCTTACGTTGGACGTGAATCTATGTATAAGGGTGGATGGACAGAGGACACACATCGTGAATTGGCTGAACTACTTCGCAACATTAAAGGTAAAGCACTTGTAACGTATTATCCTGATTCGCTAATCGATGAAATTTATAAAGGGTGGAGAAGACACGAAAAAGAGGCTTATGTCGGCACTGTTGCGCGAGGAGAAGGTCATAAGAAAAAGAAAGAAACAGAGCTGTTTTTAATGAACTATGATGAAAATCATAATAAAATTAGTTTTGAACAGCATTTAACTGTACAACCAAAAGTAGAAATTGACTTATTCAATTTTGGTAAAGAAGAGGAGACCCAATTAAGTTTCTTCTAAAAATAATAAAGCAAAAAGCACTTAAGAAATTTTCTTAAGTGCTTTTCTTATTATGTATTTAATTTAAAACGCAGCATCGTTAGGATTATTTGTATTCTTTTTTGGTGGTTTTGGTTGCTTCCTTGAAGCTTTGCTAGCAGATGCCTCTGCTCTTCGCTGGCGTCTTGCAGATTTTCTACCTTTAGCTTCAGCAATTACAAAGTTCTCTTGGTTACAATTTGGGCAGTAATGATATTTACCATAGTAAATGTATTCGCAACTATCGCACTCTATATCCATTGTGTACACACTACTTACTTTACCGTTAATTACCCATTTATTAAACTGCCATACTATAAACAGGGCATAGAAGCCATAAAAATAATAAAAGTGTTTAACGTGTGCCTCGTGCGAAGTATCGTCACTTATTAATCCAGAGTCATAATCCATATAATAAGTAAACGATATAAACGCCAGCATAAGTATGGCATTCGTAAAGAAACGAAGCTTTGGATACCTTATTTCACCAACAAAATAACTTGCTATAAATGACAACATAATTTTATACCTCCGCCAACATCCTTAAAACATCCGTAAATTTTAGCTTAAACAATCTTTGAAATATAATCTTTGTGGAGGAAAGTACTTTACAGCGGTTTAAATTCTTTAGCCAAACTAACTATTAGTTAAATGAAGTTTGAATAACACAAAAAATCTATTGTTTAGTTTTTTTGAACTGTTTCTTTATATAATCCTCTACAGTCTCTTCCGAATAGTTGCCTATAGTTTGTATATAAAAATTATTAGTCCATAACATTCCTTTCTCTAGTTTTTGTTTAATATCTGGAAATTTCAAATAAATTTTTCTACCGGATATTCCTTTTAACATTTTTACGATGTAAGAAGGTGCGATCTTAGGATGAGCGGATACTGTCACATCAATATAGTTTTGATTTAAAACTTTTACGCTATGTACAATAAAATCTTTTTCATTAGCTATTTGCCTTAAGACATCCTGTATAAAGAGCTCAATATCATATTCAAGAACGCATCTTCCATCGTGTACAGTCCAAATTAAACGATACATCATTTCATAAACACAAGTTCTAGCGCTAATTACACCCGACTCTGTAAATTTTTCCATACATATAGTATAAAAAAACTACTTATTAAAAGCAATATAAAAGTAATTTTGGACTTACATATAGTTGTTTATGCAGTGAAAAAAATATTGAATAAAAGACATTCAATATTTTTTGAAATAGCTTATAAACCAAAAATACCTAAGAAAATTCTTATAATTGCATATACAGAAGATAGAAGCAAAATAGTTATACCCGAACCAAGCACTAATGACTTTCCGGATGTAGCTAGTTTAATATTTGCTCCGGCCATCATCATTAATGCACCACCAGCAATAATTGGTAGCAACATTGTTGCAAGACCTATTTTAATCCACGCGTCCATTACTTCAACTATTTGTGTTTCTACCGCTGCTTTTAATTTTGCGTTTGCAGCTTTACTACCGCTATCTGCTAGAACAAACAGCGGCGAAGAAACAAATAATATAAATGTATTTAAAACACCGAAAATAATAAATTTAAGCTTGTTAATAATCATTTCACTCACCTCACCTTAGTAACTACATAGCCTTCTATTGAACAAAAGATATGTAGGCACAAAATGTAAAAATAAATTAACGTTTTTCACTGTCTATATTTTCAACGATATTCTAAGAAAGTCAAATAGACTGTCAAATTTTCTTGTGCTTTTTATAAAATCCATTATTATATTAAAAATCTTATATTTAATGGAGGTGAAGTATTTGTTTAAAAAAACATTATTTATGCTCTTGTCGTTTTTTATTTTCTTTAGCGCTGTTGGGCCTCCGCTTGTGACGGTATATGCCAAAGAAGAAGCAGTTACATCCAAAAAGTACGGAACCCAATTTATGGGGAAACTTGCTTTTGATAAAGATAGTTGCTCTGAATCATACAACAAGTTCTATACGAAGATAAATGATATTCAACAAGATAAGTTTAAATTTGATGGTGATGATGAAGTATCTGGATTGGCTGGGAAAGCAGTTGATATGCTTAATTCAATAATGATTTACATAGGAAATCTAGTTTCTAAATGGATCTTTGATGCTGCTTGCTACTTAGGATTTGCACCTTCTCAATTGTTGCAAGTAATGTTCTTCCCAGTTGTTCTTGAGAATTTTTCATTTATAGGTACTCTATCTAGTGTTGTTAGTACAATTAGTATTTTAGTATTAGGGATTGTAACCGTATTAGCAATATACGAGTTAAACCGAAAAGAGGGGACTATTGGAGAAGAAATTGTTTCGAAGGTAGGAATGTTCCTATTCGCCGGTGGAATGATAGCCTTCTCAGGGTATATATTGCAGGGTATATTTGATATAGCAAATGTATTAGGATACTTTGTGTCACATTATCAGGTAGATGTAAATATTGCAGGTAAGGAAGATGTAGTACCAGTGGACTTATTAAATTTTCCTACTATATTTTCTACGTACCTTGAATTTGCATTTGCCCCTGATGTACTTAATGAGATTCCTGGATTTTCTGTAGGATTATTGGGAGTTATGACACTCGTTAAGCTTATTGTAATAATATTTATGATTAAGGATTTACTTCAAATAGCTGTGTATGGCTTAAAAAGGTTAATTACATTAGTTTCATCAGCTATTTTAGTGCCAATACTTGCTGGTCTAATACCTTCTTACAAAACGAAAGATATTTTTAGTCAATACTTTAAAACTGTAGTTACTTCCGCTTTTGCCCCTGTGGTGTTTGGAATTATTTACTTAGCATCTGCGCCTTTTGTAATTAATGATATGGTAAATATGATTAGCGCACCTTTGTTGAAAGTATTTATCTTGGCGTTTTACTTAAATATTTTAACTGCTATCCCTGGGTATGTAGATCAATTACTAGGTTCGTATAATACTTTAGGAAATGGACACAAATTTGAAAGAGGGATGGCTAGAATGAATTTACCTGGTTTCTTTAAAGGTGAGGCTCAAGATATGCATCTTGCTACTCGTAATAAATACAAAGAAATTAGGGCAGCAGACGCTAAGTCTGGTACAAAAAGAAGTTTCGCAAACAGAGCGACAAGAGCATTTGCATCATCTGCTGCCAGTCATACAAAAAGCAAGATTACACGAGCAGGCTTTGGTCAGCAGTATAGCAAAGATAGGAAAGAAGCAGCAAAAGCAAATCGAGTTCAAAGAGTTAAAATTGAACAAGACGACAAATAAAAATAAAAAAGGATTTAAAGCAAAAAGAGCCCTTTGGCTCTTTTTTTTAGGAAAAAGTACATAAATGAAAAAAACAATTATAGTAAACATACTTTTTGGGGAGGTGAGCTAATGAAAACGATATTTAAAAATTTAACTGATCCCGATTATTTAATTAAACACAGTCGAGTCATTGGGTTAATTATAGGAGGGGGATTAATAGTTTGTTTGCTCGTGATTTTCATATTAAGCGCAAAGGAAAGTGCAAAACCAGCACCTGTAAGCAAAGATATTGTAAAAGAAAAAGTAATAAAAGAAGCAGAAATAGAGGCAAAAGCGGAAAAAGAACAGCAGGCGACTATTTTAAATCAAAGTTTAACAAATTCTTTCGTGTTTGAAAAACTAACATACAAAACGCCTGACATTACTAAATTAAGCAATGCTTTTATTAATACAACGGATTTAGTATTAGACTCTTACAAAAACCACATATTATTTCAGACTGTTGAAAATGGTCTTTATACATACAATTTAGAGACTGGCAAAAAGAATGTAATTTCAGACGTATCTTTCTTACATTACCAAGAGGGAGATAAAATATATTATTTAGAAGTTCAAGATAAAATAGGCACAAGATTAATGGAATACGACATTGTTACTAAAGACAAAGAAGAAGTTAATAACTTTAGTTATGGTCAGAATATTGGTGGTGTAGCTAAAAGCGGGGGTGTAATTTATTACATATTAGTTGAGAAAGGCAAAAGTTACCTTACGGCAGTAAATATGAGCCCCAACAATGATATCTCCTACATACACAACTTAATGTACGAAATTCCTGCCGGAAGCTTCTTAAAACAGGATGGAAACGACGTTTATTTAATAAACAGTGCAGCCTACTATAAAGTTGTTCAAGGGAAACTGCAAAAATTAGGAGTGCTTCCCAATTATACAATTCAGGATACTAAGATATGGAATCATCAACCGCTAATCTATGCATATGACGAAAAAGCAAAGATATCAAAGGTCATTTACCAAGGTAAAGTTATACTTCAAAATAACGATATATTTGATATGTATCCAATTGATGACACGTATTTGTTAGCAAATGTAAGAAATAATCTAATGATTATTAATAAGGATACACTTACAAATAAAGTAGTATCTAAAAACGCAAATAATGCAGCGGTAGTTGATGGAAATATTATTTTCTCCCAATCCGTAGAAACAGGCGATGTCTCACCAACTTATGAATCAGAAGGATCCGGATATTATTTCTATTACGAAAAGCAATAAAAAAAGAGAACTAAGTTCTCTTTTTTTATTGCCCTAACATAGCAAGGGCTTTTGCTTTTTCCGCTTTATAGCGAGTCGTATAAGGCCAGTGCGCTAATCTATAATCATACATTTTTGTTACAATTTCGGCATCACTCATATTTGTCCAACCAGTTCCAATGGCATTTCCCCAAGCTGTAACTGTGTTGTATCTATGTTGAACCGCATACGACCAAATCATTTCTTGAACTGCTCTTGATCTTGTATTAGCATCAAATCCATATTTCTTCTTTATCTTCTCATTAACAGGAGTATAGTGAGTAGCTCCAATAAAGTTATGTTGAGCTGTAGCAAATCCTTGTTTATCTGAATTATACAAGTTTCTCCAAGCAGGCTTAAAGGAACCAATTACTTTTGGTACTGGACCCAACACTTGATAATATTGGGGATAGTTGGCTTTCAAGTAATTCATAAAGTCGGTCATAGTTCCTGTAGCAACAGATATTTGATAAGTACCACATTGTAAACCGCCTTGTGCAGTATCCATTTCACATACCCCTGGATCTCCTGAACTCTCATATTCAGCACTTAACGTTCCCAGCATAGATAAATTTGAATAGCCCGGCATAGTTACTATTTTTCCGCTTAAAGCATCACTTTTCTGAGAAGGATATGCTTTCGCAGCTTTATCGCTTTCACTTTGATTTATTCCTGAAGAGAATGAGATATTAGCATTTCCAGCCGAAGGATCGCTAGAATCTTCACACGTAGGAGTAGGTGAGTTAGTAGAAACTTTTGTGCAGGTTCTAAACTCAAAAGGCTTATCTTTAAAAGTTGCTCCTAGTAGTATCGCTTGAGAAACGGTAGCGTCTTTTATTACTAAAACTTCTTGAAGACCCTTAATTTCTACAAATCCATATGTAGGGCTTTGTATTACTACTGTATTACCGCCACTTTCGTCTTTGTATGTCCCAACCACTTTACCTCCAATAGGTGACCAAATAGGAATGGAGGCTGTTGTTTTCATTACAATTCCTTTTGAAAGAGAACCATCTTCTAGTTTTTCTCCGTATTTTGTTTCAATTGTATATGTTCCGTTTGCAATTGGGGAAATAAATGTTGGGGCAGTCATTCCACCGGAGGATAAATCTTGTGCGGCAACGTATTTTTCAAATAAAAATTCTAAAATTTCCTTCATAACTGGTTTAAATTGCTTTTGCTTTTTGTAAAGGCTAATTTCACCATAAGAGTATAGTATGTCTTCAGGCTTTTGAAAAGCAATCGTCTCGCCGTTGTCAGTTTTCTTTGTTTTTGAGATTGTACCTTGTAGTTTTTCCGGAACAATTTCCATACCAGATAATTTTTTGACCTGAGCACAAGGTTTAGGACCACCGAAAATTTTTTCGAAAATACCATCTTTACTTTCATCACCAATTAAAAAGCATTTTTGTATTTCCCAGCGGGCTAATTTCATATACTGTAAATTTGTCCATTTGTCGTCGTTGGCTCGTTTATTAATATCAGGATCACTATAGGAATGATTCTTTATTAATTTTTTCATCGCTTTAGCCAATGTCCACGTTTTACCTAAGTTTGATTTTTTCTTTTCTTCTGCATCTAAATCACTCTTAGTGTAAAATACCATTTCTGTGTCGTCAGCTTGTTGTAGAGCTAGTAAATGTACATAAGCTTCCGAAACATCGCCTTGTTCAGCACTACCAGACATACCAGCACCAGTGACACTAGAACCCATTCCATCTATCTTTAATCCTGTTAATTGAGCCGCGTGTAATCCTTTTGTTTCTACAGGCTCTACGTGCCAGTTTTCGCCCTCAACGGCTTTGTAAAGTCCAAAGGGTGCTAGAGCTGAACTAGGGAGCTGTTGCGGCCAACCTGAAAGGTCTGCTGCATAACCGTAATTATGCCTAGAGGCTCCTGGAGCAGCCGCTTTATTAAAACCAGGTTTCCCAGCTTTATAACCTGCATACAAATATGCTTGTTTTTCAAAAGTACGAAATCCAGAATTTATTGGAACAGGCTTACCGTATGCTTCACCAAAAGCTGCTAATCTATTAAGGAATCCTTGATTTAATCCTGCCGTTTCACCTTTTATCCATTGTGAGGGGTTCGCAGTAGGAACAGTAGTTGTACTAGCTTGTTGAGCTTCTACTTCTTCGTTCGTTTCAATAGGTTTAACGCTATCTTCGGCACCCCTATTCTCAGTTGCAGTCTTATCTACTTTAGAGTCAGCTTGAATATTAAACCAACCATAGTTTTTTCCTGGACTGCTAACACTCGAATTTGCACTCATTCTGAGTTGAACCATTCGTTCAGACACATCTTTCAACATTCCAATTGTAACAACGTCTTCCTTTTTTCCAGTGTCATCATCACAAGAAAGGATAGGACAAAGCAATGAGCCAAATAAGCTAAAGATTAAAATTAAAACCGAGACAATTAAAACAGCAGCTATAATAATTATATTTTTAAAAAGGTCAGAGTCTTTGACTTTGTTCTTAGCGTATTGTTTAAACAACTTCCAGAGTGCTTTCACAGCGTATTTTAGAGCTATAGGCAAATCATCACCTACTTTCATTTTAAAATTTTTCTAATTATAAATGCAGAATGTAAAATTTCAATAAAAAAGAGTTTCTATTCACTAATCTTAGTAAAAATAGAAACTTTACTATGTAGGCTTTATAAACCTTTCAATAACTTAGATACTTTAAAAATTGACTTTTATAGCAAAGTAAATAAAATTTCTACCATTGCACGGAAGTCTAATTTGAACTTTAATTTTTCGTATCGTAGGTGGTGTTTAAACTTGGAAGAAAAAGTGTGTGGTAGGTGTGGAGATGAATTAAAAGATACTAATAACCCCTTATGTAAGAATTGCCAAGAATATATTGATAAAGCTATTCAATTAATTGAAACTGATCCAGCTGTAGATAAATATTACGCTGAAATAGAAAAGGAGCAACAAAAAGCGGAAATAGTATTAGAAAAATTAAAATACAAGTATTACAACGGCGAAAACAGCAATAAGGCCGCATCTGTACTTAAAAGCACAGGTAAGGGTTTAAAGAAATTATACAAATTTAACGTTTTAGAATTGGGAATTAACGCTACTAAGAACCTTCTAATGGGCACAAAGGGAGAGCGGGAAGAAGTAGAAAAGCATCAATCAGAGGAAGAGTTGTTAATTCAGGAAATTATGGAATTAGAAGAATTTATTGATACAGATCCTATAGAATTTGTTATCTATGATTATATTCTTACAGATGAGGAAAAAGGGTTAGGAAAAATAGAGGAAGAACAAAAAGAAAAAAACCCGAATTTTTTAACTGAACCTGTTAAGAGTTTTACCAAAGAGAAGTTTAATAATTTGGATAGAACAGTACAACTGAGAATAGCCATCGTTATAACAGTAATATTAATGTTGCTTTTTATAGGAATTTCTTTAATATAGCAAGCTTCTAATAAACTTCATTTGAAAATATTGAAAAAAACTCTTTTTTCAATATTTTTCGTTATAATGCTGATAATCAATAGGATTAAGGAGGCTTATATAGTTGAATTAGAAAAGATTTAATCAGTAGAACTTAAAACCAAAAATACAAAAAAAGGAATGGGATAATTATGAAATTTCTTATTAAGTTTTTATTAGTTACATTTTTCTTTGCTTTACCTGGTTATGTTGCTCTAAAATTTCTTGTGTTTAAAGGTGAATTAATTCAGATAGTTGCTGTATTATTTTGCGTAATAACTTCTTATATCGGTTATAGCTTTATATTCAGAGAAAGAAAAAGAGAAAAACAATATAAGCAACGCCACAATATTAATAATCAAGACCTTGAAGATGATTTGAATTCGTCTGAAAATCAAGAAACTAATAACTACAATCCAAATAGTGGTGCTTTTTAAGTCTTACTGTGTTAAAAAATAAACGATTAAAACGTAAAAAAGAATTCATTTGAAATGAATTCTTTTTCTTTCCTACATTATATATATTTGGAAAGGATAAAAGTGTACAATACTATTTATGAGCTTATTAACTTATTTTGGCTTATATAACAGCTTTTTTCTATTGCGAAATAGGTTAATACACATTTTTAGAAAAAGGAATGATTTTAGTTATGTTAGGAATAACAGGTGCCATTTACAGATTGTTTTGGTTTATATTTGCTACGTTTTTCTGTGCAATTCCAGCAATAAATGCTCTTATTAAAGCAGTTTATGGACAGCATAAAGAACACTACATTTCTGCAGGAGTAGGTGCAGTAATGGCTGCCGGGGCATATTTTATGTTTTTCAGAAGCCTCAAAAGATCAAGACAGTATAAACAGCGCCACAATATCGACAGCGAAGATACTGAATTTGTTAAACAAGAAGATGTAAGTTACTCAGAGCCTAGTAATCAAGAGAATTTTGATCCGAAAGGCGGAGCATTTTAATTAAAAGAATAAAAAATATATACATATATTATTGAAAAAAGGATTCACTCTATAGTGAATCCTTTTTTTATCAACAATGTAGGAATTCCGAAGAACTCAATAGACATATGCAAATAATAATATTCGTGTTCATAATAATATTATATGAACGTGAAAAGCCACCCTTGATTTAGGAAGAGGGTGGCTTTTCGGACGAAAATTTTATGGAATTTCTCCTCTATTATAAGCAAAAAATAACTTTTCTGCAAGATAATTTTTGTCACAAAAAGAAGCTCTTCTCATTGAAGAACCTCTTTTTGTGACATTATAACTTTACTACTATAACCGAATCAATAATATGGGATTGAACAAAATGAGAAAACTTTAATAATATGTAGATCAACGTCATCTGCTAGACTCGACAAAAAACATTATAAAACACATATAGAAATTTGTAAATAATTATTTTATATGAAAAACATAAATGACAACAAAGTATTATCGTTTATATAATGAAATAATGTATTTTAAATCGTAATTTTATTAAATAACAAAAGAAGCCAACTAATTAGAAGGCTTCTTTTGTTATACAGCTTTTAGTTCTATTGAGGAATTACTTTTGTTATTCATATTTAACAACTGATAATAGGCATTTTGATACCACTGTTCTTTTTTGCAAAAGCCAATAATGCTTTCAATTCGTACTTGTGCTTCATTAGCTCCAAGGAGGATGTGCAATGCGCCTTTGCAAGACACCATATTCTCAGAAAGAATTGTCTCCATAATGGAAGAATACAACCATATAAAAGATTTATCATTTAGTGTGTTAATTTGTTTTTGGATATACGTTATGTTGCTGTGATTATTTTCTAACTCAAGCAATGAATAGTTACCACGTTCAAGTTCAGTAGGGTAGCACTTGTCCATTTTCGTTACAAGATCAATATATTTATTTATATTAAATTCGCTATTATTTGCTTCTAATAAAGAATTAATTATTGTTTCTGTATATGCTGTTAGTGCCATTTTAACCCTCCAAGATTTCTATACGATTTTTATAGCTTAACATATCGTTTTTCTGTTTAAAATAAAAAACAGCAAAAAACATAAAAGGTACCAGTGATACAATTCAAATTAACTATATTAATGGTAATATGTTCAACTTTTAACATCCAAAAAATATGATAAATGTAAAATTTATGTGTCTAAAATATTATATCAGATCAAGACTATAGAATCGTTTTTAAAATGCTAATAATTTTTTTATAATTACTCATCAAATTAGAAATCAAATTAAATTCTTTATGCTAATTTTTAGATTATAATAAACGAAGACTATAACTATTTAACAAGGAGAATCCATTTTGAACTTTGAAGAAATCGATTTTACAGAATATGAGACTAAGTATGAAGAACATATAAAACTTGCTAACGACTATGTAAATAAACTTGAGAAGCAAATTACTAAAGAGCCCAATAATACTAAATTAAGAAATAACTTAGCCATATCCTTAATGGAAGCAAATCGTTATGAGGAAGCCTTTTTTCATTTTGAGGAAGCAGCAAAGCGTGACCCAAATATTCAATCACTTTTTAATTTGGCTTTTTTCTATTCTACGGAAGGTAAGCCAATAACAGTTGAACCGGCCGTTGAAGAAGAGAAGCCAAAAAACAAAAATTCGGAAGAAGAGATAGAGGAAGAAGAGGAATATAGTTGGGAAATAGCTGATGATGAAGCTTTTGAGCTGTTAGAAAAAATTATAAAATTAAATCCGCAACATTACTTTCCATATAATTTAATGGCAGAGATGTATATGAAAAAAGAAGAGTATGAAGTAGCCATTACTTTTTTAGAACGCGCTGTCGGCCATACACCTTCTCTTGAGAACTTACATAATCTTGGTATGTGCTATTACAAAAAAGGAATGATAGAAACAGCTGTAGACTATTTCGGTAAGGCTCACGCACTTCGCACAGAAAGAAATTTAACATTATGGCCAATGCTATGCTATGGCGTTTGTCTAGCTAAATTAGGAAGAAAAGAGGAAGCTAAGGCAGTTGCTAAGGAAATGTTAATTTTAAGCATAAAAGAAGAGCAAGAGTTTCAGTCTGATATTGCAGAAATTTATTACTTCATAGATGATTACGAAGAGTTTGTTAATGAATACTCAAAATTAGATTGGGTTTTTTATTCCGTAGAATATTTACCACCATATTTTTATTCTCTGTGGAAACTTGGGCATACAGAAGAGATTGAAAAATTAGCAGCCAAAATAATTGAGAATAAGGAAAAAGAAATAGAAGAAGTGCTAAATGATCCTGAAGAGTGTGATGATTTCGATCCAGTAGAGTATGCAGCTGAAACAAGAGAAGAAATAGCATTTGTTAGAAAGACTATACAAGATGTATCCGCTGGCATCAGACCTACTGTGAGGTTTGAGCCTTATTTAGAAACAACTTGTTATTTCTATGGTTGTTTTAGACACAATAACCCAAATTTAAATTATGAAAGATAACAACCACTGTAACATTTATAACAAAGATAAGACCTCTGTATGGAGGTTTTTTTTGTCGTATTGAGTTATTAAAATAATTATTCACTAAAAATTTCTTAAAACTATTTAGTGAATGGTACAGTATTAAAAAATAAAAGGAGACATAAAAAATGAATAACATACTTAATGATAATGAGTACGACAGCAATGTTGAATTGCCTGATAAGGAACCTTTATTTAATCTGCCTTACCTTTATATAAACACAAAAAATAAGCATTATAAGCCTTTAAAAAGCTATATAAAAAACAATATTGTCGTGGCAACGTCTCATAGGGATCTACCAACTATTGAAAAAGTGGAGTATAACAGGAACAGCGGTTACGGGTGCTGTTATGCTTATGGAACTCTTGAGGAATTTGGCCAACGGTGGTCCAAATTAGATGTAAAAATTATTAAGCCTGTAACAAACGAAGAAATAGTTAAAGTGCTGGAACATAAGGTTAAAACAATTGAAAATCTTACACTCAAAGAAGCTCTTAAAGAGGTTGATGGAGATTTCTCGTTACTTATTGAGGCCTTTGAGTTACCGGTTAACTTTTATGATTAATAAAAAAAAAGCTCAATAAGTAAATTGAGCTTTTTTAAAATCTATTCTTTTAAGAACAAGAATTTAACTTTTCATAATCCTTAAAAAAGTCTTTTCGTGTGTACCTAAAATAACTAGGATAGAATTCAGAGGCCTCTTTAGATACAAATTCCACTAACTTCAAAGTTTTAATTAGTTCTTCACGACTTTTTACATTATGATGTTCAAATATAGCATCCCAAATATAGGTTTCATTACAAGGTGTTTCAGATTCTGGAGAAGTTCCATATGCAAATCCACACCAAGGGCAAGCATCATAAGAGAACCAAGTATCATAACCCTTATCGTCGCCTTTTTGTAACATAGCCTTTGTACATTTTGGACATTTACCACCATAAGTTTCTACATCTGCCATTTTAATTCCTCATTTCATTAATATTTATGAATTGATTATAGAATGTAAAAAACATTATTGGATAAAAAAACAAAAAAGTTGTATCAAAAAAGAAACAGGCAACTAATCCAAACTAGGGTTAGTTGCCTGTTTCATATATTAGTGGATTAAAGAAAAATCTGTTGAAGGGAATTTATTTAAGAATTCCTCTATAGCCGTATGAATTGTACGTTCTTTAGGATTCAGAAATACAATTTTAAATTTACACTTTTCAATAAAGTTAATAAAAGTCTCAACAGCCTTCTTAGTATTTAATTGAAAAAGATTATTAAATATTAAGGTATCTCTTTCTTGAGTCTCTATTATACTTTTAATAATAGAATAGCCGCTATTAAAAAAGGCGCAATCGATAACAACTGCTTTTAGACCAGTATTTTTTATCGCTTCTTCGGTTATATGAATTTTACTACATCCAAATTTTTCAATGGTAGAACCTGATATGACAGAAATCTGCTCTTTAATAATCATTTCTTTTACCTGTGTTACATCCATAGTAACACCCCGCTTTCTTTTATTCCTTATATTATATTTTCGACACATTTATTAGTATATAAAAAGCTGGAACGTTAGTTCGCTTACATAATAATTCCATTATAAATGTGAAATTACATCTTGACAAGAGTTTTCCATTGATGGGAGAGGGTTTCATAGGTGTTTTTCCGTATTTTTTCCTCAAGTTATACACAAAATACACGTATAATATTCCGTGATTTTAGAATTGGAATTTATGAGTTATGCTAAATTTATTTAAAAAACCGGTAAAAATACAATTTAACTAAAATTCCTAAAGTTATAAATAAAGAAGTTGTGCAAATATGATGATCTTCTTTTATATTTTTGCTCTATAATATTTTTTTGTACAAATTTGAATGTAAGTATCGCGTTAAAAGAAAAAATTTTATATACTAGTAGAAGTCAAAAATATATCTTTAGGTACATTCCTTTTGTAAATAGAAAATATTTAAAGTTTTGAGGAGAAAAAATATTATGCTTTCAGATCAAAGTATGTTCAATGAAGATGACTTCGTTGATTTTCTTATTAATACATCCCCCAAACCATATAGCTTTTGTACAAGTGCAGAAGATGGTTTTAAAGAAGTTTCCCTAGCAAAAGTAGCTGATCCAACGGGAAGCTATGTAGTAGTTTTGGATATTTCACTAGTAGGAATTTCTACATTAGAAAATTTGTTTCCAAAAGAAGCGAAGAAATTTTGTGGTATATATTTTAAATACGGAGACTACTTTATATACACAGAAGATTCTATCTTTGGAGAGATAGGGGAAGCCTGTACAGAGTTTCAAGTGTACTCTCAGGAGAAGCTTTTTCATCAACTTTATATGGAAGCAAACGCTGAACTAACAGCAAGATATAAGGATTTAAAGGATGAAGAAGGGAAGCCAGTATTTGAAAAGCTAATCACAAAAAGAAAAGGTAAAAAAGGGCTTCCTATGGGGATTTATAAGTTTAGAAAATATGAACCATACGATATTCTTCAGCAATATATAGCGAATCCTGCTGAGGCAGTATCTAACTTTATAGATAAGTACGTAGAATTTAATAAAGAATGTAAAGCAGAGAAGACCGCAAGACTTGGACAAATGCTTTATGATAATGAAACTTTTAAAAGAGCTAGAACCGCTTGGGTAACATTAGAGTCTGGTGATCGTAAAAAAGTTAAAAATGAAATTAAAATACTTGAAACTGTTGTTAGAATTGGAACTGCAGCTGATAGCGTGGAAATAGATGATGTAGTTAGCATTGAATATAACACGGCTTCAATTCCATTATTAACTGATAAAAATATAAAAAGTAATCACATAGAAGAAGTACCATTTCTATAAATTAGAACTAAAATAATTTAATTTAAAAACGCACTATTAAAACTGTTTTCTCATTAAAAACAATTTTAATGGTGCGTTTTATTTTTAACATTTATTAAGTAGTTTAATAAATTAATCAGGACTGGAAAAGGCTGTTCTTCACTTTCAAGCGGTTGTCATTGTTTTCTCTACAGCCACAACCCTCTTGGCAAACATAAGCATTTTTTGTGCATTCACTGGGATAAAATACAACGTTTTTAGTATTTCCGCAAAACAAGCATTTTTTAATTTGGGACATAAATAACATTTTATAATCCTCCTAATTAAAATCTAAATACTGAATTTCGTATTTTTCTTCCTTAAATGCATTTCTTTTGTAATTTACATTATTAGCTAAGCCTTTTTAATCTATACCCAAAATAATACAAATAAACTTATTAATATTGAAATAATTAATGGCTTTTTTTAGTCAATTAGTTATTATCTAATAATTACAGATAAAGAGGTGAAACAATGAATAGATTCTTAAAACAAATTCCTGATGCTGTTGTTTTCTTTGCAATAACAAATTTGACTTTATTTCCATTTGGAGTGTTTGCACAAGCGATAGCAGCTGACTCTGCAGCGTTAGTTCCTTTCTATTATTGGCCAGCATTTTACTTAATCTTTCTTCCTAACTTGTTCTTCCTCTTATATTTTATAAGCAAGTACAAAAGATTTAAGTCCGGAAAGGTTAAAGATAATGGCAACAGAAAAGACAATAAGGTATTGGTGTTTTTATATCGTCACAGTATATTAGTTATATTTTTAGTACTAGTAAATGTTAGTGGATTAACGGCTTTTTTAGACCTTAGAGGTCTGTTTAGTATGAGTGAAACCCCAAATGTTAATGTCAATATTTTATTTGCAACAATCATACCGAATCTAATAATAATGGCAGTATACTCTCTTATATACACTATCTGCATTAAACGAAAAAACAGTGATTAAGTAAATTGCTGTTTTTTATTCCTTTAGTTATACTAATTACAAAAATTATATATTTTATAGTTCTTACTATTTAAAAAAATGTAAATTTAATGTAAAATATGCACTAAAATATTAAAGCTTTAAAGTAGAAGTGTAATTACGAAAAGAGATAAGGAGAATACATAAGTGAACTTTACGTTAGAAAACAAAAACCCTAAAGAAAAGATGTTTATTAAATTTAACAAAGCAGGATATGACGATATGACTTCTTTATATTTATCCTCCGGTCTAAGAGAGTTTATTAAGTACTTAGAGATGGATTACATAGAATTGGGCTATAACTTGGATTATAAAGTGTTGGCTGTAAAAATTAACAGAACCAAAGGCTTACGTGTCTGTAACGATAACGGGAAGCTTAAGGCCGCAGTAGCTACTACAACTTTACTTCGATACCTAATTAATTTGTTACCAGAAATTAAGTTATGCACAGCTTATAATTTAGTAAAGGTTGATAAGGATATATTAGCAATGAATACCTCCTTAATAGATGCTAAAAAAGTTAACCCAAAAAATTTATGCTTCACTTGGATAGAAGAAAATAGGTATAAACGCAAGAAAACACAGTTTAATAAAGTTTATTGAGTATATATGTGCAAAAGGAATTGGATAAAGTGTCCAGTTTCTTTTTCTTGCGATATAATTACAACTAAGGAAGGAATAATTTAGGAAGGAATAATTTTATACAATGCTTAGCTATATAAAAAAGTTAAATGGAATGCAAAAGTTTTTAGTAGTAATAATCTTGTTTGATATTCTTATCTGCATAATGAAAACAAAAGGCTACTATTTTTCACTATTAATGAACACCGGCAACCTTGCCTTAACAGTTCTTTCAGTAATAGCTGCATTTATAGTAGCATTTCAATTTAAATCAAAAGCAAGAAAGTATGCCGCTATTTGTGTGTTAATACTTTGTTTGCCTATACTTTTATTCAATTTCATCCTTAACGCTCTACTGATTGATAACTCTTATAGCACAGTGAGGTATCCAAGTGGTCCTCATAAAATAACTATTGAGTATCGAAATGCTAGCTTAGGAGAAACTCATCATTTTTATAATTTTTATAAAACAACAGTTATCCCAGGCGTTAGCAAAAAAATTAACACTGATTTAGTGGATATTATGACTAGAAGCTATGTGGGAGATGATCTTGCGCTATTGGGTACTGATGATGTTAAATGGTCTAAAGGTAACAGCGTTATAACATTTAGTTCTCCATACGCTACTACTGCTATAAATCTTAAAAAAGATGAGGTTTATGCAAATTTAATTAAGGATTAAAGCTTTGTTCTAAAACATATTTTTAAATTATTTTGCCTGCAAATCCATAGAAGGCATTAATATATAAAAAATGTTTTTATAATCTGCCTTATTGATTATGAAGCAAGCAAAAAGGAGAACTAGTAATGAGAAAAAATTATTTAGTAGTAGGTATAGTTGATGACGCACCAGTTATTGAATTATGGGAAGATAGCACAATTGAAGAGGTAAAAGAAGAACAATTTAGATATGCAGAAGAAGCTGAGCTTGATTTAGACAGAGATATCTTGACTATTTACGCTATTGATCCTAATTCAGACGCTAAGGAATTACACGAGGCATTTGATCTTAAATGGGGTGGAGTATCAACCGGTTTAAGTTATTTAGAAAATGAGCCGAAATTCGTTAGGGAAACTTCTTTCTTGGTTATGAAATTATTTAGAGAAGGAGGAGCACTAAGAATCTACCGGAATACAACATTGGAGCAAGTCAAAGACGAGGAACTAGCAATACTGGATACTGAACGTTATAGACCCGAAAATGACGATTTAGTAATCTTTAAATTTAATTCTTCTGATGAAAAGGAATGCGCAACAGAAGTCTGGAATTACAGTGCTACGCTAGAAATTTAATTACTTTAGATAAAAAAAAGAGTCGTTTTCTATCCTAGAAATGACTCTTTTCTTATTGTTTATTGACTTTTTTATAAGTGCTAGAAATGTTAGTATGAAGTATGCAATACACAGAACAGTTATGCGAACTCAAGAAGAATTATGAAAAGTTATGCAAAATAAATAGATTTATAAAAAATACATATCAGAGCAGGTGATAAAGTGAAAACAGATATTAAAACAAAGGTTTGGGCATCTAATCTGGCTCTAGCAGGTGTAGTTGTTCCAGAAGGATACATTTTTAACGAGTTTAATGTTTTCCAGAAAGTAAATAAAGAAGTATATGTTTATGTAACTCCTGAGTTAGGTAAGCGGTGGAAAGTACAAGCTTACCTTAGAGGAAATGTCACAATGTGTTCTTTAGAGGCTAGAATTAATTATTTAACACATAATGACGGTAACTTAACTACTCAGGAATTAGATGAGCGGTATATCAATAATATCTCTAGAATGTTTGAGTTGGGTGAAATATGGTTGGATAAGTATGGACTTAACTCAGCTGCTATGAAAAATGATATGTATGCTCCTGGTCTTAATTGGCAAGGTGATGATATAACAATAAAGGCTTTTTACGAAAAATAAAATAGGCATAGTCATTTGTGTCGCTTTAATAAAAAAGTAAAAAGAATGCGATCTGCATTCTTTTTTTGTTGAAATAATATTTAATATGTAAAATCTTTTTTCCACTCTATATTCTTCTTCGTTTAAAATAAAGTGGAAATGAACAATTAAAAGATATACATAATTGTGACCTATATATAAATTAGAAATTATAAAGATAGTGAGGACGATACATATGAACGGAGCTACTATAACAGCCTTATTAGAAACATCAGAAGGCGCACTTACTGTTGTAAAGGATGATATGACCAACTCATATAGCATAGGACTTAGAACAGTGTCTAAGCTAGAATGGAAAGATATTAGCAAAGATCTTTACTTGTTATTAATGCAAGAACTAAAAGAACAAAAGGGTATGAGATTTCCTACGTAAAAACACTTCTAATTTTCTAAGAATAAATAAAAAGGATGCTAGCAGCATTCTTTTTTTGTACCATAATAAGCTACTGTAAAAGAAAATTTCCACTTGCTAATAAAACTCCTATATATTCAGAATATATGTATTTTTAGCATTTCTTACCTGTAAATAAATTTCTATTGTATAATTCTTTAGTACTAGAACTGGAGGAGGAAGACATCTATGAAAAAACCTGTATTAATTGGAGCATCACTTGTATTAGCAACATCTATTTTAGGAGCGTGCGGTAAAGAGTCGTCAACCGCTAATGCTGAAAATCAAAAGATTACTCAGTCGCAAGTTGCTGATATAACGTTAAACGGAGAGCGATTAAGCAATAAGAAGATTAAAGAGTATAGAGAAGAGTATATGCAGGCGGGAAAATACGTTGGTATGAATAAGGATACTCAAGCGGTTATTAAACATATGATCTTAAAAGACGGTATGATGAAAGATTTAGGTGTGACTCAAAAAGATATTGATAATATATATGAGAAGGCGGTAAAAGATGGAGCTCCAAGTGTTAAGTTAGATGGTAAGAAAGTTGTAGCTAAAGGAGTAGTTTTAGAAATGGTATTTGAAGATGCCTATGGAAAAAAATACTTATCTACTAGCAGCACAACAGATAGTCTAGCCAAGAAGAAAATGACAAAAGAAGATGAAAAAGGTTTTAAAAACCATATATCTACGATGAAAGAAGACCATCCAATTGGTGATTACTCTTATGTATATTTATTTTATTTAGCTCAAAAATACGATTTAATGGATACAGATAAGTATCAACAGGATCTATTGAATAAAGCAGATATTAAAGGTGTAAAATTACCCAAGTTAAAAACAGATGAAATTATCTTTTAATTACATATCAATGGAACTTACTGTACATATACAGTAAGTTCTTTTTAGTTTGTATAATTAAATATGCTTTGGGATATTTTCAGAATATATGTATTTTTAGTATTTCTTACCTGTAAGTAAATTTCTGTTGTATAATCCTTTAGTACTAGAACTCAAGGAGGAAGACAACTATGAAAAAACCTGTATTAATTGGAGCGTCATTAGTATTAGCAACATCTATTTTAGGAGCGTGCGGAAAAGAATCATCAACTGCTGCTAGTGGAGAAAGCTCAAATCAACAAATAGCTTTATCACAAGTTTCTAAGGTAACGGTAAATGGTAAACAATTAAGTGAGAAGGAAGTAAAACAATATAAAGAAGAATATATGCAGGATACACGAAAAAAACTTACTCAAGACAATCAATCTATTATTAAAAATATAACACTAAAAGAAGAGTTAATGAAAGACCTTGGCGTAACGCAAGAGCAACTTGAGAAAGAGTTTTCTTTAAACGTCGAACGAGTAAAGAATGGCCCAAAAGGATTATCAGTTTCATCTAAAGGTTTGATTTTACACGAGTCACTCGTAAAAGCATACGCAAAAAAATACTTATCAGACGATAATACTTTAAAAACGTTATCTGATTCATTCAAAGGAGATAAAAAAGAAAGTTTTATTTCCAACACTTCTATGATACCAGGGGATAAAAAAACGCCAGGTACATACGATCTACCTTTTAATTATTATAACCTATTCTTATTTTATAACGGCGCTAACAAACACAACGAAGCCGAAGTCCTCAAGTATCAACAGAACCTGTTGAATAAAGCTAATGTAAAAGGTATTAAGTTATCCAAACTAAAAACGGAAGAGGCTATTTTTTAAACTGAAATTGTTCGAGGTTTGCTATATTATGTAGCAAGCTTTTTTTATTTTTTTCTCCAAGGTAAATAAAGGCGTGGTAGTATCTTATAAATTAAAGGTGAATAACCTTACATAGGAGGGCTTATAATGCCAGAAAACACTAATGAAAATACTGTTATTAAAAGGAAAGGAAGACCAACTTATTTCTCCGAAGAGGATACAATAACAAATGAAATTAAAGCGCAATTAAACACAGAACTTTTTAAGCATAAGGATGATTTCATTCAAGCGCATCATCTGCTGGAGGTAGCAGATAGTTTTATCTCTGAGAACTATTGTTTCTTCGTTTCGAGAATATTGCAAGAGGAAACTCAAGAGAACTGGTTTCAAGAAAACATTTCTCGTATAGAAGGTGTTGACTTAGGTTTTTTAGTTTTACAACACTTTAAAGAAACAGAGGGATATATTCAGAGCTTTATTAAAAACTTTATGAAAGATCACGTGGAATCTGTTAAAGAAATATTTTTAACGTCTTTAGCATTCGAAAAATTACAAAAGGAATGGAAAGATAGAGAAAGTTATCAACACACTCTTAAGATTTTCCGAATTCTTAATTCTACACTTAAAGATGAACAGACGGTAACTATTGTGAAAAGAGACGGTAGCAAGGTCACTGTCCCTAAGACATTACAAATTAGTCATAAAGAAATTAGTATAGGTACTCCTACAGAATACGTTCTTGTGGATGATATTAAGGGGTATAAACTTAAAAGTGGGCTTTACTTATTATTATATATCTAAAAAAAAGGGTTCGTCTTATATATAGGCGAGCCTTTTTTAATAGCTATCTTAACAAGATTATATAAGTTATATTTGTATTAGGTATTCTCTACTACAAAAGGGAGGCTTTAAGATAAATGAAGGAACTAAAGATACATAACTGGACATTAGAAGTAGATGTTAAAAAAACTTATGAACAGTATAAAAATGAAAAGTGGGATTTATGCGACTGTACATATTGCTTAAATTTTTTCCAAGCAATGAAAACCACTAGCAGTAAGTTAACTGACTTATTTAACAGTCTTGGAATCATTCCATCAAAATGTGTTCATTTATCTGAATTCGGTCCCACTGAGAGCGGTCTAAACTTGTATATGGGTTGCTACCATATAATAGGCCGTATAAAAGAAGGAAAATCAGTAAACACAAGCAGCTGGGATGATCATAACGTTGCAGAAGTAGATAATTTCTCATTTGTGTTTTCAAAAGATTTAATATTTGTGCCTGGGACTATGCCTTCACCTGTATTGCAATTAGATTTTTCAGTAGAAGTACCTTGGGTTATAGACGAACCTTACGGAACTTAAAAACCCCATAATTAAATGAGGTTGAATAGCAGCTATCCCTTTAGTAACTGCATTGCGTTTTCTCTTGTTTGTTTATTCTCGTTCATTAGCAGAACGATGGTTTGTGCTGTCAATTCATTCTTTGTGAGCTCGCTGCTTGTTTTTTCGAAATCTGTATCCTGTATTTTTGACAGTCCACCAGTATTATTAACTACTTGGTTTTGATAGATATCTATAGCGAAATTAACCTTTTCAAGCTTTGTACCTAAAGCAGTTCTATTTTTTAATAATATACTCATTGCATTATCAAGCTTTGTTAAAGCTTCCTTACTATTAAGATCTAGATTGTTTAAGTCTAAAGAATCTAAGTCAATGCTTTCTGTACCATAGCCCAAGTACTTTAAACCATAACTTTCATAAGGAGTTACGTTACCATCTTCTTTAATTTGCAAACCCTTAAAAATTGTGCCTTCTGTAGAAGTGAAAAATTTAGTATACACTGTTTCATCAGTAGATGGAGTAAAGGAATAAGCCCCGTTTATAACTTGATTTACTAAGATAGAACCGTCATTTCTTTTTAATTCAAGAATCATTGGTTCTGATGAATTAGAATAAGAAACAGTATAGGTTTTACCAGCTTTTAAGTCTAAAGTAGGGTGATTGTAATAAAAATATCCCAACTCGTTTACCTTAAAACTATTTTCATCCTCTAGCTGGTATGCTGTTGGATTCTTAGCAATATATTGTGAAAGATCAAATAGATTATTACTCTTTTGAAAAATGTTTAAGGTATTATAGGTTGCACTCTTAATTGTATTAGTTATTGAATTTACCAGCATATTTGCTTCAGTTTGCAATGAAGCGTGATCGTTATTGGAGAGAGTGCCGTTATGATTTTGTATGGTAAGTTCTCGTATTCTTTGTATTTGATCAATTATTCCGGAGAGATAGCCATCTGCTGTTTCATATAATGATTTTAATTGTAATTCTGTGTTAATTCTTTCTTTACCCTCGTTTAGTTGAGAAGACATTCTTACACTAACATTTGCAGCTGCAACATCATCTTTGGTGGTGTTAATTCTTAATCCAGTAGATAACTTTTCAATATTTTCTAAGGTAAGAGAAGAGTTTACTTTCTGTAAATATTGTAATTTATTATTTCGAATATTGGTTTGTATAAACACAAAGTCACCTCCGTATGAAGGTATAAAAAAATAAGATTATACGTCAACAAATAGAGGTTGTTTTTTAATGCTTATTTTATCTTTTAGTTATTTATAAATAGAGCATAAATGTATTAAATTTATTATAATAAATTTAATATTGTGGTAATATAGTAAAAATCTAAAGAGCAGGTTTTGATAAGGAGGTACTACTTTGAATGAAAAAAGCGGTAGTAGTAATTCTAGGAAAAGAATACTACAAATGTTTGATGACACTATTGGTGAGTCAGAAACTATATCCGCTACAGTAGACGCACTAAAGAAATTACCTATAGATGATATTAAAAGGATACAGGAGGGGAAATTTAATAAGTTTACAGGCGCGTTACCTACAGAGGATCCATTAGAATTTTCAGATGGTCCGTACTTTATACATTACCCGTCCAAAAATTTAAAACAGAAAAAAGCCTTAATAGAGAATGCGACTCTTTTGAAAAAGTGTAAAAAAGAGAACTTTATATTACGTTTTATACGATTTATTTTTCAAATACTACATAAAAGAAAAAAGGATGATTAATAATGCAAACAACGGAAAAAATCCAAGTTATTAAAAGTAATGAATTAAAAACAGCTGCAGATTTAGTTTGTTCACACTGCGGTATTGACCATTATTTAATTGAATCTAAAGAAGGAATAGATTATGTATTTGAAAAACAGAAAAACGATGAATGGTGCATATGCGTACCTTGTAAGGAAAAGTGCGATTCGAAAGAGAAACAAGAAATAAGCAAAAATAGTAAATAAACGTTAGAAAACAGGTGCATAAAATACCTGTTTTTTATTTTTGTATTATTTTTTTAAAAGGCTCCAGAAGTAACTATGATATTAAAAATACACAGTTGCAAAGGAGCAAAAGAATGAACAATTTAGAACTAGCCACTCAATATTTCTTTTATAGCGTATCAGGTGGGGTTTTCCCAGAAATATTCCGTTGGAATTATACAGTAGATGTAGATGAAGGTATTGCTGAATTAGTACAAGTAAGTGAAGTTGAAAAGTATGAAGAATCAGTTCTGGTTAATCTAGAATTTTATTCTGATTATGTAGCTGTTTTAATCTATAACGCAGATAAAAACATAGATAAGATTGTAAATAGGTTATTTTACTCGTTTTGTGGTTATGGTATAGACACGTTTATTGAAGTAGCAGTAATGCCTGATATACATAATAGCCAAAGAATACCTACAAGCCTTACAAAAAAAGAAATTATGGATATCGAAATTAAAGAACTGGAAGAATCAATTAGCTTTTACAGCGACGAATCAGCAAAAATAGAGAAAATACTTAACTTAAGACGTGGAGTTGGGTTATATGAACAGTTCATTATAAATACACAAAAAAAGCATCTAATTTAGTAGATGCTTTTTCTTCGAAACTTCGTGACTTAATACCTGAACACATACTCCTTATTATAAAGATAGGCTTATATAACAGTGACATTAAAGAGAATATCTACATAAATTGCAAAGACAAAAAATAGATAGGAGAGTTTGATATGGATTATAATTATCATCATTTATATGAAGAAGATACGCGGTTTTATCAAGGAGGTCAGGGCACAGGAGGTGGGTTATCACACCATCCAGGAGGCGGAACTGGAGGAGGCGGACCTTGGGGCGGTGGTGGACACGGACCTGGAGGCGGACACGGAGGACCTTGGGGTGGAGGTGGACACTGGGGAGGTGGACCTTGGGGTGGACCTTGGGGAAAACCTTGGTGGGGACGTCCACCTATCTACTCTGTTCCAGTCCCAATATACACTCAAACAGCTCCACCTGTAATTGTAGCTCCAGCTCCGCAACCGCAGGTGATTTATACACAACCGGTACCTCAGCAACAAGTTATATATACTCAACCAGGGCAATAAAACAAAAAAGGCTTATTATAGCCTTTTTTATTTTTAGTATGTTAAGTAGTGACAGAATTTCTTAATCTCTTTTGTTTGATCTTCTTGCCTATTTTATAAAAAATAAATTGAAGGATGATGATTAAAAAACTTACCAAAATTAATAATCTGACTGAAAACAAAGGTACAAAATAATCTTCCCATCTAGGAACTAAAGTCATTTTACTGTTAAAATAATAAGAAAATGCCACAGATGCTATATTCCCTAGAATAACTGGTATCCAGACTCCTAAATAGCCGCTTGTTCCCGCTAAAACAATAACAGCAAGAAGCATTATTCCATACATAAGCATTGAATGGCTAGCAAAATCATTGTGCATTGATAGATATACATAGGGTACACAATACAGCAAGAATATAAAGACTGATAATAATTGTTTCATTACAAATTCTCCAATCAAAAGTTAAAATAGTTTGTTAAGATGAAATTTTCAGTTGTCTGTTTACATTATAAGTTGGTACAGTAGATAAGTGAATATATTATGGTTTAATTGTATGTTTTTTCTAAATTGAAATTTTAGTGTAGAATTATTAAATAACAGTATTTAAAAGATATGTACATAAAAAAAGAAGAAACTTCAGCTAGGCATTAGCATTAACGAGCGGTCTTTAACTTAAGGTAGTTAAAGCAAACATCAAGAAATACATAGCAAAGGGAGTAATTTCATTGCAGGAGAAGTACGCTGTACTATTCTTTACAGTTGGAGAAGGTTACACACTAGATATTAAGGAAAATCAATCCCTAGAGCAGGTAATAAAAGGAGAGAAACAATACGTAGCAGAGTGCGGTTTAAAGGATAATGATGTCTTGCATATATTAAAAATTAAGCCTGATGGAAGTACGAAATTAATTTATGACATAAGATATGGCTTTATAGAACATCTTCTTGCATAAATAAGGCTTTATAACGCTAAGATATCATAGTAATTATTTATAATTTTAAAGTATACATTACGTTTACTATGAAATAAGAAAAAAGCTTTGCCAAAGTGCAAAGCTTTTTTAAATAAACTTTTTTCCATCAACTTTTACTTTTTCATATATAATTTCTCCAGAAAGCATAAAGAAATGAATGGAGAGATATAAATGAGTGCAAATGAAAAGGCATTAAAATATAGAATTGTTAGCGTATTAAAAAACATCGGTAGACCAGCAAGTATTAAGGAGATTTCAGGAGAAATTTCTGATAAGCCTGTAACAACCATTAGAGGAAGAATTAACGAAAATGTAAATAAGTTATTTAAACGAGTAGCAAGAGGAGTCTATTGGTTTGTTAGTGAGGAAGAAACCTCTGGTGTAATGCTATTAGAAGGCAACGGCTTAGATATGTCTTATATTGAAGATGAGTCTGTAGACGCAATTATCACAGATCATCCTTGGCACGATCCAAAATCTAATAAGGGTACAAATCGTAAATTTGATAACTCGTATGATACGTTCTTATATAAGTTAGAGGATTTTAAAGAAAAAGCAAGAGTACTTAAAAATGGATCATTTTTGGTTGAAATATTACCTGCAGAAAATGAAAATAACTACAAGTATCTCTACAAAATTAAAGAAATGGCAGAAGAGTGTGGATTGTTATACTATGCTAAGGTTCCGTGGCGCAAAGGCAACTTGATATTTAATACAGGAAGAAAGAGTAAAAACACTGAAGATATTATGTTTTTTACTAAAGGGAAAGCCCGGTCATTAAGACCTGACCAAAGCAAACGAAAACGTTTAGGTGGAGAACACTATATGTCAGGTGCTGCAGGTATGCTCCCAACAGATTTTGAAACTGAAATGGAAATGGATTTAAGAGAAGTTTCAGAGATAGATGCTCAACCGGCTAGTAATCGTAACAAGATACATCAGGCAGAAAAACCCATTGAACTATATCAACAAATTATTAATTTTGTTACTAAGCCTGGAGAAATTGTATTAGATCAGTTCGCAGGTAGTGGTAATCTAGGCGCAGCAGCACTATTAACTAACCGATTTGCATTCTTAATAGAAAAATTGAATGAAAATGTACAAAAAATTTGTAAACGACTTAATTACTTTGCGAAGAAAGATCAAGTAGTTTATCAATTAAACGCATAAATATTATAAAAAGCCAGCTATTTATACAAGTTGGCTTTTTTTCTAGTTATTTTCTTCTTTTTTGAAAATTGGTAAGGCTTACAATTAGTTAATTTTATGAAAAAAACCCCTTAATTTGTATTGGTAATATATAATTACTTTAATAGAAAATATAGGATAAAGGTGGGTAGAGAGTTTATCTTTGGAAAGGATAGAAGAATGTAGGGGGAGCTAAACTGTTGAAAATAATCGTTTTAATACTAATTTTTATATTGGGAGTGGTGGGACTTAACACAAATAGAATTTTTGCAGCGGCAAATCCTCCAAAAGTCTATGTTGATGGAAAATTAATAAGCACGTCTAATAAACCCATAGTAATAAACAAAGTTATTTATGTTCCGGTACAAGAAATTGCACCAAAACTAGGATTAAAAATTGCTCACAATGGTTCATTAGGTAAAATTACATTTAAACACCCGTATCGTTCTATTGACGCTACACACCAAGTTGGCACAAAGAAGGTGCTGGTCGGGAATAGGTATATGAAATTACGAAACAAATCTTTTAAGGTTGAAGACATAGTTTATGTACCCCTTGAATTATTTAAAGCGTTTGACGCTAATGTTTTTTGGAGACCTGCTAAAAACTCAATATACATATATACATACGAATTAAAGCAACTCCAAGCGCTAGCTTTTGCAGACCTTGCATACGACAACATTCAGCTTCTTCCTGAAGGAAAGCATTTAAAGGATGTTGACCTCAACAGAATGCCTAAGATTAATAAAACCTTTAAAAAAGTACAAGATAATTTAGGCATATACACCACTGAGAAAAACGACGCACTAACTACAGATATATTCTTTAAAAAATATGTAAGGTTAGGTGATTGGGAAGTTGCAACTTACTTACGCCCATCAGACTTTTCTTCTAAATCTAAATATAATAAGATGATTAAAAGTGGTTTCCAAGGTTATGCATTTCGTAACCGAAAGACAAATGAGTTTACGGTTGCCTATAGAGGCACAGAGTTTAATTGGGCTAGCGGTGATATAAAAACAAATTTAGGTATCGGTCTATTACGAACTAACAACCAAAAGCAATATGCTTTTAAATTGTTTGAAAAAGTTGTGGAAAAGTATGACAAACCTACAATATATTTAACTGGCCACTCTCTAGGCGGGAACTTAGTTGAAGACACTGCTTCTCATTTTCCAGATGAATACAAGCAAGCCTACACGTATAATGCTACAGGCACCAATCATAAAATGCTTACCACAAAAGTACTTAACAGCCGCATTTATACTGATCCCGTTTCTAGTTTCTATTCTCACTATGGTCGCACTTCTGTTTTTTATGTAAGTCAAATATCTAATATTTTGGATCCTATGGGATTTGCCTCTCATAGGCTATTTAACTTTTACGGATACTATTTTCTCCCTAGGACAAAGTACTGGGGAAAGGATATACCTTATACTTACGGGCTTCCAGATTATTTATGGACTTATAAAGACAAATAAAACTTATAAAGCAACATCTATAGAATATAGGTGTTGCTTTTTCTACTTGTTTCTACTAATTTGCGTTAGCAATGTAACGTTAGAATTATAATTCTTTTAAACTCGTAAGAAATATGTCCTATATTTGTATAGAGTATTATATAATTACTTTGTTAGAAAATAATTCTAAAAAGGTGGGTAGTGTGATTCAAAAAATGAAGAAACATAGGGGGAGATAGATTTGTTTAAAAAGCTTACCGTATTAATTATTTTATTTGCAGGCCTAATGGGTGCTACCTGGCAAACAGCTAGTGCCGCTTCAACTACACCTAAAATTTATATTGATGGCAACATATTAAGTCTCTCTAACAAACCCATTGTAAAGAATGGGACTACATTAGTACCCGTTAGGCAAATTGCTGAAAAATTAGGTCTAACCGTGGGATATGATGGCAAAACAAATACAATTACATTTAAAGATCCATATCATTCTACAAACATTACTCATAAAATAGGCACCAATAAAGTTAATGTGGGAAGCAAAAGTCGAACTTTATTACAAAATTCAGTAGCAATTAACGGTGTAACATATGTACCAATTCGTTTATTTGAAGCTTTTGACGCAAAGGTGTTTTGGGAAGCTAGCACAAATAATATTTATGTTTCCTCTTACGAGCTGTGGCAGAATCAATTACTTATATTAGCGAACCTTTCCTATGACAATTTATACAGTGTGCCCCAAGGGAAAAAATTAAAGGATATTAACTTTAATAACTTACCAAAAATTAAAGCAGATTTTGAAAGGGTTCAAAAAAAGCTATACATTTATAACTCTGATGGAAAAGGAAATATATCCGTAGATCGTTTCTTAAAAGAATACTATCAAATGGGAGACTGGGAATTTCTTACGTATTTAACAAAGTCAGATTTCACAAGCACAAAAGAATATGACAAAATGAAAAAAACAGGATTTGATGGTTTTGCTTTTAGAAATTTAAAAACAAAAGAAGTTGTCATTGCTTATCGTGGGTCCGAGCAGCCATCTGACTTTTTATCAGCTTCAAAAGGAACAGTAATTGCAAATTCTCAAAAACCATACGCACTTAAGTTATTTACAAAAGTATATTCAAAATACAATAAACCAGTTGTATATCTTGTTGGTCATTCTCTTGGAGGTAATCTCACTCAAGCAGTAACACAATATTACCCTAAAAATGTGAAACAGGGATACACTTATAATGCTTTTGGAATAGGAACTCCTTCATCCACAAAACAGGTGGTAAATTATCGCATAGTAGAAGACAAGGTTGAAAGTTTGAGAAGTCATTTCGGCCGTTCAGTTTATTACAATGTAAGGCCGTATCCTAATAGCTTGTTTGCAATGGAATCGCATAGTATATTTAATTTTTATGGTCACTTTTTTGCACCTAAAACTAAGTATTGGGGTTACGCTGTTCCATATAAAAACGGTAAACCTAATTACGAGTGGACATACTAACACAAGGGTATGCTGTATTACTATAAATAGCAGTACGTAAACAAAAAACACTTGGGAACTAACTTTTCCAAGTGTTTTTTTATCTTTATAAACTATTAATGACTTTAGTTTTTAATAGTTGAAATTCTTCCTCTGTAATTAACTGCTTTTCGAGTAAGCTACCTAATCTTTCAATTTCGCTAATTGGATCTGGTTTATCTACTTTTTCTAAATTTTTATCTTTTTGTTCTTTCTCATTTAGCTCTTTTTTTGGATATTTATAGTTGTTAATAGCTTCGTTAATAACATTAACAATTTTGTCGCACTTAGAATGTGTAAATTCTACATCCTTATCAGAATCTACATAAATTTGAACTAGAGACCATATTATTGTCTTTTTGTATTTTACTGTCTTTATTTTATCAAAAGGGTAGTATTCAACTTCAACCCTTGCAATTTTAGGTTTGGTGACAATAAATTGTCTATTAGTTAAAATAAACAGCCCGAACGAGGCGCTACCAGCAATAAATTCTGTACAAAAAATAATTTGTTCATCCATATCAACAGAAATGGTTTTTAATGCTTTTTTTACGTCATTGTATGTTCTTTCGTATTTATTTATATCAGTGTGTTTTGTGTAAGCTTCTCTACATTCATCTTCGAGTTGTTCTAACGTTTTTGACATATATAGCCCCCGCTTTTAAACTTCTATTTTTTCTTTCTATAGAATAATTTTACACTGGAGAAAAGAATTTGAATATATATATTCCTGATAAATATGCGTTTTAAACTTAATAGTTTTCTAAAGTCTTCAAAACTATCTATATGAAGATTTATATTAAGTGATACCTACGGCGCTAAAAATAATTAAAAACCCTATACAAACGAATTTGAAGAGTCATATTTCTACTAATTTTACAAATCTGCTTTAACGCTCTAATTGGGAAACGCCAGATAATGCCTTCTTATCAATCCTTAAAAAAAGTAATTAACTTTACAAAAGTAATAATAAGTTTATATAGTGTTAATTTCACTTTTTTATCCATTTTTAAAGTTATACGTTATAACTATAAGGACTACTATATATGGAGGAAAGCAAATGATTACAGAATGTTATGATCATTGGACAGATCTAACCCAGCCCTTAGTATCTCTAGAAATAATTGGAGAGGATAAACTCACTACCATTTATGCTCTTCAAACTTATTTGGTATCTTTTAATGATGAGGAAGTTTGTCTAAGTGATTTTGAATATTTTCTTTCAATTGTTGATCAAATGATACTCAAAGAATTAGATATTTTAAAGGAAAAATTAAAGAGCAAAGATTTTGAAGCAGCTCAGCACTTAAAACGTATTACACATAGGGCCTACCATACCTTTGTGAAAGAAACAGACCAGTACTTTGAAATGAGAAGTGAGTACAGAACATCTTATAATTGTACTGAGAAATTTATACGACGTATTATGATAACTGGTGGTTTCAGTTATCGAATTCAACATTTCTTATAAAAATTTTATTAATTAAAAGAGAGTTCCTTTTTGGGAACTTTTTTATTTGTCTTTACTCCTTATTTACTTGATTGGCTATATTATGTGTTTATAGTCAAGGGAATAAAAAACGCTTAATAATTTGCGGATTAATCCACCAAGTGCTTTTTTGCTTCAAAACAAAGCGGTTATGGCTGTTATATAGGGATTACACGAAGAGAATAGCTCCTTTTTCACAGAAGAAGAACATAGCTGAATTAACGCATACTTTTTACCTACTTACCTCGATAGCAGCAAATTTGTAGAACAAAAAGAGAAGTATGTAAAAAAACCGGTATTTGGAAGAGAAGGGTATACTGTAGAAATCTATTTTCCTCTGAGAATTTAGTCTTAGAAGACCCACATAAGAGCTAGGCTAAATATGTTTCTGTTTATCAGAAGTATGTAAATTTACCAAAAGTAAAATTCCAGACACAAAAAGCACAGCAGGAAGGTCACATTATGATAGGAACTTTTCTACTGAATGGTATACCAAGCGCCTTTGGATTTAGGGATGGTAATCAAATAACAGATAACTTATCTTACTTTCTACCTTGTGGAATTGCACAGGAGCAATAAAACAAAAAAAGCAGGCTAAATATTTTTAGGCCCGCCTTGACTCTTTTAATAACTGTTAGAAAATAAATTTCACTCTTTTGTTAAGCGTTAATATTCATAAAAGCAGCTACATCACTTGTAGTTACTTCTTCAAAAAAATCTAATCCGTAATCTTGTATTATTTCCATTGGATCTTCAAGTGTTCTAAAGATTAAGCTATTCACCAAATGAATGATGCGATCAATTAGGCTAAAATTCTTATATGAATTACTTCTAAAAAATAGGTAAGAATTCATTTCTTTTCTCACAATTTGTTCTAAACATTTTAAGTGCAAACTTTCGATTTGATTAAGCGAATTGTTAGATTTGATAGTTGATCTAACTTGGGACAAATTAATTTTTCCCTTAGAACAGTCGAAAACACCTTCAATTATTCTTGTTCCGACATCATCTATCAGTTCTTTAGTTATTAAGCTCAAATTCAACCCTTGCCTTGCTACAAAGGTACAAACTAAATAATATAAGGTTGTATCAAAGAAATTAGTTGGAGTTGAAGTGCTTAATACATTATTTTCTAATAAGTAAAAATTATTATAAGAATTACTGATACCCTCTAAATTGGGCTTTAATACTCCCGCTTGGGCATAAATTACGAAGGAAATTATGCGATCTATTACACTTAACTTTAGTCCAGATTCGCTCACAGAAGAAAATACTTTCTCTGCTTTTTCATTAAGCATTTCTGCTAAATACCTAGTGTGAAGAGAATTAACAGACTTTTTAACTTCTGAAGATTTATATCCATTCAAATTCACTTGGTTGTTAGTCACTGTAGAGACTGCTTTTATAACATTTCTGCTAATTGTTTCAACTAGTTCTTCTGTAATGTAGTCAGGATTAAATCCTTCTCTTTTTGAAAATAGGCTTACCACATTTCTTACACTTCCGTGGAAGATTAACTCAAAATCCAAATATTCTTCCTTACTTACTTTGTTTAAACTGTTCATAGAAATAAACACTCCTTAAAGGTTTTGAAGATTTTAGCATCATTTTCAGGAGTGGAGATAAAAAACAAAAAAAGAATGGGCTCACACATAAGATATTGACAATTCTTTGAATAAAAGATATTATATTCTAGCAATTAAATTTTGTGTACGGCTACTTAGCTCCCCATAGCAAATAAGTAGCCATTTTTCCCGATAGCGTAATATAAAAGTGTCTGTATTCCTGCAGACACTTTTTCTTATTGGCTTACTACTTACTTTGTCTATATTACTTTTGGTAAGACTATCGGAAAGGTAAGCAACAAATAGAATATGTTTTAAGCGGTAATACAATACCTTATAGGTGCAAATCTTGAGAAATAGTACAATGAGACTGATAAGTGGTAAATATATCTAATTTAATCTATAATATTGTTTACTGTTAATAGCTTTCCTTAAAAAGAAAGGAAAGCTCTATACACATTAGGGGGACTACTTTTGGAGAATATTTTAAATTTTATTAAACAAAAAACATTGCAATGGGCTATAGAAAAATCAATTACTGACGCTGTTACTGTAGAAGTTGACATTAAGGACGACAGCGTAGTAAGTGTTTATAAATCAGGGCGGTTTTTCAGCTCAGTAGATGAAATACAGCGGGATGAACTTTTCAGCGTAACGAAAGAGAATAATCAGTTTACTTTAGATTATTTTTTAGATCCTGAGAGCGAGGGAGAAATCTTTCTCTCAATAGATAGTAATAATTTAGAGGTTTATTCAAGACTGCATTCACGTTATACAAACAGGGTGATTCTCCATTCAGAAGAAGAATTGCTTTGTTTTTTACAGAAACATTTTTGGGCTCATTCTCCTGGATACCTATACTAAACATACTGCAGTACAATTTGACTTTACCTCTTTAAGTTTAAAAGAAATGCACTATTTACAAAAGATTGATAATAGATACATAACAGGCAATAGCAAAATTTAGCAGCTTACTTTATAATTAATAGAAATTTTCAAAGGTTAAGGGGAGCGTTATAGTGAAGTTCTTTATAAAACTTTGTATTATAGGTCTTTATTCTATTCCTTTTGCTTATTTATCATTGCAAAAGGACTATGTATCAGATTCAAAGGTGTACTACATAATAATGTTTTTTGTTATTGTATCCTTATCTTATTTTTGCGGGCTTATTCGAGGCGATTTACCTTTGATATTGGGGAATATACTTTCTTTTAGTATTTCCTATTTTTACAACTCTCTAGCAATGATTGATAAAAAGAGAGCTGGTTTTTTCACACCAGTTAACCCTGTAGAGCAGTTACTGCTAATTACAGTCATAAGTCTTGTTCTGCAATTAATCTTCTACAACCTAGCAAGAAAGTTTGCTAAAGGGTACATAAATAGCATTAAATCCAACAGTACAAACAAAGAGAAGAGAGTGTAAACTTTCTTCTCTTTGTTTTATTTTATTCATTCATAGCAAGGAGTAAGTAACGCATCATCTATTATAAGGTTTAAATCAACGCCGCTTTCAAATAATAGGCTATAGTCTTCTAAATTTAAGAGATTGTATTTTTGAGTTGAATGGTTGTATACCAATTTTAATTTAGCTCTTTTACAACTAATATCCCCATATAAAAAAGTAGTCCCTGGTTGAAACTTCTCTTCGAAGTAATTTTCTTTATCTATTTTAATTTCTTTAATAAGAGCTGGATCACATTCAAATCGAATTAAGTCTAGTGTACTTTTGGACATTTGTTTTAGAATAAATTGAACTAGTTCTAATAATCTCCAATGACTTTTAGATCGGAATTCTTGCATATTATCCGGCCTTAAAAGAGAACCTTCGGATATTTCTTTTAGTTTTTTATCTATTTGCTTAAGGATAATACTAAATTTTAATTCCTCATCCTCAAAATAAGCGGCCGTTTCATTTTTCTTATAACTGTCTAATAGATTAACTTTATTGTCAGTAACTTCAGCAACTCTACTTAAAATATTATTCCTTAGCTCTTCTGTATAATCACTTAAAAAGAAGTCATTTAAAACAAAAGTTCCTTTTTCAGCAGCAAAAGCAGTAATTAATTTCTCTAATGTTTTTTCGAATTCTCCGCTATAAATCTTTTCCATACGCTCTTCTTTAGTTTTTGCTATTACCGTGCTCACCATCAATAACCTCCAGTTAAAAAACTGTCTCTAATTATATAAAGAAATTTATTTTCTATTAATTCTTTAAGTGTCTGATAAACTCCTGCGGCATTGAAAAAATAATACTTAAATCATTCTCAGAATATAACCAATAATGGTATAATAAGTAAGTTGTTGAAATTCCTAATAAAAGAGAGGAGGACAAAAATGGCTCAATGTAATAACTGTAAGCACAGTTGGAGCTGGTCTTATAGTTTCAAAAAACTATTTACTTTTAAGGATGAAGTTTACTGTCCTTCTTGCCAGTCAGCTCAATATGTATCTAAACAAGCTAGAAACCATATGAGTATGGTAGCAATGATTCCAATGCTAATCTGTTTTATATTAATAGCTTTTAGTGTTACTACAGCCATCATAATAACTGTAGAAATAATAGGGTACGCACTAGTTATATTAGTTTTGCCTTTCTTCTACAAACTAAGTAATGAAAAAGAATACTTTTTTTAAGCTAATACATAATTTTATAATTATTTTTTAAGAGGGCAGAAGCTGTAATTTCTGCCTTTCTTATTAATGTAAGGGTCCACCACTATCTATAACAAACGTTTAAAAATAAGAAAACTTTAAGCAAGAGAGGTGTAGAAAGATGGATGTACAACAAGTAGCAAACCTTTTTTTAATCTTTGTATTAATAGCTGCAGCTCTAGCTTTAATAATTGGTCTTTTTGTATCTTTGAAGACCCGTAGCCATAAAAAGGGGTTCTTAGGCACTTTAATTGCTAGCTTTGTATTTTTAATAGCAATTGTTAGTTGGTACGATAAAGCTTCTTCAACCGTACTTATGGGAACACTTCCTTGGATTTTAAATGTGGTGGGGGTAATAATTGCGCTACCTATATATTTAATAATTATCTATTTTATATTTAAAAAAATAACTAAAAGCAAGATAGTCAATGATGAGAAAATTAGTAGTTAAAACACTATTTATAATCTTAGCGGTATTTGTGTTACTAACAAGCTATTTGGGTTACTCAATAATAGCGTTTAGTCATAAAAACGAATTGGTTAAAGCTGATGCAGCCATAGTGCTAGGTGCAGCTGCTTGGGGTGACAAACCATCTCCTGTACTCAGAGAAAGAGTAAATCATTCAATATGGCTTTATAAACACAGTTATGTTAAAAAAATTATCTTTACCGGTGGAAGAGGAGAAGGGGCCGCTTATTCAGAATCCGAAGTAGCAAAGCAATATGCAATGGACAAAGGAATTCCTGAAATCGACATACTTATAGAAACGCAGTCAAAAATAACAGAAGAAAACCTTGAATATGCTTTTAATGTTTCTAGAGAACATAATCTTAAAACATTTATTTTAGTGAGCGATCCGCTACATATGAAACGCTCTACTGTTATGGCTCATAACCTTGGTTTGGCTGTAAACTCTTCTCCAACGCAGACTAGTGTATATAAGTCATTTAAAAGTAAAACTTTATTTTTCTTTAGAGAATTGTTTTTCTACGAAGGTTACTTAATAACTTATCCTTTTAGAAACTCTACATATACAAAATAATTTCTAACATTACCTGTTTATAAGCATTAAAAAAAGCGTAGATTTTAATTCATTATTACTAAAAATACGGTATACACGGAGGAAAAATATGAAGAAAATAGTTATTGCAACAATTGGAGCATTAGCCCTTAGTAGCACTCTCGCAGCCTGTAGCTGGGAAACAGAATCCAAATCAGTTGATGAAGAGGTAGTTAACGAAAAGCAAAAGCAGTCTTCTGAGAATGATCCTAATGCTGTTTCTAAAGAAGAAGAAGCAAGATTAAAACGTATGGAAAAGGGCATTTTAGTATACGGAGAAGGAACAAAAGGTGGTTTATATTTAACAACAGTTAATACTGCCTATTCAGAAAGAATTATGCCAGAAGACGGCAATAACAGCCGTAGCCCTTATATGGTGGTAGTTAGTGTAAAGGTAGCTAATGTTAGTGATAATGGTAAAATAGCAGATCTGTCAGAATTAAGATTTAACCTTAATGATTCAAAGACAGACAAGAACTTTGAGGGAAGACTTCTTCCAGATAGAAACCCAATGACATATAAATTAGAACCTAATAACTCTTTAACCTTAGATGTGTCTTTTGAAGTACCAACAATTGAAGATAAGTATATGTTTAATATTGAAAGTAAGGCAGATCCTATAACAGATGAATGGGAAGTAACAAACTTAAATAAGTTCGACCAATAGTTACAAAATAATTAGCAATTAATGCACATACTTGCGAAGTAAAAGAGTACCTAATAAAAGGGTACTCTTTTTTTATTTAATACATTTGTTTAAAATACACCAATAAAGGTACCTAAGACTATGCTAACTCCATAAAAACAGAAGAAGAGTACTGATAAAACATATTCTCTTGAAGCTTTATCGTGCTTGAACTCCATAAATATTTTATACCCCTGATAACATATGCAGTATGCAGCTAACATTACCCATATTGGAACGTTATCAAAGTATATGAATGTGGCAATAAATATAATATAAAAGGAGTTGGAAACCCATTTATGGCTTTTAGAAACTGATTCTTTTAGCTTTTCCACATCAGTTTCTAAATTCATTTTTCTTCGCAGATACTTTTCTAAGAAATGTGCAATTACTATCATTATTACTATGAATATTATTGTTTTTATCATAATACCTCCGGATACATACTATATAAGCTTAAATAATATACAATACATTTCTATTTAACGTTTGTAGAAGGGAACGGGCTTCACTATGTTAGCTAACCCAAAACAAACCACAACAGATTTTTTTTGTTGATTTACCAAGTGAAAATCAATGGATAATCTATAACCTCTGCTCTTTTGAATTGCAGTTAACTCTTTTATAACTGGACAATTCTCAATTATGAATAACATCGTTGCCTCTTTAGAAGGATCTTTGCTTCTATGAGGGATATAATGTTCCGACCTTAAGTTAAGTAGTTCTTCAAGTGAAACTGTCTCAGCTATCGTCAAGCTTATAGAATTATTTACTACGGAGGACTGAGTAAAGTACTTAGGTTCCTCTTTTAAATAGAAGTACTGGTGAAACCATTTTTCAATTGCATCTTTTCTATTTTCAAACCTTTTTATTATATTTACTTTATTACGTAAAAACTCATCTGCGATGTCTATTTGGGCTTTTAGTAAATCAATTTTTTCTAGATGAATTCTTTCCTGAGTAGTTGGGGCATTATAAAACTTTCTCACTTTATGTAACCAGCCTTCTTGTCTAAGTCTGTATTGAGTTCTTGTCATTATTATTTTATCCGTTCCTTTCACATCAGTAGGTTGTATCTGTAGAAATCTGTTTACTGCAACAAGAAGTATCATAAAAATAATTCCTAGTATAAGAAAAAAAGGAGCGGCATTTCCTTCTCCAAAAATCATTTCGCCTATGTCGGCAAAAAATAAAAAAATATCCCAAAAGAATCTTAAAATAGGAAGCCAAATATACGAAGTAACTATTAAAATAGGTAAACCAAAAATGAAAAACAGCATACCAACGCAACCAAAAGAGGATTTCCCATAGTATCTATAACCTCGCATTTTTCCCTCCTAGCTTTTTGTCTACTTAAAATAAATATAGTTACAATATAGCATTTAAGTGATTTTTTAGCACTATATTTTTGGTATATTAAGGTTGTGTGTATGTCGTTTTGCGTGTTGGCTTGACATAACAAGAATGAAACGTTTATTATACTAAGAGTATATTGGCGTATGCAAATAGCTTTATCACACATCTGTTAAAGCAAAAAGAAACCTTTCTTCACTCCTATGTAGTGGCGAAAGGTTTCTTTTTTTGTATAATTTACTTCCTAGAGTTTAAAGACTCTTTTAACTCACTAATTTTCTTTTCAAAACTTTCTTCAATATTGGATAGTTCTTGGTTGCGCTGAACTCTTCGTTCCGACACTATACCTTTAATTTTTTCTTTATCTTTTAATGTCATCATAGGTTTACTAATGCTTTTTTTCTCCAAATCAAATTCCTCCAGTTTGATGTGCTTGTTAAAAAGATTATATATCTATAATTTCAAGATACATATTAAAAACTATCTTTTTTTATGATTTTTATAAAGAAAACATTTATGAATGTATAATTTTAAAAATTTAGTGTGACCCACACTTTAAAAGGAGATAGTAATTATGACAAAAATGACTACAGAACTTTATCAATTATCGAAGGCATACCTAGAGGTATACAACACAATTCAAACTATAACTAATATGTCTGAAAAAGATGCGATAACTGAACAGGTACATAAGTTGAATTCAATCAAAAATCCTTTATTAAAACTTTTATTTCTAGATAGTAATCCAGCAAAACCATTCAGTGAAAAGCAGTTATTTAATTATTGCGATAAGGTTGTGAACAATTGTTTATCAGTGATAAACTCAGATGAGAAAATTATTTTTTCTGTAAAAATTGATGTTCTTAGTAAGATTGAAAAGGATAATGAGTTAATGTATATATTTGAAACAAGCGAAATGGTTCCAACCGAATACGAAGATACGGACTTGTTTCGTCTAGATTACAATAAAAAACTTGGAACGATGTGCTTATATATTTGCGATGTTGATCACTTCCATACTACAGGGGAAGTTAGTTACGGTTTTGATGATGCTAGATTACTGCTAGAGGAGTGTATAAAGCAAGACCAAGCAGAATTAGTTTATGACTTTACTGACGAATATTTAGAGTTTTGGAATAAGAAAAACGCTAAAGAGGATGAAAATGTTGAAGAGGTAATTGTAACAAAAAGAACTTACAATTCAACCAAAACTGCGGAAATTATTAGTTATACGTTTTTAACTTTTGATCCTATTGTTGACGAAAGAACTGGCTCTAAGTATACGCGCTTTCACCTTACTTACACAAAGGAGTATACCGGTATAAATCGCATTCTCATCTATCCTATTGTGAAGGATATTAACCCAGGCAATGAGTACAAATCAGAGGTGCTATCAGAGCAAGTAAATCATATTTTTTATAACCCAATTAAAACTTATAAAAAGTGCGAAGAAGCTTACAAAAATAAAAGCCTTAAGCACGAGCAAGAATTAATTTCTTAATGATAAAAACCAAAAGCCTTTTACTTATTTGTAAAGGCTTTTTTATTTTAACTTTTTTTCCATATTCCAAATATACACCCTATAATATTAAAAATACGTGCTATAAGCACTCACAAAGGGAGAAATATATTATGAATACAAGTTCTTATTTAAAAGTCTATGCAGCCAGATATTTAAAGAACGAAAAAGAGTCTATCTCATTGCATACACAGAAACACTTTGCAGAATTAATCAAAGATACTCAACAAATTAAACTAATTGACGAGCAAATTGGTTTTCTCAAAAGAGAATGGAGCTATATTCAGGCAGCTATAGTAACTGAGTATAGAGAACTTAACGGTAACTCAATGAATATTGATAATCTTTATAACAATTCAACAGCGTTATCAAATTATTGTAATCTTATTCTTAATGAGGGCAACGAATTATTTGTTTGTGATAAGGAAGGGACCTTAATTAATACAGTAAGTATTGAAGTTGTTAGGTCTTCTCAGGAGGATTCTATTCAAACTATTTTATTTAAAACTAATAAAGATCTTATTTGCACAGAAACACGTAAAAGAAGTAACCAGTTTTACCTAAAGGTTGATAAATCTATTGAAAAAAGTAAAGAAATTTCAATTTTCTTCAGCGATCACTTCGAAGCTACCAATATTTTTAAAGAACCTTTAAAGGTAGCAGCAGAGTGCGAGAAGCAATTAGTATGTAAAAAAAAGAAGTAAGGAAGAACTAAGGTTAATTATTGTATATAAAATTGAAACTCCAGCATAATTGCTTGGAGTTTTTTTCTATTAATAGAAACGTTGTAAAAGTTATTATTCATTTATGTTTTTTACACTCTGTAACATTGGTGTAATTTTATGGTACAATTGCGTTGCTGTACAGTTAGAAAGGGTGAAGTTTCACAAGTTATGATATTTAAAAAGATGTACCTATTTTTAGGATTAATGTTATTAATCCTCGTCTTTTCAGGTTGTGATCCGTCCGCTACCTCTAAAGATGATTACTACAAATCGACAAAAAGTACAAACCTATCACAAGAGGGTATTGAACGCTTACATATTGGTTCTAACAAATATGATGTAACAAAGTTGTTTGGAAAACCAACTTCTATTGAACTTGTTTCCGAACCAAAATCAGAGTACTTTTCCTATGGAAAGTCGAAAAACAATTATGATTTGGATTTTAGAATAGTTAAGAATGCAGTAACAAGTTATACACTCTACACTGAAAAATATGGATCCTCTAAAGGAATTCGTGTAGGTAGTTCCAAAAATGATGTCATTAAAGCTTATGGTAATAATTATTATAAGAGGAATGACACTGGAGCAAAAGTATACGGCTACTTTGATAAGGTCAACAAATTAAATTTAGAGTTTTCTATAGAAAGCAATGAGGTAATTGGCATTCAGTTATTAGCTTACGATTACTCAAAGAATGATAATCATTAACAAATTGGCAAACAACCTTGTTAATAGGTTGTTTTTTATTTTTATGAGGAAAGCACATTAGTAAACCCAATTACATAGAAGTTAATAATAGAGGAGGAAGGCAGTATGAAAAAGTTACCTTTAATTTTAGGCTTAGTCTTAACACTGGCACTATCTGCTTGTTCCAGTTCGACAAGTAAGCCTGAAACAGAACCTAAAAAAGAAAGTTATACCTTTAAAATTAAAGAAGCAACTGCAATTATAACTAATGACAAATCTTTAGTGGGCTCGGATACAATAGAAACTAAAGATGGAAAGAAAGTAGAAGTAGTCCCAACATCCTTACATTATGAATTTAAATTAGAACGTAACGGAAGTAGCAAACTTCTTAAAACTACAAAGGACAAAATAGAATTAAAAATTGTTCCAAATCAAGAATTATTAAACGCTTCTAAAAAAGCTGTAGGTTTTAATTTGTTTAATACCGATGATTCTGATTTGTATGGCTCTGGTCAAGGAGTTTCAGATTTTAATTCTGAAGGAAAAGGGGTTTTGGATTTTACATACATACTAGGTGCTAATGTGGATAGCGATGAAATTCCTAAGTTACCTAGCAAAGACAAACTTAATGAGCTCAAAGAAAATGCTTTAAAAGGCACTTTAGTTGTAATGAAAAATGACCAAGAAATAGCCCGCTTTGATTTAAAAAGTATTAACAAAATTGACTAGACAAAACCACTAGTAGAAACAATCCTTTGCAGTAAGCAGGGGTTGTTTTTATTATCACTTTAAGGAGGAGTAATAGTATGTTTCCAACCAGGAAGGAACGTCATAAAAATGCCAGCTATATAAATTGGCCAAGCACTATGTTTTTGTTTGGAGTTTACTGGTGTATATATTTTTTTACACCTACTGCCAGGAAAGGTATTTGGGCAGTTTTATTAACAGGTGTAATAGCAGCTTGTCTGACAGCCTTATTTGATCGTTTTAAAATGCCTGTAACTTTGAAGTGGTTACTTTCAACGGTAATTTGTATAATAGGAATTATTATTTCCGCTTATTCTCTAAACCAAATTTAAATAGAATAAAAACTTTAATAAAAAACAAAAAAGTTATGTTTACTATATATAAGAAATATACCAATTAGGAAGAGGCGAAAACTATAAAACTATTACCTATAGCTAATAAGAACCTTAATAAAAAGCTTAATGTCTATTTAATACTTTTTATCCTTGTTAGCATTTACAATTCAATATCATTTACAGCAGGAAACCACATTGCTCGAGGAATATTTACTCTCATTTTTTCTTTTGTAGTTATTTACTTTGGTGAAAAAGAAAAAGTATGGGCAATAGTTGTTATAAGAATTATGGTCTGGCTACATATTCTAATGGCAGTACTTTTCTTGGGTTTATTTCTGAAACAAGTACTTTAGGAGCGTGTGCTATGCAATGGAACATTATATAGAAGTAAATCCGAAGTATGTTT
The DNA here is from genome assembly GCF_038898415.1 of Priestia sp. SB1. NCBI lineage: Bacteria > Bacillati > Bacillota > Bacilli > Caryophanales > Bacillaceae > Priestia > Priestia sp. SB1. The sequence goes on along the minus strand of NZ_JBBJSS010000002.1, from coordinate 653,234 downwards.
TTCGAGAAAAGAAACGCCCAAAATATACGAAAGATTTGAATGAGGAAACTCCAGATGTAACAGAGCTTTACATTCACGGAGACACCAAAAACATTAATAGGCTAAGCTATTTTTCCGAATTGACAAAGGTATGGTTATCTTATGTGAACCAAAAAGAGTTTAACTTAATTATTAATTTAATTAACCCAAAAATGTTATACATTTATGATGTTAAAGTAAGTAATCTATCTCCTATAGAGGGATTAACAAATTTAGAGGTATTGGACATAGAGTGGAATACAAAAGCCGAAAAATTATGGGATATATCTAGAAATAAGTCGTTAAAAGCTCTGTGCATAAAGGATTTTTCTAGGTTACACGATATATCTCAAATTACAGGCGGCTACAATATAAATATCTTAAGCCTAGCAGGAGGGAATTCAAAGCCTTTAAAGCTTGATACGCTTAAAGAATTAGCTGAATTAAAGCAATTGAAATACCTAGGACTTTCAAATATTAAAGTTTTGGATCAGTCGCTTGAACCCATTACAGAACTAAAACAGTTAAAAGAACTTAGTATTTCAAATCAATTTCCTACAGAAGAGTATGCAAAGTTATCGGTGAAGCTACCACACACTAAATGCGAAAAATTTAAAGCTTATACTTTTTTAGGAAGCCCTATAGATGGAAAAAATGTAATGGTAGTAGGTAAGAGAAAACCACTATTAAGCACTAGAGAAGACAAAATAAGGTTACAAAAGTATGTAGAGCGGTTTAAAGCTTTACAAGAAAAATATAAGATATAATATTTATGAGATAATTTATGTAACAAAAAGCGCTTTAATATAAGTTATGTATTATTAAGCTAAAAACAGAATTACAAAAAAAGCGTAAATAGGTGAAGCAATGGAGTACTGGAGAGAACATACAGTTAATTTTGAGAAGTTACCAAAAATGTTTGGTAGTTGGTTTAACTATGAAGAAGAAAATATGAAAGAATGCACGAGTTCTTTAACTGAATATCTCACGCTGTGGCACTACAACACAAGGGAAGGAAAACTTACTGCGGCCCCTTTTCCCGAAAGTCTTCATTTTTTAGATTTAACTTGGTCAAACATAAAGAATTTTGAAGGATTAGGGAAGTTTACAAATCTTAAAAGGCTAGAACTTCATTATTGCACTAAAATCTCTTCAGATATGGGATTAGGTGAAGTTTGCGAAACACTAGAACACTTGTATATTAACAACTGCAAAAAATTCATTCCGTCGGACGAGTTAGTAAAATTAAAAAATTTACGTTACCTACGCTTAAACTCTTGTGGAGACCTAAAAGATTTATCTTTTTTAAAAGAGCTACCGAACTTAATTGACTTTAGATTTGTTGATACAAATGTTTTAGATGGTGATTTAAGCCCTATAGTTAATCATCCAACTATTGAGAGTACAGGCTATATGAACAAAAGACACTACAACATTAAAGATCAAAAAATGGATGAACTCTTAAAAGAAAAGTTGAAATCTAAATGAGGAAACGTTATTTGGTTATTGCAATAATAGCTCTATGTGCAATAATAGCAGTTGTAATCTATGCTTCGACCGAAAAAGAAAGATATTCAAAAGAATTTGCTAACAATCTTTTTGATTATTCCCTTCCACCACAAACAAAAGTGCTGGAAAGACATTATTTCTACGGATATTCATTTGGTCATTTACTTGGTAGCGGAGGCGAGATGCCTGTAGTAGCTAATATGAATTTATCAACTAGCCTAAGCAAGGAAGAAATACTAAATTATTATAAGAATGCCTCTCTTCTCCCTTATCCTAACAGTAAAAAAAGAGGTGTTGAAATTGAAGTTTATTTCCCCGGAGAAAAGAAACTTCATCAAGAAAAAGACGGCTTTTACTTTTCCGGAGAAGACAATTCTTTAAGAAGGGTAAGTAGTTATAAAGACAAAGGAATATATAATTTAACGACTAGTAAAAAGAATCAAAAATATACTTTGCAAATAAGCAGTTCTTTTAATTATATTTTTAAATTAGATAGATAAGACGATACCCGTTTAGCTAAAAATTAGCCTAAACGGGTATTTTAATTCCATAAATAAAAAGGTAGCCAGACGCATCCAGCTACCCTAAGTGTACTCCGAAGATGTACACCGCAATTACATATATAATACCATAGTTTTCATAGTAAGACGAATTTTAATTATTTGTTTGACATTCTCCATCCTCCGTTTATGAAGATAATGCGTAGAAGGAGGGGATTAAATGACATTTATGAATGTTGGCCTCAATCAATTTCAACAAAGTTTAATTAATAAATACACTAGACTTTTAAATACCAATGTAGAGCAAGTAGCAACAGGAAAGCGCGTAAATAGAGGAGTAGACGATCCAGCTGCTATTCAAGTTAGTACGCGTTTAAGTTCGAAGGTTACTAGTACTAAAATGGCTATTCAAAATGTTAATAGCGGTATGTCACTTATGAAAGTTGCTGATGGTACACTTAGTCAAGTACAAGAAATGCTTCAACACGTAAGAGAACTTGCTATTAAAGGTAGCAACACTACATATACTGCGGACCAAAAACAAAGTATGCAAAATGAAATGAATTTGACGTTAAACTCTATAAATAAGCTAGCAGAGAACACCTCGTATAACGGCATATCTCTTTTTGCAGGGGGTACAGGAGCCACTGTTAGCGGTGATAGCATTGCTAATCAGAGAATTAAAATTTCAGGTATTCCCGTTAATACCGCAGCCGGTGCTAAAACAACTGTAGAATTCTGGATGAAATGGGATGGTACGCTAGGGACCGAAAAACCATTCGGTTGGAACAATCAGTATGATTTAGGTTTTCAAGGCACAACTAATCCGGCCTTTGGATTTAACACAGGAAATCAAAACATTTTAGGGGTTCAGTCATCAGGTATGGCAAATACGTGGGTACACGTAGCAGCGGTATTTACAAATGGTCTCCCTGATACCAATAACGTAGAATTGTACCTTAATGGCCAAAAGCAGGCTATACAGGATATGGTTCCAGGCTATCCGACAACTTCTAGTAGAACCGTTACAGATACAATTTATATAGGAGGTTGGGGAAACGATAACAACTATGATTTCGGCGGAAGTATTGATGATTTAAGAATTTGGGATGGTGCTAGAACACAGTCTCAAATACAGTCCGAAATGACCTCTTCTTTATCAGGGAACGAAAAAAATCTATTAGGTTATTGGACGTTTGATGATGCTTCTTTAAAGGATGAAACCAAAAACGGAAATAATGGTCAATTTATTAATGGAGCTTCATTAGGAAGTGGAATCTCACAAGGCATAAGAGTGCATACTGATGCAACTGCAGGTTCCTCAGATAATATAGGCCTATATAATTTAAGTACCCAATCCTTAAATCTAACCAATATCTCTTTAGATGATCCCAATTTAGTAAACAAGATAGATAATGCACTAAATAGTGTCGGGACACAAAGAACAAGCTTGGGAGCAAAAATGAATGTGTTTAATTTTAAATTAAACGATTTAAATAGTTCGTTGACTGTACAAGAAAAGAGTTTAGAGAATATGGTAGGAGCAGATATGGTAGAGGTTTCATCTGAAATGTCAAAGAACCAGCTACAGTTAGAAACAACTAACAAGATGCTCTCTAAGGATTTAAAATACTCTCAAGAAAAAATGGATATTATTTTAAAGTCCCTTAAGAAATAAGATCTATTAACACTCTTCACTCAACTTAAAAGAGCTATTCCTCTAATGCGGGAATAGCTTTTTTAAGTCATTTAGATAATAGCGTTCTTGTGTGACTTTTAAATCTGCAAAAAAGCCCTCCTGTTTTAAGAAGTCGGAAGGGCTTTTTACATCATTTTGGCGCTATGTTTATTTGCCGTTACTTCGCAGTAACTTAAGCATTTCAGCATTCTGTTTTGCTGTACCTGAGTAATCATTAAATAGCAATTTTTCCGCTAATGCTTTACGATCCTTAAAACTAGAAGGCTGTTTAGCAGACTTTAAGTAATCCACAATAGAAGAGCCCTTATAATTTGAATTAATGGCATCAATTGTTTGATACTTAATCTTCACTTGATTTTTAGCGTAAATTGCTCGTATGGCCTTTGAAATACCGAATTTTTGTTCTTTAGTATCTTTGTAATTATCATAAAGATCTAATGTATCAGAAATTCCCTTACGTTCTGCAAAATGGCTTTTATCGTTTATGTGTTCCAACACCTCTTGTTCAAAGTTATAGTCTACTTTATCGTAGAAGGCATCTAAGTTAGAAGTAGAAACAGAAGCTGTAGTAGTGGCTGCGTGAACCTGAACTGCTCCCGCTGTTGGCACCAGTAAACTTAGAGCTAAAGTACTCACCGCTAAACTTTTGATTAGATATTTTTGTTTCATTAAAATCACTCCCTCCAAAAAATAGGATTTAATCCAAGGAAACTATAACAGGAATTAAAACCATTAGTGAAAAAAACTCAAAAATAGAAAAAAGTGTATCTTTAGTTAGTTGCATCTTTTATTATTAAGGAAAGTAAGTTGCTTATCAGGAGGAAGAACACTTGAAAAAACATCGAAAGAAAATTTTAGTCCCAATTGCAATAATAGCTTTGCTTTTTTGTTATTTTAAATTTGCTTATGTTGAAGCCGAAGGAATTAAAGGATTTCCAGTACCAAGAGAAGCCCACCTTTTTAAGTCTAAAAATGATAAGAAAGAAGGTTATACTGCAAATCGTTATAAATGGAGTTTCTCTTATGAAGAGAGAGGAATTACGCCATTTTATGATATGGCATTGTGGCTGTGGGGATGGAGACAAGGAGAAAGGATGGGAGCATCTCAGAACTATACCAAGGACGGTAGATTAGTGGATCTTTCCGCTTTTACAAAGGAAATTGATATAACCGAATACTACGAGAATTCCAAATGAAATAAAAGAAGCTCAAAATACGTTTTGTATTTTGAGCTTCTTTTATTTCATTTTATAATTTTTACATAGCTTTTGAAACTTTTTTATTAACTGTTTCATTTTTCTTATTGAAAAACAGCTTCATCATAGGCGGGGTAACGATAGTGGTTATCAGAACTACAACTACTAATGCCGCAAATAAATCGGCACTTAATAGCTTAGCCTCTAGACCGATAGAAGCAATGATAAGAGCAACTTCACCACGAGAAACCATTGCTGATCCAATGCCCAATGAACTGTTCCAAGAGAACCCTGCAATTTTAGCTCCTAATGCTGAACCAACTAACTTTGTTAAGATAGCTAATACACTTAACCCGATAATTAGCCCAATGTGGTTAGCAATGCCATCAAACTTAGCGTTAATACCAATAGATGCAAAGAAAACTGGAACAAATATAGAATAACCAATTGTTTCAACCTTCTCAAAAACTTCTTCTTTAAAATTTGTTAGACTTATTGCTACACCGGCAATGTAGGCCCCAATAATAGCGGCAACGCCTGTATACTCAGCTAAATAAGCATAAGCAAAGCAAACAATTAAAGCCGCAGAAATAACAGTCTCTGTTACTTTTAAATTAGAGAATTTAGCTAAGAACCAAGGAACTACTTTCCACGCCACTAGAATAGCTCCAGCAAAGAACAATACTTTTTTCAAAATTACTACTGATAAGTTAACATCACCGCCTGATAAACTCATTAGGAAAGCTAAGGCAATAATAACTACTACATCATCAATAACTGCAGCTCCTAATATTGTTGCACCCTCACGAGTTTTTAACTTATTCATTTCTTTGAGTGCCTGAACAGAAATACTCACGCTTGTAGCTGATAACATTAACCCAAGGAACCAAGATTGAATAGTACTAAGATTGAGGGCAAGACCCGCAAGGAAACCACATAAAAGGGGAACAATAATACCAGCAAAACCTACAAGCGCAGAGGCTTTTCCTGTGCGTTTAAATTCATTAACATCCGTTTCTAGTCCTGCAATAAACATTAATAAAATGACACCTATTTGACTAAATTCTGCTAATGTTGTTGTTTCACTTACTAACCCTAATACTGTTGGTCCAATTACAATACCGATTAAAAGCTTTCCTAGTACAGCTGGTTGACCGAGTTTGACACTAATACTTCCTGCAACTTTAGAAGCGACAAGAATAATAAGCAATTGTAAAATGATCTCCATATATACACCATCTTTCGTTAAAATATGCAAGAAAACAGAAAAAGCCTGTCACCAAGGGCATACGTATCCCTTGGTGACAGGCTCCTCCAAATAAAACAATATTTTTCTTACCTTTATATACGAATTAGTTTCAAAAAGGTTTCAAAAAAATATTTTTTATTCATTTAACAGTTTAACAGCCTTTAATTTAAAGTCATTGTAATTTTGTATCATTGTTAATGTAGTCTGTAGACGCATTTGTTCTTTAGAAATTACACTTGATTCTTTTGCAGTATCTACGCTGAATATATTATCTACCGCTTTACTTGAGGATGTAAATGAGGAATAGAGCTGTTGTTGTCTGTAATTCATAGCATTTAGTTGTGCCCCAATTTTACTTCTCGTACTCAATACTGTACTTAGAGCGGAATCTACTGTCTGTAAAGCATTTGCATCATCTATTGATAAAGAATATAGGTTTAACCCTTTAGCAGAAAGATTAGCTAACTCAATATGAGTTTTATCTTCTATACTAGCTCCACTACGAATTCCAATTTGATCATTTACGTAAGTAGCACCATTCATTAGCGTTCCAGTTGTATTATATTTCCCGCTTGATGCAGACCATTCATTTAGTAAGCCACTAGCCGGATCTTTACTGTTAAAAGCGGAAGTAACTTGGCCGGCTGTTAATGCTGAATTATATAGTTTCCCATTACTAACTGTGCCCGAGAAAGGGTAGTCAAATGTACCTCCAGGATTGTTTCCAATACCGACACGGAGATTACCCCAGTAACTAGTTGTATAGTCAAACAAAGTTTGATCAGGAGGAATAGCAAGGTTCCCAATTTCGCTGCCATTTACATAAAAACGCATCATTCTGTTATCTGTATCAATTACACCAATAGCCTTATAAGTTTCGCCTTCTTTAACAAATCCAGCTTTGGTTTCAACTGTATTTGAAGTGGCGTTTCCGGAAGAATCCACAAACCAAGTCTGGAACATAAGACTTCCATCCGGATTTAACTCAATAGCGTGATGTTTTCCTTCAAAACCATAAATAAAAGCTCGTTTGTCAGTCGGAAGTTTGTCAATTGTAAACGTAGTTTCTAATGTGTGATTTGTTGTAGCGATACCTCTATATGAAAGCCCCATATCCACGTACATATTAGATCCATTAAGTTGAATAGATTGATTATTTAACACCGTTCTATTAGCGTACTTAGTGTTTTCAGCAATGTCTTGTATATTGCTAATGGTTTGTTTAAATTCGAATTGCAAAGCACTTTTTTCTGATTGAGATAAACTGCTGTCTTGATTTTTTACAATTAAATCGTGAAGATGTTGGACCATATCTTTAATTGTGGAAGATCCGCTGTCCATTACATTTAACAAGTTAATGCCATCCTGAGTATTATTAATTCCTTGAGCGTTTGCTCTTAACAAACTATTTAATTGTGAACTTACAGCTAAGGCTCCTATATCATCAGAATATTGATTAATTCTTGAATTAGATGCAATTCTTTCTGTGGCTTGATTAATCATCTTAAGTGATAGCTTTTGTTGTTGTAGAAGCTGCAAATTCAATTGATCAGTACGTATATTCACATTTATCACCCCTTATAAGGCGCATCATAAATACACTTTTTTATCTGTCAATAAGATTTTTAAAATTGCCAAGAGCGCGAGGGTTAAAGAGGTATTGACCATTTCTAGAGGTATTATTCAAACAAAAAAACCCACTAAGTAAAAGGGCCCCGACCTTTTCTTAGTGGGTTCTGTTTTTTACATCGATTAAAGAATACGGTTCTTTAAGTAACGATGTAATAAGTTATGTATATCAGTATATAAATACTATTATAAATATTGTGCAGCAGTCAATGTTAATTATGTACACTTAAAGTTATGTCAAGCTTAGTTATATACTACGCCTGTAACTTGATTTTGATTGTAACTAAGAAGAACTTTTCCATTCACTAGCACATCAACAGATTTTGTTTCGGAATTCCAAACTATTGGCAATCCACATACATTATCAAATCGAAACATACCAATGTTAAGGCCGCTTACTTTGTTCCAATCGACCTTTTCTATATCAACCATTCCCAGCGACTCCTTTATATTTTTTTAGTAAAAAAATTTTCTTTTAAAAAACACTTTTTTATCTTATCATAGTAAATAAAAGCAGTGGAAAATTAATTTTTGAGTTTTTTTGCATTTTTAAGCAACTACAAGTTAAATTAATAATGGTATATATACATAACATAACGGAGGTTTTACAATGGCAGCTTTAGGCATCACCACACAAGATAGCAAGGTTATAAAATCATTTGAATTGGAAACAGCTAACACCATTCGTCGTTATCGATTAGAATCTCAAGGGAATAGCGGTTTTATAGGAAGTTTAGGACTTCTTATTAAAAAGATGTATGAGGATGATGTGCTCAGCGTTATAGGTAAAGAAGCATATGAAAATAGCAGTAATGAAAAGAACTTGAGTTACGAAAGCCTGGCAATCAATTTTTCAGAATTAATCCTAAAGGCAAGCCGTAAAGCTTAAAACTTAACAAAAATGACTGATCCGTATACCTATGTATACGGATTTTGATATGCAAAAAGATTTTAAAGGAATGATTTAAAGATGAATAACGTAAACGAAAAGAAGGGGCTACACGTTTGGACAAAAGAAGAAGAAGAGCAGTTAATAAAGCTTTATCCCACTACTACAGCTCGTAATATTGCTAAGACACTTAAAATAAATAGCATACAGTCAATTCAAAAAAAGGCAAAAAGATTGGGACTGAAAAAAAGAAAAAAAGAAAAATTCTATATAAATTCCAGTGACTTTGCAAGAATTGTTAAGGTACATCCAAAAACTATACTTAAATGGGTAGAGGATGAGGCTTTACCTTGCAAGAGAGTAGATTATGGATATGAAGAAAAAACGGTTTATATTAATTGTAAAGAATTTTGGATATGGGCAGAACAACACAAAGAATTAATCTATTTCTCTAAGATAGCACCTAATACATTATCCTTTGAACCTAAATGGGTTAAAGAAGCCAGAAAAAATGATGAAGAAATAGTTGCAAGACAAAACAACATAAGACCCAAATGGACGGCAGAAGAAGAGGGAATTTTATTAGAGAACTATGGAGAAATGCCGGTTTACAAAATAGAAAAAAAGCTAGGTAGAAAAAAGATACGAAGGAAAATCGAGAAAGAAAACCTTGGTTCTACAACAGAATATGCAGGATTAATTACTGCCCATAAGCTATCACAAATATTAAACGTGGATACTCATACAGTTCTAAAATGGATTAAAACAAAAGAACTTCCTCACAAAAGAGTAATATTAAAATATAAAAAAGAACATTTAATGATTGATATTCCTAAGTTCTGGAGATGGGCAGAGGACAATAAGCACCTTGTTCCATTCCATAAGATGGAGCGGAGGGTTTTAGTTCCAGAACCAAAATGGTTGGAAGAAGAAATAAAAAAGAAAATTTTAAGTATTCCTCAAAGACAAGGGAAGTCGTGGACTACCGAAGAGGAAAATCAGTTGCTTTATTTAAAGTATGGATTGCACCTTTCCAACAACGAAATAGCTGAGAGATTAAATCGCACTAAGGTTGCTATAAAGCGACGTATAGAAATATTAAACAAAAAAATGTATAAAGAGAATCACAGCAAGTTTAAGTTTAATAAAGTTGAAAAAGAAACAGAAGTATAATGAAAAAAGTAAAATCTTAACGATTTTACTTTTTTGTTTTTTTATATGGGCGTTTATAAAATTCAGCAATTAGTTATTATTTTCACCTGCGTTTTCCATAGTTTCTTTTCCATATATACTTTCCATAATTTCTTTATTTCTTTCATCTTGTTTTCTTTGTTCTTCAGGAGAAACTTCAACTTTCGGCGGAGGAGTATAATCCTTTAACCGGTCATAAACCATTGGGCGAGAAAACCTCCCATAGCTTCCAGGAAAATAGGCATCCACAATATTGTAGTCATCACTCATTAACATTTCAAACGTGTAATGAGCAACTGGTTGATTAGCGTTACCTGAAATCACATATGAAGAGGAGATGTAATACAGTCCATCATCTCGCTTGTTTATAACAGTATCCTCAAAAGAAGCCACTGTGGTACGTTCTGGAGCGTTAAACATTCTCTTGACTACGTATTCAACCGTATTATAAATCTTTTGTGTTTGATCAGTTGTTTGCTCTTGGTTACCGCTGTCTACTTGAGGTGTAGTAGACTCATTCGTTCCATCTCCAGAATTATAATATTCAGCAAACTGAGCGCATTCTTCCTTGCTATAAGCTTTTTCGCAATCTTGATCAATAAAAGAGTTATCAGTAGGATTGACACTTTCTTTATTTTTTTTGTTCGAGGTTTCATTTTGACTTGTTGCAGATGTAGGAGCCGGATCTTCCTCATTACTTGAGCAACCTGATAACAATACCGCTAAAGCCATTCCTAAATACCATAAAAAAGCACGGTTGATTTTAATAATCACCATCTCCTAACTTATCTATTTAGCTGCAACAGAATAAATGTCTAATTCAGTATATATTTTCTAAATATTAGGTTATCAATTAATATAACACTGTCTTATCTAAAAAGTAATCGTTTTTCATAAAAAGTTTCTATTCAAACCTACAAAGAGTTGTGATTGTTTAAAATAAGCAAAAAAAGAAGCGGAGGTTAAGTTTGCTCCGCTTCTTTAATGAGTCTATTACGGTCTTAATTGTCTTAAACGATGAAAAGGATTAAAAAACATATTTAAACCACTGGTGGACTTACAATACCTAACGCTAATAATCCAATTATCTCTGTTTTCATTATTTAGTGAATCGTCCTTCTCCAAATTTAATTTGTGTAAGACTTCTAGAAAATTTCTATACACTTTACGGTTCATCTGAATACGAAGCTTAACGGTTTGTTGCTCTTTATTAAGAACGGGTATAACTGCTTCAATTGCTTGGAATAAATAGAACACATCATCAGCACAAGTGCATTTAGTTGATGTATCATTTTCTCCATTGTCAGATATAAGTTGTACCATCGCTTTTATAAGTGAATCTTGTATAACCTTGCTTTTTTTCTTTCCTATAAGATCCTCTAACGTTTCAATAAACTTCATCATTTGTTCTCTTTCCTTTTCTGGCATTATAATAGCCTCCTTAAATTTTAACTATTTTACTTCACATAATGACGGAAAAGAAAAATAAACAATAAATGTAGAATGGAGATTAACGTTTCAAATTTATATTCCCACAAGCAAGGTTTTAATGTAAACGATTCAACTATAGCATTAAATATTTAAAACAGCTTTTAACAAATTTCTTTTATGGAAATAACTGTTGTATAAAACAAATGCCATAAGGAAAAGGGAGTGTTAACAAGTGTCTAGCTCAGGAGAAGGTCTAGAGAACTTTATGGAACTGTTAAAACAACAAGAGAAGGAAACAGTCCTATGTTTTAAGACAGAAGTAACCAAAAGCAAGAAACCTCAAAAAAGAGTGAATAAAAAGCCCGTTGATAGTACCACTAGCGCTAAACGAAAAGTTAATTTACAACTAAAGAAACGCGATCCTTTCTATAATCAATTTATAATATTTGATAGCTCTAAATCTCTTTCAATAGAGGAGAATAACAAATTGAAAAAGCTATTAGGAAGAGAATTGCAAATGTGGGAAGGGGATTTCCGGCGTTTAATTTATAAGTTCCCTAATGGCAGCGGTATTAGCGTGGTAATGAGTATTTACACAGCAGGTTATTGGGAAGTAACGGATATGAATTTCTCAACCAAGCCCATAAAGAAGTCTCTACCTAAGAAAAAAAGGTTAAGAAAAAAGCTAATGGCAAAATACAATTCAGATCCTGTAACAACTTCTAATATAAATCGCTATTTACTTTTTAGCGATGTTGAAGAGCATATGGCAAAAGTTTATGCCTATCACAAATAAGAATATTAGTTCCTATACCTCAAAAACCGCTTTATAATAAGGCGGTTTTATTTTGTTAACTCTATTTCTGTTCGTGTTAAAGAGAATATATGAGATAATAAATGAGTAATTTCATAAGAATTTTTATATAGGGGAGTATATTATGGCACTTAAAAATAAAACGGTACAAACCGATACTTGGTTGGAAATTTATACGGATGACAGTGACTTTGAAAGTTTTTCTGTAGCTAAACTTATAGCGGAAGATGATGATTACTATCTTTTAGCTAATGTAACGCCTGGAGGAAATTCAGATGGCTTTTACTTGTTAAAACACACAAATGTTAACGGTTGGCAAACAGAAACAAACTACATTAAAAAAATAAAAAAATTGTACAGTTTAAAACAACAAGAACATTTAAAATATGATGGCGATAAAGACAATCTATTTTTAGGTTTACTGGAGTTCGCTAAACAAAAAAGATTAATTGTATCAATTGTGATGTTGGATTCAGATGTATATGCAGTTCAAGGTTTTGTAAAAGAAAGCGATGAGGCTTTCCTTAAAATCACTAATATAGATACATTCGGTAATGAAGATGGCGAGACAATTTTGCGAGTTGAAGAAATAACAGCTATAGCCTGTGACGATGAAAATGGAAGCGACTTAAAACTACTTCATAGTAATAAATAATTAAATGCCGAGAACTGGAAAAAGAAGAAATTATACATACAGGCAAACAGCAAAATTGAAGGAGAAACATTTATGAGAAAAAAACAAGTGTATTTAAATCTAATATTTTAGATTTAGGCCCAATGGATTTTAGCCTATTCGGTGGCTTGTCTGAGGAGGATATTAAGCAACAATTAGCTAGTAGAGATAAGTTTTACGACAAGTTTTTATTGTTTGATAAAACAAAAAACTATACTTTAGAAGAATATATGAAAATAAGAAATGTTATAGGTAGAGATATTTTGTTTAATGATGGTATTTACCAACAGTTCCATTATAAATTCCCTAATAACTACGGTACTAGTGTAGTGAGAGGGAGTCACACTCAAGGTTTTTGGGAGGTAGCAACTACCAAGTTTACTGATAAAGTCCCTAATAACCCTTTGCCAAAAAAGAAAAGATTAAGAAATAAACAATTAAAAAAATATGGTTCAACTTTATCAGTAATTTCTGACCCAAAGAGATTTAAGCAGTTCACTGATGTAGAAAAATATATGGCTGGACTTCTGGTTACTCACTTGTTACCAGTATAAGTATAAACGTAAGGAGCAACTTTAACATAAATAAGTTAGCTCCTTTTTTGTATACAAACGCTTAAAGCAGCTTTACTTAGAAAAAAGATTAAGTCTTACTCTAACTTGGGTAAATAATCTACATACAAAACATAATTTTACATTTTTTCTCATTTCACTTTTTAGGGTTTATAATTCTAAAAATTCACTAGCAAAAGGGGAATGTTGTTATGTCACGAAGAAATCAGATTAACGAGCTGTTTGAAAACCTTGAATTGTTAAGAGGAAAACCAGTAACTTTTAAAATGAAGGTTTTAACTCATAAAGGACCAAGAGAGATTGTTTACAAAGGTGATTTACTTAAAGGGGACAAGGTATATGACGAAATATCTTCTGCAGATAGGATAGAAATCTCTACTAGTAAAATGCCTTCTAATATAATGTTTGGTTTACCGCTTAAACTTATTAAGGATATAGTCATCAATAGTAATCAGTTAATCATAAATAACACAACAACTATTTCTTGGTGATTTTAAAAAGTTAATGTAATAACAACTTTTAATTTATGAACTTATTATTTAAAAATATGGTCCACTTCTTCTATGAAGTGGATTTTTTTATGTTCTCGTTATTTAATTGACTTTGTAATTTTTATCAGTATTAAATTTAAAAAACTATTTTATAAACACCCTAAGGGAGTGATGAAAAATGAAATATATGAGTTCACAGTGCTTTAATGGCAAGAACCTTGTTGCTATGTTTTCCGTGTTCGTTTGCTTATCACTCACTACAATCACTGTCCAAGCTCAAGAGGGGGATATCTTATCAATGAAAAGTTATGCCGGTACAGGTAATGAAAGTTTTATGACAACCGCAAATACCCCTGATGGAGGTTACATAACGGGAGGTTATACAAGTTCTTCTGATGGCGATTTTACCAAAAACGAAGGCGGCTCAGATTTTCTAATAGCAAAGTTTGATGGACAAGGTAATAAAGAATGGATTAAGAGTTACGGTGGAAGTAAATCTGATTATTTTTATGGAATAAGACCTACAGTAGGTGGGGGTTATATAGCAGCGGGGTTTTCATCGTCTAATGACAAGGACATTCCTGGCAATAATGGTTATGAAGATATGATTCTTGCAAAGTTTGATTCAAACGGAAATAAGCAGTGGATTAAAAATTATGGTGGGACTGCATCAGACTTCCTTTATGATGTCGTAGAAATACCAGGAGGGGATTATATAGCCGTTGGTTTAACAGCGTCATCTAATGGAGATATTACAGCCTTAAAGGGGTCATACGATGCTGTAATGGTTAGAGTTGATAAGAACGGAAATAAAATATGGGTTAAGAACATAGGAGGTTCTAAACAAGAAGATTTTAATACAGTAAACCTTACTAAGGATGGCAATTTAATATTGTCAGCTGAATCTTCTTCTATTAATGGCGATCTTATTGGCGGGAGAGGTTATGCTGATATGGTGATTGCAAAGTACGATTTTAATGGAAATCAATTATGGCATAAGAGTTTTGGTGGATCAAAAAACGACTATCTCTCATCAGTAATTGAAACTAGTGATGGCAGCTTTGTTGGCGTTGGCTACTCAGAATCAACAAACGGAGATATGACTGGATTAAACAAAGGAGTTATTGACGCCACTATAATTAAAGTTGATAGCAACGGTAATAAGCTTTGGATGAAAAGCTTTGGAGGAACAGGGAGTGACGCGTTTTACTCAATTTTAGAATCTCCAGATGGAGGATATGTTGCCAGTGGGTTTACCAATTCACCTTCTAATTCAGAAGTGCCGGAAATTAATGGTGTAAGCGATGGGATTGTTGTTAAGTACGATCCTTATGGAAATATTATGTGGAAAAAAGCAGTTGGAGGAATTGGTGGAGATAATATTATGGACGGAGTTTTAACTAATACAGGAGACTATCTCTTTACTGGAACAACGTATGGCCAAGATTATTCACTTATGGGAGCCGATGCAGCAGTTTATAGAATTGAAGGGGACCACACTCCTCCTTCAGAAATTAGCAATTTAGGTGAAGTTCACAACTACAATTCTGTAACCCTAAATTGGTTTAACCCTACAGACAAGTATTTTGATCACGTTAATGTATATAGAGATGGCGTATTAGTTCATTCTGTGACATCTAATTTCTTTTATGAAATTGGTCTAAATGATGGGGCAGATTATGATTACAGAATTTCTACAGTAGATAAATTTGGAAACGAGTCATTGGGCACGATGCTCCACATTAAAACTGTTGATATTACACCTCCAGCCGTTCCAGCCGATAGCGAAGCAGTAGGCAAGGACGGAGTTATTCATATAAGTTGGGCGGCTAACACTGAGCCAGATTTCTTAGGGTATAACGTTTATGTTAACGGCATAAAACAAAATTCTATTCCGACACAGAATAATCAATATCAAGTAACGGGTTTAGACAGTGGGAAAACCTATCAAATATCTATTACTGCAGTGGATACGGCTAATAACGAATCACCTTCAAGTGATGTAATTAACGCATATGTATTTGATACCATTGCTCCTAACAGACCAGCATTAAGAGTACTTTCGTACAATGCTCCTGAACGCAAGGTAACTTTAGAAATAGAAAACCGTGATCCTGACGTCTACGGGACCAACCTCTATATAAACGGTATCGTTTATAATTCCTCTCTTATTCAAGAGCAAACCGTTACCCTAGATTTGCTCCCAGGCGTATACCGCTTTTCTGCAACCTCACTAGACCAATTTTTTAATGAATCAGAGATTTCACAACCTATAGAACTAGTTGTGGACGGAACTCCTCCAGAAATTCCAACTAACATACGAGCTAATGGAGAAAACAGAACAATAAAAATTAATTGGGATTCAAATATTGAAGCCGACTTAGAGGGGTACAATGTTTACTTAAACGGAGTGAAGCAAAACAGCTCTCCCGTGAAAGGTAATTACTATGAAATATCAGGAGTAGCGGACGGCAAAACATATCAAGTTAGTGTTTCATCAATAGATACATCAGCAAATGAATCAGCTCAAAGCAACTTAATTGACGTATTAGTAAAAGATACAATAGCACCTAATCCTCCTAGTGTAGCGATTCCAAATTATAACCCAGAAACACAACAATTAAATATTAAACTAATGGCAAATGATATGGACACCAAGGGTTTTAATCTTTATGTTAATGATACCAAAAGTAACGTTGTATTAATTAGAGAGCAAGATAGTTCAATTAATTTAGCACCTGGTATATATCGAATAGCTGCTACAGCTGTAGATGAGTTTGGAAATGAATCTATTTCTTCTCCCGTTATTACTTATACTGTAGAAAATAAGAAAACAGATACACCCCAACTTTATGCGCCTAAATATGTAGATAACATAATTGAAAGCATTAAAAATAGGGAAAATCAGATCACAGGAAAAGCTTTAGACATTATTAACCCAGTTCAAGCAAATCCGAATGAACCGAAAGAAGATTTAACTATACCAGCGGAATCTCCAAAGAAAATCCGTTATGCTATAGAAGAACAATTGAAAAGCAGTGGAGATAATAACTCTGCAGTTAAGGAAGAACCAAGCTCAGGAACTAAGGTTTCGATAAGTACTCCAAAAAATCTTGAAACAAAAACAACCAATAATAGAAGGCCACTTCCGTCAGCGGAAAAAGGGGATTTAGATACCATTAACTCAAATGTTGGCGCTTCTCCCTCTTCGATTTACGTTAAAAAGAATATTACCGATCCTTTAAATGATGAAAGTAAGATTTCTATAAATAACAAGAAAGAAAGAGAAGGTTCACCAACACCTGAAACAGAAAGCCATAAAAATTCTAAATGGATACTTTGGTCTTCAATAGGTATTTCAGTATTATCTTTAGGAGCAATTAGTTTTCTACTTACTAAAATACTTAAAATAAAACTCTAATAAGATTTTACCCAAAAGAAAAAAGACGTATAAAGTTTACGTCTTTTTTGTGGTTTAAATAGATCTTTTACAGCGAATAATGCTGTTCAACTTCTTCAACGCTTTTAAGCGGAAGAGAGTTAGAGTATAAGTGAACCAATTGCTCCATATACACAGATTTAGACGGATTAGAAACCCCTAGTTTCTTACAAGCGTCCATCACTTTGTTATGAAGAGACTCAAAAGAAGTAATTAAGCTTGGATCATACCAATCTCCAGTCCATTTGTCTAAATCGTTAAAGACTCCTGAACCACCTTCTTTTTCACAAAACTTTGTTAAGAAAGCATTCACACTATCAGCGATTCTAATTACTCGAGCAAGCTCTGGAATGTTTTCGCCTTTTACACCACTTGGATAACCGCTACCATCATAATTGCTGTGATGGTAATTTACTGTTTGATAAACCGTTTCATCAAAACCTATCCTCATAAGAAGATTAGTTCCTCCTAGAGAATGTTTCTTCATTTCGGCAAACATTTCACCTGTGTATCTTCCTTTAAAATTTAGAAATTCAGATGACATACCCAGTTTACCGGCATCGTGAAGTAAGTAAATTTCAAAGTTATCCATTTTCTTAGTTGATTGCATTGTACCGTGTTCAACCTCTAGAGCACTACAAATAATTGAAGTATCTACAGCAGTTTTAAATGAACCGTAATGATGGTTCTTTAGTAAACTCATCATAGCCCCAGTAGTAGCTACTAAGTTAGTGAAGTTAATGTGATTTAAGTTATAAGTGAATTCATTGTACATTTCTTTTGTCATTTTAATTCTCTCCTTGTTTGTTCCTGTAGTGACTTTACTATAATTAAAAAATGAGTTTAGGGAGAATTTTTTTAAAAAATGTACAAAGGCTTATATATTTGCAACAATTAGTACAAGATGATAAAAAAGTAATCAATTAGGTTCCTTTTTCGATTAGTATGTTTATACTCTAACGAACTGAAAAATTTTAGTATACTCTATTTAGCCTTTTAGCCAACTTACATTAGAGGAGGGCATTATGAAAAAATATATAATAATTAGCGTAACTCTTCTAGCAGTGTTGTCGGTGTTCTTTCTTTGTACAGATACCATTGGAGAAACAACCGATATAAACTCTAATAAAGACCCCTTTATTAAGTTAATTAATGAAAATAAAGAGATCCAGCAACATAGTAATTTTAAGGATTATAAAAATATTGCCTATAAAAACTCTCCTTACTATAAACGCGTAAAGTACTATATTCCTAATAAAAACGAACAGCGTAACAACAACAGTGATAAAACAAAGACATACATTGAGATTTCAGACTATAAATTATTAGATGTTCAAGATAATTTGGCAATTGCTACTGTTGTTGAAGATGCCACCTACAAAACGAGCACTACCGCTACTAATGTTGAAATGACCTATTACTATATATTTAAACAAAAGAAAGACAAATGGTTTATATATGAACAAAGAGCGGTAACGGGAGATGAAGACCCAATAGATTTATTGAAAACATACAAAACAAAAAAACTGGATTAAACTGTCCAAAATTTTTGTTTTATGTGTTTTTTTATTTTTAAGTAAATAAGCATTTCATCAAGAAGCTCTTTTATTTTTTTGTACCAAAAAAATTTTAACCGTTTTTCGAAAACCTATGCTATACTTATGAACACAATATAACTTTAGTAATACGCATATACGTGTGTTGTAACAATACATATCTTAAGTTTCACTTCATTATCTACTACTTTATAAAAAACATTTGACCCTTTTTTATATAGACCTATTTCGGTTTTTAAATTTAATTTGCAGCTTACGATCAACGAGGAGAGAGAAAGAATGAAACGAGCAGGAAGACAATTCGTTGAACCTATCCGTGAAAAAGAAAAAATAAATTTAATGAAGCAATACTTAGCAGAACAATCATATCGTAATTATTTCATATTTGTTTTTGGTATCAATACTGGATTATATTTAAGCGATATTTTAGCTTTGCGCGTAAAAGATATTCGTGATAAAGATTACATAAAAGTAGATGAGAACGGTTCAGGAAGAATAAGAACAATTGTATTTTCAAATGGACTCAAGAAAGAAATTTCTAAATATACCGATCACAAGAAAGAGGAACAGCTTCTTTTTCCATCAAGAAAAGGTGACAAGCCAATTGGCAGGCAAACAATATGGCGCTTTATTAACGACGCGGCAAAAGTCAGTGGTGTGTCGGGAAATATAGGAGCACATACAATGAGAAAAACCTATGGTTATCACTTATATGAACGAACACAAGATGCTGTTTCACTTCAAATGGAATTTGGCCATAAGTACCCATCAGATTCTTTAAGATATATTGGTATGGATGAGAAAACAATTATAAGAGTATCAAGAAAGCTTGCTGTACAAATTTAAAGAGGGCTAATTCAGCCCCCTTTAATGTAGTCTTAAAATATAGATGGTAAAGCATAGTATTTACAGTTTTTAATTAAGTATACGAATTAAAGTCACAAATTTAAAGAGCAAATCCGTAGTGAAAACGGATTTGCTCTTTTTTGTTTCAGAATTTATTTTTTGTCAGATATTACATAGGATTTTGTTGGGTTTATATAGAATTTTATAAGTTACTCACTCTAAAAAATATAAATTCAAGGAAGAACAAGATTAGTATCAGAAAATAATTTGTCCAGCTTCAATTACTAATGTTTAAAAGCAACCCCTTTAATAGCAAAGAACTTATAAAGGATACATAGGAGGAAGAAAATTGAATAACCGTCAGGCAGTAGCTTACTTTCTAACAGCAGCAAAAACAAAAGGGTTAAACAACTCAATAATTGAAGAAATAGCAGACGAGATGTTTAGTCTATTTGATTCAACAAACAAAGAAGAGATAGAATATGCAGGGAGTAAATATTATAAAAAGCTAAAAAATGAGGAAGCCGGTTTTATGAAAAGATTCATTCAAGAAGTTATTGATAAAGACGATCAGCAGAAAGCAGAATCAATAGTTAGTGAAGCTCTCGAAACTGGCGAATTTACTGAAAGTGTAGCAACGGTTATGAAGTATTATGAGCTTCCTGAAGGTATATTGGAGGAATTAGAAAACAAATTTTGTACCAGGGTATAAGGAGAATACATATGAGTTTAAACGTCATTCTACTAACTACAGAAAGACTCCTAGAAATAAGAAAGAACAGTAAAGCTTTTATAAAATCTAATAAAGAACTAAATAATGTAGGCAGACTGTTAGAAACACACATTAAAGATATTGAGACTGAGTTAAATGATCGTGAAGTTCATTATGATGAAAGGTATCCTGGTCCATTTGGAAAGTATATTAAAAAAGAAGTGGATAAGGAAGTCAAAAAAATAGAAAAAGAAATGAATATTAGGTTTGTAAAGAGAGTACTGAGTGATGGGGTTAGTGGTGACGAGTTAAAGGTAATTTTAAAGTATTATCCAATTTCAGAAGAAGAGTATAAAAAATTAAATATAGATATCTAAACTTGTTAGGGCCGTTATTTAATTAAATAGCGGTCTTTTTTTGTTATTTTTACCATTTTGAATAATTGCTACTAAAATAATCTTATAAACAGATTAAATTTAAAGGAGAGTTATTAGATGAAGAATTCAGCAGTGGAAAGTATTATGTCTTTACTTGACAAGGTTAGCTATATATCTGATGTATTGGAACAGCAAGCATTGGTCCCGAAAGGTTATTACTTGTTTAGCCCTATGGAATTGACTCAAGGTAAAATAGCAGGTGACTGGCTACTATTTCTTCCTTACGAGAATGAAATAATTGTATTTGAGTATGTACAAAAAGATGACCAAATTATGTATAGACAACCCAGCAGAATTGCTCGCGAAACTGATTTAAAGAAATTAGAAAAATTATTAGCCTTTAAACAGGATGAGTTAAATAATTTACAGAAAAAAATATTTGAGACCCGTAAAGCCTTTAATGACTCAGTTGATAGGAAGAAGCCTGATTTTCAGGTAACTATTGAAGAATATAATATTCGTGTGGATAGAGCAAATAAAAGAGGGTTTGTAAACGAGGCACTTTTAATAATAGCACCCGAAAATATGTGTTCAAAAAGCATCTATACAAGTTTGCTACATTTGCTATCTGACGAAGGAAAAATAACAAAAGATCAACTAGTTCCTTATTACGAACTTTTTAAGGATTAAAAGTAAATCATTTAGATTACGAATTTTTATTTATAAAAAACAAGGCTTTTATAGCAACACATTTCAAAGTGCTAGACCTACCAAATGACATAAAAGGAGAAATGAATGATGTTTAAAGATGTAAATTATTTAACTAATAAGAGGTATTTAGTTGATTTATTGAAACGATGCAACGAGTGGCACATAGGGGAATCTGAAAATTTCACATATAGACACTGGAATTTAACGCTTAAAAAAGAAGAACCTAATTATGCACCATTTGCATTCTCTTTAGAAGGAGTCAACACAAATGGCACAAGTACGTGTAGCCGAAGATATTACAACCCTAACAAGGCAATTCTCCACATCTTAAATGAGTTTAATGAAAATGCAAATAGTAAAAATCGATACAATAGCATTGAAGAATTCTTAATATCTTAATAAACCTACTTTTTAATTATCTCTATAAATAAACAACAAAGCTACCACTCATAAGAGTTGTAGCTTTTTTAAAACTTTTTTATATTTACTAAAAAAAAAGCAAGCCATTAGGCTGCTTCAAGGTACGGATTATAATTATTTAGCTAGAATCGGAGCACACAAATGTCTTATCTGTACAGTATATTCATCAATTAGCATTAAAGTACAAAAAATACAGCAAGTTAAAAACTTGCTGTGCAATAGGAATTAGGGTGTACATCAAATTAAATTAGAACTAGGAAGTACGCTAACATTATATTCAGCTGCTATAAAAACGCTCGTGGTAATTATATCCATACAGAGTGACTAAATTGAACAAAAGTCCATTAAACAAGGATTTATTAAAGTTATTCAGTAGTAAATTAATGTTTTTTACTCTTTAAGTTTTTACATTTTAAAACACATACTTAAGCAAATTTTAATAAAATGGGGGACTTTAATTGCATCAAAAACAATTAGTTGGTGAAGCGGCCGCTAGGCTTGTAGAAAATAAAATGGTGGTTGGTTTAGGTTCCGGAAGTACTGTTTTCTACACTTTGAAAAAACTTGGCTCTTTAGTGAGCGAAGGATTGCATATTCAAGGAGTTGCTACATCCGATAAGACTGCTGAACTCGCAAGAGAATTTAAAATTCCGCTTGTCAATTTAGGAGCAGTTGAGCACATTGACATCGCTATTGATGGAGCAGATGAAATGGATCCATATTTTAATCTTATAAAAGGTGGAGGGGGAGCATTACTGCGTGAAAAAATGATTGCCAAAGCAGCTAAGAGAATGGTGATTATTGCCGATTCCTCAAAAAATGTTGAGAAATTAGGTGGATTTCTTTTACCAGTAGAAATAATTCCGTTTGGTTGGGAAATGACTGCTAGGCATATTCAACGCCTTGGAGGTTCTTCCAAGCTTCGCTTACGCTCCGATAACAAGCCATACGTAACAGATAATAAAAACTATATATTAGACTGTAATTTTAACTTTATAACTAATCCTGCTCAGCTGGAAGTGAGCTTAAATATGATTCCAGGAGTAGTAGAAAATGGCCTATTTGTGGATGTTCCTACAGATGTCATTACTATCTTAAATGAAAAGGTGAAAATGTTTCAAAATCTAAAAAATTGAAGCGAAACTCTGCAACGAGTATGCAGAGTTTCTTTGTATGTAAAGAGAAAATGATGTGAATAATACATAAAATATGTTATATTCCTACTACATACCCTTTATGAAAGTGATTTAAAAAAATACAATAATTAATTGTAATTTACATATATAGAATTAAGGAGCAATAACCTATGAAAACGGAAATAACTACTTTTGAAGAAAATAACTTTAAAGAGTTCCTTAAAGATAAGGATTTTTCTTACCTTTATAACTTTATAACAAAAGAAAATGGTAAGAATGTTACGCGAAGACTTACAAAGGTATTAGACTACTTTAATAATAATCCAATAGTTCTTGTATCGGATATAGCAAATACCAATTTTCCTTATTTATCTTCAATAAGGTTAGATAAAAACATAATTCCCTGTGGCGTATTCTTTACAAAATTAAATGCTTTTATTTACGAAGATAAATATGTTGCAAACGATGTGTTTAGTGGTTTAAAAGATATTCTTTCCTTTTCAAAAAAAGAATTAACGGAAAAAATAAGCAACGAAGTAGAAGAAGAACTAGGAGAAAGAACCAGCAGAGTATCCTCTTTAACAAACATTTCTACTGATTCCATTGAAAAAATGAAAGTTAAACAACGAGCTATTGTCTTTAGAAAGATAATTAGAGGTGAAGTGTTACCTTACTTGTTAAACTTAGATCCAGTGAAATTTAGACGTGAAGTTTCTTATGAAATGTATTACCGCTACTTATCTAACCCTATACAGTATATAAAAGAGTTTGTATCCAACTATATTGAGAAAAGCCCTAAGTCAACTCAGAACCAATTAGCACGTATAGCAGCGGATAAAGAGTTGAAAAGAGAATTAATATTAGACGAGCGTGTAAGAAAGGCAATTAAAGCTTTTAAATTACTACATAATGAACTGAAAACCGTACTAAACGTTACTGTTGTAACAGTGTCCGGTCAGAGAAGAACTGTTCCTAATGAAATAGAAATTTACTCAAATACAGTAAGGATAGGGAGTATCCATAACAACGTAGAAATAGGTGAGATAGAGGCTTTTGAACATCAATTAAAGGTCTACAATATTTTAGAAGATACAATGTGATAAAAACTTTTGATTTTATTTGAACGATTACACGATTTTAAACTATAAAAAGTCGTTTATTTTAAATAATACACGACTTTTTGTTCTATATACAATACATCGGATACATAAAAAAACTACCTCTCTCTAGGTAGTTTTTTTATGTAAAAATTTCATTCGAGGTATAAAAGGAGTGGGTTGGACATTCACTCCCCATATGAACATCTTAACCAAAAACCACAATTTCTATTCGTCAATAATATAATATATGTCTATATACTAAAGAAGATCTAATTTTTACATTTCAAAAAAGACAATAGACGAGTTAATATTTTTATACAAGGTTTGTCTTTACTGTAATATAGTTATGTAAACTAAAATGAATTTAAAAAAATTGTTATTATTTCTTACAAACTAAATATAATTATAAGAAGTCAAAAAGTTCTTTTGTGTATTTAGCTCTTTATATGTAACTCGGAAGGAAATGCCAACAATTTATCTCCTCAAATTGTGTTAAAATTAGTCTACATAATGTTATTTATGTTAAAACGTCAGTAGAAATTTTAGGGTGTAGTTTTGCACCAGTTAAATATAAAACTCTTAACACTTAAATTCTTAAGCAGGACATCTTTGAAAACAGGTGTCTTTTTATTGTTTGCCGCTAAGATTTATTTTATGCAATTTTTAAAGTTAGTAATAGTATTTGCATATTTGTGACCTTAACTTTCTTATGGTAAAACTTAAATGGAAACGGAGAATTGCTATGCATAATGGAAGAGAAGAGAACAGACAAAAACGTTATCCAGTAGAACTTAACTCTATACCTTTAAACTTAAATGAATACGGATTAAGATATTTATTTTTGTTAGATAAACAATTAGCCGATCTTTACTTAACATTTAAAGAGTTAATGACAGAAGACATTGCAGAAGAAGAAAAGGTAATTATAGATAATTTGGCATCTGGAATGGAATTAACAATTAGGCAACAGTCAAATATATTAATTGGTTCCAGAAACATTCAAAGTATGAATGTCTATCCAAGAAATGGCGATAAAAAACCTAGCTTTGTTTACTACATTTTAGATGATAATGACTGTAAGCAATATGTAGAACTGTTTAAAAACCTATACTCCGATCTTAATGACAATCACAAAGTTATTGTCTCTAATTTTATTAGACAATTGTTAAAAACATCACCTAAGAGCAAGTAAGGAATATACATCTCAAGACTAAAATTAATAAGCCTTAAAGTTTCGTGGATTTATCATATATAATGTAAACCATCCAAAAGCATCTCTTTTCATAAGAGTTGCTTTTTTTATCAAAGATGACCGATAAAATCCCGCTTCAAGTTTGCAGAATGGGGAAGTTCAATTGCTTTCTAAGAAATGTATTTTTTATTTTTTAATACCAGAAGCAAAATTTAGTGGCTATATGCTATTATAATTTAAGGTGATATTTATGAAAGAAAGATTTCTTAACGGAAATAAAATGTTATTTAGATTTACTGATCAAGTACTTGTTGAGTGTCCGGAATGCAATAACGTAGCTAAAATTGTTATTCCTGAAAAAATAGACAATAGCGAAGAATACGGAGATCGTTGGAACAGCTTAAAAAGACGGCTAGTATGTACTGGTTGTGGTTATATGAAAGAAACGAAAGCTAAAAGAGGTCCATTTAGCGATTGGAAATACGAATATCAAGAAGTAAACATAAGCGAAGAGGCAGTTGATTGGTTTTTCGGTTTACCTCTCTATTTACAAGCGCCTTTTAAAGGAAATACGTTTTGGGCTTTTAATTATGAGCATTTAAACTATTTAGAGGGATACATTAGAGCCGAATTAAGAGATCCGGCACCTTACTATCTCAGTGTAGAGAGCACTCTTCCTAAATGGATTAAACTTAGCAAAAACCGCGAAGATTTGCTGAAAATTATAAACAAAATAAAGTTGAAATAATCAAGGAAGCTTTTAAAGGAAGGGTTTTTTTATGAAACAACATATACTAGATAATTTTACAAACGTAGATATGCGAGGATTGCAGATGCCTGTCATTGCTGTTTTTTATAATACATTAGATATTCCCAATAAATACGCAGCGAGGTTACTGGATCTAAACCGCCCCACGAATGTTGTTGTTATTAAAAACACATTAGAAGAAATTCGAAACGTTATACCTGCAGGATTAACACGCATTAATAGGCAGCCTGATGAACATCCCACAATTGTTGAAACTTGGTTATAGAAGAGCATTTACATAAAGACTTTTATATTCGTTGTATAGTAATGTTGTTAATGGACATTATATATGTAAGTCGATTTTTTCATTGCTGAGTTATTTCACACGTATACAACAAAAAAACGCCCTCCTGAGGCGTTTTTTGTTGTTTATAGCGGTAATGTTATGTATTTAACGGTAATCATCATAATCACACAAAAACTTTTCATTTAAGAGTACTTGTGCATCGTAGTCGCCTAGTTTGTTGTAATTTTCAGCTTTGTAAACCTCATTTATTAAGCCTTTGTGGAGAAGTTCTATAGAAACCCGTTCTTGCCAATCTTCAAACATTGTTGCTAGCACTCCAGGTCTAGTAGATTTTAGCTGTTGCTCCATTCCATATCGTCCATACATATCAATAATTAAAGATCGAACAATTACTAAGTCTAATGGTGCTTCTTCCTTTTGATCCATTGAAAAACCTCCTAAATAACATATTTTATTTTTCTTTAATTTTACACCAAGTGTTTAAGATGAGGAATATGTTCTTTGGTTTCTTTGCTTATAGGCTTTAGAGAAGGATTTTTACCAATCAATAAAGAATAGAACGGTTATAAAAAGCAAAGGAGATGGCCAAGTGGATACGAGAAAAGTACTGTTAAAAAAGCTTTGTGATCAAAGTGCAAAAATAGCTGCAAACACTGTGTATGGAGGCTATGATCTTCTTACTATTGAAAACGCGAAAGGCCAAGTAGAAGCTTACAGTATCGCAATATTACTTGCTTACGGAAAAATTACCAGTCCCGAAGAATTAGAACTAGATGAAAATATGGAGTTCCTTGCTAAAGTTGTAAAAGAATACTTAAAAGAAGGGTTTACTACCGGTGATAAAAGGTTAGATGACGCTTTGCTGTTTAGTTATCAGTTATCTTAAAACTTCTCCGGTATTTGTTCAAGTGAGAATACATTAAAGTTAATAGCACATATTACTAATGAAGAGCTTGAATTACTTTTATCTCTTCCTCCAAAATGTACTCGTCAAAAAACCTCTAAGACACTGTACCCTAGAGGTTTTTTGTATTTAGAAATAGGTAAATAATTTAATTACTTGGAATAGGTGAAAGGAAATAATAAATGTTTTGTTCTTTATCTATATGCGGACTAACTTCCGTATCGATTTTTGTTTCTATTTTCATATTTGGCCCAGTCGGAGTACCAGCGTATAGTTCATACTTTTTACCTGAGGTAGTTTTAAATTCATACGATGCATCTGTATCACCCTTGGGTTGTTGTATAATAAACGGATTGTTGTTAGTCTCCCAACTAACTTTATTATCTTTTTGAGTAATTGTAGCGGTTCCTACACCCACGCTAGATTTATCTTTAATGGTATAGATAACAATTTTTTCGTTTTCATAATACTTACTCTCTCCGATTATGTCCTGAATATCAGAACGCTCTTTTTTTGCCTCGTTAAAGGCTTTTTCTTCACTTGAATACCATTTTACTTCTTTTTCCTTCACGTCGCTCTCGCTAGTTTTCGAGCATCCTAAAAGGCTACTGAAAACTAAGAAGCAACCCAAAAATAACATATAAGTCTTTTTCATAATATCCTCCGCTGTAAAATTTAAGTTCGTTTAATTATAGTATATATTACTAAATCAGTACATATATGGATAAAATATATTAAATATAAATATTCCGTAGTATTAGGTACTTTAACTTACTAAATTTAGGGGAGACTGCGTTATATGACTAAGCTTAAATTAACCAAAAAGAAGGCTAAAAGCACTGATGCCTCTGCAATCTTTATTTTTGGTTTTGTGATGTTATGGGGTGTTTTCACAGTCCCTGAAGTATTTGTTACTCCTTTTATAATTTCTCTATTTGTAGTTTCCTTTCTTTTGTACATAAAGTTTAAAAAGCATAGTGCTTTAAGAAAGTCTAATATTGAACAAATAGATCTTATGAATGGTGTGCAATTTGAAGAGTATCTAATGGAGCTGTTTACAACTTTGGGTTATAAAGTAAAAAGCACTCCTCGTAGTGGTGACTATGGAGCGGATCTGATACTAAGAAAAAATAGACGCACTATAGCTGTTCAAGCAAAAAGGTATAAGGGATGCGTAGGTATAAGCGCCGTTCAAGAGATAATAGGTGCTCAAAAGTATTATAATGCTGATGACATATGGGTAGTAACAAACAGCTATTATTCAAAATCAGCTATAAACTTGGGATCTGTTAACAATGTACGACTTATCGATAGGGAAGGGCTTATCAAATTAAGTCATCGTCTTTTAAAATGAACCTATAAAGGAGAAAAAAAGAGAGCAGAGGCAGCTTCATAAAGCTCCTTTGCTCTCTTTTTTATGGGTGGTTTTACAGGTCGCTATTATTTAGGGCAGTTAGCCATTGTGTGTCTTTTTACTTCTTCTCTTTAATTTCATATTTAGCTTGAGTATAAACTGTTACAGCGCCTTTTTTAGGATCATCGTTTTCAAATTGAACGATAGAAACTGTGTGAACACCTGGTTTTAAGTGTCCCATTTCTTGGTCAAGTTCTACAGAAGTAGATGTTTCTTCACCAAATTGCTCAGTGTTAGAGAAAATTTTATCAACATAGATGAATGATTGTTTACCACCGTCAAAGTCATAAGCGTCTAATCCAAGTTGAATTAAAATGTCATCACTTGAAGCAAATACTACTGGTACGTTTCCGTTCTCAGAAGAACCTGAATCTGAAGTTAAAACAATTTTAGCGTCTCCAGACTCTTTGATATCACTAGGGAAAGGGTACTTACTTACTGGTTTTTTTGTAGCATTTTCTTTAGTAGATGCTTGTTTAGTGTCTTCAGTTTTGCTGCTGCTATCTTGATTTCCACAAGCTGCTACTCCTAAGACTGATGTTGCTAAAGCTGTTACTAATAATCCTTTTGCTAATTTGTTCATTTCCTTCTCCAACTTTCTCCAACTAACAACCAACAATACAACCGAATCATATGTACTTTAATACCCAAAACAAAAAGCAGAACTTAATGAAACAAAGTTCTGCTGAAAATGTAAAAAAGAATGCGCGTTAAAAGCAAAATAATAAGCGATTAAAAATCTCTTCTAAATAGTGGAACCTTTGTTGTTACTAGTTATGTATATTTTTTTATGCACAACCAATTATATACTAAAAAAATAAATTGTCAAAAAAACATAAAAGAGAAGAAGGGGAAGAGATTAGAAAAATAAAAAAAAGCAAAAGACTAATCTTTTGCTTTTTACTATGTATGTATTTAATTTGTCTCTATGATTTAAGAGCTCTTATTTTTTCGAATTAAGAGTGTAATTAACATCATTATTCCAACAATTACAGCAATATATCCAAAATAAAGAAGTGTATATTTTGCTAAATACCAAAATCCATTAGTGTATGCTTTTACGTAGTTAATATATGTAACGCCTTCTCGCATTTCTACAATTACCGCAAAAAAGCGAGAAGCCACTGCACCAATCCCTATGTAGAAAAGAATATTTAAAGATTTATTAGCACCTTTACCTACAAAATACATAAGTAATGTTGTTAAAGCGGCTGCTACATATACGTAGTATTGAAATTTTACCGCATACACAACAATTTCTTCTTGTGTTACTATAATCACTGCTGCTATAAGTACAGCAATTAATATAGCGGCTAGAATTCCAACTCCTATAAGAACAATTTTGATGTTTCTGTCAGCATCTTCTACATTATGAAAAGGATCCTGACCTCCATATCCATTTAACTCTACGCTTTTCCTATGAGCTTCGTCATAAATATCACGAGCTTTATAATTCATAAAGGCCGAAGGTTGGTGACTATAATTCCCATTAGCAGCATCTTGTTCTGCGTCTCTTCTAATACTCTCTTTTTCGTAAGCTTTCATAATTTCCTAATAGGCTCCTTTAAAATTTATTTATAACGAAAATATTATACAGGAAATAATGATAATATTCACCGCTATATCCATATTTGTGAAATCGATAGTTCTTAATACTCTCAGAGAGTATATATCGAATTTTTCATTAGGGAAAAAATAAAGATAAAAAATTTCTATATATTCGCTAGAGGGCGTAAAGGATACAAGAGAATAGGGGGAGCTAATACATTAAAAACAGCATAAAAAAAGCAGAGGAGGGGATTCCTCTGCTTTTTAGCTTATATATTTAACTTTTTTTCTTGTTGTTTAGGAGTCTTAAATTCTCTTACCATCATAGTAACTAGTTTCATTAATCCATAAGGAACCAGGCAAATATATACAAAATAAAAGAACGTATATTTAATAAGATCGCCTAAGTGCGTAGTATCTGCCATTATGTAATTTACGTAGGGAACACCTTCATAATATTCAACTATTACTGCAAAGAAACGAGTAGCAATTGCAAAGCAACCTACATAGAAAAGGCCGTTTAAAAATGCGTTCGAACCATTCGCCATATACATAAATACACCTGTTAGTATAAAACCGATGATTACAAAAGGTGTATAGTTGACTGAATATCCTACAAGTGCCCCTTGAGCAAGTATTGAAAAGAACAACAAACCTATTGCCATAGCAATAAACATTACTCCCTTGGCGTTAGCGTCGTGCATTTCCATTTCTTCTGCAACCTCAGCGTCTATCTCTTCGTCGCTTCGATTGGCCTCCTGAGCATCCTCAAATGCTCTATCGTAGATCATTCTTCCCTCATAATCAGATGGCCTGTTGCTAGCCCATCCATTAGAGTTTTGTGCGTCATTAATAGCATTGTCTCTAATCTGTTCTTCTCTCCGAAAATTCATCTTTTCTAAAATCTCCTTCAAACTCTATTTACAACAGTAAATATTATACACTAATACGTGGTTATATTCACCGTTATATCCATATTTAAGAAATATCTAAGTCCTAATGCCTTGTTATTATAGAACAGAACTAATTCTTTTGGGTAAAATAAATTATAAAAAGAGCAAACTGTATAAGGAAGTTTGCTCTTTTTTCTTTAAATGATAAATTATACCTTTACAATAAAATCCATATAGTTGTATGATTAATTTGTCTTTTCTATACGTAACAGAAGACATTGACTAACGCCAAATAGTCTAAATAACAGTCATTTTATCGTAGTAAGGAGGGGAGAGTAATAAGTACTAGTATTAGCACTAACAAAAACAATAACAACAACAATCGAAGCACTACTCTAACCAAAATCCAAGGAAGCATTTCTATTATCTATTTCGTAATCAATACTTTACTCATTGTAAATTTCTTTACGGAAGTAGTTGACGGAGGTAATCTTTTTGGTGAGTTAGAAGGTATGCCAATCTTGGCTCCTGCGTTTTTAGCTCCGATAGCAGTTGTTCCATCTATTTTCGGGTATACAACTAAAAAAGATAGATTATGTTTATGGGGAATAATTTTATGTTCCATTTTGTTTTTAGTTCCTTTTGCTTATATGATTTTAGGAACTTTAATATTTGGTCCTTAATCGTGTATGAAAAAGCAATAATAAGGTAACAATTGCAAAGAACCAGTAGTGAGGTTCTTATAGTTCTCCGAAGTGACTATACTTAGTTCTTATGAGTAAAACAATCCCTTTGTCTAAATAGGCAGAGGGATTGTTTTTTAGTCTATGTATGGCCTTGAATCAAAACCAACCATTTCTTCAATTTGTTTAACCGTCAATCCGTGATTTAGACAATTCTTAACAATTTTTAGTTCCGCTTTTTGTATTCTCTTTAAATATCCTTCACGCTCACCTTCACGTTCAACGGTATATAACCTATTTGTTTCGTCGGTAACATTTTTAAAATAAGCTTCATATCTATCTTTGTATTCTGGGTGTAATTGAATATATTTCTTAAAGCCTTTCTCCATATGCTATTCCTTCTTTTGGTTTAAAGATATATTATATAGGGACTCAATATAAGGGATAGGATCATAATCAAACTCTTTTTCTATATATGTAGGAGAATAACCTTCTTCAAGCAATATGGTGACTAGGTTTTTTCTAGTTTCGTCTCTTGCTTCTTGTTTTCCTTCTTCTCTTGCCGTATATAATCTGTTTGCTTCATCGGTAACGTTTTTGAAATAAGCTTCGTATTCATCTTTATATTCAGGATGCGATTGGATATACTCCATACACTCAATGTATTTTTTAAAACCTTCTTCCATAAGCCATTCCTCTTTTCTACTTTGAAGGATTTTTTACGTGTGTACAATTGCACAATAGATATATGTTTAGTTATGAGCTATAGTAAAATTATACTATAAAAAAGGGAGATTCTTATGAGATTTCTTATTGAATACAAAGATTTTAGAACAAAAGAAGAGAAGCAAGTCTCTCTAGAATTATTGGAAACTTTTCTAAATGAACACTTAATAGGAGAGTTTTACGGCAGTACGTTTGAATGCATTTTAGTTCGCTTTATAAATAATCCAACTTCAAAAAAGAAATACAGAAAACGCGTGTTATATGACGATATTGCGGAGATTGAACTAGAAGGTCATTTTAGAAAAGATACCAAGTTGAATATTGATGATTTTTCAACCGGTTTACATAAAATAGAAGAGGCTATTTTAATGGTTAAGACAATTACGCTAAAAACTGAGCTTGATTTTAATGAACATAAAATTTTAAGCGATTTACAAAATGCTATTAAAAGTGCTCCAACTACTGTAAATGAGTTAAAAGCATACTCAGCGTACCAAAAACAAACAAAGCAGTATAACTGGGCTAAGATGGTTGACCTTTTAATTGAAAGAGCAGCACTAAATCCAAGGCCGCTAACAAAACCTTTAATAACGGTTAACGTATCAAGCCCGATTGATGAAACAGAACCGGACTTTTCCTTTATATACACAGAGATATTTAGCAATCTTCTTAGAAAAGCGGAAGTAATGCTACCTGGTTATAACCACATTTTTATACGTCTAGCGGATACAATGGTAGAAGCAAAACAAGAAAGTGCTCCAAATGACCGTGGAAAAGATACATTTGCTATTTTAGATACTAAAAAATATATAACGAGTGATACGACCACTAAATCAAAAATGATGTTAAATAGCATAGCAGAAGCGCTGAGATACATTGCTGACTTTGAACACTTAGATAAGAGCAAAATAGAGGCTGTTATTAAAAGAGTAGAAGAAGAGGGAACTGATCTTGAACTAACTTATTTCTCAAAGCGAAACAGCAAGTATTTAGCTGAAGTTATTTATAAAGTACCACAATCGCACTTAATAAATGCTCCATTTGTTTTAAGGGTTACGGATCTTGCTTCTGGTATCGTTAAAACAGCGAAAATAGACGATATTAACTTGTTTTGGTGCCCTTATAGCTTTGGTAGCCTTAATTTAAAAAAAGATTCTATTACAATCAAAGGCAGAAGTAGTTATAGAGCAGAACTTTCAAGAAGGGCAGATAAATTGCCAGATGAGTATTCATTTAAGATTAGTGACATTTTTGGCTAAATGCTTGAAAAGGTCATTGTATAAAGTTCAGAAAGTAAGGTTAAAATAGGTTTTAGGATGGTTGCTGTTAAACTTTCTTCCAACTTTGTATGTTTACTTGAAACTCTAGAAGACAAAACAAGCTGCGCTTAAAATGCGCAGCTTGTTTTGTTTCGTTAAAAATAAAAGGATTAAATGTAATCACCTATTATATCTCCATATTGCTCTTTTATTTGATCTTTAGTCAAACCTTGAGCTTCGAAGTGCTCAACAAATCGTTTCTTTACTTCATTAACTTTTTCGCCATTCTCTGCATTCAAAGCCTTTTGATAAGAGGCCTCATATATTCTTTGTTCAGCTTTATGCAATTGCTCTTTTTCGGCTTGATTCTTAACATAAACCTCATATCTACCACGTAATTCTGGGTGAGCTTCTATAAACTCCATACACTTAATGTATTTTTTAAAGTCTTTATCCATTATTAAATCACCTCGTTTTTCATTGAATTAAGTTTCAAAAACATCTTTATGTACAAAAACCATCTTTTCTATCAATTATAATATCTTTTTTCCACTTCTGCTCACCAAATCTGTAAACTACAAAGAAGGAAGAAGTAAAGGAGAATATTAATTGAGAAACTTAGAAAACACAACTATTGAACAACTTATAGAAACTACGCCTACAATTGACGAGGCATTGTTTTATTTTAAAAATTGGTATAAAAATCGTAATAGTAAGTATAGAGATATTATAAAAAACGCTACTTTTCTTTATGACCTATCAAGCGATTGTTTAGAAGAGTTCGCAAAAATTAAGTTAGCTACTGAAAGAGATCCTGATTTTGTTGCAGCGGTTGTAGAAGCAACAAGTGAACTCAGAATTACTTTGCCCGCATTTAATGCTTTTAGGAATTCTTCTTACATTTATACATTAGCGCAAAAGAAAGTTAGAAAGCAAAACATATTAGTTCAGTACTCCAAAATAAGCTAGAAAGCACTTTAACAAATGGGTGCCTTTAGTATATTTGTTACATATATGGAATTTTTCACTGTTTTAAAATAAAATATATACTGAGAATGCAATAAGGGTTGGAGCTTTTAATTAGACACTTTTTTAAAGGGCAACTCTATATAAGTTGCATAAGAAGGAGATTTTATGAATACAGATGAACATCCAATCGAAATAGATAAAAAAGTGGATTTAATAATAACTAGGACGGAGAAAGAAAATAAAAATAGAAAAGCTCTTAGAAAAGGACTACTTATTGTTTTAAGTGTAGCAGCGGCCATAATTGGCTTCCAGGTTGGTCTTAAGCTAATTAATTTTTTCTTTTAAATGGTTAAGTGAATATCGAGTAATAGAAAAAGAATTGCTTAGTTAATAAGTGTTCTTTTTTGTCTATTAAAAGGGATTTTATAAAAGGTTACTGATAATAAGCTTGCTGTTTAGGATTTAAGTCAATTTTATATAGAAATTTTTCACGTCACTTTTACAAAAAACTTGTTCCACCTCTAACACTTATAAATAAGAAAAGTGATACCACACATTATGCCCCTGCAACATAATGACTTTTTTGTGTTATTTAATTCAATTAGTATATTTATTATGTGGCGCCGATGTATAATACCTTTATAGTTAGCGGCTTTCAAAAGGGATACTTAAGACAATAACTACTATATATGAGAGGTAACAAATTATGAAATTTAGGGACTTAATGCCATTTGATAATTTTCTATTCTTAATTGACATAAAAGAGTTTGGTCCACTTGAATTAGAAATTACTTTAGAGTTTATGGATTCGCCAAGCTCTAAAGAAAAAACAATAACAAGAAAAATATTATTTGAAAGTTATGTTGCCTTTGAAGTAATAGCAGAACAATTTGATCGCGTGGATGAGAAAGAAATTTTCAGTGGAAAACTAATTAGAATTTATAAGGAATCCAATTACTTGAATTATATAAGGTCAATGACTTACGCTGAAGAAATTCACCCTGAGTCACCTCTTGTGCACTATCAATTTGTATGCGAAGATCATATTATAAATGTAATTTCTTTAGAGGAAAAGCCCCATATCATTTCTTGAAAGGAGCTTGTATGCAATGAAAGAAGCGAGCAATGTCATAAAATTTAAACCAACAGCAAGACACACGCTAAAACTTCCTAATGACGGCATTATAAAACTTCTTTTAGCAAACCAACTTTATTTTAATGATAGGTTGTTAACAGTAGAAGAAAAGTTTATTTTGAGAAATGTTTTAGAGGTAATTCTAACGAAGAAAGAGGTTGATCAAGGGGATAACCTCAGTATTGGTTTAGAAGAATCTATGGTAAAAGCATTAATTGAACAAAAAGAGATAACAGATGACGGTAAACCTGTTACAAGAAGGCACAAACAGTTATTCCTAAAACGTGTAAAAACTATAATTAAAGATTTAGGAAGAGGAATTAAACTGGTGTAGAAATAACACATATCAAGCCAAGCTAAATACATAGCGGTATGCTTAAATATACAAAGGATAAATTAGAATTTATTGACTAAGAGACTTTAAATTTTTTATGATTAAATAAAATAACGCTATCCATACAAAAACGACTGTTGCGAAAACAGTCGTTTTTGTAGTATTTAGTTAAACATAATAGGGGTATTTATTAAGTTACAGAGGTGTACAATATCCTTATGGTTAGCAGCTGTAATAGCATTATAGTTATGCTCAATGAAACTAATTCGTTGTACACCGTCTACATTATGGGTTGAAGTGTAAAAACAGCCTATTGTTGTGCTAGAATCCAGTAACCTTTTTCCACCGTCTATTTCTACTTCATTAATGTCTTTATCAATAGCCGAAATTTTCTTCCCACCATCTTCTGAATCTGTTATCTCTAATGTTAATTTCCCCGTATGTGCTAATGGCAGTAGATATTGCTTTAATTCATCAAGTGTCATAATTAGAAACTCCTTGGTATGTATTTGCAAGACGAATTATAACAGATTGAAATAACAGAGTGTAAAAAACAAAGGTTCATCACCTTCTATTATCTTTTCAATACTTTTCTATTTCCAATTTAGGATAACAGCGATTAGATTAAAACCCAAACGTTAAAAGCAAAAGTCTTTAGCTTAAAACATAAAAGACTTTTGCTTTTTTGTGAATTACTTAAAGGTAATTTCATCTAAAGTAGATCCATTTTCACTATTAAGTGTAATGGTTACATTATCTTCGTCTTGCCACTTGATTGAAAAATCATTTGAAGTAGCGGGTCCACCATCGTTATAAAGAGTTCCAGTTTTTGACTCCTGATAACCATTATCTTTTTGGTAGTAAGCTTTAATCGAAGTTGGTCCAAAAAAGGAGGGTTCCCCAGTCTGTACAATTTTAATACTTGCTTTTTGATCATCAGACACATCTGTTAATACAGGAGTCTCCTTGAGAAAAACTTCATATACGTAATAGCCTGCAAAACCTAATCCAATAACGCACATTGCTATAAACCCAAACAAAATTGCTTTTACTATATCTTTCATAATCTTCTTCTTTCTACTTACGGTTCACTTGTTTAGTGCTGGCTAAACCAACAAAAAAAGTTATAACTCCAGCTGCAATTATACCGGCCGCACCAAAGCTATATGCCATTCCTGTAAACCCAAAAGGTAAACAAAAGAATATGCCAATAGCTCCTAGTACTATTGTGGCTAGCCCAGAATCTCTAATAGATTGTTTAAAAATAAGGTAAACAATTATAAAAAAAGCAATGCCAACAAACAATCCTCCTAAAAAAATCAACTGTTGTTCTGGACCCAAGTAGGTTCCCACCTTTCTCCCTTAATGAAATTTATATTTATTTACAGAAATACTTAAGTGTTAATTATA
Organism: Priestia sp. SB1; assembly: GCF_038898415.1. NCBI lineage: Bacteria > Bacillati > Bacillota > Bacilli > Caryophanales > Bacillaceae > Priestia > Priestia sp. SB1. The sequence goes on along the minus strand of NZ_JBBJSS010000002.1, from coordinate 615,554 downwards.
CCAATTTAAACCATTTATTTGTAATATATTTCTCTGTTGTGAATCTCTAAGCTGATTAGTCCCTATAAATGTGCAATAATTAACTTTGTATAAGGGGGAACAGTTATGCAAGAAATAAAAAAACACTTACACGTTAATAAGGAGTTTCTTATTAAACACTATGTTGACGATAATCTATCTGTAAGGGCGGTAGCGAAATTAGCTAAATGTTCGCACAGCATCATTTTAAGGAGGCTACACCTATTTCAAATTGAAATAAAAAATTCAAAAGGGAGCAACATTCCTCACGTTACTAAAGAATTTTTAGTTGAACACTACATAAAACAAGATTTAACTATAAAGGGAGTTGCTAAAGCTGCTAATTGCAGCACAGACGCCATTGTAAGATACCTTTTAAAGTTCGGTATTGAAAAAGAAGAAACAACCGATTTTAAAGAATTCCCAAATGTTAATGAAGAGTTTCTTATAGAACACTATACTAACCAACGGCTTTCAATAAGAGATATAGCTGATATAGCCGAGTGCAGTAGCACATTAATTGGAAAGCGTTTAAAGCACTATGAGATAGAGACAAGAACTTCAATGCAAGACTATACCCTAGAAGAAAGAAAGGAAAAGTACGGAAGAAGGGGAGAACAACACGGTCTCTGGAAGGGTGGCGTAGCGCCTATTAGGAATGCTATTAGAAATCGTTTGGCAGCCGTTTCTGAAAAAAGAATGAGGCTAGATAATTACACCTGTCAAAATTGCGGAGTTCGAGCAGGCACAAAACACGTTCATCATAAAAGAGCCTTTGCAGAAATAATTGAAGAAATTAGAAGCGAGCATCCTGAGCTAAACATTCAAATAGAAGAAGATAAGGAAAAATTTATAGAAATATGCGTAGCGGATAGTAGACTTAATGATATAGAAAATTTAATAACGCTATGTGAGCAATGCCATCTTAATTTACATACTAATAGCCCTGTGGAAGTAATTAACTATGATATTCTTGAAAAGCAGTGGCGAGAATATGTTAATGAAAATCATTTTAAAATGAGTATTTCCGAAATGACAGAAGAAATAGAAGAAATTTCAGGATCTCGAATAAGAAGCTATCGATTAATAGCATATATGCAAGCGGAAAACCTCCAATTCTCATATGAAAATAAGGCGTGGCTAGAAAAGGCTTTAGAGAAAAAGACTTGCTCTTATATTGCAAGGGAGTTCAATAGCTATAAATTTAGGACATACGCTTCACAAATACGAGAGAAAGCCTTTGAATTTGGGTTAATTGACTACGACACGCATTTTAATGACAATAAAAATATAAAACAAACCCCTGATAAAAACGAAGTTCTAGAAACTTCTGTTGAAAGCGAATATGAAACCACCCAGCTATCTCTAGATTTATTTTAAAAATACGTCATATACAAAACAAATAGCCCTTGCTACTAGCACAATAGCAGGGGCTGGTTGTTATATATGTGACAAAAGGCTAGTAAATCTTTCAAAGTTTTGATATTATTATTAAGTCAACTGTATGACTAATCCTTACTTTTTAGTGGATATCTAGTCATACATACCCATATTATAGAAAAAGCAAAAATATGCTGTCAAAAAAGGCTGTTTCCTTCCTGGGGAGCAGCCTTCAGCATTTTAGAGCAACTTTATTTCATAAAAAATAAAAACCCCTTATAACACTACTCAATGGAAAATAGAAAATTCCACTGCATAAGCCCATACATTGGGATGTGACAGATCTTTAAAACAATTCCAACCAGCAAAACAAAAAACAATAAAAATAAAGCTTGAGGCAAGGTTATTTTATCTAACATCTTTTCTCCTTTTCTTACTATAGGGTGTACAAAGCTACAGTTCACCATAATATATTTCAAGAAGAAATTATTTAGCCTTTAACAAAATGATAAAGGATCTGTATAAGCAATGATTTAAAAAAGTATTAATGTTTAAATAAACAAGTTTTTAAAATTGTGTTTAATATGGAATATATTACAGATGGGCAAGCATTATAAGCAATTGTTAGTATGGAAACATTGACTTCCTTTTTACTGTATTCGTACTAAATAATGAAGAACATTAAGGTCAATACTTCTCTAAATATGTTTAAAAAAGAGGGTATAATTTGAAAAAAATATTTAAAATATTAAACCTGAAAGTGCAAAATGAAGCTAAACTTGAAGCCGCTAAAGGTTTAATAGGATATGTCGAAGACGAACTTATATTATTAAGCACCCGCATAACTGAAATTGAACTTAATGATCTAAGAAAGACCAAGTAGCAACCATTCTCTCGTTTGAAAAGCGGCGGTATTTTATTGCCGCTCTTTTCTATGAGTTCCTTTAAATTTTATAGGACCCTTTTGTGAGATTATGCACATCAAATATGGTGAATTATGATATTATTGTTATAAATAACCATTATGGCGATTACAGGAGGTTCTACTCATATGAACAAGTTTGGTCTTTTATCTATAGCAATGGTTTTAGTAAATGTTATTTATTTTTTTGCAACCAGAGGACCCAATGTAAATTTGACAACAACAATCTACATATTAGGATTCCTTTCGCTATTAGGTATCATATTTGCGTTAATTTCTAAAAGATGGACTTATGGAGTATTGGGCGTTTTAACTAACGGATTAATTCTAGTGTTTACATTTTTCTTGATAATTGGCAATGGTATAGCAGGAATAAGTATTGTTCATTTTTAAGAGACACTATTAAAAGTAGTTGTACTTAATAACGCTTTTATTAAATTTCGTGTGCTGAAAACCTATAAAGAAAGCAACTATAATTATTAGGATGTTTTTACAAAATGGAAAAATGAAGGCGGTGTTTATACTGAGTGATAAATTTAAGTCTTTATTTATTATATATCCTACGGTCTGGATAATAGTTTCTACGATATGGAACCTTTTAAAAAATAATTATAGGCAATTAATAGCTCATTACGTTATTATTTTAGTTTATTTAATTGCAGTAGGACTTGTTTACTTTGTTGATAAAAAAATTCAAGAGAAAAGAAAAAGAACTAAAGAGGGGTAAAAGTGGAATTTTTCATTGAGATAGGTCTAACCATCTTTGTATTAGAAATGCTCATTTCTTATTTTATAAAAAAACAATTTCCGACAAAACCGTATAACCTAATTGTTAATTTGCTATTTTCAGCTTTGAGCTTGTTAGCTGTAATGTTTTGTTTGCTTTTTGTAAGAGGTTTTGCAATCTTAACAAGCATAGCGTGGATCAGTACTTTTTTTCTAGCTACCATCTTTACTTTAATATTGAGTATTATAATTGAGATGCTTTCTAAAAAAGAAAATGTGTAAGAGGAGTCATTACATTAAGTTGTAGGCTCTTTTTTGTGGTTTTATTTTATAAGCAATGGTTTGCTGTGAAATTCTACACTGGCTACTTAATCTCTCTTGTACATACCTTTTTATTTCTTGTTAAAATAAACATACAAACATCTTTTTAACATTTTTTCAAAAATACATAAAAAAATTAAATTTATTGAAACGTTTTTAACCGTTGGATTGTCTAATGTATATATGAACGGAGGGAGAAAATGTCTTTTTACAGAAAAGCAAAAAAACAGAGGGATGAGAAAGCATTTGAAGAGTTACTTGAGAAAGAAAAGCAACAATTATACCGCATCGCTTTCTTATACGTAAAAAACGAGACGGATGCCCTAGATATTGTTCAGGATGCTGTCTACAAGGCTTTTATAAATAGGGATACTTTGGTTAAGGAAGAGTACTTTTCAACGTGGATTACGCGAATACTGATAAATACAGCTCTTAATTTTTTGAAAAACAAGAAAAAAATTGTTTTATCAAACGAAATAGACAGACTAAACAATGCTGAAAATGACAGGATGGACGACAGAATTGATGTGTTAGAAGCAGTAAAACGGTTAGAAGAACCTTACAAAACAACAATCATACTTCGTTTTTATAAAGATTTTACTATTAAGCAAATTGGTGAAACGCTTGAATGCCCAGAAGGTACAGTCAAAACCCATATACACAGAGCAATGCAAAAACTGAAGCTCGACTTAGGGAAGGAGTATGCGAAATGAAACAAGATACACCTAGCGTTTTAAAAAATGAAATCGATAAAATAGAAGTTCCTCAAGGTAAATTAGATACAGCAATACAAGAGGCTATAAACAAAGGAAAAAAACAAAAAATAAAAACTCCAAAGAATAGATTAGCTATTTATGTATCTGCAGCAGCAATCTTATTTTTCTCAATTTTTATTGGTTCAGCTTTTGTTTTTGCTCCGATAGGGAGTATGGCTTCTAAAATTCCTTATCTAGGCGCTGTCTTCCAATCAAGTGATCTAACCGGTGTAGTTATGAACGATCTTGATAAAAAGGGATACAAAATTAATAGTGTATCTGCAACTTATCTTCCATCAAAAGAAATGGAAATTAACATTATGGGAAACGACCAATACTTCAATGCTGTTAAAGCGGATGTAAAAGATGAGGTACAACAAATATTACAAGCAAAAGGTTACGACAGCTATAGCATTAAACTGACAAAATATAAGGAGCTGAAAAACCCAGGATTAACTGAGCAACAACAAAAAGATAAAAAAGTGATAGCAGAAGCAGTTTCAAAAGAAATGGCCCAGAAAAAATATAATTTCAACACAATAGAAGTTGATCCATTTGGGAAAGAAGTTTTTGTTGATTTAAAAGGTGATATTTCCTACTATGATGACCACAAAGATTTAGCAAACACGGCAGTTAAAGAAGCTTTAAGTAAGGTAGACCACAGCGAATATAAAGTACACATTACTAACTCTACGCCAATAATTATAAAAAAACAAAACGATGTCGGTGGCGATATTACATCTAAAATTGGAGAGGGTCTTCTTTCCAAAAAAGAATACAAAGTTACAGAAGTAGGTTATGTTGAAGATCCGCTAACATTTAATATCAAAACGTCTGTTAGTGCTTCAGATTCTTCATCCAAGGCTCTAGCACAAAGCATAGCAAAAGAAGTAAACCAATTAATAGAATTAAAAAATGTAAAAGAAAAACTAAACGGAAAATCATACAAAGTAGTAATTTACAGTAAAAACGGCGAGAAATTGAATTAGGTTGCAGAAAAGCCTTTAAGGTAATCCTTAAAGGCTTTTTGCTATTAATAATTAATCCCACCAAGTTGTAGTTACACTAGCAGATGAAGTTCCAACTTTTGTTAAATACAGTTCTGCTTTTTTGTTAGCTCCATCAACATCACCACTTACAGGAAACTCTAGTATGTAAGTTCCTGGGCCATTGTTTAGTGTAAACTTAGAAACTAGATCATCGCCTACACCACCGTCATCTTCTTTTAGGTAAAATAGCCAATTAAAGCCTGGTCCAAGATCCGGTCGCACTATTTTAATCTTTATTCTTCCACCACCAGAGTAAAAAGTTTTTGATCTCTGTTTAAAGGTAGAAGTACCTAACTTTTGCCAACCAGATGCCATTGTAGTATATCCTCCGGCATCTGGATTAATGCTATCAGATACCTTTGTAATTATAGGTGTAACCATAATGTTGTCGCCATCTTGTTCGTTTTCTACTTGAAGTGCAGGGTTGCTAGTTCCTTCTTTCGTGCCATATTTTTTGCCTAGCGGATCATAATTAGTACTTACTTGTTTTTCCGTAGATGTTGAGACTGTTGCAGCACTTGCTTGTGCGCCAAAACTAATTGTAGAAAATCCAAGAATGACTGTTGCTCCAACTGTTAGTGCGAGTTTCTTCATAAATTCCCCTCTTTTTATCTATTAATTTAGTTTTCTGAAACTACCACTATTATACATAAATGGAATAAACAAAGTAAGACCGAAATTACTGTTTATGGATAAAAAAGGAGAAAATAACCTATTAAATTACAATAATATGCATTGCCAGTAGACACATTTTGCTATTTTGTTCGCGTAAAGTCTACCTTTTATTCCTAACGGAATAATGTAGTTATTTAACTTCTATCTGCCATAAGCAGTAAACAGGTAAAACAAATTTTTTTATCCTTACTATTTAGGTTTTTATAACAAACAGTTATATATATTCATCTGGATACAGCACAATTCGTAAGGTAATATAAAGTAAATACAGTAATTTTATGCAAGAATAATTAGGGAGGGAATCTTTTTATGTTTTCTAACAACAAAGAAAATCTAATAAAGTCACTCATTAATAATCGTTTTCTTACTGAGATTTCAGTAATGTTACAAGGTATTCTTGCTTTAATCTACGTACTTGTAAAATGATTTAGAAAGGATGGAAGCACTTGAAATTAAAGATTCTTAAAAGCATTCGCACTAATAATTTTAACGACATTTATTTAGAGGACAAAATACAAAGAATATGGAGAGAAGCCTCCATTCATTTTCCGAAAGATAAGGTTGCTACATATGGTGTATATCACAAATATAGCAGTAATTACAAAGGGGATTACACCTTAAGTATAGCTATTGCAGATGATAGCAACAATAGCGAGACCACTTTAAATATACCGGATGACATAAATTATGAACAATTTCAAGTTGACCTTAAAGATGAACTGGGGGTTATAAATACCTGGAAGAAGATATGGAAGCTTGAAGAATCAGGAGAGCTAAAGAGGACTTACACATATGATTTTGAAAAATACGACCCAAATGGAAAGATCGAAATATTTATCGCTATAGCATAATGTTTTATGTAATCTTAATTTGTCAGTAACTTATAAAGTTTTCTATTTAGATTAAAAAGGACATAGTACGCTGTTTTTTAGATACTATGTCCAAATTCCATATTTAATTACTTCCTCAGTTTACCCATATAAACTAAGCCATTAGAGCGGTTATTATTCATTGTTACATATTCCACAGTTTGATATTCTAAGTGTTCAAAGTCATTTACCCACTCATAAGTGCGTTCTGTATTATGGTGGCGCAGAATAGCTCCATCCGGCAATTCAAATACACCATATGTATTATATTTGCTATAAAATTTTTCATAACGATTTTTATTGCGTTCATCGCTATTTAACAGAAAATCATTAACATAAATAATCCCATTAGGCTTTAAAACCCTTTTTAATTCATTTAAAATTTTGTTTTGCTCTTCATCGCTGTGTATACAAGTTAGTACCGCAAACAAGAGAACAGAATCGAAATAGTTAGTAGGATAGGGAAGTTTACCACTAGTAACGACTTGGTAATTAATTTCATCGCTATTTAATATTGCTCTTTTTATCATCTCTTTAGAAAAATCTACACCGTGAAGATTCTTATAGCCATTATTTTTTAATTCAACTAGGCTTCTGCCATACCCACATCCGTAATCCAAAATAACAGCATTTTGACTCACGTATTTAGAAAATAAATCGTGACGAAAAGGAGTTGTAAAATTCTTATCATTTGCTACTTCATCCCAATATTCTCTCTGCTTAATCAACTATCCTACATCTCCAATCAATATAAAATTTCTCCTATTATAATCCTAGTTAAATGTAGAATAAAGTCTTTACAATATTAGAAAAAAATGCTAATAATTAGTTTTGGAAACTTTTCTATTCTTTTTATTATTGCAATTACAAAAGAAGTAGCCAGTAAGGTTATATATAACAATAACTTAAGATTGTTAATAGCAATATAGGAGAGTAGGAGACAATTTTAAGGGGGAACATCTTTGGATTATTTAACTCAATTCTTTTCAAAAGAACATTTAAGCAATGTAGGAAAGACACTTTGGAAATGGTGGGTAGCCTCTTTTGCCATTATTGTTGTAGCTTATCTCATTACTTACCTTGTAGATCCTGATGTTAAGAAAACTATGAATGGTATACGTAATGCACTTTCTGGAACAGGTGGAAAGGAAAGCTACTGGGAAGGGACTTTCACAATCTTTAAAAACAATTGGGGAGTATGCCTTCAAGTATTAATTTTGTCCTTTATACCAATTCCATTTTTGTACACGTATTCGTTAATCTTAACTAATGCACTTATAGGAGTCGTGGTATATTTATCTCAAAAAGCAGGACTTGGTCTAATTCATACAATTTTAGCGGGTTTACTACCACACGCTGTACTTGAAATTTCAACGTTTATTCTGGCTATTTACTATGGCAGAAAGATTAATAAAATTATTATAGGAAAAATAACAAACAAGTTGCGCTCTAAAAACAAAGATGTACCGCAGCTATGGAAACAAGTGAAAGAAACCTTAATAATATTTGTCTGTGTAATTACCCCAGCTATATTCTTAGCGGCATTTATTGAAGGATATTTAAGTCGTTTTTTATTGAATTATTGATTTTAAAACAACAAATATAAGTAAAGTACATAAACTTAATGCTCCTGCTACATTAAAAGTTTATACATAACTTTAAAACGAAAAATAACCTCCATACAACAAAAGAGGGCATTAAAACTCTTAACGTAGAGAAAAAACCGATTAATTAAAATCGGTTTTTTTACTATGTATCCTTGGTTAATTACTAAGCATTATTCTTATGTAAAACTGCCTTCTTTAGCATAATTAATTATTGTTACTAGCAATTCGATCTGAAAACAACGCGAATTTCCCATCTGAATGTTCGCGCACTCTCTCAGCAAATAAAATTAGCTTCTCTTGTTCAGTTAGTGTGTTTTTCTCACCTGAAATAGTTCCGTAAGTATAAATGTAGGGTCCAACTAATTTAAATATACTTACTCGTGGAATGAGTTTGTGCTCATATAATACATTTGATAAAAACTCACATTCTTCTAGCACTGCTTTATTAAAAGCTGAATTACTTTCTTCTTGGTTATCTGCAGAGTTAAATTGACTTTTATTCTTTTTGAGTAAGCTCTCTCTTTTTATTGTGATTTGATGTGTAAATTCCTCAGTGATAATTCGTTTTAAATCCTCTGTTCTCATTATTAAATATCTCCTTATTAAGTGTAATTCTAGATGTTATGTTAACCGCAAAATACGGAACGGCCGTTCCTATTATATATGTTAAATGTTACTTTTGACATAATTAATTTCCAAAATAGGTGAAGTATGCAAAATTTGAGTTAGATTATTTCCTAAATACTATTTGATCTTTTTTATCCATATTCTCATTTTCTTAGTAGACTATTAAAGATTTAAAGCACACCAAAAGGAAAGAGGATTATAAAATGACAACTATTAATTTATGCGAAAAAACCTTAAGGAATAAAGAAACGTACACTCTTAAAATTGTACCTACAAGCAAAAAAGAAATTGAATCTAATGAAATTTCGGCAGTTAAATTTAGTATAAGCAGAGCTTTATTAAGTGAGCTTGAAGAATCAGGTTACTCACGTATACTTTTTACATACGATATAGTATTTCATCGTTTAATTTTAACCTTTACTGACAATGCTGAGGCATTATCCTATGTAAAAACTACTCAAGACGGTAAAAAAGAATACACGACTCAAGCGTTTGCTGCCAAGGTTTTTGCTAAGCTAGTCGATCTTGCAGGTGTCAAAGCAAGAGATAAATTCTCCTTTGAAAAGGAAGGAGACAGATTTGTTTACAAATTCGAACAGGAAAAAAGGAAACAGCCTCAAGAGGATCTGTTTAACGTTGATGAAAATCAACTCCCTGAGTCCGAATTAGATAACAGAGGTAGTGAAATTAACTTATTGCCGAAGATCTTTAAAACATACGGTGTTCATTTTAACAAGAACGGAAAAAGCAAAGTCATTAAAGTTAAAATAGAACATAATAAATACACTCCTGAGTTTGAAAAGAAAATGGTATCTGACTATGTATTAAACCAATACAAAGTTAGCTGCGACTTTTCAATTATTGATATGGGGGTAGAGCAACTTGAAGAAGTAATTCTAGATTAAAGCACTATAATTTTTAGAGTAGAGTAATAACCGGCCTTATAACTGTAAGTGCTGGTTATTTTATTGTCTTCTTTTTAAAAGGTGACTAAATTTAAAAATTCCTCTTTTTAATAAATCTCCTTGTATAATATGAAAAATTTAGGTGGATTAACCTAATACAAAGGAGATTTTCTAAATGACGATGAACACACACTCAGCTTTAGATACAATGGATCAACTAGGATTCTTTACAGATAGCTTAGAAGTTAATTCTAATTATTTGAATCAACCAATAAAATACAATAAATTAAGCGAATTAACTCGTGGAGACCTTATTAAGGTTACTCTAAGGAATGGTTACACTTCCGAAGGTATCTACGCTTTTTATGGCGACAGAGTATCTGCAAGGGAAACTACATATTTTTTCGAAAAAAAAGTTAGTCACTATGGGGGAAGACCAAAGGTAATTGAAGGAAGATGTTATGCCGAGTTTTCAGAGGGAGATCAGGTTCAAATTCTAAGCAAGAATTACGCTCCAGATTATCAGCTCCCTAATAAAAGCGCTGTCTACCCAAAGCTTGTAGAAGAGCTTAAAAGTGTTCCCTTAAATAAGAGAATAGAAACATATAGATTGTTTTGTCAGTCGTATCCACAGTATGAAGTAACTTGGCATCGCTTATTAAATGATGTATGGGACTACGCAATTGCCGAAGTAACTACTCCTGAAGAGGTTGAAGAGATGATTATGACTGAAAAGAAAGAGCACGGAAGATATTACGAACCATTTGTAAAACCTTTCTTAGATTACGTTTTTGAGAACATTGAACCTTCCCAAAGGTTTGAATACATTAAAGGATGTGCCTGGTCAAAGGTTTGGTATCATCGTGGATTGAAGAAAAAGCATAGAAGTTTGAACACCTTTACAACAAATATGATGTCAGATGGAGTATATGCTAAGCTACTAGCAGTTACTAATGATAAAAAAGTTTTCAATAAACTCTTTGATGTTTGGGGAGTACAAAGTCGTGGCGTAAGTGAAGAAGACTTATTGAAAAAGTATTATTTAGTAGAATCAGCTGAAGAAAATAGCGGTCTGTGGTTAGATAAATCACTTTCTATTGATATGAAGCAAATTAAATATAAATAATAATAAAAATCTAAAACAATCTCTAAATAAATAGGGGTTGTTTTTTTACTTACTTATATGGTGTTAAGATTCATTCGTAAAGATTTATATAGAATTTTACAGTAAAATATACTTACCAAAAAAACCAATTAAAATACGGTTAATTAAATGTTAGATCATTAAGGAGGAGTTAAAATAACTATGAGCAAAGAGGAGAAATTTAAAGAATTGGATGCTATTTTTGCTGATAAAAAAACATTAGCCGCATACGAAGAGGTAAACGATATAAGAAGGGATAGAATGGCCACTTTTGAATATGCTCTAAAAGAAGAATTTGGTGAAGCAATATTGTTGGACAAAGAAAAAGTGGAATTTTATAAGGGTAAATTTAGAGAAGTCAGTAGCTTTGAGCCTGACGTAGATCCCGTGCTACAAGAAAAGTTTGACCGCATTACAGCTGCTTTTGCTGATAAAGCTACATTGGCTATGTATGAAGCGGAATTAAAGGCAAAAAGAGAGTGGGATGCTACTCTTCAATATGCTATTAATGAGAGAGTGGAAAAAGAACTTAAAAAACTAGGCATTAAAAAGTAGTTAACGCTAAACTTACTGAATTTCACATTGTCAAAACAAGGTCTTGCTTTTGGCAAGACCTTTAAAACGTTCTTATTTAACGTGAAAATTACTTGTATACAAATAACCGGCAAATGTTCCATCGTAGTTAGTTTCAGGCTGAGTAACCTTGTATACAGCCATACGATAGCGATATGTGCCATTGGTTGCAATAGGATCTAGACCCAAGCCAAATTTCTCCCCTGGAAGTGCGTACCATTGACTTGTAGAACGTTTGTTTACCCATTTACCCTTTTCTAATTTTTGTAGTTGCCCAATAAGGCGAACCTCATAAGTATTACTATTAACTACTTTAATACTAATTCCATCTTTGTTTGTCCAATAAGTTTTAGTAGGGTTAACGGATACGCCATATGAAGAGGCAGCATCTGCAGTTTGCGCTTTACCACCTGGCAATGGTAAATCAGCCGCAGCTCCAAGTCCTAAACCACCAATCGCAATTGCTCCCGCTAGTGTTAATTGTGCAAATTTTTTCATTACATCTCCCCATTTCTTTTGTAATGTTAACGTAAAATTTTATAACAATAAGAATTAACTTAAGCATTATAATAGCACACATTATGGGATTATTTGGATTATATTGACGCAATTTGTATTATTCTAATTTGTTATTTCTCCTATTCTTTTTAAAGGAACGAACACTCTTACGCAATAGAAGCTACAGAATAAGAAAATATTATTGAACAATACACGAAAAACCGCTTTGTTTACAGATATAAAGGGGTTTTTAATAAATAAATTTTATTAAATTAAAAATTAATTTCTTCTAATGTATACCGAATAATACTAGTCACAACATTTGGCTGATCAATATGTATAACGTGCCCAGCGTTTTCTACTACAATTTGCTTGCTGTTCTTCGATAAATGCAACAAATCTCTTTGAAGTAGATTCCAAGCCGTATGAGAAGCTTTTGTATGGTATGTTTGCAAACCTGCACTTACAACTTTAAGGGGAGTGTCTCCCAGTGAAGAGCAATATTGCGCTTCATTAAAGCTAGTGTCAATATCATCTAAATTACCTTCAACAACAAACTGTTTAAAATAATTTTTTTTGAGTTCAGTATCAAACAAAGGAGGTAATATGATGTTTTGATCAGGGTGGCAAGAATCAAGCATTACTATAGCAGCTACTTCTTCCGGATACTCACTTGCATACAGCCTTACGTTAATCCCTCCGATTGAATGACCTACAAGCACGTATGGTGGCTTTATGTTAGCTCCTTGTAACAATGCTCGTAAGTTTTTTACAGCTTGGTTACTGTCTTTAGGTCTATCATCATTTTCACTTTTCCCTAACCCTTGTCTATCGTACATAACATACTGCGCAAATTCACCAACTGTTTCTTTGATTGGTCCCCAATATTCTGAAGAGCAACCATAACCAGACTCAAAAACCACCGTAACAGTGGATTTTGGTTGTTCTACAAATTCGTAGTAGAGATTTATACCGCCAATATCTTGCATCTTTCCAATTCCAACTGTATCTTTCATACTACAACCTCCCATATATAACCATATACATTAGTGTAAATGTGCTATTATGGATTTACAAGAAAAAAATAGAAGGTGGTGTAGAACTTTGTTAGTAGATTTAAAGTTAGATAGTGAAATGGAACAAACTGTAGCTCTGCTTTATGCGATTGTTGCTGATACATATAAACGATTAAAGGATCTTGTAAAAGGTGTAGAAATAGAGGAATTAAACTATACAGGCCCCACTGGAGATATGAATAGCATTGGACAATTACTTAAACATTTAGCTGTGGTTGACTTACATTGGGTGTATCGGTTTAGAGGTCAACCAATTCCGCTAGAGATTAAAATGAGGTTTGGTCCTCTACTTAATTCATATGGAAAGCTTCCTACGATATCAAAAAATACAACCTTTTTAGAATTAATGAGAAATTATGAAGCAGTTCAAAAGTTGTTTTATTTTGAATGTAAAAACCTATCTAATAAAGATATAAGCAAGGTTGTTGTTTACGAAAAAGGCAAAAAAGCGACAATACGTTGGGGGATTTGGCATATAGCTGATCATAGCCGTTATCATCAAGCTCACATAGCGTTACTAAGAAGGTACTATAAGCAACACTTAGAAAAATAGATATATATTCAAGGGAGAATAACAATATGTTCAACAGATTTAGAAGATTTCTTACAAAGCAAGATAAGAAAGAGAGTGATGCTTATATTACTGTAGAAGAAAATGAAATGGATAGCGAATTAAAGAATAGAATATACAAACTAGAGAATAATGCGAAGATCCTTGCGCAGGAGCTTCAACGTAAATATGTGATACAGTTTAAAGAAGAAGGAAAACCTAACTTAAAAATATGGGTTCAGCGTGATATTGATGGGGATGAGATTAAAGATATAACTTTTAATAGGTTCTTTGAAAAGGAATACCGATCTTTAGTTGCTATTAATTTTGACTATGAAGATAATGACGATATTTTTGTTACATACATACAGTTGTGGTATTACCACGGGGGATACAACAAAGGTCAAGGCACCTTGTATAACTCTTTTACTTATAATTTAAAAGGAGATATTGAAAAACTCTTAAATGACCTTCTCGCTGATAAAGAAAGTTTTAAATAGATATGGTTGCAATTAAATAACTAATAAGAAAGCAGGTTCATTAATGATAGTTGAAGTATGCTTTATGTCACCAAAAACTATTTCGGGTATGTCCAACAATGGCAATGATTTTCCTTTTGTTATAGAGGGGAGTGCCCCAAACAATGTAGTGGATTTTTTATTTGATGACGCGGATCCATTTCAGGTTGTGCCCGCGTGGATGGTTAATATAAATAGATTCCCCATTTATATATATGTTGAAATTTTTGAATTTCAAAAAGATGAATTTGAACAACTTTGCAATGCCCACAATATTGAATACGAAACACTAAATATAAAAAATAAAAGAGATGGAGCATATAAGGCAACCGTTAAAAATAATCAATCTTTCAATGCAATATTTCCTTACCTATATAGCACAGGAAGTATGAACAATGTAGCCCTATGGTCATTAGAAAAAGATGTTTTTAGTCTCGGGAAAAGAGAATTTAAAACGATTTTTGGTAAAAGAAAGTTACATACCCCTATAGTGTCATTAGAAGATAATAGCAGCGTATTTTGGGTTGGTTTTGACGGTCAACACATTACAGCAATATCAAATAGTAAGCTATTTTCATCAGCAGAACATATATCAAATCATTTTCCGTTAACAATTAGCATCTTACCCGCTGGTAATGAAGTAGGAGAAATTCATAATTAAATACTTGAATTATAAAATATTTCAAGGTAAGAAAGAGGTTTTTGGCGTGAATACAGAGATAGAAAAAATAATTATAAAATCGTTTTTTGCTAAAAGAATTCAGGATAGAGTTTTGTTTGAATTGTCTTCTACTAAGAAACGAAAAGATGCCTTAAGTCGCCTCTGCCACACATATAAGACAACCTTAAAGGAAGAGTATATGATCGCTATAGAAAAGCCAAACTCAGACCCTGTAGAAATAGCGGCGTTACTTAAAAAGAATGGTGCTGGAAACACCTGTTACGTGGTATCCTGGAATGAAGAAATAGACGGTAAGGAACTTCCTTTGTTGACAGCTTTAGAGAAAGCCGTTGGATATGGAATGCCCACCATTATAGCTTGTATACCGAACAAACTAGCTTATTTCGAAGCGGAACAAGAAGTTCTTCCGTCACCTAGATTTATACTACAGAGACCCTTTTGAGAGGTGTAATTAGCATAATGGAAGCTAACCTTATCCTTAAAATCTTAGATAAATATGCAGAGGATTATAATTTTCCAGTATTAGATAACTATAACTTCCATCTAGCCCAATGCAGACTTTCTGTATATAGAAGTACAGACAAATGGTTAATTGCATTTGAAATAGTTGGCGTCAATGCAAACTTGTTTATAGCTAATGACCTTTTTGTATACGGTAGTGATGCTAAACAACAAGGTATTATTATAAGCATAGATGATATTGTATCGTCTGAAAATGGAGAGGACTTATTTGATGACGATGGAGAATTTTTAGTAGATCCGCTTCACTTAAATCTTATGATTAATGGTGAGCCACTTTGTTTAAAACCGGAAGCGGATGAATATAACAATTTAGACCTATCAATTCAACCGTTTACGCCAACAAAGCTTAGTCGTTACTTGAGTTCTGTATGTAAAGAGAGGTTTTGGTTGGATAGAGAAATGCTATCAGAAGAAATTGAACTTAGTGATAAACTTAATTTATTTTATCAGACTGAGGAATGGGCACATACAGATGAAGAAAAGCCAAGCGAAAACACGTTTTTTCAAAGCCTAGCAAAAGCAATTGAATTAAATGACACATCTATAATAGTTAATAGCAATCCTAATACTCATTGGTCTAATTGGGTCTGGAGTGACTTTGAGAAACAGGAAGAGAATTAGATAATTTAAAAAGCCAAGTACATCTTTAATATGCACTTGGCTTTTAGTGTATTTATGTAAAAATTTTAGCTATTACAACTAACTCGTTTAAATCTGTTAACAATTAAATGCCTAGTTTCCGGAATGACAAACATAAAGGGAAGTTTCTTTTTCTCAATATTGTATTCCAGTTCTTTAACTACCATATCTAATGTAACATTTTTAATTCCATAACGACTCTTTAACAACTCTTCATTAGCGAAAATTGACTTCTCGTATGTGGACTGATTAGCAGATATAAAAATATCGATTGAGCTTCCAACTGTTTTAAAATCAATGTCTATTGCATTGTGTTTACTTAAAGCGTACTGTTCTTTTTCAATGAACTCTTCAATCGTGACAGGCTTTCCAGCATACTTAGCATCCAATTCTTTTGAATCTAATACTACGCCGGTCACGTAAGGTTGAAGGTAGCTTAGACACACATCAATAATATCCTCAACGTATTCTTTTCCAGCGTTTTTACTATCAAAGGTAATATGAGTTACTAATACTTTTTCATTTTCTAATTGCTTAATCATTATTAAAGCACCATCCTTAAATTTTTCTTATTTTAATCTATAAAGCTTCCATCTTGGATAAAAATATGTTTTTAAATTAACCTTTTCATATTAGTAGAAGTTATATAAATTAAATTTTTCTTTTTGTCATTTAACTTATAAAAGGATTAGAAGATTATAATTACTTCCTGTAAAAGATAAGAAAAAGGAAAAGGGTGGTAAGTGTATGAGTTTTAGTTTAAGTTCATTTGTTCCGGCTCCTAGCTTTATTGAACGTATTAATAAATCTATTGAGCCTCTCAATTACCCAGAGTGTCCAGGCGTGTACGTTATGATTGATCAAGACGATAAAGTTATCTTCACGGAACAAGCAGAGAACTTACGAACAAGAATAAAGGCTTATACTACTTCAAATTGTGACTCAGAGGTTTTAAATGAAATAACCAAAGGCAGTGTTAAAGAAATTAAAATCTTTTGTTGCCAAACGGATCTCGATGCTGTGATTTTAGAGTACTATTTTATAAACTCTGGTTTATATCTTGGAAGGCATAACAAACAGGATAAGAGAGATAAAAAAGGGTTATTTAAAGACGTAGATGTGGAAAGTAGTGGCGACTCACAGAAAGTGGAAAATGATAGTTCTCCATCAATAGCAAAAGAAATACAAAAACTCTTAGATGCTAATAATACACTTGTCAGTAGAGTAATTGAGCAACAAAATAACTTTAATAATTATTTCCTAAAGTCGTTAGATAAAAATGGGGAACAAATTGAAACTTTAGCAGAATGTGTTCGCCAATTATCGGAGAGCGTTAAGTTTACAACAGAAAAAGGAGTTATGGAGAAAAAAACTTTGTCTTTGTAACACCATATATAATAGAAAAAAGCTATATATTAGAGCAAGAAACCATATTCTATTTTACTTACCCAAGATCCTCAAAATCGTTCTTGTTTAGCTAGTAAGGTAGCAGCTTAATACATAAGCTGCTGCCTTCTTTTGTTTGTAAAACCACTTTATCAAATTTGTTTTAATCTGTTTCAAAAGAAAATGCTCTTAAAAAATGCTAATTTTATACAATCTGCGGTAAAAGTGTAACTTTTAGGACAGTAAAACGTATTAATTAATAAGAAGAAAATTTATAAGGTGCAGAACGTTATACATATTCCTATTAAAACTAAGAAGAGGTGAATAAAATGGGAAACAGTCGGCTGGCCAGAGAATGCCCAAAATGCGGAAGCAAAGAATTGGGGAAAGGTAGACAAGATAGTTATGCCGTAGTACGTCCGATATATAAAAGAGTGAGCTTAGGTTCTGCAGTTGAACACGTTATTTGTACAGACTGTGGGCTTATCATTGAAAGCTATGTTAAGAACCCTGAGAAGTTTAAAGGTTCTTTTTAATGAATAATAAATTATAAGTCTTATTATCAGAGCTATAATTTATTATTCAAAACTTGGAATTATATTAGTGCAGATTAGAAAGGAAGACCAATAGTGAATTTAAAGGCTTTAAAAGCTGTTTTGAACGCAGCTATTAAAGAAATACATAAGCAGTCATTTTCAGGAGGATATTTAAAATGTGGGATACGCTAAATGTAGAATTAAATACTTTTTTTTCAGTGTTTAATTCTCAAATCTGCATTATAATTATAGCTCTTATACTTAGCATTTGTATTGTGGGTAGGATTTAAATTATTGAAATTATCAATGGAACTAAGGAGTTTAATTTCCCTTATATATTTAACAAGTATTAATATTTGGTTACTCTGCAGTCTGTTGACACTGCTCTAATAATTAGAGGGGTTAATTAGAAAATACGAAGGATGGGAAGAATAACTATGAGCACAGTAAATATAAATCTTCTAAATGTTATTTGGTAACTTTTTGTTTTAGTCGTATTTATCGGTTTAGGAATATTTGTTTACAACCTTTTTAAAAAGAAAAAGAGCAAATAGAGAGGAAAAGCTGTTATTTTATGAAGAATTGGATCCAGCTCTCGGAACAAGAAGAGAAAAAGTTTTGGAAAAGAATTTATAAAGAATTTAAGTTTAAGCCAAGTACCTCCAGGTTTCCTTCGTTTAAGGTACCGTCTCCTTTTATTACCTATGATATTTCAAACTTCTTTGGAGAAACAGCAGACTTAGAACTCTATGACAGAATTGAAAATAAGGCGTTAAACGCATTTAAAAATAATACATTAGTTGATGAGTACATACTAGCGCTGGATTGGCAACACGAATGTTATTGGGTAAATCCACACCTAGAATTTAAAAAAGATAAGTTTGGGGAATGGGTGGTGCCAGTGGTTCCAAATGGCGATTATTACTTCTTTATTCAAAAAGATTTTCAGTGGGGTTTCTTAGGGCATCCTTGGGAAAAAAGCATAACTATTTTTGGAGAAGATTTTATAAAATCTTTTAATGAACAGCAACCTAAAATAATGTGTAATATTTTAAGACAGGGCTAGACTTATTAAAGACAGCGGCTTATATAAACTGCTGTCTTCATTTTTGTTATCAAGCTTAAATTTGTTATAATAGATTGTACAAAAAAACGATTTACATATGAAGGAGCATTTTGAATGTTTCAAAAGGAAAATACAATAAACGCTATTAATAAAGAACCAAAATATATAAAGTTTAGTGTTGTCAGACAAAAAAAGGTTGGGACAGCAAGTATCTCAAAGGGATTAAGAGAATTATTTCAAGCCAGCAATGCATCTTATTTAGAATATGGCATTGACACTAAGCAAAACGGAATATATGTAAGATTAAATAATGAAGAAAAAGGAAGTTCCTTATTAGGGAAAGAAGGAGAACCAAGAAATACAATAGCAGCATCAATTCTTATTAGATATTTAATTAATGAGGACATTGAATACGACTTATCTAAACCTCTTTTTCTGCAACAAGTAAGCAAAGATATTTATCTGTTGACTGTTGATGCTACAAAAGAAGAAAAAATAGATGATAGCCAACTTTCTATTAAATGGCTTAGTACGGAATCTAGTAAGGCTAAAATTCAAAGTGAATCTTTAAATAATGATTTATGGATTAAATTTTACAATACTGGTATAAGAAGAGGATTTATTCGCATTTCTAAGGGATTATTAACTATTTTGAGTGAACGTGAAATGACGCATTTGGAATTTGGGTTCAATAGAGAAACGAAATCTCTTTTCATAAGAGCAAATAACCGTGGAAATGGAGCGGGACTGTTAGATGCGTTAAATGAATACAAGGAGTCACAAATTGTCGCGAACAACATTCTAGCTCACCTTAGCTTAACAGGTATTGATGTTGAGTATTTAAACCCTTATTTTTTACATCCAGTAGACAATTCTATCTACGAGATTTCAACTTCTAAACCTACAGCAAATGTAAATAGCGAATCAATAGTTTGGATACCTACAAAAAAACCATCTGCTCCTGAACAAATAGAGTTTAGAGAAAGACACTTAAAAAGTATTAAAGAAAAAGCTGAGGAGCGCAAAAAACGCAAACTAATAATTGAGAAACGAAAATCTTTAACACTGGAAGCTAAAGAACTAAAAGAAGAGAATCGAATTACTGCAGAGTTTGATGAAAACCAACATCAAACGAAAAAATTAAGAGAAAAAAATCAAGAAAACCAAAACAGCCCGTTTCATAGATTTACTTTCAGGTTTGCGGACAAACCAGGTAAAAAAGGAACTATGTTCTCTATATCGAAAGCTTTCCGACGCGCTTGCATTCAGCAACAAGCTACTCATCTTCAATTTGGAATAACGGATCACAACATTTTTTTAAGGGTTACCGAAAATACTGAGGGAATTTCTTTGGTTGACTCTAGAGGTGAATACAAAGGACTTCAGTTCGGAGCAACTTATTCACTTAAAGAAATAAACAAAGAAGTTGAACGTTTAAAACTGAACGAAACATATACCCTAAAACGATTAACTGACACGATATACTTGGTGGAAGGTACCGAAGTACTTGCGTTAAGTAATGAGACGAACACTGAGGATGTAGTTTGGTTATTAAACACCCCTCCTTTAACCTTGAAAAAGCAGACTGATTCATATAATAGAGACAAATTGACTTTCTCAAACATTTTAGAAAGAACAATAAAGCAATCTCAAAATAAGTATTTAGATATTGGCTATAATGAGAATATGCAAATTGTGGCTTTAAAATTTAATGATAATGACGGAGGAGTACTGCTAAGGAAAGAAGGGGTCAAAAGAGATCGTTTTTCAGCAAGATTATTAGCTGTTATTAAAGAAGTCGGTATAAAAATGGAATACAATGTTGAATACGAATTTAGAAAAACGTCACCTAACTCCTTTAACATTATTTCTAATCAAGACCTGAACGACTTTCAACACTCTGATCGTGTTTTTTGGGTATCCCAAACCTTATCTATCATAACGAATGCTAAGCAACAGTTGTCAAAAGAACTAAAAACAAAAGAATTGAAATCTGTTAAAGAGATGCTGAAGGCAGCAAAAATCAAGGAAGACCAAGCGGATAAACAGTTATTTGAAAAAATGAGCATTTATCAGAAAAACGGAACAAACAGAGAGATAGATGAAATTAAAAAGGAAAAACTTACTTTTAAATTTATAACTCGTAAAACTAGCACATATTTATCACTATCTAAGGCTTTTTATAATACCTGCGTTGAACATCAATTTACGCATTTTCAACTTGCTCTATTCCATAACCACGCATTCGTAGAACTCAATAACAACGGTGATGGGTTTTCTTTAATTGATTCCAATAGAGATTATTTACCTCATCATCCGAGTGGGCTTGGAGCCTCTCACTTCTTTAATAGAGTAAATAGCAAAGTTGCACATTTTAAAGCAAATAAGACATACGTACTTGAAGAAATTGATTCATCACTATTTAAGATAGTGAATTCAGAAGATGTTTCTACACAAGATAGCATTAAAGATAATAAGGTGCTAAGAGTTTCAAATGCTTCTCCTTTATACTTTAAGAAAGCAAATAAAACCGTTTTAGTTTTATCGGCCGCTTTTAATACCATTATTAAAGATTCTAAAAAAACATTTATAGATGTAGGATACAATTCAAACAAAGAAATAGTTGCCATTAGTTTAAACAGCGAAGGTAACGGAGTCGAGTTAATCTGCGACGAAGATGGATGCCGTGTATCGGGCAGTAGGTTGCTTGCGGCTATTGAGAGTACCGGGATTAAATTAGAAGGTATTGAACCGGAATTCCAACAGGTTTTACCTAACTATTTTAGTCTATTAACAGGATTAGAAGTTGACAGTACGAATCCAACTAAACTTTCTTGGTTGTCACAATCCTTAGTCAGAATTCCAAAATAAAAACCCTAAAATGTGATTAATTATTTTAGTGAATCACTTATAAATATATATTTAACTTTAAAAGGTAGTGGCTTATTTAATAAGTTGCTACCTTTTATGTATGTGCAAAATGTAAAAAATAATAAACCGCACTTTAATTTCAAATGATTTCTTGACAAACTAATAAAGATAAAATAATTTAAATCAAATTTAAGCATTAACGAGGGGGAGAATTAATGAAAAAAATCTTTATAAAAAAAGGAGTGTTTTTCCTTTGGATACTCCTATGGCTGTCAATTTTACTTGCCTGTTCTTATTCTGGAGCGCAGTCCAACTATAGAAACCACCTGACTTTAGACGTAGTAGCAGCGGATGTCATTAGTTACACTTTGCTATTTGGCATAATATTTATCCTTGCGGGTAATAAACCCATTAATCAATTATTTAAACAATCATATTTAAATAACGTTACAGCGTTTGCTATATTTGCTTCAGTTAATGCCCCGATGTTTTCACTCGCAGCATCTCTATATAATTATTCTCAAGAATCTTTTAAAGTAATTTATTCTCATTTAATTTGGTATGAAGTAATTCCTAATGTAATCTTTTTTATCGTTTATCTATGGGTTGCTCTTAAGAATATTTATTTAACGCCTAAAACTGAATCCCGGCCTTTCAAATTTACAAGATCAAAAATTCATTTATTTGTTATGAGCGGGTTTATTGCCATTAACCTCTTTTCTATACCTCCACTTGTTAGAAAGACTGTAAGAATAACAGTTTTTCATTACGAACTTCCTTTATCTCAATACAAATATTTTGTTCCAGTTTCATTGCTACCGGTTATTATTGTTTCATTTGCTTATTATGCTGTATGGGCGACTTTTATAAGAAGAAAAGACAGGAAAACAAATAAAGTATAAGCTTTTAAGCCTAATCAATGTTTAATGCTACAAAAAAAAGAAGGATTTTTTATACATAGATGGATTAATAAAGTTATTTTGTCAATAGTTTTTACGTAAATTTTTATTGTAAAACACAAAAAAATATGTATTGCAATATAGTTATTTCGGGGTATAATTACCTAGTAATAATTACTCATCTAGAAGGAGAACAACAAAAATGAAAAAAATAGTTAGTATTCTTATGGCTTTGGTGATTGTAGTTGCATTTACAAACTTAATTCCATCATCAGCAAGTGCAGCAACATCAACAGTTACACAAAAAGTAAAGTACGGAAGTGGTTATGGAATTGTTAATAGAAAAGTTATGCACGGTAGCACTATTAACACAACTACTTATTTTACAGCTAATCAATATGGGATTGGAATTAACGAAGTAACTCAAAAAGTAGAAAACGTTTCTCTTCCTATGTCTGTAAAAAAAGATGGGACTAAAATTGTTAACAAAGCATCTCACGGCAGTAGCGAGATTGCTAAAACTAGAGGAAGTTTCAGTGGCACAACTTTAGGATACCAAGGCGTTGGTCTTTTATCTTTTGATATCGATTTAGAAACATATATAAAAGTAAAAAGCATTGATAAGAAAAATAAAGTAGTTACTATAGAAATTACACGTCTTGATAGATAATAAACGCTAATAAAAAACACAGCTGAAAAATCCCAGCTGTGTTTTTTTATGAGTTTATAATTCACAACAAATTTGAGAAATTTTAAAAAATGTAAAACTATTCCTGTTGTTAAACGTAATAGTTATAGTGGAGGTTCGTAGCGATTATCGCCCGCTAAAGATTTACTGTTTTTGTTTTAAAATTAAATATAGAAATTTATATTGAGGTGAAGTTGTGAATAGGCAAGTTATATTAGACATCAAAGATTTATCTAAAGTTTATAAAGGAGAAGGTTATGAGGTAAAAGCATTAAACCAAATATCCTTTGAATTAGAACTAGGAGAAATGGTTGCTATTATGGGAACTAGCGGCTCAGGAAAAAGTACATTATTAAACATTTTAGGAGCACTTGATGAACCAACTACAGGCACAATTAAGTTAAACGGAGTGTATTCAAAAGATATGTTTCAGGAGCCCCAGGCATCAGCATACAGACGAGATAACGTAGGTTTTATCTTTCAGTCTTTTCATCTACTTAAGGATTTATCAGTGGAAGAAAATATCGCTCTTCCTTTAGTTCTAAAAGGAATAAAAGAAGATGCAATTGATACTAAGGTAGAAAAAATTATTAACCTGATGGGCTTAACTAGCTGGAGAAAACATCGACCTGTTCAACTCTCAGGTGGTCAGCAACAGCGGGTAGCAATAGGAAGAGCTATTATAACAGAACCACCTATTATATTGGCAGATGAGCCAACAGGTAATTTAGATTTTAATACTTCAGAAGATATATTAAACACATTAGTGTCTACGAAGAAGCAGCTTAACCAAAGTATATTGCTCGTTACTCACGATCCTAACGTAGCTACTTATGCAGATCGTGTTTTATTCTTTCACGATGGGAGCATTGTTGATATGTATAACTGTAACGGAAGTAATGATTTGGACTACATATTGGAGAAATTTAAACTTATCACAAAACCGGAGAAACAAACGCTATGAGAACCATACAGGGAGTAGCTTTGCGTTTGTTTAAAGCCAATAAGTTTATTGTTTTCTCATCTATTCTAAGCATTGCTATCTCTACAATGCTTGTACTTAGTATGATATTGTTTTCATTTAACGCTCAAGATACACTTAAAAGTCAACTAAAACAGTCTTATGGGGAAATGGATTTATCTGTAGGTTTTAATATGGATCAGAGCGATGTTTTAACTCCAAAGCTAGTAGAAAGTATTGATCAAACCAAAATGGTTGATAAGGTATCAAAAGTCTCTATTGCTCATTTAAATTTAAATAAACTGGATAGCGCTATCTATACAGTAGGCGTAGAAAATGATTACCTAACTAAAAGCAGATACCATTTTACTAAATATCTTGATAAAGAATCTGTTGTAATGAATAAAGGGTTAGCAAGAGCTTTACACGCAAAGATCGGTGACAAGTTTCTTATCGAAAACAAAAGATACACGTTAGTAGAAACAGTAAATGACTTAACTGCTACGGGTGCTGCCCCAGATATGCTATTTCTTAACCAAGAGGTTGTAAAAAAATACATCCAAACCAAGCAGAATAATAATGCTGAAGCCACTTATCTATTAATTAAAGCAAAGAAGGGCGTAAATCCATTAACTTTATCCAATGAAATAAAATCTTACAACAAGAACTTACGTATTGATGTCGCTGAGCTAGATTACGGCATTAAAAGCAATTTGCAATCCTTACATATATTTATTGTTGTATTATCTGTATTAGTGCTAATTGTTACTTCTCTTATTATCATTTCAAATTTTGAATTGCTGCTTTATAAAATGCGTAATCAGTTCGCAATTATGCGTTCACTAGGGGCAAGTACCAAGCAAATCAGTAAAATTATCACGATACAAAGTACCGCAATAAATATTGCTGGTATATGTTTAGGTTTTATATTAACCTTTTTTAGCCAGAGAAGCCTATATAAGTGGATAGAAAAGCTATTTAATATTCCAACCACACCATCGGAATTTAGTATAAGCGCTGCTGTTATTATTGCAATTCTAGCGTTTATAGTTATCCAACTTTTTTTAATTATTCCGGCGTATCGAAGTACAAAAGTATTGCCGCTTAAAACAATGGAGAAAAACGAAAAACTTAACTTTAGTTATTCAAAGGCAAGAGTTATTGTCTTTAAAGTTTTAGTAGGTATTTCATTGTTCTTAATTGTTTGTAGCCAAGTACTCCCTACTAGGGAGACATATGGACCCGCTATTCTATTAATTTCAGTAGTTTTTGTATTGCTAGGCTTTGTGTTGATTTTCCCTATCTTGCTACCAAAGGTCTTAGAATGGTTCTTACCTTATGGGCAAAAGTTATTTGGACAAGAGTTTTATATTTCTATAAAAAACCTTATTCCACAAGTTAGGAAGAACACCGCTATTATTTTAATGATTAGCAGCTTAATGATAATTGCTGTATTTGGATCTGTTACATTACGTACTATTCAAGTAAGCCAGCAGGATCAATTAAAGGAGAATTATGCAACTCCAATTTTAGTTGAAACTCGACTCAATAATACAAAAATAAACCCTGTAGAATTTACAAAAGTGGTAGAAGAATTACCGGATGTAAAGTCCGTTAGTAATTTTAGTACTTTAGGATTGGCATATTTACAAGAAGAGGGCAAAGATATAAATATAGATTATGCAGTAGTTGACCTAAAAAGGTTACAAACCCAAGGGTTAATTTCTCCATTAAAAAGCAAAGTTGCTGATAACAGCTTAATTATATCTGAGCGCTTTGCTAAACAGAATCATTTAAAAATGGGTCAAGCCGTTCAACTAGGGGAGTTTTCTGAACCTAAACAAGCTGTAGAACCAAATGGGAGCTACATTGTTACATCTATTCAGAAGAAGATGTTAAATGGTGGAGACGCGTATTTAGATTGGAGTAACCGAAGATTTATGGATGTCGATTTTTATTCACTTTATGTTGAGTCTAATCACATAAAAAGCGCAGTGAGCGAATTAGAGGGTTTAAAGAGTCAATATCCAGAAATAAAAATCAGTAATTACGAACAGTCAGCTAAAGAAGCAGATAAAATGTTTTACCAGCGCTGGGGAATTTTTATTCTAGTTATAGCTACATTAGTTGTATCAACAATGGTAGGAGTATTTAACTCCTTAGTAAATAATATTTACTCTAAACGAAAAGAATTTGCGGTTTTACGTGCAATGGGTGTGACTCCAAAAGGTCTTCGTAAAGTCATACTGTCACAAGTAAACCTTTATATTTTTATTGGATTAATTATTGGTATAATAATGGGCTTATTAATGACCTTTATATTACTACTAGTAGACCCTGGGAAGTTTATAATAGATTATAAAGTAATTATTGCTGTATCGCTTTCAATGTTGGTAGGCAGCACGTTTATATTTTGGTTTGTTGGCAACAAAATTTCTTTTCAAGAGCTTTCTATTGAGCTTACCAATGATAACAAATAAACTAAAAAACAACTTAGCGGCTAAGATATCTTTAGCGACTAAGTTGTTTTTATGTGTTTATATGAGATTACTTTCCGTGTGTATTAACTTTTTAAACTCGTTTGAAATTAATTCATTTGCTGCTTTTATAATAGTTTCTTTGTCGTTATTTAATTTAGGAACTTCAATGCAATCACCTATTATGATTGTTCTTTTCTTTCTTGCTAACAATCCTTTTATAGAAGATGGCCCAATATAAACTGCAGGCATAATTGGTACATTTGCCTTTGAAGCAATGTGAATTGCTCCGTTTTTTAATGCCTTCTCTTCTGAGTCCCTTGTCCCGCTTGGAAAAATCCCCACCACTTTGTTTTGTCTAAGTAATTTTAAAGGAATTTTTAAGACGCTGGGACCAGGGTTTTCTCTATCTACAGGAAATGCATTCAAATTTTCTAATAGCTTTCTAATTAGTTTTGTTTGAAACAATTCTTTTTTCGCCATAAAGTAGACAGGCAGGGGATATAAAGCTATGCCCAAGCAAACTACATCAATCCAACTTTTATGTGTGCAAACTATAATGAAAGGTTGATTAGTGGGTAGTTTTTGCTTATTTATTACGTTCATTTGTCCATTTACTATAAACAATAGAAGTTTTAAAATCTTTGTTGCAAAGCTATACATATTTCTTACACCTCATCTAGATCCCATTTAATTATATGCCCGGCGTGGGTTAAGCCTCCACCAAATCCATAAAGTAGGAGGGTATTTCCTTTAAGTAACTTTCCTTGTTCTACTCCTAACTTTAGTGCCAAAGGAATGGAAACGGACGAAGTATTTCCAAAATACTCTACGCTAGTTAACGTTTTTTCCACAGGGATATCTGCTCTACCGCAAATTGATTCTATCATTCTTAAATTAGCGCTATGTGGAACAAACCAATTAATATCATTTCGCTCTAATCTTGCCTCTTTTAGTAGCTCAGTTATTCCTAATGGAATTGTTCGAGAAGCCCATCTGTAAACCTCCCTACCATTCTGAACCATCTTACCACTTGTTTCTAAAGGTTGACCGTGCATACTTGTTGATAAATTTGTACGGTATACGTGTTTTCCACCTTTACCATTTGTGCCTATATGCGTCGCCTTAAAACTTGAATTATGTAAATCTTCCTCCAATAAAACAGCTGCGGCTCCATCCCCAAACAATACACAAGTACTACGGTCTGTATAATCCGTAACTTTTGAAAGGGTCTCAGCAGTAATAACTAGAACCTTTTTGTGAAGTCCAGACGTAATAAACGCATTAGCCATATGTAATCCATAGGTAAATCCTGCACAAGTAGCATTGTAATCTAATGCACCTGTATTTGGGATATCAAAATATTCCTGAACTTGACAGGCTACGCTAGGGAATGCATAGTCAGGAGTCGTTGTTGATACAATAATACACCCTACATCGTTTAGTTTCTTGTTGTAGTCGCTTATTAAGCTTTCAACCGCTTTAATAGCTAGATGGGAGGAGTATTCATTTTCAAAAGCAATTCTCCTTTCCTTCATACCAGTTCTTTGGACAATCCACTCATCGTTCGTGTCTACAATTCTTTCTAAATCGTCATTAGTAAGTCGCTTTTCCGGCACATAGGTACCTAATGCTGTAATTCTAGCAGTTGATTTCATACAATTCACCCTTTTTATTATTAAGTTATATTAATAGATATTAGTACTAGGTACTAATATAGTCAATAGTTTTATAAGAAAAAAATGTTAATTAGTGTTATTTTTTGTATGTAAGTAACGGAAAATTTACGAGTTCTAAGTACCCGTTCAAACTAATCTGTACTGATTAGTGAAAACACAAGGGGTAACTATCACTACGCATAATAAAAAGAATGAACCTTATATAACTGGAGGGGATTAACATAGCAAAGTATTTATACAAATTAGGAAACTGGTCTTTTAGGCATCGAAAGAAAGTATTCTTTAGTACTTTGGGGATTCTTATCATTCTAGCGGTTCTTACTTTTAAGTTAGGTACGTCATTTAACGAAGAAATGACAATTCCTAATACTCCCGCTGATCAAGCAGGAAAAGTAATTAGTAAAGAATTCAATGTAGATGAAAATCCTAAAGCCAAAATACAAATAGTGTTTAAAGCACCTAAAAGCGATACATTAGAATCAGAAAAGGTAATGAATGAAATTACTAATACCTTAGCTGATATTAAGAAACAGGATTCTTCTGTAGACACCGTAATGTCTCCATTTCAATTAAACAATGTTAGCTTAAATAAGAAAATTGGGTATGCAGAAGTTACGTACAAGGTATCGCCAGAAAAGGTGACTAGTTCTTCTAAAGACAAAATAGTAGATCGTATTAGTAAAACAAATGATAAAGGCATTCAAACAGAGGTAAGAGGAGATAATATTTCTTTCTCAGAATCAATGAACAAATTTGCTGAGATTGCCGGTATTGTAATGGCATTCCTTATCTTAGCTATAACGTTTGCTTCCTTCATAGCAGCGGGATTACCTATTCTTACGGCCATTATTGGCTTAGGCATTGGTTTGTTAGTCATTTTAATTGGAACTAATTTTATTAACATCCAGTCTGTTTCAATGACATTAGCCGCTATGTTAGGGCTAGCTGTAGGCATTGATTACTCTCTATTTATTATTACAAGATTTAGACAACAGCTATCTAAAGGATCTTCTGTTCAAGAATCTGTAGCCATCGCAACCGGAACTGCAGGTAGCGCAGTCGTATTTGCCGGTTTAACCGTTATTATTGGTCTTTTAGGATTAGCTGTTACAAAGATACCTTTCTTAACAATGATGGGTATATCGGCAGCTGTGAGCATTCTAACGGCGGTGTTAGTATCCATTGTTGTCTTGCCATCTATATTAGGAATAATCGGACACAAAATTGCACCTGCCAAAAAGAAAGTTTCTAATAAAGAGAAGCGTGAAGAAAACCCAGTAATATTTATAGCTACTATAATAATCATTGGTATGATAGGGTTTGCTCTAACAAAGACTTCACTCTTTGCGGAAATCGGTGTTTCATCTTCTCTAAATATGATTTTAAAGGACGTATTTGTAGCTATCGTTGTCTTACCGGTTTTATTTTCACTATTTAAATACACCCGCTCTTCATTAAAGAAACAAAACGCTACCAAGGATAAAATTAAAGAAAAAGATGACTCGAATGCTTGGGGAAGAATGGTTACTAAGCATCCGTTTATCGTTTCGTTTGTATCAATTGCATTACTAGTTGTTATTGCGCTTCCGTTCTTTCATATGAATCTTGGATTGCCTACAGAAGGCACTTCGAAGTCTACAGAGACAACCGAGAGAAGAGCATACGACCTACTGACAGAAGGATATGGAGAAGGTATTCATTCTTCTTTAGTGGTAGTAGCAAGAACAAGTAAACCTACTGATAAAACCCCTAATGCTTTGAATAGCATTACACAAGACCTTCAAAAGCTATCGAATGTTAAGATGGTTACTCCAGCTATCCCTGGTCCTTCAGGAAAAGTATATATGATTAACGTGGTTCCAAACTCTGGGCCCGATGACATAAAAACAAAGAAACTTGTTAAATTAATTCGCAATAAATCAAGTCAAACTGAAAAAGAAAGCGACATTGAATTAATGGTAACGGGCACAACAGCAATGAATATTGATATCTCTCAGAAGTTAAATGACGCTCTGCCTATATTTGCTTCACTAATTGTAGGATTAGCTTATATTCTACTGGTGTTAGTATTTAGATCCATCTTACTTCCTCTAAAAGCGGTTTTAGGGTTCTTGCTATCCCTAGGAGCCACACTTGGGTTTGTAGTGTTCGTCATTCAAGATGGTCATCTCCTTAACCTATTTGGCTTTCCGGCTTCAAGTTCTATACTGGCGTTCTTACCGGTCATCTTAATTGGAATTCTATTCGGACTAGCAATGGACTACGAGATCTTCTTAGTAAGTAAAATGCGAGAAGTATACGTTTGTACAGGTGACCCCCGAAAAGCAATTTTAGATGGTATACGGGATAGTGGAAAAGTCGTTACTGCTGCAGGTCTAATTATGATGTCTGTTTTCATTGGCTTTATGATGACACCAGATGCAATGATTAAAGCAATGGGAATGGCGTTAGCATTTGGTGTGTTATTTGACGCATTTGTAGTTAGACTTACTATTGTTCCCGCTATAATGACATTAATGGGTAAGTCAGCTTGGTATTTACCAAAATGGCTTGATAAACTTCTACCTAATATAGATGTAGAGGGAGAAAGTATAATTGAAGAACAGAATGAAAAACAAAATAAGTCGTTGAAAGATGCAAAAAAATAAATTAAAGAAAAACCACTGTCCTTTATTAAGGTAGTGGTTTTTTCTCTAAAAGCGTCCTTAAAGCTTTGTTAAGTCCTATTAGTTACTTCAACTACCATTATCTGCTAAAATGTATATATGTTATATATTTTATAATATTGAAAAATTATACACGAAAGCATACAGGAGGGAGAATGTTGACGACAATCTTAATCTTAATAGGAAGCATTTTTGCTTGTATTGCTGTTGGTTATATAGGAGAGGCGCAAAAAAGGAAAAAGGACGAGTAATTATAATAATGATTGGAGTTACATTATGCTTATGAATAAGAGTTACAACCATTTGAGTGAATTATGCTATAAGTATCAGCAAGATAAATTATATGGTGAAGAAGTTCCTCATTCCATTCTATTAAAATCGCAAAAAAGGTTTAACCTTTTAACAGAAGAAAAAGCAATAGCTTATTTGGATACCACAATATTAGGCTCAGGAAAGAACGGCATTTATTTTACGGATTATGGAATTAGATACCGTAGTTTAGGCGGCAAGCCTGGGAGTATAAGTTGGGAAGACTTTGCAAATGTAAATGATATAAGTGTCTATAACAATGTGGAAGTTAATTTTGATCACGAAAAAGTTTTTTTGTTAGGTGGAGGTTCTAATTATCCCGCTACGTTATTTATAGAGCTATTAGTAGTTATAAGAGATTACTTAAGAGAACATTCAGTCGAGTTACTTCTTAAAGCGTATTCTCTTCCTTCTTATACAACAACTAACGAAATAAAAAACACTTGTACTCTATTTGAAAAATACGATAAGGCATTTGAAATTAATAACGGTTTAGTAGTAGGAGGACATATTTCCGAAAAAACGAATGAAAAGCTGAGAGAGCATTTTAATTTACGACCGGATAACCATATTATCGCGTTTCTATCTACATTCTCTCTAAAAAAAATGGACGGAATCATTATTTCTGAAGAAGGCATCTATTTTAAGGAGACTTTTGTTTCCTTGTATTATCCTTGGTATGTATTCCGGAACTTGCCTCTTCATTTATCTTTAGATGAGTTAATTATAGGGAAAAATAACATCTTTCACTTAACACACTGCAATATGGATAACTCCGAAGTGTTGCTCTTTTTAAGAAACCTACAACAGTGTGCTCACTTAATGCACAAAGACTTTGCAACAAGTTTGAATGATGGCTAAATGTATTTATAGTAAAAAACACAAAATAAATCCTATATTTAGTTTAAATGTATTTACCATATTTGAGAAATAGTATAGAATAGAACAAACGTTCCTATTTTTGTGTATGACGTTACAGGAATAGTTAAAATTACATAAGTATTATAAGGAGTGTTGTTAATGAGTTCTTTAGAGGAAAACAAAGAAGCGCGAGACCAAAAAGCGGTTGAGTTATTTAGACTTATTAGAAGTGAAAAAGATACCGAAAAGATAAAAAAGTATTTAGATGAATTAGAAGAACATCTTGAATTAGAAGATAGTCAAACAGAACATACGAAATAATTTATAACATATAGATTTAAAATAAAATAATTAAGCCGCTTATCAAATACGATATAGCGGTTTTTTTAGTGCCTTAAAATACTTAGAAATAGAGTTTTATTGTTTAAAGAGGATCTGTATTTTAAAAACAATGAAAATATTTCAATATTTAAGAAAATAAGGAACTTTTGACTCCTGTTCTCGTATATACATTTAGGAGGGGATGTAATTGTTAAACTTTTTTAAGAAAAAGAAGATAGTTATCAGGCTTAATACAAGATATTACAATTTAACTGACCTAAAAAAAGCCTTGGTAAAGCACTTTGGAGAAGAAGGGAAAAGTTGCGAAATAATTGACCAGCATACAATAGAAGTTGACGGTCAAAAATACACAGTATTTGAAAAAACAATCAGTATGTTCGGCGTACCTACACAAAGAGTGGTTCTAAAGGAAGTATAAAAAAATATGTAGTTTACATAAATTTTTGGAGGTGAGAGTCTTACTAGAGTAAGACATTTATTTGGACATAGTTAACTTGTTATTAATAGCAGCACTTATTGGTTTAACCGGCTTCTTTGTAGCCACTGAATTTGCTATTGTTAAAGTTCGGAGTTCTCGAATTGATCAACTTGTAGCGGAAGGAAAAAAAGGTGCCGCTTCCGCTAAGAAAGTTATTTCTCATCTTGACGAGTATCTATCTGCGTGTCAGTTAGGTATTACTGTAACTGCAATGGGATTAGGAGTGTTAGGTGAGCCCACGGTAGAACGATTATTACATCCTATTTTTGTAGAATTTAACCTAAATCAATCCCTTACTCACTTTCTATCTTTTGGTATTGCATTTATTGTAATGACGTATCTTCACGTTGTCATAGGAGAACTAGCACCTAAAACCTTTGCTATACAAAAAGCAGAAGCTGTGACACTGTTATTTGCTCCTGCAATTATTTTATTTTATAAGGTGATGTATCCCTTCATATGGGTGCTAAATGGATCTGCACGTCTATTAGTTGGATTATTTGGACTAAAACCTGCGTCCGAACACGAATTAGCCCATTCAGAAGAAGAACTGCGTCTTCTCTTATCAGAGTGTTATAAGAGCGGTGCGATTAATCAAAGCGAATTAAACTATGTAAACAACATCTTTGAATTTGACGAGCGGTTATCTAAAGAAATTATGGTTCCTCGAACAGAGATGTTAATTATCTCAGAAAACGACACAATTAAGTCGTTTTTAGAAGTAGCGGTAGTAGAGAAATACACCCGCTACCCAGTAACAATTGGTGCGGATAAAGACCGGATAGTGGGTTTTATTAATACAAAAGAAGTCTTAAGCGATAAAGTCTTTACTAACAACCTAAACAAGGACTTAGTTCACGATTATGTAATGCCGGTTATTCAAGTTATTGAAACAACTCCTATTAATCAGTTATTAAAACGAATGCAACAAGAACAGATTCATATGGCCATCTTATTAGATGAATACGGTGGAACGGCAGGCTTAGTAACAGTTGAAGATATTTTAGAGGAGATTGTTGGTGAGATACAGGATGAGTTTGATGCAGATGAAGTGCTTGATGTTCAAAAAGTTCGCGATAACCACTACATTTTTAACGGCCGTATCTTGCTAGAGGAAATAAATACTATGTTAGGCACTGACATTAGCAATGAAGGCATAGACACTCTAGGTGGATGGATTTTGTCTCAAAAGATTAATACCCAGGTCAACGAATCGTTTTTCTATGGTGACTTTGAATTTAGTGTAAAAGAACTTAAAGGACGGCATATCCAAACAATTGAAGCAGTACGTAGAGAATTATTGACAGTAACTAAATAATATACCCTGATCTTGCAGCATTAGAATATTTATCTCTTTTGCTGTTTTTTATTGTTTTTTTCTGAATAAGATAAATACTTTATAATTCCTAAATCATAGCAAGCTTTTTATCTATTTCAACTGTGGAATCCACTAAAAAAATAGAATGGCTATATTAATAAAAAATGAAAAGCTTTCTCACATAAACAAAGGATATTCTTTACTTTAAAAGTTAAAATAGGTATTTACGATAAGTGTTGGAAGGTTTAGAGTATTTATTGGAGTATCTAATAAATACTTTTTTTATGAAAAATTTTTATAAGTAACTAAATAGATATACTTACCGTTCAAGTTTTACATAATATTGCCTTGCTATTATATACGAATAAAAGGGCAACTAGGAGCAGAAGGAATATGGAGATTTGTTTTTATTGGATTGATAAATTTGCTGCAATAGAAGGACAAGGATATAACTTTGGAAGTCAACTAACATTTGAGTATAAAAATAAAACGTTGTTTATTGATGAAAACAGCCAATATATTGAAGGGTTCTTTAATTTGAATAACAGCAATTTAATTAAAAATGTTACAGCGATTTGTGGAGAAAACGGGGTTGGTAAAAGTACCTTTTTAAGAGCCCTTAAAGGACTGTTGAGAGATAACGGTTTATTGGTTAGAGTACTTCAAAAAGAGAAAGATAAGTTTAAATACCCTAATCGCATACTGGTCCTAAAGTCAAAAGGTAAGTATAAAATAATGTACCATAAGGATTTATTCTCAACTGATGATGTGAAATTTGCGAGCGGAGAAATAAAAACCAAGTATGTAGGTGCTATTGAGTTTATTCCCTACGGCGATGGAGTAAATAATATGCATAAATTTAGCGATCACTTTTGGAGAGTAAATGAATCAGAAATTCTTTCTAATACTTCCGCTATATATTTTTCACATTCTTTTGACCATAATCTATATAGCGACTTTACTCAAATGAATAGGGGTTATTTTGATATCTCTACAAAAGGAATACTAAATAAACTTAAAAAAGAATTAACACCCCATAGCCCCTTTGGTTTAGCAACCAATCAACCAAATCATTTAAATTTTAATGATCAACGTTTTGATATAGGTATATTAAAAGAGTTTTATATATCAGAAACCAAAGAAAGAATAAAACTACTAAAAGATAAAAGATGTATTAATACCATCTTAGAACTTGGCATCTTTCCAAAAACCGTTGAACTAAATTTGGATTATATTATATATAGATTTGATAACAGAGAAGCTGTAGACAATGAAGAATCATCTGCACTTCTAAGGTCTGAAGGATTTAGGGGAAATCTTAATAAAATTGAAATTTACATTTATGACTATATAGAAACGCTAGACAAAGATAAGCTTTTAGAGGGGTTAACTCGTGATTCACAAGTAGTATTTCAAACCTATTTAAGACGAATTATAGACTCTTATTTTATAGATGTAGAACGGTTTCTTTTCTTTAAACTAAGTAACATAAAATCGAAACTTAACAAAATTGAAGAAAATGAGTATAAAGGTTTAAACATATTAGGATTGTTAAATTACTTTAAGGAAAGAATTATAGAGCTTTACGACAAAGAAAATTTTAATTTTAATAAACTGGATTTCGAAAACCTAACAGAAAGTTATAAGGAATTTGTAAAATTGATTATTAAAATGCTACTAAGTCCACACCCCCTAATAAAATTCAAAAATAACTATACAGTACTAGCTAAAACAGGAAACGATGGTGGCAGACACATATTAGATAAAAATATAAAAACTATTGAGATAAGCATAGGATCAAACTCACAGACTATAAACTTTGATGCATTGGAGTTGCTAAGAGATTTTTTAGAAGTGTACGACTCACTTGACACTAATAATAATTTTATAAAGGTTGAATGGGGAAATATTAGCACGGGAGAGGATACATTATTAAATATTTATTCCAGATTTTTTAATGTAAAACCTTTAGTCGAAAAACGAGGTTCAAAACATTCTAACGATAATGTAATAATTCTTTTAGATGAAATTGAACACTCCTTACACCCAGAGTGGCAAAGAACTCTCCTTTATAAGCTTATTAGTTTCTTACCTTATGTATTCTCTAGCAGTAAGTCTATACAAATAATATTGGCAACCAATGTCCCTTTTTTAATAGCGGATATTCCTACCTCTAATGTTATTTACCTAGAACGTTTTAAACAAAAAAAAGTAAATCCGGAAACCGGAAAGGTTCATTTTGAAAACAAATTAGGAGTTAGTGAAAAACCAAGCCTTTCAAGTCAAACATTTGCGGCCAATATTCATAGTTTGTTAATGAATAATTTCTTTATGAGTTCAACTTTAGGTCAGCTTTCTGAAACAAAAATTACAGACCTAATAGAAAATTTAAATAGCGTTGGTAGTACAAGTGAAAATGCTATTAAAGAAAGAAAAACTTATACGCCAGATGAAATCAAAGCGACAATTGAAGTTATAGGAGAACCAATTATAAAAAACAAACTTAAATCAATGTATTCAAGTAAGTATAGAGACGATAAGAAGAATACAGAGATAGTTCAGTTAATAGATAAGTTTCAGCAAACACAAAAAGAAATTCCTGATAATGTTAAAGATCTTTTAGAAAAAATATTAAGGAAGACAAAAAATGATAAAAATTAATTTAGCAAACGAAGAGGAACTGCGCCAAAAACACTTAGACAATTTAAAACCAGAAGTACAAAAGAAATTAGAAGAGAAAATTGCTCTTGAGCAGGACAGTAATTTGGGCAATTTCCTAAAGTTTTTAAATGAAGAGATAGACGTTCTACTTTGCGGAACCCCATCTGAGCTTATAAGCAAAATAAAATACATTGAAGAAAATTACTTTATCTCAGAAAAGAAGATGACTACTATTCTTAGTAGACGAGAATCGGCACAAAAATTGAAGAAAGATGAAAAGTTTACGCTTCTCACTAAATTCGCACAAGAGGAACACCTTTTTAACCACCTATCAGAGGGCGCCTTTTTTACTGTTAAACAATTTGAGGAAGAGGTTAACTCACTACACAAGGAAGGGGGAAAATGGGGCAGTTATCTTGAAACCCTCAAAGAAATATTTAATTATAATGCTTTTAGTGAGAATAAAGATGGTTGGGGTGCCTATCAACTTGTAACAGACTTAGATATTAGTGTTTGTCCATACTGTAATAGGTCTTATATAACCACCTTATTAAGGGTAGAAGACGATGATAAGCAAACACGTCCTGAACTTGATCACTATTATCCTAAGTCAAGATACCCTTATCTAGCATTATCTTTTTATAATTTAATTCCGTCTTGCAGTACTTGTAACGGGAGCTTTAAAGGCGTAGTCGATTTTTATGAAGAAAATGCAATTCATCCTTATCAAGAGGAATTTTTGGGTGCAGCGACATTTAAAACAGACTTTAATAAAAAAGAGCCGTATGATTATAGATATCTTTTAGGCCTATCAAAAGATTTTAAAATCATATTAGACATAAATACAAAGAATGAAGACTTAAAAGGGAAAATAAATAAAACGATTTACACTTTTGGCTTGGACAGGTTATACAATACGCATCAAGACTTTGTAAGAGACTTAATTAGAAATGGTATTGTAAACAATAAAAGTAGAATAGACGAAATCTACGATAAGTTCGGAGATCTGTTTAATAATCGAGATGAAGTACTGCAGAGTGTATTTTTAAATTACGTAAATGATCAAGATTTAGGAAAGAGACCCCTAGCTAAACTTACTCAAGATATTTGCAAAGAACTAGGTCTGTTAGAGACCCAAATAGATAAAGATAGTTAATTAACAAGAACTCGTTAACATTTGTAAAACGAGTTCTTTTATAACACACAGTTAAAATTTTATCTATTGCTTGCGATTACTTCACTTTAAGGCGTAAGCAATAACATACGTTAGAGGAGAATAAAGAATGGAAATTTGTTATTACTGGTTGGATGAATACAGAGACACTATTAAAGGACAAGGTTACAACTTCGGAAGTGAATTAATCTTTAATTTTGATCCACTTAGAATGAATTTAGTAATTAAGGAAAATAAATTTTATGTAAATGGTTTGTTTAATATAGAAAAAAACAATCAAATTACAAATGTAACCGCTGTCGTTGGAAAAAACGGTGTTGGAAAAAGCACGTTTTTAAAAGCTTTAAGAGGCCTAATTTATGAAGGCGGAATTCTTGGGAAACGTATAAAAGATAAGGTCGAGTATCGTACTAAAAGAATTTTGGTCATTAAACATCAGGATGTTTACAAAATTATATATCATCAGGACTTGTTATCTCTTGGTAATGATTCAATAAGTTTTGAGGGAAATCAACTAGAAGAAAAATTCAAGTTTGAATTTATTAGCCACGGTATTAGCGAAGAAAGTATGCACAAATTTAGTCACGATTTACACAGAGTAAACGGTACAGAGGTGCTAGAGCATACCTCTTGTGTGTTTTTCTCTCATACCTTTAATGTTGATTTTAATCAGGACTCTACCGTTAAAAAACAAAAGTATTTTGATATTTCAACTAAAGGCATCCTTACTGAAATTGACACCGAAATGAAACTTAAGCCAACCTTTAGCATCAAGAATCCAAACCAGTTAACAAATAAAGATTTGCGTTTTAACGTAGGGATTTTAAACGAATATTATATTTCAGAGTTAAAAAATCGAATAAATTTATTAAATGATGTTCGAAGTAAAGAAATTATAGAAAAGCACGGTTTTTTTCCAAAAAGTGTTTTTTTAAATTTGGACTACATTCTTTATAAGAACAATAACTTTGATTTTTTTAACATAAAGAAGTCGGAGCTATTGAGATTTGAAAAAGATAGAACTACCTGTAATAAAATAGAAAGACTTGTTTATAATGAACTTGATTCAATACCTGTAAATCGAAATATTAAAAACTTAGCCAAACAAACATATTTAACTAGAATTCTAGATGCTTATTTTGACGATGTAGAGCGTTTTATAGCGGTATCAAAGAGATACGAGTTCTTAACAGAGACAATTAATGCTATGGAAGATAGTGAACTAGAAGGAAAAGGTTTGCTTGATTTACTGGAAGCATTTAATAAAATAACAATTGATACCTTAAGAGATGCTAGCTCCCCAGAATTAAAACAATTTAACCTAAAGTTTAACGAGTTCCAGTTTAGAACATTGACTGAAAGTTACGTTAACTTTATTAGATATTTTACTGAGAATGTAATGACTCAAAGCTCAACATTCCATCTCCGAAGAGGGAGCGTTAAATTGTCAAAAGAAAAGTCTGACAAAGAAACGTCTATAATCGAACAGGAAACAGCAATTATAGAGGTGCCATTAGATTCTGAAGGAATGGACTTTCTTCAACAATTTGTAGATCAATACGGTAAGATTGATACAGGTACAGATTTTATAAAGATACAGTGGGAAGGTCTTAGTAGCGGGGAAGATACGCTGTTGGGAATATATTCTCGTTTTTTCAGCATATCAAAAGAAGATTTGGGAGATAATCTTGTAATTCTCTTAGATGAGATCGAACATTCTTTGCATCCTGAATGGCAACGAATACTTATTAACAACCTTTTAGAATACCTTCCATATGTTTATTCTAAATGTAAGTCCATACAAATCGTTTTAGCAACCAATGTTCCATTTTTAATAGCAGATATCCCTACTCAAAATATAATTTATTTAGAAAGAAAACAATTGGATGGTGTAGAAGAAAAAGTACCTACTAATAAAGAAATTTTCACTCAAACGTTCGCTGCCAATATCCACAGCTTGTTAATGAATAACTTCTTTATGGATTCTACAATTGGACAATTCTCCGAAAGGAAAATAAGAGACATAATTAATATGTTAAATTCAGATTCTGAAGAAGCAACAATACATTCTCAACAAGAGATACAAAGGATAATTCAAATTATTGGTGAGCCTATTATAAGAAATAAACTACAAGATATGTACAATAAAAAGTTTAACAAAAGGAAAAGCGAAGAGAAAGTAAGGTCACTAATAGAAAATTTTAGAGAGGCTGGAGATTATAGCGTTGAAAAAGTTAATTCTTTATTAAGCGAAATACAGCATAACTCAAAAAAATAGTAGTACATTGCCATTAACAGATACTACTAAAAGCATAAACATTATGTATTTAAAGCAGCTATAAAAAGCCAATGGATTAACAGCCATTGGCTTTTTATATACAAAACCACCTCATTTAAATAAATAAGGTGGTTAGGGACATTGCTATTTTTTTATTAGCCTATTCAATTTATAACAACGCTTTTTTACAGTCAACATAGGATTACTTCTATTACAGAGAAAAAATAACAAATGCATAAAATAAAAGGAATTATATTCCATAAAATTAATACGTAAAAGAAGGGAACTTTTCTATAAGGTAGCAAAGACATCGGAAACAAAACTTACAGTTCTCTAATTTATAAGAGAAAGAGGTGAATGCAATGACTAATTCTACTACAACAGAATGCCCGCAATGCAAAAGCACAGAACTAGGTTTAGGAAAACAAGGTGGCCACGCAAACGTACACCCTGCTAACAAATTGAGTATTGGAACAGAGGTCGAACATAAGGTTTGCACAAACTGCGGTTTACTTATTGAAAGTTACGTAAAAAACCCACAAAAATTTAAGAATACACTCTAATAGCAGACTGTTTTTTATTTGTGTTTATTATTAAAAATGTTTTTATCAAACTAGATAAGAGCATTTTTTGTTTTTTTCTCTAAAAAACTTTATTTGATTTAAACTTTTAAAAATCATAAAGCCTAAGGAGAGAAAAATAATGAATAACATCTTATTAGAAACAGCAATAACTGCAAATCGTAATTTCTTAAAATATGCAACAGGGAAAATTGTTCTAAACCCTAGCTATCCGCAAGAATTAAAGAAAGCCAAAAAAATTAAAGAAGAAATTAATCTACTATTTACCGAAATAACCAATCAAGGTTTTGTAGATGGTGACTTTTGGGATGCTGCTGAGAAAGAATTAGCTGAGGGAGGTTACACCAAAAATATTGTTGAAGATAATTTTGTAGAGCTCTTATCTTTAGCTATTGGTAACATTGTTGGAGATGACTATGATGAAGTATTGTACAACTTCTACACTTATATAGTTGGGACAGTTTATGAAAAGGAAAGTGAAACAGACAATAAAGCGAACAATACACCCTTCCTAAACGAAAATAGTCAAATTCAACCTGAACCTATGAGCATTAGCTTTAATCGTTTAATTACTGAAGAAAGCACAGCTAGCATTTACTTAAATATAGTGCGCCCAGAAGAAAAAGTTAAAGATCTTTATTATGTATACGATGTAGCAGATGTTGTCTATGATTTAGAATCTAATTTTAAAAATGTAGGTGTTTTAGATGATAAAAATAAGACAAATAATGTGCTAAGCGATAAACAAATTAAACAGATATTGGATTATATTAAAGAAAAACAGTTAGT
Source organism: Priestia sp. SB1 (assembly GCF_038898415.1). Lineage (NCBI taxonomy): Bacteria > Bacillati > Bacillota > Bacilli > Caryophanales > Bacillaceae > Priestia > Priestia sp. SB1. The sequence goes on along the minus strand of NZ_JBBJSS010000002.1, from coordinate 573,478 downwards.
ACAAAGTTTATCTATGCGAATCGACAAACAGAAAAGACTAATTAAGTTTTCAGAAAAACATATTAAACAAGAATGTTATTGTGACAAAGAAATACCCTGTATTGGCGCAATTTATTTAAAGCACAGTTGGATGAAAAATAGAATCCTTGATATGTGGGATAAATTAGAGGTTGAAGGAGTAGTTCAAACCCTATAAGACAATTAATAAACCGAAAACCGTAAAGAACTAAATATTCTTTATGGTTTCTTTTTTTTACAAAATAGTACCAAACTAAAACTCTGCTAATTACATAATAACTACGCGAAGATATTTATGCTAGCCGCTCAACTATAATTTGTTATAACCAAGCACTATTAACACTAACTATATGTTTTAAGTTATTTACACCGTTTGAAACTCTTTTGTCTTTTAAACGTCTTATTTATTGTAGTACTAGGCAGTATGGAGGTGGTTTATAAGTGCACAAAAAGCAAAAAAATAAATTATGGTTTATCTTATATGCGCTATTTTTAGGTGGAGCAACAGCCATTCTTTCTGTTATATCTGACAATCTCCAGTTTATATATTTGGATGGCCCCATAACAACACCGCGGTTTATCATTTCATATCTTGCAATTATGTTTGATTCGTTACCAATATGGTTTCTCCTAGCTATGATAACAGGACGTATATTTGGAAAAAACATAAAAAGCGCCGCTACTTACAGCACTATATATACTCTAATAGCAATTACTATTTACTTTGTGATTGGCAGCAGTTATAGCGGTGGCCCAAATATCCTTGCTTTGGGTTTAAAAAGCTTAGCCTACGTATTAATAACTTGGTACGGCGCTTCTGTACTTGGAGGGATTTTAGGAGGTATTACAGGTTTTGTCTTTAGAAGTAAACCCTATGTATTATTAATCTTTCCGGCAGGAGTAATCTTGCAGCTATGTATCAACGGCACACGCGCTTGGGTAGATACAATTGGCATAGCTCAAAGTACAACTAATTGTTTAATGTTAGCTATAAGTCTTTGGTATTTTTATATTCTAAATAAGAAAAAAGTGAATTCAAATTAATTCTATAATCTTTTACCTTTAATCATTAAACAGATCCTCGTTCTTATCTTTAGAATGAGGGTTTTATTGTTGAGAGACTGTTTATGCGGTAGGGAGCACATATTTATAGTTTAAGAAGGATACATTACCCTTTTTACGGAATGTTTATTCTTTGAAAACTCAAAGGAGGAACTAGTGTGCAAAAAGCTCTTGAAAACGTCTTTAATGCCAATAGTAAAAAGTACTACACAAATAATTTAAAACCTTTCTTAAAGCTAGGTAGTGGCTATTTATACGCCTTAGCTGGTGGTAGCGGTGGTTCTGGAGGGTTAGGTGGTGGCAAGGGTGGTTCTGAAGGAGGAAGTCCTGGTGGTGCTGGCGGTGGGGGATTTGGCGTAGTACTAGCTATACTTGCTATTATTGTAGTAGTTGGTGTATGCACGCGCTTTTTGTAGAAAAACCTATAATTTTACTAATTAAAAAACCTGATTCTCATAAATTGAATCAGGTTTTTTTCCTTTAAACTTTATTGTTAATCCCCCTAAACTCAAATCAGCATAAAGAACTAGAACTTATAACCTGAATATTTCGATAAAATGAAAATAAAATATGATATTAGAAGGAAATTCTATCCTGTTTATGGAATGTTTAATCTTTAAAAGTCGAAGGAGGTAATATTTTGGGGAGGAAGTACGAAAATATGTCGGATTCAGAATTAGAATGGGAGCACAAATATAATAATCCCGGCAGCTGGGGGGCGGAGCAAGAGTATAAAAGACGAGGGCTAGATCAGTATGATAGTGACGATTCTTATTCAGAAGCAGATGTGGCTGGTATTGGTGGTCTGGCGGTTTTTTTAATTCTACTAGCAATTATTATGTTTATAAGCGCAGTCATTTCTATGTACGCTGTTCAAGTGGCACTAAATCATTGGCTTTTTACCTTAGGGCTATTTTTTGCAACTTACTACTTTATGTTTAGAAAACAAGGCTATAACAAATTTTTTAATATTTTCTTCTTCATAGGATCCTACGGTATGTTTACACTTCTTTTCCCTCTTTTCTTTGAAGATTTGGCCTTAAAAGGATTATCCTTTGATCAGTATGTAGAAGGTTCAAAAAGCCTTGTTGATATAATAAAGTTTCCGTTATTTTATGCTTTGTTTATGGTAGTTTCTTATTTCTTCGCTAGATTTGTCATTTCTCGAACTAAGAAAAAATATGCATTGTATGCAGAGTTCTCTCATTACACAAAACGAATGTAACAATACGCATTTGTAAAATAATAAGATTAAGGAAGTGATAATTTGGGGAAGGATTATAGAAAAATGCTCGATTGGGAAGTAGAACGTGAGCATAAAAATGAACCGTCTAATCAAAGAGCAGAAGACGAATACAAAAGACGAGGGCTAGATCAGTATAACGACAATGATGACGATTATTATTCTGGAGGCGCTAGCGGGTGGGGAATTGTATTTGGTATTTTGATAGCTATATGCTTTATATTGTATCCCGTTGCCATAGCCGTTTCTCATATGTTAGTTGAACTTGCTCAAATAACTGGACTTGTAATTATGATAATGTTTGTTGTGACTTTTTATTTCGCGAAGAGAAAACAAGGATATAGTAGTTTTTTTAATTTTATGTTCCACTTATCCAGCCTAGGTTTGTTCTCATTTCTTTTTCCTCTAATGTTTGTGGATTTAGCACTAGCAGGGATGCCAATGGAGGAATTTATGATCAACCAACCACCTGGTTTAATAGACAGTTTAAAATTCCCCTTTTATTATGCGTTATTTATGATAGCATCTCTTATATTTTCTAAGGTTGTTATGTCCTGGGTTAGAAAGAAAAGTTCTTCCTATTCAGATTTAAATCGCTACAATAAACATATTTAAAGAAGGATGCTTTAGGCCTGACACATTTACCATTTTAGCGACAGATAGTAACTTGTTAATATGTCAAAAAGCTAAATGCATTAAGTGCATTTAGCTTTTTATGTTTATTACTTACTTATTTAATTAACATTCCATTTCTAACATAATATCTTTCAGTTCGTTTGTAAGTGTTTGGATCCTCTTGTCTTCAGCAGTTAACGTCTTTACTGAGAGGTGCTCATTAATAGTATTAATAATCCCTTTTAAGCAAGTGGCTATTACCATCTTATCCTCATCTTCGTACTTATTAGCCTTTTTAGTAAGCATATCAATACCTACAGAAAATGAGACATTCTTTATACATTTAGTAGCATAATACTCAATAATCTCTAAATGTTTAATTAGCTTATGATGTTTAAAGCGGCAAGTGTAGCTCATATTAATTCTGTCGTACACAAACTCAACATCAGTATTAGCATAACTAGAAACATCTAAAGTTATTATATCCCCATTAAGTTTATAAAACTTTAAAGCAGGTTTGTAGACAATTTCTCTTTGATTAGAAACCATATCTACACTAATCCAAAAATGCATATTTTCAGCAGCGTAACCCATCCATTTTAAAGGATCTAAACTTACTGGTGCCATTAACTTAAAGTTAGAGGGGTTTTTAATTTCTTTACTTGCTGTGAAATTTAACTCCTCACCCTGAAATAACTTTAGTTCTTTTGTAATTTCTCCTAAAGCCTCTGTAAAAAGTGATTTGTAATTTTCTGCTCCATCTTTAGAACTAACGATTGAATACATATTATCATTCTCCTTATAATGTGTTGATTTCCAAGATTATAAGCAAAAAAATAATATTTAGAGAAAATTAGAGAAAAAACCGAAAAAGTATTCCACTTCCTACACCTATTGGGCTCAAATAACTGTATTTACTTAAGTTTACATTGTGATATAATTTTACTACTGTTTTCCCTTTTATTATCAAAAGAGGGGAAAAAGTAAGAATTTGTATTAAAAGTAAGGAGTGTTATATGAGGTACGCAGAAATTGTAACAGAGAGTAGAATAACCAACACCACATTGGCTCTACTTTTTATTTTTATGGGCTTAGCTTGGTATTTTAAAAGCTCGGTGTGGTACGACATAGTAATCCTTATCGTTTCCCTTGCTTTTATATTCCATAGTATTAATTACTATTTAACAGCAAGAAATAAATCACTAGGAATGGCATTTGCAATAGGTAGTATTAGTTTCTTCCTATGCAACGTATTAAAGCTTTTCCTGTGGTAACTCACTACATATTAATGAACGCAAGAAATGAGGATTTTTTATGTTAAAAAACATACTTAAAAGCCAAGATTATAAACTTATAATCTCCTTAGTTGTGCTATGTCTTATTGGTCTTGTAATGGTGTATAGTTCCAGTATGATTACAGCTATTACCCGTTACCACGTTCCAACAGATTACTTTTATAAAAAGCAGATGGGCGCTCTTATATTAGGTTTTTTCCTTTTCTTTGCAACTGCTTTCTTTGTGCCATACAAGATTTTTAAAGAAAAAGCGGTCATTATCTCTATATTAATGGTTTCGTTTCTTCTTCTTGGATTGGTATTAGTTCTAGGGCATACAGCTGGTGGTGCAAAAAGCTGGATTACAATTGGACCTCTTCGTATACAACCACTAGAAATTGCAAAGTTAGCGGTTATTGTCTATTTAGCCTCTGCCTTTACAAAAAAACAAGAGTACATAAATCAACTAACTCGCGCTTTTATTCCACCAATTATTATTGTAATGCTTATTTGTTTCCTGTTAGCTGCGCAACCGGATTATGGCGGAGTTCTTCTTATGTTAGGAACTGTGGCAGCACTTGTCTTTTGCTCAGGAATCTCTGTAAAAACAGGATTTAAAATCTTTTTTATTACTTTAATAGGAACCAGCTTAATGACTTTTGTGATTTGGGTAACCGGCAAAGTGGACAAAATATTATCTCCAACCCGTTTAGGGCGTTTTACAGGCTTTGTGGATCCATTTGCTGATCCAGATGGAAAAGGGTATCAGTTAGTTAATTCTTACCTAGCAATTGGGAGTGGAGGCCTTGGCGGTGAAGGTTTAGGACAAGGTGTTCAAAAATTTGGTTATCTTCCCGAATCACACACTGACTTTATTATGGCTGTTATATCAGAAGAGCTAGGCTTTGCTGGAGTAATAGTCGTATTAGGACTACTCTTCTTCATTGTCTTACAAGGGCTATTAATTGCAAAAAGATGTTCAGATCCTTTTGGTTCTCTACTGGCCATTGGTATCTCTACTATGATTGGTATTCAATCATTTGTTAATTTAGGTGCTGTATCTGGTATCTTACCAATTACCGGTGTAACGCTACCATTTGTGAGTTACGGTGGTTCATCAATAACCTTGCTACTATTTTCAACTGGAGTACTAGCAAATATCTCTATGGTGGACAAGTTTAAAAAGAAATATAAACAAAGCACTACAAAGCCCACACATTTGGAAAGTGTCTAAATAAAAGGTAGCGGATCATATTAAGCCGCTACCTTTTTTATGTATAAAAGATACAGCTGATAGACAATATATTAGAAATTTTAGATAAAAATGGAACTTTTCTTGTTATTCACACGTATATGTATTAGGACAACTATACAAGTACGACTATTTATTAATTAAATGTAGTTTTATTTTTTATGTATACTCAATGTAATGTCAGGAGGTGATAAAAGTGAATTCTTTAAATCAAAAGGCTTTAACGCTACTTGGTATTGGTTTGCCGCTATGCTCTTTATCTCTTATTTTGCACACAAACCTTGTTCTGAAGTTGCTTATGACATTTACAAGCGTAGGCTTAATATTCTGGGCTCTTATGATTACGTTACTTGACGCCAGAGTAAATAAGGAGAAGAGCCAATAACAACTACATAGTAAATTTATATTAAGGCAGAGAGGAGGGAGACCGTTGACTAAATGCTCGAATTGCAACAGCGAGTGGAGTTTAGGTGATGTATGGACAGTTGGTTTTTCAACAACCGGCAAAGAATGTCCTAACTGCAGAAAAAAACAGTACGTATCCGCCAAAACTAAAAAATGGCTTACTCTAGGTTGGGTTAGTCTAGCTTTTGTAATTATTTTTCCGTTTATTATTAAGTTAAGCAATAAAGATGAATCAATTCTCTAAGTGTAATGTCTAGTTAATACATATGAAGCGAAATGGTTTTTACAATAACTTTATTAAAGCTTATTCATATAATCTTAATTGTAAATATTGGTGGTGATTTACCTGGGTAATCGTAATTTAGGAATACTTCTAGTTTGTACAGGATCAATCTTTTTGCTTTTGACCTTAACAATGAATATATCTGGTTTCTTGTTTGCTGCGTTACTAGGTATTAGCGTATTATTAAACATTTGTGGTTTCAGTATACTTATGAAGTTTATGCAAAATGAAAAATCCCCTAATTCTAAAAGAAACGAAAAAAATTAGTTTTATAACTACGAGAGTAAGCTGGAACTCATTTATGGGAGTCCAAACAAAAAAGGACTAGCAAGATAACTAGTCCTTTTTTGTTAGAAGAAAGTATCCAAATTTAAATAAGGCATAAAGAATAAATAAAAAGATAAGAGCTCTTGCTACTAGATATCCATTAACACCTAAATCATATCCTGCCGGCATTAATGCGCTTTGACTACTTAGTAAATAAATAGCCGCACCAAAAGATAAAATAATTAACACCTATCCTAAAAGCTTTTTGTTTTGCATAAAACTCCACCTTGCTAAGTATTTAATAGATTAATTATAACACTTTAAAAGGAAAATAAAATCCAATTAATCTATAATTTTACAATCGAGTGTAAATAGAGTATGTTAGTAAATAAGTTAACACCACAGAAATGAAACAGCAGGGTATAAGCACAAACTTTCTTCATTGTGTGTATCCACCACTAACTTATTGCGTTTAATTGTCACAAAAAAAGTCCTAATGTAATTGTGAATCCTATAATAGTAAACACCTTTAACAATATGGAGTGATAAAGAATGAATATAGGCTTTGGACTTACCATTGTTTTTATCATTTTCAGCTTACTTTATACAGGGATGAACGCACGTATGAAAAGGCAGTTACCACTTACTGAGACAATTTTGTTTATTTCTATACTTGGCATTTGCGTTTGGTTGCATATCTTAAACATATGGGTTGCTATTGGAGCACTAATAACTGTAGCGGTTATCGTACTTATAGTAAAAAAACCAACTAGAAAAAGTTAAATATTCTTGAGTTACAACATCCTTTATATTAGATATAACCGCTTGAAAAAAAGATTATCTAAAAGGGGCGTTTAAATGATAATTCTAGAGATTATTATAGGATTTGTATGTTTCTTCGTTATAAACTTTATTTATGACACGTATATAAAAAAAGCAAAGAGCCCATTAAGTGATCTAGGTATAATCTCAACTGTCCAGACGGCTATTGCTCTATGTATATATTATGTTGCTACTTAAAGAAATTTTATAGAGAATTCAATTAAATATTAGAACAACCGATATATTAGGAGGAACATTTTTGAATACAGATGAACGTTTAAAAGAACTTGAAAAGAAAGTCGAATATTTAATAGCACTAACAGAGGAAAAGAACCAAAACAAAATCAGTCTTAAGAAGATTGTATTAATTTCATTAATTGTAATAGCGGCTATATTTGTTTTCTTATTTATTCTAGGGCTAATTAGCTTTTATTCTGTTGATTAAGCGGCTAGTAACTAGCGGAATAAAATTTTAACCCAGGATATGCAGGCTTAAAGGCATAAGGAGTTGGAAAGCGTGAGGAAAGTATTTTTTATCTTTTTATTAATTAGCGGATTTTGTTTGCAAACAATTGGTATTTATCTTTCTAGTAAGTCGGCCGCTTTCGTAAGCGTTGGTGTTCTAGGGAGTATGCTTATCTTTTTATCAATACATAAGCTATTTAATAAACCTGTATAGGAACCCTATATATTTTGCAGCGGAGTATGCTAGTAATTAAGTTACTAAGCAAAGGGGGTGAGGTAGTGAATAAGTATGGATTTGCTTCAGTACTGGTAGGTGTTATTGGTTTAATTTGTTTATTTATTTTTAAAGGTCCGAACGTAATTGTAAATGTAAATAAAGTAACTACATTTAAAAACGAGGAGTGATGAAGATCAACATAACCCTTGGACTTATAATAATTTTCTTTGCATTTAGTCTATTTTATACAGCCATTAATACGCGCAAAAAAATTCCATACGCTGTAAACGCATTTTTGTTTATTTTAATAGTAGGTATTTGTATTTGGTTACATATCTTAAACATTTGGATTGCTATAGGAGCATTAATAACCGTGACAATTATTGCTCTTACTTATAAGAGATCTACTAAAAAACAGTAAAGTGTATCCATATTACACAATTTAATAGCAGTTAATTACGTTGATCGTAGATAGCAGCTATATTTGTTTTCTTATTTATCTCCTTTAGACAAATAGTACGCAATAGGAGGATGCTTTTTATGAAGTTAAGCGGAAATAAAGCTAAGTTAAGATTAATGACAAGTAATGATGTGGTAGAACTTTATAACATTGTGCAGAAAAATCCTACCTTATGGACTTATATGGTTAGAAGAATGAATTCCTTTGAAGATATGCAAACACTAGTAGCGGAGGCTCTAACTAACCTAGAGAAGAAAACAGAACTACCCTTTGTAGTAATCGATCAAGACAGCAATAGCATTATTGGAAGCACTCGTTTATACGATATCTCTTATGAACGTTTAACTGTAGAGTTAGGATCTACTTTTTACGATAAATCTGCTCAGAAGACTAGCATTAATACAGAGTGCAAATACTTGTTGTTAAAGTTGGCTTTTGAAGACCTACATATGATTAGAGTTCAGATTAAGACAGACGTTAAAAACATACAAGCACAAAAAGCCTTAGAGCGCATTGGAGCAATTAAAGAAGGAGTTCTAAGAAACGAAAGAATCTTACATAATGGACGTATTCGTGATGCAGTAGTATATAGCATTACCAATAACGATTGGACTCTTGTTAAAGGTAAACTAGAAAAACTATTAGCAAGATCATACAATAAAACACACTAAGCTTATAACTAGCTTTAAAAGCTCTTTAAGAACTATACAGGTACCTTTAAGGGCTTTTTCTTATGTCTATATATAAAACCCAAACAGAGGTCTTTTAAAGAGCCTAGCGGCTGCCGTATTTCTTATAACAGCTTATATAATTATCTCCTTAATAGTTTTATGGTTTGTTGTGTTGTATCTACCTATATAAGTGAGATGCAGAACAAATAAGAATATGAACAAATTCCTCTATTTTTATAAATCCTTTGTATAATACTAAAAAATATGGGTGAATTCACCTTATACAAAGGAGAAATTTCAAGTGACTACATTAGACACAGCTAATCAATTAGGATTTTTTACACTGGACTTAGAGGTTAACCCTTTATTTGCTTCTATGCCAGAGGAAGTAAGAGAAGAAGTAAAAGAGGCAATAATAAAGTGTAAAGATTTAAAAGACTTAACTCCTGGAGACTACATTCGAATTACATATGGTGAACATTTTTCAAGAGAAGGTATTTTTGTTCTCAGCGGTCCCCGAGTAAGCGTAGAAGGTACACATTACTTTTTTGAAGAATGGATGCCTCGTTATAACGGAAAAGGTAAGGAAAGAGTAATGGAAAAGAGGGGATTTGTTGATTTTACTAATAATGTAAGAGCAGAAGTCGAGATTATTACCAAGGGGTATAAGCCTAATTATAAGCTTGACGATCCAGATACCATTTATTCTAAACTTGTAGAAAAGTTAAAAGCAGTTCCGTTTGCCGATAGAATTAAAACATATAGAGATTTTTGTAAATTTTATCCTCATTGCGAAGTAGAATGGAGTAAGTTACTTAGCGCTATGTGGGATAAGGCTATTCTTGCTGCCACTACACCAGATGAAGTTGAGGCAGAGATTATGGATAAAAAGCATAAGCACGGTTATGAGTATAACTCAAGTGTAAAATCCTTTTTAACCTACGTCTTTAAGAATGTAGAACCTTCAAAAAGACACGACTATATCACTGGATTTTTTTGGTCAAGTAATTGGTTTGATTCTGCAACCGCTACAGGAACAAAGTCGTTATCCCATTTTAACAATAAGTCTATGTTAGTTAGCTCCTATGCCGAATTATTAAAAGTAACAGATAACAAGAAAGTATTTGATAAAATTTTTGATAATTGGGGAGTAACTGCCGAACCAATAGATGTTTCAGTTTTAGAACGAGATTATGTATCACTTAATACCTCGCTAGACGAAACAGGTTTATGGTTAAAGAAGTCACTAGCAGAGCAAATGTAATATAAAATAAATTAATTAAGCCACCGTACTATTAAGTATTGTGGCTTTTATTATTGTTCAACTTACAGCAAAATCGAAAAACCTCACTCTTAAGAAGAGCAAGGAGTTATACTAAATTTATCCGCTAGAATTGTTAATTAAAGTAGTATATACATTTTTCTTTGTATTTAGCGGTAGTAACACTAATAGTTATTGAGGGGAATCCAATGTATAAGTTTATAAAACAAGAAATTGAAAATGTTTATAAAGACGATTATAAAAGATTAAGAACAAAAACGGTGTTATATGGGGCATTAGAAGGTAGATGGCATACTCAACTTCATCCTGGACTAACAACAGACGAAATTAAACAGTTTGAAGCGAGGACAGGCACACAGTTTCCTTTAGCATATAAAGAATTTTTAACTTTTTATAACGGTTGCTACTTATTTGATCTATTAAGAATGGGTGGGAAGGAATTAGATAGCTATAAAGGTTTATCTATTGAGGAAACAACTCGATCTACTGTAGATGTTCAGGATATTCAAGAAATACATTTAAGAAAGCGAACACCTAAAAATCATTTTATTTTTGCTGATTCTCTGGTGTATAACTCATATTATGTAATAGATAGCAATGAGAACGTGTTGGAGATTGATTTTAGAACAAAGAAAGTTGTTAAGACATTTAGAACTCTTAAAGAGTTTATCGTTGAGGTTATTAAAGAGGGGAAGAAGAATCTAAAAGATGAAGTTTACTTTGAATTTAATTAGTTATTTTATATGATTAAGTAATTAATTTTCGCTGTTGTTCTACTTGAAAATAAGAAGGGAGCCCTTTGTTACAAAAGCTCCCTAAGATCATATCTAATATGATGGCGAATAAACTCTGTCTGTATCTGTATCTAAAATAAAATCAGCCTTTATACCTTTTGAAAAGGGAATTCTATCGAACTTATGAAGCCTACAAAACACGTTAGAGAAATCTGTTTCCTCATAAGTAAATTTTCTTGCCTCAAAATATAACTGTCGCAATTGTTGTTTAGAGCATTTTTTTCCTGTAAGAAAAATTTCTTTGTGAAAAAAACCATCAATCATAATAATCACATAACCACGACCGGTTGCTAATCAGCCTTATAGCTTTAAAATGAGTTACCTCCCCATTTTAACATATAATTCCAGTCGTTGGTATTTGCTATCGGTAGCGGCTGGCAGTAGTCAGAGGGAGGGTGTTTAGAAAATCAAGAACTCTAGTAAATCCATAAAGACTATGGCTAATACAAATGCAGGCACGGAAAGCCAAAACTTATTTGTTAGACCAATATTTTTCTTGTTGTATATCTTAGGTATTACAGCAATAATGGCTAGAAAAAAAGGGATGCTAGAACATATTGCGATTATATCCGTCTGTGTAAATGGCTTACTGACGTACTTGTTAAATATGACGTTAACAAGTAAAACTGAGCAAAAGAAAATTGATTGATATAAGAAATACTTAAAGCGATCCATTAATTTCACCTCAATGCAGAATTCCGAACAAATATATCACAATTTATATTTTTTGCAAAATCTCACATATTTGATAAAAACCTGTATAAACAAAATATCAAATGATTTGGGAGATGAATTAAAATGCAGGAAAACCATAAGTTAGAAATACTATTTGGATTAAAAAAGTACTTACCAGAAATGATTGCGCTGAATAAGAAAGAATTAAAGAAGAAATATCCTCAATATTTTTGGTCAGCTGTTATGGTTGATCTATGGAATTGGGAGTTTGAAGAAACAAAATATCCAGGGATGACACAAATGTACATTAGTACAATAGATACACAAAACTGGAGATTGCAATTCAGAGACGGTAATTCAAAAGAAATCTGTTTAGAAAAAGGAATGACTACTGAAGAATTGTTTGATTTGATTCGACCATCAATTCAATTTGTTTGTGGTATAAGAACAGCGCCGCAAATTTATGATTGAGTCAAAATGCATATTTAAAGTTAAAATCTGTTTCAAATTTGAGACGGATTTTTTTTAAGATGAATTTTTAAAAAACGTTTTTACATTCCGAGATAATATTATTTTCTTTAAAAAAATGCTCAAAAACCTCTATTTTAAAGCGATTCTACATTCCAGATAATATAGAATTATCTGGAATGTACTATAAATATCTCATTTCTAAAAGTATACTTTAATCATTGAGACAGAAAAAATAAAAAAGAATCAGTCGTAAATTTGGTTTTCAAAATCCATTCAAAAATTTTCATCAGCAGCTCTGAAAATTTTTATGGACAAGCTATGTATATGATTAATAATTCTTGTTAATACTTATTAATTTGATAATGTTTAATTTAGTTTGCTATGTGTTAACTTCAATTGCATTTAATAAATAATGACGCTGCCACTTATAAACACGTTATTATGGCATCTTTTGTTTCTATATACACATACTCCATTACCCTAACATTCTTAACTCTTACCGGTAAATCCTATTTTTACCATATCTAATAATATAACTTCTAAATAACTTCGTATTAAAATTTGTTATTTGTTAAATGAAACTTGATAACTCATTTCTTGTTAAATGCTTGTTACTCCCCTCCTTGTACATTTTATCTGAGAATTCCAGTTACAAGCGTACTCCGTAGTTTTTTAAAAAGGAATAATAAAAAAACGATCTCTATGTATGAGATCGTAGCTTATTTATATTATTAAATCCATCTTCAAAGTTAAACTTTTCGGACTCCACCAGAACTTGATGACCGTAGCTTCCAAGACAATAAGTAGCTAATACTTGAACCAATTCCGAAACACAAAACTAAAATATAGTTCATCTAATTATTTTTTCATATATCAACGCTTGTCCAAACCCTCCTTAACTTAATTACATATTCTATTATGTAAGACATACTTTCAAAAAGGAGATGAATAAAATGGATAATCGCAAAGCTTGTCAAAATTGCAGTAACACAGGAAATCAAAACCAGAAAAATGAAATGACAAGCATAAACAATCAAATTACCCCTAACATTTTTCCGAACTTAAACTTATTACTAAACTTGCTAATTCTCCCTTTTATATTACCGCCATCCCCTTCCTTTACTCCTCCATTTCCTTCATCCGTTGTTGACCCAGGAGCCATTTCCTTGTGTTTATTTCGCAACACCTATGTTTGGCTAAGAAATGGATCTAGTTTTTGGTACTTCCCTATTTTTGTAGGAACAGGATCAGTTGCTGGTTTTAGATGGAATGGGCGCTTTTGGACGATATTAGGCATTGATACAAGACAAATCGTTTCTTTTACCTGTTTTTAAATTTTAAACCGTGATTAACTTGGGACAATCACTTTTTCCAAAAGATAATACTTTAATTAGTCACTAACACTAAAAAAGCGACAGGGAATGTTTGTATTCCTTGCCGCTTTTTTTAACAATTAATTATCTTAACTTCCAGCCGTGTATTTAGAGTTTCAACTTCCATCCAATAGCTTTGTTTATAAAGAGCTTCTTTTTTATCCATTGTTACGCCATCCCTTATTAAACATCTTTGAAATGGCTCCGCTATTATCTTTCATAAACTGTTCCATTTCTTTAAGGCTCATATTACGCAGTTCAGGATAATTAGAAAGAAGTTCCTCTGTCACTTTTTCAATACCAGGAGGAAAGGTAACGTTCTCGTGCTTTTCTTGGCCTTCTAACGTTCTATAACAACGTATTAGAGAAACCATTAAGAATTCTTGCTTCATTTCATTTGGTAGCTGATCTCGTAGATTAAACAACGCTTCTTTAGCGTTAATCGTTTCATTTGGAAAACTAACAGCGTAACATTGCATAAACAACTCGTAAAAGCCTGGTATTTGCTCTTGAGCTGCATAAAACAAACTCCCTAAGATCTCCCGAAACTCTTCTTCTGAAACTCGTAATGAATTAGGAAGAATCTCCTCTGTGGTGCCTCCAATATCAGGTGGCAAGATAATATTCTCGTGCTTGTCTTTACCTTCTAACGTTCTAAAACAACGCATTAGGGCAACTATCAAGTATTTTGACTCCCCTGGATTAGGTAGCCATTCTTGTAGTTTAGACAATTCTTCTATGCTACTAATTGTATCATCTGGATAAGCAGCAGCGTAACTTTGTATAAACAACCCATAGAAATCCGATATTTGCTTTTGAGCCGTGAAATATAAGCTGTCTAACATTGCTCTTAACTCTTTTTCTGAAACTTGTAATGAATAAGTTTTCACCTGTTTACCGCTCCCCTTTTAAAACGACTAGTAAGTTCTACCAATTTATAAACTGTACCATTAATATATATCAGTGTTAGTTCTGATACCAAACGTCTGTTCGTGTCTTAAAGGGCTGTGTTATAGGATTTCTAAATTACTAAAGCGCAGCGGTTCGTTTCTATGTGATGTCCTCCACTACTCCCGCTTTGTTAAATAAAAAAGGCAAAGTAAGCACTAAAACGGTAATTGCTACCGAGCTTTAGATACATACTTCACCTTTAAGTTTGTAAAATTATTATATTTATCTAGAAGCACAAAATCAATACAAGGTTGACCACCAATATAGATATTAACACTTGGTATCTTTTCCATACCCTTAGTGTTTTACTGTTATTTTCTTAATTCAAATCCTTTTTCTATTTCTTTAAATTCTTCACTATCAATCAATGGCGGCTCTTCGTCTTTCTCTTTTAATTTCGAACTAATAAACCCAGCAATAATTGAAAATAAAATAGCACCTAGCCATTCCATCTTAATGTGTGTCATAAAAATATCAAGCAAATTAATTATCGCAAATGTTAACCCCGTATCTAACAAAAATGATAACAACCCTTTACTGGATTGAATTATACCAACAGATTTTAATGCTTTTGGTATTGCACTCACTATTAATGAAAGAGGTATTTCAAGTAGTAAATATAAGACAAAGAAGTAAACTAAAGAACCAATTGAATCATATTGCAATCCGAGTAGTTTTAAAGTGAAAAATTCAAAGAACATAATAGCAAATAAAATTATTAGCACAATAGATAAACAAATAACTATCGTTTTCACTTTATTTATGTTAAACACAACCTTTTTAAACTTCTTTTAGAAACGGACTATCAATTATCGTATATTTACGTGCAAACTTTCTGTAATTAATCTCTGTGTAGCTGTTCCCCTTTTTTAATAACAAAGTATTATGTTTTGGATCTCTCTCTGTCAATTCATATCCTTTTTTACGCATCATCTTAATATATGTATCTAAATGCCCTTTAGGGACTACGTATAAGATTCTATTGTCTACATCTGATGTCTCTGCAATATCTTTGTCCTTAAATTCTATCTGATAAACAGCTTTAGCATTTGCTATTGGGCGATTATCACCAAATATATACTCCCAATTAATAAGCGTAACAACCATTAAAACAACAACAGTTATAAAGGCACCTAAAATTATTTTAAAGACTTTACTCAACTCTATTCACTCCGTACCAGTATTGTATTCTTAGCGGACTCATTTTGTTTTTTCTAGACTTAAACGAATGGGTTTATTTGTTTTACAATAAATGCAACAACAAACGTTATTATAATTACTCCAGGCATTTGCTTTATTGATTTATAAAAGACTAGACATAAACCAAAGCACATAATTAACTCTTCTAAATAATTTAGACGTAAATAAAATAATCCAATGCCTATAGAAAGACTTAACAATAATCCTATAGGTAAGGCCGGTAGGATCCAAGACAAACTTATATTATTCTTTCCTTCCCATACAATGACCGCTAATAACGGAGAGAATAACGCAATTAATCCCCAACCAACAAAATAATTAGTTGGGAAGAATCCAAATAGATAAGCTGAATATATGTAATAACTAACTAACATACCTATAAAGAACATAAACGTATTAAGAGCCGCTGTAATTCGTGTTTTGCTATACGCAGCAATAATAGTAGCAATGAATATCCAAACCCCTAATCTTGAAAACAAATCTCCTAGGTGTGGGAGAATGTTTTTTTGCCAACCACCATCGAAACTCTCCATAGTATCTAAGTATTTTGCTACCGCTCCTAAAGCTCCGCCTAGAGCCAAGAAAACAACTATATTAACTAATATTCTTTTTAGTTTATTCATTGGAACGTTTATTCTTGCGCTTTAATACAAACTCATAAACAAACCAAAAGGCTAGAGGAAGCACAATAATAACAATAAACTTGGTCTCAGCTGGAACATATATATAATTCAAAACCATAAGAACTGCAAAAACAAGATAAGCTATCCAGAACCCCTTATCTTTTTTAAGCATAATTAACACCTACCTTTAAAGTTAAATATTATTATAATTTAAACGTAACAACCGCTTTCTACTAAACTCTTGTTAAAAAGGTTCCTGACAAATGCCATATTAAAACAGACCTTATTTAATTATTTAGTAATAAACATTTCTTCGGTTGCATTTTCAAAAAATGTCTTTAAACTAATAAACTCTTCCTTGTTTCCACGGGTGGAGAAAATTTCCCAATCATTATGAACCACAACCATAGTAAGAGATGATTTAAATATTGTAAGAATTTGTTTTCCTGTTTTTATTTCATTAATTTCTTTAAATGGAATATGTAGTACAACAGGTAACTTAGTAAAAATCTCTCCGTAAAAAAGGAGACTTTTATTTGTATAAGCCAAAACACCTCTAACAGGTACAGGATTTCCGTTAGGTACACCTACAAGTCCCGAAAGCCCACTTTCGCATTCATAGTAAGTTAAAATAGACTCTTTAATTTCTTCCCCACTATCTATTTTTTCTTGGAACTCTTTAACCGCTCTCTCTTTTAAGCTCATACTATCTCCCCCTGTAAAATTACGTTTTTAAAAAGTCTTTCTACCTAAATTTTATATTAATTACATTTATTTGTAAAATTAGAGACTTATTACGTAAACTAATTCTTTTAGTCGTACTTAATTCTCGTAGAAAAAGTGCTTGCATCTCCACAGACGCAAGCACTTTTTTTGTTAGTCCCACCAAACCCCAAAAACCTTATGATTAGATTGTAAGTCTGGAGCTATTGGAGGTTTACCAAACATATAACCTTCCTCAACTTCACTAGGTTCTAATATGCTAACCCAATTTTTTATTTCATCAAAGCTAGCACTAGCTAGAATATATACTCTTTCGGAAAATGGCCAATAATCATCCTCTTCTACTTCCATAATTTCAACAAATACAACTTGAACATTCGGTTTATTTCTAATTTGGAGCAATACTTTATAAAAGGTGTTAATGCCTGGATGCTCCATAAGGTTACATCCAATAGAATCCTCATCTTTATTCCCCTCGAAAAACTCTTCTAGAGATACTAGGGGTGCAGTTTTTTCATCAGGATAACCTTGCTCATATATCTTCTTTATTAGAATCTCTCTCATTACTTACCTCCCTATTGCATTGGCATTTATACTTACTAATATTGGATCCACCAGTTAGGATAAGAGCTCCACCAGTCCTCAGCTTCTTGTAACGCTTCTCTTACATATGTAGAAACCACTACTGTATTATTTTCATTAAACTTAAACATCTCTTGTGTATGTCTTCCTAATCTTTTCCTGTGCGCTAAATCAATGCAATATACTTTCACCTTATTTGGTGTATAAAACTCTCCTGAGACGTCTAAATGGCCGTCTGGAGCACATTTAGAGACTTCCACATAAAGAGTTCCACCCCAAGCACTAAATTGAAACATTATTAAATCTAAGCGGCACTCAAGTTTACGATAAAAATGAGGAAAGGATCCTTTAAAGCCACATTCCCTTAAAATAGGCACAACATTCTTTTTTAAGGAATGTATCATATTTTCCCTCTCTATGGTCACTCTGTTATCAATCCCTTCACTAATTAGATAAAGCTGTATACTTTAAAAGGAAAACTCATTACTTGAATTAAAACAGTTCATTAAGAACATACTAAAAAAGACGCTGCGAAGCTTCTGTTTGGTATCCTTCGCTATTCTAAGTTTACAATATAACAAAAAGGTCTTGATACTTGTCCAAGACCTTTTTGTTATGTTTATTTATTAGCATTAATAACTTCTCTTATATTATCAGCGCTATAGTACTCCCTGCCATTAAACGTATGTATAGTTAACTGTTTTTCAAACTGATCAAGAAAGTCTTGAAGATCTTTTTTTCTAATACCTAGAAAACTATTTAACTCTTCTTTTGGCACTAATAAACCTCCGCTATAACCTTGATAGCGACCAATATTGCCGTTTTTAACTTTTATGCTTTCTAACACATAATGGCCAATCGTTCCTAAAGATGCCACTATAATGAGACCAAGGGTAAATAAATTCTCCATCTAATTCCACCTTTAAATATATAAATATGATTTGTAATGTAATATCACAAATTAAGGTATTATTTTACCAAATTTCCTTTTAAATGGCTATAATTAGTACATAAACCTTCTGACATTTGTTAAAAGGTTTAATAAAAGATCTAAAAGGAGTTTTGTTTGTGTTTAGTATTAAGAATTTTTTATCCAGTAAGATAGGTAATGCAATTATTGCAGTAATTGTTATAACTGCTATTATTGCTGCCTCCTATCTCCCATTCTTAGGAATCCAGGGATGGATAGGCATACTTGAAAGACATCATTTAGGAGGAATTATAAAAATTGATGACATTGATAGCAATGTTGCGAAAGCTATCTACATACACTTGATGTTACTATCCGCATATATAGTAACTGTAGTATTGGAGATGATTCTTACGTTTTTAAAGAAGAGAAATATTACAAATCTCTCTCTAACCTCTCAAAAGGTAGTTTCTTTTATATTATTAGTCTTCTTTAGTTCCTTATTGACTAAAGTAGTGATATTAAATCTTTTTCAAAAAGTACACTGTTCAAGTATACTCTTACTTGTCGCTTTCTTTACTTATTATTCTTTCTTGTTCTCATTTAAAGATACATACAGAAAACAAGAAGCCTTTGTATAAGGAATAAATGGAAACTAATAATTAAATGAATGACTTCTATTTTTCAGGAGGTAAAGTCTTGAAATCGTTTTACAGATTTTTATTAACTTTTGTATTCTTTTTCATTAGCAATTTAATTGTAAATGCCTTGTTAAAGCATAATTTGAATACACTAACAGCCTTTTCAGTTGCATTCGGCTGTGCATTTGGTATGTTCCTTGTTGAAATTTATGCAATAAAAAAGGTGTTTAAAGATGTTAAAGATGAATGAATTACTCATTTTGAGATGACTAATAAGACTAAAAAAGGTGTCAGAAAAAGCTGGCACCTTTTTTTATGCTTTTTAGTTTGTAGTTTTGCGCCAAAAAAATGGTATGAAACCACTTGTTATACTGTTTGCTTTTTAACATTTTCTACTTCAAAACTGAACTACTTATTCTTAAATGCGTGCTCTTTTATTTTTTATTAAATTAATTCTATTTTTAAGCAATGCCATCCAGCAATAAAACGTTTATAATAAAATTAGATATATTTTACAAAAAAGGTAAATAAAAAGGAGTTGTGCCTATGTTTAATAAGAAGAAAGATCTACCTACTGTAGCGGGGTTTGTAATTTTAGCGGCATTTATACTTGTTGTTGTAGCTGCAGCTGCTTCTCTCCCTGTCTTTGGTTTCTACGGATTAATGAATATCTTTGAAAAGTTTCAACTAAACAGCCTGCTATACGTAAATTATTTTGATAGCAATATTTTTAACGTCTTATACATACTCTTAGCATTATCATCTGTCTATAGCGTATTAATGATCTTAGAAGTGATTTTTATCGTTCTCAAACAACGTAATATTATAAAATTGTCATCGTTATATCATAAGTTACTATCGTTTGTCTTATTGGTCTCCTGTAGCTTTTTGTTAACTAGAGTAGTTGTATTAGGTTTATTTCAAAGAATCCACTGTTCAAACAGCCTTTTACTTGCAGCATTCTTTCTAATTTATTCTTATTTCTTCTTATTCAGTGATACATATAAAAAACAGGAAGCAATATTATAATTAGAGTTAAGCGCCAATAAATCCGTTTAAGACTTTAATAAAGGAGATCGTCTTTTATGTTTACTAAAAAAAGAACATATCAGGTATTAATAGCTATTGTAGGAATTGCATATTGCATTTATAGCTACACACTAAAGCCTAGTGTAAGTCATTATACAGACTCCTACATCGTATTCCCTATTAGCATTGTATTCCTGTTATTTTTTGCACTTATGTATATTAGGTTAGATAAAAAAGGAGACTAAAACAAAGTTTAGTCTCCTTTTTCTATTTATAAGATTCTAGCAGCACCCCATAAATGGTCACTAATTGAATTACAACTAGCTTTTATACTGTCAATTCGTTTTCTGATTTTAAACTAATTGCATTTTTCAATAACTGTTGTAAAAGCATAGTAAAAAGAATTATAACAAGTGTCGCAAATACAATAACCGTACCCATAACAGCTAGCCCCGGATGTAATGCATTTAACATAGCAAGAGTAAGCATTCCTAAAACATACAAAACAATAATAATAAGTGCACAATTTTTAATGTTTCCTAATGAGTTTACCGCTAACTTAGAAAAAGCATTATCCTTCTTAATAGAATTCAACAGCTTTAAGGACTGATATAAAGCTATAAAAAAAGGTATTGCTGTTATATATAAAGCAAAAAGAACTGGAAACCTTAAATATGCATACTCAGGATTCATAACCGCCGCTTTCCTTGCCACAGTAGGTAACCAAAAAGCACACATTATTAACACAATAAACCCAATTGAAAAAATGGACATCCTTAAAAAACTTATTTTTTTATATCCCATAAAAGCACCGCCTTTTTTTACCAGTATAATTCAATGTATATCGTTTAACAATAAATATTTATTCTTTAATATAATAAAATATCACTCTTAATTTTGGAGTGATGTTTTTTAATTAGCTTATTATAAGGATAGTTTTTTGTATTTTTCGCTTTTTAAAAGAGCTGTTTGAGTGGGTTATTAGCTGTCTCTCAATTGAAACATTATTAACTAGATACACGTTTTAATTATGTTATTTTCTTTATTTAGTAAGTAGAGAGCGCCATTTACGTCTAATCCTCATATTATTTTACTTGTTTTTCTAAATATGTTTTAATTATACACTGGTTGTTTGTGATGCTTTTTTGAAAGGATGTAAAAGATTGAAACTAATTAATTGTTACACATTTTATCTTAAGCTTTTAGCTCGAACAAAGGTTGTCCCCATACTGTTAATAGGAACTTTTGTATACGGTATATATGTTTTTTACCTATACGCCTCGTTAAAGGACGCCCCTACTACCTTAGTCGCAAACCCCATTGTCTGTGGATTTATGGCCTGCTACTTATTTATGGGTATCTACTTAGGGAAAATTGATGAAAAGGAAGAAATTCAAGAAACCATTGGTGTTATAAGAAACGCTATACTACATAAAACCATCTCGAAGTTCTTGCTTGTCTTGAGCTTTGTCGTTTTAATGACTGTTTTTTTCTTTGTACTCTTTGTTTATTTTTTCTTCACAAAAGATTTTAACGATTTAACTTTCTTTTGGTCCGCGTTGAAATATATCTGGCTCTATTGGGGAATGTCCTCTTTGATTATGTTTTTAACCGGAAACTTATTAACACTCTTATTAAGAGGAAAACTTGTCTATTTATTAGCCCTTATTATATTCGCTGTTACCATTCCTATAAACTATGCTGTGTTTGGAACCGAAATAATGACATCCTCTCACTTTAGAGTAGATAAGATTTTAAATTTAGGAGAGCCTAATTTAACTCGAGTATATAATAGCTTTTATGGTTTCTCGTTAGATGTCATTCACTGGTATAAAAAGATATTTGTTATTGCCCTTCTGTTAACTATATACACAGTGATTTGGCGGAGAAGAAAAACGATATCTACCACTACCTTTAAAATACTTTTTATACCCCTGTTAGTCTGCTTAGCAGGATCTTCTTTATATTTATCCAAACCTTTTCAGGTGCTTTCTGATAATGACTATGTATATAAAGGTTACTATCGAAATTATAAAGATAATGACCCTAAACCCATTAGCAGTCCGGTTTCCTTTAAAAAGTACGATATAAAATTAGAGAACAGCGCTAACCTCGAAGCTACGGTTAAAATACAAGCACACAACACAGGAAACACAAGCATTAAACAACTTAATTTAACCTTGTTTCACGAACTACGCATTAAACAAGTAAAAATGGATGCTAAAAAAATTGATTTTAAACAAGATGGAGATTTAGTTACGCTAGCCTTTAAAAATAGGCCTTGGAAACCAAATGATAGGAGAGAGATTGAATTTGAATACAGCGGATTGCAATCAAACCTCTACTTTGGCAACAAACAAGCCATATATTTACCAAATTATTTCTCTTGGCTACCAAGCGAAAATCTAAGTCCCGCTTTTAGTATTGTTACTAAGTATCACTTATTACACAGAGTACCTCATCAGCCTAATGAGAAAAAGGAATACCATCTAGTCGTTAAGAATGGTAAAAGAATACATACCAATTTAAAAGAAGTTACTTTTAATACGTGGGAAGGTTTTTCTAGTGATGGACTTTCCATACTGTCTGGGCAACTAACTTCAAGAGAAGACAATGGAATAACCTATGTTTTCCCTAATGCTTGGGAGGCCCAATTTAAACAAACAGACAGCATTCGTAACTACTTGCAAAACCTTATGACCTCTATGAAAGACACGCTTAATGATAAGCATATTGCTATGCCGCACACTATCTATTTTATACCAAATCAAAACTTAGATGACGGAGTTAGCGGCGAAGGAACTTGGTGGAATGACAACTATTTAATTTGGGGATTCCATCAGGCAGACTACCCTTATTCAGGTAACTCCTTCTTTACCAAAGACCATTTAGGGCGTGTTACTCCAGAGTTGATTTTCGGAGAAACAAAAAGGTATGAAGAGTATGAAAAAGAAAATGACTTTAGCTTTAATATGTTGTTTTCTTATGCTTATAGTCGCGCATTAAATAATCAATTCCACCTCCCTAATGACGATGTAGAAGATTCACTTGATAATCTTGTTAGTTCATTAAGTGAAAGCTCAGCACCATTAGAGACAACTAGATTACTAACTTTATGGCTAAGAACTAAAAGTTCAACGGATGCTAATAATCAAGTTTATAAGGAATGGTACTCTCTTATACAAAATCCGACTCCTCAAAAGTGGAATTTACTTAACGACATCCTAAAAAAAGAACAAGTACAATAAGGAGCTCAATATGAAACAAATTTATTTAAAAGAAATTAATAAAACATATAAAGACAAACAAGTTCTTCAAAACCTCACGTTTGACATAAAAGGTTCGTTTGGTCTTTTAGGACCTAACGGTGCCGGAAAAACAACACTAATGAGAATTTTAACTACACTGGTACCCGCTGACTCAGGAGAAATCCTTATGGACGATGCGGTATCTTGGAACGATCCTAATACAGTCCGTTCTTATATTGGATACTTACCACAGCATTTTTCTCTGTATAAAAATATGACTGTAAATGAGTGTTTACTTCATTTAGCTATCTTAAAAGGAATTAAAAAATCAAAAGCAAAAGAAGAAATTTCTTCTCTCCTTCAAGAAGTAAACTTGCAGGAGCAAAAAAAGAAAAAAATAAAGCAATTATCTGGTGGTATGCTTAGACGAGTCGGTATTGCTCAAGCACTACTTGGGAATCCCCCGTTTTTAATTGTGGACGAGCCTACTGTCGGTTTAGATATCGAAGAACGTGTTCGTTTTAGAAATTTGTTAAGAACAATTGGAAAGGATCGTACTATCCTTATTTCTACGCACATTGTAGAAGACGTTGAAATGATTTGTGATTACATCGGAATATTAAAACAAGGAAAGCTTATTTTTGTAGGAAGAAAAGAAGAACTTAAATCCCTTGTTGAAGATAAGATTAAAGAAGAATACTTAACACTTGATGAAGCTGATGCTATTCAAGATAGAGTTATCTCTCTTAAGCAAGAAAATGAACGATGTCTTGTTCGTTATTTTGTAGATGAGAAGATTACAGAACAGACCACTATTTCCCCAACTATTGAGGATGCTTATTTATTCCTCACTAGGAAAGGAGAATAACCGTGAATTCGTTTAAAAAGCTAAATTTATCATTTGAAATTAAATCAATGGAGGCAAATTTCTATATTCCTTTCTTAGCTATCTTTATTGGAATACTTTATACCTGCTTCTCTCCTAACGTTGACATTATTCAATACACGTCAAGGATATTAGAGTTTATTGTCTGCCCTGTAGCGGCTTGGTGGTCTATGGAGTTATTCCTCGATTATTACGAAGATAAGACAGCTGAAACGCTCTTTAGCTACCCGCTATCTACCTTGTATCACGGCATTATGAGGGTAACAACTTTTTTTATAATGTATCTATCAGCATTCTTAATTCTGTTACTTATTATCACATTAAAATACCCTTATGTTTCATTCTTCAACTTAGTGGTTCTTTATGTTCCTCAGGCGATCTTGTATTGCTATTTAGGGTTCTTTCTTATGGTACTGTCACGAAACATTACTGTGCCTATGTTAATACTATTAGCATACGTAGCAATGAAGTATTGGACAATGGGTGATCGTTTATTTCCGCTGTATAATGTAATGTCATTCTCTGTAGATATGCAGCTATATCCAAGAATTATTTTATTAGCAATAAAGAATATTGCACTAGCATTTGTTCTAGCAACTATGGGGCATTTTATTCTATCTAGACGAAAAATTTAACTTTTATATATGTACAAAAAGCTGAACCCTCTACAACATTGGGATTCAGCTTTTTATTTTATGGTGTTTATAACCTTTTGAGAATTTTTATATAGATAAATTACTATTTTACTTGTTTTCCTAAATATGTTTTAATTATACAATAGTAATTATTTTTCATCGAACCTTTATTGTAGAGGTCATTAAAGCTTCTACAAACGCAATTTTAGAATTAAGAGAATGGAGACAAACAATGACCTTTGTTAAGAAAATAAATATCTCGTCAGAAGCTAAATTAATGGGAATGGACTTCTATGTTCCCTTTTTAGTAATTCTAATAGCAATACTTTATACGTGCTTTTCTCCTGATTTGGTTAATTTGCAGTATATATCAAGAATAATAGAATTTGTTGTATGTCCTATAGCGGCTTGGTGGCCCGTATATTTATTTTCAGAACGTTCTGTAGAGAAAGATAAAGAAACTAATTTGAACTCTAAATACGCTACATCTGCTTTGTCTTATGGACTTATTAGGGTAACAGCTTTCTTTCTTATTTTTCTAGCGGCATTATACGTTTTGTTTTTTACTATTACATTAAGGTACCCTTACCCTTACATTTCACTACTTAATTTAAGTGTTATCTATGTTCCGCAGACTATAGTGTACTGTTATTTAGGATTTTTCCTTATGGTTCTATCACGAAACATTACGGTTCCACTCTTTATATTGTTAGCATATGTTGCTTTTAAGTACTGGACTATGGGGGACAATATAATTCCGCTATATAACATAATGTCATTTAATATAGATATGCAGCTGTATCCAAGGATCATCGTATTAGCTATTAAAAACGCTGTAGTGGGACTTGCTCTAGCGAGTATAGGACATTTTATTCTATATAGACGAAAGATTTAACTTTTATATACGCACAAAAAGCTGAACCCTCTACGATATTGGATTTCAGCTTTTTTGCATTCATAACACAGTATTAACTCACCTTAACAATTTAATATTTCAATAAAAGTAGATATTTTTACCTTAACAACCAAAACGTAGTGTATAATCCTTTAGTACTATAATTCAAGGAGGAAACACACAACTATGAAAAAAACTGTATTAATTGGGGTATCATCATTGGTATTAGCGACTTCTGTCTTAGCGGGTTGCGGAAAAGAGTCTTCAACTGCTGCTAGCGGTGGATCTAGTCAAACTATTTCTATGTCACAGGTTTCTAAAGTAACAGTAAATGGTGACCAGTTAAGTGAAAAGGAACTAAAACAATACATAAAAGATTATATGGAGATTAAAGAATCCAATATCCTTGATTTAAATTTGGACACTCAATCAGCTATTAAGAATATAGCTTTAAGAGACGCTTTATTAAAAGATTTAGGTATGACTCAAGAGCAATTTAATAAAAATTATGACGAGAACCTTAAGTTTTTGAAAGAACTGAAAAAGAGAGATCCCAACGATAAGGCTACTATTCAGTCTAAAGGTCTATACTTACATCAAACACTTGGAGGAGAATACGCAAAAAAATATTTGCTGAATGATTCTACTCTTAAAAAATTATCTAACTCTGTAAATGGAGAAGAGAAAAAGGCTTATGACCAATTGTTCCAAACAGTAAAAGCCGATATGAAGAACAATCGTGGTAATAGCAAATTAACTTTCTTTGATGCTTATTCATTGTATTATGTTGCTCAAAAATACGAAGTAGTAGATATGCTTAAATACCAGCAAAAGCAAATTAATAAATCAAGCGTAAAAGGCATTAAATTAACAAAATTAAAAGATGACGAAGTTATGTTGTAATTATAAATACAAAAAGTCTGCCGTATATAGTACTGCAGACTTTTTCACTTAATATAAAAGAACTGATCAATCAAGAAACAGTCTCGTTTTTCGTAGAAAAGTTTTTAATATCCCCCTCCCTTTTACCAATAAAGCAACCTTTTTATCGCTGCAGTACTAGGCATTAATTAAAAATAATATTTAAAAACGTGTTAAATAGAGGATACATATCACCTTTATCTTATATTTTTTTCAATAAAAGTAGATATTTTTACCTTGTCAACAAAAATGTAGAGTATAATTCTTTGGTACTATAATTCAAGGAGGAAACACACAACTATGAAGAAAACTGTATTAATTGGAGCATCATTGGTATTAGCAACATCTATCTTAGGAGCCTGCGGAAAAGAGTCTTCTACTTCCGCTAGCGGAAAAACTAGTCAGAGTATTTCTATGTCCGAGGTTTCTAACATAAGTATCAATGGAAAAAAATTAAGCGAGAAAGATATAAAGCAATATAAAAAGAATTATATGCAGGATACATATAAAAAAATGAATTTAGACTCTCAATCTGTTATTAAAAACATTGCCATAGAAGAGGAAATGTTAAAAGATCTAGGTTTTACACAAGAACAACTTGATAAAAAATATGCGGAAATTGTTGATTTTGTAGAAAAGGATAAAACTAAGGGGAATATTAGCGTTATTCCACAAGGTTATTTCTTGCATCAAACATTATCAAAAGCATATGCCAAGAAGTATTTAGTAAACGACACTACTATGAAAAAAACATATAATTCTCTAAAGGGTGAAGATAAGAAAAACTTTAGTCAATTGTCCGATTCTGTTTTGTATGATAAAGAAAACAATTCAAAAATGATAGATTTAGATGCTAACTATTATCGCCTCTACCTTATTGCAAGCAAAAATAAGGTAGTTGATGTAACTAAGTACCAACAAGATTTACTGGATAAAGCTGATGTAAAAGGAATTAAATTATTTAAACTAAAGCCAGATGAGACTATCTTTTAATGTTAAACGTAAAAAGCCAGCCGTATTATACAGCAGGCTTTTTTACTTGTTCAATTATTGGGGTTAGCTTAATACTAATGCACTTGCTACTTTTGTTTTTTTAACCGTGAAAATTACCTGTATTCTGATTTACAGTTACATAGCCGTTTTCTCCGGTGTCCACTTCTTTAACCCAGACCTCCCAGTACCCGCTTCCTATACTTTTATAGCGACTTGGTGTAACGTGATAACCAGCGTACAAATCTTTTTCAAACTTATCAACCCAAGCTCCTGATGGACGGTTTATTGCCACGCTCTTTTCGTTATTTTGGCTTAAAGAATTATCAGGTGTTGAGATGCTTTTTTCGCTTTCGTTTGTAGCATCTGATGTTGCGCTCTGTTCATTTGTAATTTTATTAGTTACTTGATTTGTGTTTGGCTGAGTCGCTGAAGAAGCACCGCTTGAATTAGAGATATTGTTGGTTTGTGATTCCTTTTGTCTAGATACATCATTTGTAGCTGTTGATGACTTTTTCTCTTCACTAATGCTAACTTTTTGTGTGTCATTACTACTTTTATTAGCATTGTTAGAAGAATTAGCAGTTTTAGAATCAGCATTAGAATGTGATTGACTCTCCTGAGACATAGTTTGTGTGGCTACATCTTTTGTTTCGCTTTTCTTATTGTCGCTGCCTTTACTGCCAGTTTCAGTATTGTTTTTTTCACCTTCTTTATGAGCGTTTGATGTTTCGGCCTTACTGGTAGGTTGTGAATGATCTTCGCTGGACGTGGTGCCACAAGCAGATAATAAGAGTAAAGAAATAGATAATAACGATGATGCTGTGAACAATGATTTGCTTTTTTTCATTAATGGTAACTCCTTTCTAGTGTGGTGCCAATTTACTATTGTGAACCTGTATAAGATTTAGAAAATTTATACATTCCAATTATATACATACGTTTTTTTTGAATACAACTTAAAGGTAAGACAAGCTTACAAGTTTTAAACAATAGTCAACTTCCTGCTACGTATATAACCCCTGAACAAAACAGGCGACTTATATAAGCCACCTGTTTTGTTGCAATTTAACTTTCGAATAAATCTCTTTTTTTATTTAATAAAAATAACAGCAAATCTTTAGTGTGTTTTTGGATTAACAATCCCTAGGTCTGATTCAAAATCCGTGAGGTAAGTAAGAGCATTGTTGTGTCTTTCTTCCTCCTCCATAGTATAGGTACTAGTATTGTATGGATTTTTAATTAAATTTTTATAAGAGTTCACTGTTACTATTTGGGCATTTAAGGAAGATTTAAAAGATTGAGTCGCATTTTCTAACTGTTCAAGTTGTTTTTTACTAAAGTCATCACGATGTTTTTGTAATTCGTCTTGCACTAAAGTCAACTTGTATACTGGCCCGTTTTTTATATCATTGAGCGCCGGCTTTATATCTTTATTAATATCCTTTTGTGAAGAGTGAATATGGCTATAGAAGAAAGCGGCACCCCGATCTTTTCCATCGTCCCATCCACTAGTGGCATCTACAATTGAGTGCAAATTATCCTCCATTGTTACCTGGTATATTGTCTTGGCTGAAGTATATTTTTTGTAAGCTTTTAAAGATTCTTTTTCATCTAGTTTCTCTATATCTTTTTCAAGCCAATTAATGCTTACTTGCAACTCATTATTATCCATTTCAGCAACCCTTGAAGCACTGTTAACCGATGTAGACAACAAGTTAAAATCATTTTTATAGCTTGGGAATGTTTTTTCAGTGTCCTCTTCTTTATTAATAAGGCGATCACATTCATTCTGGAGAAAAGAAAGCTCTATTTTTATTTTCTTTTGAGCTTCTTCTTGTTCTGAGGTTTTGTTAACCGGTTCTTTTGAGGTACATCCTATTAAGCTAAGAGCTAATGTTAGAGTAGCTGCTCCGGCCGCTATTTTACTTGCATTCTTCATTGTGAAACTCCATTTCCTTTTTTGTTTAACTGCTACTACGATGAACTTTCTTTAGTTCCTCTTTTATCTCTACCGCTAATTAATTAGAATTATTTGTTTTAAACACAACATAGCGGTATTCCTTATGTCCTTCCTGCTTAATAATAACAACCTGTAAAACTGTTTATTACTATTCTAGCACAATTTTCCTCTTTGTTTTGTACTGTTTATCCAGTTTGCACCTAGTAAGCAGTATTTCTTTAGCAAAGACTTAACAATTCTCTTCTATCAGCAATTTTTATTATTTTCTTATACTCCAAAAAACAGAAGTATAATATTTCCAGACGAAGGAACTAAATTAAAACTAATCATATTGGAGTGGAAGAAATGCAATTAATTAAATTAGACCCAAATAAAAAACTGGAATTTAAAAGTGAAATACCTATTGATATAAAAAGTAAAATTTATTCAATGTTTAAACAACTAAATCTTGTTAAATATCATTTTTCCGATCACGAAATTGTGAATGCTAAATTAAAACTAAAAACGTGTACTTGGGAAATAATTTACCCTAAATATATGTTCGCAAAATTTAGTGAGGCTAATGAACTTACATTAAAAATATCTTGTGTAAGAATATCTACTGAGAACGAGGTTATTTTAGGAGCGTCTGATCACAAGGTACATCACAATTTCAAAGTAATTCTATAACGAAAACATTTTAATTCAAAAGTGTGCTTGTACTATGGTAAATAAAAAAGCCGCAACTCATATTCACGAGTCGTGGCTTTTATCATTTTAAAAGTTACTTCCTTAAGCTTTTAAATTCTTATATAGAGACATTATCCTTGTTAATACTCCAAAGTTTACTCAAAAACAACGTCTTTATTTTCCATTATTCCTTCTACTTTTCTTTTAACTCGAGGAACAGCATCGTTTTGATAATAAGCAGTTAATACCTGCTCAAGGTTATCTGTACCTAAGCCTGCTACTTTAGGAGAGATTTTTTCAACGATTGGATCATCCAAGTTCTTAATGCAGTTTTCCATCGCATCAAGAGCAACCAAACTCAATGGTCTTCCTTTATTTAACCAATCCTTCATTCTATCCCAGGTAGGATGACTAACTGCTGCTAAACGTCCCCAATTATCATTGAACTCTGTACACGTTTCTTCAATCCAGTCTAAAACGTCACTTGAACAAAAGCGGTATAAACAGCTAAACGCAACTATAGGCAAGTCTTTTTCATTTATGATATCTAATCTTGTTAAAACATTATGTAAGCCTTCTTTAGTAGGTAGACTAGTTGCTGTGGCCAGCGATAGCGGATATAGCAATTCCTCACTGTAATTATTCCACAGTTCTCTTATCCAATCAGCAGCAACCGGCCCCAAGACTTCTGCTGCTATCTCTAACATACGGGATTTAATTTCAAGGTTGTTTACGCTATGAAATTTTGTTTTAACATAATCCAAGACATATAAAGGACTATGAGCACTTAGGGAAACTATAACTTCATCTTCAAGGGACCACCTTGTTATAGAAAAGTCTATTAAGTCAGCTAAATTACCTTCCACGTTTTTTAATGTTGGGGACTGATAACCTGAAAATGAGGTTGTATCTTCTTCTGATTCGTAAGATACCCCGTTATCATCGTAAAAATCATCGCTTAGCAAATACTTGTTGTGTGAGTGGATCACCGCTAAGTTGTACCATTCTATAGGGCGTAAAGAATATGTTACTGACCTTTGGTGACAGTCACGACATACTTTATAGGGTTGTTCATTATCATCAACTGTTTCTACTTTGTTTACAGCCGACAGTTTACAAGCTTCACAATCGTTATTAGAGTGTGTCATTTAACCACCTCTTCTTACTTTTTTAGTTTTTCTTTTTCAGCAAATCAATTGCATAAAACATCTGCGCAATTAAAAATGATAGCAGTACAACAATGATTAAACCAAAAGTTTTAATTGCATCTTCTGCTATGTCTCCACCATTACCAAAAAGGAATCCAAAGACACCGTAAAGAGCTATACATATAAAAATAGTTACAAAGAATATTGCTCCGTATTTACGCAATAATATTACCACCTTATTTAATTCAATTATCTAACCAAAAGGTTCTAAGCAATTTTAACATAATAACTTTTTGTTAATGCTTTTTTAAGCAGGAATTAAAAAGAACGCACGCGTTATATCTGTTGTATTTAAATATCATAAATAGTGCCAAAAAAACGTAATTTAGCTATACTGGTACTATATAAACAGAGAAGGAGTGATCTTTATGAACAACAAGCAAACCAAGTTATCAGATTTTACTAAGAAGGAAATTGAGAAAATCCAATCTCATAAAGGTAATATATTTAACTCCCCTGTTACCAAGCACTCTTTCGACTTTTGGTCTTTAGATGCTGAGGCCGTTTATCCAGATTCCCAAGAGATGCAAGATGCTTTCAATAAAAAGAAACAAAAGGTTTTTAAAAAAAGAAATAACCTCTAAAATAAATTTAGAGGTTTTTATATTTACCTAATCTTTACTCCAAGAAGGTTCTTGAAGTTTCTTATTGTTGCAGTATAGCTGGGCTTTTTCTTTTCTTTGAGAAAATGCGTATAAGCCTGACCTGGAACATAAGAGTCATAACTTGTTCTGGTATCTCCTTTGCTTCTTCCATTCTTGTGTCGCTTCATACTTTGTGTTTGTTTCCCAAACATTGTAATCATCCTTTCAATCTTGTTTATCCAGAATGGTCTTCTTGTATATCAAGCAGCAATGTTGCATAGGCATACCAATCAAAGCCCATACCAAACATAGCGGTTACAAATTCTGCATCGCTGTGGCTTAGAGCTTTATATGATTTAAATATGACAGCATACTGTTTATCTTCAAATTCATAAGCATAAAGTAAAACGCGTGATTTTTTAATCAAACCAACTTGCTCCATAATCTCAGCTTTTCCACTTTCTAAAGATTCCTCGAATAATTCTTTAATTGTTTCATCCTCTATCTCATTGTATTCGACCATATTGTATTGAAGGTTTAAACCGCTTTCGTTTTTCCAAAATAAATGAATCTCTTCAACGATTTTCTTTAAAAATACATTAATATGTTGGTCACGTTCTACTGAGGCTAGTAAAGGATACTGACTTGCTATTCGGAATGAATTTAAAAAAGTGCTGTTGGATAACATTGTTTCAGTTTGACTCAATACAGTTTCTACTGGAGTATCTTTTGCTTCCCAGGTTAAAAACTTAGGAATACCGAAACTCTTTGTCTCACTCGTTAATAGTGTTTTTACAAACAAGAATAAGATTGTGTACACAACACAAGCTACAATGCTAACATTTAGCTTTGTGAACAGTATAGCCATTAAAATTGACTTGCTTTTAAATGCGGTTAAATCAATTGTTTGGTATGTAATAATACCAGATACAATTCCTAACACTAAAATACAAACATTCATTATTAAATTACTTTTTTTCATAAAACAGTTACCCCCTGTACTCTTCTCTAAGTTGATAAACACACCTTTCCGTTTTTGTAGTGCAATGTTTGCTTATGAGCGCCCTCCTTTCCGAAACTAATCATACTCACTTTTTAATCTTCAATAAAAAAAAGTCCATTTTTCTAATGCTTGGACCTAAAAACTATAGTATTTAATATTAATTTTAGGAGCCTTGAATAAAATGAAGTTAGTCGTGCAAACTATTATTGAGGTCCTAACAGGATTCACTCTCAACTATATTTATCAGTAGAAAGCGGCTATCTTCTTATGGAGATAGTTGTTTTCTTTTAGAATATGGGGGATTGAGGAATATGAAGAACTTATGTAAATATGTGATATTTTTAATCGGTGGGGTGATTTGGCTCAGTGTTTTACTATTCTCTATCTACACAGACATAAGCAGTAAATCTAGTTATAATTCTTCAAATGTAGAGGACATCGGAAAGCGATAGCACTTTTTTGTATTTCTTACTTTCACGGCCCCATTTACTCTTTAAAAAACCCAACAAAAAACGATTAAAAAGCAGCTCTTTCTAATAGAAAGAACTGCTACTATTAAGAAAATTATAATTTTTTATGTACGTTGACAACTTTAAAAAGACGAAACTATTTGTTGAAATAACATTTAATTTCCTCGACTAATTTCCTCGACCAAATGCAATTGTATCAATTTCATTTTTATCTAAAAACTTTTCTATTTTTTTCTGTTCTCTTCCGCTTACATTTGAATCTTTGCTAGTTATTAAATCAATATCTAAATCAGAATAACTATCATCATCTATGTTATCAATTGCTTGATCTACGTCCTCTAACATTTGATTAGTGCCCTGTATGTATTTATAAATTCTTTGCGAAGCCTTTTCGTATCCTGAGGGCAAAGTGTTATGCGATATGTAACTCGAAAAATTAGCATCGTTTTCTCTAATTAAGCTTTTTACTTGTTTTAACTTCTTTTTGTTTTCTTTATTTAAGTTCCCATCAGAATCCGTAACATCATCGAACTGATCACTTACATTAGATAAACGTTCATTGCTATTCAAGTATGTTTCTATACTTTTTTTCATTTCTTCTTCTTGAATTAGACTATCTTTCTTAGCGGAACTAAATATGGATGTGGGTACTACTATTTCTTTACTAACTTCTTTTGAACTTTCTTCCTGAGAACAGGCACCTAATAGCATTACAAACAACAAACTGACACTAATAAAAAATTTTTTCAATTAAAACTCTCCCTCTAGCGCTAACAAACACCAATTATTTACATTGAAAATTTTAACATTAAAAATCAGGTGGTGCTATACGTCTAGAGACTGATATCTTTTTATTGCATTTTGTTATAAAAGGATATTTAAGTTAAATATCTCTCTATTTTCCATAGCTATATGTCCTTTAATTAGATATATAATGATCAAGACTTCTTCTTAATCATTATTCTTCCTGTCACAATTAAAGCCATACCCATTACGTACAATAATATAAAAGCGGTAAATGACTTTATGTATCCTGCTGGATAAAGTAAAGCACTTAGTATTAACAGTATAACTAGTGCGCTTATAACGTTTACTTTGTTAATTTTAATCTCTTCCTTCCTATTACCTAAAAAATATTTAATAAAAGTACTCCCGAAGTTAGAAAGGTCTCCATTGAGGATCCTTCTTATCAAATTCATTTCGCTTTCTTACAAATTTCACACTATCCTTGTCACAAGCTCCGTATTCAGCAAAGTTTCTCTGC
Organism: Priestia sp. SB1; assembly: GCF_038898415.1. NCBI lineage: Bacteria > Bacillati > Bacillota > Bacilli > Caryophanales > Bacillaceae > Priestia > Priestia sp. SB1. The sequence goes on along the minus strand of NZ_JBBJSS010000002.1, from coordinate 538,434 downwards.
GCTTCTTTCAATGAAATAACATTAGCTCCACCTTCATAATCAGGATCATTAAACTGCACGCCATCGTCTTCCCAAAAACATATTTCGCATATATCAAAGGTGCCAGGGGGTTCTTCTTCAAGCGTCTTGTAACCACAACAAGGACAAGTATATTTATGACTCATAAAATTCCCCTCTCTATATTCTATATATATTTCTGCATATCTTCGGACTAATCCTTAGAAACATTGGTGAATATGCAATAATAATACCTTTTAGTAGAATAAGTGGAAAGCTAATACAATAACTTCAAGTAGCAAAATTGAGATTTTTAAGGGTTTATAATAACAACTTTACATAACTCATAAACTAGGGGTATAATACTCCTTGGTAAAAAAAGTTTCTGCACTAATTGTTTCTCCACTAACAATTAATGCATAAGAGAATCCTCGAATATTCTCTTTAAGAGAGGGATTGGTAACCCCTCTCTTTTTTATGTTTAAAATAAGAAAAGAACCAACTTAAATTAAGTCGGTTCTTTTCTTACTAACTATCTGTACTCATACTGCTATTTATTATGCTTTTATCTATATTTTCTTGCTGAAATTAACTGTACTATTGGAAACACCAACATAGAGAGACATACAGCTACAAACAAAGAAATATTCCCAAAATCATTCTCTCTATTAAACACTGTGTAATCAGCCATCCAGAGAATAAAAAGACTTATATTCAAAATATGGTAACTTGTTTTTGCGCTTACCGTTGTAATCTTTTTACCCAGTTCATCTTTTTGGGCTTTTTTATTATTTCCCCAAGTAATAAACTGTGCCCACCCCATTACTAACACTACTATTCCTAAGACACCGCTAGATTCTATTTTAAGACCGTTCTTATAATCAGTTATATACATTGATGCAGCAAACAAAGTTACTAATGTTAAAAAACCATAGCCTAATAAATTGTTTAACGTTTCTTTTTTCATTGTTTACCCCTCCTGTTCTTTATACAAAAACAATTCATTAACACTAACTCCTAAGTTTTCAGCTAAACGAAAAGCTAATTCTAAACTAGGATCATATTTACTCTTTTCAACAGCATTAATGGTTTGTCTTGAAACCTCACAAACGTTTGCCAAATCCTCTTGCGACAGTTTTTTACCCTTTCTAAGTTCTTTAATTCGATTGTTCACGTTTATCAACTCGTCTTTTTAAAAGTAAAACATCTTTTACATTTCCATATTATGATAATTAAAAAGAAAAGTCAAACATATTTTACATATTATAGGTGTGAAATGTAAGCGGTGTAGTTTAAACGTAAAGCTTTTTCTATTACCAGGAATATTAGCAAGAATGGTTAAGTTTAAAAATCCTCTCTCTTTTATAATTGATATCTAATCTTTTTTAAAAAGGCGGGGTTAACTTTGGAATTTAAGGAGATCATTAAAGAAGATTTTGTGATTGTAGGCTTTAGTGACGCGGGAAAGTGGACTAAAGATATTGCGTACCCAATCCCTAAACTGTGGGAAAAAGCTTATTTATCTTTTTCTAATAAAAATCCAAAACAAATTATAGGTGTATGCTTACCGCCACGTAGCGATCACTATTTCTATACGTGCGGAATAGAAATAGATGCTGTTCTCTATAGTGAAATTAGAGAAGGAATGACCATTCACACTTTCCCTTTGCGAAATTATGTTGTATTCAAACACACTGGGCCCGCTACTACAATTTCTAATACATATAGAGAGCTATGGGATACATTTGATAAAAAAGGCTACACAATGAAACCTGGGATGCCTGAAATCGAAATAGTAGATATTAATATGTTTGGGCAAGAAGAGTCTAGCGGATATGAAATGGAAATATGGATTCCTATAGAAACCTTTTAAATAGTTATCTACACCCATCTTATCCAATTACTTAAAATAAAGAGCTGCTATTAAATTCATAGCAGCTCTTGTTTTGTTATTTATATTCGTATAGACTAGTCTTTCCTGGTAAAACAACTATCCCTTTTACCTTAAATAAATCATACTCTTTTCCATTTACCACTTGAGCAGCTTGAAAGAATGTTTCGCTGTCCCAATTAACTGGCGTAAGGCCTGAATGAACTCTTCTTTGATTTATATTGAAAAGCGTAGCCTCTTCTCCTTGTAACAATTTATAAGGCTCAAACACTAACCCCTCATATACAAACGTTTTTTCTTTCTTCATCGTAATTCCTCCAGTAAGTTCTTGTTTCTATGTTTATAAGCATAAAAATTTCTTCTGAAAATCTTGATCGTACATATAGCCCTTTTTGTGATATGCAACACTTGAGTTTCTACTTTGATCATCATCTAAAATAATTAACTCTTTTTCACCATCATTTTCTTCGGCTAGATAAACTTTTCCTTGGGTTACTCTTAGAGATTCATCAGTTGTTAGCGCTTTTACTTTAATCATTATCAGGTCTCCTTTTGTTAATTTACTAAGTACTGTAACAATTCTAATGCGATTTTTTTGTTTTAGGGGAAAAAGCAGAAATAAACACTTGAAAATTAATTACGAGTTAAAGAGAAAGCCAAGTATTTTTAACTATGTCTTATTTATAACAGATTACTTTTATTACATTTATAAAATTTTTACACTATTTTTTGGATTTTACAGGTGACATCAAACGAGGGCAAAACGTCCTAAATATTTGGTTTTTTCATTTAAATAACGGTGAAATTTATTACCGTTATTAATAAAAACCCATATTGTTACATTGCCTACACCCTTCCTAAAATAGGTATAATATACAATTTACGATAAAAAATGTCTTATGTTAGACTTTCTAATGTATTACAAATACAAAGGAGGAATTTGATGGATTTCATCAGAAACAGCAAGAAATGGATTCTATCTCTAATGTCAGCAGTACTAGTTTTTACGTTTGCTAGCAGTTCTTTAGCAGCTACAAACAGCGAAAAAATGCTCGACTCTGTAGAATGTCCATCTTGCCACGAAACAGTTAAAGCGCAAGGATCTCAAGAAGACAAAGACAAAGCATTTGATATTGTTAAATCTAAGTTTAAAGGACTAACAGTAGACCCTAATACACTATTTGTAACAGTATTAGACGACGACACAAACAAGGTAGCATTAGTTCAATATTCATCTGAAGGCAACACTTATCAGCACTATGTTAATTTAAATACAGAAGATGTGTTTATTACATATAAAGGTGAAGTAAACGTTGATAAAGAAACAGGCGACGTAAAATATAAAATGTTTGCTGATGGCATTTTAATGGCAAATATCACTGTCCAAAGTGATGGTAAATTAATCAACAATGAAAACGGAAAAGTTATTGATCCTAACGAATTTGAGAACAAGACTTCTCCTACTACTGAAACATTAACTAAAGCATATAATGATTCAACAGCAAAAGTATCAACGATGGCAGTAAAGGCAGATAGCAAGTTAAGTAAATGTAAAGACTTAGTTGGTGACATTGTTACTAATGGTGGACTAGCAAGTTGTGGTTTAACGTGCGGAGCTCTATTTGGAGTTGTAGGAGCTGCTGTATGTATTGGCCTATGTGCTTTCATTGAATCACAATATGGTAAAGCAAGTGCTAATGAAATCTGCACACAATTCTTCGGATAACCTACTATCATTTGAAATTACTTTACCAAGAATGTTAAGCTTTTCCTGATTGTTATTTTTTAAGAGGTGTTAGCATTGAAATTAATTAAAGAATTATCAATTATAGCTATTGGACTTATTATTGCTTTAGCCGTTTCTAAAATATTTTTTCATACCCCAAGCAATATCGGAATTGTAGTTATTTTTGTTACAAGCCTTATAGTTACAGGAATAGCAAGAGCCAAACTAAGATAGGCAAAGCAAAAACCACTTCCTTTTTATTGAGGAGTGGTTTTTGTTTTATATTGAAATTAGATTTATCCGCTATATTCATTAAATAATGTTATAAAGGAGTTTTTAAATTGAAACTATTTTTTATAGTTATTATGACCGTTTTTGCTATAGGCGCATTTTTAACAGCAATTTCAACTGAGAAGAAAAATAATAATGGCAACGTTCGTATGAAGACAATTATGTCGAATCTGTTTTTGCTCCTATTTTCTTTAAACTGCTTTGTGTCTCTCCTATTAAACAACTTTGGTATTATTAGTTGGGGGATTGGTGTGCTTTTCTTACTGTTAGCGGCTTTTTTTACAAAATACAAAAATACTCCTGGTAAAACTGTCTAATCTTAAATGTTATTCTATATGTAATAACTAACACATTAGTTCTATAATGCGTGCAAATGCAAAGGAGTTAAAACTTGAAAATTATTAAAAGTAGTTATTATGTAATTGCGTTCACTTTAATTCTTTCCTCTATGGTTGTTAACCTTGTATGGAAAGGTATTGAATGGCCTGGTTATTTTACATTTTGTTGTTTTTTGATTTTGTTATCCTTAAGAATTTTAATTTGGATAGATGACCGCAAACAAAAAGAAAGACACTAGTGGCATTATTTACAAACCACATATGTTAATAATTCAACCATAATCTGCATCTTTCCAACTGATATTCGTTGCTTTTTTATCTTACTAAGATTTTGGAACAGCAAATAATTTCAACGAAACAATCAATAAAAAGACGATCAAAGTTCTGATCGTCTTTTTTCTTTATTAGCTTAAACAATGTATCGAATGCTTCCATCTACAATTGGTTTTTTAAAAATTTAATCCTTACCACCTTTAAGGACCGAAACTTTTGGTTTAGAGGTATCTTCTCCAGATAGTGCATCAATAAATAATTCAACTTGGTTTTCCCTGCGACTAGGAGCAGCTTTAAAGTACCTAGTTAAGAAATTGTCTTCGTCATTCAGAGGTTGATCCGGAACCTTTAGTACTTTTTCTTTTCTCTGATTCTCACCATTAATGAAATGTTGTACCAGTTCTGTATCATCAACAGAGTCTAGAAATTTAATTTCGTAATAATCACTTTTCTTTCCATACACTTCTAGCATTTCCTCAAACGTATCATAATTGCGTATTTCCGTTATAGAGTTTTTCGTTAGCTTACTAATTGTTTTAAAGTGGCGCTTTTCTTCGATTTGTAATCCCCCTTGTGTTTATTAGTCACTCTTAAAGATTCACAATTCACGTAAATAAATCTAATTGTCTATCTGTCTGTATGTATTGTTCACGCATTTTATCAGTGGACTTTACTTTGTATCGCGGGTATAAATCTAACATTATAAGCTGGAGCTCAGTGGCTCCTAATTCCTCTATAGTGGTTTGTCTTGGTTTGTTACACATATAGGTATCAAATGAACGGTTAACCTCATTGTGATGAGCTGTATAGAGCCTAGCTACAACTTCACTTTGGTTAATTTCTTTACCAATAGTAGCAACCATATGACTAATAGCTCGTCTGTAACGTTTTTTCTTTGCTTCTATGGTAGAATTCCAAGGTGAGTACTCAGTAGCTTTGTTGTAAGTTGAGGTTGATAATACTATCCAGCCTCTTTCCTTATAAAATTCCTGAGCCTTTATTTCTAATTCGTAAAACATCTTTTTATCGCTTATTGCAACATCTATTTCTTTTAACACAATATACTGCGTATCTTTAGCCAAATAGAGCCTTGTTCTATCGTTATTATGTAAGTACATAGGCATACGCTTTAAATGTTCAATCCATCTAACTAAAAAGCAATCTTGAGTTATTCCTATGTAAACCATTTTTAATCGTTTATTAATAATGGCGTATATTCCAGCTTTTAATAATTCCTTTCTCATTTATTTCACTCCATTTAGCAAGGATTTGAATGCATTTAAATAACAAACCTTTTCTTTGATTTTAGAGAACAAAACGTATTTTTATTAAACACCGGATTTAGATTTAAAATAGCACATATATAGTATATATAACCTGAACTAGAGCTTCTAAAATCGCAAAAAAGAAGAAGCAATAAAACTTCCCCTCATAATCCTTTATATTTAAATGCTCTTCTTCATACCGCATTGATTACATTCTCTAAGGAACACTCCACCTTTTATGGAGTTTTTGAATGCAGCTGAGTTGCAGTTATCACACCGGCCGCTTCTTTTATCTGGATATTCCTCATAATTATAAACTTTATTAAGATCTATAACTTCTTCCTGTTGCTTCTCTTCCAATAAGAACACTCTCTTCTAATTATTTTTGTTACATTCATTATAACAAAAAGCGTCTTAATGCTATACCTGGTTTGTTACACCTTTTGGACAAACATCTTTATTAACTCATAGTTTGAGAGACAAATACGCATAGGTTTTAAGGGTTTTTAAGGGTGCACAGACGTTTTTTACAACGACAAGGTACATTTATGTATAATGAGCTCAAAGTCCACTTTATAGGCATCTAGAAAGGGAAAATTAAATGAATAAAAAACTAGTGGTAGTTGATCGTGGAATTGATGAAGTTTTAATTATTAATAACAAATCAATAAAAATTAATTACTTGAGCGGTAAACAGTTAATCGATCTGTTAAATCGTTATGATCTAACTAACATTAATACTGTTAGTTTTGACATATATGAAGCAACCGAGGAATATAAGAGCTATCCAAGCGCCATATACAGCTCTATTAGCAATTCTCTTCGCGTATAATTAGACTCGAAATGAGATTTAAATCTAATTCCCAAAGCAATAGCAGGATTTGCTATAATTAGTTGCTTAATTACTTATACTGAAGTCACCGAAAGGATATGAAAATTGTGTTTGATATTAATAAGTTTGATTTAAAAGCCGTTGAAAATAAGTGGATTAACACTAGTGAAATTGCTCCAGAAGAAATTAGTTGCGTATTTGGAGCAGTCGATGCTAAAGAGGATAGATTAAATGCTATTTATGACATAGTTTCTAATATCCCAAAAGAACAGTGTACACCACAAGTTTTAGAAAAGATTGACTCAATTATTGCACTTATTAAAAGGTAGCTCACACTTAACAAACCCTACTCTTACTTTAAGTGAAAGTGCATAAACAAAATACATATAAGTATAAAAACCCCTACCTTCAACTAATTGAGTAGGGGTTTTTAGGTAGTTTGTATGTAGAGTTTGTTTAGTCAGGATACTTCCCGTAGACTTCCTTATATTTCTCTCTATATTCTTTCCTTTCTTTCATATACCAGTACACAGCTTTATTAAATAGATACAATCTTAATTTTTTTATCATTTTTTCTCCTCAGCATAATTTATTCCAAAACACTTTTTATAAATTATACTATAACTAAAGATTTATAATGATGCTATTTAAAGTAAAAATATAGTTCTAATTAACCTTATATCAAGTATTGAAATAAAAAAAGACTGCTTAATTGTGTGTAAGCAGTCTGTTGTTTTTATAAGGTTAAATTGCAAAACCTAGTTGAATATTCTCACCTTCTTTAACCTCTTTATTAATGGAGATAAATTCAGGTAATGTATCTTCAGGTTTTGACTTCTTTTTTATTTCTTTATCTTCTATGTTTATTTCTTTTAAGTTTTGTTTTGTACTTTTGTCTTCAAGTGGTTTAGCTTCAACAATTTCAGCCACTTCTGTAACAGGAGCACACAGTAACAAAGGAGTTTTCACATTGGTACTAGATGCAATTTCTTTCGCCTGTTGTACAGCACTTGGTAAGACAACTTCTACATCTTCAGCATCAATAATAATCTCTTTTACTGGTTGAGAGCTTTTCTTTGGTTTTTCAACTTTAGTAATAAGAGTCACATTTTCACCTAAAGCACTTGTTAAATTAGGCTTTTCAATTGGTGCGCTATTAATTTCAGAAGATGTAACTTCATTAGATTCAACAATAGCTACGTCCAGTTTGTTATTAACATTATGATCATCAACAGAATTAACTGGACCGACAACTGTTTTTTCTGATTCGGTGCTTTTTTCTACTACAACTTCACTTACTAAAACTTCAGCAACATCAATAGTCTCAGAAACATCAGAATCAGTTTCCTCTTGAACTACTTTAGAAGCAACATTGATTTCTTCTGGTTGTTGTAATTGTTCAAGAGCGGGTAATCCTTTACCCATAAGGTTAATCGTAGTGTATTCAGGGAGATACAGTTCTTTGTTATCCATTACCTTCTGGTATTCTGCTTCTCCTTGGAATTCATCTACTACTTTTTGTTCAGTTTTGGACATATCAGCATATTCTTTTTTACCGTAAGTCGGTGGTAGCCAACCTTTTTGCATACTTCCGTAAAGGTTAAATCTATCCAGCAATTCTTGGTTCGTAAATTCAATATGACAGGTTCCTTTCTTAAAGAAGGATACCATAAAGTATTTTAACTTAATCTTTTTAGGTTCGGCTGCTTTTATCATCTTTTTATCCCCGCTATCTTGAGCTTTTCTCCATTTATCCTGAGCAGCTTGTAGCGTGGAACGTAACTCATCGTGATTAACTAAGCCTTGCCCTAAGTAATTAAGCACCTTTTCAATGTCCGTTAGTTTATTTACTACATCATAGTAGCTAATTTCAAGTCTATCTTTGTCCCAAGTAGAGTAACTTCTCAAAGGGATAATAACTTTCTTGTTTATTTTCCAACTTTTATTGGTTTTCCATCCGTTATATAAATGAATGTTCTTACTCATTTCATCATACCAAGAATGTTTGTGTGAAAACTCATCAAACAATTCAATTAAACTATCATCTACACTTTTTGTTAATGCTTTGCTAATTTCTTCTTGTATTTTATAGATGTTATACAACGAAAAATCAAAATCAACCAATGAACTAATTCGATTGTGATATTCAGTTCTGAGAGCCGAAGTAAACAGATCGTTAAATTGATTACTAGTAAACAGAGTTTCCCAATATTTATAGCGAACTGACTTTATGTAGCTATTAATCATATCCCTGTTGGACTCAGAATGACTATCTCCATCTACAGTAAGTGTTAAAATGCTTTTTTTAAAACTATCTTCCTTAAAGCTATTAATAAAATTAGGTTTCATACTATGGTATTCATTTATAAAACGAACACCAGCGTTTACCTCAAATTTATAATGTTCAACAATTCTTTTTAGGAATTCATCTATTACTAAGTCTTTTCCTATTTCTTCGTTTTCTTCATAAAACTTGTATTGTTCCTCACTTTTCATACCTGTAATTATGGTACTCTTTAGTTCAGCTTGTGGAATATCTATTTTAATCATTGCAACTTCAACGTTTGTCTTACGTTCAGCCTTAGCAAATGAATCTTTTAGAAATTCAACTTCAGCATCTAGCTCTTCCAACTTTCGCTTTAAGTCTTTCCTTGTATTTGAGTATGGATTTTTTATTGTTTCAGCATTCATTAAGCAAACAATTTTACCGCCTTTTTCCTGCATTTTAATTGCCTGAAGCAAGTGTTCGTCCGCTCTATCAAAAGGAGGATTCATTATTATTAGATCATAACGCTTCATTGATGGGTAAGTTAAGAAATCATTGTGTACCAGTCTAAACTTCTTTCCCGTTAATATATGTTGAAGGTTAGAATCAAGTTCTATAACGTCTAAATCAAGTTTTCCACCATCATAATAACGTCCTCTGTAAGAGTGAGCCTCCTTATGCTGTTCAATAATAAATTCTGCAATATTTCCTTTACCTGCACTTGGTTCCAACACACTCTTAATGTATTTAAAATCAATACTGTCAGTCATTTTTTTAAGTAGTCCCTTTGGAGTTGGATAAAAGTTTGGATTGTTATTCATAGTCTCACACACCTCAAAAATTATTTTTCTCATTCTAATGGAATTTTTAATTTTTGGAGGTAAAAAATTAAAATTGTTTGTTACTTCTATAGAACACCCTTCAACTAACTAAATTGCAGGTATATGACTTAGTTATGCAAATCGTTTTCTTTAAACTTTAATAATTTAAATCTTTAAGAAAACGAGAGAAATTTAAAGATTTTTATAGCGACGGCATAGGAAGTTCATAACAAAAACAGTCGATATGGTTGTTTGCCATTCATAAACAACGAGAGTATCTTTATGTATAAGAAATAAGGAGATGATGTGAGTATGAGAACTCAAGGGATTAAGGATGGCATATATCAGGAATGGGGACACAGAATTATTCCCTCTAGTGCGGGAGAATTAAAGGGACAAAAACGGTACTATAGAATATTTTATGGACTTGTCCATTGGAGAGAAGCGGATGCTGGTAATTACCATAAAGCTTGTGTTCCATTTGTACAGTACGGAACTACTTCTGACTTTGATTTAGCAAGAAGAAAAAAGGAAATTAGAGAACTTTATCCTTGTCATATTCTGGGTCAGGACTTAGATAAGGTGTTAGCAGCTATGGCAGAGTTGGAAGTTGAGTTTAATGAAAACTAAAATATAAAAAACACTTTTTTTAACACAAAAGAACAAAGTTTTATGAACAACTTTGTTCTTTTGTCAGAATTTTTATATACGAGTTAATCAAAACACTTATTTACAAATAAATGCCCCTTGCCCTCTCTCTATAGTACCGATTTTCTATTTCCGCTTTTAACCTTCCCCAACACTCTAAGCATTTCTCTGCTTGCATTTTTATATCGGAGAACTCCACTTGACTAATACCATAAACGTTTAAAGAGAGATCTTCTCCCCAAATTTTAATAATAGGATTCTCCTTGTAATGTTGCATAAGCGTTGGGTCTGAAGCATTAGAAAGAGTTTTTGCATATTTATTTATTGTTAAAAGTAGCTCGGAAAATAATTGTTGGTTTTTACCATCTATGAATGGTCCAAAAGAGTTTTTCCAATATTGATCCAAGCCTTCTACAAAATTTGCCCACCCATCGTGAACCTTGTTACTCCCCACAATTATAATGTTATCTAATTGATGAAGGCTGTAGAATATGTCGCTTAGCTCCAGCATTTTTCTGTAATCATATTCAGCAACTTTAAATGGAAGATAATTTGTATGAATTGAATTCGTTATTTGAGGGTAATTAAAACGCACCCACTCTAAGATATTATTTTCAAACTCTTCTCTACTAACTTTTTTCCCGCTCATTGTAAATCCGAAAAATTGATAAATTATAGCTCCTACCATCATTTCCCTTTGAGGAAAACTTGCAATATATCCTCTCTTCGTCAGGAAATTATCTAGCGCTGTGTTTATCTTTGCTTCTAAAGCCTTATGTTCAAAATTTTCTAATTGTATACAGACGTCGCCCTCATAAGAAGATAAAAATGGAATTTCTAAACTTTCTTTTTCCTCTTGACTAAGTTCATTTAGGTTGTTTAGTTTGTTAAGAAAAGCCTTGGTAGTATCATTGACAGTTCCTATTAAAAGCAGCGATATTTTTTCAACACTACTTGCGTCGCCAGCCAATTCCGTTAGCCAGTTATTAATATCAGCCTTACTCAAATTATTGATTGAAGATTTTACTTGTACCGCTTTTTCCTTGCTATTTTTATATTCCCATAAAACATCTATTTTTTCTTTTGGAGTATTAGGCTCAATTTTCACATATTTCCAACCATCATTATGTAATGATTCTAAAACAGAAGCGATAGTTTGATATAAGTAACCTCTTGCACCGTCTTTCCCACCCATAATTATCCCTCTTATCCATTTTTTATTTATAATTATATCTTATCTCTTCTATTTAGGCATTACAAATGAAGGGTTCTATACACCGTTTATTGTAGTTGTACTCATTCTTATAAAAATAGATACTATTAAAATTGTTAAAAAGCATAGAACTGCAAAAAACAATACTTTCCTCTGTTGATTTCCCCGTTTATCCCTATAACAACGGGGGAGTATCTTTTTTATTTATAAAAATGCAGAAACTTTACGAAGATAAACTTTTTAATTATATAAAACAATAGAAAAAGCAGCCTAATAAATTAGCCGCTTTTATATTTAATATTACATTAAGTTCTTTAATGTTAAATCTTTTACAAACTCAGCAAATTCTGCTGGTATTTCACCAATGTTTGGTAGAACATTATTAATAGCACTAACAATTAATGAGTTATTAAAACGATCTTGATCCTTATAAGGCACAGGTTTACTTAAATGATTTACATCCTTACCAAACAACCAATTGTAAACAAGGTTTTCAGCATCTGTCTGAGTTGTTATTTCCTCTTTACAGACAACGATAGTTAAGGTGTGATAAGCAACGTGATGATTTTTAAGGTCTTGATTTTTAAAGAAACAATAAAAGCTCTTTCCTGTTGCTCTTTGTCTTTCTTTAATTAATTCTTTAATATCCATTTCATTGTAGCGTAAGTGTACTTCTACAAAGAAAGTATCATTGCTGTTAGTTGTTTCTTTGTAGTTAATTTCACCATCCTTAGCAAACACTAAGGCTCCATCGTATTGATGATTAACTGGTTTAATTTCCTCTTCCGGAATCAAATAACCTTCTTCTTTCCAGTTATCTAAGATAGCAAATAATTCTTCGTTTGAAATTAACTCATAGCCCGCCATCTCCTGAGTATAAAGCAATTTCTGGAGTAGAATTAAACGCAGCTCAATGGTAAAACCACCTGGTTCATACTCCTCTTTCCCACCAAGTTTATACTGATTGTAACGGTATACAATTGGATCATCTTCTAAAAAGTTAAACATATCTAACGTTTCAAATCTAGATTGAACCAACTTTTTATTGTTTTGTTTTACTTCTATACGTCTAAGAGATTCGCGGTAACGAATATCAAATGTAACATCGTATAAAAATCTTTTCCAGTCTGCTAAATACTGTACCTCAGTTTGCCCTGATGAAATAAGTGTTTCTAACATTTTGTCGGTGGATCCACTATAGAGACAGACCCAACAACCATTTCGACTGTTAGTAGAGCCACAGCCTTTTTCACTTGCAAGCTCCGTTTTAGTCATTGGACATTCCGTACCATCTGAGTACATTGCATACAGTTCTGCAGTAGGTAGTCCCCAAGGAAGCTTTTCTTCGGTCATAATATAAGCCCACAAATCAGTTGTTATTACTTTTTTAATCGGATAACACATCTTTACATTATTGAAGTCCGGATTCCACCCAAAGTACATTTCTTCTGATGAATACTTTTCTATAGATTTTGCTCGTTTACTAGATTCATCTAAACGACTTCCTAGCATCATTATGACATCGTAATGTCTTTCTTGCTCCTTATCTACATCTTCGCTTTCAAGTAAGTTTTCTGTTAAGTCAACAGGAGCTTGTGAAATAATTTCTTTCGTTTTTTCATTCATTGGATTAATCTTCATCTTTTTTGTACACCACTGAAAAGGTGAAGGTGGCTTAGGAGCTACTACGCCTCTACCTATAACATTCCAAAAGAATGAGTTTTTTAGGTCTGGTTCAACTAGATGCACAACTAGATTTAGTTCCGTTTCAAAAAGCTTAATTAATTGTAAATTCTTTTTTAAGTATGTACTCATTTGATATGTTTCTACTTTTGTATCCGCGCTCACAATATGAACACGTTTAAATCGCTTCTCTTTAGTTAGGCGACTCAACATCCTAAAGACTAGAACCAACACTAAAGTACTGTCTTTTCCTCCAGAATAGGTTACCATCCATTCCTTATCTTCTTTAAAATAAAGTTCTTCTAAGAAAGAGATAATCTCTTCAAACTTTTGTTCAAATTCTCCAGAATTTAATTCACCTAATAGACGCAATGTATCATAAAGTTCGTCAAACTCACTGCCCTCATTATTAATCATTCCTGCAGGTTCTAGATCCCAATTTATTGTGTCTAAAGTATTAATGTAGCTTAAATCCAAAGTTAATTGTTCCGTTGCCAATTCAATCACACCTTTTGAATATTTTTTATGATTGTAAAAAATATTGGGCGTATGTGTGAAAAAAAGAGAAATAACAACGAATTAAAGCCATTAAAGGATTATATATCTAACTTTACGTATATTATCCTGTATGTTATTATTTAACCTGCTGTATAAATTCTAACAAAAGATTTGTCATTTTTATTTCTACCTTTGATTAATGAGTATGCACATTAATTAATGCAAAAAAGAGCGGCCATTCCACCGCTCTTTTTTTATTTGTTTATTTTTAACTTAATTAATTTTAAAAACTCATCTACTTCGTATGAATTAGAAAAGTTTTCAAAAATCACTATTTCTTCCTGGGTGTACACAAGTAACTTTTTAATAAATGGAGTCGTTCCTAGTACAAACCCTTTATTTTCGCTAATATTGGAAATTTCACAGTATAAAAAATCCCATTTATATCCTTTTCCTACTATTGCGTCTGCACAAAACAACAGTCTTTCTGTAGTTGCTACCAAAATTCCTGATCTACTAATGTTATTAAGGTGAATCTTGCAATATAGAGAGGATAATAACTGTTCATTTTCTTTTAAATACTTCTTTGCTGTTACCAAACTTGCCTTCATAGATTAACTCTCCCTTAAAGATTGCCAATGCGTGCACATCTTAAAAATAACTTCTCTCCTATTATATAGAATTTATCCAATTAAAGGTGTTTAGATTATTCTTTATAGACTTATATAATACGAGGTTTTCTGTTTAGGTAATATGTAAAATTGATACATAAAAGCATAATAGTTAAGAAATTTACACAATTTAATTTTTATGTTATATTTTATTCTCACTTACTTTTTCCAAGTAGAACAACAATATTAATGGATATCAATGCTGCACACATTGATATACGAAGAAGGAGCGGTACTGCTGTAACCGCTCCTTTTTACTTTGGACCTTTTTACTTTGGAAAAGTAATCTTTACTAGGAGTTTGAACATATATCTTTAAAAGTATTTAAAGACCAGAATATACATAGTAGCAATTCTTTTATACAGAGAACAAAGAAGAAAGGAGTTATCTTTTATGAAGAATATCTTAAAGATGTGTCTTGGTATTATGGCTCTATTACCTTTAGGAGGTTGCTTTGGTGAAGACTACGATTTCTCCCCACCCACTGTTACTATATCTCCAACTGTAAATGACATTATTGACACTGAACTAAAAGAGGCTAACGTAGATTGGAAAGGAGAAAATAACGAACCTTATAAGAAAGAGACAAAAGACATTTCCAAATTAGCTATGAAACAGCAGTCCTTAGCAGTAGGCACAGAAACAGAAGGAAATATAAGATTCGACAGTCAAGATTTTTCTATAGGTGGGTTAACTGTTTCCGTAATCAAAAACAACAAGAAACAGGAGCTTAAACTAAACGAGGAAGATAGAACTTTCAGCTTTCCAAAAGAAAAAGGAAAGTACGTTATTGAAGTTGATCTTTACACAGATAGAGGTCAAGCTCAATACGTAGGAAACATTGTTGTAAAATGATTTTAATACGAGGTTTATCTATTGGAGTTATTTACAAATAGTAGTCATTAATATATACTTTATTCGAAACGCGTTATTTGACACGTTCTTCCTGAATTGCACATAAATTTTAGACATTGCAAGTAAAGAATAGCTTGCAAAATGAAAAGAGAGGCTTTGTTCCCCTCTCTTTTTTATGTTCTTAACTATTTCCACCAAGAAAATGTGCCTCACAATACCACTTACTCTCTACAATTGAGATCCCAACAAACTCCTCACATTCCTGATTGGCAAAAAGAAATGTCACAGTGTTAACGCCTGGGTATTGCACTTCTCTTTTAATTTCTTGATTACTTAATAGCAGTATGTAATTTATACTTCCATCTTTTGATGTTACTTTCTTATATTTAGGGTGTTCAGGTAAAGTTACAATTTGCGAAGCCGCTTTTCCCTCTAATTCAATACCTACAATCGGACAACTCTCTCCTAAATCAAGAACAATTTCATCATTCTGTTCTAACTCTTCTGTGCTTGCTATTCTGTGTTTTAACGGGTCAACTAAGTATATATAAGCCATTTTACTTTCTTTATCATATGTAATGTGTTTAAAAGAACTTATCATTTTTACTCCTTAGAAATTACTTGTGTAAATTACTCTCTTTGTTTAACAATTTAATAGTATATGGTTAAGTCATTTTTGTAAAACAATGTTTTATTTGTATTTAATGCTAAAATATAATTCAATTTTTAAACTGTATATTTAAACTGTATATAATGTAATTAAGGGGGATCATATATGAACCATAATTCTAAAGAACTTTCTGATTTTGTAAAACAACAATTAGAGGAGCTAAAGCCATACGAAGATAGTCCAATTAAGTTTCCGTTAGGCGACTACTCTTTTGATTTCTGGGCACTTGATGCTGAATCAGTATTTCCCAATTCTCCAGATTTACAGAAGACTTTTAATAGGTTAAAAAAGAAAAAAGGCTACTAATTTTAAAGAAAACGAAGACATTATTTAGTTTAAATATAGCCAAATTATTTTCAGGAGATAACTTTTAATAGCTAATATGCTAAAAATCACGGGTTTTCACCAAAAATATATTATATAAAAATATTATGTTGTTATTCTACGACTTTTTATTTTCATATTTAACACTTGTCGATAGCCCTTGCATAAAGAAGCTATAGAAAGCTTTAAGGTATCTAATAACACAGAGGAATAAAGGCACACAATTGATAAAAAAGAAAAGACTTAAAATATGTATTTTTAAGTCTTTTCTTTTTTATCATTTTCACATAAACATTTGTGCCAACTACATATGTTTATTTGTATCAATATTTGCATTCTTACCTTTCCTCTTTACATAGATATCCTCTATTGATTTCTCTAGGAGAATAATGAACGTTGATACAATTAAAGCCGCTAGAAAAGTAAGTTTAATATTTAAAAGTAAGTTTGATGACAGCACGTAAAGAAGTGTAGAGTAAACAACTATTTTAAGAATCATACTTACGACTAAATGCAGATTAAAATGCCTAATTATGCCGGAGAATATTCCACTAAAGAAAATCTCAACTATAAAAGCAATACCTATAGCCAAGAATGATAAAGAAAACAGTGACTTAAAATTACTGATATCTATTAAGTTGGGAAATGCATAACTTATACCCCAAAATGAACAAAAAAGGATTGCTGCAGGCAATACAAATATTAAACAAATTGATCCCGAAGCAATCATCATAGCAAAAAGCATTGAAACTGTTGTTTGCTCAGTGCTTCTCTTCATTTTTTGAAATAACACAAAAAGTATGCCGAATACTATAGCAAATGTAATTGCTATGCTTATGTAAATTGTCATCTTACACTCCTTTTTACCTTTTGGAATTATTATACAAGAGTATGGAAATTATTTGAATACCCCTTCTTTTACTTAAAGTTAAAAGAAAGTATTATCTATTTGTTATTCGAATTTATATAACAAAAAAAGAGCAAGATGAGGGTATCTTTACTCTTTTTTTAAGGCTTTCTATAGCTTTGTATTTTTTATATTGTATTAATATTTTCCGGTTATCAAAAAATATGCAAATCCTCCTGACCACAATAACCCAAAAGTAAATAGCATAATGCGTTGTACCCTTATAGGTGCATTTTGAAAAATAAGAGCAATTATTCCCACTATAATATTATCTTGCCCGCTTATAAAAATTTTCTCAAAACTTTCCTTTTTTGCAAAGAAAGCGGCACCCATTAAAAACAAACCAACTAAAATCATTAAAGATATTATAATTACTGCTACCAAGTTAATGTTCCTCACTTTTTATATTAAAACTTTTGCAATCCATTAAAGTTATGTATATAAGGCCTAACATCCTAGCCCTTTCAAAAATTAAAAACTCTTTATAAACGTCTTCAAACTCTTTAAAGTCTTCTTTAAAGCTCTTATATGTTGTATGAAGCTCCCAAAAAGATGTTTGCAGTATTTCTTTTGCTTCTTGTAAATATTCGCTAATACGCCCTTTTATAATGCGACTAACTACTCCAGCTATAGAAGACCAGTAGTAGTTCAAATTAGTACTAAAAGAATTTTCTTTTCCTAATTCACCAGCATAGTTATTCTCTATTTTGCTCACCCCTCTGGTGGGGAATGGGCTATTAAGAGGTAGCCTTAGAATTTCCGCTAGAATACTTGGAAACGGTTCACTAATAACTAGATCTGTTACATATCTATAAAAGTATTCTAACGAGTATTTGGGAGTATTGATTTTTACATTAATTGCTTGATGCATCTGTCTTAACTCAATTTGCTTTAATTCGGAATTCAATAAATATCACCTATTATGTACGTTGTTTCAAAATTATAGCACGTTTTAATCATTACAGGGCATATATAAGCAACGAGGAGAAAAAAGAAGCCTCTAAATAGATAGACTTCTTTTAAATCTTAAAGTTAAGGCAAATTGTTTATATGGTTAAAACTCCACTTTGATGTCCCTCTTTGAAGGCTCACCGTAGCACTGCTCCCTACAATTGACCAGGGGCCAGTCTTTGCAACTGGTTTCCAAGTGGATACTGGATATGATGTAAATGAAAAGAAATTTTTTGCTTTTATATCTTCATATTTTGTTTGGGTGGCAATAGGCTTCCCGCTGTAAGAACCGTTTTGACCTATTCTTAGCTTAATTCCCTTAATATACGTTCTACCATCGAGCAATTTGACAGTACCAGTTACTTTCTTTATAGAGTAGTATTCTACGTTCTTTTTCTCTTCGGTTTTTATATAAACCTTTGTTGTAATACTCACTCCTTTTGTCTGATCTAACGTAGTTTTCTTTAGCATAATTTCACCAGATGCTGCACTAGCGGTTGAAGAGAAGAAAAGTGTTCCAGTAACAACCAACAAAATAATAAATACTTTAAATACCTTTTTCATTTTATCCCCCTAATTTTTTTAATACTCCCAACTTTAATTATATAACTTAATTGACAGAAATATCAGACTTTTGTTTTTGTGCTTTTTCTTCAAAACATATAATTATTGATTATGCTTTTAGCACTATCAAACAAATATGGAGGATCGATTATGTTATATAAATTGTATCAAGCATATAAAAGAACCAAAGAAGAGAATGTAATTGAGGAAAAAGAAGTTCTTATTCTTAATTATGGTGGGTTTGGAGCGAACCATCTTCATAAACCTATGCATATTGTCATTGAAGAAATTGATGACGAATATAAAGAAGAAGTTAATAACGATGACAGTATGGACAACGATATTGAGTATGGATATGTTGTTACTAAAATAGAACACCATTCTATTATGAATGAGCAATTGGACCTTGAGATACTTAACAAAGCCAAAGCACTTATGGAAGTCAAAGTAGAATGGATAGATAACGAAGATGGCAGCTATTCTATTCTTACCCTCTTAAGTAAGTACGGAGATATCATTGCTGATGTTATCATACCTAATCACGAATTCACCTTTAAACTAGATACAGAAGGTTCCTATAATAATTGTAAAAATAAAAAGCTTTCGGCATCTGCCTAAAGCTTTTTTACTTCTATATTATTATGTATAATTATCTTTCTATAAACCGCTTTATGTGTCATACTTCTTTAAAATAATATACATAGTAACCTATCTAGAACCGCTAGATACACTAAGTACTCAAACTTAATTAAAGCAAAAAGGAGTAGTGTTAAATTGAAAAAAGAAACTACATTTACTTTCCCAAAAGAATTAGAGCCCTACGAAAAAGCACTAGAGCATACAATTTTACCATTTATTAAAATAAGGGAGCAATTAGATAAAGAGCCTAAAATTTTTGAAAGTAAGTTTGGAGGAAACCCTTATTTACCTAAAGGAGCAGAGCATCCAATTGACTCTTATGGAGCACCAATGTTGCTATTAGCTCAAATTAACTTTTCAGAAGCACCTAGCATTGAAGATATGCCGGAAACAGGTATACTTCAATTCTTTATAACAGCAAAAGAAGAAATTGATTACGGACAAGATCCCGACGATATAACCAGTCAGAAGAACTTTAGAGTTATCTATTATGATAATGTCATTACAGAAGAAACTCAGTTAACTACAGATTTTTCATACATTAACGAGTACGATCTGGATTTTGATATGTTCCCAATTCAACGAGAGATTGGACTTTCATTCGAGATGAACGAGGAGCCGCTTTCTTGTGAAGATTATCGTTTTGAAGAGCTATGTGATACAAACGAAAGTATGAATGCGTTGTGCGAAAATGACGATGATTTTGATCTATACTCTGACCTTTATGGAAGAGGACATAAAGTGGGTGGTTATTGCTATTGTACTCAAACAGATCCTCGAGTTTATAGCGATGAACTTAGAGAATACGATGTCCTCCTCCTTCAAATTGATTCAGATGAGAATGAAGCTGGAGATATTATGTTTGGAGATGCAGGCGTTGCCAACTTTTTTATTAAAAAAGAAGATTTAAAGAAACTTAGCTTTAAAGACGTTTTATATAATTGGGATTGCAGCTGATCATTAACATATTAAGAGTTAACCTTTACTTTAGAAATTTAATCATTGCTACGCGGCTAATATACATAAAAGCAACCGGCTTATTTTAAATCGGTTGCTTTTTATATTCAACTACTCTTTTATTCCTAATTCCAGTAAAAATTTTATTTATTTTCACATAAAAAAATATTGCAAGGTAAACTCTTTAGGATGAAAAAACAAATGAGTGGCACCTATTAAGGATGCGCACGAGGAGGATAATATGTATAACACTACAGTTACAGAATTAGGGGAAATGACTTACAAAGCAAAAGGTTTTGAGGAATTAGAAAATAGAACAGAAGTATGTATTAATGTTGATTTTCTAAATATTGTAGGGGTTGAACAAAAACTTCCAGCTTATTTTGTTAGCGTGACATTTCATAATGATGGTGCAACCAGCGTTTTAGTTTATCAAAATGGAGTAGATGCAGATGATCTACCTATTGGGTTTACACCTGAGATTAAAGAGGGGTTAATTGAATTTGCTAAGAAACACCCTAAATACACTGAAACAAACTAATACAGAGTAAAAGCAGCGGAAAATAAATTTCCTCTGCTTTTTTTGTTTAACAAAGTTTAATTAGTTTGTAGACTCTCCATCGGTCATAAGCGGTACTTGATGCTAACATATAACTATCATTACCAACTTTAAACTCTAAATCACTTTTAGTATACGAAATCACTTCAATTCCACAAAATGCTTCTTTAAACTCATCTATAACTATTTTATCAATTACACCTACTGCAAAGAAACCAACCTCACGATCCTCTTCATTAAAAAAATTTTCTACTTCTTCTACTAATTCCTTTTCACTTGGCATATTTATTCTCCTTTTAATAACAATTATTTGTCAATATATTAACTGCTATTTAAGGAAATGGAAAAAACTATTTAATTTCCGCATTTAAAAACCCTACTCAGGTTTAATTGGTAGGGTTAACTATTTTAACTTCTTTTAATCAACAAGGTAGTAGCATAATTTATGTTTTGTTAAAAAAAACCGCACTCCAGCAAAATAAATTAAGTAAGGGCGTTACGAAAAGTATAGAGATCACCATCGTCAAATCCCGTAGCCAATACAACATTGTTTGGAAAATCCTCTGGATACTTATTAACGT
Organism: Priestia sp. SB1; assembly: GCF_038898415.1. Taxonomy (NCBI): domain Bacteria; kingdom Bacillati; phylum Bacillota; class Bacilli; order Caryophanales; family Bacillaceae; genus Priestia; species Priestia sp. SB1. The sequence goes on along the minus strand of NZ_JBBJSS010000002.1, from coordinate 517,014 downwards.
ATGTATTAACAAGCATTGCAACGGATACAACAGTCAAAAATACGCCTAAATCAGGGTTAAATCGCCAATACTGATATAGTTTTCGAAGGAGACTATTATTAATTATATGTTCTTCTGGAAGAAAATCGTTATTTGTAGCCCAATCATCATCGTCATTATCCCATTCCTCAGAACCGGTTAAATACAAGTGAAATTGCAAACTGCTCTCATATAATCCAAAGTTAAAAGCATTAATAGTAGCGGGAAGCGGATTTTCCTTTATAATCTTATTAATGTTTTCCTCGAATTGCTCATAACCAATATGTAAATAAGTTTTATATTGGTTTACGTTAAATGAGTCTCTTTTTAATTCGTCAATAGCATCATTAATAACTTCTAGACCATTGTAAATATTTATATCCTTATTAATAACAGAACATATTAGCGTGTCTACTCTCTCTAAATCTCTAGAACCCCTCAAAACATCACCCCGTCTTGTTAATTACATACAATTATATACTCTTAACCAGAGTTAATAAAAACAAAATAATGCGACAGAGGTAAACACTAATCTTCTTCTATTTATGTTTTCTTTTTTAATTTTTCTATAGCGTTGTCAGCTCTAATTAGCAATTCATACTGATATGATCCTTTTCTTTCTTGTTTAGGTAACTCGTTTTTTAATTTGTTTTTTAAGAATGGTGATTTGATTTTCCGCACACTTAACCTCCTCTCCATTTAAAGTTTTTAAATATAGAAAGAATGCCCTTTTTATAGGCGTTCTTTCTATATTTAGCAATGGTTTAAATTTCTTCTAATTCCTCAATCTTTATAATCTTTTCAGGCGGTACATCTATATTCTCTTTTAGGTAAACCATAAAGTTATCACCTGAACTCCAACTAAATGTTTTCTTAAATATGAGATATTTTAAAGGTTCCAAAATGTAATTATAGACATCCCACTCGTTAATATCATCAAAGTTAACTTCTAAGGTTAATTTTAAAGGCACCGCTTTTCTAGTCCAGGTTTCTTTCAAGCTTGGAATCCCAGGCAATTTTCCCATATCAATTATAAATTCAGGACAGTTTCTTAAATGTTCAACATTGCTGTTATGTTCAGCGTCTTCCTTTATTAAAAATCCGTTAATGCACTGATCACTTTTAAATCTATGATCAAGCATAGCAAATTCCACAACGTTATTATTAAATTGGACTAAAGGCATTTCGCCTTCTTTGTAAATTAGTCTTAAATCACATTCGCTAAAAAATTCATCCATCAATCCTTTTGTTACTATTGTATGTAAATTTAACAGCCCATTTTGAGTATAAGTCTCTGGATTTGCAGCAGAAGTCAAGTGGAACATTAATACTCTATCCGGTAGTATTCCTTCCTTCTTTACGCCGAAGTATGTTGTCACGTCTTCTATCGTTAAACCGTTGTAAGTGGTCATTCCTCTATCTTTAACTACTCTATAGGTGTTTTGTTTAATGAATTCTTCTAAGTGTTTTTCAGTAGTGTTAAATAGTTTACATAATGATGTTATTGTAGTCTTTACATTAGAACAATCTAGAATTTTCATTTTTTTCTCCTTTTAAACTTATCAATATTGTAACTCTACCTATGTAAAATACTTATTTTGCTTGTGTCATTAACGTTCTTTTCATTAAATACAAAAAAGCTTGAATTAGTTTAACACTACTCAAGCCCGCTAATAATTACTAATTTGTTATGTAACCTTTACGAGTTTATTCATCTTCTTTATTTGGTTTACTGAACAAAAAAATAGTGAGTCCAGCACAAATACATATACTAACAGCCACCAATATATCGTAATCCACTTAAAAAGTCTTCCTTTCTTAACTTACAGCCTTTATTAAAAAACACACCTTAATTAAGAACCCATTAGCGCTTGTGCAATGTCCATCAAACTGCCGGAAATTCTGTAAAGCGCAACCGTTATTGCAAGTAATAAAACAACTGTTACAACCCTTAATACTAAAGCTGTATTCTCCCTTTTGTTACTACTCATATAGCTTCTCCCCCTTTAATTAAGAATAATGTAATTTTTTTGTAATAACAACACTTAAATGGTAATTAACCTAATTAAATACAAAAAAAACAAGACCCTTAAACTATTTGTAAGTTTAAAAATCTTGTCTTTTTAATTATTTAATATGTCCGAGCATTTTTTGGACTATAATGCTGTTTCTATCTATTTTTAGGACCAGTAGCATCTTTTTTATGGCCTTTATAAGTACCATTAAAATGCTTCTAGCTTTTCGGGCATACCTTTCTATTGTCTTAATGTCAATTTCTGATTTATCAAGGTCTATTACTATTTTTCGTTTGTTTTACTCATAGTAAGCAGCTCCTAGTACGATTTTCAGTCCTTACTGCATTCTTTTTAAGGCATCTCTTACTTTAGTTTCAAGGAACGGCTTAACTTTTCCTACTACAATAATTTCATCTTCTATATTTCCAGTATCATTTATATCTCCGGAAATATAGATGTTTCCCATATACTCATACACTTTGCGAAGGCAACGAGGAGCATCTTTTAAAATGTCACTTACATTACCAAAGGATCTAGCTTCTGGAAAGATATCTGTTAATTCATAGTTGTCACTAGCAAAAGTATCATACTTTTTAAATTGCATTTTCAACTCTGAAATTTCACAGTTCGTTACTTGTTGATTTACTGACATTGCGAATCATCCCTTTCCTAATTAGATGAATAACACAAAACTAACAAGTACTATACATTTCAGAATATACCATTAATGGAAAAAGAGCAATTAGTCTAAAAAACTTTTACGGCTTTTTAAGACTAAAGCTTTAAGAGTAATAGTAAAAAAAAGACCGCTCTCTAAAAGAGTGCAGTCTCTAATATGTTTACCAAATACCTACAAGAGCTAAGGCTTTTACTTTTAGTATTAAATTACACTAGCTGCGAAGCTCTTTCGTTAATTTTTGTGAAGTAACGAAAATTCCCATTCACCGCTTCCTCCTTATTACTGCAGTTTCCTCTTTTGTTATGGCAAGTTATAGTGTTAATACCACTAACGTTTAACCCTTCATAAAACTTTGCTTCACATTTTGAACACTTTAAATTAAAAGGTTCTCCTTTGTAAAAGATGCCGTATTCTTCTATTTCTGGACTATTTGCATCCCTCTTAACACTTAAATGAAACGCTCCAGGTAAGTTGCTTATCTCCTTTAAACGAGCACTAAACCCACTTTCGAACGACAAGATACGCTTTCGGAAAGAATTTGCGAATGCTTCCCTTTCTTTCAACCCTTTTAAATAGGAGTTGTTTTTCTGTTTCTCTGTAATGATCTCGTATTCTGCAGCCATTTCTATTCTTAAATGCTGATAGGGACTTTCAACAGTAAGCAACGATTTAATAAACATCGATTTATACACACCGTTATCTGTCATAATCGTATCACTGGTAGTGTATTGTCTTTCAATTTCTTCTATTAACTCGTTAATTTTTAGCCCATTAGCAAGCTTAGCGCCGGCTTTTTTGTAGTTAATTTTCTTTTCCTTATTTTCATTCTTTAACTTATTCATAGTGATTTTCCTCCATTTATTGATCATTTTTAATATTTTAGTGTCTCTTCTTAATTTTTGGAGGAAAAACATTTTTTTCTGTTTAAGTCGAACTTACATAAAAAGCATTAGGTATATGTATCAGCTGTTTATAGACGATGCCTTAAAACCTAAAAGGAATAACACAAACTAACTACTAAAACTTGTTTTCAAACTGATATTTCCTCTTACAGAATAATGTCTATTTAAGAAGGAACCGTTATAATTAGATCGTATTATTTGTTGTTGGAGGTGTGGTAAACTACAATGAAAAAAATGCAGTATGATAATACAGAGGTAGTCGTTATCTCTTCAAAGCCGTCTTCTGAAAGAAAGAGATACACAGCGGATTATATGGAGAAAGTTGGACAATCGAGCAAGAAGGTTCTTAAAGCACTAGAGGAAATACAAGAAAAACACCCTAATAAACGAGCAAAATAAAAGCACTTAAACTTAGTCAAAGTTCAAGTGCTTTTATTTTTAAAATTTTCCCGTTAAAAAATTCATCTAATTCTATAGCTCGTTGTTTTCTTCTAAAGTATATTTCACAAAATTCCCTATCTCCATATCTCTTGTTTCCATTTCTTTAATTGTTTTATTGTGGGGACTGTTTTTTACGATTTCTACTACCGCTTCACAAAACGCCTCTGTTATTTTCGGATTAGTACCAAGATCTTTTTTCCACTTAAGAGTTTTTTCATCATACAAGAGATATAAGTTGAACTTTTCATTTGATTCTAAATGTTCACCGCTAATAAACAGTAGCGGATTTCTATCTTCACAGTTATTTATAAGTATCATTTTTCCTCCCTCTTGTAACATATTTAAGATAGCACTTCGAGGTTGTATCCAGAATCTCCTCCCGACTGGGGTGTTTATGTTATTTTGAACACAATAACTTTTATCTTGTTTTTAATCCAGAAAAATATATAATTTAATCTATATATATGTAAAAAAAGAAACTTTTGGGGGAACAAGAATTGAAAAAGAGATATATTGCATCAGTGGTAGCTGCTTCGACTTTACTAGCGATTAAGGCAGTAAATAAGCAAAAAGAAAAAGAAGGCGTTAAGTCATTTAAAGATTTAACAGTTGTTAGAAAGAGTGTTACTAAAACGCAAATGTCTGCAGAAAAAACAATGGCAAAGTGTAAACTTGCAGTAAGAGTCGCAAAAGAGACTTTAGTAGACATTCAAGAAACTTATAAAATGGATAGAGAACATATTAATAACGGCGGATCATTAAATGATTTACCAAGTCAATTTAAACAACCTAAAGTTTATGAAGAAAAAGAAGTAGAAACACCTATTGTTCTTGCAAATCTTCATTACGAGGAAGATGAAGACCTTTATAAAGATATAGACGAAGTGAAGAAACCTCTTGTTCAAAATAACTAATATTCACATACGAAAACCCTGTATTTTATGTACAGGGTTTTCGTTTTTTATGTATACTATGTCTATTTTCTATATGTACTATTTTTTTGTTCTATTTGCCTATATGTTTCATTACTTCCTCAAGGGTTGCTTGTTTCTTTATAAGTGGGTTCATATAATTTTCCCAAGCATCTTTATATGAATTGCACCCAGGCATATTCTTTTTCTGATGTTTCAGTACGTCTACTATTTTCAATATATCTTTCTTTAAAAAGCTCTTCTCTTGCAATGATATACTCCTTTACTATACACATAATATTATTAACATCTAGAATTAATCAATTCTTAAATTGCGATTAAGTCTATTTATTATAATTTAACAGTCCACAAAAAAAAACCTTAACTTTTCTTTTTAACAATGAAATATTCTATTAAAAGATTGTCAAGATTTTGGCTTAATTCTATTGTCTTAGGATTAGAAAATCCCTCTTCCATACCAGTTCTTATCATTAAATTCCTAAAGTGTTCTATCTTTTCTTTTAAAGGTAAACAGTTAACATATATGTTTTCCTTAACGCTCATATACTTTATCTATCCCTTCTATTCGGAATTAACTTATTTATTTACAATTTGTTATATAAAAAGTCTTTGTTTTTCTTACTAATTGTTAAACCGAATAAACTTAACTTTGTTAAGTAATTAACAACAAAAGACAATCATACACTAAAAATATCCTTTATATCTACAAATTTTAGCAAAAAATAAAAGGTAATTTCTCCTAAGACAACCATATTGATTCCGTTTATATACTTATTTTTGTAGCTACCTTATAAGAATTTATTTTTATAGTGTGAAACAATTCAAAATGAATTATAACAATTTGTTAAATAAGTGCCCAAACATAGAAGTTAGATAACCCTCCCTTCTTTTTTCTTATTACAGGTTTTAGAACAAATTTAAGAATCCAATTCAGACCTATTAGACACCATTTTTGGTAATACCTGTTTTTTGTATGAGTTTATATTACTATATTTAACCAATTGCAGACAAGAGGCAAAAATGTGTTTTTCATAATTATTGTTATTTGTCACACACGCTTTTCCAATGCATTTAACCTACAAAAAAAGAGTATTAATATAATGCTTATTAATACTCTCTAGTTAATCTAAACAGAGATATTCTTTATTTATATTATTAAAAACGCGTTTTTTTTCTAGGTCTAAAAGGAATTACATTTGTTTTTTCTTTAGGAGTTCTTGAGGCGTGTTCTCTTTTATGGCAACTTTGACAACGGGTGCTCAAATTTTCTTGGAAATCTTCTCCTCCGTCTTCTGCAGCCGTTAAATGGTGTACTTCTGCCTCACTTCTATATCTACCATTTTTATCAGGCGAATCCGCTTTTTTAGAAATTGGAATTTTCATTCCGTGTTCATTTATCATAGCTAAATCCTTATAGCACTTTTGACAAGTGAAATTGTCCCGGCACAGTATTTTATAAGGGAGAGACGAACCTTTATCTATTGTAGTGGCTTTTAAGAAATTATATTTACAGGAATCTGTACAGTAGTGTTTTTTACCTTCAGAAATCTTAGTACCACACCACTTGCAAGTTTCTTTTTCTACTCTATAGTCAGGTTTAGGGTACATAATAAAATCACCTGGGTACAGAGCTTGATATCTTGTTAGGGAAATCCATTGCCTTCCTTGTTGGCGATAAGGGTTTCTTTCTGTGAGGACAAAAGTAGCTCTTCTGGAATAATAGCTATCCGCATAAAAGGTAATTGAATACTTACCTAAGCTACCATCTTGAAATTTTATGTACTGGGAAAAAGGATCAATTGCTACCGCTCCCGCTGTTCTTCTTAGAAAACCAATTAATTCAGAAGTTAATTTAAAATACGGGTACATTTCGTTTGAATTTGTTACATTATAAAATTTCGAAGCGAAAGTAACAGCCAAGATTACAACAAATTTCGAAAATTTGACTTCATCTGACGCTTCTTTTAAATGTTTGCTTCTAACGTTGGGATAATAAAATAATTGAAGTTCTGGATCAATTCTATTTAATTCCTGTGCCAATGTATCAGTTATATATCCTACACTTCTGGTTTTAATATCGTAAGGAATTTTTACAGCTCCTACGACTACTTCCTCTAATCGGCCGTTATCTGTATAAAACATTTTTTCTTTACCTATTATTATCTCACGATCAATCGTGTCGTAAAAAACGGCATAGTATTGATTTAAAAACTTCACAAAATAACATTTGGACTTTGAAAGTTTTAAAAAGGTTAAATGTTCCTCTAGCTCTTCAATTGTTTCAGTTCCTTCGTAAAAATAATATTTATGTACATAACTTTCTTTTGACACATCCCAATCCCCCTTAACATTCGCCACACTATTTTAGTTAATCTTACCAATGGTGAATTCTCCTGTCTATTAAAGTTTGACACAGTTTAAATTAAAGGTTACGATTATTTCAACAGAACATACCACGCCTCTTAACAATGCGGACCAAGGTATGTCTTTTTTATTTTAATGGTGTAATTGCAGCGTATGCAGATATAGATGTTATAAACAGTGAATTATAAAATACTTAATTTCCTATATATCCATACGTTTAAAACCGCAAGAAATCCACGTTTAACAAAAGACAAAAGGAGAACCCTGTACTTGGATTCTCCTTTTGGTATACCGTTTTATAATAACTTTAACTATTCTTAAAAAAACATCGTGCAGACAGCATTAGCGCAATGCATTAGTGGCAATATAAAAAATACCCACCACAATACTCTTCCAAGTATCGGCACTTTATTCCAAGATGCTCCGCTTATATAATCTTTTAAATAAATAAGAGCAAAAACCCAAACAACTGAAGACCAAACAGAAATATTAAAAATAATACCAGGCTCAAGATGTCCTAAAGTAGAATTTTTAACTGATAATGTTACAAATATGTTATTTACAATACCAAACAACATATAAACATAAGCTACCTTTCTACGTTGCTTTCCCTTTGCCTTTTCAATTTCGTAACGCGAGCTCATAAGTAATCACTTTGTCCTCTCTAACACTTTAGCTGTTAAATTATATGTATAATAACTATAATAATACATAGATTCTTAAAAAGATAGTATGTAAAAAAGATACAAAAAAGCACCCAATTAGTCGGATGCGTATTTTAAGAAGCCAATTAAATTTATAGAGTCCTCTTTTTTTGAGTACTCTCTTATTCTAATTTTTTGTTCATCTTGAAGCTCTCTTATTAAACTTTCAAAGCTTTCTTCATTGTCTATAGATGCTCTTTCTAATGTTAAAGAGAATTGGTTTTTGTGGCTAGCTTCTCTAATATCTCTAAGCAAATCTTCTTTCAGCATATTACCATCCCCTTTTTTTAAAGTGTGATTTATAAATTCGGCAAACCTTTATATGTCTCCTCCTTATTATTTTCTAATAGCAAAATATTATTATAAAAAAGATAAGTAAAGAACATAACAAGCGTACATTCTGGAAGTGTTTTGCTTGTATTTTTATAGTGGCTGCTAACTTATTTAGCGTTGTTTATTTCGGTGTTTTTAATAAAGCGAAGTCTATTTCCTTATATTTTTACATTAACTGTATTTTTATAATAAAATATACTCTTTTTTTTGTTATTTTTTTCTTAAGTTCAACAAATTTCGACAAAAATTTACTTTATAAATAGTTATAATAACTATACATACAAGGAGGAATACAAATGACATCTATTAAAAAGAAACTTTCAGGTATTTTAATTGCTGGAACAGTAGTTATGAGCCTACCTTTAACTGCAGGTGCAGCAAGCGATATTGGTCAATTACATAAAGATAGTTTAAAACATAAAGTTGATTACGTAGCATTAGGTGATTCTCTAGCAGCAGGCCGCACTCCATACGATTTGTTTGATAAAGGTTACCCTGATTACATAGTACAATCTCTTGAGCAAGCTAATCACAAAGTATTCTACGACAATTTTGGAGCTAGCGGATATACAACCGAAAATGTAAAGAATGATGTCTTAACTAACGATGAAATGAGAAAAGAAATTAAAAAAGCGGATGTTATTACTTTGGATATTGGTGCAAACGATCTTGTCAAAAAGCTTTACACAGATCCTTCACATATAACTGACGCTCTTGTAAGCGTAAATAGTAACTTAAAAATAATTCTTGAAACAATTAATAATCTAAATCCTAAAGCCAAAGTATATGTTATGGGTTACTATAATCCATTCCCTCACTATCCGGCAGAACAACAAGCTCCCCTTTTAGTTTTATTAGATAACTTAAATAAGACTATTCAAGGACTGGCAGCTGCAAATGGAGATATTTATGTTCCTACTGCTGATATTATTAAAACAAATGAAAAAGAGTATGTTCCTAATCCAAAAGATATTCATTTGACACTAGACGCCTACCAACTTGTAGCGAATGAGTTTATGAAAAGTATTAATTTAAATCAAAAATAAACACTTATATATTTTTGATACTAAGCAAATACTATACGTGCGTGGCATACGATAACATATGGAGGGTTCCTCCTCCTTCTTTTTCTGAGTATAAAATAGTAGTTCATTTCTAACTATAATGATATAATTGGCTTCGCCAATGCAAGTTCTCTAAAAACGGACACCTCTTAAAGAGATGTCCGTTTTTTTTATGTTAATCCATAAACGAAAACTCAAAATCCAAATTTAACTCCAATCACCCATCTTACCTTTTATATTTTTCGTACCTTTTATAAATTTGTTGATTTTTAAATTTAATTCTAATATAATATGTCTTATACGAATGAATAATTGGTTCATATCTATTGTAATAACATTAACAAAAAACGCACGCTAAACAAATACTACATAACGTTTCCAAAAAAACAGATTTCTCAAGCACCTGAGAAGTCTGTTTTTTTATCTATATAACAATTTTAACCTTCTTACCTTTTATGTTTTTCTATCAAAAAATAAATGTTGCGTTTTTTAAAAACCCGTTATATACTAGCTAAGTACCATTTATAGCGGCTATTGTTGTTATAAAAGGATTACATAGCAAATATAAGATTATAAGATTATAGCATCAATTTTTATGAGTTACAAAAAGCAACCCTACTGTATGTGGACTACAGTACGGTTGCTTTTTGTTTTTTTAAAACTAATTTTTTTCTTTACAACATATTAATATTGAGTATGTTCATTCTCGAGGTGATGAAATGAATCATACTATTATGGTTTTAGGCTTTATTGCAATAATATTTGCTTCTACTAGTTATGGTGCTAGCTTAGGAATACCTGTGGCTATTATTGTTGTCTTGGTATTATTAGTTGCAAATATAGTTAGTGCTTACAATAGAATGAAAGCAGAAAAAATTAAAATATCTGAAGCTAAATCAAATATGGGTGTTTACTTACAACAAAGATTTGAAGAGATCTCTACAATGTATAAAATAGTACAGGAATTTAAAAATTATGAAGTTGATACACTTAAACAAATCATTAAGCTTAGACAGTTAGTAGCACAAGAAAATATGTCATTTAAAGATAAAACAAAAATTCATAACGAAATTGAAAGACAAATTCCAGGAGTATTAGCGACATTTGAGAACTATCCAGAATTACAATCAAATGAGAACTTTTTGAGGTTACAAGACTCGATAGAAAATAATGAAGCAAACATTGCTTCTTCTAGAAAAGGTTATAATGACTATGTAAATAGATATAATACATCTATTGCTATGTTTCCTTCGAACATTCTTGCTAAGCTGTTTAACTTTGAAAAAGAAGATCTTTATGAAACACCTGCTTCTAGAAAAGAGAATCCTCTTCTATGATTCGAAATAAGAGAGAATTTGTAGATTACTTTGAAAATAATATTAGACCTAAGTATGAAGGAGAAATAGAAAAAGTAGCATTAATAGAAGAGAGGTTTCAGAAATATAGAACAGTTGGTATTGCTATTGGTTTATTGTTTTTCTTCTTTTTAGTTGCTTGTAATATAGTTTTTGGAGTAAGCGGTGTTTTTATTGGATTTTTTGTTCTTGTGGGGCTTTTAACACTATACGCTCGTATAAGAGCAAAGTTTATTAAAACAGATAGTAAAGATTCTATAGTTACACTTTCTTCTTATGGAAGCTACAATAATTTTCAGATGGCTTCGAAAAAACCAATTCTTGAAGAGATTATTCCCGCTGTTTTACCTAATTTCACCTATGCTCCTAGTAAAGGCATTACCGAAAAAGAACTAAAAAACACGTCCTTCTTTTCAGAAAAAATTTTAGACATTGCTAAAACAGATGATGCAATAATAGGGAACTTTAACGACAAAGAAGTTCGTGTAAGTGAAGTTTCTATTTACAGAGTAGAAGAGGATAAAGACTCAAGACGGGAAATTAAATTCCTCGATTCTCTTGTTGTAGAAGTGGATATGAAGCTTGATTCTAATGTCGAACTGTATCTTACTTATAAAACGTATAACAACGATTCTTTTAAAGCAAGTAACCGAAAAACCTTGCACGAAATAAGTCTTTCAAATTTATATGTTGATCAACACTATAGAGTTTTAACTAATGATAGTGTAGTTACAAATAAACTCCTTCAACCGAGAAATATAGATAAGTTGGTTCAACTAATGGAAAGAACTAATAAATACATCAGTCTTGGTGTGAAGAATGGAAAAATAATGCTTGTAGTTAAAAGTGATCGTGATTTATTTGAGATTCTTACCCCTGAAAACTTTAATCCTGATGTGATTTGGGAAGAAATTCTTATCGTTTTAGATACTATTTCCTATGTTGAACAAATAGGTTTGGATTTTAAAAAAGCACAATAAAAAAAGAAGAGCTAGCAGTTCTTCTTTTTTTGTGTATATTATTACCTTACCAAGGCTTATCAGTTGTTAAATAATTAGCAAGGTCTTTGCTTTTTTCTCGTCTAACCTTCCTTGCTTTTGCTCTTTCTTCCCCTGTTTGAAACAATTTCTTTTCTTCTTCTGTCTCGGGAATAATCTCTGGAACAATAGAGGCTTTTCCGCTTTTATCTAGGGCGACAAACGTTAAAAAAGCTGTAGCGGCCATTCTGCGAATACCTGACATCAAATCCTCTGCCACAACCTTCACAAAGACCTCCATTGAGCTCTTTCCTACCCAGCTTACGTAAGCTTCAAAGCACACAGAATCCGTTACACCAATCGGGGAAAGGAAATCTACTGAGTCTGTTGAGGCAGTAACACAACCACTTCTAGAGTGTCTGGCTGCTGATATAGAAGCAACCATATCTATGTCACTCATTAGCTTTCCACCAAACAGGGTATTATGATTATTTACATCATTAGGAAAAACCCTGCTTGTTCTAATTACCCTAGATTCTTTTGAATATCTTTTCATAAAAAGCATCTCCTACATAAAATTAAGAACTTTTTAATGATATTCAACTTTGACCAAAATAAAAACACCGTGTTTATGGTAAATATAATCACGGTGTTTATCGACTAGCTATCTTATTTTAAAAGGGCTTAATGTTAACTGCATTTTCATCATATCTTGGCCAACTAGATATATTGGTAGTCTTAGTTACTGAATAACTATAACCCCCGCTCGAACCTCCCTTATTAAAGTTAATACCCGCTTGACCAGTCGTAGATTTAGATTTTGTTGAGTAAGTGTGAGTATACTTTGCTCCATATTCCAACCATCCCGCTTTCTTACGGGTAACTTGGACAGTAGCATATGAATCAAACTTCTTTTTAGAGTCATTTACATTAAAGAGATATATCCCCTTATCGCGATTAGACCCATCGCGCTTTGTTGTTATACCATCTCCAGTGGAACTAGCAGTATAAAATTTTCCGTATTTAGGATCCCATTCTATAGAAACTACATCTAACGTAGCTGGATTTTTTTCAACTTCTTTGTTTTGCCAGGCAACTCCTATATGGTAGAAATCCTGCCCACCCCTCTTTCCATCATAAACACCTATCCATATTTTAGTTGGGTTAGTTATAGCCATTGTGCTTATTGGCCTTTTTTCCTCTTGCCTAAATTCCACATCTAAAAGATCTAATTTTTTCTGTTTTTCTTTTATAGTATCACTATTATCTTTAGCAATATTGTATAGGAAGCGATTAAACTCATCATCGCTTAGATTCTCTACTTGATCCATCAATTCTTTCTTTTCCGCTTTTATTTCTTTTAAACTACTGTCTTGAATATTAGAAGCAAGCTGCACTTCTTCCTTTGCGTTATATTCTTTTAGTTCTTTTTCATACTGAGCTAATTCAAGTTTACTTTGAGTGTAGCTTTGTGTCTGAGCATACGCACTCCCTCCAAAGATAGATATACTTAACCCTAATGTAGCTACTGCAGCAAAAGTTTTCTTTAACATAAATGCCCCCATTAAATTTATTTTCTATTTACAAGATAAAATGCAAAGGTCTTCAACTTATATCTAAAGGAATTCACATAATTAAAACATCGTATTTATAAGCTGTATAAACACGATGTTTTTATAACAAGATTAATTTAATTCAATTTAACAGCATTTTCGTCATACTTTGGCCAGCTAGATACATTCGTAGTTTTTGTTACAGAATAGCTATACCCTCCGCTAGGTCCAGTAGAATCAAATCCGATGCTCGCTTGACCAGTGGTAGTTTTAGACGTTGTTGAATAAGTATGAGTGTATTTTGCTCCATATTCTAACCAACCTGATTTCTTAGGTGTGACTTGGACAGTTGCATATGAATCAAAGATGAGTTTAGAGTCATTTACATTAAAAAGGTAGATACCTTTATCATATTTAGAACCGTCACGCTTCGTTGTAACACCATCAGCAGGAACGCTTGCTGTATAAAACTTTCCGTACTTTGGATTCCACTCCAAAGAAACTACATCTAATGTAGCGGGCTTAGTTTCAAAATCTTTGCTTATCCAACTAACTCCAATATGATAGTAGTTTTGCCCGCCCCTTTTTGCAGAGTACACAGATAATTTAATTCTAGCAGGGTCTGTGATAGCCATTGTTTTTACTTTATTGCCAGCTTTTTGATCAAATTCCACACCAAGAAGATTGAGTTTTTCCTTTTTCTCTTTCACTGTGTCACTATTTTCTTTAACAAAGTTGTGCAAGAAACGATCAAACTCTGGGTCACTTAAGTCCTTTACTTGCTCTGTCAGATCTTTTCTTTCAGCCTTTATTTCTGTTAGGTTACTATCTTTAACATCTAAAGCTAATTGCACTTCTTCTTTTGATTCATATTCTTTTAGAGCCTTTTCGTATTGAACAGGCCCTGGTTTGTTTTCAGTAGAGTTCTGTGCATATGCACTTCCTCCAAAAATAGATGCGCTTAACCCTAATGTAGCTACCACAGCAAAAGTCTTCTTTAGCATAAATAACCCCCGTAAAATCTATTTAATCGATTTTTAAAATACAAAGATGGGTTACAAAGATGTAATGTTATCCGGCCGGATTTATATATACATTAGCACAATAAATTCCAGTCTTCTACAACTTTTTCTCAATATGTAAAATATTTTTAATATTTAGAATAAATAGTAGTAATTAACTTTTATACGTGCTAATATATTTAGATCGCATACATATTTTTCTATTATGAAGGTTAAAAAGTCTGTTTGATTAGCTTTGATCAATCAGCTTTTTTTGTTTTTATTCCTCAAATTAAAACATTCTTCTAAAACGTATGTTACTAAAGACTTCAGTACTCAAATAGCAAAAAAACATCGTATTTAGAATGAAGAATAAATACGATGTTCCATATATATTGGCATTTAATTTAATTTAACAGCATTTTCGTTGTACTTAGGCCAGCTAGATACATTTGTTGTTTTAGTAACAGAATAACTATAACCACCTGAAGGACCAGTTGCATCAAAGTTTATGCCAGCTTGTCCAGTCTTAGTTTTTTTAGTTGTAGAATAAGTATGTGTGTATTTTGCTCCATATTCTAACCAACCTTTTTTCTTTTTGGTTACTTGAACAGAAGCATAAGAATCAAAGTTGTACTTTGAGTCATTTACGTTGAAGAGATAAATTCCTTTATCGCGTTTCGAACCATCTCTTTTAGTTGATATCCCTTTTCCTCCAGCTATTGCAGTATAAAACTTTCCGTATTTAGGATCCCACTCAAGTGATACCACATCAAGCGTAGCTGGGTCAAACTCTATTTCTTTGCTTCTCCAAGATGTTTGAAGGTACCAATAGTTTTGACCAGTTCGTTTCGTAGAATAGACAGAAAGAGATATTTTTGAAGGATCTTTTATTGCCATTGTTTGTACGCCTTTATCTTCTTCAGGCACAAACTCTACCCCCACAAGATCCAGTTTCTCTTGCATCTCTTCAGTGGACTCGTTATTTTCTGAAACATAATTGTGAATGAATCGAGTATATTCTTCATCAGAAAGGTCAGCGACTTCTTCTGTTAACTCTTCGCTTTGTTCCTCAATGTTTTCAACGCTATCATCTTTTACCTCAGCCGCTAATTGAACCTCTTCCTTAGCTTCGTATTCTTCTTGCGCCTTCTGTTCTTGAGCAGACTCTATTTTGCTCTGAGTAGAGTTCTGTGCATATGCACTTCCCCCAAAAATAGATACGCTTAACCCCAATGTAGCTACTACAGCGAACGTTTTCTTTAACATAAATAACCCCCGAAAAATGTGTTTTTGTATTAAGAACATTATGTTAAACAAGGAAGTTTTTGTTATCCGGCCGGATTTAAATATACATTATCACACCAAATTCCAATATTCTACAATTTTTTAAATATTTTTAAATTTATTTTAATTATGTAAAAAAATAGTAGTATATTGCATTTTTATGTGCTAAATTATTTTATATATACCTATGAGTAAGTAAATAGGAGGTATTTTATGTGAATTTTTTTCTTTTAATTAGATATATTATCACCTCTTTTTTTATCATTTTTATAATACTTTGCTTAACTAACCCAGTTTTTGCAATGCCTACTTCTAATAACCCTAAGTATTATCTTATTGGATATAAGAACACCTTGAAAACTGACTTATTTACGAAAGAAAATAATATAAAGATAGTTGAAGACTATAAGAATTTGCATATTGCACGTGTCCTAATTTCGCAAAAACAAGTTAAACTTTTAAAACAAAATTACAGAGATCATTTAAGTTTTATAGAAAAAGACTCGTATGCTTCAACCAAAAATGCTTCAAATATTAAACCTTCCCTTGAAGAGAATCAATATATCGGTTTTTTTAATGCTGAAAAGTTTAGAAACAACAAATTATATAATACATATACAGGTAAAGGTGTAAAAATAGGTGTTTTGGACACTGGAATTGACTATCACCATAGCGATTTAAATATAAAGGGTGGAACTGCACCTGTTGATAGGAATGAAGGAACGAATTATATGGATTATGTAGGACACGGTACATTTGTTGCTGGCATTATTGCCTCAAGAAAGACTGGAATTGCACCAGATGCCGAAGTCTATGCAATAAAATCAATATCTGATTCAGGAGACGGAAGTTGGTCTAATATTATACGAGGTATTGACTGGGCTATAAATAATAAGATGGATATCTTAAATATGAGTGTTGGAACATCAGAATATTCTAGAGGTTTAGAAGAGGCAATTAATAAGGCATATGAAAAGGGCATATTTATTGTGGCTCCTGTTGGTAATAACGGTTATGATAAATCATCAAATGTTACATACCCTGCTAAATTTAAACACGTTTTCGCAGTCGGTTCTGTTGATATTACAGGCAAACGTTCAAACTTTTCAAGCGTAGGAAACGAAATTGATACAATGGCACCTGGACAAGAAATTTTTAGTACCTCTCTTAATAATAGTTACGATTACAATAGCGGGACTTCTATGGCATCACCTTATGTGGCCGCAGCTGCAGCTCTTATCAAGAGTGCGAACCCAAATGTTACAAATGATGAAATAACATACATTTTTGTTAATAATTCTATAAAATTCGGTAGACATTATGAATACGGAAATGGTATTTTAAACATAACAAGTGCTTTAAAATCTTCTTTAGCAAAAAAAGAGAAACCCGCTGTTTTACAAACGTACCAAAAAATACATTGGAACTGAAGGAGAAATTAGTATGAAGTTTAAGCCTTTATTAGTTATTCCATTATTAATGTCAGCATCACTACTTGGAGCTTGTAGTAACGAAAGCAATGCTTCAAACACAGATCAGCCAGCAGCAAAAGTTGTTACAAAGGTTTCCACTTTGAGCGATAAAGAGTACGGAGAGGTTGGTACTGATGAACTCAAGGACCCTAAAAAAGAAGATTTCCGTAAAGTTAATATTAAAGTAACCTTATCTGAAGTTGATAAGATTGAAAAAGAGAAAGTGGATATGCCAAATTATAAAAAAATCTTTAATAATATTGATAAAGACGAGCAAACAAGGTACTGGTTTGGTAAAGGAGATGCCAAAGAGGACGACGAGGGCAATCAAGAGGTCTTTACTCAGGAGTTCGTTTTATATACAAAAAATTTAGGTGAAGATGATATAAAAACTGCTTTAGAAACTAATGAAATTAAGACTTCTTGGGTTAACAAAGATAACAAAGAAAAAACGCAACAGGAAATAACCGCTGCAGATAATATTAGTTTCAAATAAATGAAAACATAATACAAGTAATAAAAAAGACAATCAGTTTTAAAAAAACTGGTTGTCTTTTTATTAATCAATCATTGTTTTACAAGTGCTGTAATAGCATTACTTAGTCTCTTAAGGAAGTTATCAGGCATTACTTTCTTTACTTTTTCTTCCCTACCCTTTGCATCTTTAAGTAGCAAAAAACTCCACTCAAAAGAATGGAGTTTTTTATTTATAAACAGTTTTCTTTCATATGTCTCCACATACTTTCGTTAACCAACTTAGCGGTTGGAGGATAAATAACTACCGAATGCTCTATATGACAATCATCACACTTAAGAGCCTCGTCTAACAATATAGGCATTTGCGTTCTCAGTTCCCCTGCTGTTCTAAACTCGTAACCCGCTAATTGCTCTTTTTTAGTTAAAGTAGCAACAAACCATAACCCTTCTACATTATTGGGAACTTTTGCGAATTGTTGATGAGATATATCTGTATTTTTCTCATAAATTCTAATTGTATCTCTCATATAGTCCTCAAATTCACCAAAGTCTACAGCTTCAAAGAAACCTAAACCTCCTTGGTTATTTTGTTGTACAACTGTGTAAAAATCGTGTGCTGACATTGTAAATCCTCCTTAAATGTATTGTTAAAAGTATATAGCCTAATTTAGTTGGCACGGAAAAATAATAAAAAAAGATGACGATATCTCGTCACCTCTTTTTATCAAAATAATGTAGGCTGAATCTCTTCTACTTCTTCAAGACAACCCAATTGACGTAAAGCAATAATATTTTTCTCTTTAGCCTTTGTGCGTTTTTTTAAGTCTTTAATTCCTTTAAATACTCCATTTTGTCTTTCCTCATATAACTTAATTGCTACAGTATCACCTAGGTCAGGTATTGAGATAAATGGAGGAATTAATTCCTTTGTCTCTGGATCAATTAGATAACGATAAGAATGAGATTTGTAGATGTCTACCTTACCGAATTTTACTCCGCGTAATTTAGCTTCCAAAACAACATTCATTGCCGCTCTAGTTCTCTTTAAGTTATTAGCGGCATTTGTTTCCCCATCTTTTGTTAATTGTTTAATTTCTTTATCCATTTCTTCCATACGCTTTTTAGTGCCAGCTATATCATATTGAAATTCAAATATGTTTTCAGTCTTATACCGCGAGGACATAATAGAAGCATAAAATTCTACAGGCGTATTTAATTTATACCAACCCATTCGTGTAGCATCCAGTACGTATGCTACAGCGTGAGCGCGAGGAAACATATACTTAATAAGCTTGCAAGACCAAATATACCAATCTGGCACATTATGATCGCGCATCTCCTTTTCCCAATCTTCTGTTACACCCTTCCCCTTACGTACAGACTCCATAATTTTAAAGGCGTGGGATGGGATTAAGTCTTTGGCCGTAAGATAACGCATAATATCATCACGGCAACCTATTACTTCGCGAATTGTGCAAGTACCTTCTTGTATAAGCGTTTGAGCGTTTCCGTAATATACATCCGTTCCGTGGGTTAATCCAGATAGTGTAATTAGCTCTGCAAAGGTTTTTGGTTTTGTTTCATTAATAACGTCTTGAACAACCCTTGTCCACATTTCCGGTAAACCTAATGTTCCTGCTTTTACTCCCACTTCTTTTGGGCTAAACCCTAATACTTCCTCAGGAGAATAAAACAACTTCATTACATCTGGATCTGCTGATGGCACATCGCGTGGATCAATCCCAGTATAATCTTTTGCATATCTTAGCAAAGTAGGAGCATCGTGTCCTAAAATATCTAATTTTAAAAGATTATCGTGTATAGAATGAAAGTCAAAATGTGTAGTCTTCCACTCCGCATCTTTGTTGTTGGCTGGAAGTTGAGCAGGAGCTACATCTGTCATATCCATATAATCAGGCAAAACAATGATACCACCAGGATGTTGCCCAGTTGAGTTTTTGGCCCCAGTTATCTTATTAGCTATTCGGTTAATTTCAGCCTTTGATACTGTTACACCGTGATTTGCAAAGTATCCACGGACTGATCCAAATGCTGTTCTATCCGCTACGGTACCAATAGTTCCAGCTCTAAAGACGTTGTTTTCACCAAACAAAACCTTTGTATAAGCGTGGGCTCTACTTTGATAAACTGAACTGAAATATGATGATAGGTAAGCATTTGAAGTTATCTCCAGCTTTTCCCCCATCTCACACCGTACGTGACCCTTTCAGTGTCATACGGCGTTCCATCGTTAACATTGTCGAAGTTACTCAGCTAAGTTTAAGTCAGTCAACTAATCACTTCCTCTCGAAAGTTTTCGTTTCTTTAAGTTTTACTAGAACCTGACTTTTGTAGGTTTGTATCGACGTTAACGACTAATGCCCTTCCCTCAAGAGTGTTTTATCCTCCGACTTATTGTTTATTCAGTCATCATAGGCAATCTTGTAAGCGGTACTACGGCATCACTGCCACTTCCATAAATCTATGTTATAATTGTTACTTTTCCATAGAAACACTTTTAACGAAGTGCAACCTTCTGATGTGTTGGAAGCTTCTCACGTTCCACTATTTCTATCTTTACATAATCTACTTAGGTTCCCCCTAAATCCCGTTGAGCTTGACTGTACCTTTAACACAGTATGGACTTTCATAACCAAACGCTTACTCATCCACACTCAAAATTCCTATTAGGAACCCATATCATTTCTGATATGTGACATTCACGAGAAGTCAATCAAGGGTTCGTCCCAGTTATTCTACTGATTCTAACCATATAGATTTTATAGACACCAGACCTATCATTCACGGAAGCTTTATAGCTCCCTTTCCTCAGCCGTACTGTTAGGGTGAACTTCAGCCCACTTTAGCGGGCTTCAGACAAAAGTTGTTTTTGCAATACTTCTAATGCCTGCCGCAGCTTCAGTGAGTGCGTTTCAGAGCGTTACCCCATCATTCCACACTTCAAAATAGCAGTTCTACTAGCTTTAAAAACTAGTGGCTAATCTTTTCAATTAGCAACGTGACGCACTGAGATCAATATCCGGCACCTTATCTCCATCGAAACCTAAAAATGTTTCAAACTGAATGTTATGTCCATCAGCTATCAGAGACTCTTTCTTGCATTGAGGACAAACTTTAGGGTTATGATTTTTCATAGATATAACCATCTTATCTTTATCCGTTATATTAAAGTTTTCCATAAACGTTTCAACAAAATAGTTAATTCCCTCTTCTGTGTACTTTTCTGAATTAAGCAAAGCACTAAAAGAAGGCGGTAGGTCAAATCCTGATAAAACTTCCTCAGTCTTAGTAAAAAATAAATTCCATTGGCACTCTTTACAAACATAATGCGGAGGTAATGGATTTACTTCTGTAATTTCAGTCATTGTAGCAGCAAAAGATGAACCAACCGAACCGCGGGAACCTACTAAATATCCATCTTCTAAAGATTTCTTTACAAGGTCTCTTGAAATCATATAGATTACTGCATAACCGTTATCAATAATAGCATCAAGCTCTCTAGTTAAACGACTTTCCACAAGTTCAGGAAGCTGGTTTCCATATTTCTTACGAGCGTTCTTCATTGCTAGCTCTCGGAACTTATCGTCAATTCCATCAATTTTTGGTGTGAACAACTTTGGAAATTCCTTTTCATCAAGAGGAATTGGAGAAAGCTCTTCTACACGATCCGCTAACAAATTAGGATTTGTAATAACAATTTGATGTACTTCTTGTTTTGATAAGTATGGGAACGACTCAAGCATTTCTTTTGTAGTTCGAAACGGAGCGGGACCAAATGGAAATTCCATTTTTCCTTTTCTTGAGAAGTGTGGACGTTTAGGAGGTAATTGCGAATATATTAATATGTTATGAAGAAGTGCATCTTCTATTTCTACAAAATGCGCGTGTCCTGATGCCACAATAAATTTATTCTTTTCTTTTGCAATACGATAAACAGTTTTCCAAGCATCTATGATGTACTCTTCTTTATCTGTTTCTGTTCTTTCGTTATGCCACCAATGTCTTGCTAATTCTGCTGGTTGCATTTCAATCACATCGTATTTTTCCATTTCCTCCGCTATAACATAATCCGGTTTATTTAAAGCGTTAGAAAATACCATCCCTTCGTGTGAACCTGAACCTATAATTAATCCTTCTCTGTATTTATTAATAAGATCCCACGAAACAATTGGTCTGTTTGATCCTGTTGGACTACCCATTGACGAAAGGCTATGTATATGAGAATCAGTAATTATGTTATATAAATTTTTTAAACCAACTTGGTTTTTAACCCATATTGTAATTTCATTAGGGAATTCAATTAACGGGTTAATATCTGTTTTAAAACTTTCAAGTTCTTCTGTATCTCTTATATCTACAGCATCTAACTTTTCAATCATCTTAATTAGTACCCAAGCAGTTGCTTCAGCATCATCACAAGCTCTGTGGGCATTATGTAAAGGTATGTCATATTTTTTAGCTAATGTTTTTAGTTGGTGGTTTTTAAAACCTTCAGTATGAATTTTTCGTGATATCTTGAGTGTATCAATGACAATTAATTTCGGGACATCTATATTAGCTTTTATATACGCCATTTCGAGATGATGGAGATCGAACCAAGCATTATGAGCGGCTAACATTGAACTGCCCACAAATTCATTGAATTCTTCAAGGACACTTTTTAAATCTTCACCTGATTTAGCTAACATTGCATCATTAATACCAGTTAGCTCCTCAATAAAAGGATTTACTGATTTAGGTGATTTAACTAACTTTTGAAATCTATCTACTACTTTACCATTTGATATTTTAGCAGCCCCGAGTTCGATAATATGATCATTGCGCGAAGATAAACCTGTGGTTTCAACGTCAAATACTACAATATCAGATGTTAACAATCTTTTTTCATTGTTATAAACCATATGCGTTTGAGGAGCTAATAAAGCAGTCATCCCAAAGATAGCTTTAACACCGTGTTTTTTTGAAGCGGAATATGCTTCAGGAAACGATTGAGCCACGCTAACATCTGTAATAGCAACCGCTTTATGACCTAGAGCTTTTGCTACCTCGAAATACTTTGAAACAGGTACCGCTCCTCTTTTCTCTGTCATAAAGGAGAAAGTCTGTAATTCTACGCGGTGTTCCTCTGAACCATCGTCATACACTTTAGGTTGTTTTGTACCAACTTTCTTAACACCATTTTTTGTTGGATTAAAAGTTAGTTCCCATTGATTAAATTTATTGGGGGCTGCACTACCTTTTAGCTCTAGTATGTCATTTACTTTGTATGTAGGTTCATTTTCATCAAAGTAGGAAAAGTACATAGAAGAAGTTCCGTCAAAAATAGTTCCTTCTATAATAAGGGAATCATTTTTTGTTTTACGGTAATTTAATTCAATAACTTCTCCCTCAATCATTATGTTTCTCAAGTTAGTAAGTTTCCCTGAGAATATATCTAAGATGTCAACTTTCATCATTCTTTTACATCACCCTTTCTTTTCTTTTATAGCTTAATAATAATATCATAAATACATATAAAATAATTCAAAAATAGACTGATATTTTTTTTAGGCGAAAAACATAAAAGAGACGGTGTTAATTTGGCTAAAAAATCAAAGTTCGTATGCAAAGAATGCGGTTATGAAACATATAAAGCAGCTGGAAAGTGTTTTGGTTGCGGTACTTTTGGCTCTCTCCGAGAAGAAAGTTACTTCACAGGCAAAGAAAAAGAAACAAAATCTTCAAAGACTATTTCCGCTAATAATAAAAAGGCTGTTTATTTACATCAAGTAAATGAAGGTTTTGTGGAACAAGGTTTTTCTAGCGGTATTGGAGAGTTGGACAGAGTACTGGGAGGTCAAATAACAGAAGGCTCTCTCGTTCTACTTGGTGGTGATCCTGGTAATGGAAAATCCACTTTATTATCAAAAGTCTCCGATAATGTTTCTAAAAACGAAAAGGTGTTTTACGCTTCTGGAGAAGAATCAGAATATCAATTAAAGAAAAGAATGCAAGGAAGAATGAAAATGAGTGCAGATAATAACAATTTCAAGATTATTTTCTCACGTAATTTAGATGAAATAGAAACAGAAGCGTTAGAATATCGCCCTAAATTAATGATACTAGATTCTATTAATACAATAGGCGATCCAATGGTGGCCGGTAATCCTGGCGATATATCTCAAGTAAGGCATTGTATTAACAGATTAATGAACTTGGCAAAGGAACACGGTATTACAATTTTTATTATTGTGCAGGTAACAAAGAATGGAGACATTAAAGGTCCAAAAGAGTTGGAGCATATGGTAGATACTGTCCTCTATCTTGAGGGGGAAAAGTACAGTGATTTGAGGTTAGTAAGGTGTCGGAAAAACCGATTTGGCAGTGATATGGAGCTTGGTGTATTCAGAATGGCAGAGGAAGGTTTAATTGAGGTTCCTAATCCTTCGGAGTACTTGTTAGCTAATCGACCTGAAGATTCTAGTGGTTCAGGCGTTGTATGTATCAGTGACACAAGACCCTTACTAATAGAAGTACAAGCTCTAGTATCCGCGCCTGTAGTCCCCGGCACTAACCCTCGTCGAACAGCAAAAGGTTTTTCCCGAAATAATTTAAGCATTTTAACCGCTGTTTTAGAAAGGAAATGTAATTCTCGAGAACTGTCCGCTAAAGATATTTATGTAAATGTAGTAGGTGGTATGGATGTAGAGGAACCTGGAGCTGATTTAGGTGTAGCTATGACCATTTACTCCTCTAATGTAAATAAAGTGATTGATTCATCAACAGTAATGATTGGAGAAGTAGGATTAGCTGGAGAAGTAAGGCCTGTTTCTAGAATTGAGCAACTTGTAAGAGAGGTTCAGCGCGTAGGGTTTAAACAGGTAATTGTACCAATGGGATCTTTTGAACAATTAAAAAAACTTCAAACCGAGGATTTCCTTATTACCCCTGTCCGAAATTTAAATGACTGCATTAAAGTATTGTTTTAATTGAAGCATTACACCAATTAAAAAGATCTATTAATTAGATCTTTTTTATTTATTGTCAATTTGCAAATAAAGCAAAGGTTATGAAACAGCGTAGTCTTTAAATAACTCTAGTTGCGTGTTTTCGTGATCTATCTCTAGAGAATTTAAGTGAAGCAATTCGCTTTCTAATTTCTTTTTCTTATCTAGAGAAATTTCACTAACAACTTGTTCTTTTATATTGTCTTTTACACTACTTGGGTTAGCGGTTTTATTAAATACACTTGAAAAGAATTTTTCCGCTTCTTGCTTAGTTTCTTCTATGTATTTAAGATCTTCTTCCGAATAATCTCCCCAAGGCATCCGAAATAACTCTTTATATAATCTTTTTTTGTATCTAAAGCCTTTGGCTTCAAAAAAATTAGCTTTTCTAGTTATTTCGTCTAAGCTATCCCCGCATTTAACAGTGTAATCAAGAAGAACTTTTGCGTAGAATATACAACCTTCTTCAGGCCACTCCCTACGTTCCTCTTTATTAGTATCAATGTGCAGTCGGTTGTCTTCCATTATCCTTAATTCAAGCCAGAAACCATCTTTGCTAAACTTGAACTTTTCCCCCATTATCATTCACATCCTTATTTATTTTCTTATTTCTATCTATGTTAAATAAAATGATGCTTTATTTTATATATAAAGTTTGTCAGTTGCTTTTTAATTTCTTAACCAAATACAATAAATGCTTAATTGTATCTGTGTTATCTGTTTGGACGTCATTATTAGCTACAGGTGTTGTGTAATCCAATTCATAATCTTCATCGGCAACATCAAACTTTGTTACTGTAGCAATATATTGTGGTCCCTGTCCTTCCCCTTTTTCTAAAACGGAAAGACCGTAGGAATTGTCAAAACGAAAAACAAAGTGTTTTCCAAAACCCACAATTTTATCAATAACAATATTGTTTTTTAAACTACCAATCATACCCCTAAGGTTTCCGCTAATGTTGTTCATTTTTTCCAACCTTTCATTTAAAACTCCTTTATATATATAACACCATTTATATTTTTTGGGTAAAAAAAATAATTCGTTATATTTAAATGAGGATAAAAGGCACATTAACATTTAACATAAATAATAGTAAGGACTCATTTATGCAAACTTCAGCAAAGCTCATTTTAATTAATACTAAAGGGACAACTTGAGAACTGTGTAATTTAATTTTTAGAAGCAGTAGGCTCACCGACTTACATAGACTAAATAATATCTTCATAAATAAAATGAAAAATTTATACCATTAAGCCAAAATTCAGGTATAACATTCCTAACATAACTTTAAAGGAGGCTCTATTATGAGCATTTATAAAAGAGAGACACTAGAACAACCGATTAACTTTTTAGGACAAATCATTAATGAAGTGAGTACATTTGATGGAAAATTATTTAATGAGGCTAATATTAGTTTATCGAATTGCCAAGGTTATACCGTTAGCATTTCTGAAGATCGCAAGAAAGGTTTTTACTCTTCCGTTTATGCTAAAGGTACTGCAGGTATCCTTCTTCCAGAGGTTACTAATGACGTAACTAATGAAGAACTTAAAACATTCATCTATGCCGTTGGTAGTCAGATGAAAAAAGACGAGGTTTAATTCTTCTCTTTAAATCGCATATACACCTAAAACACTTTTTATTACATATAAAAGTGTTTTTTTTACTTATAGAAAAAGCGGCTATTAACCACTTTTAATTGTTAGGTGCTAATTAAAATTTAACTTGGCACAGTCATAACCTATCTGTTATCCATTGCCTAATTTCTTTGCTTGTTCTTGCATAATGGCTTGAAATAACTTTTTCCTCTCTTCTTCATCGAAGTTAATAAAGCGAACAGCGTAAAAATACTTACCAGACGCAAGACCATTTCTTCTTACAAAGAGAGCTTTTCTTTCGAACTTAATTTTATTTACTTGAAACAATAATATAGCCCATTCAAAAACAAACTCATAGTGAGCTTCAAAGCTTAATCCCGTGGCACTAATGTCTTTAATCATTGCAGCTTCCTTACCGCCAGGATGAATAACTGTTACATCCTCATCTTTCAATTCTAAGCGGAAGAATTCTCTTTTGTTATCCATAACCATCCCTCCAATCCGAAAAGATTATAATGAAAAAATTGTTTAAGAGAAATGTTTTCCATATTTTTTTCTTGTGTTTTTTTAGTGTATCAGTAGTATATCTGCATAGGAGGTGTTGTACCTTTGACAAAGCAAAAAGAGTGGCCTAAAGAATTAGTTTTTATTGATTTAAATAGCGGTAGATTTGAGTTTTTTAATATTGAGCTAATTAAACTAGGTTATAACAACTTCCAAGTTGTATTTCATCAGGGTAAATTTAACAATAAAGGTAGAAATGTTATTAACCGCTTTAATGGTGAAGATTCGTACTTAAAAGCAAAAAAACTAGCCTACAATAAATTTTATGAGGTTAAATCCGAAGGATATATAAGAAAAGAAAAAATGGAAGAAGCAATTCTAAATGCCGTTAAGCAAGAACAAAAAGTAGACAATGAAAAGAAATATAAAAAGAAGAAAACTACTTACAAATCTAAAACATCCAACAAGTGTATATGTGATTTATGCAAGCAACCAATTCACTTTAGTCTTTATGAAAAAATTAACTCTTGGGGACGCGCTGAAGGTAATTGGGATTATGAATTAAACAGCCCACTTTACAATAAAGTAGTTTGTTTAGATTGCCAAATTGATAAAGGGATTTTTCAAAAGCGCATAGATAATTCCTTTAAACTATAAGCATTTACCTACTTAACAACCTTTCCTTTTTACTAGCAAAGGGGTGCAATTAATGGATAAACATAAACAATTTAAAAAAGGCCTTGTATACCGAAGTATCTTTGTATTAGCATCAGTTATTGTATTAGCTTTTATTTGGAATCATTATGTTAATAACACTAAACAGGTAAGCCCCAAGACGACTACTACATCCACTGAGGACAAGACTGTCACAACGACTGTGAGTACAACTTCAAAAGCCCCAAAAAAGCCAATTAATGTTTTATCGCTTGGTAAGTCTCCTTTTGAAAATGATAGCTATGCAATGTTCCATAAAACAACTTTAAAGCAACTTTCTAATTTAGAGAAAACTTCTATAGTTATTGTTGATGACAAGTATATGGTTAAAGAAAATCAAAAACTCTTTATTGAATTAGCGAAGAAACATCATACAATTTTATTCTATAACGAAGAAGTATCAGCAGAAAAAGTAGTGGGTTATCTTGATGGAATTGTTCCTGTGGTTCCCATTGAGTCTTCAAACCCTTTAAAGTTTCAAGCATATGGCATTACAACTTTAGATGATTCTTTAATACCTGTTTTTGTTTCTGTCACAACTGATCAAAACACGTTAAATGAAAAGTCTTTTAAAGAATTAATTAAGCAAGTGTACGAAAAGGCAAATTAACCAGCATAGCAGCTGCTTTTTTCATAATTAAAAGACGTGCATAAACACGTCTTGACTTGAAAAGATATTATAAACTCCATATGTATGTAAAGGTATTAATTTATAACTGTATGTTAAATATGTAAGTATGTAAGTATGTATTGGCTAACGATTAACAATATGTTTCTAAATTAACGATATGTACTTCCATTCATAAGGTAAATTTCTTCCTTATCCATTTTCTCGTCAAAGACTTTTTTGTTTATCATCCACATTTGATCATCTTCCTCAGTTTTTTCAATTCTGCGTACATCAAAGACATACCTTTGGGTTTCTCTTTTCCACGTTACCGGACATTTATTTCCTAAGAAAATTACAAACCCTTTTGGTTCTTCTATGTATTCTTGGATGCGACTAAGTTGTGCCACTCATCTTTCCTCCTTGGCTCTTTGTTGATTTCTGTAAATATATTACCATATACTTCATTTTATAAGCAATCATTTTTCCTCATATTTTTTTATTAGCCGAAAAACATAAAAGGCACTGTCAATGTCTTCTCCAAATGGCAAATTTTAATTCTTTAGTCCAAGACATATCTTCTTGTTCCGTAGGCATAACATCCGTTTCTTTTAATATCTCAATAGCATCCTTTGGGTTTCCTAATGCACTTTTAAGAAGACCATACTCCCTTAATACTTTTATATCGCTTTCTTTAAACATTAAGGATCCATATCCACTTCTACTAAATTTAATAACCCCGTATCTCTCTAAGTCTTTTGCCCATTCGCTAATTTTTTCAGAAGTCGTATTTAAGTGTTTTGCAATATCCCCCGGCTTTTTATCAGCCTTTTCTTCATAATAAAACATCTTATCGCCTCCTCTCCATCAGATTTTACTCCTAACCACTTCTAAACAAAGAAAATTTCTAAAAAAAGTACACTTTTTCTTAATTTCGTTTATAAAAATAAGGATATTAATTTAATTAAATATTAAGTGAGGTGAAAATATGAAAAATAAAACTTTTTTAAGGAAACCTATTAACAAAAAAGTCAATCTCTCTTCTAGAACCAAAAAAATTTTAGCTGTTGGAATGGCTTTATCAATATCTTTTCCATATGCTCTTACAAATGAAATAGTTTACGCCGCTACGAAGCAAATTAACATTTCATTTCCAGAAAGCACATCGCAAAAACAGACTAAAAAGATAACTCTACCTTCGGATTTTGATTCTGTCAGTTCAGCAACTGTAAACACTGGTGACATTTCGTATGAAGTAGATGGTTCTCAAATGACAGTTACAGTTGACAATGGAGCATATACTAGCAGAGACTCTTATACAAATCCTCAAGCCGAGCAAAAACAGGTTGATACAATGCAGTACAACTCAACTAATTCGTTTCCTAGTACATACTCTTTTACTGATTATGATGGCTTTTCAGGTACACTGAATGCTTCTGGATCTCCTTATGTAACTAGCGGTAGTTATAGTGCAGGCTCAAGTAAAACAGTTACTGAGACCCAGACTAGTACAAGTACTTCGAATTTTCCTTCTACTATGGCTTACGATAAAGATGGATATAAAGGAACACTCTCTAAATCAGGAACTCCGACTAAGAGCATTACTAATGGTGAAAGTTTTCCTGCAGAAGATAAAAGTGTTACAGAAAGCTTAACAAGTAATACAAATAGCTTTCCGTCTACTATTAGTTATAACAAAGATGGATTTTCAGGAACTCTTACTGGAGGAACTCCTTATGTAAAGAGCGGTAGTTATACGCCTAAACAAACTAAAGTTGTGAACGATACTAAAACAGGAACAGACCTTAGTGCTATTCCAGATAGCATTAATTACTCAGATGCTAATGGGTATATAGGAACTCTTACTAAAAATGCTGCTATGGTCATTAAAGATGTTGAGACTCCAAATTATAAAACTGATAAAACTGTAGGTATTAGTAAAAACGAGGCTCCTAGTTATAAACCGACTACTTTAGGTTACTGGACTAATACAGCTGTTACATCAGGCGTAGATTACATACAGGTGTGGTCACCTATTTCAAACACACTCAGTAAAGGTTGGTATATAAAAGATTCCTCTGATTCTCAATCTTGTAACGAGTGGACAACAATTGCTGGTTTTAGTCCTAACTGGAACTGTCAATACGATTGGTGGGATTATTACGACAATCACGGTGGTAAATATAACTTTGATATTAATCAACCCACTTTCTATAAAACAACTGCTTATGCTAAAACGTGGGTTTGGACAAAAATAGATCGTACATACACACAGACTTATTCAGGTACCGTTACAAAGGCAGCTTCTAAAAAATCTGTTGCCATTAATAATAAGAATTTTGCAGATGTAGCGGATATACCTGATACAATTCCATACTCTGATGGTTCAGGTTATACTGCTACACTAGGTAAAAATGGTTCTTACAGAACAATAGATGTAGAAACTTCCAATTATACGAGTGCAATTGTTACTGACAGAGATCTGGGTCAACCGAGAACTAAACCTACACAGTATGGTTATTGGGTAAAAGGAACATCAGTAGGAGGCTTTAGTTTGGTATACCCTAAGTTTAGAGATACTCACAACGGAAGTACGGGTTGGTACATTTCTAAAACAGGAGATCCTTGCCCTACTTCTTCTTCTAACCTATGGGTAAAATCAGGTTTATCGCTTGAATGTCAATACGATTGGTGGGATTTTTACAATAATCACGGTGGAGATAGTAAATTTGACATAAGATACGGGGACTTCTCCATTATGCCTGGATATGCTACAGAATGGTTCTGGACAAAAATAGACCGTACTTACGTTCAAGATTATGCCGGCACTGCGATAACACCAGAGCCGCTTGATACGCGCGTATGGCAAAATGATTATACTGGAACAGTAAATAAACCAGCATCAGATACTCGCGAATATATTTATACTCAATATTACACTGGAACAGTTAGCGCAGATAACGTAGATACAAGAATTTGGAGACAGGATTATAGCGGCACCGCTTATAAGAGTGCTACTGATTACACTAATTATAAGTATGCTTATAATGCTGTTATCAACTATAATGTGGTAGGTACATCTGGTGGAACCACTATTAGCCCTTGTTCTTACAAAGGTATGTCACCAGCCTCCAATACACTTTCTAATTATCTTCCTAAATGCGTAACCCTAGATAGCGGTTCAAACAATTTATATTTATTTAAATATGACTTTACCGTAACCGGTATTTCTAACAGTAGTAGCGCAAACTAAGGTTAAAATAAAAAGACCAACTTCTGGTCTTTTTATTTTTTTATTTATTATTAAAAAACAGGAACGGTGGGTATCTTTCGCTCAATTTTTTTTGTGCAAATTTACAATAAAGCACTCAATTTGAGTTATAACCTATTTAGAAAGCGTGGTGATTTTTAATGCAAACTAAAGAGCAATCTCTAAATTTAAAGCACAAAAGACAAAAAAGTACTCTTAACAAAACCTTAACATTGTCTTTAAGCATATTATTAACTTCATCCATCGTATTCCATCCAGTAAAAACGTTTGCTGCGGGAACAGAAGATTTAACAGTTACTTTTGCTGAAAGTCCCACTCAGGAGCAGAACAAGGTAATAACTCTACCTTCTAATTTCGATTCTATTGAATTAGTTTCAGTTAACACAGGTGAAGTAGACTATTCTATTAGCGGAAACGAAATGACAATCAATGTCTTTAATGGAAAGGTTTCAAGTAAGGAAAGCTTTTATAACCCTACCTTACATTCTAAGGAAGCAATTTCTGTCAAATACTCTGATACAAATTCTTTTCCTGACGCTGTTAGTTATCTAGATGACAATGACTATAGTGGAACATTGACTCCCCTAAGTTCTGCCTATATAGTTAGCGGATCTTACACTCCTCCTTCAAACAAAACAGTTACAGTCTCTCAAACGGTCTCTAATCCTTCTTATTTACCGGATAAACTTGAATATAACAAAAATAACTACAGTGGAACATTATTTAAAAACAACAATTACGTAGTAAATATTAATGGAGATTATGTTCAGTATTATTCAGGTACCGTTTATTCAAAGGATAACGATACTAGAAAATGGAGACAAGATTATTCAGGAGAAGTTTATAAAGGTGGTACAGATTACAAGAATTATAAATATAGTTATACAGTAACTATTACATATAAAGCCGCTTCCTCAAACCTTATTAACTGTTCTTACAAAGGATTTTCTCCTTCTTCTGTTACTGCTACTAATTTCCGACCTAAGTGTGTAACTTTGGATAATGGATCAAGCAATCTATATACTATGAAATACAATTTTTCAGTAACAGGCATTTCAGATGCTGGTGCAAAAGGAAAATAAAAAAAGCTAGGTATTCTAGCTTTTTTTATTTAGTATATATTCTTTTTACGCGTTCAGAAATAAGACAGGATAATTCATAATTAATGCTATTAGACCATTCCGCAGCCATTTCCAAAGAAACTTTTTCCTCACCTTGTTCTCCGTAAATAACAACTTCATCTTCCAAACAATCTTCTGGTTCTAGTTTAATCATTGCCTGATCCATACAGACCCTTCCAGCAAAGTATCTTCGTTCTCCATTTACCAAAACGTAAGCATTTAAAGCGTATCTCCTTAAAAGACCATCTGCATATCCAATAGGGATTATTCCTACTCTTTCATTCTTCTTCGCTTCGTAAGTTGCTCCGTACCCAACTCTATCTCCCGCTTCTAGCTCTTGAATATGAACAATTTTTGTTTTTAACTGCAAAACAGGCTTAGTTTTTACTTTTAATAGATTTTCTAATTTAGAGTCAGGGAGCATTCCGTAACTTGAAATTCCTAAACGAATCATATCGAAAGGAACTTTTGAATCTCTATTTAATGCATAAGCGCTGTTAGCTATATGTACAATATATTTATTTTTATCAATTTTAGATATCATCTTCAAAAAAGCATTTTCCTGTTCAATAATTAACGAGTCACCAGGTTCATCTGCAGTAGCAAAATGAGTAAACACCCCTTCTATGGAAGCACCTTTTGTTGATTCTATTTCCTGTATGGTTTTTAACATTTCCTCTTCACTCTTAAATCCCAGTCTATTCATACCGGTGTTAATTTTTAAATGGAAAATTACCGGTTTATTAGTTAAACGGTTCTTCTTAAAAATTTGCTCTTGCCACTTTTTCCACTGAGCATAGGAATATAAAGTAACCCTTATATTTTCATTAGCTACATATGCAAAGTACTCTGAATCAACGTAGCCCAATACAAGTATCGGTTTTTTAATACCTACATTTCTTAGTGTAGCTGCCTCTTCAATTATAGCTACTCCAAAAGAATCAACCACCTCTTCAGCTTCTATTGATAGAGGGGTAATTCCGTGCCCATAAGCATTAGCTTTTACAATAGCCATTACCTTCTTGTTAACAGTTTCTTTTACTTTTAATAAGTTTTCCTTGTAAGTATTTAAATTAATAACAGCTTTTGTAGCTCTATTGAAAACTGGACTAGAAACCTTAGAAGACGTTAATAATTCCGAGTAACCAATTTTGAGGTTATTCATTAAAGACACCTAATTCCATATTCTCTTCAACTGCTTCCATTGCTTCTTCGAATGTATCTTCAAATATATCCATCTCAGTGCGTTTTTTATGATCTAATACAATAATACGAACACCATTTACATACTGATAGGCTTCAATCTCACGACCACCAAACCAGTTGTCTTTATAAATCACTTTAATTTTAGTTGGATTATGAGTGATATCTTCAACCATATCTTCCTTATCCATTACAACAATCCCTTTATCAGATAAAAAGACATTATCACCTTCAACATTCTCTACTTTCAACCAACGTTTTAACCCGCTTTGAGTTCTTAACTCATACCAGTAGATATCTGGTCTAGGGTGATCTAATCTAATATCTACATCTTTTTCTACCCATTCAGTTCGGTACACTTTTTCTATACTAAACTTCTCATTATTTAAAGTTATATCCGTATTAGGCTTAAATGGTTGTTTTTTAAAATCAAATCGTTCACTAGGAGAAAAAGTTTTTTCCCCTTTCCATTTTTCAAATACTTCACCTTTATCAGGATCATTCTTATACTTGCTGTTGGTTAATTCATTCTCATTAGCAAACCCTGCAAATTTATTATTTGTGACTTTTAAATGTACTTTGGATTTCCCATCACAATACTCACATTCCGCTTCAAAGACCCTTTCTTCTAAAAAAGCATCTCCTGGAAATAACATTTTCTTCTTACCATCTTTAATTTCGTGCATTTGTTTATCTTCATTTTGACAAACAGGGCAAATAAAATCAGCGTATAACAATGTCATATGAAACTTCCTCCGATTACACCTTATGTAGTTTTAGCGGCTATTTGTTTTGCTAATTTTATTCTTAAACTTTTTGTTTTAAAAGAGCTTGTTCACACTATTTCTCCACAAATGTTCTTCTATTTGTCACCTCTGTTTACACCATCGAAAACCACCATTTAAATCTTTGTTATTTATTTCAAAATAGATCTTTTTCTTTTACTTATTGCTTATTTTCCACCGTATATAGCACTTTTCTAAAGTTATTTATTCTTTTTTAAAGTTTTATTAAGAACAATTTTAAAATATAACAATTGGTGATATATAAATTTGATAAACTCTTCTCTTTTAAAACAAGCTCGCTTTTTAACATAATGTCAAAGGGTAATACGCATTTTTAGTAAAGGTTAAACAGAATAATTTTATAGGAAGTGATTGTTGTAATGAGCGAGCATTTAATAGCTTTTTTTATGGGTATTATTGAAGGATTAACTGAGTTTTTACCTGTGTCTTCAACAGGTCATTTAATTTTAGCGGGGCACTTATTTGGTTTTGAAGGAGAAAAAGCTAAAACATTTGAAGTAGTAATTCAGTTGGGATCTATATTAGCTATCGCAGTTTTATATAGAAAAAAGCTATTCTCACTTTTGAACCCCAAAACGTTAACAGACAAAACAAATAAGCAGTTAAATTTAATTCATATTTTTCTAGGGATTATCCCAGCGGTTATTGTTGGATTATTGTTGCACGATTTTATTAAAGATGTTCTTTTCTCTCCTAAAGCAGTATTAATTGGATTGGTTTTAGGAGCTCTATTATTGATTTTCGCTGATAAGAAGAAAACAAATATTACGGCTAATACCTTAGATGAACTTTCTTATAAGCAAGCTTTAACCATTGGTCTCTTTCAGTGTCTAGCTGTATGGCCAGGCTTCTCAAGAGCAGGTTCGACTATCTCCGGTGGATTGTTATTCGGTGCTAACCAAAAAGTTGCGGCAGAATTTTCGTTTATCTTAGCATTACCTATTATGATTGGTGCTACTGGTCTAGATTTAATTAAAAGTTATGATCAATTAGCGGGTGGAGACATCCCGGTGTTTGTTATTGGCTTCCTTACAGCATTTGTAGTAGCAATGATCGCGGTAGTTAGTTTCCTAAAACTCCTCGACAAATTAAAACTTTCTGTTTTCGGATATTATCGTATTGCTCTAGCTATTGTTTTTGCATTTATTATTCTATAAGCATTAAAACCTAATAGTAAAAAGCCCGTTACTTGTATAAAAGTAATGGGCTTTTTTGCTCTAAAGCGTATGTAATTATGTATGTTATGTATATATGTATTAATAATTAAACAAATTTAATTTGAGATACAATTTCTTCTTTTTGATTTTGATTATCTAAAATTCCGCCATAATTGATAGCGATTTTATAACCATTTGGTAACTCCACCGTTGCAAAACGCGCACCGACATATGTAATTTTAGCCATTGTATCTTTTGCGTCTACATACTCTTTGATGTAAACAAAATTGTGTTTTTTAAATAGTGATTGTAAATCTGTGAAAACCGAACCTGTTAAAACTTCTTTCCCTTTCGTAATTTCATTACCGATGTATTTTTCCTCTACAGTTGCCTTTACTGTCAATACAGTCACCTCTTTTTGTTTTTTACTTTATAATTTTAAATCACCAAAAACATAAAGTGTAAAAAAAGAGGTGTAAATAAAAATTATTTTCAAATTGTAATTTCTTTTGGCTTTGATGGTTCAAAATTTAACAACTTTCAAGTTAAAAACGTTCTTTATTCTTTAAAAGAACGTTTCTTAATATGTATATATTTTTATAGACTTATATTCAGGACACCTAAAATATCTTCTAATTTTATATATTTATTTGGCTTTGCGCCTTCCTTAAGTGTTCCGTCCTTATATATCCAATCGTACAAGAAGATTCTCTTGATATCTATTGCTGCGTTACTTTTGTTAAGCCTGCTCATATCTCTATACCCAAATAAAATTCTTTTGGTATCGTCATCTTCTCTTCTTATTATTAAATAATTCTCTTGATTATTATCTTCCATAGTACGATACTTCACTTTTTGTTGCGGAGATATATTAGCTACACTTTCTACGACCTCGATATCATTTGAAAGGACCTTCTTTATTAATTTTTCTATCTTGCCTTTATGTCTTTTCATCTTCCATTTTTCTAATAACAATTTCCGTACACTTCCTTTTGTAAATTCACTTTGAGAATTGTAGCATAAAAAAATATTCGAACGAAAAAAACATTTAAAATACAAGGTTGTTTGTAATGAGTTACCCATCAAATTCAAGGAAAAACGACTAAAAAAGTGAATGTTATTTATATAACTATAGTCGTTGGAGGTTGCATATATGATTGGACTCATTGTTGAAGGTAAAAGCGATGTAAAAAAGATAAAAATGGTCTTAAAAGAAGAAGTTTATTTTGTTGTTTTAAACGGAATTAACTTTAGAGAAGAACAAATTAATCAAATTAATAAAGCTATCGATACTTGCGATAGTGTGTTTGTGTTAACAGACCCGGATGAAGCTGGCAACAAGGTTGCAGAATTAATTAAAAAGAACTTCCCTGAACTAGAAAGGCTAAAAGTAGATCCTAATGAAGCAAAGGTTTTAAAAAAGAGAGGCTACAAGTACGGAGTTGAATATTGTAGCAATAAGTACTTACGTGCTCTTTTTTCTTCCTATATGGAATTAACTTCTCTAATATCTTAATTCATTCCTTCCAACAAGCTATTTATTCACAAAGATTTAACAAAACTAAAAAAGCCTCTTATTAGAGACTCTAAGAACAATCAACCGCTTGTTTAAATATGAGGTCAGCTAAAATCTTATATCCCTCCTCACTTGGATGGACTTCATCTGCCCAATAAATCCCCTCTCTACTCAAACCGAAAGTATCTACGAATATGCTGTTTGAGCACCTATACGTTTTATTCCAGCTTTTTATAAGCTGTCCAGCTACAGAATAATACGCATACTCTTTTTCACAAGGATTATACAGACCATTTGCAATTAATGCTGCGTTAGGATTAATGGTGCGAATGGTTTCTTTTATGTAGAGCAAATTTTTCTTAAATGTTTTTCTCGTCTCTCTAAATTCTTTAATTACTTTATGAGGACCGCCGCTTGTAAACAACTCTAACAAGTCGTTTCCTCCAATGTTTAAAACAATTAAATCAGCGCGAGCAATAGAATCTTTTGTTTCTTCTGCTTTTAAGATGTTAACTAATCCTCCAGATGTTAAACCATCTACGCCTAAGTTTGTTAATTGCGCTTTTCTCCCTGTTCTTTCTTCAATTAGCGAGATTAGAATAGATCCGAATCCCCCATTAGATGAACCGCACCCTCTAGCTACAGAATCGCCCAATATAAGTACATTTTGAAGCTTTGGTATGTTCTCCATAAGATTAAGACGAATAGCGCTTATACGGCGTTTTCTTACCGTCTCTTGGTAAACACCATAACCAACTGCACCGGCAACAATAGGTGTGAAGGCAACAAACATCTTTTTATAATCATTTTTCATTGATTTATCCCCTCCTTATCATTATCATAATGAAAAAATTCCCCTGAATTAAAATTTTCGGGTATTTTATGTTCAGAAAATATACTGAACGGCACACAAAATCCTTTTAAGATAACCTCATTAACATTCACTTTATAGGGTTAATATTTGATTTAATCTTATATAGTATGACTTCAATAATAAGTGGTTATTTATAAATATGATTTTCACACCATAGTTGTGAAAGCTGTTTACGAAACAAATTTTTACGCTTTGTTTTTTGTCTTTTTGATAAGAGGTGATTATTTTGTTGAAACAAGCGACATTAGGTTTTGCATCTGTAGCTTTACTATTAAGCGGGTGCGGTGGACCGAAAGACGAATACGCAAAAGGCGTTTCATTATACGAAAAAGGTGATTACGAAAATTTGATTAAAGCTAAAGAATTCTTTAACGATTACACTGCAAAAAACCCTAAAGATGGCAGTGTAGATAAGTGGGTTGCAAAAGTGGATAACGCATTAATTACAAAAGCTAAGGAATTAGCTAATGCGGCCTACGAGAGAAAAGATTTAAAAAATGCATTAAAGTATGCAGAAGTTGCTAAAGCGGGAGCTCCTGACGATAAAGAAGTAAAAAAAGCATATAGTTTAGTAAAAAAAGCGAACGATGAACAGGTTAAATTTGATAAATTCGCCCGTTATTTAGAGGAATCTTATATTGAAACAAAAGACATTGCCGAGGAATGGGACAACGCAGTTAAGTTAGCAGAGACCGGAAAAACACAACCAATCTCTTTACTTCTTGCAGCTAGGAACATCTATCCCGAGGTTATTTCCCTTCGTGAAAAAGTCAATGCGCAATCATTTACGTTAAACGGAGGAAGTGACACAGCCTTTCAAGAAGCGAACTCATCATTATTTAGTTACGTGGTAGGTATGGAAAATGATTTTTCTCAAATTATGAGTTTTGAGTCGTCTAATTCAGTGTCATCGTATGTAAGCCAAACAGATAGTCTATCCCCAGATTCATTAAATAGTGCATTCTTACTCGTCCAAGACAAAATGGACGGTTATGTTAAAGAAAAGAACGAAAAAGGCGAAGCTAAAAGATACATAAAAAATACACTTCAATTAACTAAGGCCTACGAAGAAAAGAAAAAAGTTGAAAAAGAAGCTTCCGAAGAAACCGCTCAACCCACTACTCAATTAACAACTACAACTAAAACCGCACCTGTAACAAAAACAGTCGAAGATGGGACTGTGACTACTCAATAAACTTCTTCATAAGGAGCCTTATTAAATGAAAAAGTTACTACTATTGCTTCTATGTGCAGTCGTTACTCTGAGCGGCTGTTCCACCTTCAGCGAAGAAACTGTAAAAAAGACAATAGAACAGGAAATAAATAGCTTCTACGACAACTTACTTATGGAAGATATCGATGCCGTTATGAAACAAATTTCTACGGATAGTGAGCAGTATTATGACTTATACGATCAATATCGCGATACTTTTCAAAAGTTTAATTACTCTTATCAACTGAAAGAAATTTCGTATGATGAAGTTTCTAAAGATGTTGTAGTAGCAAGTGTGTCCCTAACTGTATCCGGAGTAAACCAGAGTCAAGAGTATGACAGCTATAATGTTATGCAGACTTTTACTTTCAAATCAGTTAGTAATAACAAATGGAAAATAACTGCTATTGATGACAAATACGACTTTTAATAAGGGCATAGTCCCTTATTTTTTTTGCTTCTTTTCTTTACATTGCCTACGAAAATTACTATAAGTCAACATTATGAGGAGGGGTTCTATGTTTAAACGTTTTATTCCTACACTACTTCTAATGGCTTTTTTAATTCCTCAACACCACGTATCAGCAGAGGAAAACAATATTTACTATAACAAAGATTATCAATATACAATCACCTTCCCTAGTGACTGGTATATCTTTTCTACCGAAATGGAGCAAAGTCTTTCCCCTGATGTTCGAGAAAACTCTCCAGCTATGTTTACAAAAGAAGATGGTTCGTCTCAAATGTACATAAGACATTTATCATCTAATAACAACAAATTTGAATTATATACAAACTTAATTAGTTACGTTGAGAAGACTCCCAAAGAAAAACAGAAGTTAAACAAGGTGTTGGATCCTATCTCAATTGAATTAGGAAGAACCATTAAGAGTTACAATATAGACGAATTGAATGAAACAGTGGAGTTGCAGATGAGTCAAACTTCTTCTGCTTTTGGAGAAATTCGAACTACAATATTTTGGAAAGAGTTTAAAGGAACTTTAATTGAACTTGAATTTTATCATTTTGAAAATAACGAAGAGCTTTTCAAACAAGCAACTACTATTAATAATTCGTTCACTATTTCACCAAGTGCCCTTAGTTCAAATATAAAAGAGGGTAAAATGGATTTCTTAAACAATAAATTACTATCTAATGTAGGGAAAAATGACACCTTCTTTACTCAAGTTGTAGACGTTGTAGAGAAACCCGCTGTATGGATGTCTGGTTTAGGTGTTATTTTACTCTTAATCATTTTTAGAATTATTTATAAACTAATCTAATTTCGTTGGAGGATTTTAAATATGCCATTAGTAGAAAATGAATTGTCTTCTTTTATCGATGAGTGTTTTAAAGAAGCACTAAAGTCTCAGAAAGAAAAAACCTCTTTAGCCGGTGAAGCTGTAAAGGCTGTATTTTCAAACGTTAAAATTGTTGATCAAAAGATTTCGTTAGAATGCGAAATTAGAGGTTACACAGGAGAAGTATACGATTATTATTCTTTTAGATTTGAATCTGTAGTATTCCCACACTACTATTTAGAAGTTCTACGTTTAGCTTTAATCAGTTTCTGGTCAGGAAACCTTCTGACAAAAAAAGATAGAAAACGTTTCTTATTTATTCTAGAATACGGAGAAACAAATAAATTTTATTTAAATCGATCACTAAAGTATTTATTTTATGTTAAGAAACTTGTTCGAGCTGCATAAGAGGGGTTAACCCCTTTTTTTATAATGAAATATAAAATTCTTCCTCCTCTTCCCTTTTTTCTAATTATTTTACCTTCTTATAATATGTATAAGTGAATTTTGAGAGGGGAATTTTAATGCATTTATCAATTGCTTACGAGGAAAACATCGTAAAAGAGTTAGTTCAAACTGATCGTCTTTTACAGTTTCGACTAAACCTTATTTTAACCAAAGAAAAGAAAAGCGAAAACGAGGCTTACGTTTCTATTTTTAAAAATGAAATTATGAATGACGTGTTTCGCTTACAAAAATATATGACTTTATTGCAAAAGAAAAGCTGATGAATGCACATCAGCTTTTTATATTTCAGGAGAAAATATTTTAAATAAGATCGTTTTTTTCTCATACAATACTTGTGTCTCTAACAGTAATGGACGAAACCATTCTGGCATTAAGTGAATATCTGGATTCAATGATTGAAAGGTTGGTTTATTCGTGTCTTCGCTCATCTGAATAAACTTCCACTTTATTTCTTCGCTAGGGTTACTTACAGGTATAGAGATTTCTGCAATCGCTTGATAAGGATTTTCCTGTTCGAAAAATGTATAAATTATATGCGTTAAATCTCCCTCTCTTGCAGTTGAGTCATCACTCCTTTGCATAGCAACAGCCGGAGTTTTTTCATAAAAATATGAAGAGTCCTCCAGAAAATGAAATAGTTCTTCTTGTACATATTGCATTTTCACCGCCCCCTTTGTTCTTTTATAACTATTTTTATAAAAAAATCAATAATCCACTAAAAATTTATCAGAATATTTAACTTTCACTTCTGTCAAAAGGGATACAAAGAAAACTATGCTTTTAACCGCTTATCTATTTTTTTTGATAAAGCATAATAATATAATCTGTTTGACTATGTAAAGATGGAAGGTGCAAAAAATGATTCGTATAAAAGACTTTTCTTGGAACGACGTAAATTACGAAGTTTATTTAACGGAGGATACAAAAAGAAAAGCGCAAGAAATAGGCTTGCACGAAGGTATATTCCTAGGAGCCACAGCAAGGCTCGTAAGCCGCATTGAAAAGCAACACAGTACTTACTACTATGCCGAACAAAATATTCTGTTTGGCGTAGAAATTAAACACCCAAACAAATTGTACTTTCTAGATATGAAACGTTTAAATATCTTTGAGAACAAATGGATTTCTAGCCTTAAAGATGCCATTAATGATATTAAAGAACCTGAGTTTTTCAGATCATATCCCGATGGTAGAAAAGTTTATTTAAATAAATGCCTCCTTTTAGAGCTTAAAAAATTAAGCATTCCCCCTCATTTTATTTCCTTAGCAAACGTATTTGTCCCCGAAGGTCCTCATTCGATGTTTTATAACGATGTAGTAATTGATTTCGATTTTGTAAAGGTAAAAACAAATAAAGAAAAGAAATTTGAAGAACATTACTACATAACAAACATTACTAAGCCTGACTTTGTTAACTTTGGTTTGATGGTCTTAAAAAATTAAAATAAAAAAGCACCAGCTGTGTAAACGCAGCAGTGGTGCTTTTTTATTTTAACTATCTATTTGCTTTAATCTTTCTTTTTCTCTGTTTTCTGTAAACGTTGAATACTTATTAATGAATATAAGTAGTGCTACCCCTACAGCAAACAGAATGTAAAATGGTACCGCCCCTTGATCAGGACCTCCCAGAAAAACAAATAGTTCGTATATATTCCCAATTATAAACAAGTATAAGAATGTTCCTATTAGAAACAAGAACGTTATGTAGAATTTTGTTTTACGTGACATTTTTTCTATTTCTTTGAATTTATTATGAGCCATAATTTTAGCAAGGTGATCAACTAAAAACAATATACACACAAAAGACACTATGACAAAGAAGATACTTTCCATTCTTCCTTTTCCCCTTACGTAATAAAGTTTAAAATCTCCAATTTTCTAAATTGTATATCGCAACTATGATAACTGATAGCGCTATACTTAACATTAAGGATATAACCCAATGTTTTCTTTCAGTCATTTTAAAAAGTATGTTTAGGGTTGAACTAATTATTAGCAGTAAAAGAAAAACAGATAAAATCATAATGAATAGTACTGTTAATTCCATTATTAATTCCCTCCCATAATCTTTATTTTTTAAAACGATTTGCTATGCATTGAATTAGTACTACTTACAATTTTATTGTAAAATGGTTTTAAAAACCATAAAAAATAATTACACGCATTTTTAGTCCGAAGATACGTAATACCAGTTTTTATGTACTCTTTCTATCTCGCTAATATTTCCATTAAAATCGTTTTTTAAAGGTCTAGCATCGTTTGGACTATACACAAAGCCTGAAAAACCATCCGGCATCCCTCGGTATGTGAAGAAAAGAATTGATTTGATTTTCCCTTTTGGTTCTAGAACAACCTCCCCACCACCTTTAGATAATACTCTATCCTCTTTCGGTAATTGGATGAGCGATGGACTATCCGGCACATTAGGTTTAACAACCCCATTTTCTATCTTAGTCGCAATTTCTTCTCTCTTATTTTGATGCATTTTGAAGTTTAGGTCTAAATTGACTTGATTGAACGGAAAGTAAATCCACATCACAATAGCAATGAGTTGAATAGCAAGTGGCTGCCACTTTTTATTTTTAAAAAGATGAATTACTGTACATACAGTTACTATAATGAAAAATACATATACAAATAACCAAACAGGTAACATTAAAAATTCTGTTATTGCATCGACCAAATCCCACTGAAACAATCTCACCAGGATAACTAACAGACTACTTATAAACGATAAAATTAAAAACTTACTATGTTTCACACATTTTCCTCTTTCCGAGATTACTCATTTTTAGAGCTTAATTATATATTTGTTCTTATAGTGATGTATATATTAGTTTTAAACAAAAATGGTATTTGAATAGAAACAACATTTATTTTTTATGTACTTTAACATTCCTACGCCCTGTTCTCTCATTAAATTTTATTTTTCTTTTTCACTTTAACTGAGAAGACCCCTACACCAAGCTTGTTAAGTGGAGGTATTTCAATATAAGACGTTAAAACAAGAAGATAACCCGTAGTGCATCTCCTTGTTTTAACTCAAAAAGTTACCTTACCTACAATAAGATAACTGACTGAAAAATTAGTCCAATAAACCTTTTTCCTTAAACACCTTTCTAAGAGCTTCATTTACTAATTCGGATTTATAACTCTTAGGAACTCGTTCAATAATATTTAACACATCGTTGTCAAAATAAAAACCTCTGTACACTCTTTTAGAGCGATCTTTTGGGCTTTGCAACAGAATATCTATGGTATCTAATTCTC
The DNA here is from genome assembly GCF_038898415.1 of Priestia sp. SB1. Lineage (NCBI taxonomy): Bacteria > Bacillati > Bacillota > Bacilli > Caryophanales > Bacillaceae > Priestia > Priestia sp. SB1. The sequence continues at coordinate 472,809 of NZ_JBBJSS010000002.1, read as the reverse complement.
CATTTGCTATGCTTTCTTCTAGGTTTCTGTTACCTTCAGAAGCGGAAGCTATTTCACTATTAGCTTGCTTTTGCTCTACTAGCTTTTGGTTAGCTTTAGAGAAAAGGCCGCTAAAATTAGTATTTAAAGGTTCTAATCCTGTTCCTGTATAATAATAGGCGCTTTGCTTATTATTCCACTCGTATCCTAAATTTTTAATTTTCATTTGAATGGTTCGCGCGCTTACCCCATACAAATCCGCCAATTCTTTAATTGTTAGTTCTTTTTCGTGTATTTTATTTAAAACTTCTTTTACCAACATTATACTTACCTCCACTTTTCTTTTAAGAGCATAAAGCTAGTATTCGAAGCTAACAGTAATTATACCTGCTTCTGAAAAACGTTAGTCTCTGCAGTAATTTCTTCAATTTTTAGTTTGCTTTTTGTTACCTATTGTAAAATTAACAATTAACCATACCAATTGAATTATAAGAGGAATGATAAACGCTATTATTAAAACCGAAAATGCAATTAGCTTCAAAGTAGGAGTTTGAGTTACACCAGCTGCATCAACATCTCTTACCCAAACAATAACAAGCCCTACCCCAAAAAGAACACCCCAGATAAGATTGGCTATCCACCAACAAATCCAACTTATTTTCACTTTATCCCCACTTTCTTTTAATAAATAGCTTTAGAAAACATAACAAAAGAGACCCCTTGCGGCACAAGGGGCTTGTTGAGTTCTCTTTTAGTTTGTGTAGCTTTTTATACATTCCCTAAAAATTAACGATAATTCTAGAAACTACAAGGAGAACACAAAAGCAATACACCTTCCATATATATATCCTTCCATTATTTTACTTATGACTTCTTTGTTTTAATTATAGGGGACTTAAAAACTTGTTCCAAAGAAATAGTCTGTTTGTTTGAACTGACTTAGCACAATGTTCCTTACCCAAACAAAAATTTAGGCTTAATATGTTTTAAAAGCCTTACTTAAATTATGGGCATATTAGAAGACGTTTATCACATTACGTGTATATTACTAACTCTAAAAAACCATTCTCCATTTTTATCTTCATAGACATTACCTTGAAGAGTCAAGTCACTCCGCTCATTATCATAATACAGATCAAAGTCCACCATATACAGCAATTTAGGAAACACCTCTTTAAAACCATTTTTCCCCAAACGGAAATGCGGAACGGTTTGTTTATAAATATAAAGAACATCATCTAATTGATAATAGGCTTTTTCTGGAGGAAGTGTCATAAATCCTGGGTAGTAATCTAATTCCTCTCTTAAATCCTCTATATCAGTATTATCTTCTAAAGGCAGTGTATCTATATTGTTTTTAACTAACTTTTCGACAGCGCATTTAACTAATTCTGCGACTTTCTTTTCATTCTCCACCAGAGCTTCTCTCCTCTTTGCGTGTAACACATATGTATTTATAAACAAACTAGTTTACGTGAACGTCCTTCTTGGTTATACAATAACCTAATCAATTACATTCATAAGAACTTCACAGTCACAAAAACCACCTTGATTTTGTATTGCCTTCACTATATGGGATTTCTTTCTATGTAGAGTGCTTATATCTATCCACTCTTTTGTGTATATAAGTGTATGATCACATAGGCGTAATTCTAACCTTTCTTGTAGGTAGGTTTCTAATGAACGCAAATGCTCTGGTGTCATATCTAACTCTTGCCATTTACCCGCATACTCTGTTAATAAAGCTAACCTTTTTAACAATTTCTTATCTTTTTCATTAAGAAATACTGCGTTCTGAAGAGCAGTCAAAGCTGCATTATAATTTAGCAAATACTCCTCTGCCAGAGATAGAAGTTGCCAAGCTAAAGAGCTATTCGGATACTGTTTGACATATTCTTTAAGTCCTTTTCTTGCTACCAATAGATGAGGAATGGCTTTTTTCGAAGGAGCTCTTCTTTGATAAGAACCTTGCATTGCTAATTTTTGACCTTTAATTAGTTCATTTTGCAATTTTAATAAACAGCTCATTTAAATAACTCCTTATTAATGGAATTAAGAAACAAACAATCCTTAATATAAATTTTAAAAGCATTAAATTGTCCCCATTTAAGTTTATCATCCTGTACAATAATGTTCTAGAACCATATAGAAATCGCTTTTTTATGGGAGGCATTAATATTGTTTGTACGCTTATATATCACAGCGCAAAATGAACCTGAAGCAAAAGGAAATTTAATAATTGTTTTAGAAAAGTTAAAATCAATATTAATTAAAACAAACGTAGAAAAATTAGAACCTTACTGGAAATTTAATGATATGTATGTTGTAGAATTAAGTTTAGAAGTGAAGAAAGATTTAACCCTTAGCGAATTAAAGTATTTATTAGAGTCTATTTCAGATAGATGGGAATATTATGGTGAACCAATTAATGAACTTTTAGCTTCAAAAACAGTTGAAGGTTGTAATTATATATTAAAGAACGTAGAGATGATCAATATTTATTTAGATAAGTATGATATAAAAGACTAGTTATTATAAAGGGAATTATTAATGCCCAATCAAAAAAAGACGTTCAATTAAGACGTCTTTTTTGATTGATATAAGAAACTATCCAACTAGTAACAAAAGTAACAGGAAAGATAAGAAGAATACGAATAGTACTCCCTTGAAGCCATACTATATTAAACCAATCAGCGATAGTGAAAATTAATACTATAATAATTAAACTGAATATCACTGTAATTACAAACTCTTTCACATTAAGTTCTCCTAATAAATTTTCTCTTAATAATTATATCAACAATTATTTTATGACTTTTTTGATACAAACACTTTTTTAGAAATAATAAATGAAAAAGTTGCTGATACAACAGCACTTAAAATCGTGTAATTAAAGCCTTTATTGTCATAGAAATTTACGGTTGAACTACTAAATTGTTGAGAAGTGTCAGGTGCGTATGTAAGTGTAAGAAATAAACCTGAAAGAATTTGAAAAGTTAACAACAATACTATAAAGCTAGAAATAAATACTATATACTTCTTCAAAATATTACCCCCTCTTTTTTCAGCCTGCAAGTTCTTTATATTGTTAAAATATTGGTTCTACAACAAAACTATATTTACGATATTATAGTTTAAAAACATCCATATGAATTTCTCATTTTCCACATATAAAAAGTTTGTATTATTAATATTAGTAAACATTTAAAAGAGCTGATAAATCTTAAATACTTGTTTACCCTTCAGGTGGAAATTGGCTTTTATATGGAACCTCTAATAAAAGGCGAAAATACAGAGTAAGCAGACCATATAAAGACAAGCCAAAAAGTTAAAGAGGTTACTCTTTCTTTTAGTAACATATTTTTTATGGACAATAAGTAGGTTCTAAACAGTGTATATAAACAAAATAATAGGAAAGAAACCGCTAAAAATATAACTCCTATATTTCCTGTAAAAGAAATACCTAGCCCTTCATATACATACTTTAACAAAGTTTCACTTGTAATTGAGCCAATTACTATAAATAAAACAACTTCTAGAAATGTTACAATGTACATTTTTCTAAGAGACAAATAACTTCACTCCCTCCAGAGATCAAACTCGTGATTTAATCATTTAAAATAAATTATTTAAAACTGTTCATTTTACATACATATAGGCTTAACATAGTATGCTTATTTCTTTTTGCTCTTCTTTTCGTTTAAAAAACCAAGCAAAGAACAGAATTGAAATACTTACTAAGACCGCAATGAAAATATCATTATTCTGGGTGCAATCAAATTATTAGTTCCTATTTAAACGCTTATTTTGTTTTTTAACTTTAACAACTTTCCAAATAAACAAGCCTAGAGAAAATAAGAAAATTAACCAAAAAAATTGAAAAGTTATATCTACCCAATTAATACTTATAATGTTCATAATATCGCCTCCTATAATATATACGAATAAGTTCCATAAAAGTTACATATTTACATAATTTAAAGAATTATATTATTTAGAAGAACTTTTACCTTTTTATTCTACTTAGAATACTGCTGTACCATCTGCCATTAATGTTTTTTAATAACCTCAGGCATATAAGCAAAGATAATAATATTAAAGAGAAGTGCATTGTAAATGTAATAAATAGCTTTCCAGGAAACTTAAAAGAAAAAGCAGATATTAAACAAGACGTAGCAGACACAAGCATATAACAAGGGACTAAACAAACTTCATAGCTGAAACCTTTTTGGTCCATTCTTTTAAAAATGAATTCACAGCTTACTTTCATAAGAGCCATATAAATGAACAACAATACGCCAGAAATTACAGAATCCATAAATGAAATAGACCTCTGATCTTCATTTCAAAAGGAACAAATAAAGAAAGCAGCCAATATAAAATTAGTTGCTTTCTTTATTTGTAGGTTTAGTTTTCATAAAAATTCCTGCTAACGCAATAAAAGCAGCAGAAACAAGTAATGCAGTTAATCCCTGCTTTAATATAAAACTAAAAACTATTACAGAAAGTGAGCTTAACCAAAACATTAATTTGACTAACATATTCCTCTTTTTCATTTATACTTTCCTCGCTTCTACTTACGGATAACATATGAATTAATTGATTATGAGTGTATTCTGTTTAAGACTGTTGCCTTGTTTGTAGTGAAAAGTATGTAATTTTGCTTTTTAGTTTTAATAAAAATTCGATCAGTTGTTCCATATGGAGGACCTATACGGATAGCATCAGCTTGTTTACCGCCATATGTATCGTCTTCCGTAACTTCAATAATATCTTCTAGTGCAATATTGAATTTAGCAAGTTGCCATTTTATAATTAATTCTTTTTCAGTTTTCTTAACATCAATCCCCACTGTGAACATATAAACACCCCTCTTTTTTCCTTATAATTACATTTTAACACATTATAAGTACAGAAAAAGTAATAAATTCCATATATAGAACTAATTTATGTAATCCTGGCACTCTCACATCAAAAGGAATATTATGGTAAGATATAGATAAGTTGTTTTTTGGAAAAGAGGGATTATTATGATTAAAAAAGGGTTCATAGCAGGGACAATAACATTAATCATTGTATTAGGAATTTCTTATTTTACTGGAAATTGGAGTTATCTTTATTACATCTCAGGAACCTTAGGAGTAGCATTTGTTGCATTATCCTTAGCAAGTCTAATTGATAGTTTAATTTTAGGAAACAAAGGATCTTTCTCTTCAGAAAAAGAAACACGTAAAATAGGGCGTAGAGAAAACGCCAAAAGGTATATTTCACTAGCTGTTCCTAATTTGTTAGCAGCATTAATCTATATAATAAATTAGGGAAAATAGCACTACCCAATTTGGGTAGTGCTATTTTTTTAATTCTGTGCAATGCATATTTCATACATTTAGTTAACATAATGTGCATTATCCGAAATCTTATTTCTAAAAAAACTCTACCAAGAAGCAGAGGTTTAATCATTTATTTAGCTAGTTCTTTGACTAAATTAATAAAGTCCATTGAATGCTGTTGATTTTTCTTTATCATCTTTACTTTTTTAGGATCTAAAAGGATTTTTTTGATCTTTTTATTCTTCCAGATAACAGTATTGTAAGATGAAACTTTGTATAATTCTCTAAACCACTCTTCAGATGTTAATTCTTCTATCGCTAGTTTTCGTTTTGAATAAGAAGTTGGCCTCATTAAAATACTGTAAGACAGTAAATCTTTAAACTCCTCCATCTGATTACCCTCCCATAACTACATCTTATTGGATATCAGCACATTAATGACTATGCATACTATATACAACTGCAGCTTCCATAACACCTCTTATCGAAGTGAGAAAAGAAATAAATTCCATAAAAAGAAACTTTTTTTAAAGAAAAACGTAATATATATAAACTAATACATATTGGGTGGTGAAAAGAATGAATGAACAAGTACTAACCTGTGTACTAATATTATTTCTATTTTCTATACTCCTGAATATTTTTCAGTACGTTCAATTAAAACGGTACAAACTAAATGAACGATCTTTCAAAGTATCCTGGCAAGAAGCAATGAATTTAAAAAACCCTATAAGTTTGTTTGCGTGGTGGATATTGGCATCTTCATTAGCAATTATGCTTATTTATGGTTTTGTGTCTCTATTCATCAATTAGGTTTGTGCCTTTTTAGCAAAAACGCTTTGAATACCACATACAAAAATAGTTTTTATAACCATTATTTTAGTAACACTCATTAAATTACAGAATTTCCATAATGTGATAACATAAGGATATTACATTTCAGGAGGGTTCAGTAGGATGCAAGCAGACGCAATATTTATTCTTTTAAGGATTTTAATTTTATGCTTGTACATAGTTCCGATTGTCTTAATTATTTGGTATGCAATTAAACTTCTTAAATTACAACAAGAAAAGGTTAAGATTTTAAGAGCTATTTCTGACAAGTTAGATAAACTCAGTAACTAAAGATAGTTACCATAGTAGCATTATTGAAATGAACATTTTTTAATGTTTATCTATAAGCGGATTATTAGAAATGTAAATATTTAAAAACAAGAAAGTCAGAACGAATGGACTTTATTTTTAATTTTATAGTTGAATTTTTCGAAACGATAATTATAACGTGGCTTGTTTCATTTGCATTAGAAAAACTAAATGTCTTTCAGTTAGAGAAAAAAACTAAATGGAAATTAATACTTACTCTTTCGCTCATATTAGGTATTATCTTTGCATTAATCGACCTATTATAATATGCACATCGTATGCAAATTAGATTTGTATAATCCATATTCTAGGGAACAGAAAAGAAATTTATACCTGCAAATCCCTTTTTTATGTGTATGTATATATTCATTAACAACAAATAAGATTATTTTACTATAAAATAAATACTATACCTTTAAACTTAGTAGTATCTAATTTGAATTGTTATTTGGGTAGGAGGAAATTATGGTATCGTTTAATAGAATTATAAAATTGCGGGATTTGGAAATTTTTCGAGTATCAAAAGACGGACAAATCTTCTCTTATGTAGTAATTGAAGACACTAGAAAACCATTCACAGAAGAAGATAAAAAACTAGATCCATTATGTTATATGGATGAAGAAGATATTAATGCGATTTTAAATGTTTTCAGGATTTCATTAATCAATGACGAAAAATTAAGTAAAGAAAATTCATACTTTCTAAAATCATTCTTTTCAGATTTTGTTAACAATACAAATTTAACAAATTTTATCTTTACAGAATACGTTCAAGAAGATTTGTATGATCACGAAGTTGACATAAAATTTTTCAATAAAATTTTAAAAGATATAGGTTCAAGTTATATTATTGAAGAATTTGATGAAAGAAATTGGATTTATTTATCTCAAGATTAAAATATAAGCTATGTATACCATATACAAAACTAGTTTATATAAACACTCTTTTCGGAAGATATCACAAAAAGGAACCCTTGAGAGCAAAGGTTCTCAAAACGGCCCTCTTTATGATTTATGCAGATTTTTATACACCTTTGATAAATCAACGATGAATTGAAAAATCAAAAGCAGGAAGATGTATAGAAACCACACCTTTTATTCATATGTCCGATTGCCGAATTTTAGGATTTGATTTAATTTTATTCTTTATTAACTAAAAGCCCATTCTTTGGAATGGGCTTTTGTTTATGCTAATTTTAATTTCTTTAGTATTTTATCTATTTTATTTTTGCTTACTACTTCAAATAATGTTTTATTCTTGTAAGCTAGGACACAGTAAATAATTCCTGCAACAATTAATCCTACAAATAAAATAACGGCCTGCGAGATATACGATGTGAAAAAGTATGAAATTACTCCCAGCGGAATTAAAGCAACCGCCATTACAAGTGTTTGCTTGATCACATTTTTTAGAGCAACGTAGTTTTCAGACCACTTATACTTCCCTACTTTCTGAATAAGCGCCATCTGTATTATAATTGCTACTCCGAAGCCTACGTATGTAGAAATAGCCGTTCCTTCCCCATCAAATATAAGGATAAGTGGATAATTTGAGATAACCTTTACAACTAGACCTATTAGTAAGCTGTACACAACCCACTTTTGTTGGTCTAATCCTTGAAGTACTGCCGATGTAATAGAAAACATCGAATAGAATAATGCACTTGCAGCATACCAAGCCATTAGAGTTCCGCCTTGTTCTAAATACCCTGTACCAAATACTGAACCATAAATAGGTCTTGAAAGAATAAGCATACCCGCTGTTGATGGAAGGACGAAGATCATCATTACCTTAAACGATTGGTTAATATGACCTCTTATCTCATCTACTCTGTTTCCCTGGTGCGCCTTTGTTACATAAGCCACTAATGAAACACTGAATGCAGTTGCTAATGCTACTGGAATTACAATGATTTTTTGAATTAGAGCAACCAGTGTGTTAATTAACTCTGCTTGGCCGAGGTTATACCCTTTGTTCATTAAGACATTGTTAATCATAAATGTATCAATACTTTGGAATAATGGGATAGCCAAACCTACAAATACAAAAGGTATAGCAAACATAACAAGTTCCTTGTAAAGCTTTTTATAAGAAACTTTCCCTTTGGCACCTTTTATTCCAAAATCCTTTTTACGAAGATACCAGAAGATTACGATGAGAGCTGCTACTGCAGAAATGAATGCTGTAAACGTAGCTAGTCCTACAGCCTTTACAGGAGATCCGTGCAATACAACCACAATAATGTATGTACCTAACAAGATAATTGCTATACGGACAATCTGTTCAATGATTTGAGAAATAGCCGTAGGTCCCATTTCTTGATACCCTTGAATAAATCCCCGTGTCATAGCAAGTAACGGAACAATAACTAGCGCATAACTTACCATTCTAATGACATAAGCTACATCCTGCACAGAGTTTCCTGTTTTATCAGATGGATCTACAAGCCAAGAAGCTACTGTATCTGCACCTAGATATAGAACTAAGAAAGAAGTAATGCCCATCAGTGTTACCGCTATTGAGCCTGATGTCATCAAGGCTCTTATAATATGGAACTCTCCTTTTTCTCTATACTTAGACACAAATTTTGATACTGCGCTTGGGATACCTAGTGTAGCAATTGACAGTAAAATAATATAAGGTTTGTATGCATATTCAAAGAGGATATATTTTTCTTCTCCTACCATTGCTACGAATGGAATTACATATATAAATCCAAATATCTTAACGATAAACGAAGCAATTGTAAGCATAAACGTCCCTCTTAGAAACGAGTTACTCACTTAACCATTCCCTTCTCTCCAAAATTCTTAAAATTTCCTACTAATTTTATTTTTTTCAGTATGATAAGTTCAATGTTTGAACACAGCAATAAATAAAGGAGATCGTTATTTGATTATTAATTTGATAAATAATCATAGGAGGTGTGGTTAATGAAAGTATTAGTAGCTCGTAAAGAGTATGTTTATTACTATTTAGAATATATGTATAGCAACGTACAGTACATTGAAACAGGCGATAGAACGGATGAATTTAAACTAGTAGCACACGCTTTAGATTTAGATATTTTAGCGGTGGGAGACTTTGAACCAGCTTCTTTAAGTACAAAAGTATTTACAATTGAAGAATTTGCAGCATTGTACTTTGAACTTAGAGATCGCAAGCAGGTACTAGATGATGAACAAGAACATCTAGAAGATTACTGCAACATTTTAGAAGAATTTCTGTCAAAAAAATAACAAGAAAACAAAAAATAAGAAGAGCAGATTAAGCGCTCTTCTTATTTTTTGTTTTAATTATCTTTTTAATTGTTAATGTTAAATACACTAGCGGACTTAATAAAGCAAAAGTTACAAGATGGGCCGGTAAATGTGGATACAAGATAAATCCTACAGTTCCGAAAATGAATAAAAAAACCCACATTTTTCTTGCTATGAGCAAAAAGATTAATAGTATATTAAGTGCAATTGAAAGCCATAGTATTGGCTCAGTACGAAAAGCAAACGCTAAAAACATTGCACAAAATGAAGCGGTAGCCATAGGAAGTATAGTGAAAAACATTAATTTCTTTGGTTGTCCTTTATTTTCTTGCACAATCTCCTTCATTCGAGTACGTATTTCTTCTTTTTTGTCCTCATCTTTAATAGACGCAAAAAGCCCCAGCACTCTTAACCTGTATATCTCTACTTTAACTTCTATGCTATGCTCTTCTTCAAGTTTTTCTACATAACTAAGGAGCTCCTTCTTAATCCTAGCAGAAGCATTATGCAGAGGTTTTGCTTTCTTAGTGTTAATGTAGCGAGAAAATAGCAATTGTGTAACTGATAGAACAATAGCAACTATAAATGCTACCATTTTCCACCTCCATATATGAAAGGAGAATTAAATTGAAACCCAAAATTTTGTTACTTTCAAATAGTATGTTATTCCATTTCTCTTTTTGTTCCTTGTATAAAAACGATTTTGAGGTGACTCCCTATCTTCTTAGGTACTTAAATAAAAACTTATCATCTCAAGCAGAACATTTTTACATACAGATACAAGAACAAAAGCGAAGAAAGCTTCACAAAAGCGGTGTTCTATCAGATCCGAGCCGAGTTATTCTTACCAATAAGTCCATTCAGAAAGTTATTGAAGAATGTCAAAATAAAGATTACACCAAGATTATTGTGGAAGTTAGTTCTGGAAGTCGAGAAGAACTTGCCTTATTAAAACAACTGAATGATACAAAAATTCCAGTTAGCGTATTTACTCACTGTACAGATAATAAATTTCTTTTAAAAGCTCAAGAACTAAACGTGAGCTCCCTCTTCCATTTAACAGATCTTTTCAATCTAAAAACGCGTTTTTAATTCGTTTCAAAACGCTACTTATATACACACGTTGTTTTATTTTTCTCCTTGATTTTAGTTAATTCGCGACTATATTCTTTATAGGAATCTTAATTTCATAAAGGGGTGAAACTATGAAAAAAATTATAACTGCTTTTACACTTTCTACCCTTCTAGTTCCTGCACTTGCACTTTCGACAAGTACTGCAACTAAAGTAGAAGCAGCTCAACAAAAATACGATATCCCATCATTAACTCTAATGAGCGAAAAATACGATGGTACAACCTTAATAAGAACACTGAGGTATGATGACACTGATAAGAAAGGAAGAAATTATATTGAATTTATTAATGTTCCTAAAGCAATTCAGGAGAAGGTTAAGACAAAAGATCCTGAGGCTATTCAAGAGGTTACCGCTTTGCTTGCGAAGTATTACGATAGCAATGAGGTAAATAACATAGTAGGTTTAAATGAATTACTTCTTCAGTTCATCCCCGAAATTCCAAAATCTAAAATTTCCATTTCAAAGGATTATGCACCTACCGCTTCAGAGAACTTAAATTTATCACTTGAATATATCAAGAAAAATGAGAAGTTAAGCATCTCCAAAGAAGATAAAGAAGTGCTTTATTCTAGTTACAACGACAGCAAACCGTTTCTAAAAAACTTTACCCCCTATTCTAATAAAGAAGAGTTGTATAAAGTGACAGAAAAATATGCAGAAGATTTACGTGTTAAGTGGTATGAAAATACCCTTGCATACATAATTGCAGGAATTGTTGTTGTAGTAGCAATTGTCTTATTCATCTTTTTCAGAAGGAGGTGAGTAATATGAATAAGAAAAAAATAGTCAAAACAGGTTTTTTACTCTCCTTTATGTTTGCCGGTGCCCTCACCTTATCGTTATCTATTCCTTCTTTAAACGAGAGTGTCCAAGCTAAAGAGTTATACGGGTGCAACCCAGACTCAGACCGCATATCAGAAGTAGATACTACCGCCAAGTTTGATAAATACTTAAAATTAGCGAAAGTTAAGCCTTCAATTTACGTTTCAAAAGCTGGAAAAACCCTATCTATTAACCGTGACATTGCAATAAATAGATGTCTTATTGTATATGGTACTCCGGCAGATGTAGTTACGGAAGGAAGAAAGGCTAATAAGTTAGGGGAAAATGGAGAATGGCTGTTCTTAGGCTATAACGAGAACGGAATTCAATATAACAACCCTGAGTACCCTGATATTAACGGTGATGTTAACTATATTAAAACGCGAGACTTTATAAAATATCCTTGGGACCACAAAAACTTAGAGTCTAATATTGCTAGCAGCCCAACAAAACCTTATGTATTAAAACCTGGAACGGTTACACCTACCTATGTTGACCCTGCAACTGACAAACCAAAATCAATAGATGACGAATTGAACCGAGCATATGACAGATTTTATTGGGATCAGTGTGGAACAAATTGTTCCCTTGGTAAACGAGGTAACTTCCCACAAGTGAACACCGCTTTAGGTATTCCTCTTGTAGGTGCAAATTTAAAAGATTATGCTAGTGTGCAATTATTCCCTGATGATTATGCTGCAGGTGTATTTAACTTATATCGCTTGGAAAAAGTAGATGGCGGTACGTATTACTACTTCGCAACACTTTATCTACCACCGTACAAGCTATTTCTACAAGAAAATCGCGATTTAAGTATTAAAATTAACAGCATTACTCCTTCTCCTGTTTATGAAGGTTCTAGTTACACAGTAAACTACACTGTATGTAATTTAGGTCAAATCGCTGTTGAAAATCCAGTAATAAATTATGGTCCAGATAGTAGTCAGTCTAAATCAAAGGTTATTAATACAACTATTGATGAATCAGAATGCTACACAGGAAATATTAGTGAAATAGCTCCAAGTGTATCATCTGATACTAACAAAACATACTATATGACTGTTAATAAAGATGATTCAAATCCTAAAAAAGAATCTGATCGCACAAACAATACGGCAACTAAACCGTTTAAAGTACTTCATAAAGTTATTGACGGAAGCGTAACAATTGTTAGCCATACACCTACTTACCCTCACTCTAATGAACCTGTAAAAGTTACTTATAAAGTTTGTAACGAAGGTAACTATGAATACAGAAACGCTAAATTAGACTACGGATTCGTGGGGAAAACAACTTCTACAAGAACGATTGGTTTGTTAGCGGCCGGAGATTGTGTAACTTATACTTCTACACATACTACTCCAGAAGTGAAGGATTATACGGGGCCTACTACTTTTAAAGTTAATTTAAAGGTTGATAAGGACTCAAATCCTTCTAATGACAGCGACAGCAAAACTATCACTGTAAGAAACCCTGATATGGCTGTAAAAGTTATCGTTGATAATGACAGCTCAGACAATACGATTGGTACAGTAAAAGTAAAAGTATCTAATAAAATGTTTACCCAGACAAAAGAAAATTGTGGAGTAACAGGCAGCGTGTCTTGTTATAATCCTGATGGTACGAGTCCTGGGAAGTTTAGAATTGATGTATTCGATACTAAATTTACTGATGATCCTTCAGACGACACTCACATTATGGGGATAGACCCTGATTTTATGCCAAAATTCACGCTAAATCACGGTGAGGATTATTACTTTACAATTGATCGTAGCAAGTTCTTAACTTATATCAAAAACAAGTATCCAAACACCTATCAATCTGTACAATTCCGTGTAGTGGCTCAACTTGCACACTATACAGGTGAAGTTGATTGGGATGGTAATCCGATGTATACAAATAACAAGGATGAAGGAATGTTAAACTATTTCCCTAGTAGACCAAATGTAGGAACATTTACTGAGTGTAGTTCAGTTAACCATAGCATTACTAACTACTTCTTAACTTCAGATGGCGTAGGACCAATTAAAATTTGTGCCGGCCACTACCCTACATATCCATCAACAACGGTTGAAAGTGGAATGCAAGCTTACCATTATGCTTTATACCGCTTCTTTCCAGAGCCAATTCCTAAATACACAGTGGCTACTCCAGAGACTAGTGTGAAAAACCCAAATCACTTCTCCCAAATCTTTAAGCTTCCCACAACTGAGGATGCAGACAAACTTGGAGACTTTGATTCAATGTTCATTCCTAACAAGACTGTAAATGGCTACTATCAAGAACGCGGAAGATATATGCCTACTGGAGGAACGTTTAAATTTGAAGTGTATAAGAAAAACAAAGACAATTCAAAAGGTCAAACAATTGCATTAGGTACAGTCTCTTACAATATCCCTAGCACTTGTTACAGCAATTCAGTATTAGATATTAATCACCAATATGGTTGTGATGAAGTTCTATTCTTCCTTCCAAACTCTGATACTGGATCTAAAAAGTATGCAAAACCTGATTCTTATACAAAATCAAAAGTGAGCTACCCTATTACAAATACAAAAATACCGTATTTAAATCCAGGGAAGTACACATTTGAATTTAAGGCTACTGAGAATTTCCGATATTTCTATCAAAAGAACTTAATTCAAAATGGATACAAATGGTCAAACCCAATGTTCCGCTAAAAAAGAGGTTAATCTCCTCTTTTTTAGTGTATTAAAAATGTATATGGTATTCTATTGATAATGTTTTAATAAAAGGAGGTTTTTAAATGCTTAACTTTGTACTAGATCACTTGTTACTTATCATCATCGTCTGTGTAGTACTTTTTGTAATCCTGCCTTTTATTTTAAGAATTGCTTCTACAATTATAAAAATAGTGGTTATTATTGCAATCTTAGGAGCTTTGGGATTGTTTGGTGCACACTTCTTTGATAAGTCAAATGAACCAATAAAAGCTACGCAGGAATTTGCTACAAATACAATTCGACCAGCTATTGAAAATGAACTTTCTAAATCGGATTTTAATTACAACCCCAAAACAAAGAAATACATTATCCAAAGTAGCTCGTTTAAATTAGAAGGTATAACAAATAGCAACAAAGCTGATGTTGTTTTTAAAGATAAAACATACACAATAGATGTAACTTTCTTAAAAGACTTTATTCAGAAACAAGTCGCACAACAAACCCAAACTAATTAAAGGTTTTCAGCATTTTATGGAAAAACACTCTTTAAAATAAGAGTGTTTTTTTAGGAGGAAAAAATGAAGAAAAATGTTGTCATTGTATCTAATATGTACCCATCGCTGAATGATCCTGCTTATGGCTCATTTGTTAAAGAGCAAAGTGAAGAACTTGAAAAAAATAATGTGCCTATAAAGAGAATTGTCTCTTATGACCGTGCAGAAGGAGATAAAAAAAGAGCTCTTTTAAAATACTTGTCACTTTGGAGCAAAACCCTCCTCTCCGCCTTTAACCCCCGAAATAAGATTTACCACTTTCATTACGTATTCCCTACTGCAGTAGTAGCACCCATACTTAAATTCATTTTTAGAAAAAAGATCGTTTTCACCTATCACGGAAGTGATCTGTTAAAAGGTGGAAACAAAAAAGATAAACTAATGTCTAAATTACTAAAATCCGCTGATGAGATTATCTTAGTGAGTGACTATTTACAAAAAGAATTTATTAAGCGTTTTCCTCAGTTTTCTCCCCATTCACACTCCATTCATTGTGGTGTTAACAACAAACTCTTTCTCCCTCAGGACAAAGAAGAAACGTTAAAAAAACTACAACTCCCTCAAGATAAATTTAACATTCTTTTTCTAGGTAGAGTTATTAACGACAAAGGCATTGATGTTTTCGAACAGGTTATGGATAACTTAAAAGACGTTGAAGACTTTCATTTTATTATTGTAGGTGACGGCAACGAGAAGAAAAAGTTACAAGAAAAGTATGAGCACCTATATAATGTCTCCTTTCACTCTTCTATCCCTAAAAGCGAAGTTCCCTTATGGTTTAATGCAGCAGATGTTTTTATCTTCCCTACTAAGAGAGAGGCGTTTGGCCTTGTAGCACTTGAAAGTACCGCTTGTGGGACACCGGTTATTACACATAACGTTGGTGGCGTTCCAGAGATCATAAAGGACAATCAAAATGGATTTTTAGTTAATTTAGGGGATAACGATGATTTCTCAAGAAAAATATTAGAGCTGTATGAAAGCCCAGCTTTGAAGAACAGTTTTTCAATCAATGGATACAACAATTCTAAGGAACACACTATTGAAAAACAAATCTTTAAAATTTTAAATGTATATAACACATTATAGGAGTGATAATTAGTGAAAGAAATTTCTGTAATTGGTTTAGGTTTTATTGGTCTTCCATTATCTTTAAGTTTTGCAATGAATGAAGCAAAAGTCTATGGCGTGGATGTTAACAAAGAACTTGTAAGTGAAATTAATCAAGGTCACACACACCATAAAGAGAGCTTTAATAATTTAACCATACAAACTATCTTAAATGATCAAATTAGAAATGAACGTTTTTCTGCTCTAACTTCTATTCTAGATCTTCCAGAAAACGTAGATACGTATATTATTACAGTTGGTATCCCTGTAAAAGATGGACAATTGGTAACAGGTCCTATTGAAAGTGTAGCGCTTGATTTATCAAAGCGTCTAAAAAAAGGCGACACTGTTATTCTTCGTAGCACGGTAATACCAGGCTTTACAAACGAATTCTTTAAACCTCTTTTAGAACTGTCTGGATTAAAAGCGGGCGAAGATTTTCACTTAGCTTATGCTTCTGAACGCATTGCGGAAGGAAAAGCATTTAAAGAGTTTGTAGATATGCCGCTAGTAATTGGTGGAGTAACTCGAAAAGATGCTGAAAAAGCAAGAGAAGCATTAACAATCGTAACCAAAGCAGATACCCACATTGCTTCCGCTATCGAAGTAGTAGAAATGTCCAAAGTAATTGAAAATGCGCAGCGTGATGTGAATATTGCGATGGTGCAACAATATGCTACGATGGCTCGACATATGGGGATAGACCCTAAAGAATTAATTCAAATGGCGAATACTCATACTCGAGTAAACTTGTTAACACCAGGACCAGGTGTGGGCGGTTACTGTTTACCGAATGCATTTCACTATCTCGTTCCAAAAGCAAAAGAGCTTGGAATTCTAAATGAACTTTCTATCTCTCAAGAGGCTAGACAATATAACGATGGTATTCCTGATAAAATTGTAAAAATAGTTGAGAACAAACTACAAGAGTTAGGTAAGGATCTTGCAGGAAGTAAAATTGCTGTTTTCGGCCTTGCTATGAAAGATTTCTCTAATGATGACCGCATTAGCCCTCCTGTTTACATCACTGAAATTTTAACGAAAAAAGCGGGAGAAACAAGAGCATATGACCCGGCAGTTCCAACAGTCTATCCATTTAAAGACGACAGCGCGTATGAGGCAGTTAAGAATGCAGATGCCCTGCTAGTTTTATGTGAGCAAGAAGAGATGTCTTCTTTAGACTATAAAAAAATTCGTGAATTAATGAAATCAGACGCTTTTGTGTTAGATACAAAACACTTCTTCAAAAAAGTTTGTATGGATGATATTAATATTTACTATTTCTAATAAGGAGGAACATTTTTGCTAACACAATTAAAAAAAGGTTATGAAAAACTATCGGCAGTTGATTTATTCTCCCCTGCCATCTTCTTTCCCTTCGTTCTATTCTGTTATCACCTCTTCGGTAATATATTTGACCATTCGAGATCGGACGTATTTGGCTTAAAATACTCCACGTACCCTTTAATTATTGTTGCTTTGGTGGTTTATTATGTTGTCTATTATTTTGTAAACAAGAAGAAAGTAATGCTCCCAAGTATTTCAGCGCCTTGGTTCTACAAATTGTTTTATTTAGGCGTTTCTGTACTAACGGTAGTTGGACTATTAAGTTTAATCTATCTGTTCTCTACAGGACAAATAGGCATATTAGATGAATCAATTAGAAGAAATATTAATCCTAAACTAAACTTCCTTTCAGCATTCTTTTGGTTCGGTTACTTAATTTTAATAACAGAGTACATCACTAAAAAACAATTAAGTCAGAAGATAGCTATCAAAGTTCTCGTTTTATCAAGCATTTTTGTTTTAGCCCTTTACGTATTAATTGGCTATCGTACAAACCTATTTATGATTGTATTTACGCTGGTTTTATTCTTCCATTATTCTTTTAGACGTTTCAGTTTTAGAGTGGTTGCTATTATGTTAATTGTAATTTCTGTTGCTTTCTCTGCTTTCGGTCATATGCGTGTGGCCAATGAGGATAAAACAGAAGCTTTCAACAAAGCACCTGTACAAGCTGTCAAGTTGGATAACAAAACGAAAACAGCTATTGCTAAAACCAAAGAAATGCCTGAATGGTTTAAAACTGTAACAGCGGAGTTTGTTAACGGAAAGATTGTTCTTGGACGAATTATTGAGTACACTCATACAAATGGCACAATGCACGGAGAACTTCATTTATCAGCATTCAAAACAGTTTTACCTGGAGAAAATTTATCTCCAAGATCCATTATCACTGATAAAGTAAATCACTTCTCTGAAAACGGAATACCTGTCACAAGGGAAGGTAGAACAACGACACCTAGCCTTTTAGGTCAGCTATTCTTAGACGGCGGTTATATTCTTTTAATTATTGGCATTGCATTTATTTCTTTCTTGCTAACAGCCATCTACAATAAATTGAAAGCCACAAATCAAAGTCATTATAAAATTTCTTACGCTTTTATCACAACTTTATTAGTGATATGCGTGCACACCGGTTTACTTGACGTTATTTTCTTTATCTTCTTTGTAGGAATGCTCTTTTATTCATTAATTAAAAAACAAGTTAGTATTGAAACTAAATAAAAAACAGCTAAGGGCGTTAACCCTTAGCTGTTTTTTTGATATTCGGCTTATCCTGCTTGCGAGAGAATCAAATGCATTGAACGAACGCATTCTGTGGAATTGGTGGGATTTGAACCCACAAGATGCGCAGCTGCATAAGTATTTATACAACTGGCTGCTCTGCAATTAAGCTACAAGTCCATACAACAATTGTTAACCGTATCTCCCTTCGTTATTCATAGACTTAAATTTTTTTTATAATCAACTTACTTGTCAATTAGTATGGTACATCCCTTAATACACACAAAGAAAAGAAGCAAACGAATTACATTGCATCCGTTTGCTTCTTTGTTATTACGTTGAATACCGCAATAGTTTTGTGCGTATTTAACAACTAGTATTCAAATTATTTATATAGGCTTGATGGAATTTTAAAGCTGTTAATACCATTAGAATACGGTCCGTACTCATATTCACCAAAGATAATTGCAATTCCACCACTAGTGTAATAGAATTGATCCTCTTTTACGTTAACAGATTTAAATTCATTAACCTCAAATTGAGCACCTTTTTTATTGCGAGCGATCATTTCATTACGAATATACTTGTTAACTTTGCTTAACTTCGTATTATTGTTAATAATGTCTTTTAAGTTGATTTGTCTTGCTTTCAACAAATCATAATTATACGTATCAATCCAAGCCATACCGTGAGCTCCACCGGCATACTCGCTATGTGTAATAGCAACACTTAATATATTATCTTGATTGTAAGGCACAGAGTAGCTCATATTGTGAGAGTATGGTCCAACATACCAACCGTTTTTACGATCCTCTTTCTCTTGTGCTTTAAGTTCATTGTGCGCTTTTTGTGCTTCCTTAGCAATATTTAAAAACTTGCGATTATAGCTAGCTTCAAACGGTTTATTAATAAGACCAGATACCTGCGGGTAGCTAATATTGCTTGCTAATGATTTCTTTGTAACTTTTACTCCTAGCGCTTGAATTTTGTCGCTAGGTGCTTTTTCATACTTAATACTTGATGATTTTTGAGCATAAGTATCCTTTGATACAGCATAAAGACCACCAAATTTACTAGATTCAGAGTACACACGGAATACTTGGCCTTTTGTAACCTTTCTAGCTACTACCAATTTGTTGTTCTTAATGTTGTAAAGGTTCGTGTTCTTTATAACTGTTACACGTCCTATTTGCCCTTTAACTAGTTCTTGATTTCCCCAAACAACTTTTGCTTCTGCAACTGTTTGTGGAGCAAGTGGTGAGAACAACAAAGCAATACCTAAAACAA
Source organism: Priestia sp. SB1 (assembly GCF_038898415.1). Classification (NCBI taxonomy): domain Bacteria; kingdom Bacillati; phylum Bacillota; class Bacilli; order Caryophanales; family Bacillaceae; genus Priestia; species Priestia sp. SB1. Next base: position 452,935 of record NZ_JBBJSS010000002.1, on the reverse strand, counting down.
CTGCGCTAACTCTTTTGAACTTTTTCATAAAAGCCCCCTAAAATGTTTTTTGTAGGTTTTAAAACTAATAATTACTTGTATTTCTAAAAAAGCCCATTCAATAGTATAGCACAGTTTTAACAGGTTTTTACTGTTTTTTAATCCGTTCTTACTAAAATATTTTTTATTTACTTTTTATGTATATTTAACACTTAATATAGTGTATCTTTGAGGTATAAAAAGGAATTTAAAGTATAAATATGGTTTACTTATAGTGTTTAAATAGGACATATATACCACTAAAACACTAAAAAAATAAACCTATGAGTGCCTAGAATTTTCTAATTTTAATGTGAGGTGCTCTTATGAATCTACTTGAAATAAAAATGATGCTACACACTCTTATTCAGTACAAAGAAACCTACATTACTCACACTATTCCAGGTGTTGTTGAACTTTATTTTTGCAAAGTAACAAAGACATTTAAAGTCACTGTGTTTAATGAACAAAAAACATATAGCTATTTAGATTACGACGTTGAAAAAGTGAGTCACATCATCAACAAGATTTTACGCTTGCATAGCAAAGGGTAAATTCATATTAAGGCCTCATTTTTTTAATATTATATCTCTCTGAAAATGACGGCTCCTCCTCACTTTCGCCTCGAAGGTATGCGAACTGTTTTTGGCAAATAAGCTTTTGTTCTTCTGATAACTTTTCCCATATATATACCTCATAGATATGGTGCATATAGTCGCTATAAATTCCTCCTCGATAAAGTATTGCAGCCATCATTCTACTGCTAATGTCTTCTTCAATCATAAAATGAAGAAATTGCATAGCTATCGTAGCCTCTTCTAAATTCCGGATATTTGCATTCCCTTGTGAAGAAGTATTAAATAATTTACTGTCTTTACTGGAATTTTTAATAAACTCTGCACATACCTTTTCAGTTTTTTCGTCAAACTCTAGATAATATCGATTTGTTCGTTGATAACCTTCTATATCTCCTTTAAACACTAGAATATCATCATATGAAACGCCTAACACTCTAGAAAGTACAATTAAATCCTTTTTATCCGGAAGCGATTTTCCGCAATAATAATTTGAAATTGTTTTTGAATCCCTGTCTAAAATTTTTGCTAATTGCGATTGAGAAAGACCTATTCTTTTCACTAGAAATTTTAATCTTTTACTCGTTGCTTTAATAACAATTTCATCTAGTTCTGAAAAATCTTTAACTTGTTTATTTGACATTGAAAACCCCTCCAATAAGACTAAGATACCTGTATTATAGGCTCTTTAAATGAGTGAGAAAAGTAGAAAAATACTTTCCATAGCCGCTCAAACTCTGCAACTTTAGTTTAAAAGGTTATTTAAACAAAACAAAAAAGACGCATTTAAAAATGCATCTTTTGTATTTATGTCCAACGTATAACTAGGCTAGCTTAATAGCTATTTAAATATCGTTGTCATCATCATCACAATCACATCCATAAGCCTCAACATCTTCTTCACCGCACACTAGACAAATATTTTGTTTAATATAATTTAAACATTTCATTCGCTCCTCTTTTGGCATATCTTTTAAGGCTTTTATATGCTTTTCCGCTTCTGTTAGTTCCCTATGTTTTAAAACATTATAATAGACCGCTATATGACGATTCCATAGTTTCTCATAACCTATTATTTCATATGTTTCATATTTTAAAAATTCTTTGTTGTGGGCTGCTGCAGTTTCATTATTAAGAACTTGCACAGTATAGTCCACCATTCCCCAACTTCTATCAATTCTACACATATCAGATTTCTTAAATTCACGCGATTTTTTGTCAATGGGCTTAATTCCAATCATCTTTTCAGTTTCTTTGAGCGTTTTATTCTGAAAGCTTCTATGTTTAATTTTATTCATAATTTATTCCTCTTCCTTTTCTTGGTTTACAAAATTATACATACATAAATGTGCTCCAAGATAAAAAAGTAAATTTTTTTTATAAAGTTATAAAAATTAACTTTATAAATTAAGTAAAAGTTCTTTCGATCTCATATTATATCTTTTTCCGTTTAAAGGCTTTTTTTCGTGTAGGAAAAATAAATATAATGTTTCTATTTGAGAACAGGAGGAATTTTTATGAAAGAAAATATAAGAGGTTTTGATGTTACTACTCTAGGTTACGAAGACCTAAAACATCAGCTTCTTAATGATATTAACGAAGATAAAAAATCCTTTATTGTTGCAATTAATCCTGAAAAGATTATGCACGGCACCAAAGATCAAGAGCTAAAAGAACTCTTGAATAGCGCTACTTACCAAATACCAGATGGACACGGAATACTTATTCTCTCCAAAAGACAAGGCGGAAATATTAAAGAACGTGTAACAGGTTGCGATTTATTTCAGCAGCTCTGTGAACTAGCAGCTAAAGAAGATAAAAAAGTATTCTTATACGGAGCAAAACCAGGAGTTGCTGAACAGACTAAAAGTATCTTAGAACAAAGATATAGCGGGCTTAATATAGTTGGAACCCTAGATGGTTTTGTAATGGACAAGGCCCTTATTATCGACACAATTAATGAGGCAAAGCCCGATTTTTTATTTGTAGCTCTTGGAAGTCCAGCTCAAGAAAAGTGGATAAAAGAAAATATGGACCAATTAGATACACATATCTTCCAAGGTGTAGGTGGATCATTTGATGTCGTGTCCGGAAACATTAAACGAGCACCTAAATGGATGCAAAAAATGGGGTTAGAATGGCTTCACCGAGTTATCCTTGAACCTAAACGAGTGATACGTATTATGAGACTATCCTTCTTCTTAGCGAGGAGTAAATAAAGATGATTGAAGTGTTAAAAACGACAAACTTTATCCCCTATGTATCCATCTTTATCATCGCTCTTTTTCTTTCCCTGGCAACCACCCCACTTGCAATTAAGATAGGGTTAAAATTTAAGATCATTGATGTTCCTGATAAAAGAAAAGTTCATAAAGGAATAATGCCCCGCTCTGGTGGTATCGCTGTTTTTCTTACATTCTTTATCTCGTATATATTTTTAGAATATTTATATGACCCATTTACAAACCCTATTTTTGCTCATTTTTTTGTATGCTGCGCAATGATATTTGGCTTGGGGTTAATGGATGATAAATTTAATTTGCCAGCAAAAACAAAGTTCGCTGTCCAAACGCTAATTGCAATCTACTTTGCTATTAACGTTTACTCAGTTAAGGTCATTCACCTACCATTTTTAGATAACCCTCTTCATTTAGGCTTATTCTCTATTCCGTTTACGGTGCTTTGGATTGTAGGTATTACAAATGCTTTTAACCTCATTGATGGACTAGATGGGCTTGCTAGTGGCGTAGCTGGAATATCATCATTAACATTCTTTGTTGTTTCTTTGTTCTTGGGGAATCCATCGGCCGCATTTCTTTCGTTAATTCTTAGCGGTGCTTTATTTGGTTTTTTGTTCTTTAATTCTCATCCGGCCAAAGTGTTTTTAGGAGACTCAGGCTCCTTATTTATAGGATTCTTTATGGCTGCCATATCTGTTTGGGAGTTAAAACAAATTGCTGTTATCTCCTTCATAACTCCTATCCTTATTTTTTTCATCCCAATATCAGATACACTCTATGCTATTGTAAGAAGGAAAATTAAAAAAGAACCTATCTTTCAACCAGATAAGTTCCATTTGCACCATAGATTATTGAGCTTAGGGTTTAGTCATCGGACAACTGTATGGATCATCTATTTATTCTGTATCTTCTTTGCTCTAGGCGCATTTGCTTCAGTGAAATTAGCAGTCGAATTCAGTTTATTCTTACTTGTCTTTTACCTAGTGTTTTTTCAACTGTTTGCTAGTAAAATTGGAATGTTCCCTTCGTTGAGGAAGAAAAAAGCGAAAGAAACAGAGTAGTAGCTATCTTATTACATACTAAATTGGAGTAAGGCAAACAGCATAATAAGTGTTTATACGTTTCCTTTTTCAGTTTCTACGGGGAAAAGCTAAAAAAATTACGAATGAATAAGGGAGGGTTTACCTCTCTTATTTATTTATTAGGGTGGTGTCTCATTGAAAACATTAATGACTTACCGACACTTTATCGCATTAATCCTTTTTTCATTAGTGATTCTTTTTTGTTCTCAACCGTCCAACTTCTTTTATACCAAAGTAAAGATTGATACGATTGTTAAGAATGATATTATTGCTCCTAAGTCAGTAACCTATATTGATGAAAAGGCAACTCAGGATCTAAAAGACGAGGCTCTTAAAGAGACAAAGAGTGTATATGACCGAAATGCTTCTGTCTCAGAGAAACAACTAGCAGAGCTAAATACGTTTTTTGAATCACTTATTAGTGGAAAAACTGCGTTAAAGAGCGCTCCATTTTCGTCTGTAAGTAAGACTTTGAGTAATCCTTATAATTTATCTTCTAATCAACTTGAAAAGTTATTAGATTTACCTTCAGATGAATTAATAAGAGCTGAAGACTACTTAAAGAACAAATTAAAAAGGACCTATGATGCAGGAGTTAGGGAAGAAAATGTAACTCAGTATCAGGACGAATTAGCGAATGATTCAAACTTGTATTTATTTAGTGCCACAATTAGAAGAGAGCTCATTCCAAATTTGAGCAAAAGCATAAAGGTTAATGAAGTTCTTAATACAGATGAAACTGAAAAGCAAAAGCAACAAACCTTAGATAAAGTAGCACCAGTATACAAGAAGATTACAAAGGGAGAAATTATTGCTCGTAAAGACGATAAAATTAACGAAGAACATATTCAAAAATTAGAGCAGTTAGATTTAATTAACCATAAGTTCAAATGGTCTGATTTCTTACGCTATTATCCTAATATCCTTTTATTTTCTATCTTGTTCCACTTTTATTGTTCTCGCTATTTAGCGAAGCAAATGCATTCAATGAGAAAGTATTTATTTACATTCTTTTTAATTTCATTAGTTACGCTATTATCATTCTTATTGCACGGAGCATTCTGGTTCTTTATTCCTTTTATCACTTCATTAATTGTGTTTGCGGTGTTCTGGGGAAGAAGATTTGTTATAGCCGCTTCTATCTTTTTAGGGTTTCTAATTAATAGTGATGACTACGTGTATATGCTACTTAGCCTTATTATAGGAATAAGCTTATCGTTCCTATATAACGACTTTAGGCGATTTACAGATGCTATTAAGACCGGTTCTCTTCTAGGTGTAATAGTTGGGTTATCTCACCTCATTCTTTTTTACTCACTGGATCAAAGGTTGCTTATTAACGATTCAATTGTTTTAATTTTCTCAGGTTTATTGTCAGGTATATTGGCAAACGGCTTAATACCGCTAATAGAAAATGCGTTGGGTATGGCCACTATTTATAAACTAACAGAACTAAACAAGTATGATCATCCTGTTTTAGAAGAACTTTATAGAAAAGCTAAAGGCACTTATGATCATTCCCGTAATGTTGGGCACCTAGCTTCATCAGCTTCTAAACGTATTGGCGCTAACACACTTCTCTTGAAAGTGGCCGCCTTATATCACGATTTAGGGAAAATGGATAAGCCGGAATATTTCATAGAGAATTCCCATCCAGACAAAAACGTTCACGACCATCTTAATCCTTTAGAAAGTGCTAAAATTATTTTGGCTCACTCTGAGCGTAGCGCTCAATTGTGTAAAAAGTATAGCATTCCTCAAGAAGTAATTGATGTTATTTACTCTCACCACGGAGATACGGTCTTACTACACTTTTATCAGAAGGCTTTAGATTTAGGAATGGACGTCACAATAGAAGATTTTAGGTACAAAACCCCTACTCCTAAATCAAAAGAAGAAGGAATATTATTGCTTGCTGATTCCACAGAAGCTTATTCGCGTTCCCTTACTTTCGCTTCGTCCGAAGAACTTGAAAGTAAAATAAGAGAATTTATTTATAAGAAAATTAAACAAGGTGTATTGCGTGATTGTGAGTTAAGTACAAAGGATATTGAAATATGTATTGAAGAATTTTCAACCGCGATATATGCAACTCATCATCAACGAGTTCCTTACATAACAGACAAAGTTGAAAAATAACAATTAAATATTAAATTAACAAGCTAAAAAGCAATGGGAAAATCATTTCCATTGCTTTTTAGCTTTTAAACCACTTCTGTTTGCTTTTAAATTTCTTTTAACACTCTATCCATATTCCCTCCGGAGTGAACATCATACCATATGTCACCGCTGTTATCTTGGACTTCACAGAAATAAGACAATTGATTATGTGTGTCTTTTACTGGTGATATAGAGATAATTGTGTAACGTAAATCTGGTGATTCAGTGTGTAAATATGTTTGACCAATTTGATACTTAGCAAGTCTTTGGAGTTCTTCCTTAGACAGACTTTCATATTTCGGAAGCTCACTATTAATCTTTTCACACCATTCCTTCAGTTGCATTTCATATTCAACTGAGAAAGCAATTTCACCATTTGTGTTATCCATTACAAAACACGAAAGCCCTCCATCGTAATCCACTTTTGGAGAGATATCAATTATTGTTGATACACGATTTGGGAAAGCCTCGTTTTTGTACACATCGCCTATTTTGTAATTCATTTATATTTAATCCTCTCATTCGTAGCAGCTGTTTTTGCCAAATAGCTGCTTTTGTTCATTATGATTTCCAGTATATCTTAAATAACTTTAATTTATATCTCTGGTTTCTTTAATGACTAATTAAGATTTATAAACCATTGACATTTAGCGGAAAACGAATATATTTTGTGTGTTTCGTAGCAAGTTTACAAAACACACAAAATATATAGGAGTTGTTATTTAAAATGAAAGTAAGTAACGAATTTAAAGAAAACAATAAGACAGCAGGTTTAGAACTCACTAATAATGAGGCAGCTAAAATAATTTCAGAGGATAGCGAATTCCCTAAGAATAAACGCTCACTTCTCGATTTTTCTAAGATTATAGAGTCGGGGGAAATTGTTTTTGGCAGTGCATCATCTAAACCCTTTAAGAGCTATTTACACTAAGATATTGTATATAAAACTCCTGAAGTTTAGTCGCCTGATTGATGCATTAAACTACATTCGAGATAAATAAAAAAGACTGAAGCTTAATTACTGTTCAGTCTTTTTTTTATTGCTATTTATCAATCGTGTGTAACTAAGCTTTACACTTCAGTATTTATTTCTCTTTTTTATAAAAATTGATCTTTCTTGTTATAGAATGTTAAAAATTAACGAGGAGGCTTCTATTATGAAGACCCTAAAACACAATTTCCATTTAGTTATTACACTTTGCTTGGCATTTTTTCTTATTTTTTATCTTTTCTTCTTTGCTGAAACTTATCTACCTTTTCTTGCATCTGTAGCAATAATTGCAGTCGCCATTTTGGTTGTTAGTACAAGAAATTCAGATGAGATATAAAAGTTATAAGTAAATATTGAGTACGTGTAGAAATGAACTAAATTAATAAAAAATAAAAAGACTGATACCCAGTCTTTTTTCACTCGCTATTTACGCAAAGTTCCGTATTGACCTGGATGCTTTTCTGCATACTCACATAGCATTAAGTATTCTTTGAATGTTAGCGGCCTAACGTATTTATAAGTGTCAGTAAAGCTAATAAATTGCAATTTACCTTCTTTCATCATCTCTTCAAAGTCTTTCCCTTTCTCAACTCCATAAGCACATCTATAACTTCTTACTGTTTGTAATTTAAGATAGAATTCTTTTAATTCTTTATCCGACAAAGACAGAATATCTATTTCTATTCCTTCTTTATCACAAGCTTGTGTCAGTTGTTTAATAAAGCTATCTCTTGCAGTTTGTTTCACTGTTATTCCCCTCTCCCAAAAGTTAGTTTTATCCAATATTTACAATATTTTTTACAAATAACAAGTTCTTTCACTAAATGAAAAATAATTATATATAATTAATAAAATAACCAAAAAATACATAGCAACAAAAGGAGATGTCACATTATGAGTGATCGTTACGAAGTAATTAAAGAAATTCCTAAAGGATGGGAAACAGGAGCAAAGGTAAAAGATATTCTAACAGTTTCCAAATGGAATGGAGATTTAACGCTAATGAAAGGTGATAAAGCCGTATGTGATATTGGTAGTGAATACGGAAAAGATTATTGTAAACCCATTGAATGACAATATAAAGCAGTTAATATTGCATTAGTATTTAAAACTTTGGTCATTCGAAGTGTAAAAGAATAAACCTTAAGTTGTTTAACACTAGTTAAACAACTTTTTTAATTGCAAAGTTGCCCAACTTAACGACTTGATAAATTATCTTTCCACTGTTGATCGGTCCAAGTGAAATTTGAATAATGAATAAGATAAAAATTATGTTCTTTAAAAATCTCAATTGCCTCTGCAGTGAAATTGTATGCAACAGCAATCTTTCTAGTTTCAGTTTCACCAAGTTTTTGAATCCCCTTATATGCCTGTTTAGAGGTTATAACGAATTCATCTTTTGTGTAAAAAATAGCGGATACTATTTCTTCACTTTCCTTGAGTTGATCCCTATATTTCTGTGGCAATGCATTTACTACTTTTGTTAATGGTTTTTCTTTAAACAGTAATAATTTAATATGTACACCCTCTTCTATAAAACTATTTGCGAAAAAAAGAGATTTACATAAAGTAAAACCCTCTGATATTTATAATTATTATATACCGAAAACGGTTCATAACAACTTTAAATAAGAGCAGAGGGTTCAAACTTAAAGAAATTAAGCAGCGTGGTACGCCATTAATTTATCTCCTTCTTTTACCAAAACAACTACAGCATCAACATTATTAGTTACGCAATTTCTAACAAGATATCCACCAGTAGGTAGATGTCTAACAGAAGTATTTGTCATATTGCCAAATACTTTGTCAGTTGCTAGTAAATTACCATAACTTTCGAATGAGTAAGCAGTAGATTTTGTTTCAAGAAAACGAGCCATTAGAATCCCTCCAAGGACAGAGAATTGCAAGGAACGGCAATGTATTATCTAGTGTTCCGACCAGAATTACTAATACACTGTGGCATAATCCGCACCAATCTCTTGATTTAGTGTTGTTATACCTCCTTTATAATCAGAGTTGAGGGAAATTCAACAAAAAAAGAAAAAAGCTTCCTTTAAAAAGTTTGTTGACAATTAACTTTTATAGAGTATATAAAGGTAAATCTTATGAGGAGGCGTTAACAATGAGAGTAGTTAACCAATGGTATTATGATGGAGTAGAAATGGTAAAATTCAGCGATGGAAGAGTAATGGCTCTTTGGGTAGCAGAATATCTATGGCTGCTTTAAACTCATAAGAAGACTAACCTTTAGGGATAGCTCAATATTTTTATTGTCTTCCCTTTAGGGAATCACGACTTATAAATTATTGAGACTTTTCCTTTTGGAATAAGTCTTCTTTTTTTACTAATTACGTATATCTAATAAGATTACTGGCATTAGGCTAACAACAGTTAGATATATGCGACAAGAATAAGGTATAATCTTTTGTAAACCTATTAATAAAATTAGCAACTTACTAAACTGCTACTTAGGAGATAAAATGATAAAAAATATTGAAATGATTACAAACACAATTCAGGATTTTTCGTATGCTGATATTAAATTTTTAACTACTTTTTCTTTAGATTATTCCTCTGAAAATGGCGACCATAAAGCACATTTAGAAATCAATTTTGTTATTCAAGATAAGAACAACAAACACAATAACATCCTTGCAAAGTTCCGCTTTCACCATCCTAAACAAGTTTACTTAGATAGCGATGGTATCTATCATCAAATTCATTTAGACATTGAAGATATAACAGATAGAGGTTGGGAGAATTCTAGATACAAGGTTCTTGATTACGAGGAAGGCACACTAAGCTTTTACTGTTCATCTGTAGAAATAATATCCGTTAGTGAAACCGATTATACAATTTAAACCCATTAAAGCAATATGTTCTTGCTAGTAAAAAGGAGAATAATATGAGTGTAGCTAAACCAATTGACGAATTAACTATAGATGATTTAAAAAGACACCCTATTTGGGAGTGGGACTTTGAGAATGAAGATAGCCAAGATGAAACTTGGATAAAACCAGCTAGTACAAGTAATTTCACTGAAGAATTAAACGGATCCATTGTACTTGGGGAGCTTACGTTAAATACCGAAGAGTCTTGCCCTATAATGTGTGAAATGGAATTACTGGAAAAAGAAGTACTAATTAGCACAATTGTCCTTTATAATAAAATGGATAATGAATATTATGCCTTGCAGGATAGGATTAAAAACCTTGATATGCCGCTTTCTATTGCTATTAGTATAAACATTAACGGAGAACCAAGAGACTTATCTTTTGCTGTTGATAAAATATCAGTTTATAAAAATAATATTAGAACCTACATTTATTAAGGTTTTTACCTGAACGCACAGGAAACCAGAAAAAAGTAAATATAATGCCCTCTTTTTGTGTATCTTTACATAAAATATTTACTTTTAAATTAATGTAAGGGAGCGTTAGTATGCATACAAGTGCCGAGGAGCATTGTACAAAGGCAAAAGTTAACCTTGAAGAAATTACTGCTGGTCTAATGGAATTAGGTTACTTAGTTGAAGAGGAATTATATACAAATAACCTTCTTCTCACCAAGACATTTGATAAAGGAAAATACTGCTGTGAACTATGCAACGATAATTCCTTTTTGGTTTACGTGTTAGACGGAAGAAACCGTAGGTACTTTAAGGAATATGGAGTTTACGGAAATAACAATACTTCTAAACAAGTAATTAATACACTGCATACTAAATTCCAAAATAAAAGTAAATGTTTATAAAACAAAAGACTGAGCCATATATAGGCTCAGTCTTTTGTTGCTTTAATTTTCGGTTTCAAGTTTATCAAACACTGTCTGGCGTTTAATTCTAGAAGAAGCTACCTTTTGTTTTTTTACTCTAGATTCTTTCGTTGCTTTTCCAAAAGCAAATATTAAAGAGAACCAAAATAGCGCACTAAACATATCAAAGCAGCTATCAACTAATCTACCCGATCTTCCCACAACGTAAAATTGATGAATTTCATCTGTTAGTGTAAATCCAGCAATTAGGATTAGCTTAATAAATATAGTCTTTTTATTAGTACTTTTCCAAAACAGAAACGTTGAAAGAGCCCCGTAAAAGATAAAGTGGCCTAGCTTATGTAAGTAAAACTCCGTATTCTTTACTTCACCCCAAGAAGCATAAAATACACTGTCTTTCTTAAATATGTATAAAAATCTTATGTTTTGTTCATAGTTACTTGAATTAATCCACGTATGTACATCTGAAACCATTAAATGCGGGGTATTCGATAAATATGTAATGGTAAATACGATAAGCAAAGCGACAATTCTCATTCCTGTGGGCTCTCCCCTTTTTAATCCAGTTTTGTTGATTTTGTATTTATTTTAAGTATGGTTCGTTATTGAAAGGTGGTGCTTTAATGAAACACTTCTATACAAAGATGGGTATGTTAGTCGCCTTATCTTTAGGAACAATCATTTATAGCGGTAACACGTTACCTACTACAGCAACTACAAAGCATTTAACTCAACAATCTAATCGTACTTCCACGAATGATATATATGAAAAAGCTGTTCCCTCTGTTTTTGCTATCTACCTTGATTCAAGAACAAATAAATCGAGTGTCAGCGGAACTGGGTTTGCAATAAAAGCACAAAACGAACTACTAATTGTTACGAACGAACACGTTGTTTCTTCTAAAAAACAGGTTTTTTACCTAATAAATAAAAGTGGCGAAAAATATAAAGGGCGCGTAATTTATTCGAACAAAGATGACGATATAGCATTTTTGAAATTAAGTCAAAAGCCAAATATCCCAGGCTTAGAAATAGATTCCAACATAAACAAATTTTCCATAGGGACTTCGGTTTACACAATTGGTAATCCTTATGACTTTTTATTCTCGATGAGCAACGGTATAATTTCTAATTTGAACGAAAATGTAGTTTTTGAAGATGGTGATTTTGATGAATTACTTATTCAAACAACGATTAATGTTAATCCAGGTAATAGCGGCGGACCTTTATTAAATGGGGATGGAGAAGTAATTGGTATTGTCTCTTCAATGCTTGAGGACTCCAACGGTATGTCTTTTGCTGTTCCTGCAAAAACAATTGAGAAGAACATCAAAAAACTTAATGGAGAAACATTTTGACAATAGCTAGTCATTAAAATTTAACTAGTAATAAACTCCCCACCACAAAACAAAAAAATTTACATTAAAAGCTTTTTCTAGTCATTGTTTAAGTAATTGCTGAGAAGATATAATTCGTTAGATTATTCTTTGAGGGGGTTTTAGATGAAAAAGCAAAAGTATTTTAAAGTTACTCTTATTCTTGTCTTCATTTTATCTTTTTCATACTTTCTATATCAACGGTATGTTCCTGAAAAATCTAATATTTCAGAGGAAGAAACAAAAGCATCTCTGAAAAAATTAGAAAGCAAATACAATACCCGAGATGTCATTATTGTGTTTAAAGAAGGTGTTTCGGAAAAGAAAATTAACGAGATTATTTCTGAATTCCAAGGAGAAGTGATTGATCGTCTGCCTGAGATTAAAAACTACCATATTCAGATTCAAAAGAATTTAACAACAGAGGAAATGCTTTATTTAGTAGAAGACTTGAATAAATTAAATGAAGTTTCTCTAGCTGTAATGGAAGAAAAGAATACAGGCGAAGAGAAATCTAAATCCTACTTTAATAGCAATCAAATTGAAAGCAACAAAACTTTCGATGACGCACTTGCTATCTACAACAAACCTGCTAATGTATTCTATTCTCCAGATGGCTCCCACACGTTCCTCTACCCTTCTAATTGGGATTTTTCCGGACAAGGTAAGTTAGTCTACAAAAAAGAAGAAAAAGAGCTCACGTACTCTTTAAAGAAGTCTGCTATTGATTTGTATGAAGATGTTATTCAAACAAACATCCAACAAGAAGAAAAAAACGGTATGACTTTAGATAGTGAAATGGATGTACATAATCAAGGAAACCTTATTATTGCTAAATGGGTAATGAAGAAAGATGATAAATTATTACCTAGAAGCCTTATTCAAGGAAAAGACTTTTACTACTACTTCACCACAAATGACAACGTAACGTTAGATGAATTTTCTTTAATCGTCGATTCCTTTATTGTGAACAAAGATCCTTTAAATAAAAAGTAATTCAATCAAATATCATATGCAAAAGGTGAATACATTGGGGTTTAAAATTGTCTGTGGAAATTGTAAAAGTACAGATGTTTCTGTATCAAACATTATAAACATTTATGATCACGTTGAAATAGTATTTATCTGTAACAGCTGCGGTCTTGTAGAAGAACAACCTTACTAACAAAGCAAGAAAAAAAGACTATTGGCGTAAAACGCTGGTAGTCTTTTTTGTTTCGCTATCTTCTTATCTTAATCCTTCATAATTTCTAAAATTTCACCTATTGTTTTCTCCTGAAGTTTTTTGCATTTTTTAACGTTTGATAAAAACATCGTACCAACAGGTTCAAAGAAATCTAAATAATAAGCACGTTCTGAGATAACAAACGTTCTTTCTGGTCTAATTAGGTACCTTTCGTTACCGATAAACACTTGCTGTTGTCCTTTTTTATTAGGATAGGCCTTATATAATTCGCCTTCTTGAAATGCTTCATTGAAGGCTTTTGTACATTTTACAATTTCAAATTTCAGCAAAGATACTCACCGCCTTACTTTGTATATGTTAATAGTTGAAAGAATTATTTACTTTTCCTTCGCGATTAATATATAGAAACAGTTAAAAGCGGTTTTTTTAGTGATGTATAAATACACTTAGTGCTGTAGAGAAAAAACAACAATCTTAGCCTTCTTTCCCATCTTCCAAACATCAATATAATAAAAGTAGCCGTTCTCGTAATTATCTACAGAACCATAATCATTTGTATTTATATTAGAAACAAATTCTTTATCCCACTTTCCCAAAAGTTCCTCTTTAAAGATTGGCTCTAATAAATTATCGTGTTTATTCACAAAAAGTAATACATCTGGTTCCTCAATTAATGCTCTTATCTCTTCTACAGAGAATGTCTTTTTTATTTTTTGGTTACTTTCTATTTTTGGTCCGCTTATTTTGTCTTCCGCTTCGTTGATAAAAAAGTAGTCAACATTCACGTAAAAACCTGCTTTCTTTAGAGATTTATAAAGCCAACGTTTAAGTTTTATCCCTTTTAACTTAAAAAGCTATAAAGTTGTCTTCTCGTTTATGTATAGATAGAACTTTCCTTCTACATATTAAAGTCCAACTGTATTTGGGCGCTGTGACCATAATCTTCATTTGGGTGCTGTGCCAGTTCTCTTAGTACTTTAATAGCAAACTCTCTAGCCGTATCATCCAAGTTACAAGCTGCCCATAAACGCACATATGGATCCTCGTGTTTTGCTAAATTGATTAGTTCACTTTTACCTGCACTACCGGATTCTTTTAATTTTTTTGCCATATTAACTATTTTATCTGTGTGCTTGTTAGCTGCAGTTATGTTTCCGTTCTGCTGTTGTTCTAATTGCTTTTTCACTTCATCAATAAATGTAATTACCTTATCGCTTAGGTTCATATCTATTACTCCTTATGTGAAAAAGACGAAAAGCTTATGCAATTCACCTCGGGATTTTTGTGTTTCAATTATATAATTAGCAGTAACATTTTGTCATTTAATACAAGTTAACAGCAAGTATTAACTAAAACAGGACAAAAAAAGACGATTTAAATCAATAAATCGTCTTTCGAATTTTATTTTAAAGGTAAAACTGCACCGTTTACTACAAGATTAAACTCAATATTAAGCATTTTCTTTAGTGCCGCAGTTGTTTCTTCTTCAAATTCACTAATTCTTAATCTCTCTAGTTCTTCAATTTGCTCTTCACTAAGATGTTCGTATCCATCACTAGTGGCAAAAATAAAATATTGTAGTTTTTCCTCTTCTTGCAATTGATTATACAACTGTAGAGTCTGATCCGTTGTTTTATTTAAAACTGTAAGAATAAATTCATCAATATTATCGTAAGAACAGTCCATATCTGGGCGCATACCTATTGCATCTGATAGTAAGTCCTCTACTTTTTCTTTATCATCCTCTGGAGCAGATGCTTTGAAAATTTCTTTTTCGTTTTGAGTAATTTGAATATTAATAAGATGATGAGCCATAGGTGATAAATCCATTAGTGCACTCCCTTTTCTTTTGTTTATAAAATAAGTTTAAAACGAAATATTAAAAATAGGAAAAAAACCAAAAAAATATTGAGATATTATTTGTTACTACCCAAATTGCTTTTTGCTTATAAGAATTTGTTTTTGCTCTAATAATGGTAAAAGTATGAAAGATAGGATTTAAGGAGAATATAACTACAAATTATTGTTATACGGAGGAAAAAAACTTGCAACAGAACACTCGACTAACCGCTCCCGAGATTTCAAATCTATGGGCTCATTGGCAACGTGAGACCTTATCAATTTGTGTTAATGAATATATGTTACGAACTATACAAGATCCTGAAATACATAGCTTCTTCCAAAGTGCTTTGGATATATCCTATAAACACATCAATACGTTAAAAGGGTTCTTTGAAAAAGAAAAATTCCCACTACCTAAAGGATTTACAAAAGAGGATGTAAACTTAGATGCACCGCCCCTATTTACAGACACACTATGTTTAAAAGCTCTATATATGATGATTCAGCACGGAAGCAATGAATATAGCCTTTCACATACCAATTCTATACGTCACGATATTACATTGTTTTATTACCAATGCAATATGGAAGCAATGGACTTGTTTATGAAAGCAAAGGATCTTCTAATTTCAAAACAACTTTATAAAGGACCTTCTGAATACGTAACACCTGAAAAATCCACAATTATTAAAGATTACAATTATGTATCAGACATATTCGGAAAACATAGACCTATAAACTCAGTTGAAAGCGGAAATATTTATTTTAATTTATATAAAACGCTTATCTCTAAAGCACTACTACTAGGATTTGCACAGGTTGCCCAAGATTCAAAGGCTCGTTCAGTATTGGAAAAAGCTCTTGATGTCAAGAACAAACATATTAACGTGTTCTCTGCTGTATTAGCTAAAGAAAATCTTCAGGTGCCCCAATCTTTAGAAACAGAAGTTACAGATTCTACTGTTTCGCCCTTTTCAGATAAATTAATGCTTATGCAATCCGGCTTTCTATTTGGCGTAGCTGTAACCTACTTCAATGCCGCTCTTATATCGAGTATGAGGTTTGATATATCGGCTCACTGCGAAAAAGCAGCATTAGATAGCTATTTGGCTTTTAGTCGCATCGGAAAGGTTATGGTTGATAAGCAGTGGATGGAACAACCTCCACAGGCAGACTCTCGAACAAAAATTAATTAAGGCAACGAATATATTGTTAATGCACAAAAAACATCCCGCTTCGAGAAAAAAGAAACGGGATGTTTGCTGTTTCGTATAGCTAATCCTATGTAAATGGCGCTTAATTTCTATCAGACCAACTTTTCCATATCGTAATTTTTTCGGATATAATCTACTACTTCGTTTGCTGTATTAATAATTAGTTTATCTCCACTTAAAGGAGGAGGAACAGAAAGGTTACAAGAACCTTTTTCTCCGGATTCTTTGTACTTCTTCAAGTTGAAAGTCACATATAGCAATGGGAATGTACGGGGTGACTTTCCGGAATCCAATACAATGTTAAACACTTTTTCGGCATATTCTTTACGAATATAATCAATTAACTCGTTTAATCGTTCAATAACTAATTTATCATTTAACAACAAAGGATGTAGTTCCAGATCACAAGACTCTCTACCTTCTGTTTGTTGATACTTTTTAAAACTGAATGTTATATGAAATAGAGGAACTTCTTTATGCCCTTTAGTAATTACCTTTAATATTTGATTAATCATTTAAAATCTCCTTCGAAAAAATCTATACAGTTAGGATGGTTAAAACCAAAACTAATCATACCATCTAGGTTATATATATGATGGCGCTTGTCGCAACGGTTAAAAGTTAATTTATAAATGCTTATTTCTTCAAAAGGATATCGTAAAAAGAAAAGATTTATCAATAGAAAAACCTCCCTTTTCAAGGAGGTTTAGTTAACCGATTTCTTATTAGGTAGCATTGCTACCTAATTATTGTTATTCTTTTGTTTTATTTTCTCTGTTACATCATTATATGTAGACCAAGACTTACGGTGGTGAGGTGTAAGTCCGTGTTCAATACAAGCATCAATGTGTTTTTTATTAATGTATCCGGCATTGCTCTTCCAGTTATAGATATCTCCATACTCTAAATCAAGTTCCGCCATCCATTCATCTCGGTGCACTTTCCCAATAACCGAAGCTGCAGAAATGCCGTGACAGTATAAATCTCCTTTGATAACAGATTCTTGAGGTATCTCTACGTCAATAATTTCTGTTCCATCAACCAGAAGGTAGTCTGGAAGGATTTTTAACCCTTCAACCGCTCGTTTCATTGCTAAGCGTGTAGCTTGTTTAATGTTTAATTGATCGATTTCTTCTACAGTGGCGTATCCAATAGAATAACTAATGGCTATGTCTTTAATAATAGGAGCCAGCTTTTTCATTGCTGCCTTTGTCATTTTCTTTGAATCTGTTAAGCGATTAATTGAAATCCCTTTAGGCATAATAGCGGCTGCAGCTACTACGGGACCGGCAAAAGGACCGCGGCCACATTCATCAATACAGGCTATATACTGATGACCTTTTTTTCTTAGTTCATTCTCTTTTTGAAGCGTACTCATTTTATCACCCTTTCTTTTTAAACAAATTTGTATATGTAGAGAACTTACCGACTACATCAAGCAATGCTTTTTGCTTCTTTAGAAACTTATTTAACCTAAGTGCCATTGCGGTTAATAAGAACATTAGAAACGTACTTATAAGTAAAAACACAATACCTATAATAGATACGACGATTAATCCCACCTGGAGAATAGCATCCATAACAGTATCCATTTTTCATCCCCTCCTCTTTTCATTCATTAAGAAAAAGTTGTGCTTTTCCTGAAATAACCAAGTCAACACAAAAAATAAAAAGACCGCAATAGCGGTCTTTTAGAAATTATGTATTATTGATATCTTTTGCGTTCCCACTCAGAGATAGATAAACGGAACTCGTCCCATTCTTCTTCTTTTTCCTTGATGAACGTATTAAATAAGTGGTTTCCTAATACGTCTTTTACTAGCTTGCTACCTTTTAACTCTTCAACCGCTTCTTTTAAGTTACTTGGAAGAGTTTCTACACCCATTTCATTTACTTGATTTAAAGTTAGAGCGAATAAGTTTGTTTTTTCTTCTTTAGGTGCTACTGCTTTTTCTTCTACACCACGTAGACCTGCTTCAATTAACACAGCTAGTGCTAGGTATGGGTTAGCCATTGGATCTGGGTTACGTACTTCTACACGAGTAGCTTTACCACCAGATGCAGGGATACGAACCATACAGCTACGGTTACTACCAGACCAAGCTACATATACAGGCGCTTCATAACCTGGAACAATACGTTTGTATGAGTTAACTGTTGGATTTGTAATAGCTGCCATTTGACGAGCGTGGTTTAAGATACCTGCGATGAAGTGACGAGCTGTTTCTGATAGGTGTTCGCCTTTACCAGCAAATACGTTTTCGCCATCTTTAAATAGAGAGATGTTGCAATGCATACCTGAACCGTTAATACCTTGAATTGGTTTTGCCATAAAAGTAGCATTCAAACCGTGTTTCTTAGATACGTTTTTAACAACATATTTAAACATTTGAATGTTATCTGCTGTTTTTAACGCTTCATCATACTTGAAGTCAACTTCGTGCTGTCCTAATGCTACTTCGTGGTGTGCAGCCTCTACTGTGAAGCCTAACTCTTCAAGAGCAAGAACGATGTCACGACGCGTATTAACCGCTGTATCAATTGGTGATAAGTCAAAGTAACCGCCTTGGTCATTTGGTGTCCCATCTGGTTTTAATAAAAAGAATTCTGGTTCAGGACCAACCATTACTTCAAATCCTAATTTTTTAGCTTTTTCTAGTGTGCGAATTAATACATTACGTGGATCGCCTTCATATGGCTTTTTATCCGTTGTATGGCTATTACAGAAGATTAGAGCAACACGTTTTTCGTCTTCTAGTTTCCACGGCATTACTTGCACTGTGTTTAAATCAGGCACTAAATACATATCACTCTCTTCAATACGTGAGAAACCATCAATAGAAGAACCGTCAAACATTACTTCGCCTTCTAATACACGATCAAGTTGAGATTTAGACAATTCAACGTTCTTTAGTTTTCCGTTAATGTCAGTGAATACTAAACGGATAAAATCTACTTCTTTTAATTTTTCTAATGCAATTTGGTTTGTTGTCATAGGTATACATTCTCCCTTAATATAAAGTGAAATTTCTTACTTATTACTTCGATGTCTATATATTTTCAGCATTTTAAATTTCTCCTTCTCGTGATGTGAGAAAATCTCACATAAAAACAAATAAAAAAAAGAAGAGTATTAAAACCCTTCATCTTCCCTCACTGCTTTGGCAGAGAATTGCTCTCTTTCCTCAGTGAATTTGGCATCTTCCAACATTTCCGGAGTTATTTTTCCGTCTCTTGTGTACTCCACCCATTTTTCAATTTTGCTTAATTCATTTGATTTAATGCCTAACTTCTCAGCAATAATCTTTTTATCTAACACTTCCCTTTCAACGACATTAATACAAAGTTCAACAGCGTCTTCATCTAATCCAGCCACGATAGCGGAATCAACACCACGATCTTTCATAATCTCCATCATTAAATTTTTTAAGTCTTTTGCTTCGTCTTGGTTAGCCTTAGCAGCCGTTCGTCTTTCTTCATATTGCTCATATAGAGTTGTTAGTTCTTGTATGTAATCAGAGCTCATATGCTTCACCTCCGCTAACCCTTATAGCGGTTTTTAACGGTTTATAAAGTAATTAGAGCATTTATTTTCCACAAAAATGTAATTAACACTTTAAACAACTTAAGATTTTGTATAAAATTGTAAATAAGAGATGTTTCATATGCGAAAAAACATTGAAAAGAAGTATTATAGATTATTCACTGGTGAACTGAGTGCCACTATTGTTTTTGCTGCTATATGGATTATGTTCCTAATGAGAAAAAGTGAAATAAACGCCTTTTTAACATCGTATTATTCTGTTTACGCTTTTGTCTTATTAGAGTTTGTATTGTTCCAGGGAAGCTTATATTGGTACCTTAAATTAAAGCAAGCACGTAAGAATTCATTTAGTAAGTTACCTGACAGTACATTAAGAGTTTTTAATATATGTAAGAAACTCAATTTGTTGTTATTTATGATAGGAGCTATATTATTAATCATTCAGGTTGTTACTCTCCGTACTGAGATGTTTTGGTATACAATAATTTATATTTTTGCTCTTGTTGAGTATATTAACTACTTTTATATACGCCTCTCGTATTTAAGTCCCGAAGAAATGAAGGAGTTTAGGCAGCTAAAAGGGTTTAAGCCCTCAAAGCTAGCTAAAGAACTAAAAAATCTAAAATTATAACGGTAAGCTGTTTTTGGATAGTGTGTTACTAGCATTAAAAGAGTTATAAGGTTTTGTTCTATATAATTTAACATTCTAGATTTACCGCTATATACGAAAGTCAGCAAGAAAGAAGGCTACATATGCACCACATCAACAACAACACTCAGAACAAAAGCATAAAGAAGGAATTTAAAACAAAGGACGCTATTATGGTCTTTTCTTCTTTTGTCCTAATGTGTATCGCAGTTATTTTTGTTTTAGTGTCCTCTGATGTGTTTACTCTACAGAGGTTCTTGTCATTTAATAATTTTTCACTAATGATAATGGAAGTAGCAGCCGCTTCATCAGGCTTGGTGCTGTTTAGCATAGTCTTAGCTGTCTTTATTCCTTCTAGATACATTGATGAAACGAATAAAAGCTATCAGAACGGTTCATTACTAGGCATTATTGTCTTTATGTTTCTAGCGGCATTATTTGAAGAACTGCTTTTTAGAGGAATTATTCAAAATGCACTTTCTATATTCATAGAACATCAATGGGCTACCATTGTCATAACAACTGGATTATTCTTAGCACTTCATACTCAATACTTTAAAAAGCCTATAATGCTGTTAAACATCTCAGTTCCAAGCTTAGTTTTTGGTTATATATATGTCGAGACAGGTAACATATTAGCCCCTTTTTTCGTGCATTTTATAATGAATGTAGTAATGACACTTTTGTTTAAATACAGATTACTAAGCATAAGAAATTAACAAAAACTAAACCAACGCAAAACAAAAGACAACTTCTTTACGTAGTGTAAAGAAGTTGTCTTTTGTTATTTAGTTTCTTTTATTCACTGGTGTCAAACGATAAATGAAGTTCTTTCTTAATGTCTTGCGTAAGTTTTGCAAGAGGTCTTTTCCCTTGTTTTTCAGGCGTTATATAGTTCATAAAAAATCTTTCTGTAAATTCTTCTTTACTTTTAAACATATAACCAACCTTATTAAAGAGTTCATTAAATCTATCTTCTGTGTTTAATCGACTAATCCATATTATATCTAAAATAATATCTTTATGACTATTGTAAATACCCTCTAAACTAAACGCTTTAATAGCAGTTTCTAATCGATTATGAAGTGCTTTGTCTGCTGTGTTGATTTTAAAAGTGACGTTAAAATTAACAGATTGACCCATTAAATATCGGTAACTATTAGCACTGGTATAGTCAAGGTCCGTACCAAATGTAGCGACATCCAAAAACCCTTCTTCATAAGGATAAATCGCTTCAGAAACATAGAAATCTTTTATTCCTTTCATACTTCTATTACATACCCCGCAAGATGGAATTAGGTTATACAGAGATATACCTAAATACGGATAGTTTGATTTTGGGTAGTAGTGATCGAAGTCAGGTCTAGTTTGATTTTCCTCTTTACCTTCTTTTTTAATCAATGTAGTAAACAATCGGTTGCAATATGGACAGACACTGACATTTAAACGCTCTGCTAACTCATATGCTGACCATCCTGTACTAGCACTACTAAAAGAATTGTAGTCAAATATATATTCCAATACCTCTTTATGAACCTTCCACTTCTCTTTTAGGTTATCCATCTCATTGTTAAATGTTTTAATTAACTCAGATGCTTTATTATCCAAATGCTTGCACAAGGAGTTTTCAATAATGAAATTTCCCAATCCATCTTGAACAGCTTTCCTTCCTAATTTTCCATCTACTTCATATTCTCTATCTTTTTTAATTTTAGATAATTTACTAGGTGAGATAAAGTAATACTTTTCTATATGAGCAATAATTTCTTTTAACTCTTTTCTTTCTCCAACGAGTACCTCATCTACTTTCGCGTGTAGATAATGAAGCATCCATATTATTGAATAATTCTTTTCTCGTTTAGCTTTTATAATTTGGTAATACAATTTTGTTAAGACAATCGGTTTAAAGTGGGCTAAGTGATTATTCTTAATAGTTGTTGGATCATCTAATTGAATTTTAATCATTATCTTGTTCCTTACCTAAATCGTTGATCATAGTTCTTAAACGCAGTTTAATATCCTCAGGAATGTTATTATCAGATTCAATTCCTGATAAAAATTGCTTTGTAACACTCTCTTCAGTATCTTTCCGAAACTTGTTAATATACAGGGATTCCAGCTTTGTTCGTATTACAGGCTCACCTATAATTTTTATTGTTTTTCTAATCTCTTCTTGTGAATATTGTTTTTCTTCTTTTAAACTTGTGTTACTCTGATTCTCTGGAAAAGTGACACTATCATTTAAATAACTGACTATTTTTTTTATCTTTTGTTCTGAAAACTTTCCAATAGTAGTATCCATAAAGAAATTGCTCATTAATAAGCTATGAATATTTGCGGCAAACGTTTGACTAGGCTTGTCTACAATTTGCGTGTGGCCTTTTTCTGTTTGAACTTCGTTTTTTTCCAGATAAATAATATTACTTGTAGGAATATCTGCAATTATAAAAGGGACATTGGTAGCTAAGATTATCTGTAATGTTTCAACAGTATCAAATACAATTGGTAAAAATTCTATTAGGTTATTTAATATTCCTCTTTGCCATTCTGGATGTAGAGAATGTTCAATTTCATCTAGAAGTATAACTAACCTTTCATTACCATCTTCCTCAGAATTTTCACCCTTGAATTTTTCTGCTAAAACAAAGAAACGCGAGAACATTCCTAACAATGCATCTTCTCCTGTACTAAGGCCATCCCAATCAATTTTTATAAAATCACTACCTGATTTTATCAAACTGTATTTATGTAAAAATTCCGCAAGTAAAGAAAGTCCTTGTGAGGTTAAATCAATTTCTACTATCCCTACACTTACACTCGAGGCACCCTCTGCGCTACCCACTCTTCTAGAATTTAAGTATGTTGTATCTTCTTTTATATGGACAGCTGGGTTGTTCCCTAAAAAGGTTTTATTAAAATAAATCACAAAATCCTTGTAACTCTCTGTCATAGCGGCAAGCTTACTATCGTCAAAACTTTCATTTCTATCTTTGTTATTTGTTAAAAATACTGTTACGAATCTTGTTATCTCATCTTTGAAATTGTCCATTAGCCAAAGTATGTGATTTGCATTATCTTCCAGAACAAGACTAGCACGTTTTCTATCCTTATTTTCAATTTGTTTAGAGAATTCGCTTAAAGCCTTCGTACCCATTCTATAATCTTTGAAACTGTCAAGAAAAATTAATGTATTAACATCTTTAAAATAAGAATCTAAAATTCTTCTTAAGTAAGTCTGCTGAGCTAAAGCTAATTTATTACGTCTATTATATTTAGATAGAGGGATGCTGTTAATAAAACTATAAAATTCCTTTTCAAGCCCGTTTATTCTATTTCTACTTTCAGATCTCAAAGGATTTTTAAAAGCATTATCATTTAAGAAATTGTCTTGTCTTTGGAGGATGTAGTCTAAATTCAAGTAAGCTTTAGTAGGAAAAAAATTGTGTTTTGTAATAAAACCTCTACCAATATCACTGTTTAAAAGTTGGATTCTTTTTTTATTTTCACGGACATAATATTCTCTTAAAAGACCTACATCTAGATGGACATCTTCAACAATTCTGTACCTTGGCTCCCTAGGTCCAACGTCAAAATAGCTATCTCCATTTCGTATTAATTTATAATTCATCTCATTTAGTATCCCTTTTGTAGATAAATCAAAGTATTTAGAACCAGTGGAGGTTTTTTGGGTATAGAAATTATTATCAAATGCATACGAAAAATAAATGCAAAAAGTTTCTTTAAGATATTGGTGTTTTTCAATTAAAAATAAATCTGCTTGTTTGGTAATGAAATTTTCGTCATCTCCGTAAGGAGTATATTCAAGCATATATTCTTTTAAATATTTCTTCTTTCCTAAAATTAAATCTTTGTGATGAACTACTTCATAGTTATTTTTATTCTTTATTACGAGTATTTTTTTGTGATCATATAACTTTTTTTTCTCATCTTTTTTAGCAAGGATCCCACCTTGAACATAAAGACTTTTAACTTCTTCTAAAAATGTGCTCTTACCTACACCATTTCTGCCTACTACAGCTGTTACATTGCTAATTTGTTCATCACTATATACATTAAAAAAGTTTTTTATGTACAAGTCATCTTCTTCAACAGTTAACTTTTTATTATTATAGTCATAAGAAAATTTTAATTCGCTACCGAAGTTAAAACCTTTATTGTGTTTTTCATAACCTAATCTATCCGTCCAGTAATAACAAATCTCCACAGCATTCCGCTCCTAAGTGCTCTATTTTGTCTATACATCTGTAGTTAAAAACGAGCTTTTATTTAATAGTACATAAACTATGTACCTAATTCTGTGTCTCCATATGAGAAAAAAGGTTCATATATCAACCTAATAATTACTTTATACCTTCCATAAATTTTCGTAAATACTTATTTTATTATGTATAGTAAAATTTATACTGTTCATATGGTGCGTGGAAGATGTGAAAAAATTAAGATCAACTTACCATAAAAAAACACCTACTATCTATATGACAAGATAGTAGGTGTTTTTAAGCACTCGTACATTTTAGTTGACGCTTGCTGTTTTCGTTTTCTTGATATTTACGATAAACGATGCACACATTGCTATAGCCGCTACATATGCAAATACAGTAAATGCCGGTGTATGTATGGCCGTTATGTTATTAGTCTTAAACGAATATGCATATAAACCGATTAGAAAGATAAATGGCATTAGTTTGTTCATTCTTCCACCCCCTTTTTAAACTACTAACATATTACTCAACATTTATTTATATTTAAAACTTACTGTTTATTTTTTAATTAATGAAGAACTCTGCTGCAACACATTAATTTTCATTAAACTAAGCAAATCTTTAAGGTATTAATAACTAAATATTCCTTTGTCTTTCCACTGATTAAAATACTCTTGGTATCCCATTTCTTTAGCGGTCATTGTATGTTGCTTACCTTCTAGAAAAAACGTATGAGCCCCTGACAAAGCTTCATAGGTTGGATTATCTAATACATCGCTAAAAAGCTCTTTAAATGTCTCTATAGATACTGTAGAGGTTACTCCTTTTCTATCTACTTCAAGAAGAATAACTTCCCCCTTCTCTCCGTACTTAACTGGATCTCTTAAAATGAGCCTTTCTCGTTTCAATGCTAAGTATAATTGCTCCATTCTAATCCTCTTCTCTATACAAGACGTTTAAAACCGTATTACTATCTATTTATAAAGTAACAAAGTAAAGGATAACCGCTACTGCAAAACAAGGTAGACTAAGTAATAATGTATTAATAGACGTCTTGAATCTAAAATCTCTTGTTTCTGGTGTATCCGAAGCGAAGTTTGCTCTTAGTTTATCTCCATTCGCAAAAGATCCAGATACCAATGCTGAACAAGCAATACAAACAAGTCCTATGCTCCCTGTCATTAAATAAGCTCTATCAAAGTTACCCCATAATATAAGAGTTGCTATGATCCCTAATATAGCCAAGCCTGTTCCATACAATACATATTTCATAGAACCACTCCTCTCTGTAATATATACTACGAATGAGTAGACTGTTTCGTTTCATTTTATTACAAATTTGCTAGTTAATTTCCTTTATTTATATTTAAAACCAAAATAAAAACAGCACCTGCAGTTAGGTTACTGTTTTTTGTAGTAAAAAATAATTATATTTTAGAGCTAACCTTAATTGGTCCGCTGTATAAACCTTCAGCTTGTAATACTTCTAAAGCCTCTTTTTGTTTGACATTAGCATTCCCTACCGTAAAACCGTTCCACACTGAGACACAATCTGTTACCTGACATAGCCAATACATATAGTCGCCATAATATTGTGGTGGACAAAGATCTGCTAACGCTTGTCTATTAATATCTAGTTTCCGGCAAGCAATAGCGATTAACTTTTCTTGGTGTGAAGGAACTGCGTACATTATTTCTCCATCAACTGAAATAATAACTTCTAAATAATTAATAAATGTTTTTTTATGAGTTTCTATATTAAATGGCGAATGTAACACCCGCTGTTGCTGAACCATTTTAGTCACCTTTTCCTTTGGACATTCTACTATTCATTGTTCTATCTTTTTGAGATAAGCATACACTATATTAAGACACTAAAAAAGGGACTAGCTATTTAAGTCCCCTTTTAGTATCTTTTAAGCAAAATTAAATACTTTGGTTTTACAGCATTTTTTAGTAGACAGTATTGGTATCTACTAATCCTTTCTCTTTTAGGTCCTGAACGGCATCCTTTAATAGAATATTTCCGTCACCTTTATATTTCTCCATTAACTCTTCAATATCTTCAATTCGATCTTCTTTAATTGCTTTTCTAATTTCCTTGTTAGGGAATAGCACTTCATATGCCGGAACAACACCACCACCAATTTTAGGAATTAAGCGTTGGTTAATAATCATACGGATATTAGAAGATAGCTGCGAACGAATATTTTGCTGTTGCATTACAGGGAATACACTTACGAGACGGTCAATAGAGTCTGCACAAGTATTAGTATGCAATGTGCAAAATACGATATGCCCTGTAGAACTCGCTATAATCCCGTTTTCTATTGTCTCAAGCTCACGCATCTCACCAATAAGGATTACGTCAGGATCACGTCTTAAAACGTCTTTTAGAGCTGCTGAGAAGCTAGGCGTATCGGAACCAACTTCGCGTTGAGTAATAATAGAGTTTTCTGATGACCTATGAACAAACTCAATTGGATCCTCTGCAGTAGCAATATGGACACTCATATTTTTATTAACATAGTCAATTAGAGATGTTAACGTGGTTGTCTTACCGCTACCAGTAGGGCCCGTAACAAGAATAAGACCTGTATCACGCTTAATTGTTTCAACTACTTGTTCCGGTAAACCAATCTTGTCTAGAGGAATGGCTTTATCACTTAAGCGGCGAATAACTAATGTGTATTCTCCTCTTGCTTGTGATAAGTTGCCACGAAAACGTACACCAGAGAAGGTAACAGCAAAGTTAGCGGACTTTAGTTCGTGGAAGTTGTTAATTTGGTAATCATCAATAGCCTTAGATTCAATAAGTAATTTAAAGATATCATTACCTCTGATAAATTTTTGTGTTTTAATAATTTTCTTGTGAACCCTAAATGTAACAGGATTGTTATGCACTAAGTGAAGGTCACTGGCATCAATTTCAATCATCGTCTTTAGAAATTCCTCAAACATATTCTTCGGTTCTGCTAATACAGGTTGATCAGACATATTATATACCTCCAAAAGGCCAAAAAAAGACCGCTTCTTATACAGAAGCGATACGAACATAACGTTCAAATAAAGTTTTCGTAAGAGAATCCGTTTGTTTTTCACACTTTATATTCTCATATTCCTTTTGAATTTTAGTGTCGCCCCAATTTTCCTTCTTGGCTTTCTTCTCGAGATTTTTAATATCATCCTTATATTCATTTAAGTACATTTCAGCCGCTTTAATTCCTTGCTCATTCTTTATTTTTTCCAAAATTACTATATGACTCATTTCGTGTAGAAAGATATACATTTCGTGAGGAGTCAATATTTCTTGTTCTTCCTTATGTAAATATATATACATCTCATAATCAATACAATTATCTTCAAACGAAATTTCTACCTTGCTGTTCAGATACTCGCCTTCTTTAACCCAAACACCAATTTTTCTTTTATTAATATGACTAAAATCTGCTAATACATTATTCATTAACATATGTAATTGTTCTATAGCTTTTTCCATATGCACTTAACCTTATTTCAGTAAGTCAGCTGCTCTTTCAGCTAGTGTAGAACGTTCCGTTTTATCTAGCTTCATAACACCTACATACGGTTCTTGTTTCATTCTTTCAATAACAAATGTTAAGCCATTACTCACAGAGTCGATAAACTTATTATCAATTTGTTCAGGATCTCCAATTAGTACAATTTTTGTTCCTTCTCCAGCACGAGTAATAATAGTCTTCACCTCGTGACTTGTTAAGTTTTGCGCTTCATCAATTATAATGAATTGGTTTGGAATGCTTCTTCCACGGATATAAGTGAGGGCTTCAACTTCTAGGTAAGGTAATTCAGCTACAATTTCATCAATTGTTCTGCGTTCCTTAACTGCAGCAGAAGCTTTTTTGTCTTTTTCTTTATCAAGGTTCTTTTTAGAAGATTGGTTGTAGATGTATTCGAGGTTATCAAAAATTGGTTGCATCCAAGGTCTTAGCTTGTCTTCCTTTTCACCTGGTAAGAAGCCAATGCCATTTCCCATTTCAACAATAGGTCTTGCTACAAGTAATTTATCATAGTGGCCAAGAACTTCTATTTGATGTAATGCAGCAGCCACCGCTTCTAACGTTTTTCCTGTACCGGCTTTACCAATACAGCAAATTAAGCTCGTTTCCTTATCTAACAGAAGATCTAAAAACATTCTTTGACCAATGTTCTTCGGTGAAATCCCCTTAACTGCTACTGGACCCTCAGTTGTAATTTTTCGTACAAACCTTTTGTCATCTTGAAGAATTAAGCGTCCGTAGAAAGTTGCTTTAGCATTTGTAGGGCTCTTACAAATAAAGAAATCGCCATCGTAAATGTTTTCTTTTAATTCTTCAACACCTTCACCTACATAAATGGCTTCTTTAAAACGAGAGTACTCTACCGGTCTTTCTTTAAATAAGTCATTAAGAACTTCATCATTGATATAAACAGTGTGGTAACCTTTATGGATGTATTCAGCATTTTCAACTAAACGATCATTGCTATATACGTCAGCATCAAAATTCTTTAATTCTTCTTTAAGCTTTCCTTTAAGCGCATCAGCTTTTGCAATCATTAAAGAGTCATTTGTTACTAACGTGTAGTTTCTATTTGGGTTTTGTACAGCTAAATTAATAGCAGTTGATAAAATTTTATTATCGTTATTCATTTCTCCAAACACATCTTCAATGACTTTGTTATGCTTGTTATGTAATTCAATTCGGAAAGTACCACCCGATTCCAATCTCACAGCATTTGAAAGTTCATTTTCCGTAAATTTTTTTCTTAATTTCATATAGTGACGAGAAAATTCTCTTGCGTTTTTCCCTACTAAATCTTGTCGTCCCTTTTTATTATTTACTTCTTCAAGTACAACCGCTGGTATAACTACATTGCCTATACCAAATTTAAATATTGAACTTGCGTCATTCAATATTACGTTGGTATCTAATACAAATTCTTCTTCGTGTAATTCAGAAACATTTTTATTCAAAGAACATTTCTCCCCTCAAGAATCTTATACATATGTTATTTAATTTTTCTTGGAACCCTTTTCCGTTGTCAGATAATAAAAAAAGAAGCTATCACCTATTAGTAGTAGATGGTAGCTTTCATAGAGAGGAGCTTATATAACACGTCTATTTAAGTAATATTTATAATTAGTAGGGTGTAAAAAACAAGAAAATTTTCTAAGAGAAATGTAAATATTGCTGTACATACAAAGGTAGAGTATGATATTTCTCTTAGTAGCTAATATTATTTATATATTGATTATTTAGAACATAGTTATTTAAGAACATATGTTGAGTTCTTAAAGGTTAATTTGGAACATTAAGTAGCATAAAAAAATTGATACCTCATTTTATTAAATGATTATTTAAATGTTCAATGGTCTACACCGTGTTTCTTTGGAACAATGCTGTTTTATTCCTAAACCACTTATTTCTTTCTATAAAATAGAAAAGAGACCTATTGTTTAACATAGATCCCTTTTAAAATCGCTATTATCTTATTTATTTTTGCTGAAAACTTTTCAAAACTTCTATATCGTCTAAATACTCTTGCTCTCCATATTCCATCCAGTCAATTCCTAGTTTATTTAATGCATCCCCGAAATTATTTAATGGATATCCTGATAATTCAGCAGCGCGCGCAAAAGTCACTCGTTTTTTCAAAAATAACATAATTGATGACATAACCTGAACATTTTTAGAAATGTTGTCTTTTTCAAACAGATCTTTTAATAATGGCTCTAATTCTTTGGAGATAGGTATATTTATCATTTCCTTATCCGAGTCCATAACTTTTTCACTCCTTTAAAACCAAACTTTTGCTATTTGTTTTTGACAGTCTAAATGCCACTGTTTTTTCTTTCTTGTTAGCTAGTCATACTTAAGTTTACTACAGTAGCCCCAAAAAAAATTCTTAAATTACATAAATTTAATATCTAAAAAACTTTTTAGCTTAAACAATTAGTCCAACTAAATTGTTCATTTAAAACATATTTTATTATATATGTATCAAACTTTATTCATCTTGTTATTAGAACAATGATAAATTAAAACTTATTTCATTGTTAGATATTAAAATGTTTTAATTTCCAAGAATACTACAATGTTAATTTGGAACATTGTTATTTTTAAACCTCCTCCCTTCTTTTCAAAAGTATGTTTATAGTAAGTTATATAGCGGAACCGCTGCTATTTGCTTATTTAAGGTTATTTCCTTTTACAAATATAAAAGGCCTTTAAATGTACTAAAAAAGCACAAGCTATTATAAGCTTGCACCCTTTTTAGTCGCTGTAGCATTTTGTTCTGCTTTTGCCGCTTTATCAAAAATATCAATAAGAGAGTTATTCATATCGGAAATATCACCGTATTCCCAGAAGTTCTTTCCACACACTAAGATATCGCTATGCAAATGTAAATCCTCATCCGTACCTAACGCTCCATTACTTGTACCTGAGTTACCTACTTTCGCAATCCAATCCGTTGTCTTTACGTAATCTCCAACTTTCAATTCTGGGTTCACACTACTAGTGTGTGCGTAATGCACTAAAACGCCATTTTTACTTTGAATCCATACTTGTCTACCACGTAATTTATCTAATGTTTTTTGAGATGTGTTATTACTCTCCGCAGCTTCTTTTAATAAAACTTCTCTATGATTAAACTCTAACTCCTTGAAATTTTTATCAATCCTTACAATTCTACCTTCAAACAGAGGATGGATTAATGTTTGTCTTGTAATCTCAGTGCCAATCGCTCCAGGATACCAGTCAAATCCTTCGTGCTTTCCATTTCTGTAATCTCTAGCTGCCCCTGGTACTTGCCCAGGCTCCTTAGTAACAAACGCGTGATCAATTGGAATATGAGGGCCGCTCAATACATTTAAAACCTTCTCTTTATCCACGTTCTTGCAAACCTGAATGCCGGTTCTTTTAGTTACCGTGTAACTCCCTTTGCTTCCAGACAGATTAAATAATTTCTTTGCATCGCCTTCTGGAAGTAAAAATGCATTGCTTTCCCACTTTCCTTTTACAGCGTAGAATTGTCCGTTTACATATATGTATTTGTCTATATCTTTATAGATCATATATGGGTAATGGTTTAACTCTCCCCAATAACGCTCGTTATCATCTTCCTTAAAATTAGTTAACACAATTGAGTTTTCTTTATATGTAAGTTCTATTTTGTTTGATACATCTTTTTTCTTTACACTTTGATGTGTATAGTTTTGGATAGGATAAATCATATATACTAGGGCGTATAAAATGATAACTGCTGGAATAAATCTTTTCACCTAATCACCACTTCAATTAGAAAAAAACTATTGTAAACCCCATTTTTTGAGCATACAAAAGATAACATACTCTTTACATACAATTTTTTGTATGTCTCTTTTTACTTCTGAATCATTATATAAAAGATACGGCTCAATCTTTATTTGATTATTTTCTATTAAAATAAATAATTCTAAAATAGATCGACCAACTTTAAAGAAATACCT
The DNA here is from genome assembly GCF_038898415.1 of Priestia sp. SB1. NCBI lineage: Bacteria > Bacillati > Bacillota > Bacilli > Caryophanales > Bacillaceae > Priestia > Priestia sp. SB1. The sequence goes on along the minus strand of NZ_JBBJSS010000002.1, from coordinate 420,551 downwards.
TCCTGAACCATTTGCAGTGTTAACAGCTACACTATTAACACACTCCTTTTGTAAGTACTTAAGGAACTCCAATTGTGTACCCTCCATACTTACCGTTTTTTCTTTAATACTAAATAAGCGGTTTATGTTATTTAAGGGTGCTATTGATTGGTAACTATTAGGTTCTTCAATATGCCATTTCTTTAATAGCTCAATACTTTTCTTCATAAACGCCTCCTTCTACCTTTCGTATTAAGCTTCTTAGTTGAAAACCCTTTATCTTTACAAAATTAAAAAAGCCTAGATGGATTGACCACCTAGGCTTTTCTTATAGATTATTTATTTCGGTTTTTGGCTGTTGCTCTGTAACCTTTTGATTTTGACTATTATTGTCCCCACCGCTTGTAGTTTGGCCGGCTTTTGTTTGTGTTGTTTCCTCTTGTGAACCACTATCCTTTTGTTCTGTTCCTTTTACATCTGTTCCTGTTGTATCACCCGAAGAAGGTGTTTGTGTTTTTTGTGGATCTGTTTCTGTTTCTTTTTGCGGCTGTGTTTCAGACTGTTTAGGAGCTTCAGTTTGAGGAGTTTCTTCTTTAGTAGGTTCTTCCTTAGTAGGTTTTTGTTCTGTAGTGTCATCTTCCTCCTTAGTAGCTGGTGGAGTTTCTTCGACTACCGGTTTATCTTCAACCGCTGGTTTCTCTTCAACTACTGGTTTTTCTTCCACTTTAGGAAGTTGAATAGATGACTTATTACTTTCTAGCACTTTTTGTCCTGTTTTTTCATCAAAACCAACTACTTGATACGTATAAGTTTTTTCAGCCTTCAAATTCGTGTCTGTATAACTGCCATCTAAGCTGTCTCCAATAATAGCGTCATTTCTATGAATTTCGTATTTTAATCCTGGTTTGTCTTCCCATTTAACTGTAACTTGATTACCTTCAGTGTTTCGGAAAAGTTCGATTGAGATTTTATCAACGTTTGATTGCTGTGCTGTTATTTTTGCTTTTGGTAAAATTTTTAAAGTATCTTTCGCAATTTCTCCAAACATTTTTGCAGCAATATATGATGTTTGCCCACTTGGAATATAGTGTCGGCTGTCTGCATTATCGAAACCCATCCAAACAATACCTACCATATTATCTGTAAATCCAGCAAACCATATATCTTTGTTTCCGTGTCCACTAGGGTTTTCATTGGTACCCGTTTTACCTGAGATTTTATATCCAGGTACCTCAGCATTTCTACCTGTACCATTTGTTACTACGCTACGAAGCATACTTTTCATCTGATCAGCAGCTTCTGCTCTAATAACTTGTTTTGGTTGTTCAGGTTCATATACTACTTCATCAAGATAATTCACCATTCTGCGAATAGTATGAGCTTCAGCACGCTTACCGCCATTTGCAAACACTTGGTATGCATCTGCCATTTCAAGTGGTGTTACACCATACTCTAAACCGCCTAGTGCAATTGGTAAATAAACATCGTTATCCGTTAATTCAATACCTAGTTTTTTAACATACGCTCTAGCATAATCAATACCTACTTGTTGAAGCATCCATACCGCAGGTCCATTGTTAGATAATCTTAGTGCTTCTGCCATTGATTTAGAACCATTACAGTTATGGTCTTTAACAAAGTAAGTCCCAAAACTTGATTGACATTGTACTGTAGAATAAGGATTCCATTTTCCTGTTTCTAACGCGGGGCCGTAATCCATTATTGGTTTAAATGATGAACCAGGTCCACGTTTTGCTTGGAATGCTCTATTAAAAGATAAGAATTGTGTAATTTCATCTCTAGAGCCAGTCATAGCGTAGATTTCGCCATTTTGGGGATTTACGAAGACTGAGGCACCTTGTATCTTTTGGTCATCCCCAGCTGGATTTGTAGGATATAGACTGCTATCAGACATATGTTGTCTCATTGCTTTGTATACTTCTGGTTCGAAGCTTGTATAAAGTGTTACGCCTGAATACATAACTTCTTCAATTGGCATATCAAGAATTTTACTTGCTTCAGATAAAACATAGTGAACATATTCAGGGTAGTGAATTTGTTCATCATCTGCAATTTTCGGTTGTTGCAGAACTAAGAAATCCTTTGTTTTTGCAGCTTCATATTCTTCTCTTGTAATGTATCCGCGAACATACATATTCGTTAATACCGTATTTCTTCGTTGCATTGCTTGTTCTTTATTAGCATAAGGGTTTAACACACTTGGAGACTGTGGAATACCCGCTAATAAAGCGGATCTTGCAATACGATCAATTTTATCTTGTTTTTCAAACTCTTCAATAGTCATTCCGAAATACGTTTTAATCGCGTTTTTAACTCCATATGCACGTTGACCATAAAAGTTGTGATTTAAGTAAAAAGCAATAATATCTTGCTTAGAATATTCCTTTTCGATTGCTGTTGCATACACAGCTTCTTGAATCTTACGGTCTAGGGTTTTACCTGGGTTTAAATAGATACCTTTTGCTAATTGTTGTGTAACTGTACTACCACCCTGTTCAAAAGATCCTGAGCGAAGGTCAACAAGTACTGCACGGAAGATTGTACGAACATTTACACCAGCGTGGTTAAAAAATTCTCTATCTTCCGTTGCTACTACGCCTTCAATAATCTCTTTAGGAATCTCACTATAAGGTGTCATTTCTTTACGATCTTTTTCAAACTCAGCCATTTTATTACCTTGTGCATCATATATCCTTGTTGGCTTCGGTTCAATCCGTAATTTTTCTCCGTCAAGTTCAATAGAAGCGAATCGTTGATTTACTATTAGTCCTGTTAACAACCCTACAATAGCGGTAAATAACAAAGAAACCATTGTAGCTTTAAAGATGTTACGAGTGGTATGACGAATACCCATTTATTAAATTCCTCCAGTTGGTTATATGTATTAAGGAAACTTATTTTTAATATTCATCTCAATCACCACATTCCTTTCTTTTAGCAAACCAGAACTACCGAAATTATAATCCTTACTTCTTTTCAAAAAAAACGTTTGACACCTCTTAAAAATATTTTTTATCTATTGTTTATTTATGCTCAAGAAAAATATAATTCGTGTAATGAAAATTGGAGAGGTGTTATTCTATGATAGATTTAATTACCGGAAAGACAAAATCGGGCAAAACAACATTAATTAAAGAGAAAATTAAAGCGGTTCAAAACCCTGTCATTATCTTAGATTTCAAAAACGATTTTGATGATGTTCAGACTAAGACCATTAATTTGGGTTTAATTGATCCTTTCTTATCTCCTATGAACTATAAAGATGCTGTTGCTATCAATTCTGGTTTAGTTGAATACAGCCAATTCTTAGCGGAAAGAAGTCAAGAAGTATTAAAAGACTTTTGTTTAGAAGAAGACTGGAAAGAATTTAAGATGAATGATTTAATCGACGAAGCTTTAAAAAGAGCAACTAATGGGTGGAATCAGCACGAAAACGCGAAAGCGAAGGAATCCAGAAGGTTTTTAAACTTTAAAAAGTCAAAACAAGAGCTTATCTTGGAAGATGAAATTAACAAGATAGAACAAACGGATATTGTAGTAATAAAGACAGAAGGTTTACACAGTATTCAAACAAGAGTCTTATCTTTCCTCTTACTAAGCCGCCTGCAAGAAAAGTTTCCTTCTATTACTGTTGTCTCCGATAATATAAACTATCTATGGCGAGATGGACACTTATTCTCTTTCTCTAAAATTTTTGATTTTGAGAAAAATAACCTCCTCCTTTCCTTTAACAAAACAGAAAATTTCCCTAAACGTTTAAAGCAACACATTAAGAATGTTTTTATTTTTAAATTAGAGAATAATTCTGATGTAGACTTTTTCAAACAGTTTAATATTCCTATTGATGCTAAGGCTAAACGTTTTAGACAAGGCAAGTATGTTGAATACAATTTAAATGACATTTTAATTAATGAGCCTGAAATTCAAATGGTTTAAATTATATAACAAAAAAAGTAACGTTGAGTTCCAGACGTTACTTTTTTAATATGAAACGAAAGCGGCGATATGTGTAAGTCGTTTCTTTTTGAGAGAATCTTTTTTTAATTTTTATAAAACCCGTTTCTACAATAAGTTTTGATTCACTTCCACTTTCAATTCCTGCTGTCACATAATGCACATCACCAGAATTTACTTTTTTCCATTCATAATTACTATTCATTTGATCTCTTGGTAGAAAGCGCGAGAATGTTTGAAGCGCATCCTCATTTGCTAATACAAATAGAACGCCCTCCCTCTTATGAAAGTAAGTATAATAATCTCTTACAATTTTATAAGTTTTTTCTTCGTTAGGTTTAAAACCAGTGACTATCATTCCCTCACCACCCTTACTAATGAGGAAATACTAGCCCCATAATTTTAAAAAATCAATTTTTATGTATGAAAATTATTTAAAGGATAATACATACACACATATATACAAAAATCTCTTTATTTTTTTAACGGCTTACTATTCGTTCAAACCCCTGGTGTAGACACTATAATGCAGTAGCAAATTTTATTATTTAAGATTTTTTTACTTTTTTTCTTAAACTTTAAAAAAAGCTTCCGTTAAGTATTTATAGATTTTCAATCAGGAGGCGATTTTATGTATATCAATACAAATACAGGTTCTCTTATTGCACGTAATTCTATGCGTATTAACGACAATGACTTATCTAAGGCTATGCAACGTTTATCTACTGGTCTACGAATCAATAATTCTAGCGATGATGCGGCTGGTCTAGCGATTTCCGAAAGAATGAAGGCTCAGTCAACTGGAATGACTCAGGCCTATAGGAATGCCCAAGATGGTATTAGTTTAATCCAGACGGCGGAAGGCGCTTTAGGCACGACAAGTGACATACTTCAGCGTATGAGGGAGTTAAGTGTTCAAGCGGACAATGGTACGTACAGTGACACAGATAAAACTTCTATTAAAGCAGAAATGGATTTACTAGTTAACGAGATTGATCATATTTCTCAAACTACTTCTTTCAACGGGATGTCATTATTAAATGCTGATACTTCTTTGGATCTTCACATTTCAGATAAATTTGATGACACTATTAGTGTTAGTTTACTAAATGCAGATTCTACTACATTAGGAGTAAATGCACTTAATGTAAGTACTGATGCTCAGGGTGCAATTAGCGCAATTGACGATGCGTTAAACAAAGTTTCATCTGCTCGTGCTGATTTAGGTGCTACTCAAAGTCGTCTAAACTTCATCTCAGATAATTTACAAATTAACATCCAAAATACAGAGGCAAGTAAGTCACGCATTTCCGATGCAGATATGGCGGAAGAAAGCTCAAACCTTACAAAATCTCAAATTCTTAGCCAGAGCTCACTAGCAATGTTAGGTAAGGCTAATCAAGCACCTCAAGGTGTACTTCAATTACTTCAAGGTTAAGACTAAAAACGTTCTCCACAAGGAGGGCGTTTTTTAGTTTCCACTAATATTTAAATAACCAATATTCTAGATAAGGGGGAAACTATGGATATAACTAATATTCAATCAACATTAAGCGAACTAGATATTTCTGCTTTAAAAACAGCTCTTTCTAACAAGAATGTTCAAGAAAGCGAATTTGAAAGCATTATAAGCGCTGTTGCAGAAACCGCTAAAACTTTGGAAGGAAACTATAACTCAAAGCAAAGTTTATTTCCTGAACACAACTTTAAAAAAATAGCCTTTCAGCAAATAGTAGATGACTTCAATAATAAACAGACGACTACTGGTAGTTCTTTAACGACTGACTCTACTGCAAAAAATTCTACTACAAACAACAATTTCTCAACACTTTCTAATCCAGCACCTAATAATTCAACCAATACTTCTAATATAATGGAAACAAATAATATAGCAGCTACCACAAATTCTGTTACTAATACTTCCTCTACCTTACCTATAAAGCAGATTAGCGGTAATACCACATATGATCCCGCCATATCAGAAATGGCTCAAAAATATAACGTCCCTTTTGATTTAATTAAGGCTGTTATTAACGCGGAATCCAGCTTTAACCCAAATGCAACCTCTTCAACAGGAGCTATGGGGTTAATGCAACTTATGCCGAGTACAGCTAAATGGCTTGGAGTAAACGATGCTTATAATGCTAGAGAAAATATTGAAGGCGGAGCAAAATACTTAAGTTATTTACTCAAACGCTTTGATGGAGATTTTAAGTTAGCTGTAGCTGGATATAATGCCGGTCCTGGCAATGTCGAAAAATACAAGGGTATTCCACCTTTTCAAGAAACACAAAACTACGTCAAAAAAATTCTAACTTAATACTGGAGGGTCATTTTTAAATAAGACAAAAATTATCATTGAAGAATTAAAAAATAGAAACATTCCATCTGAAATAAAACAAACGATCTTCCCCTTAGTGGAGCAATATATAGATAGAATTCAATTTGTTAAAAGTTTTGTTGGGTTAAAAGATATTTTATATTTTGAAGAACTCGATGTTGATTTCTTTGACTTCCCCTTCTTCTTAAGCTTGAATTGCCAAACACTTGCATCAAACGGCGGAGATAAACACGCAAGCATTGCTTCTGTGTACGAAAACGCTATTACAGATGCCGAAGAAATTGTAAGAAAGCTAAAACATTTCTTTGAAGAAACGAACCGTATTCTATTCTTTGAAGTAGCATTTAGCGAAAATGTACTAAGTAACGATGATATGTGGCAAGTTTATCACAATATGAACGAAGAAACAGACAAGGAACCATTTGAAATTATGACTAAAATGTACCGTTATCCTGAGTGGTATGACGTAGAATTCGGAGAAAATGTAGCAATTTTAGAAGATTCTTTAACAGCATTAAAACAAATGGACAACATTTATACATTGTCTACAATTAAAGAGTTAGAAGAAGAGATTAATAAGGCTTTGGAAAAAGATGATGCTGTCCTATTCTCCTCTTTGGTAAAGCAATTAAAAACTCTAAAGAAACAAATTCACTAAAAACTTATTTGTATTCTAAAGGTTTTAATCCCTATCATTATAATAATTTAAGCTACAAGAAAGTGCATCTCTATATAAAAGAATCAATATCCTATTCAAAAGATATTGATTCTTTTTTTGGTATCAGTTTCAAGCAGCTTCTACTTGCATAATAGTTAAATACTACTCAGCTCCACTCTTTAAAAATTATAAAAACTTTAATTAAAATTAGAAACTCCAAAATTTAAGATGATTGTTATAATACTTATGTGTAACTTACTTAAAAACCAATAATAGTTATAGCAACGGAGGTAATTAAATGGAGAAAAACGAACTATTTACGGATTTTAATTTTAAATTAATAGTAATTGAAGAATTATTAGATAAGAATCCTTTATTTCTAAATGAATTAAAAGAATTAGAAGCTAAGTATACCAATAATTATGAATGGTATTCAGATGCAGAACCTATTGTTCAAATTCTAGATTACTTAAAATCCTTGAAATTAGAAACAAGTGATTTAGAAAAAATTGAGTATCTTTGCTTTGATGGCGGGAATGAAATCTACGGTATTATAAAGCCAGATTGGGATGGTGAAGACGAATTATTTGATGTAACATCTGTTGAAGGATTTCAACATCTCAAAAACTTAAAAAGAGTGGATTATACTTCTATGTGTGACCCAAAAGTATTAGAACCATTTAAATCAGCCGGAATCGAAGTAGAGGATTAATGAACAAATACGAATATGTAAAAAAACAATTAGCAAAAACAAATAAGAAAAACGATGAGAACTATATTATCACTAGAATTTGGCACTTACTAAATGATTATGACATTAAAATAAATACTCAACAGTTTGTAATTCGATCTGATAATAACCAAAGGATTAAATATGGATTAATTGATTTATATTTTCCTCAGTTTAAGTTGGCTATTGAAATTGATGAAGCACATCACAAAAATGTTGTAAATCAATCGCTAGACCAAATTAGGAAAAACGATATTGTAAATGCTTTAGATTGCGAATTTATTCGAATAGATGCAACTCAGCCTCTTGAGGAAATTCACAACGAGATAGATCAAGTTGTCCAAAAAATTAATCAGTTAAAAAGTGAAATTGATTTTCTCCCTTGGGATATAGATAAGGAATATAACCCCACCACGTATATTGAACAAGGCTATATAGATGCTGATGACAATATCTCTTTAAAGACTGTTGCAGACTGCTGCAATGTGTTTGGAGCTGGATATAACAATGGATATCAACAAAGCGGTGCACCGCACAAGTTCGAAGAAGATACCGACATTAAAAGGTTACATTTCTTCCCGAATAAAGAATGGAACAACAAACTTCTTAACAACGAGGACGTTTTTACGGAATATAGCACGGATCAATTAAAAAACGAAGATTATTTTAATAAAAGAATGTTTAAGTATAACCAAAAAACTGCTTTATTCGCATATTCTAAAACCTCTACTGGTAATTTTGAAGCAGTGTTTAAAGGACTTTATGCACTTAACCGAGAGGAAAGCAGAAGTAAAGGCGTTTTAACTTATAATCGCATTTCCAAGATAATGCCCACTTATTACCCTACCGGTGATATTCAACCTGTTAGAATTGCAGAGGCTTACAATGAAGCTGGATATAAAGTCGCCCACTTTTACACAGAAGAACAGATAACGAAATTTAAAGTTAAGTATAGCGATAAATACAAAGTGGTCATAACAGCAACAAAATAGTATATATGTTAAAAACTTTGTCCTAGTGGGCAAAGTTTTTTATTATATTGAGTCAGCAAAGGAAATGACAATAATTTTATTAATATATATATAAGAGTTTTTATGTTCATTGGAGGAATATTGTAATGGATAATAAAGTTATTTCGATTAGCCGCGATAATTTTGTGCCGCGCTCTAGAATTGTCGGTATTTTTTTTACAGAGTCAAACCCTATGAGAACTCTGTTATCAGATAAAAGAGATGAAAAAAAACTAGTAGATGCTACCCGAGGTAGAAAAACCAGAAGCGCCATACTTTTAGATAACGGCTACCTTATTCTATCCCCTGTAAAAGCCTCTACTTTAGTGGAGAAATATCAAGAAGATTAGGAGGTTCATAAATGTATTCTTCTTATTTTAATGGCTGGATAGGAACATTAGATGATTTTTGGACAAAAGACGAACGGGAAAAACTATTCCGCTCTCTATTTGCATACAATTACAATTTAATTTCTTCCGGTCAAAAACTGTTTATAAGCTACGACCACAATAAATCTTCAAAATATATAGCTGTTCAAGCTGCTGAATTCTTTAGTCAGAACGGCATCCCAGTTTTCATTTCAAACCGCCCGCTATCTACTTCTATGATTCAAGTGATTGCAAAAGAACGATTTGGGTGTGGTTCCTTATCTTTTGTTCGCGATGATTATTGTTTTCCTTATGTTGGATTAAAGGTTAGTGACAGTAACGGTAAATTTATAACAAAAAAAGATTTAACCTTAGTAGGAGAATTTAAAAAACATAAGAAGCAACCTATAGATTGGTTTGACCCTTTGTTAAACCTTAAAAATTATCTTGAAACAAATTTCAAATTCACTAATTCAACTAATGCTATGAACAGCCTTCTGTGGAATGCAATGCACAGCCCACTCTCCCCTGTTCTAGAAGAATTATTTGTACAGACTTTTAACAAAAAGAGTATTGATGCATACACAATTAATTCTTATGAAAGTACATTAACTAAAGACGTTTTAAATGAATTTGAGTTTCAAGAACAAATAGATATTACTAGCTTAAAAATGAACGAGTATCTGTGTCAGTACGGTATGACAACATCCCCTGACCTTAGCAAATTTGACTTAGTAGAAGAGAAAAAAGGGAACGTTTATCCGGTCTCTTTTGAAGAAATTGTATCTAGAATAATTCCTTACTTAAATATTGAAGAAAAGCTTATTATCTCAGATAGCATTTCATTTCTTAAGAAGCCAAATTTAGATCTAGAAATACTAAAGGTATCAGATAAGAATTTCTTTGATGTTCTAAAGCAAGAACCCTTCTCTATTGCAATAGATGCAAATTATAGCATCTACCTTCAAGGCGAACTTTTTTCAAACCCTTTTGCTACCCTCTTTTGCCTATATCATTCTTTACTATACTCACCCGAGATAAAGAATTCCTTGAATAAAGCTAAAGATAATCAACTTACAGAAATTAAACTATAGGAGGTGTTGGGCTTATGCCCAATATTAAAATGACTACTTGTGCTTGTGGCGGTAACTCAAAACTAATAATTGATAAATATGTAATTAACACTAGAATTCCTGGTAATCGACAAATCATCTTAAAAAATGTTCGTTATAGACAGTGTAAAATTTGTGGTGAAATGGAACTTACAGAAGATAGCCAAAAATGGGTAGATGGTTTAAGAAGCCATTATATGCATAACCATTATGAAAAAAACAAAGAGCAGAATGACACACCTATTGAAGATTCGTCACCTGTAAAAGTTAAAGACTTTTTTAAACTGTTTCGTTTGTAATTTTAAAGGGGGTTTTACTTATGAAGAAAAAGCAAGATTTTAATCCATTTGAGATGGTTTTAGAAATAGCAGAAGTAGCCAAGGAGAATGAATGGAAAGATAAAGAAGATGTTAAAGAGGAAGAACAAACTATTAAAAAAATTATTAACCGTCCCACAGAAATAAAAAACTATCCGTATGACGCTTATAAAGAGTTCACCAACACTGAGGATGATGACTTATCCTAAAAAAAGCAACTTTCCACGGCTTTAAAGCATTTGCTGACCGTGTGGAAATTGATTTTTCTAGCGGGGTTACAGCGGTTGTAGGTCCCAATGGATCAGGTAAATCCAACATTTCTGACGGTATAAGATGGGTAATGGGAGAAACCAGTGCCAAGTCATTACGCGGCGGTTCTATGAAAGATGTTATATTCTCTGGTTGCGATACAAGAAAAGCTTCTACCCAGGCCGAAGTTTCTATAGAGTTGGACAATCGATTAAGAATTTTACCTAGAATGGATATGGATACAGTAGTTATTACTCGTAAAGCTCACATAAGTGGAAAATCAGAGTTTTTTATTAATGAACAACCAGCTCGACTAAAAGATATTCAGGAGATTTTTTTAGATACAGGCTTAGGCAGTAACAGTTATTCAATGATTAGCCAAGAGCAAACCAAAAGACTATTGTCTGAGAAAGTTGAAGAACGAAGAGCTATCTTTGAAGAAGCAGCTGGTATTGTAATGATGAAAAACGAAAAAGAAACTACAGAAGAACGTTTAGATGAGGTTGAAAAGGATTTTGTTAGATTACACGACATCTTAAAAGAATTAGAGAGACAAGTAAAACCTCTTCAAAAACAAAGCGAGAAAGCAAAACAGTATTTAAAAATTAAAAATGTTTTAGATGAAACAGAAACAGATTTTTTAAGTTTTAAATACCAACGCTTATCAAAAGAAGAACAGGTTGTTATTAACGATTTAAACCTTAAAGTAAATGCGCTGAGTAAATGTACCTCAAACATAACAGATCTTGAAGAAAAGCTAAAAAATATTAAGGAAGAACTAAAATCTCTAAATACCTCAATCTTCTCCACTCAAGAGGAAAAAGCTAAAATCAAAGAAAACATTGACTCTTTGCAGAGTTTAATCTCAATTAATGAAGAACGAATTCTACAATTTGAAAATGAACTTTCTGAAGTTAATGGGGAAATCGGAGAAATTGAAGAGAAATTTTCTGTTTCAATTGAAGAATTTAATAGCAAAAAGAATAGATTTCAAGAGTTGGAAAAACTGATCTTTGACAATAACGAAACAAAAGATCAAGTTGTTAAAGATCTTTTTCACCTTCAAATTGAAATAACGTCCTCTAAAGATAAAACAGAAAATTTACGCGAAGAGATTGCCTCTCTTTATAACGAATATCAAGAAGCAAAGCTACGTTTTGAACAGTATAATCGGGATGAAGAAAGGTTCTTAAATGAAATGGATTTGTTAAGCGGTAGAAAAAGAAATGCCGAACAAAACTTAAGTGTGTCTAAAGAAACATTAGAGTCTATTCAAAAAGAATTTCACGAAAACAGTAATGTCATACAAGAATTGAGTGGTAAACATCAATTCCATATTACAGAGCTAAACAATAAGCAACGCCTTGCGAATGAGTATAATACAAGCCTAATGCAAATTGAAACTACTTTAGCTAAAGAAAAAACCACACTAGATAGCTTAGAATTGTCTTTAGAGAACTTTGAGGGTTATTATGAGGGTGTAAAGAATGTGTTAAAAAACAAAAGTAAGCTTGAGGGCGTTCTAGACGTTGTAGGCAATTTATTTACTCCAGTGGACGGTTATGAGGTTGCTCTTGATAGTCTTTTAAATGCCGCTGCTCAGAACATTGTGGTCTCCACTATTCAAATCGCCAAAAAAGCGGTTAATTTCTTGAAAGAAAACAGAATGGGTAGAGCTACTTTTATTCCACTAAATGACTTGACTATTCGAACCTTTTCTAATGAAGAATTGAATATTATTAACAGATATAAAGGCATTAGCCCTGCCCTCTCTTCTATTCACCATTCAAGTGAATTAAAACCTTTGTTTCAGCACCTAATTGGAAGAAACTTAATTGCTACTGATATGGAAACTGCAGTGAAGTTCTACGAAGAAACTCGTTTAAAAATAAAAATTTCCACACTAGATGGAGATATACTTCAGCCCGGCACAATTAGCGGGGGTACGCGAAATAAAAAAGGTTTAATTAGCAAGCGCAAAGAGATGGATACACTACGAGAAAGCGTTAAAACTAATGAACAAAAATTCTTAGAGACTAAAGAGAACGCACAAAACTTAAAAAGATCTATTGAACTAATTACGGCCGAAAAAGAATCTCTACTTAAAGCTTTGGATTTAGAAAAGGAAAACAACGGTCAAATTAAGTTAAAGTTAGAAAGCGCTCAGCACAACTTAGAGATCGCAAAAAACAACATTAAGGAGCAAGATGTCTTAGTAAAGGATTTAAAATATCAATACGAAGAATCTAAGAGAACCTCCTCTTCTCTTTACAATAAATATCACGAAAAAGAAAACTTACACGCTCAAAAAAACGAGGAGTTGTCTTCTTTAATTCAACAATTGAGAAGTAATGAAGAGTTATACAATAGCGCAAAGCAAACTGAAACTGCGTGTCTAATTGAAATAGAAAAGTATGAAGAAGAAAAACGAAATTTAACAGATTTCATCTCTGAACAGGAAAACGGCAAAGATTCTTTTGAAAAGCGTTTAGAGTTTCTTCAAACAAAGAAGTATTCAAATGAAACAAAAATACATACTGCTAATGAAGAAAATGCCCAATATAGAGAGCAACTTCACACTCTCTCCGAATCATTTTCATCTTTAAACACCTCTGTCAACGATCAACAAATTAAGAAAAATGAAATTCAAACTTATGTTGATACGTCCGAATCCTCTTTAACAGAATTACGTGATTCCTTTATTGATCTTAAAGAAGCAAATCATAAATTGGAAATCCAAAAAACAAACTACATAAACCAAAAAGAGCAAATTATTAAGCGTGCTTTTGAAGCTTACCATTTAAGAGAAAATGACTTACTTCAAGCCCAACAGTTAAACATAAACGAAGAAGCAACAGAAAAAGAAATAAAGACTTTATTGAAAGAATTAAAAGCAATAGGTTCTGTGAATTTGGAGTCTATTAAAGACTTTGAAGAACTTAATGAACGTTATCAAACAGAAAAAGCACAGCTTGAGGATATAAAGGAAGCTAAGAAGGATCTTGAAATGTTACTCAAAGACGTTTCTAAAGAAATGACCGAACGCTTTACTGTTACTTTTAAAGAAGTATCTAAACACTTTGAGAAGATATTTGTTGAGTTATTTGGAGGCGGACACGCTAAGCTTAGCTTAGAAGATCCTAAAAAACCTCTTAATTCTCGAATTTTAATTACTGCTCAACCCCCTGGTAAAAAGCCCAAGAAAATTGAACTCCTATCTGGTGGAGAAAAGAACCTAACTGTTTGCGCACTAGTATTTGCAATTATTAAGGCTTCACCAAGTCCATTCGTATATCTTGATGAAATAGATGCCCCATTGGATGATGCTAATGTATCACGCTTTGCATTCTACCTTAAAAAGTTCGGAGAGCAGACACAATTTATTGTAGTTACACATCGTAAAGGAACAATGATGGCAGCTGATTCTTTATTTGGAGTGACGCAGGAAGAGCAAGGAATTACAACCGTTTTCCCTTATCATTTAGAGCAACCCTCTTCTCCTCTAGATCAGTCTGATACTGAGGTTGGAACGTAATGGAAAACTTTATTATTAAATTTGATGAATTTGAGGGTCCTCTTGATTTACTTATAGAGCTCATTAAAAAGAGAGAACTAGATATCTATGACTTGCCTATGAGCGTAATTACAAAGGATTTTATAAATAGCATTGAGCTTATGAAGGAAAACAATATAGAGGTTACTGCTAAGTTTACAGCTATGGCCTCTCTTCTTCTTAAAATAAAAACGCAAATGTTGCTCCCTTCTCCCAAAGAAGTAGATCCCCGAAATATACTTGTAAAAGAAATTGAAGAATACGAAAAGTATAAGAGTAATCTTGAACGTATTAAGGAGCTTCAATTTATAGAGCAAAAGTATTTCAAAAGAAGAAAACGAGATGTAGCAAAGAAAAAGAAAAAAGGTAGTATTCTCGATGTCATTAATAGCTACAACGTAATTATTAGAAAAAAGCAGCTAAAGGAAAGGAATATGAAGCTTGAAGAATTGTCAAAAAAGCTTGCTGAATCTAAATTTACTATTGATGATCAAATGCAATATTTAAAAGATTTTTCAAGTGACATAGATGTTGAGAAATTATTTGAAGGAATTAACGATTTAGAGGAAATGGTAGTAACTTTCTCAGCTCTACTTGAGCTAGTTAAAGTTCAATACTTCCGAGTAGAAATAATTAATACACAGGTTTTGCTTATCAAAAAGGTTTTGTAAGTAGAGGTGATTAATATGGATAAACACGCTGTAGAATCTTTGTTGTTTGTTGCTAAGGAACCCCTTTCATCTGAGAGAATATCTAAAATTCTAAATCAATCAGATAGTGTTATTAGTAGGTGGATATCTGAATTAGAAAAGGATTATGAACAAAGAGGAATTCGTATACGTAGAGTTGCGGGTGGGTTTGAAATGGTGACTTCCGAACAATACCACGAGGTAATAGAACCTATTGTTCCAAAAGAATACGAATTTCTTTCAAGACCGGTTTTAGAAACCGTAACTATAATAGCTACGTTTGAACTTGAAACCTCTCTACCTGTTAAAAAAGCTAAAATTGGCAGATATAGAAATATTAAAAATCCGGATAGTGGTATTGAATCTGCTTTATCAATGGGACTTATAAAAGAAACGGAGCAAGGTTATTTAACTACTAATGAATTTTTAAAGTTCTTTGGTATTAACGACTTAAAGGAATTAGAAGAAAAACTGCAACAAAATGTAAATCTAAAATAAAAAAACGTATCTTTAATATTAGTATTAAAGATACGTTTTTTTATTACTTAACTATAAATTAGGAACCTTATTACTTAAATGTTGTCTTTTACATCCATTCCTTAACATTAAAGGTCTTTTTTAAAGCGCTAAGATCATTTCCTTTGGCTTCTTTAGGTTCTTTATCGTTTCCTGCTTCTACAGATTTAACATCAACATTTTCATCTGAATTAATATTACTACTTTGCACTCGCTCTTCCTTATCCACTTTAGGAGCCGGAGTCCTTGTTACAGAATCAGTAATCTTTTCTTCTACAGGTGGTGCTTCTTTAGCTTGATTTTGTTTCATCTGTGCCTGCATCTGCGCTATTTGCGCCTGTAATTCTTCTACACTAGGAGTTTGAACTTTATTTTGAATAGAAGGTTGCGAACTATTCGCAACCTCCTCCTGTACTTGTCTAGTAATTACAGGGTTTGTTTTTTCCTCTTCTACTGGTTCAACATTATTACTTGAATGCACAGTTGATTGGTTAGTAGGTGCAGGAACTCTTCTAATAACTGTTCCTGCATCACGATCATAAATTGTTTCTATTTGCTCATCATTCGATTTATTTACTAAAGCATTTATATAACTTTGCATAAATCCTTTTGTTCTCTTCGAAGTTATGACTTCAGCCATATCTCTAATTCCACCATTAAGTGCAATATCAAATTCTATAAAGAACTTTATAATATCAGATGAACTAAGTGTTTGTGCATTAACCCACTCAGCAATTTTAGGATCTACACTGTCCGTTATACGAAGTTGTAAAACTTTTACTTTCTCTTTACCCATAACGATCAATCCCCACTAATTATTTTAAAGCCTTTTTTTCTTCTTCTTTTACTGCCGCTTTAATATCATCATATACGTCATTTACAAGAGTATTGTGCAAACCTTCAACATATAACGTAGAAGCATATGCTTCAGGAACATAGAACAATTGAATTTGTCTTTGTTCGCACAGCTCTTTTAATAAGTCATATAAATGCGGCTTTAACAAGATGCTTCCACCACCGTATACAACAATAACATCAATGTTATTTTGCACAGTGTCTAGTTGTTGTCTTGCTTTACGCATAATTTCTTGAGCTTGTTTTTCAAGCTCCACTTGAATTAACTCCATTGCAACACTGTGGTACTTATGTGTTTTTTGTTTAAGAACTTTTGAAACATCCTGACGTTGAACAGAAGATACAAAAATTCTACTTGCATATTCATCTAAGATGTTTTCTGCAGCGTGACCAATTCCATTATTTGTACCCTGTGCTAATTTTTGATTTGGGCTAAAACCATCTGTAATTGGGAATTCTGTTGTACCGTCTCCCACATCAATATGTAAAATGCGCTTATCTGTGAAATATTCACCAGAGAACGGATTGTATCCATACTCCTCTTGAAACTCTTTGAAAATTTCACCTTTTCGGTAATTATTTTCAGAGTTAAACGCTAAAGAAAATGCTACAGGAATAGCTTCCGGAAATACTTGTACAAAATCAAAATCTATTTCAACCTTAACTTGTTTTTCTTTACCAAGCATAACAGTAACGATATGAATACCTTTCATAAAACGTGATGCAAATAATTTTGCTACGTCTTGGTTAAATTCTCGAACTGGTAATCCAGTTGTCATATCAACCGTTGCTGTAATATCTTCACTTAGGGTTGGATCTTTTTCATATGCTTTTTGAACTGCTTTAGCAGCAATCATACCTAAAGCCATTACGATTGGCACATCACTTGAATGTTTTTGAGTTGCGCCTAAAACTGTATTTGTATAGTATCCAGGTCCCTCTGTTGCAAAGTCACCTATTAAATATAAAGCCGGTGCTTGTAATGCTGGGGAAGTAATACTTACTACCAATTGCTTATAGATATCTTTTACAGCAGTTGCTAAAACTAAATCTTCATAGAATGGGTTTTTATTAGTTTTTACTACCGTACTAGGTTGTAAGGTTAATTGTCCACTCTCCATTAATGCTACTTCACTGTTTCCTAAATCAGTTGCTACTCTTAATTCTACTTTTGCCATAAAATTTTCCTCCTCTTCCATTTGAGTTAATAATACTATATATTATTTTTTATGTAAAGTGCATTTTTTTTATGCAAGTCTAGTTTTCTTTAGTTTTTATGCATAAACATCTAGTTTCTTCTTATATAAATAGAATCTATTAATTTTTTTAAGAAAATTAATAGATTCTATATTTAGACCTAATATATACTATTGTTAAATAGAAAAGACTTCCTTATTTTAGGAAGTCTCTTAGTTTTTGAGAACGACTTGGATGCCTTAATTTTCTTAAAGCCCTCTCCTCTATCTGTCTAATTCGTTCTCTAGTTAAATCGAATATTTTCCCGATTTGATCTAACGTTTTTGTTTCTCCATCATCTAATCCCATTCGTAGACGAATAACTAATGCTTCTTGGGGAGTTAAAGACTCTAATACATCATCAATTGTCTCTTTTAACATTTGTTGCTTAGTAAATGCGTCTGGATCAGGACGATCATCTGATATGAATTCATTTAACGTGCTATCTTCATCGTCTCCAATAGCAGTTTCCATTGATATAGGATCTAATGCTATTTTATATATCTCCGCTACTTTTTCTTCTGTCATTTCCATCTTCAATGACAATTCTTTAATACTTGGCTCACGTCCAAACGCCTGCGTTAACTCTTTATTAAATTTACGTAGCTTGTTAATAGTGTCATACATATGTACAGGAATTCTTATTAACCTGGACTGATCCGGAATGGCTCTTGTAATAGATTGTCTAATCCACCAAGTAGCATACGTGCTAAATTTGAACCCTTTAGTGTAATCAAACTTATCTATAGCCTTCATTAGTCCCGTGTTACCTTCTGCTATTAAATCCATAAAATCCAGTCCTCTATTTATGTATTTCTTAGCTATAGACACAACTAACCTTAAGTTACACTGAGCCAATTGCTTTCTTGAATCCTCATCCCCGGCCAAAATTTGTTTAGCTAACATCTTTTCTTCTTCTGCATTTAAAATACGATATTTACCTATCTTTTTTAAATACATTCGAACCGTGTCATCTACATCTATTTCTATTTCTTGTTCTGGCTCTTCAATTATTAAATCTTTTATTGTTATCATCTTTCCTTGCTCTCTTAAATCTTCAGTTTCTGACTCATCATTTACAATATTAATTCCCATTTTTTCATTTAATACTGTATATACTTGCTCAGCTTTACTTTCATCCCAGTTATACTCCTCTAACTGGTGACGAATATCAGACGTTCTTAATAAACCGTTACGTTTACCTTTTAGAATTAAATCTTGGATAACTCCTGCGCGATCATTAGGTGCCAGCTCCGCCATTTTCGCACCCCCTCGAAAAAAAAGAACCGTTTTATTGACGAACCAATCGGAAAATGATTATACTTCTTCAAATCCATCTATCTTTATATAATCGGCAAAAACGGATAAAAATTAAATAAATTTCCAAAAAGGAGGAAACCTATGTACAAAACCGATATACACCGCTATCAAAAGGAAATACTAAAAAGATTTCCGAAGCAGGAAGAACAGGAAAAAGTTCTTGAGTTGTTTCAGAATTTAGTTTTTAAGTTAGAAAAGAACCTTTACCACTTGAACAATATAAATTTTTCTATTGAAAAAGCAAGCGGAAAAAATGAATTTTTTTACTTAATGCCTATCTATTTTGAACTAGAAAGTTTTCTTGTATCTACACGCTCCTCCGTTGATATGCTAATGCACTTGCTAAACTACTGTTTGGCTTATGACATAGACAATAGACAAGTATCAGTCTCTTCTTTATTTCATAGTGGTCAACTATCAAAACCATTAAAAGACATCTTCGCTAGATACACTACTCCCTATAACAATCCCACTTGGAGCTTTATATATTTATTCAGAAACGAAGTAGTTCACGAAAAAAGCATTTTTCAAGCATTACCTATATATTTTAAAGACGTTTTAGATTATAGCTTTTTATACTTCAAGGTTGATAAGGCCGAAAAAGAGGTTACTGACTACTTAAAAGTGTGTTTGCGTTTTTTAGACACGTTCACAGATCGAGTTCTATCAGTACTTGAAGTATCATTAAAGCAGTAAGTGCATTTAAAGTTAGAGAGGCAGTATAGCTATGTTATTTTTCGCTACTGCAATACTTTTCGTTACAGATGTCAAATCAAAAAACAAGAAGCTAAAGCGACTATTAAATAAATTAGATACTAGATTTGTTGTAAATAAAAAGCCCGGAGAAAATCTCCAGGCTTTTTTATAAGTAAATAGATAGTAACAATATTCTACTGTTATCTAGATTTAAAATTTCTATTTGTTTTCCATCTATTTCATATTTTGTATTAATTTTAGGTTCTTCAGAATCAAACTTAGACATTACATATCCACCAATAGTAATTAAATCTTTCTTATCTTCAAAAGCGTACCCCGTAGCATTTTCTACATCATCAATGTGAGTATCTCCTTCTATAATCCATCTGTTTTTCCCTTTTCTAATTGGAGCGATTTCATTATCATATTCGTCTTGAATATCTCCAACAATTTCTTCTATAATGTCTTCCATTGTAACTAAGCCGCTAACGCCACCGTATTCATCAAGAATAACTGCAATTTGAGATTTCTCTTTTTGTAGGCGTGTTAACACTTTTTTTATTGGCGTAGATTCATACACTTTAGGTATATCCCTAACAATACCATCTAGACCTTTTCCTTTGCTTGCATTCGTATATAAGTCCCTAATGTTTATGTATCCTTTTACATCGTCTTTATCTTCCCCTACAACTGGATAACGAGTGTAAGCGTTGTTTCCTACATATTCAAGGGTTACTTCAATTGGATTTTTTAAATAGATACAGTTCATATCCTTTCTATGAACCATAACTTCTCTTGTTATAGTCTCGTCAAACTCAAATATTTTTTCAACCATCGTTTTTTCGTCACTATTTATATCGTTACTAGTAGAAACGATTAATTTTATTTCCTCTTCTGAATGTTCTTCGCTATGCTCACTTGCTGATTTCATACCCATTGCTTTAATAACAAGATTAGCGGAACCATTTAACATCCAAATAAAAGGATACATTATCTTATAGAAAGCAATAATACTTGAAGAAAGAGTTAAACAAACCCACTCTGCTTTTTGGATAGCTATAGATTTCGGAGATAGTTCCCCTATTACTACGTGTAAGAACGTTACTACTGCGAAAGCAATAATAAAACTTAGTGCGTGTAATAATGAATCACCTAAAGGCAACTTTGTTAATAAAGGGCTAAAAACAGTTTGAATAGTAGGTTCCCCTAACCACCCAAGTCCTAAAGAAGTAATTGTAATACCTAACTGACAGGCCGATAAATACCCATCAAGGTTATTAAGTATTTTTTGAACATTAACAGCCTTTTTATTACCTTCTTGTGCAAGTTGATCTATTCGACTTGAACGCACTCTTACAAAAGCAAATTCTGCAGCTACAAAGTATGCGGTAGCCATAATTAAAAGAATTAAACCTATAATACCATATGGATTAACCATAATTTTACTTTTCACTCTCCTTACATATTTACTTCCTTTTTATAATCAAAATCCCTACATACTCAACAAAAAAGCCAAGTAATAAACTTGGCTTCTAATTTTCTCTTTTATTCGCATACGCTTCTACACGTTGTTTGTACTCTTTTTGCACTTCGGCCATTAAAATTTTTAGGTCTTCGTTTGTAATCTTTTTTATATCTGATAAAGATGACATTATTCCTGAACCGCTAGAAGATATAAGATTTTGAATTCCAATTTCATTATCTATTTCACGACTCACACTAGTAAACGTATGAAGTGGTTTACCTATTAATTGAGCTACAATTTCCGCTGTTTGTATATAACTTGTTACTTCTAACGCACATTCTCTCATTGAAATTGGATCCAAATAAGATTGTACAAACGTTGTTGATTTACCTGCGGGTTTGTAAGCACCTGTTGGCGTTTTTTGCCCTGGACCTTCTGAAATAGTAAATACAATTTGAACTTTCTTTTTTGAAGGATCGTTATTATCTGGATTGACTAACGCTTCAATCTTTAAAGTACGTGCAATTACCTTTCCATCCCTAATACTACCGCCATAATCAACAAAACCCTTAGGATAAAGCTTTGTAAAGTTTCCATCTATAATACTTTGAAACAATGACTTTGCCTTTGATTTGGAAATGTATGCTTTTAAATAATGTTTATTAGAAGTAATAGAAATAACAATATTTCCTTTGTACTCATTTTCATCTCTATCCGTGCGCTCTTTAAAGTATTCTAAATTCTGAGTTACATCCAAGGCAGATCTTTTGTTTATGAATTTAAAAATCTTTACACCTTTTCTTAGCATATATAACACCTTTCACATACATCTAAATTATTTTATGTATTATTCACATTGCTAACACCGTTGTAAATATGGTTACTTAACTTACAGATGAACTAAGCAAGGTTCATTCTTTCTAGCACTGTTCCTTTTCTGTTTAAGTGTTCCATAGAACCCAATTGAATTGTTAAATATTTCTTTAACACTTCATAATCTTCAGCTTTATTAAGCCAATTCTCTACTTTGTTCTTTAGTTCTTTCTTTACATATTCGGAATCTGTTATAAGTACAAGATTACAGAATTTAGCGGAGTTACTTAGGGATTGTTCTAACTTGTTTGTATCAAGTTTTTCATCTACTTCAATAGCAAAATAATACTCATTATCTTTTTCAAACTTTAATTTCCCTTCTACATACTCAACAAAAGAGAAACCTTTTCTTTTCATAACATCTTTAACATCTTCTTGTTGAACCGGCTTTTCATAGTGGAACTGTATACCGCTTCTGTTGTTACCAGTGAATCGTCTTTGCTCTGAGCTCATATCCAGCATTGTTAATACAAATTCGTGTATTGTGCGAATGTTCACAGAAGGAGTTAAAGTTTTTAACTCTTCAATTTCATCAATTAATTTTTTAGCTTCATCACTATTACCTTTTTGTAATAGATCCTGCACCTGAGTCATTGCTTCCTTTTTAGCTTCTGTTTTAATTTCTTCTACAGTATCACGAATAGCTTGTTCAAGTTCTTCCAAGTAATTTAATCTGTCATATAATGATCTAGCCAATTATGTCACCTCTACATAGATATTCTTCTATGTTCAATTTTTAAATTATTTCTTTTTCCCTTTTTTCCGCATATTTTTAGCTGCACTCTGCAACGCTTGGTTCATTTCTTGCTCATCTGGATTCATATATAACATTGTAGTAGCAAGACTTTCGTGCCCTAAAAGCATTTGAATGTAACGTAAATTTACGCCTTCTCGCAGATAGTCTGTAGCCGCTGTTGCTCTTAACCTATGGGGACCTATATTTTTATTAATGGAGCTTGTATATTTCTTTATTAAATCGTGGACACTTCGAGGCTTCATTGGGTTCCCTGTATTCTTTGCAGTAAAAACAAATTCTGATTTGGGCACTTGTTCGCTTCTTAACTTTTTAAGATCGTCTTCAAGTTCCTTAAATAGCGGAACCCTTCTGTTTTTACGTCCCTTACCCTTTATAGAGATTGTTTTGTTCTGAAAATCAATATCTTCCCACTTCAAACCACATAATTCACTGACACGAACAGCACAGTATAATAAAACTTGTACTATACACTTATTTTTTAATTTAAACTTACTCTTTTTTTCTATTTTCTTTAATATTTTTTCTTTGTCTTTATCTGTTAGAATATCTTTTTTCTTACGATCATCATCTGTCACCTTAATACTACCAATAATGTTTGAAGGGTTTTTTTCTATAATCTCCATCTTTACACAATAATCAAAGTATTTATTGATAATAGACTTCTTTCTGGAGCGAGTAGTTGCTTTATTCCCTTCTCTAATAAGCTGCGCATTAAACATATCAATATGTATGGCTTTGATTTGATTAACACTCTCTATATGATGATCACTTAAAAATCTAATAAAATAACCCAACTCTTTTACATATTGATTGTACGTACTATCTGCTAAGTTTTTATTTTTCATATGTTGTTTATAAAGTTCTAATACATCTCTTATATTCACGTAATCACCTCACACATACACTTACTATTTTTTGGACGAAATACTTTAAAAAATGAAAAACTAAGTTATAATCTTTATACAGTTTTTCGTTTTATAAGGTGGTGATTCTCTTGAATCAAAATAAAAAATTTCTGTATGATTATAGTTATATAGACTTTTCAAAGACCACCTCCAAAAAAGATGTATTAGTATTATTGCGAAGACACGATAAGGATTCGTTTAAGTATTCTTTTCACACAGCTGCATTTAATTATGCTATTGCTAAAGAACTTGGAGTCGAGGACCCTAATGATTTAAGAACAATGTTTGAATCAGGTTTGTTTCACGACGTAGGAAAGCTCGGAATGAGCTACGATTTTATTAACTATCCAGGTTCTTATACATTAATGATGTATAACGAGATGAAAAAGCACTCCCAAGGTGGAGCCGAAATATTAGAAAAGGTTAACGCTGATATTGAAATTGTGGAGGCGGCCAAATACCATCACTGTAATATAGATGGTAGTGGTTATCCTGCTGGTCTATATGGTAAAGAAATCCCTTTATCCGCTCGTATAACAAGAATATCGGATAGTATAGATGCGTACTTATCTAAACGCTGCTATAAAGAAGGTGGACCAGCATATGAAGCTCTATTTGATTTAAAACAGTATAGCGGTACTAGTTATGATGATGAATTAATAGCTTGCTTTGAGGTAATACACAATCGAATTATGAAAGAATGTCACTTAACTGGCGAAGACAGACCCTCTCAAGAGATGTATGTACATTTCTTGACGAAACTCTATCTTTACGATTTCCCAGTGACAAAAGCTGAAAACATTTTAGAACTATTTGAAAGATAAATTAGTTCTAACCTAAAAAGTAGTAAGGACATTGATCCCTGCTACTTTTTTACGCTTTGTAAATAGCGGTCACAAAAAGAGAATTACAACAAATTATAGATGTAGAAAAACTGTTATTTCGCAATATTTACTAGTTATCCCGACAGAGTATAATTTTCCGAAAATTAAATATTGTTCGCTGGATAAATCAGGATTATACTTATAAATACTAGCGCACGGAATAGTTAAGGGGGATTAAGTTATGATTGTTAATACGAAGCAAATTAAAAGTGGCCTTATAACAGTCGAGGACGTTCCATTAAAGGCTGGAATTTCTCGTTCTGAATTGGAACGCATACTAAACATAGAAATAGAGATTGAAAACGAGTTCGTAGGCTATGTTCTTGGATCAAACTTAACAGAAGACGGTCAAGAAGTTACTTTCACCGTACAATTTGAGAACGATACTGTTGAAAGTTTTGAGGTGAATATTGGTAATTTCTCAAATGAAAACCTTGCTGATATTTTCCTTAATGAGTGGTTAGAGGAAAGACGGATAACTGAATGGGTTGGTGGCTCTTATTACGAAACGGATTTTGGTTCATTAACTCCATCAATAGTTTGTCACAGGTATGAAAACTTTCATTATGATATAAAGATTTCGTTATCGGAGGGTGATATTCCAAGCAAAAAATTCCTTCCTATTAGAAACAATAAAAATAATAGTGTGAAGTTTGAGGCAAAGGGTTCTGAATACAAGATTCAAAGAATTCCATATAAAAAAGAAGAAGAACTTCCCTACTTACCCAACTTTCTTGGAAGTGGTCCATACAGCATTACTGAGTGCTACAATAACGATAGCTTTACTAAAAATGACAGAAGAGAAACCATCTACTTTAACATCTCAAAAATAGAAAATAATATTGAAGCTGTAATTGGAGTTGCTGAATTTACCTATTTTGCAATATGGAACCCCTATATAAAATCAGAATTATTCTTTAGTCTTGATAATTTGGCAGAAAGCTGGGGCATTGTAGGTTTTGCGGCTGAGAAATACGGGTGTGAACTTCAGAATGAGACAAGAATCTCTCCTTATATCTTGCTTTTCGAGAATATACACGATGAAATTCCACATAATAAGGGACTGCAATTGTTTAAAGATGATGAAAATAACTTAAAATCTCTTTTTAATTCAGTCATTCAGCTAACATCAAAGTACATTAAAATACCCGAAGAAGATATGACATTTATGAGCATTTCAGAAAATAGAGATACAATGTTTTCTTACTATATAAGAGTTGAAGATGTTTTCGTTAATTATCAGCGAACAAGTAAAATTGTGACACCAACTAACTATAGCTGAAAGATAAATTAAACATTAATCTTTTACCCCTTCTTAACTAATAAAAGAGCGCACAAGTAGCCTTGTGTGCTCTTTTATTTAATTTGTTATGTATGTCGTTAAGTCTTTTAGCAGTAACTTATCATTCTCTGTTAAACGGCGCTTTAACAAAATACTATTTATTTGATTTTGTATATAGAATTTTTCTAATGGTTTCAGCACATCATTAATAAAATTTTCTGCTTTGACAGTTATAAAGCTAATGTTATTTGGATCCTTGGCATAGTTTGCATACCACTCTGGAAAATCCCTCAAAGCTTTTAACACTTCTTCTTGAGTTGTATACTTACCACTCAGTATTTCTTCTGTAAACTTCGCTTGATCTATCTTTTGAGATTCCTTAAACCCTACACCCACATAAAGCGTTCGTTCTGTATCTTTGAATAACTCTTTTATAGCTTTTAACGAGGTGCTCGTATCGCTGTTGTACTTATAAAGAGACAGCTCAAGATTCTTTTTAAAAGAATAGTCTTTTTCACAGGCCACATTTATTGTTGTAAAAAGATTAGCAGTAAAAGCCGATAAATTAGGAGTGTCTTCAACAATGAATAAAAAATCTCTAATTCCTACGTGATCTAATACAAAATCTACTCTATCAAAATTCTCTTCAATTAAAGAAAAAACTTCTTCTTTTAACGGGAATTTAAATGGTCTTTGCTTAATCTTCTGCCATACTTCTTTTTTGGTCAGTTTCATAGGTGATCCCCCTTTTAGCTTTTTACATTCTATTTCATTTTTTTACACTTAAAAATATGCGAATTAATTTTTTTATTTTTTTCAAGGAACTATTTTATGAGGAATTAACAATCAAAACATAGGATGCTCAAAAAATAGGACCTAGGAGGAATACCTAATGAAAAAAATTACACAAAGTCTAATGGCGATGTCCCTTGTCATCCCTTCAGCAGCATTAATTCAATCTACTACTCAGGTTGAGGCTCAAACACAAAAAGAAGTTACATCACCTTCCCTTAACGTAAGAACAGGCCCAGGAACAAATTATAAGATTGTTGACTGGCTTCAAAAAGGCGAGGTTGTTAATGTTCTTAAAGACGGAAACAAATGGGACTACATAGAGTTTGGAAATGGTAAAAAAGGTTATATTTCAGATTATTATTTAAAAACAGTTACGGTTAGCGATGAATTACGCTCTGTTACTCCATATTGGTTAACTTTACGTAATGGCGCAGGAGATAAATATCAACCTATTGATTATTTGAAAAAAGGTACTACGGTAAAAGTAATTTCATATACAGGAAATTGGGCTAAAGTATCGGTAAATGGAAAAACTGGTTATGTATATTCTAGTTATTTATCAAAAGCCAGTTCTACTCCATTAAAAACTTCAAGTGTCGAAGAGACACAAACTGTTACAGCTTACTGGTTAACTTTACGTAATGGACCTGGAGCAAATCACAAAGAAGTTGATTTCTTAAAAAAAGGAACCAACGTTATTGTGCACTCGTATAACGGTAAATGGGCTTACGTAACCACTTCTGAAGGTAAGAAGGGATATGTGTACTCAAGTTACCTAAGTAAATCCACTGCTTCTACTTCCACTTCTACTTCTATTTCTACTGTTAGCTCTCCAGTAACAAAACCTGTAGAAAAGACATCTACTACTTCTTCTGTAGCCACAGCTACTAAATATGTAAATGCCGCTGATGGTCTAAATCTTCGAACAGGGCGCGGAGTCCAAAACAAAATTGTAGTTAAAATCCCATATTCAGCTTCTGTAAAAGTATCAGATGTCGTTAACGGGTGGGCTAAAGTTCAATACGGTAACTATTCTGGTTATGCTAACGTTAGTTATCTAGTTGATGCACAGCCATCTGTAGCTAAACCAACTCAGTCTAATGGGGAATTAAAAGGAAAACTAATTGTTCTTGATCCAGGACACGGTGGTCAATTCGCTGGTGCTCAAGGTTTTGTGGCAGAGGAAGATGTTAACTTACAAATTGCTCTTAAAACTAGAAATTATCTTCAGGCTAAGGGTGCTCAAGTAGTAATGACACGTACTTCGGATACAGCTTGCTCAAATGCTGGATATAACGCCGATTTATCTTGTCGTCCTCACTTAGCTACTAAAATGAAAGCTGATGCTTTTATTAGTATTCACGCTAACTCTGGTTCTGCTTCTGCTTCTGGTGCAGAGTCATTCTGGTATAACTCTAGTCGCGGAGACAAAAAACTAGCCACACTAATTTTAGATGAGATTATTAAAGACACAGGAATGAAAAAACGCCCTGTAGACTATGCTAACTTTGCTGTTTTAAGAGGAAGCACAGTTCCGGCTACACTAATTGAAACCGGATTTGTTACTAATAAATCAGACGCAGCCAAAATTGGTAGTCCTTCTTACCAAGATAAGTTTGCAAACGCAATTGCACAAGGTATCCAAGAATTCTTTTGATTAAATAAAAACCCGCTTAATATTTCAGGCGGGTTTTTCTAACCTTTTAATGATATAGAGGAGACAAAGAAAATAATAAAAAATGTTTAAAAGAAATTTCAAACTTAACAATTCAAAAATTTAGTTATAAAAAATAAAAGCCTATTAAGAGAAATCTTAAATAGGCTAAAATGTATAAACGTAATATAGGAAATGAATTTTATTCCTTTAGGAGTTAAAGAATTTAATCCTAATAATTTCATTTAAATATCAGATTATAATCACGCATTTCACTATGAACAGAGTACTTTATATACTCACTAAACTTTTCTTTCTCTTGAACACTGAAAGGAAAACTATCCACTTGAAAATAGTTTTTTAAATAAATTAAGATCTCTTTCTTTGAAGGATATAAAATTGACTCAATAACTAACTGTTCCTCTGGTATATGTAAGTATTTAATTCTTTTATCTCTTTCATCCATTACCACTGGAATCTTAATATCCACTCTATCATAGTAATCACTTTTCTGAATTCTACCTTGTTTTCTAAGCATTACAAAACAACTCCATCCTTAAAATATTTTTAGTATCATAACATCAAATTTTTCCTTTATTTAAAAAATCATATTTAATTAAGAAAGGCGCTTTGAAAATGCTTTTTAGAAGTTATAAATTTTTATTAAAACTTAATAGTAAGCAAGAAATTATCTTTGACAACTTGTTAAAACATATTAATAAAGCTTACACTCTCCTATCTCCCTACTTAATTTCTGACAATCGTATAACCGCAGCCCAGCTTCGTTCATTAATAAATCCTATGTTTAAAAAACAATCGTTCACGCCTTTATTTACGGAATTAATCTTTCCTCAAATATTAAACAACCTCCAAAAAGAAGCAGGCTACCTCGAAGCTTCATTCCCCCTTTCCTTTAAACAATTTTCTTATAATCCATTTAAAAATGAAGTGTCACTTCCCTTTTGTAAAAACATTCGCCTATCACATCTTAGAAAATTACCATCTAAAATTCATAAGGTTGAACTTTATAACAAAAACAAAAAATGGTATATTAATTTCCTGGTCTCTAAAAAACCAGCACAAAAGAAGACTTCTGATTTAAAAACAATAGGTATAGACGTTGGTTTAAAAGCTTTTGCTTCTCTTTCAAATGGAAAATCTGTAAAAAATCCAAGGTTTTACGAACAAATGAAAGAAAAAATATATATTGAGCAACATAAGTTGTCTACTAAACAACAAGGCTCTACTAGTTGGATAAAACAAAAAGAGAAAATTAACCAATTATACTCTAGGCTTCACAGACAGAGAATTGACTTTTTACACAAATTCACTCATTACCTTACCGATACATATGATGTTATAGGCATAGAGGACATTAATATCCAAGACTTACAAAAGAAAAAACACCTTCGGAATAGTTTATCTGATGTCAGTTGGGGAGAATTTGCTGATATGCTGAGGTACAAGTGCGAGGAAAAAGGTAAACATCTAATTCTTGTTGAGCGGTTTTATCCGTCTAGTCAACTCTGTTCTAAGTGCGGAAATAAAAGATGGATGCCTGTACATATAAGAACTTACAAGTGTACACGATGTTCAAATGAAATTGATCGAGACTATAATGCTGCGCTTAACATAGAAAATAGAGCAAAACAATTATATTTAAAGATATTTCATACTGTAAAATCCTAGTGATTATAACCTTTGGGCTAAAGGGGTTTGCCGGTTTTGAGCCGGAAGCAATAGCACGCCACGAGAGTAGCGGATTCGAAGGAGTGGTTTATCCCTCCTTTTTAAAATGCTATATCTTAAAGGAGAATTACTTTGAGGAATGCAATTGTAATTTTAACTAATCTAAAAATTAGTTTAACTATATCTATAAAAAATCACGTTGAATCTTTTGTATATAAACACGGCGACTATATAGGAATTTATCACACTTAGAAAGATGGAAGATCTTATTGAATCTGTTTGTATTTACTGGTTACAACGAAAAATATTTATTTTTTTAAAAAAATAACAATCTCCTCTTGAAAATACATTTAAAAATCTTGTTAAATGAAATGTATTTTTTAAGGAGTGATAAAAATGAACATTTGTCCAAAATGTAACCAAAACGGAAGCACAGAAGAAATTAAAATTGAACGTACTCATAAGATGTTTAACTTTGAAATCCTAGTAAAAAACATACCCGCTACTATTTGCAATAAATGTGGATATGCCGAATATTTACACCCTAAACAATTAGACTTTCAATTAAGAGATGCCTATAGAACTCGCACAAACTGTATTACATTTAAATTAGATAAGTAATTAGGAGAGGTTATAATGAAACGCACAGTTGCAGTACTTTATGGTGGTGCTAGTGGAGAACACGAAGTATCAATTAAAAGCGCATTCAATATTTTATCTAACATAGATTACACTCAATTTGACGCAAAACCTATTTTCATTAATAAGGAAAACAAGTGGTTTGAACAAGGAACACTTCAAGCAGCACCAAGTACGGAGTCGCAATTAGTTGTGACACACCCTACTGCTTTCAATCCTTTTGAACTTGAATCACTTGTAGATGTAGTGTTCCCTATCACACACGGTCCTTTTGGTGAAGATGGACGCCTACAGTCAATCTTAGATTACGTTAACGTTCCCTATGTGGGATGCGGTGTGTTAGAGTCAGCTGTTAGTATGGATAAAGGAACTACCAAGGATCTTTTCGTAGCAAACAATATTCCTCAA
The DNA here is from genome assembly GCF_038898415.1 of Priestia sp. SB1. NCBI lineage: Bacteria > Bacillati > Bacillota > Bacilli > Caryophanales > Bacillaceae > Priestia > Priestia sp. SB1. The sequence continues at coordinate 389,596 of NZ_JBBJSS010000002.1, read as the reverse complement.
GGCCAATATCAGTATTTCTACGAAAACGACTATACTTTATCAAAAGATAGCATTTTAACAGACATTGAAACAGAGTTAGGATACCCTTGTTTTATCAAACCTGCTAACCTTGGGTCTAGCGTAGGAATTAATAAGGCAACTAACCGTACAGAGCTGCTACACGCTTTAGAAGTTGCATTCAAACACGATAACAAAGTCATAGTTGAAGAATTCATTAAAGCCCGTGAGGTGGAAATTGGTGTATTAGGAAACGGCCCTTACACATTATCATCAATTGGTGAAATTGAAACAGCAGCAGACTTTTATGACTACGATGCAAAATACGTTTCTACCGAAGGTAACAAAATGCTTATTCCTACATCACTTCCTCCAGAAGTTGAAACGGAAATTCGTATATATGCCGAAAAGGTAGCGAAAGTCATTAACGTAAAAGGCTTATCTCGAATTGATTTCTTTTATTCTGAGGAAGCAGCAAATCGCGTTATGGTTAACGAGATTAATACTTTGCCGGGCTTCACTAAATACAGTATGTACCCTATGTTATTTGGAGACATTGGCATTGAATATAAAGACTTAATTACTCAATTAATTGATTTAGCGGTCGCTAATCATAAAACCAAAAAACTTTACTCTCAACTTGTAACTAAATAATTAAAAAAAGATCCCTGCAACGTTAAGCTGCTGGGATTTGTTCTTTTATAAGTATTTTTTTAATCTTCTCGATTAATTTTTTCTCTCTATATTGAAGGGTACTTCTTTTGATATTTAATTCTCGAGCAGTTTCTCTTAAAGTATATTCTAAATTTATTCTGTAATTAAATATATCCCTTTCTGCATCGGTCAATTTCGAAGTTACTTTATTTAATATATCCTTATCGGCTATTTGTTCTTCTATATTTAGAAATTCGCTAGATGCTATTAGGTCTAATTTCGAAATCTTTTCCATCTCATCCTCTTCACCTGCATCCCAAGATAAACTAATATCTCCCTTATCCCAAGCATAAGCATTTATCCAATCCTTTTCAGATAACATACTTTCTTGTTTAGTTTGTTCCCAAGACCAATCATTTGCCTCCTTCTCTTTCAATATTTTTTTAACACGTACTTTCTTAAGGTATTGATTCTTTTTAAGGCGGGACTGAAATGCTATTTCAAATAAAATTTCATTTCTCATATAATAAGGTAAATTGGAGTATAAGAATGTACTAAAACTTGCTTCTTTATCTTCTTTATAACGCAATTGCGCTTTCCAAAGACCATATAGCCCCATATTGTAAATGTCCTCAATTTTAAAAGACATTCCTATATTCTTTTTTAACTCCCTTGAAAACTTCCAAATTAAATTACACCATTGCTCCTCAAGATCTCTAAAATCTATTTCTTTTATAGGTAACTGCTCCATTAAGTTCCCTCTCCTTTTGTGATGTTTTCTTCATTTTACTTACCTGCTATAAAATTTGGAGAAAAACCAAAAAAGATGAAAATAAAATTAGCTCATTTTTACTTTTTAGATTTTTTTGACTTACACTTTATGTAGAGAAAGATTATATAAAAAAGGAGGAATTATTATGGAAAGAGAAGCTTGGAGCGGAAAGGTTAACAAGGACATTAACAAGAAAACATTTTATGAGAATCGAAAATTAACTGCACCGCTAATTGAAATGTCTAACGAAGAATATTTATGTTTCATTCAAAGTAAATGGTTTAACGATGACGTTTACAATTTCATAAAAAGATATAAGTATTGTATAGTTATAAAAAATGTACAAACCGGCGAGAAAACAGCTATCCGTACCTTTGGAGCTCGGTTTCCAATGGTTACTACAAAAGTCGCCTAACATAAATAAAAAGCCTTTAGTTTTCTAAAGGCTTTTTAATCTTAATATACTTCTATTCTTCTTTTAACGTCATCGGACATTTTTTCTTCAATATTTCTTAGGACAACTAATAGTTCTTCATCAGATTCTGGTCTAAAATGAACACTACCGTTTTGATTTTGTGTTAACCATTTGTTCTCTCGATCAACAAGTTTCTCTAGTTCTTTAATTTTCCCCTGTTCCAATTCTTGTTTTTTTGGTCTTGCCATTATTAACATCCTCTCCGTTATTTCTAGGGTAGCAACAAACTATTTGTTTTTTAAAATTAAACGTCCTATAAGACATATCTTTACTATTAGTTAAAAATTTTCAATCAGACAATACTCTTTATGCCTTTCATTATATACTTTTCAACAAAAAGTTCTAGTCTAAATAAATATTTAAGATTTAACAGTGTGCAGAAATTTAATTTGTTACTGCTCATATTTTAGTACCTATTTAAAGAAAAAGGAGAGAAACTATAATTTCTACTATCTTAATTGTAAAAGGTTATCACACGAAATATTTCGGCACATCATCCTTTAAACCAGGCGCAATATGTGTGAAAGAAAGATAATTATATATGGCTCCTATAATTAACAAGACAACTATAGCTAATACTATGTAATATATTTTTTTACCCATACTCCCCCTCCCATCTGTACATACTTTATACGTCAGTTCCTTTTTTCTTTTCAAAAAGAAAAATAAGGTGCAAGTAAGCACCTTATTCTATAGTGTCTAGCATTGCTGTGACTTCAGCGATTGTATCCTCTTTTTCATCATATGGAGTATCTGTTTCAACTCGTAAATATCCGTATTTATTTTTTAAAACCATTATTTCTTTGTATTCATCGTCATTTTGGGCGTAAAAAATAAATCTTACTCCTTCACGATTACTTTCTTTTTTTTCGTGAAGTTCACCTATTTCTTTTAAGATGTCAGCAGCACGCCAACGTTCTTTCTGTATATCATCTTCTATAGTATCTACTACTGTGTGGAAACGAATTTCTGTTTCATCTTTCTTTAACGTTTGATTGCTCCAATCATATGTATCGATTACGTTAAAAGTACCATCTATAAAGCTGTTTTTTTCAGCTCCAACTATTTTTGTTGTATTTGGGTAATTAACTTCCATCTCTATTCCGTTTTCTTCCTTCACCTTTTTCTTTGCTTCTAAATTGTTTTTTACTGGTTTTTGCTCTTCAGTAAGATTTTCCACTTCTTGTCCGTTAACTTGAACAATACTTTGAAGCTCATTCTGAATTGTTTTTCCATTCAATGAATAAACAAATTGAATTTGATCACCTTCGTTTAAATTTTTCAATTGTTTAATTGCTTTGTCATTTACAGTGAATATTTTTACTTCCCCATTAATTTTTATATCAACAAATTTAGTGTTTAGTACTCCATCGAAGATTCCATTAGCAGTCTTACTCGCATAACGAGACATATCTACCTTTTCAATTGGTATATCTCTTGTTTCTGTACTATCTCCAATAGAACAACCATTAAGTATTAGTAACGGAACCGCTGCACCTACAAGCAGGTATCTCTTTTTTAACAACATTCATTCCTCCTCAATTTAGTTTCTCTATAACTAAATTTAAGTATTGGAAAAAACGTTCCTTTTTTCTTTTCTTGTTTTTAATCTAATTAAAAAATAAAATAAACTAAACAAGTAGGTGTTATTACGTGAAACTTTCCGTAACAGAAACCGGATATCATTCTTTTAACAAGTTGGTTATAAATCGTCTTCAATCCCCCCTTGCCAATGAACAACACTACTTTTATCACAAGGATAATTATTTCTCCACAAAAATAGATGTTGCATCAAATGATTTTGTAATTAAACCTGCTTTCCATAACTCAGACTCTTATTTCGAAGAGAAATGGTTTATAAACCCTCATAGAGCTATATCTACTCAACAATCCTGTTTTTCAATTAAGTCTAAGCCATTAGAAGATGTAAATGACTTTTTTGACATTCTTAAAGCATATGGATTTACTAACTCCGGTAAATTAAAAATTCCCTATTTAGAAAAAGACATCGCACGCATTTTTGTGGATTATCTTGGTTCTCAGCTAGGCAAACAAACTAAATACACTATCGGCGTTTCGTATGATAAAGAAAACTCAAGTATCATTATTAGAGATTACTTTATGAACGAAAGATCTCTAAGAGTAATTTTTTTAGAGGACGGCTATTGGTTTATCCCTACAACACCATCAAATGATTCTTTTATTAAAGAGTTACCAATCCTCATACATCAGCTCCTCAACACTTACGAACTAACTAGCATTTTTGGATAGAAAAAAACAAGGGTAATTCCCTTGTGAAATGTGAAAGTCGGCTCTCTATATTTATGCCTAAATTCTTTATACCCAATTTATCTTTAAAATCAATTAAAAAAGCTATTCATTAATGAATAGCTTTTTTTCTTTATAAACCGTTGTTATTTAAGAACTTTTCAAAGTTAAACAATCCTTATCTTTAGCTTCTACAAACAAAACACTGTCAGCATTTTCGAAATAATAACTATTAGAGTTAATATGATGAAGATCATTTTCGCCTTCTTCATAAGAAATCCCAACCACCCTATTTAGAAGAGCTTGAACTTCCACTTTGGAAAAGTTTTCTGCATTATTACTCGATAACTTCTCCATCGCTTTCAAAAGTACAGTTTCCGGAATCACATACTTGTTAAGGTATTCTTCTAAATTGTTATAACTAATCCTTTCAGGCGTATGGTTTATTTCTAATTGTTTAATTTTATAAGAATCATCATAAGAATAATCATCCCATTTAATTTCTAAAGTCTCACCAGTTATTGTCTTAAACAAAATATTTGGAGTGATTTTGATTATATTATGTACCGAAGGATGATTAGTAACAATCTCAAGGATTTTCATCCACTCAAAAATTTTACGATCATTTAACGAACGAATTGTTCTTTTATCATTTGGATCATAGTCCACGTAAGCGTCTAAAATTGATCTGTTTTTATAAGAAGAATTAATTTTAAACTTTCTCTGTTCTTTATAGGCAATCTTTTGCAGCGCTAGCAGAGGAAACACAAGTAATGATCTATATGCAAATATATCTTCTTGACCTTTATCGTAAATAGTCGCTTGAATACTGCCTTTATCTTTATAATAAGTAATTTTGTAGTCTCTTTCTTTTTCTTGTTTATCCTTAATTTTAAGGCTTATCCAGTATTCACCTTCAAAAGAACCCTTACCGTGCCCAATTTTAATGTTATGTTTTTTCATTAGATTTTCAATTAATTGTTTTGTCATTAGATGACCTCCATCAAAACTTATTTTTAAGACTATACCAACAAAACATTGAAAAAATAGAAAAAACATAAAAAAGTTAATGGTTTCTTCAACCTAATACTCGGAATTACTATATTTTTTTAATACCCATTAAAGCTTCAAAATCGACCCTTACCAATACACTTGGGCGAAGGTCAAATAATATACGTAATGACTCCTAAGGGCGTTTTCATTACAGGAACAAACAACGCAGATAAGATATTAAAATTTATTTTTATAAGGGGCTTACAATACATACTTAATACAAAAGAAAAAGAGATTTACGACATTTCCTTTTTGCTTTCCCTAATTCTCTTATAAACTAAACTCTGTGGAAGGAATTATATTTTTCATTCTTAAAAGATAATGTAAAACCTAAATGAAAGCGGGAATTACGCCTATGCCTAAAACCAGTTCCCTATTAAAATTATATTTTTACAATAACCATAGTCACAAAAACTATTTAAATTATTTTTTAGAACCCGATTTTTATTCTGTACCCACATTTACATTACATTGGTTTACCCCAAGTTTTATTGATAGAAAATATGTTATGAGCAATATTATTATCTCTTTAGAAAAATACAACGGTATTCTGCTCCACGCTGTAACTAGCGATTATATTAATGATCACTCTATTTATAACGCCATTATTACTATTGAGATACAAACGGATACCTTAAACGAAAGACTATGCAAATCACTTATTAAAGATTTCGAGCAATTAATTCAACAATATGAACGCATATACGAAGTAAATAAAATTTTTTCAAATTAAAAGAATGGGGGATTACCCATTCTTTTAATTTGAAACTTTTTTATAAAGTTTTATCTTTCCGGTTTTTTTAATTGATTTTTGTAGCAGCATACCGCTATTTCTCTATTTAACTTCTTTTGTATCTCTTCAACTTTAAATGGTTTAACTTTTCCAGAAATACAGTATTCTGTTCCTTGGTTATTTGTATTCAGATTAGTTATACCTTCATAAATAAAAGTAGCTGTTTCTAATCTTTCTGGCCCCTGAAACAAATAATCCTTAAATTTCTCATTTAACTTTTCCATTAATTTAATAAATATGTCTTCTACCTTTTCAGGGTTTTCATCAGTACTTAATACAACACTGACAGTAACGTTTCTGTATTCCTTTGGGAATCTCTGTATCAAATTAATCTCCGAATGCGAGATTATTAATTTTTCACCACTAATATCTAACACCTCAACTGAACTTAGCGTAATACTTTGAACTCGCCCTTTATATTTATTGTTTATTATAACTTCATCATTTACCGCTATATCATTATTCACAATTGTGAAATAACCCTTTGCTTGCGAGTTTATTTGATTTTTAAAAGTAATTAGAGTAGCAACGACCAGTACAACTAAGATAGCCGCACACACTTTTACGTCAACAAAGAAATCTAATATGTAAAAGAAGTAAATAATAAATACAATCAGCTGATTTAGCGCTTTTAATTTTCCTTCGACAAGGTTTTTGTTATCTCCATTTAGCTTCCTGCTTATAGATTCAATGTGTCTGTTTACACCTAAGTAAATAAAAATGCACACTACAGTCACTATAAGAAAGTTTATAATTTGCGGAGTCATAATGTAATTCACACTCACTCCTCCTTTCTAACTTCTCTTTCTTTCACCTCTTAATCTTTCCTCTAGGATTTTAACGTTTATCCTTTAATAGTTAATTCTCTGTTCTTTCTTTTTCTAAGTTTTTATTTGAAGTAAATCATTATTAACTTCATTTTTCTAACTATAATATTTAAAATTTTAAATACACTGGAGTGATTACATTGACTAAAATTAGACCTCTTGCTTATAGAATGCGTCCTTCAAAAATTGATGATGTAATTGGACAGGCTCATTTGCTTGGACCAAATAAACCAATACGCAAAATGGTAGAAAACAAACAACTTACTTCTCTTTTGTTATTTGGACCTCCGGGAATTGGGAAAACTACAATAGCCCAATCCATTGCCAGAGATATAGATATACCTTTTAGAAGTCTTAATGCTGTCACAGCAACTAAAAAAGATTTAGATGCCATAATAAAAGAAGCTGTTAGTAGTGATTCATCTATTTTGCTATTCATTGACGAGATCCATCGCTTTACAAAATCTACTCTTGAAGCACTCCTTCCAGCTATGGAAGCAGGTGATATAGTCATAATTGGTTCTACCACAAACAGCGTTTTCCACTCTCTTCCTAGCGCCATATTAAGCAGATGCTTCGTGTTTGAACTAAAACCGTTATCTAATTCTGAGGTTGTTATTGGGTTAAAAAGAGCCTTGGCAGATAAAACGAACGGTTTAGGAATCTATGACTTAGAATACTCAGAAGATGTTCTGATGTTTCTAGCCGAAACAACTACAGGAGATATGCGATTCGCTTTAAACACATTGGAAGCTGTCGTTATTTCTAACTTAAACGATGATAGGCTAATTCTAACAACAGAAATGGTTGAAAGGTTTACGGAGAAAAAACATTTATCCTACAACGGCGAGTCAACTAAATATAATTTGCTCTCATCACTACAAAAATCCGTCCGTGGGAGTGATGTAGATGCAAGCTTGTATTATCTAGCTCTGTTATTAGAAAGCGGAGATTTACCTAGTATTCACAGAAGATTACTCGTAATTTCTGATGAGGATATAAGCCTTGGTAATGTTAATGTTTCTACTCACGTTTTGACTGCCGTGCAAATATCAGAAAGAGTGGGTCTTCCTGAAGCGCGTATACCGCTCGCCAAAGCCGTTATAGAATTATGTCTATCTCCTAAGACTAATGCTTCATATAAAGCTTTAGACGCCGCTATAGCACTTATTAAGGAAGGACACTCGTATGAACCTCCTAATCACCTTAAAGATAACCATTACGCCGGAGCTAGCAGACTTAATGTAAAAGGATATAAGTACGCTCACGACTTTCAAGCATCGAGAATAGGGGCTTGGGTTGAGCAGCAGTACCTCCCAAATGAGTTAATAGGAACACAATTTTACTTCCCGAAAGAGGCAGGTCACGAAAAAACTTTCGCTGATATGTACAAAATGATTTCTCACGCAAAGAAAAGTAAAAAAAGAAGCTAAGATGTAAATATCTTAGCTTCTTTTTTAGTTATGATCGTCCATATCAATTGTATTATTATCTTTATCATTACTCATTTGATTTTGGATAAAAAGTAGCAATGCTGCGCCTGCAACTAACAATGCTTTTTCAACAACTTTTAAAGCTATTTCTGTAGTTTTCTTATTCTTTGCATTTACTGCTGCTATGTTATTTGTTATTTCCGCTAATTGTTGAGTAATGGCCACTCTCTCTTCAACAGTTATAACTTCTGCATTTTCAGTTAAATGCTTTAGCAGTCCTTTGCTTATTTCTTTATAGCTTTGTATTGTTTCAATGTCCACCTTACTACTAGTGCTAACTGCTGTTTCTATTGTTTTAAGATATGATTGAGCAAAACTGTTAAAGCTTGTCATAGTTCCAACTACTTCAGCTATATTTTCTGTTATCTTCTTTCCCTTGCAAATGTCTTTTATGAAAGCGGCAAATTGCTTATCTGTTTTGATTGTTGGCAAGTTTTTGTCACGTTTAATTAGACTATATAGTTTGTTAACCTTTCCGGGAACAATATCAGTATCATTTTTTATTGTCTTTAGTCTCCTTGCTCCAGTGGCGTCTACGTTCTTTTCTCTATTAAAGTTTACCTTAACAACATTTTTAATCTTCTTCTTGCCAGAGTGTTTATCAGACCTGTTTTTGTTTTCCATTACTCCATCCCCTTTTAAACTATTTATAACATATATGGATGTTTTTGGACAAAGGCTATATTTTAAACTTAACAATATTTATAGAAAAAGACAAACAGGTAATAACCTATTTGCCTTTTTTATTGTAGAAAACTTTTGAAATAAGCAGCCCAACTATACCGAGAATAATAAATAACATTGCTCTCCACGCTATATCAAAGATAGCTAAATCTATTAAAATGGCTTTTGCTAATGTCACAATTAATAGTACAAGCCCTATAGATTTCCAAACACCGTCTTTAAAGTAAGTATATGCTCCATACATTAATGCCACAAAGACTATCCAAGAAACTGATAATCCTGTATTAGTAATCACGTAGCTTTTACTAATAGTTATATACCCTGAGCATTTACTTAAAAACACTAATAACAGTAATGAAGCTATATAAGGAAATACAGCATTAATTAATTGTTTAGGTAGCATTACTGATTTTTCTTTCCTTGCGTATATTACTAAGAAAAAACTAATGCTTAGTATCCAAGCAATGATTAATTCTAAAGATAAATGCTCTGAATGGACAATAAGTAAACTTAAAATAATAGAAAACAGAATTAAGAAGCTTCCAATAGTACCTATTAAGCTTTTTCTCTTCTGAGAAACATAATACATCACAGATGCTTGTAACGTTAATATAATTGCTATTACAGATCCTTTACTAACCAACTCAATAACAAAAAGCGAGAGATAAAACATTGAAAAGACAAAGAAAATATTTTTAAGTTCAATGTGTACATTCCTTTTTATAGTACTTAAAAGTAGATAAATAACCGTCATTAATAATAAGAATATGTACATAGCTAAACTATGCGATTCATATAAACAATTACCTACCAAGAAAATAGAGAATGCTCCCGCTGTAATAGCAGATATATAAACTCCTTTTGTTAATAAACTACCCGCTCTAAAGGTACAACTAATAATAAAGATTTGTTGTATTAGAATTACTAGCAAAGTTAATATACTTAGTTCACCATCACCTATAGTTAGGAATAATAGTATTGTAAATAATAACGAGTACACAGCTATATTCCAAACGGCGACAAACTTTCTTTTTAAGGCCTCAAATGCTAAACCAACGAATACAAGCATTTGATAAATGTAAAATACATTTTCGTTGCTATGTTTTCCGGCAAATAAGAACGGATAAAAGTACGCTCCTATCCCTACAATAGCTAATAAGCTTTGAGATTTGTATTTTCTAGACACCCACACGCCACCAGCAATCCCTAATGCTAGTAGAAACATTGTAAAGACATACGGTATTAGATCATATAGTACATTACCCGCAAATACCGAGACAATGTAAAGCACTATTCCTCCGCCCATAAGCACAATACTTAAATTATTTTTGGTTTTACTATATTGTCGCTTCCCGATCCAGTACAAAATACCGGATAATACAAATCCTATAGCTACCCTAATAGCTGGATTTATCCAACCCCTCTCACTAGCGGCCATAAATGCCCAAATTACCCCTAATATGAATACAAATATAAAAACTCTTGGAAGCCATTCTCCCGCTATTTGTTCTAAACCTTTTCTATCTTTTTGATTAGGAGAACGTTGATATTTAACTATATCATCTAATATTTGTTCCTTATTACTAGCATCTACAGTCTCGCCTTTAATTTTTGTTTTCCTTAATTCTCTTTTTAATTCAATTAGCTCTTCTTCAATTTTACGTATTCTTTTGCTAAGTTTATAAATTTGATCACTCATTATAAAAATTAACACCACCCTTAAAAATAACCACTATTAAATTGCTTTGAATCATTATTGTTTTAGTTAACTGCTTAAAAAGTAAAACCTCCTAACAAAAATAATTGTTTTAAAGATAGAAAAAAGTCGAGATTATTAATTATCTCGACTTTTACGTTTAATTTGTTTTTTCTTCTTCTGGTTGCACAACTAAGTTATTAGCTGCAACTTCTTCTGAAGAATCAGTAGTTACTTCTTCTTCTAATTGATCAGCTGAACTATTAGCTGTTTTTTCTTCTGAAGAATTAGTAGTTTCAGCCTTTTCTTCTTTTTCCACAGCATTAACTGTTTGCTCTGAAGTTACTGAAAGCTCTACTGGTGCTTCCTCATTTGTAGAAACCGGTGTTACCTCAGTTGTTTCCACCGCAGAATTAGCATTGTTATTTGACTGTTGATCTACCGTAGCAGTTATATCTGTCTTAACATCTACAGTGTTTTGAACAACTTCTTCTTGCTTAGGGTTAACCGTCGGTTGAACCTCACTTTTATTTTCTTTAATAACATCTGGTTTAGAGATTTGAACTTCAGTTGTCTTAACAGAAGGTTTTACTTCTCTCTTTTCAGCTGTTGCCGGTCTAGATGTAAGTAACATTGTTTTAGGTTTTGGATTTTCTAAGGCAACAATGTTTTCAACCTTGAAACCTTTGTTGTCATTAGCTCCTACAACCCAAACCTGTGAACCTGGTATAAAGTTTTTATTCTCTTTTGCAAAGTAATTAGACATTTCATATTCTTTAGGTTGAGAGTTGGCTTCTTTTAAAGAAACAACATTTTGATGTTTCCCCATATACAAAGCTTCAAATTCTCTTGAATTGTTTGTAGCACCATTATGAATTAGAAAAACATCATTAATTCGGTTGTAATTATTGGTATCCTTAGAATAACGGACATCTAAATATGAACCGACATTATAATTTTTCAATTTATCTTTCATACTACTTTCATTTGTATAAAAAGAACCTTCTTCTCCATCCATATCAAGAATAATTGTGTTGTCACCAAAACGTCCCGTAAAAGTTCCTGCAGTTTCTAAAGTGTCTTCACTTACAGCTACTGTTTCCTTTTTATTAAGATTTTCATCTTGTACTTTGGAAGCTTCAATATCTTTTGCGCCTTCCATTGTTTTAAGTTCATTTGTCACTTCATTAGCATTGTAATCTGAATTCATTTTTAATAACTCCTCTTCCTTCTTAGATGTTTTTGATGCAACTTTTGCTTGTTTACTAGTACTTACAGAACTACTTAAATTATTTGATAGAATTGTATTTCCTACTTTCACAGATGTAGTCATACGGCTAGTATTTGTTGTAAATGACGTTTTTTCGCTATTTACCAACAAATGTTTTTCAGGCATTATTTGTTTGCTGAATGCAATAGAATTTGAAGAAGGTAAATTTGACTTTACACTCTTTTCTTCTATAACGTCTTTTTTAGCTTGTTCTATCTTTGAAAGCACTCCACTACCTTTAGAAATCACTTTAGCCAGTTCATTAGTGCAAACCGAACCTTGTCCTTCCGTAGTGTTTTCTTGCTCAACAAAAGCGTCCTTAACGCTTTCTGGTATTTCATTGTAATTACTAGAAATTTCAATTTCGTTTTGAGCAGCAGCAGGTTTGTCCTTGGGTAAAGCTGAAGAATATCCTACGCTTGCGACCACAAGTACAGTCGCTGTTCCCAAAGCTATTCCCTTACCGTGTTTCTTTATAAAATTTTTTCTGTTTAAAACTACTTGCTTTCTTTTCCATTCACTTCTTGTCATATGCATTATAATGACCTCCATTAATTTTCTTTACACTTTTTATACTTACTAAATCTTCAATGTGGTAAAAAAGTACAAATAAAATAGGAGTGTTTGTTAATTAATAACGCCATAAAAATAAAAAAGAAGTTAAGAATAAATTCTTAACTTCTTTTTGGATTTACAAAGAAATATTTTCAATAACAATATCCCCGTTTGTAGTTTTTTCACCTACTAAACGAACATTAGACCCTGCTTTGAAATATAAATTTTCACTTGCTAAATAATTAGAAATTTTATAAGAAACTACATTTCCATTGCTATTTTTAACAGATACTCTTTTAGAATTAGAATCGATACTTACAAACGCACCATCAAAATCTACTGTGCGATCTACTTGTCGGTTACCTTTGTATACAATATCTTTAATCTGGAATTGATTATGTTCCGTCATAAAGAATCTAATATCTAAGAAATCCCCTTCTTTATACGAAGCTATTTCTTTTTGAATTTCAGGATCACCGCCAGCATAGAATACCCAGCGTTCTCCATCTACATAAACATATAAACTATTTTCATCATTAACACCAATTACTTCACACTCAACTTCTCTATATTGTTCAGTTTGAACAACTTTTTGTTGAGGTTTTTCAACAGGTTTAACAGCAAAAGGAGTTCCACTTACTTTTAAAACTTGTCCCACCATAATGTTGTTACCTGTTACTTGGGGATTTAAAAGCTGTAAATGTTTTAAGCTGATACCGTGATTAATAGCAATTCGATACATATTATCTCCTTGCTTGACAGTATAAGTTTCTGTTGTAGAGGCTGTAGATTTGCTAGCACTTTGTTTCACAGTTGTTTGAGAAGAACTTTCTTGTACGCTAACCTTACTTAAATTAATTTTTTGTCCTATCTTAAGTTTGGCCATATCTGTAACTTGAGGGTTTAGAGCTTTCAATTGCGCTTGATTCATATTGTGTGTAACCGCAATATGGTAGAACGTATCTCCTGCTTTTACCTCATATACTGCGTTAGTAGTCGAATTAACCTGATTTGGTTGAGTTTCAGCTGCAAATGCTCCAGTTGTAGCTGCTGCACTAATAACAACCGCTAAAGCACCTGTTGCAACACCCTTTTCAACCTTTTTAGATAATCCAATTAATCCCTTTTCTCTTGCTGCTCTGTGTAATTCCATTCTGTTTGTCATTTTTAATTTCCTCTTTTCATTAATGTATTTTCCTGTTACTTTATATACCAAATTCTTACATATAGGAAAAATAATAAAAAAAGTTTACCAAGTGAAACAGAATAATATACTGGATAACAGAAAAGTCAATAAAGCGTCACATACAACTCTCTCTTATCTCGCCAGTAGAGATACACCAACCCTTATACTCAAAAAATAGAGTAATCAAATATGGAATTAGCGGCTAGTAACTTCTTATGGTATACTTGGGTTACCATTTTCTTTACTTGTAGTTATCTTTGCTTTAATACCCCCTGCTTACTTATAAGCGGGGTTTTTTAATTTCTTTACAAGCAAAAAAAGCAGACTCCGTTAGAGTCTGCTTTTTTTATGTAATTAATGCTATTATGCTTTTTGAACGTTAGTAGCTTGAGGGCCACGTTGACCTTGCTCTACTTCAAATGTAACAGCTTGACCTTCGTCTAAAGATTTGAATCCTTCGCTTTGAATAGCTGAGAAATGTACGAATACATCATCGCCATTTTCGCGTTCGATAAATCCAAAACCTTTTTCTGCGTTAAACCATTTTACTTTACCTTGTTCCATAGTTGTTGCCTCCTCGTGCGCTTTACACACATTATATTACTATTCTTGCTCAATCTTAAAGACGAAAGGTGTTAGCTTATCACTTCTTGCCGAACAAAAATAATTCTATTCAAATTTACCAGATACATCTGGGCATTGCAAGTATATTGAAGGCCTAAACGCTTTGAGAATTCCCAATTATTAATTATCATTTTTAAACTTAAAGACCTTCTAGGCAATGCTATAGAAATTCGGTTTAAAATTCTAAATCACTAATTAAATTAATATGTATAATTAAGAAAAATTACCTTATTTAAAATCCAGGTAAGTTTTTGTTTTTTTATGTAAGGGGTACAACATTAAAAGCTCCATACCTTAATATTGGATATTCATTTATATTCGTAAAGACCGGCTCTAAATTTAATATCATAGAAACCCACTCTGTACCATCCTCTTTTGCTATAATCTGCTTTTTAAGCACACTTAAATTTTTCTTATAAACTCTTTTTAACAGGCTTGATAACTTAGGTTCTGTTAGACCAATACAATAATTAGCTTTTAAATTTATAAGCTCCTGCGTCATATAAAAGAAGCTTTGCATAAAATATTTAGGGCTCTGAAATTTCTTTTTTACTGCGAAAGCAGTAATTTCAATGGTTATTTTATCTTCATTATTTATTTCTTTTACATTTTCTTTAAAACTATATAAGTTTTCAATAGTGCTTCCTATCCCTTGATCGTATAGAGTATAGGCAAACGCACCAAATACTTCACCATCTTCTGTAAACATAATATATCTGTCTGTTCGGTCATTCTCATAATCTGTGTCATTAAACTCCCACGCATCCCCAAATACTTCTAAATACATCTTATTTTCATCTATACTATCTACTTTGCTAAACATACTTAACACCTTAATTCTTATGTATTTTTTATTTATGTTTTTTCTTTATTTCTTTTTTAGATAAAGATTTTTTTTGAGCTTCTTATTGTGCATTTTGTTAACTAAGGCTTCTATTAACCCTTCAATTTGACTCCAAAATATAACTCCAATTACTAAAATAACTGCTATTACTATTAGGAATAAGTCAATTTTTTTCGTTTCAAAATAATTATAGATTCCTAAACCGAAATGAGGTCCATATCCTGTGATTCCAGCAATAGCACCAAATAGTCTAAACTTAGTGTTAGATTTCAAAACGATTTTTGCACGAAACATAAAATATGTTGCAATCCAAGCTGTAGCTTCACAAATACCTATAATCCACCACTTGTATAACAATAATAGTTCAATCATAACCCTCTCTCCTTTTATCTATTAATCTATTGTACTACTTTTTTTACATTATTAGATTATTTTTACCATATAATTACGAAAAAAGAACTTGCTCTTGTAAGAGCAAGTTCTTTTTATTTATTGGTAGGAAACATCTTAAATTCTATCATTGTAAAATCCATTTCTTAGTGTGATTATATCCGAATTTATTTTGTTGATTTTTAACCCCTTATACCAATTTAAGAATGCTTTCCCTCTACTGTTATCCATTGCTTCCTTGCTTGGTTCTAGACCCTTATCTATTTTATCTACTTCGCTTCTCATCCATTTCCAGAAACGATAATAAGGCAACTTAATCTTAGTCATAAAGCCTTTTCTGTCTTCTATAACATATCCTTCTAACTGGTTTAGAAAGTCTTTTTCCGCTTTTTTGTGCCATTCTTCAAGCTCTTCCCAAGTGTTGAAAGTAAAAGCTTTCTCTTTTATTTCCATTCCTAGCTCATTTCCCAATTTAGCTAGTTGCTCATATGTTAACTTTCTAAACTCTTCTTCACGAAAGATAGCATCTAAAAGAACTAATTTGGAGTTTTTATACTCAATTATGTGAGGGTCATTTATAGGATCAACTACTTCAAATACTAAGCTTAAATTTTCATCACGCAGAGCTCTCATTATTGCCTCTTCTTTTTCCAATGAGACTCTTTTGAAGAAATTTTCTCTAAATAAATCCGCGTGTTGACTTTGAATGTAATTTTTAGTGGAATATATAATATTTTTGTAATAACTGTCATATCCCATTATACCTAAGAATCCATTCTCCTTTACATATAAGCTAACTGGAAACACCAGCGCTTCTTTTAGTTTTTCAATTGTAGTTTCTTCTCTTTCGTTAAGGTTAAAAAACTTGTTATAACTACGGCTAACAATTTCCGTAGACTCTGTATTTATAAACAATCCTCTTGCCTTTGTAGTTTGCTTATCCCATAATCCCTTTTTAAAGACTTTCTCTTTAAAATTAAAAGATGAAATGTTTTGGTAGTGTTGTTGAGGTAACTCTTTTATGTACCTATTTCCTTTTAACCCTTCTAACAATGTATCGTTCTCAAAAATTTTCTCTTCTACTTTTTCATATCTTGCTGATACAGTAGCATTTCTTACTTTAATAGGATGGAAACCCTGTTTATCAAGTACCACCACACGTAAATGGCCTCCTCTTTCAATTCCACCTTCAAGGTTAAACGATCTCTCAGCGGCTTTAATGGGAAATTCAAACGTATTGCGATGCCCGTGTACTTGATATGTATGGCTAGGGTTGTTTTTAGTGAACAGCTCATCTATATTTGTACTGTAATTCCCTACACCTCTAACCATTTGTTCAGTTGAAAGCGTCAATAGGTTATCAGGTATTCTAGAAATTCCTCCGTGAGTAACCAGAACTTCCTTATTATCGTACTGGTAATAAACCGCCTTTTTTAGTTTTCTGCAGAAGTGACGAGTGGTTTTTCTACTAAGAGATTCCTTTTCTAATTCGGTCTTTGTATGGCGCTCAAACTCCTTAGATCTAGCTTGTAAGTTATTTGCCCAGTTAATTAAGTGGGACTCGTGATTCCCCTCCAAAAAAACTACATTTTGCAAATTCATAATAGAAAACAAATAGTTCAACACTTTTGCATTTTGAACTCCACGATCTACATAATCACCGACGAAAATATACAGTTCATCATCTTTTAAACCATCTTTCAAATACTCTTGTAGAGGTTCGTAACATCCGTGGATGTCGCCAAAGTGATGGATTCTCTTATAGTGAGATAAATTAATTAATTTCCATTTAAATTTACTATCCCATTCGTCCGGTTTAATTACTTCAATATCCTCTGGAAGATCCCATTTTTCTAACTGAGTGTTTATTTTCTCTATAATTAAATCGTCAACTTGTTTATATTCTTCACGTAAAACATTCTGTTTCTTTGCAGTTTCAATATTAATATGCGAAAAATCTAAGCAATATAGTTTTGCTTTATATTTTCCCGCTAATTGCCGATACTCATTCCAGTAAGTTAACTTTGAGTGAGTCGCATCAATAATTGTTAGTTCGCCTCTTTGCAATCTGTTTTCCACTAACTCTATTACTAGTTTTCTTACTTGTTTTTCAAAGTAATGGTTAATTTTGTACTCTCCATTTTCTACTTGCAAAGGAGCTGCAATTAAATTTCTTACTTGATCAGGTGAAATGGAGTACACGTCAAGACCTTTGGTTTTAAGGAAATGTGTTTTACCCGCTCCTGGTAAACCCTTAAGCACTACTAATGTATTTGACATAGTATCTCTCCTTTCGTTAAATTCCGAGATGATTATATTATTTTTAGGAGAAAAAATAATTATATCAAGCACATTTTTAATAGTGGAAAAAACATTTAGACAATATAAAAAGCGACATACCGTTAGTTGATACGTCGCTTTTATTCGTCTATCATTTCAGCCTGAATTATGTAACGATCAGGCGCTTTCCCTATCATACTAAATGGATAGCAAGTCGTTAGTGTTAAAGTAGGTCTATCCTTAGAAACAATAACCCTTCGATCTTCTTTATGTGTAATCCAAATCTTTTTAATTTGGTATTTGTAAAGCGTGTTATCGAACTCAACAAGAAGTTTATCCCCTGTTTTAAGTTCACCTAACCTTGTAAATACAGTGTCCCGATGGCCACTTAAAACCGTATGCCCTTTTCCGCTTGGTGCAGTAGTTAAATCACTAACGAACATTCCTACACCTCTTTTTAACGTATCAGCATCTGTTCCCCAATACACTGAGTATTTTAACTCAAGCTTAGGAATAACTAAGTTGGCTACCTTTTGACCCTTATTGTAATTATAGTCTTCCATTTTCTCCGGCGATTTTGTATCAATCTGCTCTAAATTTACATCTTTATTTAGATCTACTTTATTTTTGTCAGTGTTTTGCTGATTTACATCTTCTTTTTCTTTAGTTTCATAATGCTTAATTTCCTTTTGTGTTAAAGCTTCTGACGATGACCTTCCTATATTCCATTCAAAGAAGGAGTAACCGGCCAACGAAATTCCTATAACAAACAAAACTATGCCAAAAACTCTCACATAACCACCTCTATAGAAAAGAGACAGGAATAATCCCGCCCCTTATATTTAATATATCTATTATATTATGCTTTTGAATTTTTGCGACGAGTAAATAGCACCGCACCCGCAGCCGCAACAGCTACACCAGCAGCTACACCAAGTGGATTGTTGCTTGCTGTTTCAGGAAGCTCTTCGCCTTCTTTTTTATCAGAAGTTTCAGCTTTTTCTGAAGAAGAGTTGTCTTCTTTAGTAACAGTTGTTTCTTTTGTAGATTCATCTGTAGTTGACTCTTCTTTTGTTGAATCGTCAGTAGCAGTTTCTTCTTTTGCAGGTTGCTCTTCAGTAGTTGACTCTTCTTTTGTTGAATCATTAGTAGTAGTTTCTTCTTTTGTTGCTTCTTCTTTCTTACCAATACCATTAATCTTAGAAGTGTCGTAGCCATCTGGCGCTTCACAAGGAATTCCATCGTCTACTTTGTTACCCCATCCATCTAAACGTTCAGGATCATTTGTTGCAGAATAACCTTTTGAATTCCAGTAGTTTACTACTTCATCATATGATGAGAAATCTGAACAGTCTTTATCTAATCCGTTTGATTCTGCTGATGCTGTAGTTGCTACAGTACCAATTCCCCCAAATGTTAATGCTGCTGCCAAAGCAAATGTTACTTTTTTCATCTTTATTAACCCCCATATTTGATTGTCAGATTTGCTAACAATTTCATATTAAACTCTTTTTCTACCATTTACAACAATATTTTGGGTGATTATCCGTATATTTCTGGCGTTCGACAATTTATTCATTATATTATGACAATATTATTATTAAATTACATATTATTGCATATATCTTGTGTTAAATAAGGAGAATCTTCCCTATTATATGTTATTTTAATCCTCTTATTTTTTATTTACATTAGCAATATTTCTCCTCATTTTACACCTCCACCTACCTACCTTATAAAGTCAAATGTTGATTCACGTTATTTACTCACCTATTAACACTTTTCATTTAAACAATCAGAAACAAAAAAGCCCAGATACTTTAACGGAAATTAAAAAAGTATCTTTAGACAATGGAAATAAAAACTTTAAGTTTAATATGATGAAATGGAAATCATTTAACAAAGAGAGGGATAGGATGTTATTTAACTCGTTTATATTTATTTTCTTATTTCTTCCTATTGTTTTTAGTGGTTACTTTCTTTTAAACCGCTTTAAGAAATACCAATTGTCTATTTATTGGTTAGCTTTAGGTTCTCTTTTCTTCTATGGTTATTTTGAACCGAAATATCTAATTCTAATTTCCATTTCTATTTGTACTAACTACATACTCGGTAGTTTAATGAATAGAAGCGAAGAACGAGGTAAAAAAAGAATACTTTTAGCAATTGGCGTCTTATTCAACGTGTCTTTATTAGGCTATTATAAGTACGCAGACTTTTTTGTTTCAAACGTAAACACTGTAATTGGGACAAACTTTAACCTTTTGCACTTAATTCTTCCTCTGGGGTTAAGTTTCATTACTTTCCAAAAGATCGCTTATTTAGTTGATACATATCGTGGCGAAACAAAAGAATATAAATTCTCCACTTTTGTCTTATTTGCTACCTTTTTCCCTCAATTAATAGCTGGTCCTATTGTTCACCACAAAGAGGTTATACCTCAATTCGAAGAAGAAAAAAACAAACGTATCTCTCTTGATAATATATCTAAAGGTATATTTATTTTTCTTATTGGGTTAACAAAAAAAGTTGTAATTGCTGATACCGTAGCTATATGGGCTAATGACGGTTTTCAAAATTATCTCCACCTGACGTTTCTAGAGTCTTGGATTACTTCATTTTCATACACCATTCAACTTTATTTTGACTTTAGTGGTTACTGTGATATGGCAATTGGATTAGCATTATTGTTTAACATTAAGCTGCCAACTAACTTTCAGTCACCCTATAAATCAAGAAACATTCAAGATTTTTGGAAAAGATGGCATATGACTCTTGGCCGTTTTTTAACGCAGTATATTTATATTCCTTTTGGCGGAAACCGCAAAGGTGCTGCTCGTACTTATTTTAATGTTTTTATTATCTTTTTCATTAGTGGCTTTTGGCACGGAGCAGGGTGGACATTCATTATTTGGGGTACCCTTCACGGGTTAGCTTCAATAGTCGTTAGATTATGGGGGAAAACAAAAATCCATTTACCTTATTGGTTATCTTGGTTCCTCACTTTTCAATTTGTAAATCTAGCCTGGGTTTACTTTAGAGCGGCTACCGTAGATCAAGCAAATGTTATGATTACTAAAATGTTTACACCTCACTGGGCAGAGTTTAAAGAGTTTCTATTTCATCCAGTAAGGCATTTTCCACAAGCAATGACATACAAAATTGGAACATTCTCATTAGATAATCCTAAACTTATTGTTCTGACACTTTTCATCCTACTTCTATTTGCATTTTTAACTAAAAATTCAATTCAGCGCTTAGAAGAATTCAGATATAAATGGTTTAACATTGTAGCTTGCCAGGTTATGCTAATTCTTGTTCTAGTCACTATTTTCTATATGCAAAAAAATAGTATCTTTTTATACTTTAACTTTTAATCTGGAGGGATGACGTTGAATTCAAAACAGTGGATAAAACGTTTGTTTCTCACATCATTGATTGTTGTTGTTTTACCGGCTTCCATTGTAATAGGATTTACCTATTACATTGACCCCCTTTGGAATTTTGATCATAAAAACAAATACAATGATTATCAAATAGGTTTTGATGAGAGGCAACAAAAAACAAACTATATTAACAGTAGAAAAAATTTTAGTTACGATGATTTAATGATTGGAACCAGCCGCGTAACTTATATGAATGAACATCAATTTAAAAATGAAAAAGTTTTTAATTACTCCCTAAGTTCTCTACATATAGATGAGTATCTCCCATACATTGAATACGCAACAAACAAAAATGGGAAAGACTTTGACACCATTTTTATGGAGCTGTACGTAAATTCGTATGACGCCTCAACTATTAACACAAACCGCGATCCGTCTACTTATTTCCAAAAATCAGAAGAGCCTTTCTATAGAATTACTTCCCTGTTTTCCAAAAGTACTTTTGATTCCGCAGTTAATAACTATAAAATTTCTAAAGCAAATTACTATATAGGCCCTAGAAGTTATACCCGTGATAACGTAGGGGAAACAACTTATTCAAATGACCGCTTGCAGCCCCTATGGGAACGATTCAAAGCCGCTTTTGAAGACACAACTACCCGACCTTTTATTTATGATGACAAGTATAAACAAAAGTTATTAGCTTTAGAAAAAGCATTTCCTAACACAAAGTTTGTTGTGTTTACAGATCCAATACCTTCTAAAAGATTTGATTTAATTCTAAGTAATCAGGAACAAAGACAAGCCTATGAAAGATGGTTTAAAGATATGGTTGAAGTATTTGGTGAAGTTTACAGCTTCCAAGGACACACTCCAATTACCACGGATATGAATAATTACTTTGATTGGTTCCACTACTATCCAGCTGTTGGTGATGAGATGATCGCTGCCTTACAGAAACCTTCCCAACACAAGGATATAGTCAAAATAGTTAACAATGATAGCTTTAGAAAGTACATAGGTTCTGTAAATAAGAAAAAAGAGACTCAGTGAGTCTCTTTTTTCTTATTTGAATTCCTTTTATGTATTAAGTTTTGTTAGCAATCGTAAAATGTGTTCGCATCTTTTCTACGCGATTTATGTTTTCTCTAAACTGATTTTCTAAACTTTTTATAGTATTACTGTAATTATGCGTTTCACCAAAGGTAGTGTAAATATCCATCAGTCTTTCCTTGCAACCAATTTTTTCTCCGTTAGCAGAGCGATGTAAATCACAATATGTTAGTAGATCAATAAACAATTCAGTTTTGGCCGTTTTATAATATTTATGTTCAATGTATACATTTAGCAAATCTGGAAAGTTGCGCTCTACTATCTCAAAAGCGCCAAAAGAAAACATTACAGCTGTAACCAAATCGAAAGAATAGTTTTTATTTTTACAATATAGTGCTCCATCGAGCGGCTCAAAACCTGTGCGAACAACTTTTTTAGAAAACCCTATTTTATGTAGATAAGCTAATTCAACAAGCTCGCTCTTTTCGCTATTGGGTAAATCTATATCCATAAGTAGTACTTTCATTTCTTCTACTACTCCCTTTGTATTTTTATATAGTTGAGTACAAGGTTTAAAATATAGCTTTAGTTCTTCTTCTCCGAAGCCCCTATTCAATCCCATCACCTCTGTATAAGAAGTAGAACATTTTCTACAAATTCCCTTAAAACATACAGCAAATTCTTTTCGTACTAACTTATAATGCTTTTACGATAAGAAAAATTTCATTAAGTTGTATACAAAAAACCATCTACAAACAGTAGGTGGTTTCAAATTATGTTATTCGTTTTAATATAGGTATTTTGGACAATGGTATTATAAACAATAGACTACAGGACAGGACTACAACAAAAGTGACAGGCATCATTATATAAGGGCTTCCTGTTGAAGCACTTATAGAGAAGGTAGGAAACTTCGTCATTAAAGTTAACAACAATGGATGAATTAGATAAATTCCAAAACTGTACTTACCTATGTATTCTAAAAATTGACCCTTATAAGTAGGTGTACTGCCATTTAAACACTTTTTACACAAATAGAAAACCATTACTGCATACATTAACACGGGTAAGCCAAGAGCATCGTAAAAGACTTGGCTTAGTGTACCTCTCCAAGCAGTAATTAAATAAGTTCCCAACAAAATAATTAAGAAGGATACTGCACCATATAATTGATAATACTTTAATTCGTATTCTCTACGGGCAATGATGTAACCTAATAATAGATACGATACACCTACAGAGAATGGATTTGAAAATACTTGCATATTTAAACCGTAAATCCCTATAACATCGTTAATTGTAGAAACACCCGAGGAAATGAGGGCATAAATTATTATGTAGCTTGAAGGAATATATCTAACGAATCGCCGTAAAAAAGGGATAAAAATATATAGCGGAATTAAAATATAAAAATACCACAAATGATAATATATTTTACCGCTTAAGAATTGCTGAATGAATAGCTTTACATTAAACTCCCCGCTTAATTTACAAATAAAATAGATGACGCTCCATACAATAAAAGGAATAAGAATCTTTGCCGCCCTTTTCTCAATATAAAAGCCAACGGGTTCTTCTTTATGAAGCAGAAGCGCTCCAGAAATCATTAAAAACAGAGGTACAGCTAATCTAGATAAGCTATCAAAGATATGACCTAACCACCATACTGAACTTTGACTTTCATACAGCAGCGGAGTATTAACGTGTATCATTAGCACCGCTAATATGGCAATTCCTCTTGTCTTGGAAATCCAATTCATTATTTTTTCTCTCCCTTACTCCTAAAATGGTTTGTAAGAGATATAAATTTATAAATAAGAATGTCAAATGAACGGATTGCATAATTCCCAAGACTTTAGTTTACATAATACTATTATAGAACATTTACTTTATAAAAAAAGAACCGCTATAGGGTTCTGTACTCTGCTATTTCTTTAATGATTTTTCTCAATTCTTCTTCAAATTTAGAAATCAAAGAGTTAAGTTCAATTTGCAACCGTAACAGTAGCGGCTTGGCCGTTGGATCTAGCTCTTTTTTTATAAAAAGGACCAAGTCTTTTAGTTGACTTGTTTCATCTGAAAATACGCTAACAAGGTATATCTTCTTTATTTCTTTATGTGCTGATTTTTTGAGAATTTCATTTAAAGAACTCCCCTTCTCTCCAGGTGGTAGATAAACCATAGAAGGGTACTTTTTACTTTTTTGATTAAACTTATACTTGTTTTCATTAAAAAAGTATATACGACAACATTTACGAAAACTTTTAATTACATCATCACTTATCTCTGTAACAAACAAGTCCTCTTTTAAAAAACTTCTTATAAACGCTTCAGAATAAGTAAAAGGCATTATTGTTTCTTTAATCTCTTCTTCTAAATAACAATTAAACGAAGAACCCTGCAGAAAAGACATTATGTTATGTATTAGCAATGTTACTATATTATCTTTATCTTCTAGGTAGAATCCGTTTAAATCTTCTATAACAGCCACAATTTTGTATACATATTTCTCAACTATTTGATGCACAGATAGATTGGTTAAGAAACTCATTTATCTTTTATAAAATGGCAAGTTAATTAATTTATCGACCATCATAGAAATAGCGGATCCACCCACTCCTATAATTAGTATAATTTTTTGTGGAAAGCTATTCATATGGTAAGCATTTAAAAACGTAGATAGCTCTTCCTTCTCTTCATCAGATAAGTTTCGATCTCCCTCTTCATCCTCTATAGCACTTTTTAAGCTTTTTAATGTTATAGTTCCTAAAAGCATTGAAATTGCTATTAACCAGCCTAATGCAGCCAAACTATTCACCTCTTAGTAGATTTTTGTCATTGTATGCTTTTTTACAAACAAAATAAAAGGCTTCTTAATCATAATTGATTAGAGCCTTTTTAGTAATCTACTAATATATACTTGCTAATAACAAATTTAAGACCAAAAAATATTCAATTGCTAGTTTTTAATGGGTAGTAAATAATTTTAAACCTTCTATATTCTTTATACTCAGGTCTTTTTCTAATTTTAAGGTATAGGTTTCCATATTATAGACATCAAATACGGGAAAATAACAGCCATAAAAATGATAGCAAAGCTGCCCATAAAAGAAACTACAGCCAAAGCATTGTTTTTCGCAAAGAACGCTGTAATCATTCCTAGAATACCAAAAGAAATAGCTACTACAAAATCAATTTCATTCGAAAATACCGTACCGCTATCGTTAAACCAAAGTAACCATAAAGTAGCCGATAATACAAAAAACACTACAGATGTATACCCAAGGATTCTCTTCATATAAATCTCCTTTTTGTAAAATTATAGCATACATAAAGAGCTCTTTTTACAAAACTATCCTCTTTTAAATATTACATTTGCAGAAGAACTCTCCTAAATATTTGAATTACTACTCCCTTTCATTAGAATAGTTACAGATGGGAGTGAATTATCTATGATTTCTTCATTTTTAAAATGGGTTTCAGGTATTAGCGAAGCCTTTTTAGGTATCCCCCTGTACGGTGGCTTATTTATTTTATCGTTAGGGTGGTCCCCTTTAATTGCTATGTTAGTGCTCCACATAGTTACTCTTATTTTTTCTTCAAAAGAAAATTCTAGATACTTTGGTAGTATCTTTGGAATTGTAACTTCTTTATTGGGTTGGATACCTATTTTAGGTATGCTCTTACACATAATTTGTGGATTTCTTCTTATTTGGGACGCATACAATAGTTCAAAGAAAAAAGCACTTGTATAAGAGTGCTTTTTTCTTTGTTACTTTAACTTGGGCGTTAAAAAGCAGCCACAAGTATACACTTATAGCCGCTTTTTGTCGTTTAATAAATTTTCAGCAATTCAATCTTTCTATTTTTACAATAACCAATCATAATTTTCACGTTTTAGCCCACTGGCTATCTCCTGTAAGGACTGATTTGTATATCTCTTTTACTTCTTCTCGTTTTTCCAAAATTAAACCTTTCCATCTATCTAAAAAGTTCTTGTATTCATCTTTTAAGAATTTCTCTAGCGCTTGCCCTCTTAAAAGGAAATGATCCTGATCATCACCTTCTACAAAAATTTCTTGCAACATCCATTGGCTTCTTTTGTATCCTAATAGATTAACCGCATTTTTCTCCATTTCCTTAAACTTTTTAAACATTTGATTTTCTACATACCCTTTTGAAACGTTAAATCTGAGCCCAAACTCGTCTTGTATTCCTACTTCGCTTTTAATATTAAAGCAAACGTCTAAATGCATACCACTTTTCCTTAGGTCTCTATACTCTAATTGAAACTCCTGGTTATTAAAACCACATATTGTTCTTACCTTCATACGACCTATATACCACTTGAAGATACTAATTAACCCGCTAACAGTTATACGCCCGTTCCCAAGTTCTAGTTTGCTATAAATTTTTTCTTCTAAAAATGTGTATGCTCTAAAATGATTTTTATCTAAGTAAGAAAGTTTATTAAGTAATCCCCCTGCAAACTCACTATACAAATCTTTAATCTCCTTTGTTTTTCGTTTTAATTCTTCTGGTGTGTTATGTACTTTTATTGTTTTTGAATGAATCACACTTAAAACTCCCTTCGCATTTTAAATATTGTAGCTTCGATTTATATTTTTTTAGAAAAAAGTCTTTTTTTTTCTATGCTTGAAGTACGCCAAAAGATAAACTGCTAGCAGAAAGGAGATTTAACTTCAGAATTATTTTCATAACAATTAAAACGCTACTTTAAAAATGACACAGCAAAAAAGAACTTACTAGCAAAGTAAGTTCTTTAGCAAATAATTATATTGGTGTTAGAGTTGGTTTAGTCCCATCCACCGTTTACCAGATCATCATTAATCTGTCTTATATCTGTATTAGAAGGAAGGTTAGTGCACAATTTTTTTATGGAAGAATACTTTTCTTCATTGGAAAACAAATAAAACCCATAACCATCGTGAAATATTGTAATAAAAGTAGAATTTTCTTCACTTTTAAAGTGTGGTGCTGATCGTTTTTTCTTTTTTCCCCACTCCATAACTTCCTCTAAATTAAAATACAGATTTTCAGAAGTAGAAATTGCATAAAATTCGTTTTGAGTAGGCAACCAATACGTTTCTTTAAGTATGTAAACTAACGCTTCTTCATTGATAACTTCTACAGTAAAACAAGGAGGATGATATTTTAAATTCTTACCATTGGTCCAGTATGGACGAGATTCCTCCAAAAGATTTAGCTTGTATTGAAGACTACCTCTTTTTAGTATCTCCTCTAACTCATCGTATTCTTCATAACCTACAATCGTAAAGTACAGCGGATACTTATTTTGTTGAATTAAAAACTCCTGTAAATACTCTTTGTTGTCGTCTACTTGATCTTCTCCCTTTTGAGCATTAATATTGTATACTTTTTTTATATAACCATCTATTGCTAAGTGATGCCCCGTGTCTCTCAAAAAACCAGAGCTTACCTTTTCCTCTTGTATCCATACTTTGAACAAATTGTCTCCCCCTTTTAACTAATAACAAGTATAATCATATTACACATATTGATAAATGTACTAATCAAGCGCAAATAAAGAATGTCAGCGGGGAATTAAAATGTTTACTAAAGAAAAATACTTAAGTGATTATAAGAGCAATTTAGAGAAGCACTCAGCAGAACTAACAAAAAATATAAAGTCGATTACTTTATTAAAGTACAAAGAAGAAATTGAGTTATTGGATTTCACTGTATTTACAGATCTATTATCTTTACACATTGTTGTTGATGGTATGGATAGATATGCTACGCAGTATATGTTTGATCCAGATATTGAGAAAGATATTTTTTATGGAAATATCCAGCTTCTTGGCGAAACTACATATTTTTCAGTCTCAGAAGACGAGGAAGATACATTCTGGGAATTCTACGAAGCTAGTGAGGAAGAACTAAATAAAAGAGAACAAATCATATTAGCGGAGTGGTTTGCGAATTGTTGGAGTAAAGCAAATGGCAGCTCAATTGGTCTTCCCTCCTATGTTGGATTGCACGACTATGAAAACTGTTATGACTTAGTAAACAAAAAGTGGATGAATTCAGAAGAAAAATGGAATGAAGAGTGAAGAGTTAACCTTTAATAAATATGCACTTTAAAAAGCAACTTCTTTTAAAGATGTTGCTTTTGCTAATTGTTGAGACTAATTTCTAAATCAATTATTTTTTCCGCTCAATTATTTTCTATATAAAATAATTATTAAGAACACAACTTTTTTATGAGAAAGTAGGTGATGTTCTTGAACATATTGTGGGACTTAGATGGTACGTTGATAAACTCTTTACCCTCTATCGTTTTCGGACTTCAAAAAGCCTCTGGAAAAGATTTAGATGAACAAAAGCTGTTTTCTTTACTAAAAATCAACTCTTATGTTGCATTTAAATATTTCGGCTTGGATAACAGCATTAGACCTTACTTTAAAGAGATAGAAAGAAACATACACCCTGGAGAAAAAAAGCCTTTTCCGGACATAGAGAAGGTTTTAACTGAAAGTAACATAAATGTTATCGTTACTCATAAGGATAAAAAATCTGTTGAAGTATTATTGAGATACTGGAAGCTGGATCATTACTTTACTGAAGTACTTTGTCTTGAAGATGACAACTTTCCAAGAAAACCAGAGCCAGACTCATACAAGTACTTACATAATAAATACAACATAGACCTTGTTGTGGGTGATCGGGAATTAGACTTTATCCCAGCAAGAAAGTTAGGCATCCCTACCTGTGCTTTTCAAAACCCTGCAGTTGAAGCAGACTTTCACATTAATACGTATAAAGAATTTAATATTGTGAAGCAATCTTTAAAAAAAGAATCTTAAAATAAGGTTCTTTTTTTATTTTTTAGTGAATTAGGGATTTTATTTTTTTCTATTAAATAATTATTTAAGAAAGTGAGGCTTTTAAATTGAAACATTTTTTATCTAACTTAAGCTTAAACACAAGACAAACTGCTATTGATTCTCTGATGGATAATGCAAAGACTTCTGTAACAGATCCAGTATACTTTAGTATTGGTTTACCAAATAGAGAGCTATTAGCTAAAAAGAAACTCCAAGAGATTTATAATTCTATATTTGAGTCTGGAACTGACTCTTATTTTAACTACGGCGGTTCAAAAGGTATATCACCGCTTTTATCAACTATTTCAAAAAGAGAAAATATATCTCAAGACTATATAATGATTAGTACAGGAAACACACAAGGAGTTGAGTTATGCGCTCGCCTTGTACTTAATCCAGAAGACACAATTGCTTTTGAATCATACACATACGCTATTGCTCATTCCCTGACTCACCAATACAATCTAAACGCCTTAGAAATACCTGTAGAAGCAGATGGAATGAACATTGAATACCTGGAACAAGAACTCGAAAAAGCTCCAATTAAAGCCTTGTATATTATCCCCAATGCAAACAACCCTACAGGCACTACTTTATCGTTAAATAAGCGTAAAAAATTGGTAGAGCTTGCTTATGAATATAATTTTTTAATTATTGAGGATGACCCTTATAGAGATTTAATTTTTGATAAACGATTACCCTCTTTATTTGAATTAGATTCTCTTAAAGAAAAAGTTATATATTTATACAGTTTTTCAAAAACCATTGCACCTACCCTACGCACTGGTTTCATTTTGGCACACCCTTTCTATATTAAGAAGTTAGAACAATTTAAACAAACAACGGATTCCTGCACCTCTCCTTTAAACCAAATGGTAGTTAATGAAATGATTAAATCTGATGCGTGGAACGATTCACTAGAAAAGCAAAGAACTTTCTATGAGATAAAAAAAGATTTGACTAAAACCTTCTTACACAGAATGAACAAAAAATACGGATGGACTAGCAACGAACCGGCCGGTGGCATATTTTATTGGGTAGATACCCACGCTGGAGATGTAACTGAATGGTTAAAGTACTCTTCTCAAAGCGGCGTTGTATTTATCCCTGGTAAAGCTTTTGCTTTAGACGATCAAACAAACACAAAATTCCGCCTTTGTTACTCATATTGCGACAACGACGAATTGTTAAAAGGTTTTAACAGATTAGAAGAAAGTTATGTTCAGTGGCAACAAAGCACTTCGCTTCAAAAAAATAAGTATTTACCCCAAAACATTTAAATTCATAGTACTCTTTAAAAAATAATTAAAAGGAGTAGATTTAAATGCATTTACCTTTAGAAAAAATCACTTTAATTCTTGTGGCTGTTTTTTTTGTTTCTTTAATAGGGTTTATGGTTTATAACACAACGAAAAGGGTAAGGAAGACAAGAAAAATTTCCGTTAACAGAAAAATAAGTGGGCCTAGGGTTCAAAAGTCCTTTCAGAACGGTTCCACTGTCCATTATTACAACGTCGCAAAAAATGAACCAAAAGAAATTAAGCCAATTGCAGAAGACAACAGATACAGGTTACCAAGCAATTTACATTTTTCGGAACTTAAAAGAAAAAAACAATAAATATACCATTTAAAATTACAAAGACATCTATATTGCTATATAGATGTCTTTTTCTTTTAACAAGTAAATCACACGATAGTATTTAAAAGTTCGCGAAGGAATGAGATTAAAAAAACACAAAACATAACACTGAAAAGAATAAGTTCTAAGGAAAACAACTCTTTTCACCTTTAGAAACAAGCATATATTTTTTTATATGGAATAAATATTGTATTAGTAGAAAAAAAGGAGGTCTAATTATGCCAAAAACTGAACAACAGAAGAATAAAAGCTGGTCTAATGCAGAAGATACTTTATTAAAAGACTGCATTTTAGAAAATGTAAGAAATGGAAAAACTCAATTAATTGCATTTGAAGAAGTTGCTGAGCAAACTGGCCGCTCTGCAGGATCCGTTGGTTTTAGATGGAACAGCACATTAAGACAACGATATTCTGAAGAATTAAAAAAAGCTAAAGAAGAAGCTAAAAATAAAAAAACAAAAAATGCACCTTCTTCTATCCAAGATTCTACTAAGAAAAATAAGTCAACTAATGCCCCTACCCCTTCGTTAACGACCATAGATGATCCATTTAAAGAAGATGGCGGGATTACTTACGATGATGTCATCTCTTTTTTAAAAAATAAGAAAAAAGCTGATGATAAATATAGTCAATTAAAAGATGAACATACTGCATTACAAGAGGAATACAATAGTTTAAAAGAAGACTTTGATGAAGTGCGTAGACTAGTCTCAAGGTCAAACAACACTTAAAACAGGCGGTTAACCGCCTGTTTTTCTCTTTTTTTGCTCACAAATATTTCCTTTATACACTTTGTTTTATAATAAACTTGTTTTAATCTGGTATACTTTTATTCTTCTGTTATTGCTTAATTTATTTTTTTCGTTAAGTTCTTAATTTTAATTATAGCCCATTGAAAATTTCCATCATCATACATATATGTCTACTTATATTATTTGTTGTAATAATACTGTAATATTTGTAACTGTTTCTTATTGAAATACCAGTGGAATTCTCGCTTTTTTTCTCAATATAATGGTTGGTGTCATAGAAAAACACCTAAAAAATATAAATAACGAAAAACATAAAGCAGAATAAACATATACATCACTGGAGGAAACAAAATATGAAAAAGACATTTATCGTTACAGGTACAATTTTAAGCTCACTTTTAGCAACTTCTTCGGCTTTCGCAAGCACTCATACAGTAGAAAAAGGAGATACACTTTGGGATCTTTCAAAAAAATATACTACTAGTGTTCAAGATTTAAAAAACACTAACAAATTAACTTCTAATTTAATTATCCCTGGGCAAATCCTTAAAGTTGATAACAAAGAAGAAAAATACGTAGTTAAAGCTGGCGATTCTTTAAAGAAAATTGCTACAAAATACCATACTACTGTAAACACATTAATTAAATTAAACCCACAAATCTCCAACCCGAATCTTATTATCGTTGGTCAAAACATTCTTGTAGATGGACAAGTTGCTACTAGTACTGTTACAAGCACAAACAACAGCACAAGCTCAAAAGCTCCATATACAGTTGCTCCTTCTACAAACGGAATGCACACAGTTAAATTAGGTGATACTTTATCTAGTATTGCTAAAGCTAATAATAAAACGGTAGATTTCTTGCTTGCTTTAAATCCTGAAATCTCTAACGCTAATAAGATTCGTGTTGGCCAAACATTAAAAGTTGCAGGAACAGTTGTCAATGTCCAAAAACCAAGCGCAACAACCCAAACTACTGTTAAAGAGACACAGAAAGAAGTTTCTGTAACACCGGCTAAGCCTGTTGAAACAAAGCCAGCGCCAACAACGCCTGCTAAACCTGTTGTGACAGCGCCAACTCAAACAGAACAAGTTAAACCCGCTGAAACAAAACCGGCTACGACAACACCTGCTAAACCTGCTGAAACAAAACCGGCTCAAACTACTCAAGCAAAGCCAGTAGAGACAAAACCAGCTCAAGTTCAAACAGCAGCCCCTACTAATGCCGCTGTAGCAGATAAAGTGTTTGCCGAAGGTGCTAAGTACTTAGGAGCTAAGTATGTTTATGGTGCAAGCACGTCTCGTACAGATGCTTTCGATTGTTCTTCCTTTACTTTAAGAGCATTTAAAGCAGCAGGTATTTCGTTACCTCGTACTTCAGCATCACAAGCACAAGTGGGAACACCTGTATCTCTAAACGCTTTACAAAAAGGTGACCTTGTATTCTTTGATACTGATCATAACGGAACAATTAACCACGTTGGTATCTATGCTGGAAATAACACTATGATTAATGCGGCAACTTCTAAAGGTGTCTCTTATACTAACCTAAAAGGAAATTCTTATTGGGAACCACGTATGGTTAAAGCGGTTCGCGTAATTCGATAATACAAAAAAGAAATGGCCACTTTAACTAGTAGCTATTTCTTTTTGTCTCTTACTAATCCCTATTTATCATTAAGCTTTCTACAAATAGGGTAACTTAAGTATCTAATATCATTATAAGTATCTGCCAATTGAGGACATTTTAGATTTTAATTCAATATAAAAAGCAATTAATTATTAAAATAACTAATTGCTTTTTCGTTATTATTAACTTTAGAAAGCGCTGCTTAAATTCTTCCCCTTATGTATGTAAGTAGTTTTTGTCTTTACAATAGTTACTTATGCAATTGGTGAATAGCCTTATTTTCTACACTTTCTTTCTTAGTAGAGCCTTTAGTGATTTCGTTGTGCGAAGCTAATCCTACTAAAAACAATATAATAGCGGTTGAAACAATGATCTTTATTTTCTTTCCCATTTTCTAGTCATCCTTTTCTAATGTTTTAAACATATTAAACGCTTATATTTATATTTGGGAATATACATAAAAAAATAAAGCAAACCTGTTAACCGCTACGTTAGGTCTGCTTCAATCATTGGTTTTATTAAATACAGGAAATTATTTTTGTTGAAAGTTTCCATTATAAAAATTGTGGACCAGAATAGCCTTATCTTATTGCAAGATCCACTGCTTTTTCTTGCCTGTTTCGACTGTTACTATACCTTGAGATATCTTTACTTGAACTGCTTGCTCTGTTTCAACATCAACAATAAAAGTAAATTCATAAGAATTTAGCTCGCCGTCTGTATTATTCATTAATAAATTTAAATCAGCAACAAATGATTTACCACTCGATAAATCGAATTCACCTTTTGCTACTTTAGAATAGTTTAAATCCGTTAAGTTAACGGCTTCAATAGCAGAATCGTCTTTCTTTCTGCTTGGCTGTTTACTTCCGTTAATTTTTTTCTCTTTTTGTGTATCTTCTACTAAAGTTTCTTTTAACGTAATTTCTTTTACATCTGTCTTAGTTTCATTAACAACTAATACTTTAGAGTCTGTTAAAAGATCTGTTTCGTTATTTAGTGCCACTTTTACTTCGTTAACCTTCTGTTGCTTTTCGCCCTTATTTGCAGCATCGCTTGAAAAACCAGCTATTTTTAAGCATTGATCAAGTGGTAATTTAAACGTTTCTGCTAATTTAGTCACTAAGCGCTTGCCAGGAATTTTATTTCCATTTTCTATTGAAGAAAGATATGAAGCTGGTGAGGATATCTTATCTCTCATTTTATTAAGAGTCAGATTGTTTGCTTTTCTGACAGTCCGAAATAAAGTAGCTGCGTTTTTAATCTTGCTTAAGACTACCTCTTCTTTTTCTTTATGCAATTCAATTACTTTTTTGCTACCTGTTTCCTCAAGCTTTTTTTTGCGACCTCTTTTAGAGTTCTTCATTCCAATTGATTCTTTAGATGGCTTAATTAAAGCTAAGCACTCATTTAAATCTATGGAGAATTCCTCCGCTAATCTAGTTAATAGTTTTTCACCAGGGACTTTCTTTTTTGACTCAATACTAGATACATACGGCCCTGAAGATTTAATTCTCTTAGCTAGTTCCGCTTTAGAGAGGTCATTTTCATCCCTTACTCTTTTAAATAACTCTGCTGTATCTTTTAATTTTGCTAATTCCATTTTTTATCTCCTCCTTAACTTCTTCTATTATCATCTTTGGGAAAAAATTATATTTTTATACTTGTAGAAATACTATTTTGTCTATATAGCTCTTTTCTTTTTTAAAAAAGGTAAAAACTAAAATAAAAATAATAAGTTAGTAACTTTTAAAAGAAGGAGGTGCTTACTATAGAAAACGTTGAAACTAACATTGATCCTATGATATTTCTTCCGATATGGTTAATTATCATTGCAATTGGTTTGGTGGGCTATATTCTTAACGCTGTTGCATTATCTACTATGGCTAAAAACGCGGGTATATCTAAACCCTGGTTAGCTTGGATCCCTGTAGCAAATGTTTGGATTGTGGGTGAACTTGTAAGTGATAGATTACGTGGTAATGGAGGCTTTAAATACATCATTATTACTTTAATCTATATTCTTGTTTGTTGGATTCCAATTGTAAATGCTATCGCTGGAATGGCCTACGGTATTTTCTCTATTTTAGTACTTTATTGGCTATATGAAAAATACTCCAACAAGCCTGTTCTACACACAGTATTCTCTATAATTATTCCTATTTATTCTGTAATTTGTCTGTTTGTAATTAGAAACAACGAAGAGTATTAAAAAGAGATTTTATATCTCTTTTTAAATATGTGTTTTTAAAATTTTATTATTAAACGCTTTGCTTCTCTTCAAACTTTTAAAAGACATATTGTTAGAACTATTTACATATTCGAGGTGAATTTATTGGAGTTATTTGGTCTATCTATAATCGTTTTATTAAAACTTATTCTTATTGACATTGTTTTAAGCGGAGACAATGCGGTTGTAATTGCTATGGCCGCTCGTAATGTACCTAAAGTGAATCAAAAGAAAGCTATCTTTTGGGGAACATTTGGTGCAGTAGCTTTACGCTTAATCTTTGCAGCTGTTATTGTACACGTATTAAACATTCCTTACTTAACCCTTGCAGGCGGTCTTCTTCTTATTTATATTGCTATTAAATTGTTATCTGGTGGCGAAGAGAGCCATAAAGAAGGCGGGACAACGGTTTGGTCTGCTGTTAAGACTATTATAATTGCCGACGCTGTAATGTCTTTAGATAATGTTTTAGCATTAGCAGACGCAGCCCACGGTAGCTTCTTTGCAATATTTATTGGAGTATTAGTAAGTATTCCTATCATTGTATTTGCTAGTCAACTAATTCTAAAGGGTATGGAAAAGTTCCCTATTATTGTTTACATAGGATCAGGAATTTTAGCTTGGACTGCTGGAGGAATGATTGTCGAGGAACCAGCACTTGAAAAAGTTATGTTAAACGATTTCCATTTCTTAATTCCAACCGCTATTACCGTTCTTTCACTTGGCATAGGATACTTATTGTCCAAACGAAAAGTTAAATTAGAGAGTTAACAAAAAAACGCTCAGGATAAGCTGGGCGTTTTTTTATGATTGATTAACTTAATAATAAACATTCAGTAGTTTAATTAATTTTATAACTTTCTCATCTTCACCAGTGTTAACGGATACTAACTTTGTATTTTCAATTATATCTGTGTAAAATTTTTCCCCAGCGGGATAACTGCCATCCCAACGCAAAGGAACGTTGTATACATTAATTGTTCCATTTCCATTGCCACTGTAAGTCACTACTCCATCTACCAACCGAGAACCTGATAATTGAATAACATCTTCTGGATATAAAGCACTGGTTTCATCATTAGAATTTAGCGGTGTGCCAGCCTTAATATGCTGGACATTTAACTCATCTATAGCTTGATTCGGTCCAAGTTGCGACCAAACTCTTGCGTATTCAATTTGCTCAGAAGTATACTGACCTAGATTATCTTTGTTCTTCTTATCGTTTATACTCAAGTTGTTAGTATTTAAAGGGCTATTATTGCTGTTGTTAGAGTTAGCTGTATGTTCAACAGATAACTTATTTGACTTCAAAGAATTATTGTTAGTCTTTAATATATCATTAGATTCTAACTGTTTTTCTTTTGAAGCAGCACTGGTTGATAAAATACCGTAAGTTAGCCCCCCGCCCAATACAAGTACAGATAAAGATGCCACGATAAAGATTTTGTTTTTCTTCACTTTTGCACTCCCTTTCACCTTTTAAAGATTTTGGTTATATTAACACTTTAACATAAATTTACCAATTTCCCTTCTTTTATTAAAAAACATTAAGACTTCAACAATTTTTCATTTTCTAATTAGGATGATAATTAGAAAAGTAATTTAGCCATTGCTTTTACAATAAAAACACAAACAGTATTGCTACACAAGTTAGTCTGTCAATTTATACTACTAAGGACATTATTACGATCTCTCTCTTATAATTCTAAGAAAATGTTGACACTTTCTTTTTAAAGCAAGTTACCTCTTCTTAGATTACTTTTTTTCTCTTTTTTCTTCCAACACGATTTTTCTTTTTATAATATTGGCAATAAAACGAATTCGGAAGGATGAAGATACTATGTCTTATAACGTAAAGGAACTTCAAAATTTAAGCAAAGATGAGCAAATTGACTTTTTAATGAAAACTTTGGAGAGCGTAAGCTGCTCTAACCAAGATTGTACTAACGACAAACCAAATGGAAAATGGGGAGTTATTGAAAACAAAAAATACTGTAATATATGTTATAACAGAGAGTTACTAAAAGAGGAAATACGACTTAAAAATAGACAAAAAGAATTACATAAACTTGTTGAATACTATGAGTATTACTTAAAAGTAATAGATGCAATTAAGAATTTGAAAGTTGAGCTAGACGTTGACGAAGATGAGTTTAAGGAAATTACTGATCCTATTAAACTCGCATTTAAAGAGGCAAAAAAGGTTCAGGACAATAATAAAAAAAGTTTAAATCCAAGCAGGAATAGACAGCCTCAACAACAAAATAAATCTCAGCAATCCCAAGGAGAACACTTAAAAGAAGCTTCAACTCCTAATAAACAGGCTAGACCTTATACGCAGCAACCTATTGATGAAAACATTTCTAATAAAAGAGATGAATCTCAGGTACAGCAACGTAAAAAGGTAACTGCTCCTGTTATAGAGAATGAAGAGAAAAAGCAAGAGGAAATACAAGAACAACCTTCTCCACAAGGCGAAGCGAAAGAAAATATAAAGCCAGTTCTTAAACCAAATCAAGAACCACTTAAAGAATCGGCTAATAAGCAAAAAGAAGAGGGACAGGTCACAAATACACAGTTTGTAACACAAGTAAATTCTGAAACTGTATATGGAGAGAATCCTGCAGAATCAGCACCGAATACAGCTATTGAAGATGAGCATTCACTATTTAATCTAGATCCTGGATGCGATGTAGAGAGTAAGCAAGAGGAGTACAACGAAAATTATGCTTCAATTGATAACTCTAACTCTACTCAAGACAAAGTAACAAACATACGAGTACCACTTACAAGTGTATCAGG
The DNA here is from genome assembly GCF_038898415.1 of Priestia sp. SB1. Lineage (NCBI taxonomy): Bacteria > Bacillati > Bacillota > Bacilli > Caryophanales > Bacillaceae > Priestia > Priestia sp. SB1. Next base: position 351,372 of record NZ_JBBJSS010000002.1, on the reverse strand, counting down.
TATCGATCTATAAAAATTAAAGAGCCATCCTTTTTAAGGACAGGCTTTTTTCCATAAATAAAAGAAGCTTCTTTTTTGAAGCTTCTTTTTTATACGACGTTACATAATTATCATTATTATAGAATGGCTCCACAGGTAGGACTCGAACCTACGACCGATCGGTTAACAGCCGATTGCTCTACCACTGAGCTACTGTGGAACGATATTATTATACTTACCACAAAATAAAGAAATTATTCCTCTAAATTTATATATAAATTGGGTACGCGGCTGGAGGGATTCGAACCCCCGACAAACGGCTTAGAAGGCCGTTGCTCTATCCTGCTGAGCTACAGCCGCAAGTTATAAAGTAATTCATTTCACCTTTGTAAAAATATTATATTTTGTTTCTCTTTTCATCTTCAACCCTTTTAAGAGGTTTTTTATTATTTTTAGAACTTTTTTTAGTTGAAATTGGCTACTTTTCTAACTACGAACCCAAAAATAAGCGTTCCTGTAATTAAAATTAAGTATCCAATTACATTGCCAGTATCTATTAAATAAATCCCGCTAAATATAAATGTCATAAACAGAGCCAACATAAAGCCTAGTATAAATAAATACTTTAATTTAGGCATTTTCATCTCTCCATTTACCTATAAAACATTTCTATAATGTTATTACTTAAAATGTTTTGAAAACCCTGTTTGAAATTTAAAATTAACATTACTACCGCTACTTAAAAAATATTAAGCAGCGGCTCTCAGAAATTATGTTATTTCTTTAAAGCTAGTACTTCCCCTGCTTTTATTTTATGCTTATCGTATAACTCTTCAGGAAAAACTATGCTATTCTTTTCAAATAATAATACAACTGTAGAACCGAATGAAAAGTAAGCGAGCTCTTCACCTTTACTAAGAAATTTAGAAGCTTGAGTAATTTCAATTGAATTAACAAACATAGCCCCTACCTTTACTATAGCGATGTGGCCACCTTCTGTATGCTTCATTTCACTCACTACTCGATGATTTGTTGTTAAAGGTGTTTTTCCGAATGAAAGTCCAGCCTCATTTACTGGGTAAGAAGCAGTCCCTAAAGAATACTGATTGACTATCTTACCTTTTATAGGACTATGAATGCGATGATAATCACTTGGGCTCAAATAAAGAACAATAAATTTCCCACCAATATATTTATTAAAGGTTCTTTCATTCCCGATCATTCCTTTAATTGAATATGTTTGGTTTTTTACTACTATATTGTTTTGTAGACTAATGTCACCTAACTGTTCAATAGCTCCATCAACTGGACTTATAATAGTTTTTTCATCTGATTCAAAATGACGCGCTTCCGGCTTTAACCTTCTAGTAAAGAAGTGATGTAAGGAAGTAAAACTCTTAAGATCCCCTTCTATTTCTTCTGTGTTTATTTCATAGTGCTTTACATAAGAAGGAATTGCAAAACGACTAATTTTCGACCTAGAAAACTTCATTAACAATTTTGATAAGGGTAATGAGTTAGTTAATTCAATTAAAGACTGATACATTTTTTCTTTCATTTTCTACTTCCTCCGTGACATCACTTGTAACACCTAAATACATTATTTAACGCATATAAAAAGAGCTCCTAATAATTAAGAACTCTTTTTAAGGTAGTAATAACTTTTACATCTATGTACGTTCTTTTTAAACTTTAAAAGATTACTTTTTTTAAATAAACTTTATTAAATTTAAAACTTCTACTATTTGTAATACGTAACTACCTAGAGAGCATATAGCTATAATTGATAAACAACTAATCTATAAACTCTCACAGATTTTTACGTGTCGAGTTCTATAAGAAACGAATCACTTAATAAAAACCGGCATCCTCATTTCACTTTATAGCGGTGTGTAATGTACTCATTACTATAAAGAGGGATTAAATATAAGTGATACAACATTTTTATTTTCTAAGAATCTGCACGTTCTCTACTTCTAAAAATGTTGTTATTTTTCTTCTACGTTTTTCTACCTCAGTGCAGGAGGTGTAGACGGTTTAGTTTTAAGCGAAGTAAGGAATTGAACCTTAACCCCATTAAATAGTATTACTTAATGTACTACCACTTATTGCTTCGCTATAATAAGAAATGGCTCCGCAGGTAGGACTCGAACCTACGACCGATCGGTTAACAGCCGATAGCTCTACCACTGAGCTACTGCGGAATAAATTTAATTTTTAATAACTAGAAGCCAACTATGCTTGACCACAAATCACTTACAACGTTTCTTATATTCATCAGGCAAAGGTCGCGATGCCTCGACCTATACCTTATCTAAAATCTCGTCTTCTGTATAGAAAAACTAATTACTAGATGGAACATACAAGTTGGAGTTTGTAATGTTTTTGGATGGTATATAACAACCATTCCCTGATGAATACAACTTTTTTAGGAGTGGAGAAAAGGCTGCTGAATTCCTTTTCTCCTGTTGTCAGTTAGTTTTGTCAAATGTATAGCTTGATTTCATAGAGTTATTAACAAACTTTGCCACTCGACAGGAATTGCACCTGCAATATAACTATTGGCAAAATAATTATCTCTACCTTCAAAGGTACGAGTAGATATATGTATAGATAATGGCGGAGAAGGAGGGATTTGAACCCTCGCGCCGCTTACACGACCTACACCCTTAGCAGGGGCGCCTCTTCAGCCACTTGAGTACTTCTCCATAGTATAGAATAGTAATGTTGTTTATTTCTTTGTTGTTGAAATCAGTTCCCACCAACCGATTTAAGTGAGCTTAGTAAGTAACAAAACCTGAATTGTATACTTCATTTGGAATGTAGATGCCTACTATGGCTAAACTACCCTCGTCTCACTTATCCCCCTGAGTCGTAAAAGTTCAGGTTATTCACTTCCCAGGACACTAAACACTTCAAACAACAGGTATAAAATTTTATTGAAAGAGAATTCTTTTTAATATGCATATAGATAACATCATTATATAGAACGTTATACATATAAAAGTGTCAATCTCGAGTCTTTAAAAATATACGATCCTGCAAGAATTACGATTGAAGATATTGTTTAGAAATGTCCTCAAAGGAGCGGTTTTCGACAAGCAATGCTTTCTAAACTTCACTTTGACAGACATATATGTTGTAACGGAGGAAGAGGGATTCGAACCCCCGCGGGCTTTAACACCCCTGTCGGTTTTCAAGACCGATCCCTTCAGCCAGACTTGGGTATTCCTCCATAAAATTAAAATGTATTATTGGCACCCATTGTCGGAATTAAACCAACCCTTCTAATGGCGTATGCGCACTATCCAAAAGATGTTCTTATTATTGAACTATTGGGTATTATATGGTGGACCCTGCAGGATTCGAACCTGCGACCGGACGGTTATGAGCCGTCTGCTCTAACCAGCTGAGCTAAGGGTCCGTATGTAAAAAACATTATCGTAAAACTTTTACCTTATGGATTATATACTTTACTCTTTTATATTTTCAACCCTTTTTTTTAAAAAGGTTAAAAATATTTTTTTAATAAACTTTTAAAAGGTATGCTGCCTATTCAGCCAAGAGGTAATCAATAAAGTCCACAAATGAGCACTTACAAGACCTTAAACCTTGGATTTGATAAAGCTTTACGGAAGCAAACAACTATATCTAAATGGGGTTTGGTTTGTTGTTAATACAAACGAATATGTACTGTTTATCTTCCTTCTTTTTCACTTATACTTTAATTTCTAATAAAAACTTTAAACCCTTTTCTTTTATCGCTTACCTTTTTTATTTCAACTTTTAACCCAGTTTGATATAGGTATATGTCCTACATATTTTCGGATTTTTCTTCTGAAAAATTCAAATATGAATTGGTAAGGTTATACTTTGTCGTTAGTATAAGACGCATTTGGTTTAAAGATTTTCGAATAAGCAGCAAGTAATTAAACAAAATCATTTATGTTGTATTCAAATTTTTTTAGTAATTGGTGGACCTTACAGGATTCGAACCTGTGACCGGACGGTTATGAGCCGTCTGCTCTAACCAGCTGAGCTAAAGGTCCAAATATTATTTATTATTGCCACCTATTCAGCCAAGAGGTAATCAATGGAGCTAGCAAATGAATGCTCACAAAACCTTAAACCTTGGATTTTATCGAACTTTATTGGGACAAATCAACACACTATAAACGATAATATGTTCGTTATTTATAGTATGTTGACCCCTCACCTCTTTATAACCTAAGCCTTTACGTTAAAAAACTTTGAGACTTAAACTTATGTGCGTTGATCTTTACTAGTTAAGCTTTTAACACCAAATATAGTAGTTGTGTTATCAACTCATACTTTTTCTCCTGTTTGAAGGATGTAAGTTGTAAGTAAAGTTATACTATATCGTCAGTATAAGAACGCATTTGATTTAAAGATTTTCGAATAAGCGGCAATAGAAATTTTCAGAGGGTTATTCTTTAACAAAAACCCTCTCTATATGTATTAACCTAACACTTCAATTAATGTTGAAGTGTTTGATTCAGATAAAATGAAATCCACTTCCATTTCAAACTCTTCAATACGCTCTGTTAACTCTTTAATTTTTTTTTTAATTTCAATAGGATCGACCATTTTTGGTTTGTAACGTTTTAAGAACGATTCAGTAATAGTTTCTACCTCAGCTGCATTTGCTTTACGGTCTTTACTACCTAAATCCGCTTCAATACGCTTTTCAAGTCTTAGTTCCATTTGTTGTCTTTCAACTTCCATTTGGCGTTCTACTTGAATTAATTGATTGCGCAATGAATTTAAAAGCTCTTTATCGTATTTAACTCCATTATCTTTACGATCAATAGCTTCTGCTACTGTCATTTCTTCTTTACCTACCTTAACCTTCGTTACGGCATTAGAGGCAATAACCTTTGCTTTAATTTCATTACGTCTAGAAATTAAATCTTTTGCAGAACTATAAAAAGCTCCGGCTTCTGTATTAAATTCCGCTACTGTTTTGTAAGAACGAGGAGGCTCTTCTCCAATTTGCATAGCAACAAATTTACCACTTGTAGCTCGTTCGATTCTCTTGTTAAGAGTTTTTAATTCTGCTAGAGCACGATGAATAGACATTTTCATAAGATAGTTTCTCCCCTTATATAAACACTGGAACCATTAGTTCTTTATGTATGTAGTAAGAATTACTGTATCTTTTTAAAGAATTTCTTTTGTAACGTGCTACATTATGTTCTTTTATAATTTTCAGATTCAACCCTTTAAACAATATTTTTAAAAATAAATTAAAAAAATTTATTTACTACACTTTCCCTTCAAATATCTACTTAAATATTTAGCTCTTTTTCAATTTTTTTTGGCTTGTTTAACGCTTATTTGACGCTTTTTATCACAGCAAACAAACATTTGTGTCACTTACACTCTAAATACAAATAAAAATGGGAATTATTTGTAATACCTTTTATGTTTTTGATGCTTTTTAAATAATTGCACATTTTCAACAATTGACTTTATAAAAACTTTTATTAAAATAGGACTATAAAAACAACTAATTTATGTTTTATTCAGTGTAGAAAAACACTTAAAAGGAGTATTATTTTAATGTTACAGCAACTAGAAAAAGCAGAAACCGAAGTTATTATTTCCTCTTATAGAGAAAAAATGGACTATACTGTGGTAATGGTACCTATTAACAAAATAGTTCCAAATCCGCTAAATCCTAGAAAGAATGAAGGTCTACGCACAGACGAAATGCAAGAAATACTTGATAAACGTGGGTGGGAAGAACCTTTAACAGCTTATGAAAAAGGCACTCGATATGTCCTCCTAGCAGGTCATAGACGAACGTTTGCAGCACGAGACTTTAATAAAAAAAAGGAAAATCAACATAAATTAATTACTCATATTCCGGTTTATGTGGTAGATGCACCAGCTAATGAACAAGAAGAACTTGATAGAATTGCAAGTCTACAATCAGGGCGCGTAAACTGGAGTCAACTAGATTGGGCAAAATATGTTTACCAAAAATGGGAGTCTTGGGGCAAACCACCTATTAGAAGCTTTGCAAAGCATTTTGAATCCCTTTCTTATAACCAGGTTAGAATGTATATTACCGTTCTTGACTATTATCCGATGAAAGAAATTGAAAATGATTTAGCAAAAGAAGATGTTAGTATGGGAACATTAGAAGCGCTTGTAGATTGGATTAGACAATTGCAAAACGTTCATCCATCGGTTGTGAAGGAATTTGACGAGAACCTTATTCGTAAACAGATGTTAAAAAAGGTTAAAAACAAAAAAGTTAAACGAGATATTTTAAGAAACAAAGAATTTATAAAACAAGCTACCCCTGAACAAATTGGGGATTTCTTATCAGATCCTGAATTAGTTTTAGAGGATTATATGGACTCACTCGGTATTAGTAAAAAATCTACAGATTTCAATGGAAGTTTAATTAAACTCGGGAAAACTAAAGGTTTTTTAGAAAAAGAGTTTAAACCAAAAAATGAAAAAGAGCGATTGAGCGGCATCGCCAAGTTAACAGAATTAGTGGAGCAAGCTCAATTTACTTTGAAACGACTTGAAGCACAAAAAGGAACTTTACCTGGTGCAGAAAACATAGAAGTAGGCACTAACGAACTAATTGCAACTGCTAACTAAATTTTCATTTAAACAAAAAAGAGGCGCGTTTTATGCGTCTCTTTTTTGTGTGTTTTCAACTGTGCTTAATGAATTATGTAAATGTCCTATAATTCTATTAGTTCTCTAGAACTAAATTGAATCTAAAAGACCTATGTAATTTTGTAGTGTAAAAAACAAGCTTTCGTAATCCCCTTCTTCTTGTTTTACTACAGGGTGTAAATAATTATTGTCCTTAAGTATCAAGATTTTAAATACATTTCCTTTTTTGCGATAAAGCACATTTAGCGTATATTGACCGAATATAACCTTTAAAATTTCTTCATTGTCAAAAAACTGTTGCTCAAATGCTTCTTTCTCATACACTCCAAGTTGATTCTTAATAACCGCTCCGCTTTTAAAATCTAAACTTTTCACCACTTTGTTACCACCTTCTTACACCGTTATTTCTCATTGTTCCCCCCAACTTTAATTATAAAGTTTGTTATAAAAAAAGATAGATGAATTTTACTGATTTACCTATTAAATAAGTCAAATATATAAATTATGTTACATACATATATCTTTTAGCTTTAAAATTTCAAAATCAATTTTACACCTATAATTTTTTGAAGCAAAAATATAAAAGGTGAACACAATATTGTATGTATTATTACATATTTTATAAAATATGCACTCACTATCGAATAATATTTTTACTGGGAAGAGAAGAATATTTTAGGTAAAATAGGACATTTGAAGTCGTTTTATGTCGAATTATGCATTTTTTATTACAACGTCGTTACATTATTACCATTGAAATTGGAGAAGAAATACGAGAAAATACTCCTTGTGTGTTTGATATATGGGAGGAGGGTTAATTTTGTTTGCAGAACAAAATTACCGGAAGAATCAAGACTCGTCTTCCACTCTTTCGCAGAGCAACGGAAAAATTCGTTCCAATCTTAAAGATACTGCGAAGAGCAAGGAGAATGGACTTGCTAGTAAGAGTTACTCTGTGATCAAACGAAAAGATGAAATAGCTGCGTTTTCCAAAGAGCTGTTAACGTTTAATTTATCTTTTTCTGTTCTTGTATCACAAAAACCAAAAAAGAAGGAAGAAAGGGACCAAGTATTAGCCATTGCTAAGTTTGTGTCTGGTACACCTTCAGTTAAGGAATCACTCCTTAATTCAAAAGAGTTACCCGACAAGACGATTATAGAAGAATTTAACGTGCCTAATAAATTTATTCGCGCTAATAAATTCTATCTTATTGCTATGTCCCTATTACTAATTGGTCCCTATTCCGAGATTCAAAGTTATCTTTTGGAGGGGTTAGTATAAAATGAAAAATGGTGTTGTACTAGAACTTTACAAAAATTACGTAGCGGTATTAACCCCTGAAGGTGAATTTTTAAAAGTTCGTAAAGACCCTCAGCTATGCTATATTGGAGAAGAAATTTGGTTTCGCGCATCCGACATTGAAATCCCCGGTGTTATTAATAAACTTAAAGAACGTTTTGCAACTCCAAAATTTTTATTTCAAACTGCAGCTTTAGCAACTGGATTTTTATTATTCTTTACATCTGGACTTAATACATATATGGCGAATGCTCTATCTGGTCAAGGTTTTTTAGCAAGTGCCTTTGATTCTAAAAGAGAAGGAACTGGTGAGGAAGATGTTAACCATACATCTGGCTTAGCGGCTAATTCCAACGGCATTAATGAATATGCGAATGATAAAATAAGTAATGTATCTCAGATAATTGGAAAAAATCCTGCGGTTGCTTACAACAATGAACAACAGCAGATTTTAGAAGCAAACCCTACAACCAACGAAATTCCATTTAAAGAAGATGGTTTGTCGGACATTTCATCTAATGATTTATCAGAGTCTTTCATTGATACTCCTAATACAAACAGCGCTTTAGATAATGGTTATTTTACTGCTAATTTCGGTGGTTCAAATGTATCTTTTCCCCTTGATACCGAAATTGCAGATATGCCTATAATAGGAGACATTGGTGGCAATAGTAAAATTTCTAAAAAGGAAAATGTTATAGAGAGCTCTTCAAAGGAGGAAATTAAAGATGATTCAATAAGTCACTCTTTAATTACCGATAAAGGATTTGTTGCCTTTGCAAACGATAACGAGAGTTCTAGTAACGAGGTTGATACTTCAACTAAATCCGAAGCACCAGTAAATCGTGAGCTTTCAGATGCTAAAACACCTTTAGTTGACGAAGTTGAAGATAACAATATTCCGAATAAAAATATTGCACAACCAAGCACACCAATTAAGGATACAAATAACAAGCCATCTAGAGTTTCTGATCAAGACGATGAAGTTGATACATCAGGTTTGGCTCCAGAATATGTTGCGGGTCTAGAAACAGGTAAAGATAAAGAAAATACTAATAGCAATCAAGAAACTGACAAGAGCAAAGAAGACAGTAATACCTCTACTTCTAAAGATAACACTGGTAGTGGGAACACTGAGAACTCTTCTTCCGATAGCAACTCTAATGTTGATATGAGTGCTACTTGCGAAAAAGATGGTTATTACTATGAGAACGAAAGAATTTTAACTTTTGACGAAGATGAAAACGGAAAAGCAATTGAAGTATATAAAGATGTTCCTATTAAAAAGTATTGCGATGATTCTCAACAAGGATCTAGTGATGACAATTCAAGCGAAACTAGCGAGGAACCAACTTCTTCATCATCCGAGTCAGAAGAGAAAACTGATACTGAAAATAATGAATCTACTAATACTGAGACTCAATCTGGTACCGAAAACCCTACCGAGACAAATGTTTCAGCAGAGACAGAGACTCAAGATAACACGGATTCATCTAACAGCAGCACAACTGAAGAAGTACCACCTACAGAGAGTTTATCCTTCGGGTAAACTCTCTTTCTTACACTTTTAATTACGTTACTTCAACTTTAGCTCCCTAGGCAGAATAAAATTATTCGTTATATCTAGAAATCAACTATATTACTTCCGTTTTCTTTTAAATAAAACCTTGTACAGTACACCGCCCATAAGTTTGCTTTCTAATACATTATTTAAAGGAAAAGAAGATTTAATCGGCATTAAAAACTAAACTTAATACAGATCATTTACACTACTTTAGTAGATGTTTATGAGTGCTTTAAATTCAGTTTGCCCTTACCTAATTTTTAATAACCTTTTCTCAACTTAATTTAATAGCCTATTAATAAGAGGATTTCTTTTAAATCCTTAAAAAAGATACAAAAATAAATAAAATTGTTTTTTTATCTTTTTTTGCGACATAAAACATAGGATGCTTACGTATATTATAGTGGGAAAAGAAATAAGGCATTTATCAAACACACAATATTTGTCTTAAACTTCTGGTATTATATAAAAAGCACTTTTTCAAGTGCTTTTCAAAGTCTAACTAATATTATAGAAGTATTTAATAGACCGGTAATGCCCTCTTCCAATAAAAAAAGACGCTTTAGAAAAACTAAAGCATCCTTTTAAAATATGTTTATTTAATTTGCAAACATTTGAACCCAATAGTGGTCTAAATAGCCACCTTGAGCATATCCAACGCCAAGTCTTGTGTAAGCTGGATTTAATAAAGTTTCTCTATGAGTATCACTGTTCATCCAAGATTGCACAACTGCTGATGGAGATGTTTGACGAGCAGCGATGTTCTCACCTGCTTTTGTGAATTTGATCCCAAAATCTTTCATCATTATGAATGGATCGCCGTATGTTGGTGAATAGTGACTAAAGTAATTATTGTCTCGCATATCCTCAGCTTTAGTTCGAGCTACATAAGCAATATTTGAATCGCTTTTTACTGGTGCAACACCAACTTTTTGACGTTCAATATTCGTAAGACGTACTACTTCACTTTCAAAATATGTATTTGCAGCTTCTGCTTTTCCAGGAATTAAAGACACTGAAATCATCAATGCAAAAGCAAACAAAATTCCAACCGCTTTTTTCATTTAAATTTCTCCTCCTTTATATTTTCATTTTATTTTATGTACATACATAAAACCTTCCTTAGAATACTACCAAACTACCTTATATACAATAGTCTAATAGTCAGGATTAAGTAAAAAAAACTTGGTAATTCACACCAAGGATTTAATTAATTCCTATTTTTTATGCTTATTTTTCCTCAAGTTACTTTTAAATGCTCATTTTCCATATTATTTTGTTGCTTTTTTCTTGTTATTCCCCCTATATCTTATGAACCCTTTATTTTTATCGGGGGATATTTTTTTAAATATATTTTGTATTATTCATTTAACCTCTTCTTTTTATAGCGGTACAAGATTAATATTCTGTTTAAATAGATCTCCCCCTCTCGTTAAAAAGTTGAATAATTCCAGTTTTATTTTTTTAGTATTTCTACCGAGAACTACCCTTCTTTTCATTAATGTGTTTTCTCACATCTATTATTGCGAAAAAAACTAATAAAGTAACCAGAACCCAATATAAAAGCTTTCCAGATATCGCTGCACAATAAGTCATTGCAGCAATTATTACAATACGAACTATAAAAATAAACTTAAAAAGAAAACTCTTCAAAAAAAGACCTCCCTAAGAACTAGTCATAAAATGCATCCAATTTCATTGATGTCTTATTAGATTTTTTTATACTCTCCTAAATTACTGGAGGTGTAAAAATGTTATTGTATATATTTAGCGATTTTCAAGGAGAAAAAATGTTACCAGATGGAGATCCTGATTTAGTTGTACTACTAGGAGACATTAGCTACAGAGATGCATTGGAAATTGACAAAAAATACAGTTGTCACAAAATTGGTGTTTATGGGAACCACGATACCACTATAGAGTGGAAAGAAACCAGCATTCAATTAATTCACGAATCAACATTTAAATTTAAAGGTATAACTTTTGGAGGTTTCGGTGGATGTCCCCGATATAACAGAAAAGCTAATCAATACGATGAAGATCAATGTTTGAATTATGTAAAGGAATTAGACTACGTAGACGTATTTATAGCTCATAGCAACCCTGCCTACGACTTTACCTTAGCGGACTGGGATGCTCACAGAGGGTTTAAATCTTTTAATTACTATATTAGCGAAAAGAAACCAAAGTATTTTTTACACGGTCATTTACATAAACCTTTTATAAAACAAGAGCAAGAAACAATAATTTGTAGTGTATTCCCCTTTTTACAATTAGTTCTTTAAAAAAAATACCCTTGAATCAAGGGTATTTTTCATTTATGGAATTTACTTAAGAGATTAGATTGTTGATTGTAATCAAAGTCATCTTGTGGTTTATATTTACCGGCAACATAATAATTTCCAAACCTATCTTTATGAGGGAATCCTTTTGAGGTGGCAGGCTTAACTTTTAGTTTTTTCTTACAGCCTTTTTTATGACAAGTCACATATTCCTGGCCTTCGGGTATATAATGCTTTCCCTTATTTTTGCAGCGATCATTTGTACAGATATAGTATGTTTGATAAGTAGTTTCAAAACCATTGCCTGTATCTTTAAGTTGCGTAGAGTAATTTACGGGTTGATTAGTAGAATATACAAGTGTACTATTCGAGTTACCAAAGTTATTATACGGAGTTATGTTTTCGTATTTACCTTCTTGACCTTGAACATTTTTTATATTGATACTATCTTTTGGACTCTTTTCTTTAATTGCTGGTTCTTCATTATTTTGTGAACCGGCGTTTTTAAAGTAGTCTTTATGAGATTCTACCATTTCCTCTTTCGTAACTAGCTTACTGTTGGAACTGTTACTTACAGGTTGTTTCTCATTATTTTCCTCTTTTATTTCTTCTTCAACATCTAAAGCTACGTAATTATCAACGCTATCAACTTTTTTTACAGCGTCAGCATTATTTTTTTCATTTTCTGCTTGAACCTTTTCACTTATAGTTTTATAAGCACGCGCAGCATTTATATATTTTTCTTTAAGTTCTTCATTCGCAATTTTTTCAAGCGGAGATGTCGTTTTTTTATCAACCATTCTTATAATATCTCTAACAAAATCTATATGTTCATCTTCTATCTTTTCTATTTCTAGTTCAAAGTCTATATCTTGAGCTTTTAATTTTATTTTTAAACCTTCCATTAGTCATCTTCCTTCCTAGCCTCGTACAAAATTAACGCACCATTCTGCACGATATAATATTGTAAATCTTTTAACGGGAAGTTTAAAGTAGTAAATATTTCTTCTGTACTCTCGATGTCCATATAAAGTGTTGGCAAAATAAACAATAAAAGCTCTTATAAGTGGATTTATGTATTATATTTTCACCTATTTACCCCTGCTTTATAACCCAGATAAAATAGTGTTAACGAATATACTAAAACAAGTATTAAAGGTGCTATTATAAAAATATTTTGGTTTAAAAAGTCTATTAAAGTGCTTCCTAGCTGTTCTTTAGAATGTAGATAGTAGCCGTACAAGACAACTGTTAGTACAACTGCATATATAATAAATCTTGCCCATCTTGGTAAATCCATCATATGAATAAGTACAGGGTGTCTTTTTCTTGTTTTTCTGACCGTTTTCTTTTTTGCACTACGGCTTGTAGTATTTTTAGCAACCTTATTTTTAGTCGAAGGGCTTGACTTCTTAGCGGTGCTTGTAGAATTTGTTTTACGGGCCTGTGTAGTCTTTGATCTACTATCTCCTTTACTCTTATAAGAAGTTTTTTTGCTTCCAGTCTTTTTTTCTTCGTTTTTCTTTATAGTAGCTCTTCTTGCTCTATTTTTCTTTCTTGCATCTTCGAGCTTTTTTTCTGTTTCACTTTGGCTTTTACTTTTAGTTATAGCTTTCTTTGCTGTTGCCATATTTTCCTCCTATTCCCACATCTCTTTTAAATAGTATAACTTATGTTACTATTCCAGTGAACCGCTCCCGATATATACAAAAAAAGAAGAGTATTAATACTCTTCAAGCTATTTACCATATTGATCTTTCTTCCAGAGAATCAATAACCTTTTCTTTGTGTTTCAAATAGTCTTCGGGATCATAACGTCCTATACGCTGAAAGACTTGTAATGGAGTATTTGGACAATTATGCTTTTCCAAATATGTAATAGCGCCTGCACAGAACTGATTTTTTTCTAAATCCTCAGTTACTTGACCTGTTTCTTCATTCATTTGTTTATTATAATCGATGGTCTTATGGCAAGGAAAAAAACCATTATCATCTAAGTGGTCTACAATCTCAGGTAATCTATCTTTATGTAATTTCATTGGACTATTCTTTAAAAACGGACAATTATTGCAAGGCTTTTTTACTTTAAACATTTTACTTAGCTCCTTAAGTTTTTGCTATTGTATTCTATATATTAGTTTGCAGAATTTTTTTCTATAAAAAAAGAGAAACATCTCTTTTTTTATTTGTTTTCCCAGACGGAATTTCCAACAATAACTGCGTCATTCCCGTTTCCGCTGTGATCTAATATCACGTTACCTGAACCATCATTAAATAAATATTCTCCTACTAACGATGTTCTTTCAGTGTTACCATTCATATTATTTTTCACTTCTGTTTGAGTAAGAGCTTTTGTATATAACCTTACTTCGTACATATATCCATCATAATAATCAGAAGGATTCCAATTGTCATATTCCATACCTAATTTGGGGCCTTCTTCTTTTGTATAGGTGCTTCTTGGCGCATCTACTGTCCAAACTAAACTACCATTTTCGTAAAGACTTAATTTATCATTCTTGACACTCCAAGCCAAGTGAATTTTTTGATTCTTTTTTGCATCTACAGAAGAAGATAAACCAGAAAAACCATCCGGTCCAGGATTAATATGATATTTGTTTCCCCAGACACCCATTAATAAAATATTGTCGTTTGGTTGAGTTCCATTTAAACCAAATATAGCGTCTGCTCCTGGTGCTGATATAATATTAAACCAGCCTTCTAAGGTGAAATCACTAGAACCAAAGGTAGTTAAACGTTTAGGTAACTGTAAGTATGTGCTACCATCAAATCTAAATATTTTTGCAGTTTGATTAGTTATAGAAGGCGATGTATCTACAGCCGTTAAAGAATTTGCTTGCGGTGTTGCTGTGAGCACAGCATCTCCTCTCTCTCCCCCAAATGTGATATCTTTTGATTCACTGTCATATGTTTCTGCTAATTGAGTTCTAACAATAGGGGTAATGACAGCAGCTGATACACCAAATATAGCTAATATAATTACTATTTCTAGAATAGCTGAACCCGCCTTTTCTTTGGCGAAGCTTTTAATAAGATACTTACCCAATTCCAAGTAACGCTTCATTTTATCCCCTCCTCTTCATTAAGGTATAATAACTTTTTTTAATTAAAATGGAACAAATTGTTTTTATTTTCTCTTTATAAACTTTTATTAAGGATTCCTTAAACAGAAAAAAAAGCGCAGAATTATATCTGCACTTAAGAAAACTTTTTAATCTCTTCCTCACTTACTGAGACAGAGTTATATTTTTTCATAATATATTCCGCTTGAGCTAATTGCTCACGATCATTAACACCCATTACTTGTTCGCTATCCGCTAATAAATATGAACCAAACTTTTTGTCCTGTCTATTGAAGATTGAAACCATATCTGTTAAGTAGTATTCACTCTGTACATTATTATTATCTAAGAGCGGAATACCTTCTATTAGAGCTTTATTTTTAAAACAAAAGATACCAGTGTTGACTTCTTTAATTACCTTCTCTTCCTCGTTTGCATCTTTTTCTTCAACTATTCCTACTACTTCATCCAATGAATTACGAATAATTCTTCCATAACCTATAGGATTATCAAATTTAGTAATTAAAACCGTTCCATCGTTATTTGCTTTAATATGATTTTCAATTAATGATGTAAGTGTCATTTCTTGAATAAGCGGTGTATCGCCTGTAATAATTAGCGTATGACCATCCTCATTTAAAAAAGGTGCTGCTTGCATAACCGCGTGCCCAGTCCCTTTTTGTTCAGTTTGTTCCGCAAACTTTGCTCTGGAGCCTACTACCTCTTTTACTATTTCAGCTTTATGCCCTACTACCGCTATAACCTTTTGCACTCCAATAGCATCTAACTTATCAATAATATGCAAAATCATTGGCTTCTCACACACTTGATGTAATACTTTTGGTAATTCTGATTTCATACGAGTTCCCTTACCCGCTGCTAAAACAATTGCACTTGTTGTCATATATAACCCTCCACTATTTATATTGCGAGTCTTTCTTCCTCTAACAAATGTTTGTTGTTATTAAAAGGAAGTATTGAACTTTTTCAACACACATTATATATTGAAATATAAGCATTTATTAGCTTTCAACTACTGTATTTTAAAAATAAAGGAGAAAATACGGATGCTACGAACAATTGAAAGAATATATAGTACCAAAAGCTTAATGCTATGCATAATTGTGTTTCCAGGCTTAGTTTCCGTTATTACGAGAGACACTCCTACTGAGTATATAAAAAGCACTTTTGAGGTTTTTGTAATGATATTTTTATTTGAATTCTTACTCAGTAAATTTATTAGCAGTAGTCAAAATAGTAACAAGTAAAAAGACTAGCCATATAGGTTAGCCTTTTTTAGTATATTAAAATTTAATACGTAAACAAATGAACGTAATTGTAGAAGCGACTACAAAATAACCATAGAAAACAATACGATGTATTGCTACCTCTTTTGCTGTATCGTCACTTTCACTTTCTTCTACTTGTTTAGCACTCCAGCTTTTTTTTTAGTAATTGTCAAAGCTTGTAAGAGTTCCTTGCCAATACTCGCTGGAAGACTTGTTTTAGACTTTCGTCTGTTAATTCGCGTGTCTTCCGTAATATCTGATCCAAAGTTTAACTCTAGCTCTTTTTCATCAGAAGAAAACTTTTTCTCTGCATTTAGAAGTTCCGCCTTATCTCTTTCTTTTTTTGGGCGACTGTATATGTTCCTAAATTCAGCAGCTTCCCCTGTTCGTTGATTTGCACCACAGCCATCAACTCTCTTTACCATAATGTGTTTGCTGTCTTCTGGCTTACCTTTAGTTTGACTTTCGCTTTCCGCTTCTTGTTTTTTCAGGAACTTTTTGCTTTTAAGATTGCTTTTTCCATATGTCTTCATCCTACTAAGCGTCATTTCCCCTTTGCCATTTAACACATATCCATTCATTAAATCATTCATATTCCAAATTTCCTCCTTAAATTTTCTTTTGTAATATATTTATAACTTGTATTTATTTTTTGTGGAGAAAATCATATAAATTCTTCTCGTAGTAACGAATATGTTGCTAAACATACAAAGGGTATTCGCCTTAAATTTATAATTGTAGACTGTTACAAAACTTATATGTTGGGAGAGATAGCTATGGATTTACTTTTATTTGGTGTCGGAGTATTTCTTATTAGTGCTGTGGCAGGCTTTTTTATTGGCAAACACCTAATGTTAAAGTATGTGAAAGAAAACTCCAGAATTAACGAAGAGATGATCCGCTCAATGATGTTATCTAGCGGTCAAAAACCTAATCAGAAAAAAATTAACCAAATGATGAAAACTCTTAACAACAAGAGTCTACAATCAAATCGCTAATTCTATGTAGCGTTTATATATTTTTACTACAGGGGGATTTACATTGATTAAAGCAGTAATTTTTGATTTTGATGGTTTAATGATTGATACTGAAAGTTTATGGTTTGATGCTTATTACAGCGTTGCCAAAGAAGAATTCGGTATTGAAATTAAAATAGAAGAGTTTGCTCTTGCAGTAGGAATATCCGAGGTTCCGTATCTAGAATTAATCGAGAAGCAGGTGGGACACCCTATTGATCGTCCTTCTTTTTTAGAAAAAACGACACGTTTTTTTAAAGAAAACGTTCAGAGTATTCAACCACGTGAAGGTGTAGAGGAATATTTACAATATGCAAAAACAAATAATTTAAGTATTGGTTTAGCTACTAGCTCTACTTTAGATTGGGTAGAAAAATTCTTAAAACAGTTTAATTTTTATTATTATTTTTCCGTTATTAAAACATATGATATTGTAGGCACTAAAAAACCTAACCCTAAAGTGTATCTAGAAGCATTAAAAGGATTAGGCGTTCGAGCAAGCGAAGCTATTGCATTTGAAGATTCTTTAAATGGTTATAAAGCCGCTACTGGAGCCGGTATTCATACTATAGTGGTTCCTAATAGACTAACTCAGTATATTAATTTCCCACAAGGTACCCCTTCTATTCCTTCGATGGCTAGCGTAGAGTTAAAAAAATTCCTATAAAATTAATAGAAACTTTGAACAAAAACACTGCTATTTACAATTGCAGTGTTTTTTCGTATATAAAGTTACATTTCTTCTCAATTTACCGTTGTCTATAAAAGAAAGTACGTTACATCTATACCTAACAGAAATATTATTTTAATTTTGATAAAAACTCTTTAATATTTGCTTTGTTTTTTAGTTATAGCTATTGTTTTTTAGACTATATAAAGTGTTTCTGAACTAATTTAATATTTTTCTCTCATATATTCAAAACAATTTTTATTTTTTTCTATTGGTGATTAATGTTTAGTTTCTTTACGAATAAATAATTAAACTAACTTTTGGCTAACGCTCTGACGAAGAATAAGCAAACATTCAACGTTATATAAAAAGGAAAGTAAAAATAAGAGCCTTTAATTTTTTATAGTATGGACGCTTCTTCTTTAGTACGCAGGGTTTTTAGTGTTTTTTTTACATATATTAACCATAGCTTCATTCAAGCTATGACACGGATAACAAAATTTTTCTTCTATTTTTTTCACCAAGGGGTTCTATAACTAATTTTGTATGCATATAATATAGGTTTTATAGTTTTTAATTTGCTAAACAAATAAGTATTTGTAAATTTGGAACACTGTTTTTTTACACCATTTTAATTACGAGTCATTTTAGCTCTTAAGAGTTAATCGTGTTAATTTGGAACATAGTTAACAATGTGTATTTAAATTCTACAAACGTTCTATTTCAAATTTTTATTTCTTTCCATATTCAATTAACAAAACCCACTCATTTAGCTTAATTGTTCAAAATACGATTCTATATTTCTTCAATTATATCTATATCTTTTTTCTTAAACCCCTAACAAAAACTTCCCTTTTCTTTGACAAATTAAAATCAACATTTAGAAACAGTAATGTAAACAACATTTTTTCTCATAAGAAGGTGAACATATATGTCAATTCCTAAAATTGTGATTTTAGGTGCTGGGTATGGCGGTATTCTCACTGCACAAACCTTACAAAAACGTTTAAAAAAGAATGAAGCAGAGGTAATTCTAGTTAATAAAAATGATTATCATTATTTAACTACAGAACTCCACCAGCCTGCAGCGGGTACTTTCCCATTTGAAAAAACACAAATATTTCTTGATGAAATTTTAGACTTAACTAAGATTAAATTTGTACAGGATGAAGTTATAAAGATTAATACTGCAAAAAAAGAAGTAGAGTTAAAGAATGGATCTGTTAATTATGACTATCTAGTAGTTGGACTAGGTGCAGAACCTGAAACATTTGGTATTAAAGGCTTGGAAGAGCACGCTTTTGGCAAATGGAACATAAATGATGTATTGCAACTAAATTTACATATTGAAAATAAGTTTAAGCAATTTTCAGAGAGCGCTAAACCAGAAGACTTAACGTTTGTGGTTGGCGGTGGAGGTTTCACAGGGGTTGAATTCATTAGCGAATTAGCTTATTCTGCGCCACAATTATGCAAAAAATATGGAGTAGAACCAAGTAACGTTCGCCTAGTTCTTGTTGAACACCACCCTTCTATCCTCCCAGGCTTTGCAGAGGAATTGGTTGAATTAGCTACGGCATACTTGGAGAAAAAAGGCGTTGAGCTACAATTAGGATCAGGTGTTACTAATTGTACTAAGGATTCCGTAAAACTAGATAACGGCACAGTTATTAAAACTGGCACAGTTGTTTGGGCAGCAGGTGTTCGTGGTAGCTCTGTTATTGAGCGATCAGGTTTTGAATCAGGAAGAGGACGCGTAAAAGTTGATGATTACTTAAAAGCTCCAGGGTTTGACGATGTATTTGTTATTGGTGACTGTTCTGTATTTATTAACAAAGAAACTGATCGTCCATATCCCCCTACTGCTCAAATCTCTATGCAGATGGGAGAAAAACTTGCACACAACTTAGTATCAATTATACGCAAAAAAGACCGTTTAAAGCCTTTTAAACCTTCTATTAAAGGAACAGTAGCATCTATTGGTAGAGAATACGCTGTAGGCGTTGTTTTCGGCAAGAAACTAAAAGGTTTTCCCGCTGTTACAATGAAAAAAGTAATTGATGCTCGATACCTCTTTAAAATTGGAGGAATTAAGTTAACATTGCGTAAAGGTAGATTTTAATATTTAAAAGCCATTCTGCTTAAAAGTAGAATGGCTTTTTTTATACGTTTAACTTTTTCCATTTTTTACACACAAAATAAGTTTCCTAAGTAGAATCTTGATGATTTAAAAATCTAGTAATTCTATGGAGGAATTTATTATGTCTGTTGACAAATTGCAATATACAGGAATGGATACATTGTTTGAGAAAGTAGATAAAAATAACCTCGAACATATAAACCGCTTTAGAAAAATAGTAGACAAGGTTTGGGAAGAACAAGGTTTTGAAGTCACCTATTCTCAAGAAGGAGAAAAATTTATATTAAAAGACGTTAACGGTTTTGATGTTGGGACATTTCAGTTCTCATTATACAAAAACAATAAAACCAATGAATGTGATGAAATTTATAATTTTGGACATTTACAAGAAATAAAGAATAATTACGGATACGTCATTGAAATAGATAAATTTGCATTATGCGAGGAAGGCCGATTTGATAATACAGTAAGATTATTGTACTCATTGTATTTTATCGCCAAAGCAAACAAAATTAAGTACGGTGTTGCTTTGTTTAACCCTAAGTTATTCCCACTTTTCAAATGGCGTAGGATTCCTTATGTGGAGTTCCCTGAGTACACGGAGGACTTTCAAGGGGCTCCAGTTACTCCTGGTTATATTAACTTTGAAAAAATGTACAACAACAGCAATAAAGTAAAAGGACTTAAAGAAATAGAAGCTGAATTTGCAATTAAAGAAGTTGTAAAAAGCTAAATATAAACGTAAAAGCAAGAAGCAAAACTATAAACGGTTTTGCTTTTTTAATTTAATAAAAAGGCGGTAGACATCATAAAGATCTATCTACCGCTTAGTAAACCAAACTTATATCTATTAATCATATTTTTTAAGCTCATACTCAGAAACAAGAAACGTTTTAGTGTTATCAGCGTTTGAAGAAAAATCATCAGAATATTCATTTCCAACCATTTGTATATTAAAAGCCACATAGTTCTGTTTATTAGTTGGAGGTTTTATTTCACTGAATGTTGAACCATTTAAGGCATAGTATATACCTTCTAATCCTGTTTCATCATAGCGGCCAGAGGAGCGAAGTAAATTATATTCGTATTTACTTTTTCCTCGTTGACTTTCTTTTACTAGTTGAAGATCACGAAAAAAGTCTTTTGCATCTATTAATTTAGAATATCCACTCCAACTATCAACAGAATCTTTTACAATAGTAACTTTGTTTTCCTCTTTCGTTTCACAGGTTATACATTGCTTATATTGATACAAAAAGAAACCCTTAGTACTTTCTTCTATTACATTAAATTTTAAGGAATGTATCTTATTGTTTTTACTTACAACCAACTCAAAGTCTTGAATTTTAGAGTTTCTTTTAGATATATTCATTTCATTAGCAAAGTTTTCCCAGCTTTTATATGTATCAATTAAACCAAATTCTTTTTGTTTAAAAAGTTGTGTTTGTTTTACTGTGCTACCATTGTTTGAAAATGTTGAAACCAATAATACAGCAATTACTAAGCTGAATAATCCCCAACCTACCTTTTCCAAAACATCCCCCACTTTTCATTTATCTCATTCCCTAATTTAAACGGTTCCTTAAATTCCATTAATAAACATATTATGAAAATTAACCAATTAAAAGTGATTATATCGTATCTACTACTTTTTCTACAACTATATTTTCTCAAAAAAAGCATATCACTTGGAATATGCTTTTAATATCTACTTTTTCTCCTTTAACAGCAGCAAATAACTTTTATCTCTAAAGAAATTAATATCTATTTTTTTAGCTCTTTCCCAACACCATATAAATACACATTTAATTACCTGATTTATTAACCAACAAAGCCCATATAAGGTCATACCAAGAACCATTAAAAGAACTAACGCTGAACGTAAACCTTGTCCTAAAATTGTCATAGCGGTATATATAAGATCGTCTAACGGAACTTCTTTTAGTACATTTAGTATAAACTCTTCCATAAATGCGCCTCTCCTTTTTTCTTACTTTATACACCTCTTTTTCAACTTTTTCTTAATTAAGATAAATTCACAGGTTTAATTTAACTTTTAGAGTTACTAAGTGTTATTTATATTCTATGTATTTCCATTTCCTCTTTTACTACTTTTGCAAACTCCGTGGACAGTTTATTAAATAATTTTTGTTTATAAGATAAATCTAAAGCATAATGATAAATTGTTTGTCTAATTAATTCTTTTCTCTCTACTTCTGAAATAAAGTACCATTTTAAAACCACTGGAGCGTTAGTGCGCTCTAGATAAGAAAAGAGATATGTATTTCTAAAGTCACTAATGATTTCTTTACTAAAGTTTTCAAAATAAAAATCTATGCTTCCTTCTGGTCCCGACTTTTTATAATACATAATAATTGTCTTTCTTAATTCATTTCTTAATTCTTCTTCTTCTTGAGGCAACTCCCAGTTATTTATATAAAAACCACCTAAACGCTCAGAGAATAATGCAGCTATGTATTCATTTTTAAAGTTAGTTGTACCAGCATATGAATTTATAGCTGTATAAATGCTACTTAATGAGCGACTGTTTATTTCTCTTACAGGGGTTATACCTAAATTAGAAAAGTATTCTTTAATTAACTCCAATGCTTTCACCTCTTCAATTAGTAAATTTTCAGGAATAAAATATATGATCTTATATAGTAGTTTTTATATTAAAAAGAAAAAAAGAGCTAGAATGCCGCTCTTTTTTTTATTTATTAAAAATTAGATCTTGATTTAGTTTTTTCCAAAGGTTTTTGTTTTTAAAGTTATCGTCATAAGTTACTTCTTTCCCGAACCATAATGGAGGAATGAATTCTGCTGCCTCCTCCTTCGTATCAAACTCAACTTCAGCAAGTAATAGAGGATCTTTTGTATTTACAAAATCATCAATCATTACTTGAGAATTACCAAGAGCAAAGAACTGTCTGAACTTTATAATAGGTTCATACTTCTCTGGAATATTTTTTTCTAATTCCAAATAAGTTTGTTCATTAATTCTTTTTTTAACTACCTTTCTCGTCAAACCGTTACCTTCTTTAATCGTTATATCGCACTTATCTTCTTTACCTTCTTCAACCTGTCTACGAATTCTAGTTTCTTTTTCATCAGTTGAAATTAAATAATTTTGATACACCATCTTTTTTTCGAACGGCACTAAATCTTCTGGTAATGCATTTACAACAAATACTCTCTCGATTTCTTCTAGTGGCATCAAAATCACCTCCATAAATTTATTTTCACCTTTAGCAAGGTAATATTTTTAAGTTTTGTAGAAAAATTACTTATCCCTTTGATTATAGTGAGGATAATTATTTTTTTAGAAAAAAGATAAAAAAATTATAAGACCCATTATTTTCTAAAATTACAGATAAATAAAAAGTAATAAAATGGTATAATGAGGATAAATAAGGAGGGGATATGATTGAAGACGTTTAGTATCGTATCTGTTGGATTATGTATAGTTGGATTCGCTCTGCTTCTTTCTAATTACCTAAGCACCAAGTTTAACGAGCCCATAGTTATGATTGGATTTATAGCAATGCTGGTAGGTACCATTTTTAGTTTTGTAGCATTTGCTAAAAACGAATTAGGCTTTTTAAAATTTATTGCAGCGGGCACTTTTTTTGTTGTGACATTTCTTGTATGTGCTTTAGATCCCTTCCAAGTAATTCGTATGATGGTCTGGTTAAAGAACTAACAACTGTATTTAAGGCAACAGCTTTTAGAATTTAAAACAACAAAAAGCGCCTACTAAAAAACATAGGCGCTTTTTCATATTGTTCTAGCATAAACAACAACTTTTCATTTTAGAGATTTTAATTTTCCATCTAGTTCTTCTACATATTGTTGAGCACTTTGAGCAGCAATACTTCCATCTCCAGATGCCGTAATCACTTGTCTTAAATATTTCTCCCTTATGTCTCCAGCTGCATATACACCTTTAACCTTAGTCTCCATTTTCTCGTCTGTGGGAATACATCCTGCTGGGTTAGTAATTCCTAGTTTTTTAAAAGGATTCGATAAAGGATTCATCCCCACATATATAAAGACACCGTTACAACTGAAGGAATTTATTTCGTTATTTGTTACGTTCTTTATTTTTAAACTAGATACCTTGTCGTCTCCGTTAATAGTTTCTATTACTGTATTCCAAATTATATCTATCTTGGGGTTGTTAAGTATTCTATTTTGTAAAATTTGTTGAGCCTTTAATTTATCCTTTCTGTGTATAAGGGTTACCCTATCAGCAAATTTTGTTAAATAATTAGCTTCTTCTACAGCGGAATCCCCACCGCCAACCACTACTATTTCCTTTCCTTTAAAGAATGCACCATCGCATACTGCACAATAACTCACTCCTCGTCCCGACAACTCTTTTTCTCCTGGTACACCTAACTTTTTGTAATCGGCACCAGCCGCTATAATTATAGTTTTTGTTATATATTCTTTATCATCGGCAATTACTTTTTTATATAGACCTTCTTCTTTTATTAAGCTAACAATTCCATAAGCATATTCGGCTCCGAAGTGAATTGCGTGATCATACATTTGCTGAGATAACTCAGGTCCTAATATTTTTTTGAAGGCCGGATAATTTTCTATCTCTTCGGTCTTTTGCATTTGCCCCCCATATATACATCTCTCAATAATTAAAGTTTTCATATTTCCTCTAGATGCATATAAAGCTGCCGTTAAACCAGCTGGACCCGCTCCAATAATTATTACATCATAAATACTTTTGTTCATATCACACTCCCCCTTTTGACATAATATAAATTAAAAAAACTGATATTTACTAAATAAGTGAAATATCAGTTTGATAAGTTTACCCTACGACATTAAAGGTAAATGTTCAGTTATTTTATCTATTTCTTCTGAATTATAAGGTCCTATCGCCAAGCAAGTTTTCGTTTTAACGCCATTAAAAACAGTTAAACCGCTATCCTCTATAAGAACAACAGGTAGCCCTCTGTCTTTTGCTTTAAAATAGATATCCATTAACTCCTCTTCGGAATTGACTGCCAAGGTAATCTTTCTAAAAACACCACGTAACCAATCATCTAAATCAGACCCAACAGTAACATCTAGTTTAAGGGTATAGGATCCGTTCACTATTTCAGGCGTTTCCTCTCTTAGAGATTTCCCGTTATTCATCATCTGAAGAAATACTCCAAGAGAAGAATGACTACCTTGTGCTGTCATCTTTCCTTTTTTCATCTTTAAGTCTTTTCTAACAACAATTACTTGTTTAGCCACTTTTGTTCCCTCATTTGTTTTTTACTTATTCTATTTTTGAAACTGTTAAAAAGAAAGTAGCTACACTAATTAAATAAGCAGACAAAAAAAGAGCCAACTTAACGTTAGCTCTTTTTGTTTAAATTAAGCTCTCTAGTTCCTCAATTAAGCCACCAAATACTTCTAAAGCATCCTCTATAGGTTTAGTAGTAGACATATCTACTCCCGCGCCTTTTAATAGCTCGATAGGATAGTCTCTACCTCCGCTTTTAAGGAAGTTTAAGTATCTTTCTACCGCTGGTTCACCTTCTTCTAAAATCTGCTTAGAAAGCGAAATAGCTGCTGAGAACCCTGTAGCATATTTGTACACGTAGAATGCGTTATAGAAATGAGGAATTCTTGACCACTCCATTGCTATCTCTTCATCGTGTACAACAGCATCTCCATAATATTTCTTGTTTAAATTGTAGTATATGTCTGAAAGAATCTCAGCCGTTAAAGGTTGACCATTCTCTGCTTTTTCGTGAGTAATTTGCTCGAATGAAGCAAACATCGTCTGGCGAAATAACGTACTTTTAAATTGCTCGATAAAATAAGTAAGTAGATATTGCTTCATTTTCTTATCATTTGTATTTTCAAGCAAATATCTCATTAATAACACCTCGTTTACAGTAGAAGCTACTTCAGCTGTAAAAATGCTATATTGAGCGTAAAGCATTGGATTATTAGCTTGAGAATAAACAGAGTGTTGGCTGTGTCCTAATTCGTGACACAAAGTAAACATACTATTTAAGTTGTCTTTGTGGTTTAACAAAATATACGGTCTTACACCGTATGTACCGGATTTATATGCGCCTGATCTTTTACCAACGTTAGGATAAACATCAATCCATCCACCGTTATACGTTTCTTCTAGCTCTAAAATGTATTCCTCACCAAACACCGCTAGGGCTTTTTTAACAGTTTCAAAAGCTTCCTCATAAGGTATTTCCATATCTAGATTTACTAACGGTGTATATAAATCATACATATGAAGTTCATCTACACCTAGCATTTTCTTTCTCAATTCTAAGTACTTTTCCATTAGTGGTACATTGTTTTCTACAGTTTTTATTAAGTTGTTATATACATCTAAAGGCACATTGTCAGCAAACAGCGATCTTTCTAAAGAAGAATTGTACTTTCTTATTTGTGAGTAAAATGTATCTTTTTCAAGAGAACCAGAGAAAGTAGCCGCTAATGTATTTTCATATTGCTTAAATACACTATAAAATTCTTTAAATACATTTTCTCTTACGCTTCTATCCTTGCTCTCCATAAGTTTTGTATAGTTAGATTGCGTTAACTGTATTTCTTCCCCTTTTTCATCTTTAACAGTCGGAAACACCAAATCTGCATTAGTAAATGCGTTATAAGTTTTTCCAGCTGAATTTAATCTTGAAGCCTGAGCCATAATAAATTCTTCTTCTGGAGATAAAGTGTGTGGTTTAGAACGAAATAGCTCATCAATAAATTTTTTGTAAAAGAGCAAACCCTTTTCCTCTTTAAAGAGAGACTCTAACTTTTCTTCTTCAAGTGAAAGAAGCGAAGTTTTAAATACTGAGTATAATACTGAGTACGATCTACCAATCGATTGTAACTTTTGTTTAAGTTCTTGAGGCTTAGAATCCTTTGTATTTTCATCGCCTTTTAGGTGTGCATAAGAAGCAACCTTGCCAAAAATGAGGTCAAAATCGTCTGTCAGTTTTAAGAAGAACAATAAACTAGCAGGAGAATCAAAGATTGAATCTTTCTTCGCATTTAATTCCTCCACTAGTTCCTGAGACTTTTCACGGGCTTTTTCCCATTCATCTAAATTCTTAAAAATGTGCTCTAACTTCCATTTATATTTTTCATCTATCTCTTCACGCTTTAACGTTTTCATAAGAATAATCTCCCTACTTTCTAGTATATGTATTGTGATTATATTTCATTATATTTCCACGTATGCTTAAAATTCAATGAATAAGCCTATCTTAGAGCATAACTAGTCTATTTTGTAAAAAAGAAAATTGCTATTTAATGCAATTTTCTTTTGATAATTTACGTTCTACTTACTTCTACTTCTTCTCCTTGATTAGCGGGCAATAGAAACTAGGGATTTTAAAATCGGCAACCGCCTCAGAACTATTAAGTAGCTGCACATCTTCTTCTAACATAGGAATATAACCATATTCCATTATAGATTCCGCTACTTCCTTTAATGTATCTCTTTTAAAATCTCCAATTGGGCCATATTTATCAAAGAATGAAAATTGATATTTGAATACTCCTGTAGAATCCGGATGAACTAGACCTTCTCTATAGAAGCCATTATCTTGTTTAAACACAAATTCACCATTTATTAAAGAACGGTATATGCGATTGTAGTTTTCTATATTTTCAATAGCTTGATTTAATACTTCTTCACCGAAAAATAAATACATTTTTCTTTCTTTCTCTGTTATTGTTTTAAGCATTGAATTCAGTCCTTTGTTTTTTAACACCTTACCATTAAACATCTCTTTAGATTAAAAAACATAGAAAAAGAAGCACAACCAAAGTTTTGCTTCTTTTAAGCATTTACAAATTTCTTATTATGTTTACAACCTCTTCTGTCTCATCCAAAGGAAGCGGAGCAGTTTTATCCTTCATATTATTTAAGGCTCCTATAGTACCCTCTTTATAATCTTTATCAGTTGTCGTTCCAGTCTTGTAATAAATTATTCCATTCTCTAAATCTTCAGGAATTAGAGTTATCTTGTAACGTTCTCGTTCCAATTGTAAGTCGTCATCACTGTTAAAGAAGATAAGTTCAATACTCTTCTGAATATCATTTGTTTCTATAATCTTAAAATGGTTTACTTTTAATTCGTTTACTAAAAGCAATGCAATGGGCTCAATAAACTCTGTAATCCAATTTAGGGGCTTAGGCATATTTTCTCTTAAAACTGTTACTCTTGCCTCTAACCGTCTAATTTCATCTAAGAAAACCGCTCTGCTTTCTTCTGTTTGGTTATATACATCCTTAAATATATTCTTCACTTTTTCCATTGAACTAATTTCTTTTGTACTAATTTCATTCATTTTGTTGTTCCTCCAATTTTTTAGAATGATAGCACCAAATACTATTTTTATGGAAAATAAGCAAATAAAAAAAGACCTTCAATCTATTAATTGAAAATCTTTTTCGTGAGCGATACTTCTAGAAGATCCTTCTAATTACTTCCGACACCTGTTATTTTATAGTCATCAGCAGAATCCACCATTAAAACTACCTCTTTATCTTTTTCAGGTTTGTAATAACCATAAACAAATACTATGCTTGAATTTGTGGCACTTGAAAACTCAGCATCTTTTACTACAAAATCTTTATCTTCTTTTACTCTTATGTACTCTACTGCTACGTCTGACGCTCTTTGCACTATATCCTTTTTGCTCATTTCGTCATCTTTTCCGCAACCTGAAACTACTAATATAAGAAATACTGCAAAGATTAGACAAAACTTTTTCATATACATATCGCCCCGCATTGGTAATTTTTATATAATGGTATTATAACTTAAAAAGGAAAGGTGAATCAATCTATGCAGATAAGAGACAAAGAATACCGCGACTTAAGTGATTTCGCCTATCAGAAAAAAACTTTTAAAACATTTACTTCTAGCTTTAAAGATGGTGAACGAAACTGGAAGATAGTCGGTAATAAAAACTTCAAGCTTCACGATGTTGAGACTGGATTTGATGCAGTCGTTTATGAGAGTGGAGATGATGTAGTTGTCGCTTTTAGAGGAACTCAGGGTGGAGAACTAATTGGCCCAGGCTTTAAAGATTTAACTACTGATATAGATTATATTGTTGGCGGTAGAGCTGTAGATGAGCCTGTACGAAACAAAATGGGCTTTAACGTAAAGAACGAAAACGGTGAAGTTAAAACTGAAACAAAAGTTTCAAACCAGTTTGATCAATCTGATAAACTAGTACAAGCTGTACTCAAAGAATTTCCAGATAAAAACATTTCATTAACAGGACATTCTCTTGGTGGCGCATTAGCTTCTTACGCTGCTGTAAAGAACAATGTCAAAGCAGTAACTTACTCATCTCCTAGTGTAGTCAAACTGCTAAATAAAAAAGAACAAAAAAAAGCAAACGAAGGAAAATACGATAAACAGGTTGTTAACTACGTACACCCTAAGGATTCTGTGGGTGCTGGTGGAATAGTTGCATACAAAAACCATATAGGTTCCACTTACTATATTGGTACTTCCTATGATATGGAGAATCGTGAGAATTTGAGCTCTCCTATTGCTCGTTTAATGGATTCCATTAGTGGTGATGCATACTATCACGGTTCTAACCACTATACTTTTGATGAATTCGGTAATATTAATAACCCTATTCTTACATTAGCTTCAACAGGAGATGTAATTGCTCATTCTCCAAGATTCTTTTCTACTGAAACGGGTACTATCGAAGTTACCCCTAAAGACTTAGAGAATTTTGCTAACAATTTGGAACAAATACTTCAAAAACTTGAAAGTGTATCTGAACAAGCAACTAAAGATCTTCTCCCTATAAGTGGAATAGAAATAAATTCAGCTTTACACGATGAAGCTCTGCAGGGTGTAAAAGTTTTTAAGGATTGGTCCACCGAAGGAGTAGGGGAATTTATACACAATTTCAAGCAATCGGCTGAATCTTATGTAAAGGCAGATGTTTTACAAAAATGAATATTGATAAAACGGCAGAGTTATTAAAAGAGAAAGAAGCTTTGGATGAATTGGATCAAAAATTATTACACTACATTAATCAAGTAAAAACAGAAGAACACGTTTTCAGACAATTAGTAAACGAGCTTGGAACTTGGAAATCCGGAAATGGTAGCGACAGCTTCGAAGAAGCATCAGAAGACTTCCTTAAAACATTTGGGCAAAAGGTTTCCCAATTAGAAGCAATTAGTATTGAAATTAGCGGTGCTAAACAAGGAATAGATGCGTTAATAAACGTAGAGATGAATAAAGGTCCCAAGTTTTAGTTGATAAGCTGTATGTACCTATCACAACCCTTTAATTAGTCTAAAAAAGGTTAGCGGATGATATAACATCCGCTAACCTTTTTTTATACTTTTTTAACACTACGATAAACCAATAACCCTAGCATTGCTACTGCTACCCCCAACATAATCGCTAAGAGATAATTAGTAGCAGTTTCCGGCATTACTTTACCTTCATCTACTGGTTCATTTTTGCTGTAATTTGAACTTTTAATTTTTTTAGACAAAGGCGCAACATCCTGTTTTTTCTCTACTATTGTTTTAATCTTTTTAGCGGCAACAGGCATTTCCTTTTCTGTAGTTAAAGCGACTGTTTTGTTTCCAATCGCTTTACTGCTTGCTGCCTTAAGAGAGCTTTTTTTTGCTTCTTCTGCAGGCTTCTGTAATTCTTCGCCAGCAGCAGTTAGTACATTTGAATTAACCATATCATCCGTTAATACTAAATCAGCTAAAAACCTACCTTCTGTAGTTGATAGATTTATTTTCAGGTTAGAACTTTTCAGCTCCTCTAAATCCATTAGATTAACGAATGACAAAGGCTTCTCACTACCTCCTTGTGCAAGCACAAAAGAAGACTTTATATGAAAAATAGAAGCTATTTCGTTATAAATAGAAAGCAGTTCAGCGATTTGGTCTGGTGTTAATTCTTTGGCTGTTTTTAAGTGCTTAAACGAAGTTAATTTTGTTCCTACATCATCTAAGCGGTAAAGTGTAGTTAAATCTGATAACTCATCATTTATAGAAGAGAGATGTGCTTTAATACGATCCATTTCTTCAACAGTAAGGCCAAATTCATCTTGTAAAAAACCCAACAGATCATTTAGTTCTTTGAAATCTTGTGCTTCTCCTATTCCTTCTAAATGATTACTTGATACTTCTACAGAACCTTCAGTATAAAGGTAAACAGCGTAATATAAATCTTCTTCAAAAATGAAATCATCTATAGTTAAACCGTTTTCTCTTAGCAGTTCTTTAAGGCTTTTTTCGGTTAAATTATTATCCATATAAATACCATTTAAATTATGTAAATCAGATGCAATTGGTTCACCAAGGAAATCCTTTAGCTCCTCAATTGTTTCAAAATCATCCAGTGATAATGTTTCATCAAAAGAATACAAAGCGTATTCTATGTCATCTCTTGTTACTTCTGAACCTCTAACTTTACTTACTTCTTTTAAATATGTAGATAAGTCTGTATCAAACGTTTTTGATTGCGCAGCAAGAGACATTGTTGGAAATGCTCCCCACAATAAAAGTAACGCCATTAACAGCATTCCGTATTTTTTCATTCCTTGTGTGTGCTCCCTTTTTCTAGTGTCTAGTCGATTATAAACACCCTTTATGTTTTTCACAAGATATATTTTTATCCATATTTTCGATTCACTACAAAGGAACCATTTCTTTTGTTTCTTCATATAGTAACAATTACTCCGTTAAATTACTGTATTTTCTACTATAAGTGAGAAAGCTAATTTGCTGAATCTAAAATTTCGCCTTCTTCTATTTATTAAGCAAATAACCTGAATTCAGTGTTATTGAGAGTAGCGGTTTTCGTTAGCGGTCTATGGTTAGCCTTTCCCACTTTATATTTACAAGTCTCCCCTTCCAAACCAGGATAAAGAACTGGAGGCCTGTTTCTTAATCTCGTGCTTAAAGTGTACTATGAATCACAAATGACTGAATATCGTTGTAGGTCTCTTTTAAATTTCCTTTTAATACTTATTTTCAATCTATTTATCCGTTCTCATTTCGCAACAAGTGTGCATAAATCCCATTTTATTTTATCTATTTTCTGTCTGTTTTTATTCTATGTAACGGAGTTCTTACGAACTCTTTAGCGTTAGAACAATTAAAATTTATTTAGTATAAGCTTGGAGATACCTAGTTATTTTAAAAATCCCTTAAGATTTCTATTCTTTAAAAATGGATAGCAAAAAGCGGCTTTTACCTTAATAAGATAAAAACCGCTTTGATGTTAAAGAGTTATTCAGTTAATGTTAGATACATCTTTATGCAATCCTTAGAAAATTCATCATATGGTAAATCTTGTGTCCCCCATAAAGGTTCAAATTCATTACGTGAATAGAAATTAAAAGCACGTTCAGTAGAACGAAGTACTATTGCTTCAATTCCCATATAATTATTTGCTAGATGTTTAATATCCATTAACACTTCTATCAATAATCTATCACTATAATTAAGTTTTCTACCGCTAGGGGTTTCCTCACACGGCTTACCTGAGTATGATTCATTAATAGCAAAACACTTTATTTCTACAGATGGTATGCCTAAAAATTCGCCTGATTCATCATCACTATAATTGATAGATGTGGCAAATCGCGAATAATAACCATACAATAGATCCTCTTTTTCATTTACAAATAAAAATGTTACAGCTTTTCCTTCAGCTTTGTCATTTAGAGCGTTATTAATTATATAGCTATCCATATTTCTATTTGCCGATGGAAATTTCTTTATTAAATGTGCGTAAGAATCCTTGTATTGTACTTTTTTAACTTTTTCATCTTTTAAATACAGATAACTCTCCATCTCCAAGACCGTCAACCCTTTTAAATTTATCTATTTTTTATTTTTATTGGAGACGGCTCTACATTCATCCCAAAAGCTTGCAGTTGATCTACTAGTTTTTTTAGCATTAAAACGTTCTAAAAACTCTTTAGACTTTCCTTTCGGAACTACAAAAGCTTCATTAGATAATTTTCTTGTAGCTAACAAACTATCATCTCCCTTTTTTCTAGAACTATTTTTTCTAGAATTGTTGTTTGTAGTCATATTTTACCACTCCTTTTATAACAAAACAACTAGTAAATACAATACTTAGATATTGTCATCTTTTCTAGAAAAAGTAATTTTTAAACTACTTATAAGAAGTTTTATGCCAATTATTAGGAATATATAACTATAAAAAGGAGTTTACTTATGAATATTCCCCTAACAACATTCACCAAAACTAAACGTAAATTAATTATAAAAAATCACTGTCTTTAATTACTTTTAAAACACCCTATTCATTTCAACAGCGTATAACTCACTTAGCAACCCACTAGTATCTTTGTTAAATTGATCAACAAGCGGCTTCATCTTTTTCAATTCCTTAATAACTTCCTTTTGAGCGTATTTATAAAGCTTTAAATATTCGCTTGTTCTACTTTCCTCTGTAAGAAATGACCACTTTAATTCCAATGCATCAATATTCTTGTATCCTCTACACCGTATCCATTGAAGCATTGCATACTCATTATCTTGTTTTTTAGGTGTACAATTATAAAAAAATCCTGTTTTAAAAGAAAAGTTAAACGAATAAAAAGAAAGCGGAGAAAATTCAAAACGCCTAATTAATTCCATAAGAGGTTTTTTATATAGTGACGGCAACCTATCAACATCAATAATGTAACTAACATATTCTATAATATTTTCTGATTCTTTTTTTGAACTATTCATTGATAAAAAACTGCTAATATAATAAGGTAAGCTACTTTCTTTTACAGATAGATAATTAGTTTTATTCGTGATTTCATTTACAAGTTCCTGCAATGTATCAGTAAGCATAATTATTTCCTCCATAAATTTGTTTGTTAAGTGGCAGATCTTTTATGCTAAAACTGCAACAAAAACCCTTATGAATATAATTTTTATTTTTTTCTTGATTTCTTTAAAGAATACATTATATTACTTACAGAATTAAACCAAATACATATATTATTGGAGGAAACAAAAATGACAAAATTAAACAATCAAGGAATCAAAATGTTCGCTGAAGGTGTAGAAGTATACAAAAAACCAATTGCTATTGCTATTGGACCGGTTTTAACAGTTGAAACAACAGTTGAAACGTTAGAAGGTACTATGCAAGCACCTGTTGGTTCTCGCATTGCGACAGGAGTTAAGGGAGAGAAATATCCTATCCCAGCAGAAACTTTTGCGCAATATGAGGAAGTTTCACCTGGAATGTATGCGAAAAAGAAAGTAGTAGTTCGCAGCATTCAATTACAGGAGACTGCTTCTGTTGACACACCTTGGGGAGCTACACTACAAGGTAAACCTGGAGACTATGTAATTTTAGAGTCTGCCGATAATATGTGGATTGTAGAACAAGATATCTTTAAAGATACCTACGCGTTTTGCAAATAATCCATATTAAACTACAAAAGATTTTATCAGTATTGATAAGATCTTTTTTCATTTTGCAATGTATGCTTTGAATAATATGGAGATTAATATAAATAGATATTTTTTACTATTTTGTGCATAATAATAGTAGATGCATTTCCACCTTCGGATTAGCAAAGAGGTAAAATAGATGAAATCTCATTATCCTAAAAATGGACGAGTCATTCTACATATAGATTGCAATGCGTATTTTGCAAGTGTTGAGATAGCTAACGAACCATCGTTAGAAGGTAAGCCTGTTGTGGTATCCGGTAACGTCAAAAGAAACGGTATGGTCATTGCAGCGAACTATGTGGCAAGAGGATTTGGCATAAGTACAACAATGCCTTTATGGGAGGCGAAGCAGAAGTGTCCAAATCTTATAGTTAGGCAAAGTCAATTTGATTTATACAGAGAAACTTCTTCAGAGATATTTCAGTACTTAACAAGTATTTCCCCTTTAACGGAGCCAGCTAGCATTGATGAAGCTTATTTAGATATCACAGATGCTTGGGAGTTAGGCACACCAATGGAAATAGCGGAGAGAATAAGAACAGAGATATTAGAAAGGTTTAAGATACCTGTCTCTATTGGAATCTCTACCTGTAAGGTACTCAGTAAAATGGCCAGCGATATGCAAAAACCACTAGGAATAACCGTGTTACGTAAGAGAGACCTTCCTAGCGTTATTTGGCCGCTGCCTGTTAACGAGTTGCACGGTTGCGGAAAAAAGACTTCTGAAAAGATGAATAGTATTGGCATATACACTATTCAGGACTTAGCAAAAGCTGATGATTATAAATTAAAGACAACTCTAGGGAAAAACGGATCGTTATTAAAGAATTGGGCTAATGGTGTGGATGAGCGACCAGTAGACAAGGATGCTGCCTATGATTATAAGTCCATTGGCAACACTACTACTCTGGAAAAACACAGTTCTGAAGAAATAACACTAGTAGAAGTTTTAGAGAGACTATCTAAGAGCGTAAGTAAAAGACTATCCAATAAGCGCGTAGTAGGAGGAACTATTCAAATAACCATACGATATGCCGAAGATTTTAAAACAATTACGCGTAGTCGCAAACTAACCAATCCTACTTCTGATCAAAAAGAGATCCTCCATTATGCAATTCTTCTTTTTAGAAAAAACTGGAGCGGAGATGTAGTTCGTTTGTTAGGTATTTCCCTACATCAAATTGAACAGCAAAAAGATTCTACAAAGCAACTTGATTTATTTAGTTTTGAAGAAGATGCGGTTAAATATGAAAAGAAAGAACCACTAACTAAAGCGATTGCATCTTTAAAAGAAAAATTCGGGGATCAGACGATAAGAACTGGTTATGATTTATTAGATAATCAAAGAAAAGATTTTAAAACAGGTTTTAATGCCACGGATTCGGGTAACTGATTAATAGTAATTCTTTGTTGAACACCTACTGTTAATGGCGCTATCTCTACACAAAAAAACCACCTTTTTGTTATAAAAGGTGGTTTTTTTGTTTCTTATTCATATTTTCAATAAAAGTTTAAACGTTAACTTAACAACTTATATGCCTCTGACGGGATTCGAACCCGCACTCCTTTCGTAAGCATAGGCTAAGGGAGAACACGCTTCCCTACGGATTTTAACCGGCTAGGAATTTCACCTGCCTCAGCTAATTTGCTTTTCGGTGCTTCTGAAACCTTTGCCTTGCGACCCGGTCTGTACAATTGTTTTCCGGCGCTCTTCCCTTCTATAGCTACAGAGGCGTTTATTGAATTATATGTCACAAGGTATATTTTAACAATAAAAGAGTATACTAAATAATTATTTCCAAAATTTAATACAAACATTATGTTTTCTTTCTATAATCTCTAAAATACGTAGTTTTGTTGTTATAACAAATCTACTTAATTAAGGAAGTGTTCACTTTGAGATTTGAAGATAAATTTTGGCGATGGTTTATATTTGTTGTTGCAGTTTTTATTATTGGAACAACAATTTACTCTTTATGGAGTTTTGCTAAATGGTATGTGTTAATTACGTGTTCTATTGGTTTAGGAAAAGAATTATATAAATATTACACTAAGAACGCGGATTATCATAATTTAAATCTTGTTCAGATTTTGTTATTAGGTCTTACATTTATGTATTATCCAATTTCAAAAGTTATCGAGGTATTTACTAAAATTTTTTTAAATGACGCGAAAAACCTTAAAACAGGGAACTTCAAGTCAATTTTAAAGCAGCTAAAGTAAAATATATTTTCTAATTATAATTCACTTTACAATGCACAGCATAAACAGGTAAAGAGTTGTTTTAAACAACTCTTTTTTTCGTTAACCTTTACTGCCTAAAATAAAAAAGTCCGACAGATGTCGAACCTTATAATATTTATCCCTGCATTTCTTCTTCTGTATAAACTTCTCCTTTGGGAGTTACATAGTTCCCTTCTTCGTTTGCAGCAATATGATTGATACAATATGCTTCCTTTGGTGTAAGACGAGTGTGATCATCATCAAATAATTCTTTGCAATGTACACACTCCCAATATAATCTACCTCTGCAGTCTTTACAAATATTCTTCCCATTAGCTGTCTTTAATTGAGCTTTATCTCCACAGTCAGCACATAATACTTTACTGCTGGCTTCTTTCTCGCTATCTTCTCTCATTTTTTCTTGAATATCTATTTCTGTTAAGTTCGTGCATAAAGTGAAAGCTTCTTTTACACTTATATCATTAGAATTTAAAGCTCTTAAATAGGTATCAGCAATTATTTCTAATCCTTTAAACATTTCTTCTAAGTTAGATATTTCGGTAATTTTTGTAATGCCAGAACCTAGTTCATATTCTTCAATATTTAAGGCAGCATCATATTGTTCACCATCCCAAATGGAAACTTGATACCCTAACCCTTTATTGGAATAATCCCATATAACGTGAATGTCCATCCCTGTAGAATCGTCCGAATACTCAACATAATTTAACTCTGCTAATTTCATTTTATATTCCTCCATCATTCGAAAAGGTAATTTTCCTTTTTGTTAATTTTTGTTATGTTAACACGAGAACTTATAGTGTGGTAAAAATAATAAAAAAGTTAATTACCTAGTGCATTTGCTAAATAATTAAGCACTTATACGAACAAAAACCTCACCGGAACGGCAAGGTTTTAAAAATTATCTATTAATCGTACATCTCTTGAAGACTAATGTTTTCAATAATTTTATCGAATTCTAATTTAAAAAAGTGATAGTTTATCTTGTTTTTTACTCCAGCATTAGGTCTCTTTACAGAAATGACCATAACTCCATCTATCAATTTTATACTAAATACACTAGGCTTATCTATCTTAATACCGACAGAATAGTTAAGGTAGACAGTTGTTTTACCTTCTTCGTGGACAACATATGCTTTGCCAATGTTATCAAGTTCCTTTGGAAGCATTTTAGCATTTTCAGGTATCTCTACATTTGGCTGGCTTGAATAACTAATTTTATAATTAACATTACTCATTGAGTTGTAATCCCTACTTCCTGTTTGTAAATTGCTATAATCATACACATTATTAGTCAAATTTCAATATTATAGGTTAGTCAATTCATTCGCCCCTTTATATACATTTATGTAATTATTTAGTTCTTATTTAATTATATAGACCTATGCTAATTTAATCTTTTTATTGGTTTTTAAATACATATTTCATTGCGTAACTAACGCCTTTCGTATCCAAATATACTTCTTTTAGTACATATGACACTAATATCCATTGAATAACAATGGAATTTATAAAATTATCCATTCAACCCACAAACATTTTCTGTTAGAATAATTAGTAAATATTACAAATGTGATACATCCTAGGGAGAAATAATGAAACTATTAAAAAACAAGGATAAAACTAAACTCACTCGTCTTAATAAGGAACTAAATTATATTCAGGGTTACTGGTTCGATATTATAAATACAGCGAAAGAACACATTGGAACAATTACAGGATACAAAATACATATTCCACTTTTAGTAAACGATCTATTAACAACGCGTCAATCTTTTGATGAATTTAAAAGAGTATCTCCGTTGTGTTCAACTTTATTACAATATTTATACAATAATCTGAAGCAGTTAGAAGAATATAATGGGTACCTTTATTTTTTAAATAATCTTCA
Organism: Priestia sp. SB1; assembly: GCF_038898415.1. Taxonomy (NCBI): domain Bacteria; kingdom Bacillati; phylum Bacillota; class Bacilli; order Caryophanales; family Bacillaceae; genus Priestia; species Priestia sp. SB1. The sequence goes on along the minus strand of NZ_JBBJSS010000002.1, from coordinate 312,754 downwards.
CATAAAGGAAAAATATATTAATGCCAAAAATGAAGAATACGCCCTAACACTCCTCAAGGAAAAAATGGATGTTGTTATTTACTCTCTTGGCAGTACCGAAGAATTTGATCCCTATGCTAAACAAGAAAAAGATTCTAACAGGCAAGAAGAACTCGAAAAGATGCTGTTTAAAAAAGGTTGGACACAAGAAAGCGCAAACAATTATTTTGTTTTATTAGGAGATTTAAAAGATAAACGAAGATACAAAGAACCTCCTTATTCCACTATATACGACTCCCCCTTTGAATATTGGGTAAAGAGCAAGGGGAGAGACTGGGCAAATGCTCTATGGAAAGGCGTTATAAACCAAAATAAGTTTGCAGATCATTGGAAAGAAATGAAGTTCTACTACAATACTTCTGAGCCAACAATAGAGAAGAACCCTATTCCTAATACTTTTTTGAGGGAATTTACTATAACTAACTTTTTCGAATACAAACCAGCTATTGATGATAGTGAGTTGTCTTCAGATACCAATGAACAACAACCTAATGGACAAGCTTTAGTTGTAAAATACAAACATAAGAGCTACTGCATCTCCTATAGAGAAATTGAAATTGATGGTATTCAGTGTAAAGACATAAACTTTGGTTTATTTAATCAAGAAGATTCATCATTTGAGTTCGATTCTTTAATAAATGAACCGTTCAATCATAACGTTGAACTATGGCTAATTGATTTCTTTGCTGAATTTATAGAAAGAATGTATAAGCAGTACATCGAGGATATTAAAATACCAAAAAGTTTTTTCTTTTATGCTCTAAATGGGGGCACTCAGATAAATCTCAAAATCACACCTCTTTTGTAGCGATATTAAATAAATAAGTAAATAAAAAAGAAATGGTACGCAATAGCCATTTCTTTTTTCGTCTATACCCTATTCAGCAAGCATACCGCTTTGTAATTCATTAGAATAAATACTATAAGCAATCATCTTTTCAGAGTATTGCTTTATCACATCAATATGGTCACGGTACACATATAACCACAGTGATACTCTTTTTTTACCTTCTATAAAGTCAACTTTGATTGGCGTCTCCTCTCCTTCAGGATATAGAAAATAGCGTTCGCTGCCTGGATGTATATAATACTTCTTTAAAAAGGTTCCTTTATTAAAATTTGCTATAAGCTCCTCTTTTTCAGCCCCTTTTATTTCTTCACCCCCACAGTAATTTCAGCATCCATATTAAGGCTTCTATGTAACTCAAACTTACCAACTAACCATTTTATCACTGACGTTGGTAGACAGGTTATTAAGATTTTGAGAGCACTAACCACTACAATAGAAAGAATAACAACCCAAGTCATACTTCATCATCTCCACGATTAAAAGTGCCAATACGACATAAATTATTTCATTGCAAGTCTTAAAAATCCCCTTGTACATTTTGAGAACTTTCCTTACTACTTTTAAATAGCATAACTTTCTAAATGTTTATATCAATAAAAAAAGAAATGCCGTAAAATTAGCGGCATTTCTTTTTAATTAGCGTTACATTAATTCTTTCTTTTCAATGTGAGTTCTCATATCGTCAATAACAGGAAGTTTTTTGAGGAATCTTCTTTCATTCCGCTCTACTTCAAACGTCAAGTTCCCTTTACCTTTTTGGTAATCAACTTTCATTAAGTACACGGTATTAAAGTTACTCGTAATTTCAACCGGAGCATTAGCTGGCATTACAGTAATCCACTGTACCTTTAACATTTCTAACGCGACAAATAGCGGCTGAACGAGTTTTTTAGCGGACATTGCTCCGAATAAGTGATCTGTAACTATTAAAGTCCAATCATCATCATTTGAATTTTTTTGTAGCATTGAGATTAAAATCATATGAGCCATAATTGTTTGTCCGCCACTCTTAGAAGAACTTCTTAAACTACCATTATTGTATTATATCTACATCAAGTATAATAAAAATATATAGGTAATCTTCCGGCATTTAAAAAGGAGGCACATCTTATAAAAACGAAACAATCTTCTATAAGTAAAGAAACACTAATTTTATCTAACAAAGACTTATGCAAATCCATTCTTATATCTATTGGTGTATCTAAAATATTTGCAGGCCTCTTTTATGTTTTACTGTTTTATGACATCATCAGAACATTTAACAGCCTTGACTACATCTTTCTACCTTTAATTTTTTTCATCAGCATTACATATAGAAGAATACCCCTTTTTAACATTAACAAGAAAGTTATTTTAACTATCTTGTACAACATAGCTACAATCTTGGTAATAGCTTTAATTTTAGCTTTGTTACCAGCAATATTCCCTAGCTTGTTCTCTTTCACTAACGGCTTTAAAATGAGCCTTCTGATAACTAATACTTCTTTCCTTATCACAGCCTTTATAGTTACTCGTATCTTTAACACAAATGTAAAAAGAGCCTAAGATATACTTGGGTAAAATTAAGACTTAACTTCTCTAAGGTACATAGCTATTTAATCAAGTTGAAAAAAAGCACATAATCTCAATTATGTGCTTTTGCATTTATAACTCTAATATTTCTACTTAAACTTCTGCAATTAAATATAAGCGTCAGTTTTAAAGTAGCTCATTTACCGTGGTAAACACCTTAATCACTATTCCTTAGCAAAATTAATATTGGGTAGCATTTTGTATCCAGCCAATTTCTTTATCGTCTTTTACTAAGTAAACATACTTGCATTTATTTGTTTCGTTATCAATATCTTTTGCTTTTACCGCTTTGTACGTTCCTTCTAATAGCATTTCTTTATAAGAAGAGCGGTCAGCATCTGCAAAATTATAAATCTTATATTTACCATTAAGCTTTATCCCTTCATTGATATAAAAATGTTCATATGGAAAGTTCCACGCGATACCGTAACCATAATCTTTATCTTTCTTTGGTTCGCCTACGTTTTTTGCACTTTCGTAAAGCATACCCACAATTTCTTTGTTGCTATATGTAGGATGTTCCTTTTTATAATTGGCTAACACGCCAGTTACAAACGGAGCAGCCATTGATGTCCCAGAAAGACGACCGTATTTATTGTCAGGAAGAGTACTCATAATATCCGTCCCTGGTGCGACTATATCAAGTTCTCTACCGGAAGCAGATTGTTTTAAACTCCAAATAGCTTTATGCTTTTGACGATCCACTGCCCCTACACTAATTACGTAATCTAATTTAGCAGGAAATATTATTGTGTCTCGATGCGGATTTATTGCATACTCTTCACCTTCTCCTTGCTTTACACATTTACCTTCTGAATTTTGATATGAACAAGGATTACCAGCTGCCGCAACTAATATGGCACCCTTATCATAAATTCTTTTTAAAAGGTGTTTTTCGATTGGGCTCATTTTTTCTTTTCCATAACTCATATTTACTATGTCAATCTTTATTCCCGAATCCATTAGTTCCAGAATTTGTTTATACGCGCTAATTGTGCCTTTTGTTTTTATTGTATCTTTTTGTCCATTGTCACCGGCAGCAAACAAGTATAGATTTGCATCCCTTGCCACTCCAAAGCGACTAGAAGCAACAATTCCTGCTACGTGAGTACCGTGTTTTTGATCACTTTTGCTGTGCATCCCTTCGTCTTCAACTTGAATACATTCATTAGGTTTGCTTTTTAATGCGCAATCATAACTACGTGCCACTTGATTTTTTAAATCCTGGTGATTTGGATCAAAACCGCTATCAATTACAGCAACGTTAACTTCACCAAATGGAGTCGAAACATCATTCTGCTTTGATAATACTTCTTTAGCATTTACATATAGTTCTTGTTCCTTTTCAACACTATCGTTTACTTTATCCTCTCTAGCTACAAGTAGTTCCTTGCTAGCGTTATCCTTAGCAAAAACCTTTCCTAAAGATACTCCAGCAGCTAGAACTAAAATTGCTACGAATGAATAAATGATTCCTTTACCTAACTTTTTCATTATCTTCCACCTCTACGTGTTTTATTTTCTGGAAAGATAATACTTTGTTTTTTTAGAAAAAAAGTAAAAAAGCTAAGAAAGGAAAGTACGCATAAAAAAAAGGATAGAATCGATTGATTTTATCCCTAATATATTTACACATCCACTCAGCAATTAAAAGTAAATCACTTATGGATAGGAAGTGTATTTACTAATTCAAATAATTATGAATTAGTAATCCATACCTGAAAGCTTAGGAAGTTTAAATCCTAATTTTTCAGCCTTTTCCAATGGAAAACCGTTATCCAAATGCATTACAAACACATTGTCTCGGCTACCATCTGGAATAAGCCCCTCAAGCAAATTTAAATGAAGATGCACGTTACCAGGATAATCAGCTATGCAAGTATCTTGGTAAAACTCTGTGTACTCTCCTTTCAACTGCTTTTCAACAACAACTTCAGGGACCATATTGCTATCACCACTGTAGTAAATGAAGTTGTCCTCGAAACGAATTTCGAAAGCGAAGCATTTTAACCATTCAACGTGTTCTACAAGAAACGGTTCAAATTCAACACCTCCAACGTTAGTAGCTTTACGAAGGTCCAAACCGATAACATCAGAATGCATATCGTTTGTTCCGAGAATACGGAGCAGGTTTTTCACATCGTCCAGAATTGGAGTCGGAGCGTATACTTTTAACTTCTTACTAAAGCCTGGAGCCATAGAAAAGAATGAGTATAAAGCAAGATCACCAATTCCCCCTACGTGGTCGCCGTGCGTGTGAGTAATAATACAATGTACTTGACTCACACCTTCAAAGAAACCTTTGTCACGCATACCAGCAAAGTTTTCGCCACTAAGGTCAATTAAAAACAGTTCGTCTCCACGACGGAAGAAGCCATTGTTTTTAAAACCTTTTTCAAAAGCAGCTTTGATATCTAAAAATTGGATTGAGTTTTTCATTATTCATTTCCCCTATTCATTCAGTTATGTATTTATTTCTGTTGCTAATATAGTTAGGTTTTTTTACTTGTCAATCGATTTCAAAAAAAAGAAAGAAGCCCTATAATATTAGGACTTCTTTCTTTAAAATTACTTACTACTATGAGATACAGATCGCACTCGATGTTCAGTTGCCCATTTTCTAATTTGATTCAACTTCTCACTATGAGTAACACTTAACGGTGTTATTCTACGTATTTCATTTATAACTATATCTATAGTGCAGTCTTCATTAGCTTCTAAGATAGTAGTTAACACTGATTCATTTACAGCCGCTTCTATTTCTGCGCCGGAGTAACCTTCAGTTTCTATGGCCATTCTTTCCAAATCAGTATCTTCAAATGCTATGTTTTTCTTCTTGAAATGCACATTAAATATTTCTTTTCTTTCTACTAAGGTAGGAAGGTCAACAAACCATATCTCATCAAATCTACCTTTTCTCATAAACTCTGGGGATAGTGCATCAATATTATTAGCGGTTGCAACTAAGAACACTGGTTCTTTCTTTTCCTGCATCCACGTAAGGAAATACCCAAACATACGCTTTGTAGTTTCGTGAGCATTGTCACCTACTGACAGAGCCTTTTCAATTTCGTCTAGCCATAGTACGCAAGGAGCCATTTGTTCCGCTGTCTTTAATGCATTACGGAAATTCTGATCAGACTCACCCACCCATTTACTAAACATACTTCCCATATCTAACCGCAACATAGGTACATCTAACTCATTAGCAATTACACGAGCAGCCAAGGATTTTCCGCATCCTTGTATCCCCGTAAGCAATACACCTTTAGGGTAATCTAGATTGTACTTCTTCCTAACAGATTCTTTAAACAGAAGTTTTCTTTTATCTAACCAAGGAAAGAGCTCATTAAATCCTCCTATAGAATTCCTATCTAAATTCACATCCAAAAATTCTAAAGAACCTTTTTTACGTATAATCTGAATTTTATCTTCTAGAATGTCCTTTGCTTTAATTGTCTTTTTGTCATTTAAATAATGACTTTTTTTAATAGATATCATAAGCTCTGTTTCCGACAGACCAATGCCAGCCTCTATAATTTTCTCTTTTGACGCTTCATCTAAAATAATATTTTCCTGTTTTGAATAACTCTCTAACAGATTTTTAACTTCTTCTCTCTCCGGATCATCAAAATGAATAATATGAATTATATTTTCCAATTCTTTTGGTACTTTCAAAACTGGAGAAACAAGAACAAGGCTTCTTTTTACTTGTGCATCAGACTTTCTATATATAGGCAAATGGTATTCCTCTGTGAAAGGGAAAATTGATTCATAAGCAAAATCCTTTATTGATCTTATTATTTTACCTACATTTTCTATGTCACCTGCATTAATACGGGTACGAAAATCCAATAAAAGCAAAATTCTATTAACGCTAAGATTTCTTAATTTCTCTATTGCTTCATAATATCCTATATCCACACTCTCTTTTTTAGGAGTTGTCTGTTTGTTATCAACTCGAACGAAACCTATTGGGTTAATTTCGTTACCCAACGCTTCCTCTTTAAAATGAACTAGCCTTGTTCCGTCTTGTAAATCCCTATACATTTTATTAAAATCCCAAGACGATAACCGATGATCTTTCTCTCCATACTTGTCCATATAAATATTTATTGCTTCTACTATTGGTCTCTCATCTTTGGCCACAATATAAATTACGGGATAGTTCCCTCTTAATGCATTTATTAAATCTTGTTTGCTATTTGATAAACTCAAAAAAGCACCCCCTTTTACAGAGGTGCATAATAATTAGAAAATGAATAGTGTCCAGTTTTTTTATTTAAATACGATTTTATAAGAATAAATAGATTTAATATTTTAACTTATATGCTACTATTAACCAGTAAATATTTTTAAACTAACTACAGGTAGGAGGACTATCTCTTGAGTTTATGGAAGCAAATTCAGCAAACTGATAAAAAAAATTGCAGAATGGTTGGCAAAAACTTTGAATTGCAAAATTGGTCACTTTTAAATACCGAAGAAAAAAAGCACTTAGTTTTAGAGCTTGTGTCCTTTTTAAGCACTCGCTTAGAAATTAAAAATGCACCTAAAATTACTTACAAACAATTAGCATCTAACAATCCTGGATATTACGATGGCTCAAGAGCAGAAATGAGTATTAACCACAATTCTTTAAACTTCGGAATACTTACCGCAGTAACAGTTGCTCACGAATTAAGGCATCATTATCAATATGAAAAAACAAAAGATGTTTCTAAAGTAAAGTGGTTAAGTAAGTTAAGAATTCTTTTCTTTAAAAATCCTGTTGAAGCTCGAATTTCCTATTGGCTTGCCAATCCAAAATCAGAGCCTGTTGAAGAGTGGGACTTAAATTTCGCTAATTATATCAGAGGAGAAACTAAGACCCCAAATCCAAACGAAACTCTTGAGGACATTGTATTAGGTGACGAATTAGAAGAGTACAAAAATCAACCTATTGAAGAAGATGCTTTTAGGTATGAAGGAATATTTATGAATCAATTTTTCATTGACTAATAACAGTAAAGAAATGCAAACTTATTGTTCGCATTTCTTTACTGTTATTTATATGCAAATATCTTAGGAATTAGATAAAACACTTTCTCTTCTGCCTTTTAATTAGAATTTAGCCCAAATTCAATCGTACCTAATTTTCTCTTATACTTCTTTTCTTCTGCAAGAATTTCTAAAGGAGAAGCTGTGGATGATACAACTTTTAAAATTGAATACTGAAAATCATACTTACGCTTTTCGTCCTCTAATATTATTTTTAATAGTTGAACATTCCCACCGTGACCATCATTGGCGTATTCTCTCCATCTTCCTAAAAATCCGTTTGCGCCTTTTGCTACCCCAACATATAAAAATCCAGTTTTTCTATCCAAAATTAAATATACGCCTTTCACAGAAGAAAGTTGATCGTGCCAAACCTTGTTCCCTGTAGGGTTATTAATCATTTTCTCCAACTCAATATGGCTTAATATCACATTATCGTAGCCCGGAAAATCCGCTACATACCCTTCAGGATGCCATTGAAGACTTTTAATATCTGTATCTTTGCTAAGAATTCTAAACCAACTCCTTGAACCAACAAACCATTCAAACACTAACCTTTTTTCATATGATTCAAATCCACTTTCCTTTTTAAGAAGATATCTATATTTACTATTCTTCTTAGCTTCTGGACCAAAATGCTTTCGATATTCTTCTGGAATCCCTTTTACACTTCCGCTATATACGACTTTATATACACCCACAAATAAAGCTTGATTACGTTCCTCACCAATGAAAGAAACAACATAGTCACAATCCTTAAATACATCTTTCTCTTGATAAGATTGATAAATTTCAAACATCCCTAAATGTGCTATCTCTTCTAGGTTTACACCTTCCCTAGAGTCCTTGTGACGAGCTAATTTAATTCTAGCATTTGTATCTATTCCACCATATTTCAACATTTCTGTAACCGTAAGCATTTGTACCTTACCTCATTTTCTTCTTCACTTAATTTTAATTACTTAATTTTAGCATTTACTACAAGATACTTCCTTATTATTTTTGCTATCGTTATTTCCGAGTAACTATTTTAATTGCAGCTAGCGGTATAAATTACCCCATAATAAAAAAGAAGGACTATATAGCCCTTCTAGTTCACTCCATTTAGCTTTTTAAGCACATAGGTTATGGTTGTATAACCATTTCCCCAATTCATCTCTTTGATTTCTGCTAGTCCGATAGTAGCTGCTTCTTTTGCCTTCCTTACTTCCACTACTGCAATATCTAACGGATATAGACGATAACCTTCTTTTGTTAACTTAAAGTAGTTCTCTTTATTCACCACTTTTTCTTCTTCACCTTTTGTAACAATCATCCAGTTCATTTCTAGCGGCATACCCATTCCTTACTTCCCCTTTTCTTCTAATCTATATCTACGTCTACTTCTTCATTTTGAGTTAGTAGCAATACTTTTTCTTCTTTATTCCGTCCATTGTTCCAATTCAAATTTTCGCTCTTTAAGTAGTTGTACTCGACACTTCCATCTTCCCTCATATGCTCTACATACGTGTCTAATGAAAGCTTAGGACTTGAAAATACGTTATGACCTTCATAAGGGCTATCTGGATCGTCATTTCTTATAAAAAAAGATGATAGTACAAATATATCGCCTTCTTGTTCTTTCATTTTTTGAAGTTGTTTTATAAGTCCACTTATTCTCGTTTGAATCATTCCGCTTCCTTCTCCTTTTTAGCTACCAGAGCTTTTATGTATTAATTCTATCAAGCACCCTAGTCAAAGTGGAAAAAAGATTTTCGCAATTGAACAGTTATTTCTATTTTTTATCAACCTTTTAAGGTTCCTGATTATACTTTAAAAAACGACAAACATTCTTTTTAGATTGTTCAGTCCTAAAGGAATGTATAGGAGGATTTAGAATGGTATACCGTAGAGAAAATTTAGAAATAGTGAATGTAAAAACGACTAACGAGCTAATAACTCTTTTTCAAAATGAACTTCACACTTTTAGATTTAGAAATTTTTTAATCGGACGTATAAATAGAGATTATTTCTTAACGATTATAACTTCAGGAGAAGAATTCCAGCTTACAAATGCTCTTTACCTCAAACAAGGTGATTTAACCAAGTTATTAGTACAAGAAATACCTAACAAAAATAGCGAAGCCTTAGAATCTTATAACCACCTATATAAAATAAACAGTAACGATTTGCACTTTATTACTGGATCATTATATTTAGAAGATGATTGTACAACTTGCTTGTTTGGAAGCGAGTATCGTATTAAGTTAGAAGAAAAAAGAGTAGACACTAAACGTTTAGAGAAATATTTCTATAACGATGAACTGTCTACCTACTTAGGTTTATATAGTGAACAACAAGCTTCAGATAGAATTGTTGCAGTGGAAGTGTAATATTAGTAAATGCAGAAACGTTAGATAAGTTGTCTAACGTTTTTCTTTTTCTATTCTTCAACTATCTTCCCTTACTTATGAAAAAACACATATTCTTGACTAGAAAATATTCTATTTGGTATCTACTACAGAATAAATTACTATTCATTAGTAGAATTGCTATTCTTCCTACCTTTACTAAAAAATAAGTATATACTCTTTACTAAAGCAATAATACAAAAGAGTCACCAAGAAATACCCCTTGTTAATGACGTTTTTATTTAAATATCTGATTAAGTCATTAATTATATCTATAAAAATCCGTTTTAGAGGGTGTTTTATGTATATTTAGATGGCCGCTTTCATTTGTTTAATCAAAAACCATTGCAAAAAAACCTATTTCCTGTCCAAAAATAGAGTAAAAAATGATAAAAAATTACTTTTTGACATCAAACTCAATTGAGCCTTAGAGCTACAAGGGTTTGAGCGGTGTAAAAAACCGCATTTCAAAACGCCGAAAATAACTATTTTAGGATGTTTGAAGTAACATTTTATTATCTATTTTATTTCCTATTTTAACCCTCAATGAAAAACAAACTAGAGAATATCAAATTATTTTTTAGTTGTTTTAAATTTCTAATGGATAATATATTTTATTTCTTTAGTAAGGTTTATAATCTTTATTTTTTACTAAATAAAAAATATTTTCTCTCGATTAAAAATTTTTCTTTATTAAGCTAATTTCTAAAAAAGAGAGAAGGAGTGACCTTTCTCTCTTTTTTAGAAGCTGTATATATTTATTAACTTTCCTTTATTATTTCATATATAAGTAGTGAAAGTAGAAACACTTAATATTTTTGCCATTTTATCAAGAGTTTTTTATTCCCCCTGGTGTTTAATTTTAACTCTATGTTTTTTATTTATTTGATACAAAGTGTCTTGTCATTCATAGAGCATAACCCTTTCTAATTTCCCTTTCTTTTCCCAATTATAAGAAGTTGTAAGACTAATATTATAAATTTCAATTATTTCTTTTCTTGTTTTTAGCTGGCCGTTATACTTAAACCTTACACTCGCCCGTGTATTATTTTGGTTTTCCGTTTTGGTGATAAATCTACAATTAGAAGGTTCATATTTTCCATTAGTATCTTTGCGATCCAGCTGTAGACCCTCCTTATACCCACTTCCCTCACACCACTCGATAAACCTTTTTACATCTTGCCATTCATCACAAACTATAATACCTCTACCACCGTAATGATGATATGCTTGATTATTTTCGTTAAAACACCTACTCATCATATTATTCCAAACAGTGTAAAGAGGAGTACCATATTGTCCGTGTTTTTTCCAATTTGCTTCTTCATACTTCTTACAGCCACAACTTTTTATATCCCCGCTTGTTAATGCACTCCCTGTATTTTTTCTCTTATTTCCGCAGACACATTTACATTCCCATAGAACGTTACTACCTCGTTTTCCTGCTTGTTCTGTGACAGTAAGATAACCAAAAATTTGACCAGTTAAATCTATTGTTCTTATCCCCTTCATACTGCAATTCTTACATTGAGCCAATGCACCTTTCTTTTCCAAGTTGTGTTTTCTAATTTTGTAATTCTTTTTACCACATTCACAGTCACAAACGGCATACCAATTATTACTGCTTTCTTCTTTAACTACATCTCTTACAACCAATCTCCCGAATTTTGTCCCTACAATTGATCTTAATTCTTTTAATACAAGACAACCACAACTTTTACTGGAACCACTCTTTAACATATACTCTTTTATTCTCTTTTCCGTTCCGCAAGAACACTTACAGAACCAATCAGCAGCATATCCATTTTCTTTATTGCCTTTAAATCTCTCTAATAGTTTCCATTCTCCACAAATCAAACCAGGTTCCAATTTAGGCAATACCTTTTTATCATCCAATGATAGCACCTCTTATTTTATCCATAAATAAATTCCATATATATAAAATAACTTACCTTAATCGCTATTATAATTTATATTTCCATATATAACTATTAACTTAAACAAAAAGAGGCTATAAAAGCCCCTTAATTCCTTTTTAATTCATCAAAACAAGCAATTATTAAATTTTCCATTCCTCTTAAATCTTCAATATTGTTGAAATATACACGACTTAAGCCACTACCCTTCGGAGAATTCTCTACTTTAAATACCGGACAAAGTTTGCGCACTAGTTCTACATCTAGCCTAGTTATAATGTTCTTCTCCTCTCTATCTGAATATAATCTTAAAAACCAGTTTGTTATTACTCTATCAATAACATTAAAATACGATAAGTTATCTCTGTAAGCTAAATTGGTAACATCTCTTCCGTTCGAGTCTAAGATATTCTTAACTATTTCAAATGCCTTTAATTCCTCCTCTGTTGTAACAGGTTGCTCTTTTTCAATGTCTACCATATCAATAAGATTGTCATCAATCTCCTTTATTTCTCCAGTCTCCATACTAGTTAAGTCATTTAATCCTTCGCCAATCATATCTAAAAAGGTTCTATTTATCTATTTTTTAACAATAGGTCTAAAACGTTCTATTAAAGCATAGGTAACTCTTTGATTTTTAATATCTTTAATTAAAAACCTAATAAAATCATCAGATGGATTCTTAAATAAATCCTTTAGAGTATTGTTAATATTGGTCATATAAACTAGCTCTTGAGAGTAATTTACTAATTCATCTTTATTAAACTGTTCTTTACTTAATTGCCAAATTACTTCGTAGTCAGTAGTCGTTAAATTGGATAAGTCAAAGGAGTAAAACGCTTCTTCATCCATAATGTTATCTTGGTCTAAATCTGTAAACAACTTATACTGAATACCATTAGTTAAAATGGAAAATTTCACCTCTGGCGTTGCATTAAAGTAACGACAAAGCTGTGCACTGTGTCGAGTGATTTCTTCATTCACAAATTTTGCTTCAATAAATATAATAGGCTTATTTTCTTTTTTAATTGCATAATCCACTTTTTCACCTTTTTTAAATCCAAAGTCAGATGTAAATTCAGGTTGGACTTCTAATGGGTTGTAGACGTCATATCCTAATATTTTTATAAAAGGAATAATTAATGATTGCTTAGTAGCCTCTTCATTTATAATGAACTCTTTTCGCTGAATAATTTTTTCGGATAGTTCTTCCAAACTTTGTTTAAAATCCAATTGCCACACCCCCTAAGTTCGGCATATAAACATTTTTAATATATACATTTAAAACTCTAATTCAAAAAAATAGAACTATTTTTTATTCTCTCAATTATGCATACCTGATAGGTAAATTCTTATCAATTTATATTTCCTCTTAACACAACTTAATTAAGTTGTGAAACTTATAAAAACTAGGTTATAAATAAGTTAAATAATTGGAACAAGTATTTTATCTTTTTTAATTGAACATACTGATTAATACATTTTAGACCGGATTGTTTTGGAGGTGTTAACAGTATGGCTTTTTCAAAGAAGGAAATTGAAAGTATTTCTAATTATTCAAAAAAAGTTGGACAAAAAAGTTCTAAAGACGTTCAGTATCCTGGGCGTAAGAATAGATCCAATGATTCAAGAGAATATGTAGCTAATAACAAGGTTGCCCAAAAAGCTATTCGTAACATTTTAGGACTAAAAAAATAACCCACTATGAGCGGGTTATTTTACTTTATTAGTTTCTTTAAGCCTTACGGTAACCTTTTAGACTCCCTCTATGATATTGTATATCATCGCTAGAATTGGGTCCCTTGTATTGCATTTTTTCAGCCATATTTAAAAAGTAATTAACATCATAATTAATATTTTTCACTTCAACTGCAACTTGTTCAATTTTTTCTTTGTCTTTTGGCCGCATTTTAAACATTCCTAACCCTCTCCTTTATATTAAAACTTTAAAGCATTAATCGTTCTCTTGCTCTTTGGTTCTCCTTAAGCAAATAGAGAATAAAATCAGATTGTGTAGTTTGGATATATATTAAATTAATTAAGGCACTTAGACCAGATATAAGAATACTATCAACCTCATCAAATTCACTATAATAGCTTGATAATACTATCATATGCTCTTTAATATCTGTAGCATCTTTTACATTAACTTCTGTCACCTTATAAATCAAATAATTCTTATGAAAGTGAAGATCTTTTTCTTTAAGTATTGGTAAACCTTTATCTTCTTCCGTTAGTGAAACAGCAGATTTTTTTACTTTCCTAGGTAGACTTGATCTTTCAAATTCATTCATTTCATAAATAGTGAAACTAAAATTAATATTCCAGTCATCTCTATAGTACTCCTGCATCTTTTCTAACATTCTACTTAAAAAACCTAGAAATGTTCGATGCTCTATATCTGTATTACGTATAAATGTTAACCGGTTCTCTTCTCTCATCCAAAACGTTAAAAAATCAAACTTGTTTTTTTGCTCCTCAACTGCTTTATAGAATTCAGCTTGGACATCTTGCGAAGTACCAACTTCTAATCCCGCTACTTTTAAGTTGCTTACATTCTTCTGAGTTAATATAAATAATAAGTATAATATCAGCAATCCCAGATACATTAAAAAATGCTTTACTAGTACCGTACCGACAGTTTTTTCATAAAGCAAATGAATCATAAGCTCTTGAAATCCTTTTGCCTGCTGTGACGGTTTCTCTGTTGTTGTTACTTCTCTTGTCTTTTCTACTTTCCCTTTTACTTCTTTCTCTGTTTCCTTAGTAACTATACTTTCCTCATTCTTCTTGTTAGGAACAACATTACTATTCACAGTAAAAGAATTTGCTATTAACGATATTGTTATTGCCGTAAAAAGAAGTACAAATATCCAATATACAGTCCTCTTCATTTTATCCTTTAATATTGGATAGTCCTTATCATTTTTTCTAACCAACAAGTCTGTCCACTTCTCCTTCCCCCATTTCTATTATATCAAACAGATTATCCATTTTCTTCCCCCCCGACAACATAATAAAAACCTATTTAGCGATTTATGTAAACTTGCCTCTTTATAAATAAAATAGTTAATTAATTCATTTAATATAGAGCAACCGCTATATCTTGTATTATCCCAAACAGAAACTTTCTAGAGCTTATACTTTAAAAAGATAACTATTTAAAATGAGCTAATAAATATTTCTAAACTAAAAAAGGCTTATTGCTAAGAATAAGCCTTTTCTTACGTATTAATTTTATAAAGCGTTAAAACTGTAGAATTAAATTATGAATTTACAGGGGTTTTTTCCTTTAACACATAATTTTTAATAGCATAAGCAACCCCATTTTCGTCGTTTGTAAGCGTAGTAACATCGCTTAATTCTTTTATTTCCTCTTCTGCATTACCCATTGCAATAGACAATCCCGCTACTTTAAACATTGGAATATCATTATACTGATCACCAATAGCAACTGTATCTTCTAAAGGAATATTATAGTGTTGAGCCATTACTTTTAATCCATTTCCCTTGTTTCCATTTATATTCATTACTTCTACATTAAATGGAGATGAAGAAGTAATATAGCTTTCAGAAACGCTCCCTAAACCTTTTAGCAATCGCTCTTTTTGTATAGGATCCAAAGCAAGTATGAAAAACTTTTGAATATTAATTTCTTTATCCTCTATGAGAGCTTCAACAGAATTAAAGTATAGGTGACCATCTAATTCTTCGGGTAACTTTGTCATTCTCTCAAAATTTTCATTTTCGTAATAGTCTGTAGGAATATTACCTGAAGATAAAACACTCTTTAAGCGTTCAACCCAGTCATTAGCAATATATATTCCCTTGTTGGTATAGATTTTATATGGAATAGACTCTTTCTCAAGTTGCATAGCTACTTCTTTACATTGTTTATCATTTAATGAAGTCAGTTCTAATAATTTGCCATCAGCAAAAACAGCGGTTCCGTTACTTCCACCAATTGGACACTGTAAATTATACATTTCCAAAGTTTCATTAATTGATTGCGGAGCTCTTCCTGATAACATCATAACAATGTGACCCTTTTGTTGAGCTTCTTTTATAGCCTCTATATTTTCCTTACTAATCATATTTTCAGAATTTAAAGTTGTACCATCCATATCTAAACAAATTAATTTCATATAAATCTCCCCTTCAGAATGAAAAAACCTTTTAATACTCAACACCTATACTGATTTTAATTAAAAATATTTAACCATTAAATATTTTATCATATGAAAAACACTCTTTAAATAAATATACTTATACACTGACACCAATACATTTTGGAACATATATAATATAAATATTGCAGGGACATACTTATTAGTCTTCTAGCGGGCTAATACCTACTAGCCAAACTGTTGAATTCCACAACAAAAAAAGACCTTCATTGAAGATCTCCATTATTTATTAACATCTCTTGTTTCTGATCCAACTTTAGCCCGTTCTTTTCTTGCTACTAAAATCGAAGCTACAGCAGCAATCATTCCTACACCAGCCATATAAAAGCCATTTGCAGCAGATAATTTTTCACTCTGACTGTTAAAGTCTACAATAGTCTTTAAAAAGAGAAAAACCACAACTGCAGTTGTGCCAGCTAAGATACCATTATATTTTCTGCTCCATCCAAAAAATACATTAGCAGCCCCCAATATAAGTAGCCAATAAACAAGGTTAATTAAAAAAGGTGGATCATATAACATTCTTTTTAGTTCTGGACCATAAAAATAATTTAGACCCCCATCATAAATCCAAGCTTGGAAGAAGCTAACGAAAACCATAATACCGCTTAGTATTTGCAAGATTTCTTCCATTTTAAACTTTTGTCTCAACATTCATCCACCCCTATTTGTTATTTCTATACCGGCCTCACACCCCACAGCCCCCCTATTTAGCACTATGTATATTCCAGCATATGAGAAAATTTTACCATAATAACCATTATTAGAATAGTTAGATTTTAATTGTTTTGATTTTTATCCATACAATCGAAACTACAATAGAACATCTTTCCTTATATAAGAGTTCGCCAGAACTCAAACATACATAGAAAAACTGATGAATTTTAAAGGATATAAAAAGCATAATATTTCCATTCGTTACTTAATAAGAAATCTAAATGGGATAATAATGGATGCTAGATGGTATTGGAGATATATATTGATACTAAAAAAAGAAGTTAATGTAATATGTGTGACCTTATAAAAAATGATGGTTGCCGAATAATTAGATAAAAAGAAAGAGATATGTAGTTCGTTATATGGCTCCTATGTCCACGCAAACCACATTTCTTTTGATAGCGCTCCTCCCCACTTAATTAAACACCCATTAAACTAAATTTTGCTGTCTGCCGGTTCCGGTGCACTTCCCACTGTGAGAGAACTATACAAAAGAGTTCCTGCCGTCCTGAGACTTCCGGTTGAAGCCTTTACTCAATTCTTTAACATTTGTAGGCCGCTAACGAAAACCGCTACTCTCCCAACTCTATAAAACTTAAAAGTACATAAAAAAGTACATACAATTTTTCTAAGTGAGAGGGCTATAAAAGTTAACCATACAAAAAGCAGATGAATAAACATCTGCTTTTTGTATGGTTAACTGAAACTTTCGCTATTTAATTAATTCCACCATTTAAAATTATGTTCCTGTAATAACTGGTCTGCTTCTTTAGGCCCAAAAGTACCTGAAGCATATTTGCATAATGGCATATCTTCTTGGAACATATCTAACATAGGTTGTACTAATTTCCAAGAATGTTCTACTTCATCCCATTTCGAAAAGTATGTATTATTACCAGTTAAAGCATCATAAATTAAACGTTCATATGCTTCTGGCACATTTTTCACAGATTCCATATTAGATGTAGTTTCAACAACACTGCTGTCTAGTTGACTTTTTGAATTAAACTGGAACTTAACACCCTCTGTTGGGTTAATCTCAATTATTAGAAGGTTCGGTTGAGCTTCTTTTTCTCCTGAGCCACTTAATGACTTAAACTGAACAACAATCTTAGTTGTTTTTTCTTTCAACCTTTTCCCAGTACGAATATAGAAAGGAACACCGCTCCATCTTTCATTATCCACCAAAAGTCTTAACGCAATATATGTATCTGTTTTTGAATCAGAAGTAATTCCTGGTTCATTCAAATACCCCTGAACTTCTTTTCCATTCATATGACCAGATGAATACTGAGCACGAATTACATTATTGCTAACTTCATTCTCTGCTATTCTTCTAACCGATTCTAAAACTTTCTTCTTCTCATCGTGAATAGTAGAACCATTAGCCGGTTTATCCATCGCAACTAGCATAAACATTTGCATCATATGATTTTGAATCATATCTCTAATAGCACCTGAGTGATCGTAGTAACCAGCTCTTTCTTCTACACCAACCGTTTCAGCCGCTGTAATTTGAATATTATCTACGTGGTTTTTGTTCCATAGAGGTTCTAATATGCTATTTGAAAAGCGTAACGTATCAAGATTTTGAACCATACCCTTACCCAAGTAATGGTCAATGCGAAATACTTCTTCTTCAGCAAACGATTTACTTAATTTCTCATTTAATTCTCTAGCTGTTTTTAAGTCACGTCCAAACGGCTTTTCAATAATTAATCGTTTCCATCCCTTTGTACTACCTAACCCACTTTCTTTAATGTTTGATGCAATTACATCAAAGAAATTAGGTGCTACTGATAGGTAGAACATACGATTTTGTTCAATGTTTTTCTCAACTTCTAACTTCTCTACCGTTTTTAAAAGCTTTTGATAATCTTCCTTGTTATCTACATTTAAAACTGAGTAATGAATTAACTGTAAGAAACGGTTAAGGTTTTCTTCTTTAGATGTTTGTCTAGAGAATTCCAAAATATTTTCTTTAACGTACTCACGAAAACTCTCAGACGTAAAATCTTTTCTTCCCAAACCAATAATAAAGTATGCTTCAGGTAACTTATTTTCAATATATAAATTAAATAGCGCAGGGAAAATCTTGCGTTTAGCTAAATCTCCTGTTGCACCAAATAAAACAAAGCTCATTGAGTCCATATAAAATAATCCTCCTATATAAGTATAAAAACATTACATTCATTGTTTAAATCCACTTTCTATTTGTAACAATTTTGCTTTTTTCCTTTTAAAATAAATTTTTAATAATATATCAAATTAAGAATCCTTCTAAGAACTTGGTTAAATTAACAAAGGAAAAATCTAAAAGTGCCGGAAAAGAACTTACGTGATATTTACAAAATCACTAGATATAGGAGGAATACAATATGAAAATTGGTTTAGTTGGACTCGGAAAAATGGGTCTTAATTTAGGTAAAAATATGATGGATAATGGCCATCAAGTAGTAGGTTTTGATTTAAATCCAGCTGCGGTTGATGAAATTAAAGCATACGGTGGAGAAGGAACTTCTGACTTAAAAAAAATGATTCAAACTCTTCCATCTCCAAAAGTTCTTTGGATTATGGTACCTCATAACGTAGTAGATAAAGTGTTAGAAGATGTAAAACCTTTATTAAACAAAGGCGACATCGTTATTGAGGCTGGAAACAGCAATTACAAGGTATCTCTTCAACGCTATGAGGAATTCAAGAAATCTGACATTCACTTTATGGATGTAGGAACTAGTGGCGGTATGAGCGGTGCTCGTAACGGAGCTTGCTATATGATTGGTGGAAATCAAGAAGCTTGGAATGTAGTGGAACCAATTTTTAAAGATACTTCTGTAGAAAATGGTTATCACTTTACTGGACAACCTGGTGGCGGTCATCACTTAAAAATGGTTCATAACGGAATTGAATATGGCTTTATGGCTGCTATCGGTGAAGGCTTTGAGGTATTAGAGAAATCGGCTTTCAACTATGACTACGAAGCGGTTGCTCGTGTGTGGAATAACGGTTCTGTTATTCGAAGCTGGTTAATGGAATTAACAGAAAGCGCATTTAGTAAAGATGCAAAATTAGATGAAATTCGCGGCATTATGCATTCTTCTGGTGAAGGAAAATGGACTCTGGACGAAGCTCTTGATTTACAAGTAGCTACTCCAGTTATCGCAATGTCGTTACTAATGCGCTACCGTTCTTTAGAAGACGAAACATTCACAGGCAAAATCGTAGCCGCTCTCCGAAATGAGTTTAGCGGCCACTCTGTAGAAAAGAAAACAAAATAATTAACAATTAAAAGGGCACATCGTTGCCCTTTTTTTATGCAATAGCAATACAAAAGCTTATAGACTCAATATTTTAAGAACCGTCTTTGTGTTTAAGAAAATACCGCTTATTCTTCAGCAAAGGTTTAGTTTGAATTTAACCAGTTAGTTGCTAGCTGTTTAAATGCATAAATAAAAAGCCAATTAATTTACTTAATTGGCTTTTTATTATCTACCTTATAACAAATTTATAATAGCTTATGTTAGTATCTAACGAATTTACTTTTTTTCTCATTTCCTATTCATAGTACCTATAATATTTCAGAACAAATACATTTTAAGGAGAGTTTTATCTATGAAAGTTACACCTTGGTACCATATTAAATATGATTACTTTGTTAAAGTAAGGTTTACTGGGAACTTGAAGGCTATTTCACCTTTGTCTCTTAAAGTAATAAGATCAGAGAGAGATACGAGCAGTTTTAGCACAAAATTCAACGAATTTGTTACTGAGTTTTCAGAGGAAAAAGAAATTATTACGGAACTCTCTACTATAGATTCTCGTGAAGAGATTAGTTACACCTTCTCTATTGAAAACAATATCTTAACTGAGAAAATCACTTGTACAAGTGACCCTTATAACAGAATTGAACTAACTACTCATTTAAATGAAGAAGAACAAAATGTGTTTTTCAAGCATATGGTTAAGCATTTCGGAATTTATTTAGCAATTCATATTAAACACCATAATGGTAATGCTCTTAATGGACAACATTATATTTTAAACGAGTTCAAAGAGATACTAACAAAACACAGCCCCTATTCTACGTATTGTGGAGATTATACATTTATTCAAAGTAAATCCCTTGATTCTAAAAATCACTTAGGGATTGATGCTGTTTTGGATAGAAACCCTCGAAACAATTTAGATAATCATACAGGCGTTACATTATTCATTTATCAAGATGATACTACTAAAGCTAATTCTTCTTGCAACAACTTTACTGTAACTGAAGATAGTGTAAAATATTTCTTTAACTACACAGAGAATCAAAGTAATATTTGCAAGTCGGTACTGAATTCTCTAGACAACGCAAACATAAAGTATGCTTTACTTTACAGCTTGTTCGAAGGGAACAACTAATATAAGCACTTATTTGACTAGCCATTTTGGTTAGTCTTTTTTTGTATTGGTAATATATTTTCGTTATTTTTTCTAGAACATCTAATTCAACTCTATAATACTCAAAATATAGAAAAACTAACATTAAGGAGAATGCAAAATGAAATTAACTAGCTCTAACACGAAACTATCAGAACTAAAAGAAGACGTTTGGTATTTTATTAAAGGTGGTTTTGGTCAAAGCAGTGAGTTCACGGGCATTAAAATAAAGAGTAATTGGATTTACATTAAATTTATTGGTGGAGAATTTGAAAAAGAATTTACTATGACTTTTGAATACTCTCAGCGTTCTTTAAACGCAATATGGCAATACAATTCCCAAGAAGACTATGACTACCCAATTGATATGGATATAGGTACCTTAGAATGGGTAAATGATATTGCAGACATTCCTTATGTAATATGTATGGATTTAGGTTATTCAAATAAATATGTAATAGAGATATCTAATCCTACCACTAAACTATCGGATCTTTCGGAAGGCAAGTGGTACCTTGTTGAAGCGAGTACTAACATTATTAATGGAGTTACAGGTGTTAAAAGAGAAGGTAACTGGATTTTCGTAAAATGCATTGACGGTGTTTTAGAAAAGAATTTCACTAATAAATTCGAATATTCACGTCAGTCATTAAACGAACTGAAACATTGTTATTTTCAATGTAAATACCAGCATATCCTTATAAACATTGACGATTTTAATTCAGCAAAGGACATTGCAGCCATTTTATATGCAATGTGTAATGACGACAATTTTAATAAAAAACACACTTTTGTATTAGAAACTTAAAAACTAAAAGCTCATCCTTATGGACGAGCTTTTTTATTACAAATTCCCACTATTTAAAAGCCAATCGTGATATGTATTAACTGTTAAAAACTCAACTATAATTAGTTGAGTTTTTTCATTTATCTTTTAAATTTAACCTTTTATTAATTGATATCTTTAAAAAGCTTAACAAGCTGTTCATTTGCTAAACTGTAATAAACACCTAACTTTTCTAAATTCCATAATTGATATTTACCTCTAACCTGTTTTCCTATAACAACTGGTATTTCCTCACCATTATAAGAAATATAACCGCAATCACCTTCACAATAATAATCTTGTATACCTTCCATTATTCTACTTGGTACCATTGCCTCTTTATATGTTTTATCGGATAATTTAAAAGCTTCAGGCGAATCATTTATTAATCTATTTCCAGAGATGATTACTTTTATATTTTTCCTATTAAGTACTGTAATAATTCCCACTTCACCATCTACTTCTACGACCATACCAGGTTTTGCTTTTTCCATACTTAATGCCTTTAGTTCTACTAAGGAGTATTGAAACCTTGGGAATTTTTCTTTTATTTGTTCTTTAGTAGCCTTCTTTGCATTTTCTAAAAGTTCTTCGACTGTTTCACCTTTTTCAACAATAACCTCAATTGGGTCTAAATATAAAATTACTTTCTGTATCTCTTTTGACATTTTATTTCTCTCCTTTAATTTCATTTAAGCTATTACAAAAATATTATAATGCTTAAAATTACAAATAAAGGAAAACAAAAAATTAAATTACTCCGTTATATTTATCCTCCGCTAAATCTTTAAAATCGTTTATTAACTGTCTTAAAGGATAACCGCTGTCTTCCATTGCTTTCTTTAAGTCTTCGATTTCAACATAAGTTAAGCATCCATATCTAGCAAAGTAAAACCCAATTCTATTAACATCATAAGGATCATCTTCTTCATATCCAATAACGTGATTACCAACTAGTCTATCTTCAGTCGAAAAAATATAGTAACCAATGATTTGATACAAATACTGATTATTTACTCCTAAACTAATCCTCTTATCTGTTTTAAAATCAATTAAGAAGTCATCTATTATTAAATCTCCATCAGCACCATTTATGTAACGAGCAGTTTCTCCAAACGTGGGATTTAAGAAGAGATTGTTTACATCTTGAGCTTTAAAATGGTTATTAAGTTCATCTTTTAGATTCATTAGGTTCGCTAAATCTTGCACATTATCTTTATTAATATTTATAAATGACTCAATAGTTCTGTCTTGTTTTTTACGTCTCATTTCTCTACTTCCAGATCGATAAAAGTCTTCTATATAAGCTAAGAACAACAGAGCTTTAGCGAAACGCTCATCTTCTATGTCTTTTCCTAGTATGTACTCGTTCCTAATTCCCCAAGCCTTTGCTGCACCTTTTTTTATAACCTCTATGTGATTATCTGTGTACACATTACTACTTTCCATTAAACGGACACCATAATTGATTATGTCTGATATGTTATTCTCTACAGAAATATTGTTTATACGTTGTATATGCGCTCTTAACCAAAAGTCGTAAGCCGTACCTACATCTTGTGGATTAGAACCTGTTATAGGTGGAGCAGCTATTTTTCTACTCTCAAAAAAATTTTTGTTGTCCTCACACTTAATCAAATTAGTTACATCAGGTATTTTATTAAAAAGCCTTTTAAAATCTTGATCAGTTTTAATTACTCTTTTTAACGACACGTCTTCGCCCCCATACAATAGTGATGTATTTTTTATATTTTAGTACACTGAACTATATTTTAACTTAATTTGTTTATTTTTCTACTTTATCTTCATAAGCATCATAAAACTCTTTTTACTTTTTTCTTCTTTAACACAAAAATTTACTTAAAATACTTAAGTAGAGATACATAGAAATCAACATATTACATCAGGAGGAACTATGAAGAACTCAATACAACCTTATTTAACATCATCAAAACTAGTAGAAGCGGAGATTGCTTACTTTGAACAAAAAGTAAAAGCTAAAAACATACAGCCAGAGCAGTTAGAACTCCTTAACAAGAAAAAGGAACAACTAAAAAAAATAAACGAACAAATAGATAAAACAACTTGAAACTTTAACCTAACTCTTTTTAGCAAGTTAAAAAGCATAATTATTTAAATATTTGCTTGTACACCATCAACTTATAACTAAAAAAGCCGGTCACTAATTCTTGACCGGCTTTTAATATTATCATCTTTTCTCTTTTCAACTACTTATTATATGATAAAAGACATACTCTAAACGTATGTCTCTTTTAATTCTATATACAAAATATTGAGTTTAAAAAAACTTTACTTTTTCTTCACATTTTTCTAACATATCTTTTATTAGTAAATCTGTATTTTGATTCTTTATTAGGTAAGTTAAAGCTGTATTTGTATTGTTTACACCTTTCATTACTTTACGATATAACCCGTGATTATCGTGCACAGAGCTAACGAACACAATATCTCTGTTACTCACAAACGAAATATCACGACTTGTTTCAGTTTCTGCTATAAACTCAAAACTTGGTAATTTTCTTTTCAATTTTTTCGTTAGATTTGGATGCCCTCCTACAATAACACCTTTTACCGAACCCAAGGACTTAATAATATCTCCTATATTAGTGCTATTCTCCTCTACAATACATTGGTTTGAATGACTATCGAAGAAATATTCTCGTAAGAAGTGCAACTCTTTACTGTTTTCATTTGCTTTATTAAGATCCATTAACGAGCGTTCACTTTCTTTTTCAAGCTGTGTAATTCTTTTCTCACTTGTTTTAAGTCTTGATTCTAAACTAGCGTTTTTTTCATTAGCCATTCGTAATTGTTCCTGCAATTCAGCAATTTCTTTTTGATACTTTTCTTCTACAGCAGCAGCTTTTTCTTCTTCTTTCGACTCTTGCTCCTGTACCTTCATTTTCAACCCTTCATAGAACCCTTCTCTTAGACTGTTGTATTCCGTTGCAATTGCATAAATGAGAAGCGAAATTACAAAAACAATCTCTGTTTCTCGTTCATTTAAATCATTCTGATTTTTAATAACATATATGAACTTTGTTATTTCCTCTAATTGCTTGTTGCCTACTTTTGCTTCTCTTAAAAAATCACTACTTAGTCCAAAGGTCTCCATTATTACGGTAAGAGAACTAATAACTCTGGTTAAAGGCATCTTTTTATACAAAGCATCTGCCTCTCTTCTATTTCTTGCACCACGATAATTTTTTAGTAAAACATCTTCTTCTAACAATCTAATTTTTTCAAAAATAAAAGAAACATCTTCACTGACCTGATTCTTAAACGTTACTCTCTCTAACAAATCTTCATAACCTACTGTAAATTCAATTTTTGCTTTATTTATCTCTTCTAAAGAGTGGTTAGCAATTAAGCGATGAAATTGAACATTTACTGCATCCATCATTTCAGTCGTCAAAATAAGTTTGTCCTTTTTACAAGCTATATACATTAATACATAGCAACACTTATCAAGGTATAGACCTGACAACGCATTAAGCTCTTTGTCTTTTTTATACCAATCAATAAAATGTTCAAGCTCATTCCAGCCATAGTGCATATCAAACGATATAACAGGTTTATACGCTTTTTTAATTAGGCTTTGAATAAAAAGCGGTATACCTCTATCACCTTTTTTGTGTTCTTGATAAAGAATAATAGCAAAGCATTTTTTAATATATTCTGTAGTCTTAATAGTAGACTTATCAAAAGTTTTACCAACCTTGCTTTCCTTATAGTATTCAAATAGTGTTTTCTCATTTTTATTATAAAAATCATCTATATCTTTTCTGCACCGTTCTTCAGAACCAAGAGCAACAGCTAATAAAATTAGACTTTTCATATATTCTTTTTTACTTGAAAGACCGAAGATTTCCTTAATTATATTCATTTTCACTTCATCGGGAATTAGTGCTAATTTCATAATATCTGCGTATGCTGAATCATTTTCTAACATTTTTTGAAGTTCTTTTTTCATTTCTATTTCTCCTATATTCTCGTTGTTAATTTTGTGTAAGTAGGCTCTTTCTCGTTAAGATCATTTATTTCTATGTCTATTACATATATTATTCATAGCAAACCATCCCACACAATTCCATTTTTTAAGAATTATAGGGAGAAATATTTAATATTGTTAAAAAATAAAAAAAAGACACGGTTTGCAGCCGTATCATAGCTCTTATATCGAGTTTAATTACTTGTTAATGTTAAGTAACTTCAGAAGCATTAAACACTAATTCTCCATTTACAACCTTATCTAAGTGCCACCACCACTCTCGAATTGGTTTATGAGAGGGGAAGTTATAACCTTTTCTCAAATGGTTATACATTGCCTTAGCATTTGATAACAGAATCCTATCGTAAACAGCTAACTTTTGCTTTTCACTAACTGTTAATTCTTTATACTTTTGTTCAAGTTCACTTCGCAAATGTAGTGCGTTAACAGTTTCAAAAGGACTTATTTCTAAGTCTTGGATATCTTGTCCATAACTATAAATTTCATTTATATAACTCAAGAGTAAGCCTCCTCATTTATATGTATAAAATTATTTCAACGAACATTATGAAAAACCCTTTTTTAATATATCAACACTATTTCTTACTAATTAACTACCTACTGTAAATTAGTTATAAAAAAGACAAGGCGTAAGCTGCACCTTGTCTTTCCCTTTAGTAATTTAACCTGTGAAACAACTCTTATAATCCAAGAAGTTCTTTCTTCTTCATATCAAACTCTTCTTGTGTAATAGCATCCATATCAAGAAGCTCTTTATATTTCTTAATTTCGTCTGCAGGCGAAAGAGCTGCAGCTACTTGCTGTTGAGTTTCTTTTACCGGCACAGGCTCACCTTTAAGTTCACTCAATACTTCGTGAATTTTATTGTTAATGTGAGTAGCGGATCCTTTATCTAAGCCCACTTTAATCTTTTCATAAGGAGTATCAATTTTTAAAGTTCCAAACAATACGCCTGTTTCAAAAGTTATATCATTAATCTTTCCGTGTTCAACTGCTTTAAAATTTGCCCCCGCAACCTTTTTTTGACCATAAATAATTCGTTTACTAGTAATTGCATAAGCGTAATTATTATCGTGCTTTGTAGCAGATTGAAAATCGTTAAGGCCAATATAAGTCATTAACACTTTTTCACCTTTTAAAAGGTTATCTTGAAGAACTGTAAAATGCTTTAAACTTTGTTTTTCATTAAACCCTTTTCCAAAATTATGTTCTTTGCAGTAGTTGTACATACCTTCAGCCGTAGACATTGGATCATCACCAATTCGATCTGCCTTTTCTTGAAGTATTGCTTGAACATCCTCTACAGTCGCTTTACCAACGTCCACTACCATTATTCCACCAGCTTTTTTTAGGCATTCCGAACAAATCCAAGCCTTTGATTTTTTTAGTTTAAGTCTTGTCATTCCAGCCTCTCCGTTACAAACTCCACACACCGATTTAAAGAATCCCATTATTACTCCTCCGTTAACTAATATATTAATTTGCTTTTTGTTATGTATAAGAAACTGAGCTACATACTCTTAGTCGAACAATTAGTATTCCTGTAATTATAAATTATACACCCATTTCCCTTTTTCTTACTATACTAATTAGAATTTATTTTAAATGCTTTTTTTATATGCAAAACTATTAGCATTCTATAAATCATTTGTATAAACACATCTAGACAAAGATTATCTTTTTTCCCTCTTTCTTAAAAAGTTAGCTAGAATATGTATGTCGTTTAGACAAATTAATTACAAGGAGGAGAATTCTATGAATTCACTAACCCTCTTCTCCTTTATGCTTTCCCTTAACTAAGGGTTACAGAGGAATTAGACTACCTGGTACAGATGGAACAGGAAAGTAATTCTGGTGCCACAGCAAGGCTCTCTTAGAGAGATTTCTGCTTTGTAAGTGTAATAACTCTCAAACTCCATTGGTTCTACTACTGCAGTAGAGTATCTGGACGATAGTTGGCGAGAGTTACCTTTTCTAGTGTCGTTGTCGGTTTAAATTTACGAACTAACACATTGGAAGAGGTAAGCATAATGAAGAAGATGATTACGATTTATAGCGGAATTGATATTTTCGGTTTAGCATTTGCTAAATACTTTGAAATGGTATTAGCAGTAGAGAAAGATAAAAGCGCTGTTCATAATTTAAAATTAAACAGAGAAAGATTCCATCCTAATTTAACAATTTGGGATCGCGACATTTATGACATTAAAGATGAAGAAATAGCTCAATGGAAAGGTGTACACGGACTAATTGGTGGTCCCCCGTGCCAAGCATTCTCACCAGCTCAACACGGTTTCGACAAAAGCGATAAAAGAATTGCCGGTCTTGATGAATTCCTTCGTTGGGTACGCGGTGCTGAGCCGGAATTTTTTGTGTTTGAAAATACTTTTGGATTAGATCAAGGAGAAAAAAAGAAGTATTTTAAGCAATTTAAAGAAGAAGCAAAAAATTTAGGTTACAAAATTAAGGATAAAGAGTTAAATACCCACGATTATGGTAGTGCCCAAAAGAGAAAACGCATTATTGTTGTAGGAGTTCAAGAGTCAGCTAATTGGACCTTCACTTTTCCTAAGCCGGTACCGGAATCAGAAAAGAAGTTCGTTAGAGATATTTTGAAGAGCGAAGCTTTAGGAGAATATAAACCTTATTCTAAAAAGCAAAAAGACATTATTAAGCACGTGCCAGAAGGAGGTCATTGGAAACACCTACCTACAGAAGACTTAATAAAACGGGCTTTAGAAGGAAACTACGAGAAAAGAGACGGCGGTATGACTGGAACCTATCGTAGGTTGCACCGTAATAAAGCTTGCCCTACACTTATGACATCTCCTAGTCAACGAAATACAATGTTGACACATCCAATCTGGGATCGCCCGCTGTCCATTGCTGAATACAGAAGAGCAATGGGAATACCAGAGGAATACCAGCTAGAAGGAAAGATTAATGATAAGTATAAAGCTATTGGTAATGCAGTCCCTTATGAATTTGGACTAGCAATTGCCAAAGCTATTGTGGAATCACAAATGCAAGAGGTGTCTATAGTTAACCAATTCATTCAAGAAGAAAACGAATGGGAGAAACCTGATTTTCTATATGAAAGTAACGTAGACTTTAAACAGCTAGACTTATTTCTACTTGATCCTCAAGAAGAAGAAGAAAGTGTACAATTAGAGTTATTTTAATAAGCTTAAAATGGAAAGATATTAATGCTTCACTTAGAATAGTTAAACTTTTAAGAGACATTCCTATAAGGTATGTCTCTTTTTTCTTAGTCTTTAAAACATAACGTATGTACATAAAAACAGTACAGAAAGCGATAAATAAATTAGGAACTAACAAACGACTTTATTTTAGAGCCATTCCATTCTTGAATTAACTCCTTTTTTTCTTTTTCAACGTTTTTCATTTCAGTTACTAAAAGATTTTTGTTTTCCTCATATTGCAACTGGGACAATACCTCTAATTTTACATCTTTAAATACTTTATTATCCTTTATAGCTTCTATAGCGCCTTCTCTAATTCTCCACCCCGAAAAAAACACACATTCTTCCGAGCTGGTACTGTTTTCGGACTCGAACTTTTCTTTAGAGCAATACTTAGCAGCTCTTTTTCTAGCTAGACGCACCAAATGCCTTTTAAAATTAGCAGGATGCTTTATAACATAGTAGCTTCTAATCCCCTCTTCTAGGAGACATAGGTTTTTCTCTTCTATTAATACTAGTTTGTTTCCGAATTCTTGCTGATACTTATACTCATTTTCCTTTTGAATATTGCCCTTTTTTAACTGTTCTTCCCTGAACCCTTCAGGTACATTTTTTAATTCATAATTAAAAGGGTATGACTCTTCGTTAACTAATTTTAAGCGAGAACTATTAACTTTTTTAAAACGGTATCTTAAATGAGCTGCAATTTTCTCCTCTACACTCATTTCTTCATATTCTTCAGGTCCATCCTCAATATATAAACTACTTTCAACAGCATCAATAGTGTCAGCTAAATCAACAAAGTCCCACTTTATTTTTGTCTCTTCATAAGGCTTAACTTTGTTAAATTCAGCGTGAAGTTTATTTAGTAAACTAAATTGTCTTTCCACATCCTTTAGCCATTGCCCTACTTCTTCTTGATCAACAGCATTACTTTTTAAAAGATTTATCATAAGAGATATATACTCTAAGTGTATTTTCATTAACAAGTGACCCTCAGTTGCATTTAAAGAGAAAACTTTTCGTTTATTTCTAAACTCTTCGTTTAACCTATTTTTCTTTTCTGCTTTAAGGAAGTGTTCTTCCCTCTTTTCTCCAAGGCTAACTAAATTATCTTCCACAGCGTTCTCTTTATATCTTTCACCGCAAAATTTCATAATAAACTTCCCCCAATTTTACTTTAACAATTCCATTTGCCTTCTATAGCTAATCTTAACAAATTATAGTGTATGTAGGAATTGGTTTACTGGTTTTAGAGGAATACCAATGCTCATTACTACTTTTTACCCAAAGAACATATTACTGCTCTGACCGATGTCATAAACCAATTAAATAGAATAAAATCCGTCTGTAAATCTGTCTACAGGGGTTTTATAATGTCAATAAAGAGAACAAAACTTGAATTGTTTGAACATATTTATAGCAAGGAAATAAAAACTGGTTCTTGGATTACTAAAGATGAAATGGCTGAAAATGGTTTCTTCCCTAAGAACAATACTAACGGAAGAGACATACGGTTTATAAAAAGAAAATACGAATTAGATATAATTACTGTAGGAACTAGAGAATCTAAATTTCGTATAGTAGGTACAAAAGCAATGTTACTCAGCCGACCTATTAGTAAAAAGATAAAAGATTTTTTTACTAATAAACGCTGTGTATTAACTGGTACAAGGTCTAGCATAGAAGTAGATCATAAAAACGGTAGATACAACGATAAGCGGGTTTTAAACACAAACACCCAGACTGTTAATGACTTTCAACCGCTAACCAAAGTAGCAAATAATATAAAGCGGGAACACTGTAGGAAATGTGTTGCTACAGATAAGAAGTTTGATGCTAAAGAATTAGGATATCTAGTCTCCACACTAGACGGGAATCTAGTACATAATAATAAAGCTAATGGTTGTGAAGGTTGCTTCTTTTATGATGTTACCGTTTTTAAAGAATATTATAATACTGTATTAAGTACTTGTTTTGGTTCAAACAACCCTTTTACCGAAGAGTGTTTTCACGAATGCTACAAAAAAATTAAGCAAATACAATAGCTCTGCTTCTTAATTTCTACACTTTCTCTCCTATCTCATCTTTATTTAAGACTCTTCAACAAAAAATTTATTATCTATATCCAAAATTAAAAGACCAATAGCAGCTAGTTATTTTGATAGCTACTGTTGGTCTTTTTTAACAACACTTATGTATTACTTAATTAATAGAAAGAGTTAAGTACAGCTTTTAGCCAAAAAACTTCTTCCTTATTAAAATTGATGTTAAGGTCCGCTGGATTAAAATTGATGTTAAGGTCCGCTGGCTTTTTGTCGAGAATATTTTTTCTCATTTCTTTTGTAATCGTTATTAATTCCCAGTTCATATCAGAGCCAGATAGCAAGAGGGTTTCACCATCTTTTTTAGCAATCCATTGCTCTTGGTGAAAGTTCTCATAATAGTAGGTAGCTTCTTTAGCCCAAGTAGGAGGAGTACCTTTTAATTTAATTTCTAATGTAGTCATAAAATCATCCCTTTTCCAAACAGCCCTGTTATTTTATTCATAACTGAACAGCTCTTTATACTTTTAAATTTAAAGCTAATTTCCAATTTGCTATTTTATTATAAATAATACAGAACTGTAGGTGGAAAAAACTTAACTAATATTTTATATTTTTTAAAAAGTCCACTTCTTATAAAAAGTGGACTTTTAGTTATTTATAGATTTCTATTAGTTAAATACTAATTAAGCAATACATTAGTCATTTGTACTGTTTTGAATAGGTAAGTACGTGGTAATTGTAGTACCATTAGTTACTCGTTTACATTCCTTAACAACTCCATACCCCTTGTGAGTACTTACAACTCCCCCTACAGTTAGATATTCCTCTAAAGGAACACGTTTTAAATCTTGTTTAAACGTCCAAATAAGCTTTGTGTAAAAGCCCGTTGATTCTCTTTCTACTCCCTTAAAGGTTTTTAGCCAATCTTGGTATTCCTCTAAAGTTTTAAAAGCAGTACGATAAGAATCACTATTAGTAATGAAATACTTGTATCCGTATTCACTAGTTTCCTCAGCAACATCTAAGTAAAACTTGTTATGTGTTTTTGTTGTAAATTCTAAATCTTTTTCTTGGTACTCCCACACATTTACTACGGCTTCAAAGAAAAACGCTCCGTTACCTGTTGGACCACAATGCCCCCAGTCTTTAAACACCTTCTTCCGTTTGCCGATTAACTTTAATTCGCTAGGAATATAGTTAGAACCAGAACCAGAAGTACCTGGAGTACACAAAGTTCCATCTTTGCTTTTAGATACCCACAATACACTTGGTCTTTCCATAATCTCTAACTCATTTTCTTCAATGCCGTCAATATGAGTATCTTCATACCAGTCACCATATTTATTAGTAAATTCAACAATATCTCCTACTTGCGGAGTATCATCACTCCTTGTATCTTCAATAAATTCCACCCAATTGTTAGCCTTTTCTAAATCTGAAACAGTTAAGCGGTGTTCCCTATCATACGATGAATTGTAATTAAAGTTTTTAAGTGTTTCTAGTGTGTAAGCTGTCATATTATAAATATCTCCTTTAATTAATGCTTCTTTATCTAGAAGCATCGTTCTTCATTTTAAAATCTGGAAATATTATAAAGACAAATTTATTTTTTTGAAGAAATAGTAAAAAAACAGCCATTAAAAACCGTTTTTTATACTATCTTATTTTAAATTAGTCTCACAAAACAAAAAAAGCTTTTTCTATTAAGCTTTTTTATGCATTGTTTTCACAAGGTTCAGACCTTTAGAACATATTTATCAATAGCATATGCTACTCCGTTCTCATCATTTGTTAATGTAACTACATCACTCAATTCTTTTACTTCTTGTTCAGCATTTCCCATTGCAATAGCCAATCCAGCTACCTTAAACATAGGGATATCATTAAACTGATCACCAATAGCAACCGTATCTTCAAGCGGAATACCAAAGTATTTAGCCATAACTTTCAGACCGTTCCCTTTATTTCCTTTTATGTTCATCACCTCAAGATTAAACGGTGAAGAAGTTGTAATGTATGTATCATTAATTTCTTGTAGAGAATCTTCCAATCTATCTTTCTGAACCGGATCTAGAGAGAGGATAAAGAATTTTTGTATTGCTATATTGTCATCTTCAATTAATGTTTGAACCGAATCAAAAAATTGTATCCCTTCCGCTTCACTAGGAATCTTAGTCATACGTTCAAAGTTTTCATTTTTGTAGTATTCAGGAGGTATTTCACCGGAAGACAGCACATTATCTAAGCGGTTCTCCCAATCTTGCGGAACGTAAATACCCTTGTTTGTATAAATTTTATATGGAACAAACTCTTTGTCTAATTCACTTGCAGACGCTTTGTTTTGACTTTTAGTAAGAGAAGTTAATTCTAATAGCTTACCACCATCATACACTGCAGTACCATTGCTTCCTCCAATAGGACATCTTAAGTCATACTTTTCTAACGTAGCATTGATTGATTCTGGCGCTCTTCCTGATAGCACCATTACAATATGCCCTTCTTCTTGCGCCTTTCTAATAGCTTGTATATTTTCTTTGCTAATTTCATTAGTTGAAGACAGTGTTGTACCATCCATATCTAAACAGATCAATTTCATATAATTATTCCCCCTTGTATTACAGACAATAATCACAAATTAAGAAAAAAATAAAAAATCCCTAAATACTTTTTTCACTAAGAGCGCTATTATAAAAATTATTTTCTAAGATACTTTGTTATAACAAAAAAAAGACTGTATGAATAATACAGTCTTTAAAAATATACATTTGCTTTAGGATTCATTGAACACAAAATTCTTGTGACTTCTTTTTTTAGCGATATAATAAACATTATCTGGTTTTTCCCATCTAAAGCCTACGGCAAAAAACTGAAGCTCGTCTTTTTCAGCAACATATCGATAAATTAATCGCATATCTGCTTTACCTTCTTGCACATTAGAATGAAACCTAACAACCCGATATCCATATTCAGCTAATTCTCCATATTTTAAACGAGCCGCTATACTTTCAGGATACTTAAAGAGAAGTTGTATTTGTTTTTCCATATTTTCATCAAAAACATCAAACAATTCTTCTCCTAAAATATTATAAATGCGCATTAAATCATTTGTTGCAAATTCAGGATGCGTAATTCTACTTCTCATTTGTTGACCCCTGACTTTTAGGCAAAACTTCCTTCTTAAACCATTGCCCTATCGTCATACCTTCAGGAATCTTATCCCATTGCTCAACGGGTACATTAAGTCTGTGAGCGTATTGCTCAGACAACATCATTTCTTGTCTTTCTTTTTCCTTTTCAACTGGAACTTCATACTTACTAAAAATGCTCCTTACTGCGTCCATTATTTCTAATTTCATTTCTTCATTTTCTATTTCTTGAGATACTTGTTCAATTTTTTGTAGTACTGCTGACAAGTTTTTCTCCTCCCTATTCATTTATTTGTCACCTCCTTTGTATAATTGTTTTTTAAATAATTGTAAAAATACTTATAAAATAATTATATGTTTTTTTGATTTACATTTAAACTAAATTAAACCAAAATAACTACATAAATACCATATGTTTTTCTTAAATAGGGATTTTTTACTGTAATCACCTATAAGATTCTAATTAACTTTAACGAAATGAAAGAGCACCAGAAGTAAACATAATAAGCAAATGTAGAAAAAGACCTTAATGAGAGTATTCCAGAATATCAAGACATTACAGGTAATATTAATTACACCCAAGATAATTTCCTTAACATATAACCTCATCTAAAAAACCGCCCTTATTTTAGGACGGTTTTCTATATCTTAAACACCTAATATTAATGAGCGTTTTTCCAGTCTTTCACAAACCCTTCTAACCCTTTATCCGTTAATGGATGTTTAGAAAGTTGCTCAATTACTTTATAAGGGATGGTAGCAATATGAGCACCAGCTAATGCTACACGAGTTACGTGATCCGGATGGCGAACAGATGCTGCAATAATTTGAGTAGGTAAGTTATGTACGTTAAACATTTCAGCAATACGAGCTACTAATTGAACGCCATCTTCTGAAATATCATCTAAGCGCCCTAGGAATGGAGAAACATATGTTGCTCCTGCACGAGCTGCTAATAACGCCTGGTTTAATGTGAAAATTAGAGTTACATTTGTAGTAATCCCTTTTTCCGTTAAAGCACGACAAGCAGCCAGGCCTTCGATTGTCATAGGAAGTTTAACAGTCACTTTAGGATCAATCTTTGCTAATTCAAGACCTTGAGCAATCATTTCCTCTGCTGTTTCAGCGTCAGGCGTTACTTCTGCAGATACTGATTCTACATTCGTAACTGTTTTGCATATTTCAGCAATACGATCTTCAAATTTAACGCCTTCTTTAGCAACTAAAGATGGGTTTGTTGTTACACCTGAAAGAACTCCAGTACGGTATGCTTTCTTAATATCTTCAATGTTAGCGGTATCAATAAAAAATTTCATAGTTTATCACCCTTTGTTTAATAAAATTTAACTCCGCTATTATTATTGATGTAAAAAAGATTATACCCTTTAACCATAAAATAAAAATTTAGATATTAAACCACTCAGATATTAAAAAGGACTATCTTATAAGAAGACAGTCCTTTATGCCATTTCAGCTTAAACATAATACTAATTTTCTTTTAACTTATATTAGGTGAGCGGCATTCCAAGGAATTCTAGAGCTCTTTATGCCAAGGTTACTTTTTTCTTTAACTTTCTATTTTCTAAAAGAAAGAGAGAAAGTTTCCCTAACATTTTTGTTAATTCATTTTCAAACTCTATGGTTTTATCATCCGTATCTGTATAGGCGTGTATTAACTCGTGTATAAAGGTGCCAGCAAATAAATCTAAGCTTTGTAATTGACTTCTTTTAATAATTATCCTTTTGTTTAAAGGTTCCCACAAACCAAGAGCATCCCCACCGGTATATTCATCTGGACGCATTGTTTCGGATATTAATATTTCTTTTACTACATTGTTAGAGTCTGAAAACCATTTTAAAATTACATCAGCATTACCGAATATTTCTTTTTCTTGTTTGTTAAGACTACTTATATTCACAAAACTAAATTCGAAGTTTTCATTCCATTCCTCAGTATACTTATCTAAATTGGTAATTTTGTTCCCACTGGTGTCTGTAGCGGTTTCTAATTTATTAGCTAACATATCTGGTATAGTAACTATTCTTCGTCCTTCTCCTTTTGCGTAACTGATGTATTTACTGCCTTCTACAAGATCAGCAGAAGTTAAAAACAATACATCCTCTTTAGCATTCAATATCTTACAAGCGTGTAGTTGGACATCTACCCATTGCAATTCATCGTGAGCATTCCCTGTTTGTATTTTTTCTAAATCCTCAACTAGTTTCTCAGCAAATGTTGAACTAGCACACTCTAATAAAATGGATTTAACTCTGTCTGAATAAGCGCTCCTACCTACATTGGTTCTTTCTCTATTTAAAGATTGAAGTAACTTCTTTGTAGGGGATGTTATGTTATAAGAAAACAACAAGTTATCTTCTTCCGCTACACATATGCCATTGACGTAAATACGCGACCTGTTTTTCTTATTTTCAATTAATGATCCATATCTTGTATCTTCTATAACTGTCTCACCAGAATACAAAAGAAAAAAATCTTTTGTTCTCTCAATATCCTCTTCAGTTAGACCGCTAAATATAAATTCTGTTCCAATTAAGTTTGGCTCAGACGGTTTATTTACAATTGCGTGCAAAGTTACTACATCTTGAAAATCACTTTTAGCTAACTTTTCAATCGTAATATCGCTAAACCTTGATTTAATAAATACACCTATTTCTCTTCTGTCAAAGGTAGCCAATGCATCTTTTAAACCTACTCCAAATTTCCCTATCACTTTGTGAGGGTTTTTTATCTTTTCATTATTTTCGTTCTGAGTTAAGTGTTCATACTTTAATCCTCTACCATAATCTCTAATATGCCAGTTCCCTTTACTATCTTTAAATACATCAGGTTCTTTTGTATCAGTAAGCATTGACTCATCTAAAGCATTTGCAAGTATTTCTCTTAATGCGTGGGGAATAGACCAATGTTCCAACACTTTCTCAATATTTAAATCAAATTTCTTCATAGACCCTCACATCCCAAGATTTTATTTTATTCTAACTATAGTTTTCCCCTTCGCTTCTTAGCAAAACTATAGAAATTACACAGAATACGTTATAAAAACCAGTTAGTGTTTACAGATACACTCTGTTTCTTTAAATATATAATATTTAATAGTTACACAATAGATAAAGCGTGTATCTTTACTAAAACTGGCATTTGTCACATTTTTAAAAATGAGTCTCTTACTTAAATCTTACGTTTTTCTTGGTTTAAATTTGCGTAAAGAAGCGGGTTTGAATTCAAAAAAATAACCTTAAGAGAAATTCTAAAGGTTATTTTTTCGGTTCATATCAACGTAAAATTAATACATCTTATCAATTCTTTTTGTAATCCTCATCAATTGCTTTTTGTGTTTTTTCTATAACAGATTCAATTTGCGATTTGTCATATTTTAAAACATCTCGATCCATTACTACTGATTTTTCTCCAGGAGTCATTACTTTTGTATTTACCTCCAGATGATTTAGCACTTGTGTATTTACTGTTAACTGAGATTGTTGAATTGTCCCCGGATCATAAAAGAAATAAATGTTATAGTAGCTATCTTTATATATCGAATTATGGTCTCGAACAATATCTCCATTAAATTTATTTAAAAAGCCTTTAGGAAGATGAATATTAGGCGTTTGATTAGGTTTTTCATAAACAGTCACCTTAATTTGCCCTATACTGTCTGCAAATTCTGCATTATCTTCCGTTCTAATTATTACCTTATAACCTATTAAATTATTTGAAAGAGACTTGGCAGGCATATAATAAAAGTATGTATCATAGTTAACTCCATTTTCTATGATTCCGGTTTTCAGATCAGGTTTTCCCCATTTTTGTTGTACATTTTCAAATGAATCTCCAATAGCAACTCCAAGCATTGCTATTGTGTCATTGTCTAAAATTTCATAAAGAGGTTTTCCTTTAATAGCTTTTGTTCTTTGCTTTTCAACATCTCTAGGGACATCAAATTTTTCAATGTTCTCTTCTTCAGAAGTTTTGTGCCCTTCTCCGTTTTCCCCTTCAACTACATTTGTTTCATTTGTTACACTTTCTGATTTTTCGGCGCCATTCTTATGTATCGCACTTCCTGTTTTTTCAACACTATCAGCATTTACTTCTTTAGAAGTTTGTGTACCGCAGCCAGAAATAGCTAGCACTGATAGAACTGTTGCAGCTAACATTGTTTTTTTCACGTTTTAACCTCCAGATGTCTTTATTCAATTACTAATTTTATCATAATATAATAAATAATGGTGTTTTATAATTAAAAAAGAACCAGGTATTTATTCTTACTTATTGTATAAATAACAATGTTCACTCAAAATAAGGTTAAAACTAAACCTAAATTAAGCTCCTATTTGAATCGAAAGAGTGTGTGTATTATCAAATATGACAGTATGCCAGAACAGCTTGCAAAAGACCTACAGATTATTAAGGGAGAAATTTTATCCGATAACTCAAGACCTTCATACAAAAAAGAGTGACAAATGGGGCTTTCAAGCTAATCAAATCTTTGCTAATGCCCCAGAGCTACAAAAAATGTACAATCATTTAAAAGAGGAAAATAAAAAGCCCTACTAACTATATTAGAAGGGCTTTTCTTTATATATTTATATAATTAAATTTATATTTAGCTTCTAATGCATTTCCTACAAGCAAATCGATAAATGTTTAATATATTACCACTTACTTTAAGTCAGCACTATTTAATCTTAATTTGTTTTGTAAATAGGTATTAACTTAATTCTGTCTTGATCAACTTCATCTCTGTAGCTCTCTCTTTGAAATTGATAATTAAATGTTTCCTTAACGTACTGCAAAACCTCTTCCCAGGCCCAGCTCACTCTTTTTGTTTCCGGTTCTATGTGGATAGTTGCTAAACCGTCTGATTCTAAGTGCATACTTTCCCCAAAATGCCATACAGCTAACAACAAAATAGCACAAATCGGTTTATCATAATTCTCAGGAGAAAAGATGCCTGTTTTACAATAGCTATCTCTATTCCCAGTGAATATAAACCTATCAAACCCATTCCAACCATTAAAAGCTATATACTTTTTGTTAATCTCTAGCTCTTTCACTTCATCTACATTATCCGCTATTACAAACGCTGCTTCTTTAATAAATTCATCCGTAAAATTATGTCTTTCTAATTCCCAATAATGAAGGTATCCCAATTTACTTAAGCTCCTTTGCTTTTCTGTTTACCGCTTTTTATGTAAAATAAGTATCTTTAAAATTTCTAGTTCTTTTCCTAAACTCACCATACCTACTTTTAATATTTAATAGCCTAACTTATTGGACCACCGCCACTTTTATAAAGGTTATATTTATCACTGTTTAACAAAATTACAAATATTATTTATAATAGAAGTATCTTAATTGTGGATATGATGACAATATAATTATATAAAATAGTATGATATTTCCACAACTAGAAAAATTTCAATTACATAAAGTATTAAATACAATATTCATAATTTCAAAACAATTATTTACTATAGACGTTTTGTTACGGCAAACTAACAGGAGGAATTCAATGAATTTAATTAATACAGCTACTGCTTTGTCCCAACTCCAAGAAAATAAATGGTATTACATTGAATCAGACGGGAACCTAAATAGCGATATTCTAGCTATAAAATTAGAAAATAATTGGATATATGTAAGTTTTATTGGCGGAGAATACGATAAGATAAGCATTAAGTTTGAATACAGCGTCCGTGGCTTAAATGAAATATACCAACACGAATACAACAAAAATTATGACTTATCTACTGATTTCAAAAAAACCAATTTAAACAAGATTTCACTAATTGCACTATTTTCTTTGGGACTAATTATTAGCAAAAACAGAGAAGCGCTTTATTCAAAAGTTATAAAAATAGACGAGCACTCCAAACATTTTAAAAAACTTAAATTTTAAAACCACTTTTTAAATATTGAGTGGTTTTTTCAATTCTTACCTCTTGTAATTTCAGCTTTCTATAATCCCCTCTTGGCAGGTTATAATCTAAGTTTTATACTAGTTTTATGAAAAAAATTGCATCTGTGATTTGTAAAGCCAATGCCTTCCAGAGACATTGGCTTTAGTTTTTTAAAACTGCACTTACCGCAAACTCATTTCATTTTCATACTCTTTTATATAAAAATACGGGTAAGTATCTGCAGGAATATGACGATAATGAGTAGTAATTTTTTTCTCCTTGGTTATTCTCCTAATTTCATCTGTAGTTGGTATTTTTTTATTACTTAGCCACTTTAAAAAATTTTCTTTTTCCATAGCTGTGCTAAATTTCCGATCCAAGGCGTAATTTAAAGATTCTTTTAATATCTTCAATGCCCAATCTATTTCTGATTTACGATATAAGCACCACTTAATTATCTCCTCTAAATTTAATGCAACCGTTGGCGCTTCGCTATGGCACCTCTTACATAATATAACAATGTTACTAATTTCATCTTCACCGTCTAGAGATAAAGGGTGAAAATGATGTTTTTCTAACCTTGAGTTGTTCCATAGCTTTTTGCGGTCTTCTATTTTGCATTCCCACTCCAAATATGTGTATTTTGAGTGACCGCAGGCGAAACATTGTGGATAATTCATACTAACATCCAATAGGCTTAAAACGTCTATATCTTCTCCGCCTACTAAGTAACCTGACTGCACTTGATTCCAATAAAGTGCCACTTCATAGTTACTAAAAGTTTTTCTACTTCGTCTTGCCATTATTATTCCTCCATTGTTGTTTATTACATCAGAATGATGCTAAAAAGATTATCCCCACAAAAACCTAGTCTTATACAGTACTAGAATTAGTACTACTTTTAGTACTAAACTACACTTAGAGTTTTACAGTTATACAATTGTTTTTTAGAAACTTCCTGCAAAAAAACAGCGACCGTGAAAAGGTCAACTGCTTCTTGGTTTATTTTTTAAATACGTGATCTCCAATAGCAACTGTTGTTTGTCTGCTTGCAAAGAACGTACTTGTACTCTTTTTAGGATTATAGAAGAACAGGCTATGCGTCCCGTTTGCACGATTAATATATAACGCCTCGTTTACCGCACTAATAGACTCAGCATTGGCAGGTAATTTTATTTGACCATTCTTCACCGGAGCAAATTGATTAGGTTGATAAAGCACTCCCCAAATTGTATTTGGAAATAGGCTACTATCCATTCTATTAAGCACTACTACCGCTACTTCCACTTTACCTTGAAAAGGTTGTCCTGTAGCTTCAGCACGTACTAGTCGCGCTATTAGGTCTTCACCCTCTGGAGTAATAAACGTGTATTTTTTTCTGTGGTTAGCATCTGATGTTGTTTGCACTTGAGTATTACTACCAATTGCATTAGTACTCATTGTAGTCCCACTTTTAGATGTTGCAGCAAAAGCGGGAGAAGTAATTAGTAATGATACAACCATTGTCGATAAGGCAATAAGTTTTTTCATAGGTCTTACCCTCCACTGTGTCGTAAAATATCTTTTTTAAAAGAAAAGAAAGGCCGTAGCGTACAGGATAAATCTCTGTACTATATGCCATAACTACATAGTTAGAGGTACTGCACAACTTCCCTTTTTAACATATAAAAAAACGAACCAAGAGCTTTTAGCTTCTTGGTTCATTTATGTTTATGGATTTAATATTAAATCTCTAATTTCTCCCGTTTTAGGGTTAACTGAATACCAACCAAGAGTTGCTTCGTGAGCTTCACTGTATGGTGTATTCGGATCATCTTTTACATCCTCGTAGTCGTGAATAACATAATTTCCGTTTTCATCATCATTGCTATAATACACAGAGTGCATAGGATCGCCAGCAGAGTAACCTTTCATTTTTCGAATTAACTCTTCCG
Source organism: Priestia sp. SB1 (assembly GCF_038898415.1). Classification (NCBI taxonomy): domain Bacteria; kingdom Bacillati; phylum Bacillota; class Bacilli; order Caryophanales; family Bacillaceae; genus Priestia; species Priestia sp. SB1. Next base: position 270,512 of record NZ_JBBJSS010000002.1, on the reverse strand, counting down.
CTTGTTCGTGAGTTAACAACGATTGGGTATCTTCAGCTGGAGTCTCATCTTCTACAGGAGCCTCTTCTTTAACAGGTTCTTCACTTTCTTCTCCAGAAGCATCTGATGTTGCATCATTTGTTTCGTCTTCTTTCCACCAGTCTGTTTCAGGAATGTTTCCTTTTTGGTATTTACCATCGAAGGATACTCCTAATCCACCTGCCAGTGAACAATCTGTAATAGCCTCAACTTGAATATAACTCTGGTGATTCGTCATCTTTACGCTACAGCCTGTATCCTCATCTGCTGTTGTTTGAGTAGCTACGTTACCACTTACTTTCGCAGTTCCTTCTACATCGCCAACATTGATATTTCCAGCACGAGCTGTTTCTGCATTATTAGTATGAGTTGCATTAATTGAAAATTTTAAAGTATCTCCTTGAGCTTCGGTGATTGTAATAACTCCTCGATCCGTGTTGATATCTCTTGTCCAAGTACTTCCCCAGTCTGCTTGGCTAACTGTCACTTTCGCTTTACTAGTAGTAGTCTCAGGTTGTTTATCGTTTACTTCTACCTTACTTTCACTTTCCTTTTTTGTAGAAGATTCATCTTTTTCCGCAACTTGATTTTCATCTTTTTCTGTTTCTTCAGTAGTATCTACTTGAGTTTCTTTCTTTTTTACTGCTTCATTTTCTTCTTTACTCTCTTCTTTACTCTTTGTTTCTTCTTCTTTTACCTGATTACTATTTGTACTGGCTTCCTTCTCATTCGAAGAGCCACACCCAGTCAAAGCCCCAACACATAATAGTAAAAGCACCATAAAACCAAATAATTCTTTTTTCACAATTACACTCCTTTTTTTGTATATCTAGGTAACTATTTTACCATTAAATTACTAGTATGTTTAAATATATTCAAAAAAATATATGTTTAGTTTGAAAATGTATGTTAGGAAGTTATTTTATGTTTAAACACTCTTTAAAAAGTAAATCATAACAATCCAAAAAGTGAGTTCCCTATAGGAAACTCACTTTACATAAACCAATGTAACAATTCTATTCAAGAGCTTCTGTTACTTCTCCTGTTTTTGAATCCACGTGATAATTACCGTAGTATTTATTATATCCATTAGGGTTATCCGGATCATCTGTTACATATTTGTATACACGTACAAAATATGTTCCTCCACCTATGTCACCATCGCAAACAACTGATAAATCTGTGTCGGCAGGTAAACTTAGAAACTCTTTAACACCTTGTTCCGCTTGTTCACAGGTTATTATCCCTTGCGTATCTTCTTCAGGAACTTCTTCTGTTGCAGGTTCTTCACTACCTTCTAAATCTTCATCTTGTAATCCTTCATCAGAATCTTCAGGGGTATTTTCACTAGTTTCTTCCTTCCACCAATCAGGCATAGGTATATCACCTTTTTTGTATTTCCCATCAAAGTAAACTCCACCGATGCTTGAACAGTCAGTAATGTATTCAACCTGAATATAACTTTGATGATTTGTTAATTTCACCATACAGCCACTGCCTATTTCATCTGTTATTTGAGTAGCTACGTTACCATCTACTTTTGCAGTCCCTTTTACCTCCCCAATATTTATATATCCTCCACGAGCGGCTTCTGCATTGTCTGTATGCATTGAGTTAATGCTAAGTTTAAATGTATCCCCTTTTTGCTTAATAACTTCAATATCGGCCCAGTCTGTATTAATATCTCTCGTCCATACTCCTGCCCATTTTTCTTGATTATTAGCCTCTTGCTCTTCTTTTTCTTCTTTCTCACGCTCTTCTTTTTCTTTTTGTTTTAAGATCTCATTATAATTTGTAACAAGAATAGGGACAGACAACTTATCTCCCTTTAAATTACCCTTAGTGACAGTTAAACCCATTGTTGTACTTTTGGCTTTTGGCTGCTCCTTAGCTGAGACAGCTATATTGGTTTTATTCTTACTCATAGTTGCTACACCAGTTTGATTAAAGTTTACTTTTAATCCGTTGGTATTAAATGTTCTCCTTTTTGTTTCAAAGTTTTTAACGTCAAAGTATTCTTCATCAACTTTTAGGTTTTGTGTTTCCCCAGCTTTCATTTGAAGTTTAACTGGGTTAGCTTTAACTGATATTGTTTTTTCACACTCACCAAATTCAAAGTTCTTTTTCAAGAATGTAGCTTCGGCAATCTTCCAATCTACTAATTTCTTACGTTTCTTACCAAATCCATCAATACCTAACACTAAGTTACCGTTGCCTACTAAGTTGGTTTCGGCATTTCCACAAAGAAACTTTAAATTATTCTTAGACATTATTCCGGATACTACTTTACCATCTGCTTTTGCTTTTACGGATGTATCGACTCCAGCTCCAACTATTTTGAATGCACTTAACGAGAATGACATTTTCGGTCCTATAGCAAAACCCGCAGATCCGATTCCAGTAAATTCAGATTCCAGTTTTCCCGTGTTAGAATTAATTTTATTGATTTTTTTATCCTTATAAATTATCCCTTTTTTCGTTGTTTGCTTAAACTTAACCTCATATTTAATTCGACCTTTGTAATCAATTTGCCCTTGTAATACTACATCTCCTTCAATAAAGAGACCTGCTGTAGGCAAAGGGACTGCAAACGAACCTAATTTTTTCTCAAAACTTCCTTTTCCTTTATTCGAACTCTGAATTTCTTGAACCAGCTCTTTAGTTGTTAATTTTTCTGCCCCTTTACTGCTGTTAGTTACCAGTAAATGCGCATCTGTTTTTGCAGTAGTTGCAAATTCAACTTTTTTAATACCTGTAAGTTTAACGTCAATATCTACATCCACTTTTGGAGTATATAAATTTAGTTCTCCTGACAACTTAGCTTTTGATTTACCCAATTTCAAATTTTCTATTTCAAGCTCAATACCACTTTTTTCTACGTCCATATCAAACGTTTTATTTTTGTATTCATATTTCTTCTCAGATGAATTACTAGCGGCAATCTGAGTTTGTGGTTCTATACTTGTAATAGCCTGAGACTTTACACCAGGTTCAGGTTTAAAATTGTCATCTGTTAAACTATAAGTTTTATTAATATTTAATATGTCGAATAATTCAAAAAAATTAGGAGCTTCTACACCCAATGTGTACTTACTAGCCTCGCTATCAGTACTCGTAACTTTTACCGCTTGACCTTGTGGATTATTACTTGTCTTTAATACAAGAATGTCACCCACTTCTACTGTCTCATTAATATCTTTTGACACTTCAACCCTTGTACTAGATGCACTAATTATGTTTTTATTATCTATTACTTTTAACTTAGGATTCAATTTGATCTCTTCTGCTTCCTCACGATCAGTAGAAAAATTTAATTGATGAGGTTTTTCAACCCTTTCACCTGTTGTATAACTTATTTGGTTTTTAAAATGCACTTCATAATAACTACCAGTTGCATATCCACCGTTCGGAGGATTAACTAAAATTGTCTTTTGATCTCCACTAAGTTGAACCCCAGCATCAACTCTGTTTCCATCCTGATCTATGACATATATATTTTCTGATGTAATGGTACTAGAAGCCAGCGGTTTGTAAAAGGAAAATTCCCAAACCTTATCTGTTGCGGTATTCATTTCAGTCTCAACGTCATTTTTTAGTTTTATTGTTTCCACTTCTTTTTCTTGTTTTACATTAGTAGGTTCACTTGTGGTTTGAACATCTTTTTTACTAATTACTTTATAACCAGCGAAACCCCCTAAGCCTAAAATAATCAATACCAAAAACGAAGCTAATACTTTTTTCATTAAAACACTCCTTTTTATGTATGTTCAATAAACTATTTTACCATTAAATTGTTAGAATGTTCTTTCTTTTTTTACAAAAATAAACTTTTATTTAGTTCTAAAGATTTGTGTCTATTGAAACATACGTACTCCTAGTCAAATAGCAAAGCAAAAAGGAGCTGCCTAATTATGTAGACAACTCCTCCAAATATATTATTTCATTTCTTCTTTTTTATAAGACTTTTTAAACAAATGATATATAGGCAAATCACTATAAAATGTTTGATCTTCCTTACTTAGCTTTTCGTAATAATATTCCGCTTCTTGTCTACTTCCGAGAAGAACACTTACACAAAACTGTATCCCTACATTATCCGGTTTACTATTCTTTATACCAATCAACAAACTAACTTCGTCGGAACTCAATTTTCCGTTTTTCCTCAAGTTAATCTGAACTTGATTGATGACCACAATTTCTGATACACCCTTTGGATATCCATTGTACAACTCATAAATGTACTCAACCAATTCTAGTATTTCAATGTCTTTTAATTCATCATACATTTTAAGATAATTCAAACAAAATTCATTCGTTACTCCAAAAATAGCATCGTCTTTATATGCGTCAAAATCTTTAAAAGATTCTTTTACATAGGAAAAATTTCGATTAATAGCCGTTACAAGATAATTAGATTTAACAAGCCAATAAGGGGTGTGTTCAAATTTCTCTTCACTATTCTGAAATTTAAAATGGAATTTAGATGGTTTTATATCATCACTAAATGCATTTACTATCCTTTTAGTCCCCACTGGATTATAAAATACCACTATGTTTCTCGTTCCTATTTCAAGTGTTAAAAACTTAGGCATATCTGGATTTGGAACTGTGAATCCTGAACACTTGTTATACATAACGGCTTCGTTTATTATCCGCCAACGAGCCAATGTCTTATTATATTCGCCTTCACCATCTCCAATTTCAATATTTTGTTTAATGCCAAAGTATTCATAAACACTCTTTATTTCTTTTAAAAAGTCATATATATCCTCTAAATCTTCAACAAGAGCATTTACTTCTTCTCCCGCACCACTTAAATGAATAACTCCATTGGGGAAAACAGCTTTTTCCCCCTTTAACACCTCAATAAGAAAAGGAATTATTTTTAATTGAGAAGTTAAATTACCGAACCTTTTAATGCTAAATTTTAAGTTATTTACTCTTTTTTTAGTATCGTACTCTAAAAGTAAAATATCCTCCAACAAACATAATGATTTATTGGGTTCCTGAAAAAACTTTGAACTCATATTATAAACACTATTACCAACTGAAATATCTTCCTTGTATTCCGCCCCTACTCCCGCCAACTTTATATGTTCCAAAGGAACTTGCAAAGGATTCTTTCCCGGCGTTTTCGAATCTATTACACCATACACAGTAAAATAGTGATCAAATATATTCCTCGTTTCTTCTTTTTCTGGATTATATGTTAGACTTGTCAATTTATAGGAATCAAAATTTTCTTCACCAAAATCACTTTCAATTAATGCTCTTGGTTGATAGTTCCTCTCCCTAATGAACTTCCTGCAAACATCGTATATTTTTGTTTCACTTAAAGGACGTAATTGAACCGCTCTCTCCTTTTGGTGCCCATACTGCCTCAAAATCCCTTCTAACTCTTTAGCTAATAATTGCTTATAATATATTTTACCTTGTCCTGTTTCTTCTATCTCTACTACTAAAAGAAGCACTCCACCACCATTATAGTAATTTTTATAATGGTCTAACTCTAAAGAAAATGACCTGTTTCCTGACGAAAATTTATCAACTTGAGTCCCTTTTACCTGAACAGGCACGCTATCTATTAAAGATTCTTTAGATTCGGAATCATCTTTAAAAACATCAATTTTACCGTCATATGAGATTCCTTTATCTCCTACTGGTATATCTGATAACAAATAGCATCCTACTTCATTTATTTCCTGTTCAATTTTATTAACAGCTGTTCTCTCTAACTTACTATTGGATAATTTACTCAAATCTACCATCTCCTTCATCCCTCTAAGAAGATTATACCGTTTTAAGAATGCACGTTCACTTTCTTATATTTAAATTCTAAAAAAAAGGAGAACACAGGCGTTCTCCTTTTTTAAGTCTATTTCATTACTTGCCTAAGTACTTGTGTTCGTATCATTTCCACCAAATAAGCTACAGCCTGTTAATGCCCCTAAACTTGCTAGCATTATAATTGTTAATAAGAATACAGCTTTCTTCATTTAATATCTTCCTTAAGTAAAAGCTTTTATTGAACTTTGTACACTTCTCTTGTTTCAGAATTAACACCGTAAATTCCAAGTAACGCAGCTGTTTCTTCACCATCTGCGTAATAAGAAAATAAATAATCACCATCAGTTATAGAACTGTATTCTACAAAATGATTTGAATCCGGTTGTAAATAATCCTCTACTATACTTTTAGCCTCTTCCAATGTAATAGTACCATCATTTTCCTCTTCCGTATATCCATCGTCCCAATCTGTATTTTCATCGTACTGACCTGTTTCATTGTCTTCCCAATTATCTTCATCCACTTCACTAGTATCCTCACTAGTTTCATCGTTCTCAGCTTCACCAGCATTTTCACTAGTTTCATTACTCTCGACTTCACCAGTATCCTCACTAGTTTCATCACTCTCGACTTGATCATCTTCCATAGGAATTTCTTTTTCTGGAATATTACCTTTCTTGTAGTCACCATCAAAATATACGTTAAATCCTCCTGGTGAACAGGCATTTAGTGTAATAACCTCTATATAAGTAGTATGATTAACAAACTTCATTTTACAATCATTATAAGGGTCTAGAATGGTTTGGGTTGCTACGTTTCCTTCAATCTTTGCAGTACCCTCTATTTCGCCATAATTGACAGCACCTCTTCGCACTGCATCAGCATCAAAAGAGTATGTTGCGTCTATCCTAAACTTAAACGTATCTGTTCCTTTGCCCGTAATCTTTAATAAACCGTGCCTAAATTGAATATCTCTTGTCCAAGCATCTCCCCAGTCTACTTGGTTAGTTGTTGTTTGCTTAGGAGCTTCTTTTGGCTTAGTTACAGAATTCTCTTTACTTGAAGAAGCCTGATTAGAGGTCTCAGATTTTTTTACATTACTCTTTTCAGTTTCATCCTTTGAAGCCTTACTCTTTTCTTCATTTTCTGACTCTTTATCTTTTGAATTTTCTTCTGTACTCGCTGCTTTACTCGTTTCCTTTTCCTTCTCATTAAACAGGCTGCACCCAGTTAAAGTTAAAACACATAAAATCGCTAAAGGAAATAAACAAACCAGTACTTTTTTCACCTTATCACTCCTTTTTATGTATATCTAATAAACTATTTTACCATTAAACTTATAATATGTAGCATTTTTTGGAATTATTTATAATTTTATTATTAAAAAAAGAGCAACTGTTAGCTGCTCTTTTTGTTTTAGTCCCTTAACTGCATTCAATTTTCTCGTTTTAAATATTAAGTAAAGCTAAGGTATTTTATGCTCTAATTATTTTTCTTTCGCTTTACTTTTTTCTTGCAAATAATAGTCCACTGGCGACATTCCTTTGGGTATTTCTAACATTTCTTCTGAGCTTAATCCTAAACGCTTGAGATACCTCTCTGAAAGAGCTGTATCTTCCCTTTCCTCTTCATATTCTTCAAGGATTGTTTTCACTCCACTAATTAATTTATCTCTAAGCGTATCGTGACTCTTATGCACTGCACTTTTTATAGCTTTTTCTATTTCTCTAAATGCAGTTAGCGTATCTAATTCGTCTTTTTGCATTTTCAACGCCACCTTTAATCTTTTTTAATTGTTTTTTACTACTGAGAACTCACCTTCACTTAAAATGTTATTTCCGTTTGTAACGCGGAAAATATACTCGCCCTTTTCAAGCGAAGACTTTCCATCACTCTTTTGATCTAGTACACCGTAAACATAATTTGACTCAGGCTTTACAGGCACTTTAACTTTCATTTGAGTCGATTCAATTTCTCCATATTTATTTAAAAGGGTTAATGTTACATCTTTTTGGTTAAAGGGTTCTTTTACATAAGTGCTGAAATACACTTCCGCACCTGTTTTAAACTTATTAGATACCCCTTTAATTTCCTTATTCCTTTGATCACTACCGAAATAAGTTCCCGAAGTGTGTTCATCATTCTTCTTATTTGCTGTATAACCATTAAAATCATAAAAAGTTAACCTTAATAGGGCCCAAGAAATTAAGAGCAATAGAACTCCTACAATGGTGGTCTCTATAATCAATTTAAGATTCTTACTTTTCTTCCCCCTCAGTTTTTTAACATTTTTTATTTCTTTCTCTACACCCTTTTTAATGGTTGTAGAGCTAATTGAATTGGATTTGTTATAATCCAAATTAATCACCCTCTCTTTTTCTCACGCTTATACGAAAAAAAGAGGTAAAAGCAACTTTTACCATAACAAATTATTTCTAGAACAACTGTATAATAGCCAATCTAAAGTACTTATTTTTAATATTAATTTAGCAAAGATTTAATCATCTCATCTTGATGCTTTCTATATTTCTTTAGAAACTCTTTTCGATCCTTGGATACTTCTTCTACCAATCCTAAAATTTCAAGTGTCCACCGTACACCTATTGTATTTCCTTCTGCCACCATTTCGGTTTCTCTCGTTTTTCCTTCTTTTCTAATTAATTGACTAGCACTTTTTTGGCGTTTCGTATTGCCTTCATTATCTTTTTCGTAATACCAAGCACCGGTAATACCTTCTATTTTAATCTTTTTTAATTCTAAGGCTTCACGTATTCCTAGCATAATTCCGTGCCCTATAAGAGCCGCCTTGCTACCTGGAGCATTCATTAATCTTGCAGAATCAATAGCTTTAAACAATTCAATTATTTCTTCTTTTTTAAATTCATCCATATTAATATCACCGCCAACTTTTAATGTTCTAAATATAATATAGCATTTTTTTCTAGTTGAAAGGGAAAGGTATTTTACTAACAAACATACTTGCACGCTCTTTTTATGTCTTCGCAAAGACAGAATATATTTTACTTTAGCTATTTATTTTGTTCAGGTTTATGGAGTTCGACAGAACTCCGCTATATGGATTTTAATGGATAAAAAGAAAGGTTTTTGAGCAATATAAAGAGTAATACAAGCATTACCTCTAATGCTCTTTAAAGAGTTTAAAAAGCTATAAACACACTTGAAAAAGAGAAACTTAGAAACAACATTTCCTTTATAGAGAGACTCTTTTACGAGTAGCACATACACCATTATGACTTTATATAATTTCTTGAGCTATGACGGATTCACTCTCTTATTAGAGTTCCCAAAACTATTAGCCGCTAACGAAAACCGCTACTCTCCTCGAACTTACTTAAGGTATTAACCTAACTAGTCAAGAGCACCTAAATGTGCACATATACGAGAACCTTAAAAACATTTTAAAGCATCTGTATATAGAATTGTGCATTACTAACGGAGGACTAAAAATGAAAAAAGTTTTAAGCGAAAAGGAAACCCATTCCCTAATGAAAACATTAACGGAAGAACAACGACATTTCATTTCCAATTACATAGTACAATGCAAAAAATTAAAGTGGTTAGATGTTTTATCTCGAAGTAAAACAGACTTTACCTATAAAAATGCCAATACACCCACAGTTAACATTGAGACAAACGAATGGACTTTAAAAACTATTATAGATGGCGGATATAGAAAAAGACCGTTTAAGTGCGACTGTGGAGCTTCTTTAAGGCATCAATATATCGTTTATAACAACAAGGAAGAAAAAGAATATAAATTTGGAAGTACTTGCTTCGAAGAACATACAAACTTGGATGCCCAGATTGTTAAGGATATAAAAAGAGGCTTTTACCTAATTGATATTGAGTTAGATGAAATCCTTATTAAATATAAGAAAAGGGAATTGTTTAATGTTTCATCTTTCCTTCACCTTAAAGATGACCCTGTCGCTGCAGACTTAATTAAACAAGCAAAATTAAACATCCCTCTCTCTACTAAACAAATAGATGAGCTAAGAAAAGCAGAATTCCACTATAAACACAACAAAAATAAGCAAGAAGCTTATAAAGGATTAAATGAGTTGCAAATAACTTTAATTGAAAAGCTGCCTCTAAAGGAGCAAGTGGAGTTAGTTAAAGATTTAATAAGAAAAGAGTTTCACTATGAAGACTTACCTGACACAGTGGACTCTGCTGAAATACAGCTTTTTGTAAAATTAGGCCTCCCCTTACTTAATAGGCACAGAATAAGGTTTAACACTATTGAATTCTTTTCTCAAACAGAACAAGTAACAAGCGAAGCGGCTACAGAAAATAAACAATTATCTTTTAAAGAAGCCAACGAAATTACTTACGATGTTTTTATGAAACGACACTTACACATATTAAAAAAAGTCAGAGAAAATCAAGATAGGATTTCATTAGACAACGAGAAAATATGGTTAAACATACAAAATAATATTAAGGAATTTAGAGATGGTAAAGAATTTAACCATTCTGCTTTTAAAGGAGATATTAATCACATATTAAAACACCTGGATTTAGGTTTAGAAAATATGTACGGTTAAACATTTGAGGTTTAACCGTATTTTTGCACTCCCCTACCAACTAACAAACGTCCACTTATAAACACATTGTTCCCTTTAAAAGTTTCATTTAGATAAAAACAAAAAACCATTACAAAGGTAACGGTTTAATAAAAAATACTATTTTTTTGTTTCCTCTACTCGTTATTGTTAGATGCTAACTGCTGAAAATTCTTTTACTTTCTCTTCTAAGATCATAACTGTATTATTTTCTAAGTCATTGTTAACGAACGCTACAGCTTCATCAAGAGTAAAAATACCTGCTTCTCTTACATCACTAGTCGATGATAATTTATCCACTTTCCAGTACTGAACATTTGACGATGTAATAGAACCTTTTAAATCAATTAAGTAATATAAACTCTTGTCCATTTCATACTCCCTTTCAAGTCACTAACACTTTAGTTAAATATTTCATTCAACACATTCCTTACTTTACCTTTTTAGCTATAAGTTGTCCAATTAGGAGCTTTTTAATATATGTATTTAGTTTTCGGCCCTATATCTTAATAATTGCTTATAATAGTAAATATAGGTAATTACCTTAATTAATAACCTTTTAAATAGATTACCTAAACTACATAAATAAGGAGAATATAAGATGGCTAAAAAATTACTTGTTACTTTTTGCGCGGCATTATTGGGCGTGATTATCGGTCTTTTGAAATAATAATCTCTAAACAAAGTTTTAATAACGAGCAAAGCCCTAATTTCAAAGGGCTTTTTTAACTATTAATTATAAAAGCTTTTTAAACTTTTGGTTTTAACCCTTCCGTTTTTTAAAACTTTATTTTATATTTTTATCCCTATTTCCCCCTTCCTGTTTATAATCTATCCAAAATATTTAAGGATTGGATGATTTTAAAATGACAACAGAAATTAAGTTAACAACCAGCCTAGTAGGAAATAAAAACGAAAAGATGCAACAAAAACTTAAAGACAAAGGTATTCCCGCTCTTTTAAACGAGGCTGAATTTAATTTTAAAGATAAGCTCAACGAATTAGAAGACAGAGATACACTAGTAGCTATTATTGCTTCTATTAAAGAAGTTATAGAAAGAGACTTCTCTTTACAACAACAAAAGCAACAGTTGAACTACTTTAAGAAGTTGAAGTTTCATACATCTTATACAGCTGAAATGAAACGTTTTAAAGGCGAAAACATTTCTAAAAAGACTTTTTCACGCATTAGAACTCAACTTTATGACCGCCTCTTACCTAAATATCAAGAGCGCATTACTAAAGAGGAACTCGTTATTGTGAAGATAATTATTAAAAACGGTAAACATACTCAAGAGGGTTATTCCGTATTAAACGGTAAATTAAAATCAAATGCCCACCGCGAAAAAGGTTATTATCGCTATTATGATTTGACTACTCTTATGGCCGAAGTAGCAACAGTACAATCACTGTTGAACTTTGCCGCTAAAAACAAACGAACAATACAGTATTTGTTCGTAGAAAAACACTTCGACTCAACAAGTAACCTACTTTCAACACCTGCACAAAAGTCTTTTAAAAACAGAGTATTAAAAGTAGCTAAAAAGTACAATTTCAATGTTAATGACGCTATTGAAAACACTTCTATCGATTCCGTATCTCACATATTTAATGTCGATCTTTTCGCTAATCAAGCAGAAAGAATTACTGAATTTAAAGAAGATGGTATATTGCAATTCGTCAGCAAAGAATTTGTCAGAGAGTTGAGTTATATCCAGTATAAATTTAATGATCAAAGCGTAAAATCAACTAATTATGCTAAAGCATTTGAAACGCTAAGCACACCTACTGTAAAATATGCGAATGAAATGACAGCTAACTTTTTTCTTAAACGATATGGAATAGTTGAAATTGATAAAGACGTTTGCTTAACAGAATTTAAGGATCTTCAAAAGCATTTCTTTAATTTAATGCAAGAAATCCATATCCCGTATAATAAAAGCTACAAGCTTAAAATTAAGAAGCTAGGTAAATATGGAACAGAAGGTGTATTCTTTCCAACTCACAAAACGTTAGTAATTGATTATGAAAATACACACTTTTATTCACGTATATTAGGCAATCAAATTGATAAAATGCTAGCCGATTTATTCAATACAAAAGAGAATTATTATAGTCAAACACTGGAATTTAGACATATTTTAAATAGTTATAAGCGCATTATCTTACAAAATATAAGAACCCTTCCTACCGACAAGGATTCAGTAAAGAAATGGTATAGCGATTCAAAATATAATAAAGACTTTTATTTTAACTCTACTCAAGTATTTGCAAGTTGTTTTGAAATTTATCTATCAAAATTCAATTTGAAAAATCCTTTAGTAAGAGCAAATGAGGAGTTTAGTGAGGAAGTTATCTATACACTTAATTCTAATTTCATAGAATTAATAACACCTTTCTTTGAGCGTATTATGGAGACCTTAAAAGAGAAATTCCCTCCTTCTAATAAGAGGACTTTCTTACGGGAGGTTAGTGATGAAGAGATAAAGTCTAACTACATTTATATTCCAGAGGAAGCACATAGCGATCCGCAGCTATTATTATTTTAATACACTGCTAGTCGTCTATTAATTATATAAACAAAAAGCCGTCATTATATTGACTGGCTTTTCTTTTTAGACAAAATCTTAAATGCTAGTTTTTATTTCTTAGTCAAACAGTTCATTTAGCACCCCTCCATCTGAACCACCTGAATTAAGTGCTGCTGCGTGAATATGACCAGCTAATCTGCTGAATGGCATAGACTGTATCCACACCGTTCCCGGACCTGTTAATGTGGTATTAAAGAGCCCATTACCTGAGAACGCTATTGATTTAATACCCTTTACCATTTCAATGCTATATTCTACGTCTTGTGTCATCGCTACTAGACATCCAGTATCAATTTTTAAAACTTCTCCTGCTTGAAGTTCTCTTTTAACAATTACACCACCAGCGTGTATAAAAGCTGTACCATTTCCTTCAAGCTTTTGTAAAAGCATCGACTCTCCCCCAAAAAATCCAGCTCTTAGCTTCTTAGTTAACTCTGCACTAATTGTTACATCTTTAGTAGCACAAAGAAACGAGTTTCTTTGACAAACAATTTTTTCTCCATACTCGCTTAAATCCAGCGAAAGAATTTTTCCTGGATAGGGAGCTGCAAAAGCTACTTTTTTTAACGCTTCGAGTTCATTAGTGAAAGTTGTAATAAACATACTTTCACCAGATATCATTCTTTTACCCGCACTTAGTAATTTGCTCCCAAACCCCTTTTCTTGGTCAGAAGCATTTCCGAATAAAGTTTCCATCCGGATACCTTCATCCATCATCATAAAACTGCCCGCTTCCGCAATTACAGTTTCATCCTGATTTAAACCCAAAACTACGAATTGTATATCATCACCTACTATTTGGTAATCTATTTCGTGACTTCTCAAAAGAAGAACACCTCCTAAGTTTTAAACCCTTAGAAGATATCTACTTTTAGTTGTTTGTCAAACACAATACCTAAGTTTTAGGCCTAGCATAAGAAACAAAAAAAGCTTTCTAGTCTAAACCAGAAAGCTTTTTTAACATTATTTTTTGTTTCTCTACCATCAATTTAATTAAGGTAGCGACCCTTCATCTTCTAATATAGGTTTTGCTGAGTTATGATCCCATATTGCCCAATCTCCACTTTCCATAATTTTAACTCCTATATTCCTCATATCTGTTTGCACCACTATTTCATTCTCTGCTTTTCTTTGAAACGAAATCATCTCCGAACCTACTACATACGAATACTCAGCAAAAATTTCATCTAGTGCTTGAGAAAATACACTATCGCTTATTGTATGGTTTTCTTTGTTACTATAATCGAATTGAGTCTCATTAAAAAGAACTGCCTTTTCTCCACTGACTTTAACTCCGTTTTCTATAAGTTTATTACCGGTTGCAATATCTGTAATAGCCCATTTTTTCCCATCTTTTGATTTAAATAAAACGTAAATAGTTTTGGTATTAGTTACTACTTTAAAACCATAATCTCCGTCCCTATGAACTTCTTCCACATAGGAGCCTATTAAATCAGGATAAGTTGAAAAAGTCTCATTTAAAACTTCCTTTAAACGTGATTCTCCAATAATGTAACCGTTTGAGTTATCATAATTATATTCTTTTTGAGGCGTCTCTTGTTCCGCAGTAGAAACATCATCATTTGACGCTATGCCACCCTTTTCAGATGATTTACTTTCCCTTTTAGTGTCTTCTTGCGTATTTGGATTAAGTACCCTTGGTTTAACAGTACCATTGGCAGTGTCTGGCGTTTCTTCAGGCTCAATATTCTTATTAGATGTATTTGGCATTTCTTCTACTTCCACCTGATCTGAATCAACTAAATCATATTTATCCCAACGCCCCTTTTGTATTGCATCCATACCACTACTTACAGGTACATCATCTACCATATAGAATTTCCCATTATAATTCGCCACAACAATTACTTTACTAAGTTTATTGTTTACATCTCCCTCATAACTGCAAATCATCCAATATATTTGATGGTTAAAGTTTTCCGCTTCTTCTCTCTTTTCTTTAATCAAGTCACTTGTATCTATAACCATCAAATCTGCCGTTTCTTTAAAATTATATGTTTTCCATTCCTGTATAAAATCTTCTACATACTTATCATCAGGCACTGTATTCCCGCCTTCAGTATGCCTTAAAAGTTCAGCAATCTTCGGGACATTCTCATCATCAATATAAGAAAAAAACATACGTATATCCAAAATAGCCTGTTCACTTAACTCCTGATTATTATCTTTTGTTTTAACTACAGAGCCACTTTCATTTTTTCTTTCATCGGAACCATTTGAAGTATTCTCTTCCTTTGAAACTTCTTCTGAGTTTGAACTACAAGCAGTCACACCTAAGACTAATGCAGAAGCAATTAACATAGAATACATTTTTTTCATAAGTTTCCCCCAGACAGAATAATTGGCTTACTGAACTAATGGTTATATCTTATTTACGAAACATTTTATATAAAACAAAGTCATTTAAACCCGTATTTGGACATTGATTCAGGCCTTATAACTTCAGCTATATCACTATCGGCTACTTCTCCAATAGGACCAATATCGTATAGATATAGCTTTCCATTTTGTTCAATTAACGAAACAAACCAATGTTTCCCCGAATCCACTTCCTCCGGAATCACTCCATCATAAGTACCAATAACAACTTTCCCTTTTACACCATTCTTCATCTGCTCTAATGCCTTGTCAGACATATCATCCATAGAAACAACTTTTAATGATAGCTTATTTTCTAAATCATAACCCTTAAATTCATCAATAACGTCCTGAGCATTTTAGATAGTAGCCGGCTTAAAATTATCTTCCTGAATTAATAGCGGTTGAAGCCCTTGAGCATCATCAGCCTCAATCTTTGCAAATGCAGCTTTCAACACACTTTTTGCATCGTTTCTTTGGACAGCATCATTTTTTTTGGAAGATTCCTTAGTTGACTCATCCTCTTCTATACGTGTAGTACTACCTTTCCATTTCCGGTACCGTCTTCTTCCCAACCGTCACTATGATGGAGGATTTCATTGTTAATGCCCTTAAAAACAGCCCAACTTACTGCTTCTCCGTTATCTTGAAATACTACCTTTATATCCCCTTTATCTGTCTCTACTTTAAAGGATAGATCATCAATTCTTGTTAGGTATTTAATTTCTGTCCCTAGTTCACCAGGATATTTTTTAAACAACATATTCATTAGTTCACCCAACGTACCGTCATCAACATATCCATTGATATTACTATCGCTTGATAAATCTTCATCTGTACTGGCACTCTGATTGCTTCTTGTACTGCTATTTGCTTGTGAAGTTCGCATATTATATTTATCTCTTGCTTCAGGTTTAACATCTTTTAATGACGCCGAATTATTTAGAGGAGTCCATTCCATTAAATAAAATCCTCCATCCTCTTGTTCTTCCAGATAAAAAGCTTTATTAAACTTGTTTCCGCCCTCACCTTTATATTTCATTGCAACCATAACTCTTGTAACCCCGTTACCATTATATAAATCTACTGTTTCTTGGCTCATATCACTTTCTAAAACTGGGGTAAGTGTCGCGTTATGTAAGAAATCATAATCCTTCCATTCTTTAATTAAACTCTTTACCTCTTCTGTATTAGATGAATCAATTTCATTAAAAAAAGCTACCTGTTTAGTAACTTGATCTACACTTCCTTTATCTACACTTTTAAACAATTTAATTAGGGCTTGAGCAGCTTTGTTATCTAATTCTTGCTCTTCTTTACTTGCCTGTTTATGACTAACTACAGTAGCTACTTCATTAGACTTATTAACTTCACCACTTACTTTTGCTTTTTCATCAGTTTGAGAGCTACAAGCGGCCAACGAAATAACAACTGATGTTGCTAGTACTAGCAACATCTTTTTCTTCATAAATTACCCACCTATTCAAGTATTTTGTATCTATATAAGAACATATTACCATCTATACCCACCAAAAACACCTCATAATATTACTTTAGTTGTGTACACCTTCGCATTATACTACCCCCGCCCCTATTTTATAACTCTTTTTTTATTAAATATACCAACAAAACCGAACGAAATAAGCTTAAAGGTTCAACAAATAGATAAATAATGGATTTGAACATAACTTTTTACTTAAATAATTTACACAAAATACTATTTATACATTAATATATAACTGTAAGAAAAATATAGTAGTTTAAGAGGAGAAGAAATATTACAATGACAACGACAAAGAAGGAACTTACTCAACCAATTCTAGGAACTCCAAATGACACAAACACTTATCACTTTATGGATGAAAAAGTGACAATTCTTGTTTCAGGTGAAGATACAAACGGTGAATTTGCTGTCCTAAATATTAAAAAGTTAGCTAACCAATCACCACCACCGCACATTCACAGCAAAGAAAAAGAAGTATTTGATGTTAAACGTGGCACAATTACTTTTTTTGTAGGAAACAATGTAATTAAAGCCAAAGAAGGAGATGTAGTGGTTGCTCCTGCAGGTGTTAAGCATACTTTTGTCACAGGATCAGAGGGAGCTGAATTTAACGTTACAGCTTATCCAGCAGGATTTGATAGCTTTGTTAAGGCAGTAGGTATACCTGTTAAAGCAGACGCTCCTATGCCTAAGTTAGAGCCAATTACAGAGGAACAAATGATTGGCCTAATCACTGCAGCTAAACCATTCGGAATTTCATTTCCAGACATTGAAAAAGAAATGTCTAAAAATTAATATTTAAACTAAAAAGCCCCGTTCCGTAAGGATACGAGGCTTTTCTTTTATCGTGTTTTTGAATAATAGAACGTTTCTAAATCAAGAGAATCTTTTGTTCTGCTTTCCGAATGCAAAACTAAGATACCTCTTTGGCCAATGTACTTATTGCTAATTACAGTATCAAATTCCATTTAAATTTTTTTTGTCTTCAATTCCTGTTAAGCAGAATAACTGAGTATTCGATTTTTTAGCCAGTGTAATCATCGGCTTTACAACGTGATCCGCACTTGCTTCTCCAAAAGGATTGTCTGCAATTAAAAATTTCCAAGAGTTCTCTTGTGAGAATCGTTTCTTCCTAACGAGACTGTTAATTGTAATAAACATCGCCATACGTGAAGCGTGTTTTTCTCCGTTACTCCATCCCGATACTTCATCCCAAAGGAAGTACTCTTTATTTTCTGCAATTTGTTCATTACGAGGTTTAAGAGCTTTTAATATACAGCGATCTATTTCCGCATAACAATTTAAAATACTTATTATATTTACCTTTTCTTCAAACCTTCGCTCCAAATTATCTTTTGTTTCACCACTGTTTTGAAGCTCTACTAATTCCTCAAGCAACTGGTCTACATACTCTCTTAATCTGTTCTTCGCATCTAGTACATCGTTTTTTTCCCATCTAATTGTGAATAAAGGAACAACTTCTCCCTTTTCTTCAATTTCCGAATACTTTTTTAATTCACAGATGTTTTTGTATAGAAGTTCAGCACGATCATACATCATTTCAATTAGCTCATTGCGCCCTTCTTCTGATTGAGACCTTTGAAACTCTATACTCTCTTTAAACGCATCAGTTGCCTCTAATACAGAGTAAAAATTCTTAATCATTTCATCATAGTTACCGCGACTTGATTCAAGGACATTAGCAAAGTTATGACTCATACCTATTAAATAAGTATTGCCTGTTTTCTCAATGTCTTCTCTTAGCTTCTCTATTTTATTTTTAATAATATTATCTTTTTCTCTTAACTGATTCCTTGTTCTCTCAAACGTTTTTCTGATTGAATTAAAACTGATAAATGGTTTTGTCATATCCCACTGATCATCTTCAAGATACAAGCTATCCTCTGCTAAAGTTAAAAAATATTCTTTAAAGGATTCTAATTGGGTAATTGTGTTCTCAAATTGAATTTCCTTATTATCAATATCTACTTTTTTCAAATGAATTGCGTTCTCTTCTTCATTTGTAGCAGCTTTTTGATTCTTAAAATATTGAACTTCTTCTTTATGATCTGTAGAAAACTCAAAATGGTTTTTATTATACGTATCAAAAATACGATCTACAATACCTTCAAACACCGTCTTTTTACTGATATGATTGTGCTTCGCTTTTTCATATCTTTTTTTAATTTGCTGATTTTCTTCTTCTAAAGAATTTAATTCTTCTTGAAGTTGACCTAATAAACTTTTATCATACGAGACCAAATTACTCTCAAAAAAAGTTATTTCAAAACCATTCTCCTTTATTAAAAGAACTTCTTTTTCTGTCAACTTTTGATACTCATTTTTACGATTACGAATTTCATTTAATTGATTTTGTTCGGCAGAGAAACCATTAATAAGCTTTTTAAAATACAATTTATTTTTTTCGTATTGCTCTTTATTTGTTGATTGAATAGTGACATTGCTAATGAAATGATACTCATCAAAATCCCTAGTGATACCTTCTAATTCACTACCTAGCTTATTAAAATGTTGTTCACTTTTCTCCTTCTCTAATTCCAAATTCAAGATTTCATCTTGCGCATTTTGTTCATCTTGTGCCAACTTTTCAATTTTTATTTGTAATTGTTTTAGTAATTTTGCTTCTTCTTCAATGTTTTCATAACGCTGGGCAAAATCATTTAATTTAAAAATAAAATTGTTAAGATTTCCAATTTCTTCTCTAATAGAGTTTACTTTTAAATTCATTTTCTCTTTTTTCTCTAAAAACTCACTTCTCTTGTTTTCTAAATTGACTTTATTCGATTCTACGATTTCCAATTCCTTTTGTAACTCTTTTACACTGTTTGAAAAATTGGCACGAGAATCCGAATTATAATGCTCCCAAAAATTTTCTAACTTCATCTCAAATGTCTGATAACGTTTCAACTTATCTTTTAACTCCACACGTTTTAGTTCACAAGCTTCCATTTCTGTATCCAATTGATTAGCCCATTCTTCCCAATCAGACTCAGTTAGACGAACGTTAAAATTATGATAGAGATGTATGTTATTATCCAAGTGAATAAAGCCACTTTTTTCATTAGGAATTTCTAATTTTTGTTTATTTAAAAAGAAGACAGGAATTGTTAATTCTTCTTTAAAGCTTGATAAAACTCTTGAAGCTTCATTAATTTCATTCTCATTTAACAACAATGAGAATGTAAGCAATGGATTTTTACTAATTATCTCTTTCTTTTTCTTTTCAGAAAGTGTCGAATTTATTAACCACTCCGCACCCGACATTACATATATACTCTTCTTACTCAAATACTGTTTAACCAATTCTATTTCTGGATGAATATGATAACCTGTTTGTTCAACTGACTTCCTTAAAGTTTTTCGATGCTCGTATTTTGTTGCTTCTTTAATTATTTCTTGTTCAAAATCATTTTTCATTCTGTCTAACTTACTAATAACTAGCTCTTTATTTTCAAATAAATTATCGTGAATAAGTATAGACAAATACTTACTTACATCGTTTTTTAATTCTATTTCTTGATTACTAAACTTCTCAAACTTTTCTTCCGTTTCTCTTAACTCTCTCTGTAAACCTTGGCTTTGACTAATACTTGTATGTTCATCGCTGTTTACTTGCATTAATTTTTGTTCAACGTTCTCAATTTCCAATTGACTTGCTACAATTAAAGTATCTAATTTAGAAAACTCTTCAGAAAGAGCTTTCTTAGTTGTTAGTACTTCATTTTTCCATCGGTCTTTCAAAAGGACTTTTATATTTAATAATTCCCTATCAAATGATGATATATGAGAAACCAATTGACCTTTCTCTACTTGAACTGCAGTCACTTTATTTTGAATATCTTTTAATTTATTTTTTACTACTTTTAAATTTTGAACCTTTTCTCCTGTCAAACCTTGATAGTATTTCCGTTTCTGGTTTAAGTCATTTTTTATAAAAGCGAATTCTCCAGATACTTTTTCGCGGAGGTTCTCCAAAACCTTTGTTCTTTCTCCAGCTTCTAGCTCTGCAACTTTTAGATTAGCTTCCATTTCATAGAATTTAGTTTGATAATTTTTATATTCCTCATAATGTCTTGCCGCTTTCAGCTCAGAAATTCTATTTTGCAAATAACTAATCTGCTTTTTCATTTCAAAATCCTGTTTCTCCATACTTTTTAAGTGGTTTATAGCATCACCTAAGCTAATTTCTGCTAGCTTCACTTGGTGAGAATCTATCTTCCAGTCCAGATCCAGTTTCTTTTCCTGAATAATTCCAATCTCTGCCTTAATCTCTTCTAACAAAACCTTATTATTTTGAGATGTTGATACTATCGTATTGTATAGTTGCGACATATACACCTGGGCATCTTCTAGGTCCTGTTTCACATCAATATATGCCTTTGTTGCATCTATAATTTGATCCGCGTGCAGACCGGCCACCTTGAAATCTTCTAAATTCTTTTGTAGTATAGGTAATTCTAACAATCGATCCTTGTATGTTTTAAATGCATTTGTAATAGAATTTTTTTCAGCTTCACTTGAAAAAAGATTGTCTAAAAAAGCAGGTATAAGCAACCTTTCAATAAGCGTTTCTGTTTTATCCGCTTTATCAAAAAAGGGTGTAACCCCAGCTTCTTCTCCATTAATTTTAGCTATATTTTTCCATTCAGAAACAAGTATACCGTATTGTTCTAGAGCATCCTGATATGTATAATTATTTGAAAAAACCTGAATATCAACTTTTTGCTTTAAAAGTTTTTTTAAATTACTAAATGTAGTAAATTGATCACCCGTTACAAAAGGAAGGGTTTTAATTTTGTAAGAATCATCCGAATCGTATTCTGCTATGTAGGAGTAATAATCGTATGTCTTGTTTAAATTACCTTGTTTTACTCCGTAGTTATGAAAGCTAAACCCTGTAACAAATAAAGGCTTATCTTCTGTATCCGGAAGCCACTCAACAGCAACGTTAATTGAACTTCCTTTTCCAACAGTCTTTTTTAACGGTCTTTCCTTAATACTGTAATTGGGTAAAACAACTTGAAGTAACAATTGAATAATACTTGTTTTACCGCCTCCATTTTCCAACAAGAATACTGTATTTAGACCATTTGGCTCCCAAATTTTATCTCCTAAGACCTTCATTCCTCCGTCCATTCTGATGTTTGAAACTCTGATGCGGTTCACTCTGGGCATTTTCTTTTTCTCCTTTACGCCAATCCTTATTTTACTTTATTTAATAATTCTTTAATTTGATTAATTCTTTCTTCGTGATGATAGAACTGGCCGGCCATCTGTTTCATTTTCTCAGTTAAAACAATTTCATCATCGTTTCTTATAATAAGAAGTTTTTCATTTTCCCAAAAACTTAATGCCTTTAAGACAAATCCATAATCTCTTTTTGTTGCTTTTTTATAGTCTTTAACGTCTTCCGTCATTTTCCCAAGACTTTCCCATACTCCTACAAGTCCTTCTAAGTCCATTTCATACTCAACGGACAAATCAAATAATTCTTCATCATTCAATTGCTTAAACTGATTTATGTACTCATTTACTTTTCTCAATATCATTTCTACTTTTACATATGTTCGGGATTCATTTGTTAATTGAAATTGCTCCCCATAAAACTCACTAATGACATTTAACCAGATAAATTGAACAGTATATAACTCTTTGTTAGAATTTAATTTCATTAAATTGCGCAACTCTTCGTTTGTGTAACTAAATATGTCATTGTCAATGTCCGGCATTAAATATATTGTTTCATCGACATTGAACACACGAACTTTAGCTATTGGTAAAATAATGTTTTGAAAAATGTCACGAACTCTTGGAGAAAAATAAAAACGATATGTCTCAGTATCTTCTCTCTTTTCAATTTTCCCTTTCCCCAACAATTTATGGTAAAGAGTAAAAGCTTCCTTCATTTCACTTTCTTCATAATTCATTTGATTTTTCTTTCCTTTCAATAATGTAGTCCGTCATACTTACTTCATTACTAAGTTTGAAAGATCTTTCAGTAGAAATCATTTCAAAACCTCCAATATCTTCAAACTCACCTTCTTCTCTAACCAAAGCAGCCAACATTTGAACTTCATCTGTATCGTTTATTACTTCACTTGGTCGAAGGTATTCAAAATCTTTATATATACTTCTGTGAATTTTTACACTAACGTTAAGAAAGTGCTGCAATAACCTCTTTTCTAAGTCATCATATCGATTAGGTTCTTGTTCCCTTAGTTCCTTCAATGCCTCTGAGATAAAATATCGCTTGCTTTTTAGTAGAGGTTTTAACATTATTCTTAGTGACTCAAGCTCATTCTTAAATATTTCATCTTTTTCTTGTTCTAAAATTTCCCTACGTAATGCCAACGACAATTCATCAATTTCTATGTTAAATTGTTCATCTTCACTCTTCTTCTTTTTTACATACTGAGGATTAAAAGCTAAATACGGATTATAAACTTTTGTTTTCTTCAAAGGCATTAGCGGCTTCAAGATATTGTGCGCCTTTTCTTGATTAATTTTCTTTTCAATCCAAGATTGTAGAATTTCTTGTTCGAAATTCAGATTTTTACTAAACGCATTTTCTATTAATAGTTGAAAAGAGTTAGTAAGAGTTTTTAATAACTCAAATTTTTTAGTGAACAATATTTCGTGTTTTACCACACAGGATGTTAATTCTCTTTCAATTCTTAACACTTGATCGTATGCCCTTTGCTCTTTTCTGCTTAAATTACCCGCAATATATCCTGCTTTTACATTATCAATAGTTACTCTCAGGTCACTTAACTGCTTCTTCTCTTGTTTTGTCTGTTCAGCAGAATCGCGATATTTCTTTTCCAGTTTATTACGTTTAAAAATTGTTAATGCATTTGCACGAATGTCACTATCATACTTTAAAATTGTGTTGATCTGAGTTTGTATCTGCAATTTCAACTCTTCAACAGCTGATAAAGCCCGAGTAAAAGCACCTTTTTTTAACTGCTGCTTAAAATATAGCATCGTAACACTGATTTGCATCTCCACAAACATCTCTTTTGTCTTAAATAGCATTTCAATACCTTGTTGCGATAGCTTTAAGTACAAATTCTTCTCTTTTAAATTTTTTACTTCAAAGTCATCATAGGTTAACAACTCAAACGAATATACCTTCATATCACCAGTCGCTAAATCCTTATATTGATAAAAAAACTTTTGCCCTCCATTGCGCAACTTATCATCAATTAGATACACGCGTAAATCATCAACTTCTTCGGTGCTTAACTGCATATTATATCTTTCCCTAAGCAATGTTCGTAAGAAAGAATTAATATGCTCAGGTGAAATTTTCCCTTCTCCAACTAGCATCTTATTTAGCATAAATAGCAAAACCGCTATTCCAACTTCCATCATATCTATTTCTTTATACTTAGGGTGTTTACTGTTTGATAATTGAAAAATAGGTTGAAATAACATAATGTTTTTATATCGTTCTGAAAAACCCTCAAATAGCTTCGTTATATCCATCAGACAATCTCCTTAGTAACTCTATGTTTAGTGCTTCTTGTGGTAAATAATTTCTTTTTTCCAAAAAGGGAATTACTTGATTGGTCCAAGAATTATCGAAATAACTAAAAAAATTCGAGATCGCTTCCGTATTCCAACTTTGATTCTTCCATTTCTTTTTGTTGTGTTTACATTCCCATAGTTCCTTATAAAACATAGTAAAAGGCAACAAGTCTCTTTCTGTTCTTTCGTTAGCACGGTTATAAATAGCAATTCCTTCTGGATCCAAATCGCCAAAATAATAAATGGGTACGTTTTTCTCTATTCCTATTTCTTCTATGTATTGAATACTTTTAGTGATTTTATTACCTTCCCCGTAAATTAAAATTGAAATATTAATACCATTCCAGACTCTAACATTATCCTGTAAAAGTTTTTTTAAACTAAAAAACGTATCTTTATTTTCTATTATTAATATATTTTCAATAGATTCGTTCGGTCTTTGAAAATAAAAGAAAGGCTCAAATGTCTGGTAGCAATACAAGTCATCAAAAGAAAATCCTATTGCAGTGATCTACCCTCTTTAGAAGCTAAATATTTTTCGTCCCCAAATAATTCATAAGATCTTTCATTTAAACTTATATAGTTAAATATGCTGCCACCACTTAAAAACTCACTTATCTGTTGAATATATGGCAAATCTGTCTTTAACTTTTCATTCTCTTTAAAATAAAAAGTTGTATTAATTCTAGGGTTTATTTTCGCTAATAACAGTGTTATTAACTTTTCATCTACTTTTTCTACCTCTTGTACTATTTGATATTTGTTGTACAAAGAAGAGTTCGAAGAATACATTTTAGAACTTTTAATTTTTTTGATAATATTTTCGTCTTCTAAACTTAAAATTATCTGAGCAAAATCATTATAAAAAAAAGGACCTCTTTTTTCTCCTAACTTATTTTTAATTTCACATTCTAAGTCAGACAGTAAAAACCTTTTGGTTTTTCTACTTTTTAAAACTTCCAGCACTAAATCTTTCATTTTTATGTTATACCGCCCTTAATAATTTTTCTCTTACTTACTATAATAAAAACATTTATATTTTTCAACGAAAAAAAATTTAAAGAAAAAAACATAAAAGAGTAATTATAATATTCAGAATTTATTGTTTGTATCTTTTCTTTTATAATTTTGTTTAGGTCTCACATTCCTTTATGTTTTTTACTTATTTCAACCAACCTTTTAAAAACTAAGTATATTCATCTTCAGAAAATCGAGTCACAGCTATTTTAAACAAAATATTTTTTTATCTTTACAAGGAGGTTGAAAATTTTGTTTTACATTAACAACTACATACCATATAGCTCTAGTCAAAGCCAACGCCTTATTGACCAAGCGAAAAAAAGGCTCAACACTGGTTTAAAAATAAATTCATCTAGCGAAAATGCCACTGGTTTAGCGGTATCGAACAGGCTAACATCTAAAATTAATGAATTAAAAATTAAGCTAGATGGAATTGACCACTCCATATCTAAGTACTCCACTAAAAGCAACGCTTTAACTACTACAGATGGTATTCTACGCCAAATAAAAGATTTAATTAACCAAAGTAATAGCACTACTGACTCTGGTATTAAGACATCTATCCAAACTCAAATTAACAACTTATTAAAGAATGTTGATGACATTGGCAACAATACTACTTTTGAAGGTGAAAAATTATTTACTGAGGGTGTTCTAACCTTTGATAAATCAAGTGGATCTACAGGAGGAGTTGTCGGTATCCCTTCATCACAAAATTTAAAGTTAGATAAAAATTTAACGATTGAAATGGATTACTTTTTAGACGAAAACACAACAGAATATGCGATGCACCTTCTTAACAGTTGGGGAGACAGTGGCACTTCAACCGCTAACTTTGTATTATATCTTTTTGGTACTGACAATGGGATTAATCCTAGCTGAGCAGGAACTATTCAACTTTACGGCAATGCTGATGGAACTTTCCAAAAAACAAGCGATTCTACAAAGCTTAGTACCGGTCAATGGTACCATATTGCTGTAGAATACGATTACCAAAAAGGAGGTCAGTTGTATATAGATGGTGACGCTGTAGGGACAAGAGTTGGTAGCGGCTTATTAACAACAAATGATGATGATTTATTTTTATACTCACCCGAAGCTTCTATGGATAACGTAAGGATTTACAACCGTTCACTTAGTCAATCTGAAATAAGCAACAATATGAATGGGCAAGTTACAAATGATGGATTAGTAGGTGAATGGTTATTTGATGACCCGTCCACTTCCTCTACCTTTGCGGACACAAGCGGTAACAATAACAATGCCATAAAACATTTAATGACGGGCTCCTCTTTAAACTTAACCGATTTCTTAAAGATAACTAATTTAAATGCACAAGATCCAAATGCACTTAAGAATATCGAGAGAGCTATTTCACTAAATTCAAATGAACAAGCAAAGGTTCAAATAGATATGGATGTGTTAAATACAGAAAGTTCATACTGGAATAAGAACCTTAAAAATTATCAAACCGCATATTCTAGAATAATGACGAACGATGAAGCCCAGACATCAAGTTTATTAGCACAGGAGCAACTAAAGCAACAGCACTATTCCGAAGTTCTCCAACGGCAAAAAACTCAGTCTCAAACTCTTTACTCTATTTTGTTTGGTTAATTTGGTAAAGATTAAATATGGATTAATTTATGAAACGACTGCTTAAAAGCCCCCTACCATCTAGTTCAGGGGCTTTTTATAATGCCTGGAATTAAAATATGATACCTTTATAAAAACTTTATCTCAATTCATATTGACTTTTCTTGAAAAATTACTATTTTTATTTAAAATAATTAATTTTTCCGAGGAGGCGTTGCTATGAATTTTATAGATAAACAGAGGATATACAGAGCGATTTTAAGCACTTTAACTGCTACCCTTTTTCTCCCTATTGCCGTTGACCACATCCACGCAGAAGCTATATCCCAAGCAAAGACTATTGAAAAGCCTGATATAGGAGAACAAAGAGTCATCGTGACATACAAAAGTAACATTAGTAAAAACGCTAAAGATCAAATCGAAAACACTGGGGATGTACAACAGTCTTTCAAACACGTTAATGCTGTTTCTTTAGAAGTTTCAGATACTGAAATGAAGGCCTTAGAAAGCAACCCGAACGTCACCGCAGTAGAAAATGATGACATTGTTAAAATTAAGGAAACAAGTTCTCAAATTATCCCTTATGGAATTAACGCTCTTAATGGCATAAAATCTTGGGAATCTGGATTAACAGGAAAAGGAGTTAAAGTTGCTATTATTGACTCAGGAGCCGCTATACACAACGATCTTAATATTGCAGGCGGTAAATCCTTTGTATTTTACACAACGTCTTACCTTGACGATAACGGTCACGGCACACACGTAGCTGGGATTGTAGGCGCTAAAAATAATTCTTTCGGTGTTGTTGGTATTGCCCCTGATAGTGACATATATGCTTTAAAAGCACTGGACAGTATGGGTAACGGATATAATTCAAATATTATTAAAGCAATAGATTGGTCAATTGAAAACCATATGGATATTATTAATATGAGTTTAGGAGGTTCTAGTGAATCTTATGCTTTCCAACAAGCAATCGACAAAGCTTACAATAGTGGAATTTTAGTTGTAGCCGCTGCTGGTAATGATGGAGCACCAGTAGAATATCCAGCTAAATATAACCACGCTATTGCTGTTTCTGCAACCGATACTTCTAATAACCTAGCTTCCTTTTCGAATAGAGGACCAGAAATTGAAGTTGCCGCACCAGGAGTTAACGTTATTAGCACTTATAAAGGCAACACATACGCATCTATGGATGGCACTTCAATGGCCACTCCTTATGTAGCAGGCGTATTAGCTCTATATAAACAAGAGTATCCTAGTGCTACTCCAGATGAAATTAGAAATATGGTGCATCAAAACGCAATCGATTTAGGACCAGTAGGCCGGGATTCAAGCTATGGCTACGGCTTAGTTCAAGCACCCATTATGGATAGTATTTCTTTACTTGCCGCACCTACAAATTTTTATGCGTCAAAAGTAACTTCTTACACAACCGCTCTTTCCTGGGACCCTTCTTCTGACGCTACTTCATATAGGTTAACTCGAAATGGTGTAACGATTTACGAAGGCACAAACACAACTTATAATAATACTACTTTAACGCCACACACTTATTATCAATACAAATTGTATGCTGTTAAAAACCACATACAATCAGCTACACCAGCAACTACTGCAATTATAAGCTATCCCCTAACACCTTCTTCACCCGTAAATTTTAAAACAACTAGTGTGACCGGAAATTCTGTTACCTTAAATTGGAGTAACTCAGATTACGCTACATTCTATGAGTTAAAGAGAAATGGCATAACAATCTACAAAGGAAACAGTTTAAACTATACAGATACGACCGTAAAACCTAATACTAGTTATCAATATCAAGTAATTGCCGGTAACTACGGTAGCAGCAGCGCCCCCTCACAGTTTAATATCACCACTGCACAAACTACACCTTTAAACGCTTACACATTTTCTACATATAGCTCATACAAAAAAGGTTCTTCTGTTTTAATAGGTGTCTACTCAAGATATAACGGCAACATCCCTGTGCCTTGGGCAAGGTTTGATATCGTTGTAAAAAGTCCTAGCGGCATAGTTTATAAAAATACTCATTACACAAATCAAAATGGAGTATACACAATCAGTGTGCCTACTTCTTGGAAGAGTCCAAGCGGTAAATATACTATTAGTGTACTAATGAGTAAAACAGGTTATTTAGTTACTTCTAAAACAGCATCTTTCTATGTAAATTAAATCTTGTAACTGCATAAGTAAGTTTTGAAACAAAAAAAGCTGAGTAACATCAGCTTTTTTTAATCACTCAACTTATATATGTCAGCTTAATATAAGCTACCATCAGCCCTTTAGTAACATTAGTTTTTGAAGCAACTTGTTATTATCTAATTTCATTATATCTTCCGTAACTTGAGACTTTAATTCGTCTAATTCAATACCATTTAAGGTTTCGGGTACTTTCAATTCCCTTCTAGATTTAAAGGAAATTTCATTATCATTTAATGAGTCGTAATCTATTTCACTAATTCGCAAACCTACATTTTTATCGGTTACTTTCTTTTTGCTTGCTTTTAACATCTCAAAATAATTCTCTACTTTTCCTATATGCTGTTTTTTATGAATCTTTTCTTGATATTGCTGAAACTCAATATTATCTGAATACATAAATGTCACCACCCAGTCATATATAATTGTTCACCGTATACATATGACGTTTTTAAAAGTCAAGATTTCCGTAGTTTTTATACAGCTGGTTGCCTTTAGCTTTAAAACTACCTTTTTAAAATGAAGGATTTTTTTATATCCAATTTCCCTAATTAAGTATAAAATAGAATTCGAGTAATAAATTAACAATTCGAATTGAGGTAAGATATGAAAAAGTCTTTATTTTGTTTTTGTATGTCTCTTATTATATTTAGCGGTTGCAGCAAGGATCTACCTACTTATAAGTTAGAAAAAAATGCAGACAGCATTACCATTAACGGCAGTGAGTATGCTGTCCATAAGCTAAAATATAAGAACCAATTATATTTATCTGAAGGCGAACAAGAAGTCACACCAGATAAATACGATAACTTAAAATTAGGAAAGCAAATCGGAAAAACAAAGGACGATTTGGAAATATATAAAGTAAAAGGCGATGACCAGCGAATTGCATTAAAAGGCTTTATGTTTCCTGTAACGTTTTTTAAACATAAAAATTAAACCATCAAAAAACTCACTTGCAAATAGCTATATTTACAAGTGAGTTCGTTATCAAAAATTTATTTTGTTATCGCGTTTGCAGTATACTCCTTAACATACGTTAGTACTTTTTGTGTGCTGTATACTAAGTACTTGAAGCGCTTTGGTATTACGCCACTAATTTCCCTGTTGTTTAAAAATAACTGTACCTCATCAATTAACCCTGGATAATACTCTTTGATGTCTATTAAATTTAAGATCGAGTACAATACTTGGCTATCGTTTATCTTAGAAAATACTTCTTTAAATTTTAAATTAAAGCTTTCACCATTCATAATAATTAACATTAACATTACATACTTTTCTTCCTCAGCATATCTATGAAGCAAGACAAAAAACTCTTCATAATTTTCTATACTTCTTTTTACCAATTCTTCTGATAGTAAATAGAAAGCCTCCCAATTTGCATCTATCTTCTTCATTTCCAACGCTACATTTAATGCTTCGTCTAGTAAATTCATTCTTCCTCCATTAATTAAAAAAGAGGCCGTAAGCCTCTGATACATTTCCTTAAGACACATTTATAATTAATATGTACTAATTGCCGCAAATTCTTCCAGAAAAGCTTTTTGTTTCATTAAGTTATTTATTTTTTCTTTAATACTTCCCATATCGACATTAAAATCATTTATTGTACTTTTATATATTTCTCGACCTGCTTCAACCACGAAGACTGTATCTTCAGCATCTTCATATACACTAATTATCTTTCCATCTATATTTTCTTTTTTAACTTTTACGTTCAATCCAATAATACTATCGTACATTCCGTACACCTTCTTTTATGTTTTTCGCTAAAAAAAATTATATCATATTTTACGAAAGTAAATTAAAAAATTTTTTTGGGTATTTTTTCTTCAACTACATTAACAAGTAAAAAAAGCACACAATTACTGTGTGCTTTTTTTACTTGTTTAAATTATTAAGTACTCTGCTTATTTTTTCTATTATTTCTTTTTGATCTTCCTTCTCTTTCTCGTTTTTCTGCTTATTTAAACTCAGCAACAACCTTAACAAAAATATATGATTACTTTTACTAAGTTTTGCCCACTTTAATAACCCCTCATATATATAATATGTCTTTTCGGAGTTACCCCAGTCCTTGCAATAAGGATCTTCATTCCACGTATGTTCTACAGAATCTCTAATTTGCTGCTCTGTAATATTGGACATACTTTCATCACTCTTACGACCATCAGCGTTTCGTTTCTTAGGCATCTTTATTTCCATTACGCCTTTTTCTTTTAACTTTAAACCTTCTTACGAACATTTTATTCTTAATAGGAAACTTGGGCTCTTTTTCTTTTATGTAACGTACCGAAACAAACAATATATAAGTACTAAGCGCAATATAAAATAAAAAAGGTACGTGTTTAAATTCCGCTTTAGCAAATAAATAAAACATATAGAAAAGGAATAATGTTATTAGCACACTGTTTTTAGGTAATCCCACTTTTTTAAAGCTAGGAAGTTTTATTGTACTTACCATAAGAATGCAGAGTAAATAAAATGCAATTATGAATACCCATAAAGCAATGTCCTTTTGAAACAACACCAAAAACGTGACTACACCACCAGCCAAAGTAATGGGTATACCTTTAAAATGCTTTAACGATTCTTCTTGAGAAGTAGTATTAAACCTTGCTAAGCGGTAAGCCCCAAATAGAGGGAAAGCACCTGCCATTATTAAGCCATACACATTAAAATTAATAAAATAGGAATAAGCGGTTAAGTAAGCCGGAGCCACCCCAAAAGATACAATATCAGCTAGTGAATCCAACTCTTTTCCAATAGGATTAGATACCCCGAGTATTCTTGCAATTCTACCATCTACCGCATCTAGCATAATAGCAATAAAAATTAGTATTGTTGCACTTTTCAAGTCTCCATTAATTGTATAGCTAGTTGATAAAAACCCACAAAACAGGTTTCCAAAAGTAAAAGCGTTGGGTATATGTCTTTTCATTAGTCACTTCCTTATTAAAATTCAGCTCTTTATAACATTCTACATTGTATGTTTTCTTTTAACTTTTTTTCAATATTTGTGCTCAATTTAGTTGGAATAGATTTTCTCTTTCTGCTATTATGAAGTGGTTTTCATAGAAAAAGGAGTTATATCAGTAAATGACATCTATTCAAACTCAAGTTTTAGACAAGATTAAAGAATACTCAACTATTATCATTCATCGTCACGTATTCCCCGATCCTGACGCTTTAGGTTCTCAGTGTGGACTCAAAAAAATAATTAAAGAGTCTTTCCCTTCTAAAAATGTTTACGTCGTTGGAGAGGAATTAGAAGAGCTAAAGTTCATTCATCGAATGGATACAATTTCGGATGATGTTTACAAAGACGCTTTAGTTATTGTATGCGATACAGCTAACCTTCCACGCATTTGCGATAAAAGATTTAAACTTGCTTCGTTTCTAATCAAAATTGATCACCACCCTGATCTTGAGCCCTATGGAAATCTTTCTTGGGTTGATACTTCTTATAGTTCAACAAGCGAGATGATAATGGACTTATTCACCAAACATAAACATATTCTCCAACTTAACTCAGAAGCAGCTAGGCTTTTATACATTGGAATAGTTGGTGATACTGGGAGATTTCTATACCGTGGTACTACAACACAAACAATGAAGTATACTGCAGAATTAATGACATTTGACTTTAACCCTCAGCTTATCTTTAGCACTCTATATAAAAAAGACAATAATACAGCAAGGTTACAAGGAACACTTTTACTTAATTATGAACGTTCAAAAAACGGAGTTGCTCATTTTAGAATGACAAGAAACGTACTAAAACAATTCGGAGTAGATAGAAACACAGCTGGGAATTTAATAAACACTCTTGCAGATATTGAAGGCAACAAAGTGTGGGTTCTGTTTATTGAATACCCAGATAGTATTCGCGTAAGAATTAGCTCTGCTGGTACTGTTATTAACAGTGTCGCATACCGCTTTAACGGAGGCGGCCATCCACTTGCTTCCGGTGCCACAGTGTACTCTTGGGAGGAAGCAGATGCGCTAATTCAAGCATTGGACGCAACTTGTAAAGAAGCACATAAAAATTAGATTTAGTTCGTTCTTACATTTACATATAAGAAAAAATAAACTTATTTTAAACATACCCTTAAGAAAATATAGTTAAAAACCTAAACCGGTTTTTAGCTATATTTAATTGGATACATATGTTTATTTTCTATGACCATTGCTTCGCCTGTTAGCAATGAATGAGTTTGTCTAACTATGTTCTTAGGTAATTTAAGGTTAGATTCTAAGATCGGTGTTTCATTTTTACCTTGTCTAAATAGAATAACTTTACTAGCAGCACTCAATATTTCGTTTAAGTTTTCCGAGAGATCTGTAAGGCTTTGAATAGAAATTAACAACTCTGTTTGAACAGAAGATGCTCCGCTGTTTAGTATTAAGGTTTCTAGCAAGTGTTCATCTTTTAAGAACAAAAAACCTTCATCTACTACTAATAAAGTTGGCTCTGGTTCTATTCTCATTTTTCTTTTAATAGCGACTACATAAGAATATAGAACCGCTAGAGAATACATTCCATTTGTATAAATTAAGTTAAGGTTGTTTTTTAAGTCTAGACCTCTATTCTTTTTGCCAAAATAGTTGGAGATGTTTTTGTCTTCTACCATTAAAGGAGAATACACTTTAAATTCTTTATATAAGTTATCACTATGTTCCTTTAGCACTTCGCAGAATGTACTAAAGCATAGATGGTTAGGTGCGTATTCATAGTTAGGATTAAACCTTCCCTTGGTTATTCCCACACTCTCATACATCTCTAAAATAGCACTCATTAACTGGACTTTTTCTACATTTCCCATATCTCTTTCCAATAACAGCTTAAGAAACACAAAAAGCTCTTTGCAATGACAATCAAATAAATACGAATAGTAATCCCCTGATGTATAGCTAGCTGGGTAAAAGCCAAACATATTAATTTCTACTACATTGTTAACTACTATTAAATTACCTTTTAGTTCTTCACAGAGGGAACCAAAGTCATTTGTATGTTGAATGATATACGTTTTATTAGTAGCTATCTTCTTTTTTACAATTTCTCTGATAGCATATGTTTTCCCTGAACCCACCATTCCTGATAACAAAGTCATCTTATTAAAATACTTATCTTGTTGACTTTCGACAGAGCTCAAAGTTCTCCCTCCTCTTATCCTTTTATACTTTTCGCTCTGTTGTCATAAAGACCTTGTTTAACCTAACCAAACTAGTTTATTTTCTGTTATAAAACTGGTCAAAGAACAAAATAAAAAACCCGCTACATAGCGAGTTAAAAAATTATATTAGTTTTTAAAACAAAAGTTTATACCAGCCTATTATTGCTATCCATAGCGGTACACTAATAAGCGTTCCCCAAAAAAGACCTATAAAGAAATTCCCTTCTTTTTCTTCATTTTCTTCCATATGAGCAACACCCTTCTTTTCTTATACTTGGATAACTTATATTTTATTCAACGTTCTTATAACAACCCTTAATGGTTAATTTGTACGCTAAAAAGGTGATGTATATTATATACATCACCTTTTTATTCTTGCTCTATTATTTAAAATTTATACTTAACCCATTCGCAGAAAGTTCATTTCATAAACTCTTTTTATTTCTCTAGCAGTTTCTGTAGCTTGTTTGAAAGTCGTTTTGCTCGACATCATTCTTTCTCCCTTTTCTTGGCCACTATAAAAAAGGTTTTCTCCCCAGCAATAAAAAACTTGATACAGGCTAGAGTTTTTTTCTCTAATCTCATAATAAGCACCGTTGTTCAGTTCAATCTTCATTTCCGTTACCACCCATATAAATATTCCGTTAATTAGTTAGTGAAATGTATGTCCACAAATAGTTTTTAAATAACCGCAATAATAGATGCTTTTATTTAAAAGCACCTATCATCAATTTAAACAGTTTCCAATTCAGCTACAGCCAAACCTAATTCTGCTCTAAGTTCATTTTTTACTTCTTCACTTACGTCTTTAGCTTCAAGTAGTTTTCTAATTTCTTTAGCAGCTACTAACAAATTTTTAATATCACGAACTGCGCTGTTAGATTTGCTATTTCTTTTAGTAATATTTGTTTTGGTTACAGCTTTATTATCAGTTACTTTATCAGTTTTACTACCAACTTTAACTTTATCTATACCAGTTGATCTTTGTTTACTGTTAACCATTGGGCCAGGAATAACCATTTCTATTTTTCTCTGTTGCAACCCCGTAGCAATTTTCTTTGCCTTTGCAGCTAATTCTTTTTTCTCTTCTTTATAAAGCCTTTCTCTCATTTCACTCATATAAGGTTCAATAATTTCTGATAGTTGATTTTTGAATTGTGTAGTAGGATGAACATTTCCTTTTAGGAAGTTCATATTAATTTCTTGGTCCAACTCACTTTTACAATTAATTTCAATTCTAAGGCGGTTTTTCTCATTGTGTCTTTCCCCAAAAACGTTATGCCAATTTAGTGCTTGGCCTACCATTCGACCTTCACGATAGAAATAAATACCTTGATTTGTTTGATTCATAGGCAATTGAACATCTTTACCATCAACTTTTTTACCTCTACTATTGTGGTCCGGCTTAGGCAGAACAGTAGCAGACACTTCAATAGAAGTATTTTTCACTTGGTCAGTTTTTGGAGCATTATACTCAACAACGTAGTGATCTCTTTCTGCAACTACAAATGTTTTCTTATTTTCTCTCATTAATACATCAATTGCTTCTATTTTATCTCCCTTAACAGGAACATCATTTACAGTAAAAGCAATGCCTCTATTAATAAAATTTTTATATGTTAAACCAATAAAAGATTGCATTTGTCTAACAAAAGTTTGATGTGTTACATCTAAGCGGTCAGCATTTTTAATAATGATGATAGTCCCTGAGCGCTGTCTTCTTCCTAATTTACTTTTAAAGAAAGACGCCTCTTCTTCATTAGCAAGCCGTACCGTTGTTTTAAATTGGCCCAATTGTTCCATTTTGTTAATATTGTATTCACCGTAAAGTACTTCTCCAGAAGCTTTTTGAGTAAAAACTTCAAACTGGGTGCTTAAACTTAAAGCTGCTGTTCTCATTCCCATTCCGTACTTACCTAATTGATTAATTCCAAGCTTTAGTTCTTTAGCAAGAGTTAATGATCCTCTTAACGTTGCATCGTTCATACCTTTACCGTTATCGACAATCATAATATTGGATTTTTTTCTGTCGTTATTGTATACATACAAATCTATTTCATTAGCACCAGCATCAATAGAGTTATCAACTATTTCACCCATTGCTGTATTTAAATTTACTCCTGTTGCTCTCAAGACGCTTAATAATCTTACATCCGGAGTCACATCCACTAACCCTCTATTTATTTCACTACCGTTCTCTTGCATAATATGTATACCTCTCTTTAAATCTATTTATGATTTTTGTCTCTTTTATATTTTTCGACTGATATTTTTTTCATCTGTTTTTTAGTATATAAAAATAGGAATATCTGCGCAAGCCTATTTTTTCTAATAATTTTACCTTTTTGTATTTTTTTGTTTTTCAATTTTGTCATTTATCACCTTTTTATTTCTCTTTTACAACTTGTCTGAGGAAGATTAAGGACTTTCGCAATTTCTACTGAATGGTATCTATGTTTTTTTAAAAGTGAGGTGATAAAGTAAATGATTACATCATCAGAAAAGAATTGGTTAATTACTGTTTTGTTATGCTTTTTCTTAGGAGGTTTAGGAGCTCACCGCTTCTTTGTCGGTAAAATTGGTACAGGCATTGTTATGTTAGTAACTTTAGGTGGGTTCGGCATTTGGTCTTTAATTGATCTTATTGTTATTATTGCTGGTAACTTTAAAGACAGTGAAGGCAATTTAATTAAATATGAATAAGTCTTAAAAAACAAAAAGACCTTCCTATTTGCATTAAAGCAGTAGAAAGGTCTTTTTAATAAATATTATATTATAACTTAGTTGTCAGTTAACTCTACAACAATTTTCTTAATTGGGTTTCCTTCTTGATTACTTGATGTATAAGTGTGTCTAGCAGTACTGTAGTTATCATAAACTAAATGGTACCCTTCACTATCATTTGTTTCTTCTAAATCAAAAGCTCCATAAACCCCATCACCTTCATAAACTTTCTTAACAGTGGCAAAGTCTTTATAATAACTTGCCGCTCTACTACCTGTAATAGTTACTTTGTAAACTTTACCATCTGCGCGAGACAATGAATAAATGGCATCGCTATATTGAAAGTCTGCACCATTTGATGAAGTGGTAATAGCAATTGGCTTACCAAACTTAGCAATTAACTCTTCAGGTAGATAACCGAAATGCATATTATCGTCTGGACCACCAACTTCAATATTTAAATATTCATTATAAATATTAAAGTTACCTAATGTAGCAGTAGTATTGTTTTTGTCTGTGTCCGATGAATCGTCTTGTGAACTATTATCTTGTTCAGCTTTTTTGTCAGCCTCACCAGCTCCCCCCTCAGAAGCATCCTTATCTTGTGTTGCCGGTGCGTCATCATCAATAGAAAACTCTTCTTCTAAATCATAGACTAATTTTGTATTAGTAGCACTAATACCTATTACATTTTGAGGTTTACCATTTTTATAGATACGGAATACATAAGCTTTTGCGCCATCAGCATCAAGAGAGGTTACGGCACCGTCATATTCTGCTTTATCACCATAAGGACTTGCAAGAGCTTTAGCTTCGTCTTTTGTTAAATTAAGGTTTTTGTGTTCTAAGGACGTTGCTTTCCAATAGTTAAGCTTCCATTTTCCATCTTCAAATAAGTATGTAAATTCCCACTTACTTCCCATATTCAAGAAATCTGTTGCTGGTTCTAAAGCAACAATACTCAATTTATTACCATTTTGCTCATATGAAAAACGAACATCCATATTTAACTCTGGTTTAAAATGCTCATCACATTCACAATAGTATTTTTTAGCAAGTGACTTTAGATCATTATTAATAAAGCTTGATGTAGCATACGGAGTTAATTTAGGTGATAACTTACTGAAATCTGATGGATTTGCATTATTCCAACCATACTGATCGCCAGCTTTATTAAACGCTGAGAAGATAGCATCCATATTATCAGTTAATAAGTTTTTAATTTGACCTTCTTTTAGAATAGCAGGTGTATCATTACTTTTACTACTCTCTTGAGGGCTGTTATTGTTGCTATTATCGCTGCTATTTTTAGAGCTTGAATTTGAACCGCTTGTCTCTGAAACATTTCCTTCATTATCAGTCGGTGTTGTTTCTACATTGTCTTTGCCTTCTGTAGCATTAACATCTTTCTCTTCTTCCTTATGTACTACTTGCTTGTTCTTTTCATCGGCATTAACAGATTTAGATGTATCACCATCCCCAGATGAGCATCCCGCAATACCTAATGCTAGTACTCCAGTCATAATTCCAATTGCAACTTTCGACATATTTTCTCCTCTTTCCTTTTTCTTTTTCTCTATATTGGAGTTCAAAAGAACCCCTCTACTTACTATTATAAACAATTTTCTGGGCAAAGGCCCAAAATAATCTAAAATAGTTATATTTTTTACTAAAAAGTTTTTATATTATTTCAATATATGGTAAATAGTTGAATATTTTTACTCTTTTTCTTATAAAAGGAGTTTTCATTTAACATAAACTGAACTTTTTGCTATTTAAAAATAAGTTATTAATTATACAGAAATCACATTCTTATAACGGTAACAAGCATCGTTTACACATCATTCTTTTATAGGTCATATTTAGAATTACATTTTTTTAGAAATTAACTTGACTATTATCAATACCAATATATAACAATGTCATCAAGTTATTTTTGACAACAAGGAGTTGGAACTTATGAATAAAAAAATTGAAGAAGTCTATTCTGGCCTTTCAGGAGATGGTAGGTCTTTAGCTAAATTAGCAGAACATTATGAAGCAGCTATTACCGCATTAGAGGAACAAAACCGAAGAACTATCGCTATTGATGCGTTATCAGGTATTAAACCTAATTTAGAAGAACAAGCAATGTTTAAAGAAACACTTTACAATATAAAGCGGATTATTATCTCTGAACTAGAGAAAACCGTAGCAGACATTGAGCACCAGGGAGATAAAAACTGGACGAAATATTATAAAGACGGTGTAATTTAAAGAGCAATACGAGCTCTTTTTATTTTCGAAAAATCTATTCTTAAAAATAATTTTTCAAGAAAATAAAAAAACTACTATAAGAGCTTTTAGTAAGCTTATAGCAGCTGGTTTTCACCATCAACCCCTAAGTATTTTATATGTCTTCTTTTTGGTATATGCCGATTCATCCCTCTTTCTTTCTAAGGATATCTTTATATTTGATATAACCTTCATTCCTTAAATCAATTAAAAAATACATCATAACAGCTTTATAAAAACAACCACTTATCGTGAAAATTACCGGTACCTATGCTAAAAATTTTCTAGCGAGGTGATTGCCGTGTTTAAAAATCTAGCACTTTCTTTTAAAACAAAATTTTATCCCATTAAAGCTAATATTAATTCTAAAGGCGAAAAGATATATCATTGTCCGGAAGGTAGACTCTACTATTCTGTTAAACCTGTGAATTATTTTAAAAACGAAAAACAAGCAGAAAAAGCCGGATACCGCAGATCAAAAATTTAATCCTGTTTTAAATGCACAAAACGGGTAGATGCGTAAAACCCTTATAAAAGGGTTTTTTCTTTTTCTAAATACTATTTAAAGGTGCCAAACACTCTTCGACATCATTTTTAGGCGAATTAACAATAGTTGACACAGGATACATTTTCATTTGTTCCGCTGGATATGGAACCAATAGCGATTTAAGGTATTCTGTATCTTCCATTTGAGGATCTAACCATAGATCATATGCGTCTTCCTTAAGAATCACAGGCATTCTATCGTGAACTTCTTCAGTAATCTTATTTGGTTTAGTAGTTATAATAGTACACGTATAGAGCGGTTCTTCTCCCCTATTCCATTCCTCCCACAATCCAGCAAACGCAAAAGGTCTTTCATCTTTCATTACAAATCTAAAGGGTTGTTTGTTCTTTCCTTCTTTTTTCCACTCATAAAACCCATCAGCCAAAATTAAACAGCGTTTACTTTTAAAAGGCCTCT
This sequence comes from Priestia sp. SB1, assembly GCF_038898415.1. Lineage (NCBI taxonomy): Bacteria > Bacillati > Bacillota > Bacilli > Caryophanales > Bacillaceae > Priestia > Priestia sp. SB1. The sequence goes on along the minus strand of NZ_JBBJSS010000002.1, from coordinate 230,112 downwards.
TGAAGCTTGCTTTCTCATCAACACTCTCACCTCTAGCGTTAATCATTTTATAGCCGATTTTAACATCATCAGCCCAATAAGGAACCAGCCCCCATTTCATTGTTGTTCCAACCCTTTTTCCTTCACTAGAACCTAGCGTTAAAACTTGTTGAGATGGAGCTATATTAAACCTGGAACCAAATGCAAATTCTCCATTAAAATCAAAATTAAACTGTTCTTGAAGCTCCGCTATATCCGTTGTTAAAGAAAAACGTCCACACATATTTTCACCTCAAATTTAATTAGTTATAACTTTTATGTTTCTCTTATCCTGTCACCTTTCCCTTCTTCCTATAACCGATAAACTAAATGAAAACTTTTAGCAAGAATAATGTGTACCCGTATTTCGTATTTAACGATTAAAATTCTTTTTTTCTCCAAATAAAGGGATTCCTTTTTATAATCTTTTCAACCAAAGGAAAACTTAGGAGGAATCTTAATGTTAAATATCATTAGAAAATGTTCAAATAGAGGCAAAAAATACAAAGAGTCTTTAAAAAAAGTTACTGAAATTATTAAAAGACGAGATTACAAACAAAAAAATAGAATTTATGTTGAGGCACAATATTTAGAGGAGTACGGCTTCAAAAAAGGGACACCTATTAAGTATGCAGTGGATATGCAAAATAAACGCATTACTATTGTTCCAATTAAGAAGTCCTTAAACCACGTTGCTACAACTACACAAGCTAGAGGTAAAACACCAAAAGAAGTTCCTGTAATTGATATCAAAAACAAAGCTGATATTACTGAGTTCTTCAAACTATATAATGATGTAGAAATCCAGATTAGCCAAGGACAAATTATTTTAACTGTTAAAGGTCTTTCTAATACTTCTTCTAATCATTATTTAACTGTAGAGAAAGAGCTAGTAACTTCTAGAGAGGCAGAAAAGAGCAAGCAAACATCTTACGGCAAAGTGCTTAATTTCCGATCAGCAAAAGTAAAAAAAGCGGCTGTTTCAAAAAAGCATTATGCCGTTAATATTAAAGATCTTGCAAAAGCATCTGGTTATGAACAAATGTCAATCTACGACTTCTTTACAGCTGAATCAGAAGATGTCGCGAGTAGTAGACAAAACCTTGAGATTAGCAAACCGCTTAAGGAGAAATCTATTAAAACTTTATCTCTTTTCTCAGGTTGTGGTTCATTCGACAAAGGGTTTGTTGATCAAGGTTTCGAAATTGTATTTGCTAACGACCGTTTTGAAAAGAAAGCTCTTCGCGATTATCATATCCAAACGTATAAGCATAATATCTCAGATCACATTGTAATGAGAGATGTAATGGAGCTTACAGAGAATGATATTCCAGAAGTGGATTTTGTTATTGCAGGTGTACCGTGTGTTACCTTTAGCGCTTTGAATACTAAAAATAATTTTAGGGATAGCGATTCTTTATACCACCCAATCGTTGAACAGACGTTAAACATTATTAAATGGAGTAAAGCTAAGAGTTTCCTAATTGAAAACGTGGAGAGATTTCTCTCAGTCAAAGATGGAGCTATGCTCAAGCGTATTAAAGAACGCCTTGCCGATTTCGGTATTGTTGCAAAAGTAATAAAAGGTACTGATTTAGGTTCTGCCCAAAAGAGAAAAAGAGCTTTTATCTTTGGTATCCAAGGTGGTAACCCTCACTTAGAACTTCCACCAGTTGCAGAATATCGAACAGTGGCCGATGCTTGGAAAGACATTGAAAACGCACCACAGCAAGACATCTATTTCACTACTACAGAGAAAATAAGGGAACGAATTAAGTACATTCCACAAGGAGGAAATATAAAATGGGTACCCGAACATTTAAGAGCTAGCGGGAAAAGGTTTTCTAATTACTGTCAACGCTTAATCTATAATGGGCAAGCGCCAACTATTACTCACGTCCAAGATGAAGCCTTCCTGCACCCACTTCTTGACACTCGTTTTATAACAGTTAGAGAGGCCGCAAGATTATTCTCACTTCCCGATAACTTTATTTTTATCGGTTCTCGTACTGCTATATTCGAAATGATTAAAAATTGCGTGGATTATCGCAAATCCACTTACTTAGCGAAAACTATAAAAGAACAATTGCTTCCTATTCTTTTTGGAGAGCTAGGAGCCTTAGTATAAAATTAAAAAACAATATTTCTTAAAATTAAATTTTGGTACGTTTCATAAAAATTAAAAACCATCTAGCTTATCGCAAGATGGTTTTTTTCATTATCTCATTAAAAGCATCCTTATCTATTCTGTTAAACACATTTAAATGACTTTATTTAAATACTTATTTTTGTTATTCCCCTTTTTTTCAAAAGAGTAACTCTTATTCAAACGCTAGAATGAGGCTATTTTGTTGGTGTCCATTTCTTTTTCCTTTTTCTTTGTATCCCTATTAAAAACAACCCAAGTTTCACTATTGCTTTTCTTGTAAGTAAATACACCACTACAATTGGTAACAAGAACAAAACATAATATTGATTAGTATGTTCCACCCAATCATACACAGGAGAAGTTTGTATATATTTTAAGATGAACATATGGAAAAGATAAATAATTAAAGTTAACGAACCAATCTTAGTAATACTTAATTGTTTCTTTGGTGCTATGGTTAAAAAACAATATGTTGCCGCAGCCATAAATAAATAGACAATTGTTCTGTTCAAAAAGCCATACTCAACCGGCCCTTTACTTATTTCACTATAAGGGATTCTTCCATATAACCATTCTTTCCAGTCTATATTACCAAAGTAATAGACAATTACAAATAAAGAAATAAATATTAACCAAGATACAACAACATTTCTCCTTATTTTTAGTTTCGTAAAATGTTGTTCATCCAATAAGTATCCCATTAGGAAGAACGGGAAAAAGAAAAATGTCCTAGCAAATGTCAGCGTTTCATTAATACTTCCAACATAACCCACTACCAGAGATACACCAACTGCCAAAAGTAAACCCACTCTGTTTTTAGGAAAAATAAACAAAAGTAAATTCCAACAAAATATACTAATTAAAAACCATAAAGCCCAACGAGGTTCTAAGAGCGTCATTTCAAGTTTGTTCCCATATACTTTTGTATAGTACAAAGTATATATAATCTGAAATATTACATAAGGTATTAGAAACTTCTTAGCTAATTTCCAAACATCTTTTTTTGTTTTAATGGCTTTCGAAAAATATCCCGATACTAGTATGAATGCAGGCATATGGAAAAGATAAATAAACATATATATACTTGCAACCCATTTATTTTCATTAACTGCTTCTGACAATGTATGCCCAAGCACGACTAATAAAATTAAAACGGCTTTTAGGTTATCAAAATAAGGGTTCCGTGACATAGCTCCTCCTAATATAAAAGTAATAGATTTAACTTTTAAATGAACATTCTCTTCTTATATTCAAACAAGCTTTTTTAAATTGTGTATATATTTCTTCCCTTTTTCTCTTCTACTTAAAAGCTTGACAACACACTTACATCATAATATTTCACTTAAAGCGCTTTTTGTTTAAACTCCTTTGCCTGCTTAATCATTTAAAAAAGTAGACCTATAATGTAATTCTGTACACTTAGGCCTACTTTAACACTTATTTATCATTATAGCCGAGAAGACCCCCACCTCAAGGAGCGGAACGGGCGTAGCCCAGCGAGTAGGTGGGGGATGAATCGGCCTTTTTTAAATATTTTTTAACTCTGAGTTGCAATATTTCCCTGTCTTGTTATAAACTATTAACTAAATGGTAGAACGTCAGTTCGGGAGGAGGAGACAAATGAAGAAAACGTACTTTTCAAAACGCATTTGGAAAAAGGACGTAAACGCCCTTACAGTAGCTGAAATGGAAGCCTTAAGTAAATTGTTTAATCGCGCCAAATGTTTTGTATTTCAAACACTTGTCCGTCAAAAACGTTGGGGACGCGAGTTACATAAGGAAAGCATTCACCTAGTTGTAAAAAGAAAGTTTAGCGTAAACGATTATGTGGCAAACAGCATTGTACGCGAATCTCAAGCTCTCTTGAAAGCCCAAACCGAACTAAATAAGCTATATATCAAACAAACAGACGAGAAGATTAAAAAGATAAAGAAAAAACTTAAGAGTGAACGTTCACTCCTTACCACTCTTCGCAAGATAAAAGCAAGCTTCATTCAAGGAAACCTATGGTTTCCCAAAAATAGAAACTACACTTTACACTCCAGTGGAATGGTTTCACTAGAATTGAAGAGTTGTTCTCTCGTTTGGATGAATACCTACTTATTCGAACATCAATATCTAGATGTCACAATTAAACGACTTAAAGCAAAAATTGGGCGCTTAGAACATCGCCTTTTTCGTCTAGAAGGTAAGAAAGAGAAGTTAATCACACATATTTCCAGCGTGGTCTTTGGCTCGAAAAAGTTGTTTAAACACCAATTTACAAAAAAAGAGTTTGCACAAGATCATCAGTCTTGGCGAGAACTCTTTTTAGCTGCACGAAACAAACAAGTACTAATTTCAGGGCGTAAAGACTCAGCATCAGGGAACTTTGTCTTTAGTTATCAACCGGATACAAGCGACTTACATATGACTTCCCTTTCGGGAAAAGTTGTGACGTTTTCAAATGTAGTTTTTCCTTATGGACAAGAACAAGTTAATCAAACGGTTATTCGCCAACGGAACTGTAAAGATAAAAAGGCGAATGGAAAACCTATCTCCTGGTCTGTCGAAGATCACAAAGACTATTACATTATTAAATGTTTACTAGATGTTGAAGAAGAAGTGTCCATAAATTTCTCTACGTCTGATGGCGTCATTGGTGTAGATTGCAATGTGGATCACTTCGCCTGGACAGATGTTTCAAAGGACGGTAATTTTTTAGAAAGTGGAAAGCTTTCGTTTTCTCTACATAAAAAAACAACTGGTCAATCAACAAAAATCCTTGAAGCAGAAGCCATAGCGCTTGTAGACTTAGCTGTTCGCAAGAACAAGCCAATTGTAATGGAAGACATTGATACGACACTCTCCAAGACTGGCGATGCTTACGGAAATAAAAAGGCTAACCGTTTAAAAAGTGTCTTCGCTTACCGTAAAATGACGCAAGCTATTGAAAGCCGTGCTCAAAAGATGGGTGTAGCTGTAATGGTTGTGAATCCAGCGTACACATCTATTACAGGCAAACTTAAATATATGCGTAAATTTGGTATCTCTATTCACCAAGCAGCTAGCTATACAATTGGCCGTAAAGGTCTTGGTTACAAAGAAAAAGCACCACAGGTGCTTCGTCATCATATTGTGCGTGAACAGTTGCCCTACTGGAAACAATGGTGGGCACTCAATAAAAAGTTCAATGTACGAACGGAATTGTTCTATGAACTGTTCAATGTAAATAAACCATTTCAGCACATTAATCTTACACACGAAGAATTAACAGAAAAAGAAAGTAAACATTTAAAGAAAGCTTTTGCATAAGCAATATACATAACTTGAACTTCTTGTACCAAATACTTACTAACGCTACCGGAGCAGATAGCGATTTTCTAAGGTTTGGGTGCATTGCAAGGATGTTCAAACGATTCCATACAAATGAAGGTTGGGGTACCCGCTACAAGCACTTGCTTACATAGAAAGAACTGTATGTGCGGTTGTCCCGAAGGGACACTTCTGTAATTTGTATGGTTAACCGACCCCGTTGAACGGGAAGGGTTCCTAAGTCTTTAAAGGTTTTAGGAATCCCCCACTTCAAGCTTGCTAAGTGGGGGTAGTTCAATTAGTTGCATTTACTAGTTCAGCTTGAATTTTAGCATCAATATTTCTCTTTGCTTCATTCAACTCCTGATCAGCTTTCCTAGTCAATTCATCTTTCTTTACCTTCGAAGCATTATTTGCTGTTGTCTCTAAATCAGATATTGTTTGAATGTAGTAACTATCCAATTCTTTCTCATTACGCTGAATTAATTGTTCTTTATGCTTTTTAACATCTTCACTAATCAATTTTACATTTCTACTTACATCGTTTGAAATTTGATCAATAATAGCTGTTTCTTTTTCATCAGTCTTTTGTTTAATTTCAGGGAACACAGCTGTATATAGCTTGTCTACACCTTTTGTAATTAATGCATTCCATTGGTCTCCATAAGCGGCATATGCTGTAGTACCCATTGAGCTAATTACAATTGTACCCGCTAAAACTAATCCAGCAGCTTTTTTACTTACTTTAATTTTTTTCACAATTATCTTCTCCCCACAATGTAAAAGAAAGCGGTCGGTTGCACTAATAGCTCCACAAGATCCAAGTGCCCACGTATAGACCTTGCTTCTTAACTCCCTCTTATGAGTTACTTTCACTCACTCTTTTTTCATTGAACCTATTTGTATAGATACCTCTTATTTTTGATAAAAGCATATGTTAGATATCCCATACCTAGCCACTTCATTAAATATGGATTTCTCTTACTTGCTTTTATCATTTAAGTTGCTCAAAAACAAGATTTCAAGGACATATATGTAATGGAAAATAGAAAATAAACCAATCTTTTATTTAAGACTACTGAACTCCCCACTTCAAGCTTACTAGTGGAAATAGTTAAAAAAACAAAATTACTTATCATTATGGATTTGCTATCTATTCTGAAGACCAGACAGAGGGATATGAATGCAGGTTCTTAAACAAATTAAAAAAACAGCAGTTTTTAGAATACTTAGTAGAAAAAAAGAAGCACTTATAAAAGTGCTTCTTTTTCTATGTTTCTTAGTTTTTAATAAACTGTTGAGTCCAATAAATACCATAACTTCCGCCTTTAGCATAACCTACACCAATTTGGTTGTAAGAGCTGTTAAGGATGTTTGCACGGTGACCTGGGCTTTCCATCCAAGCCTTAACAACTGCTTCCGGAGTTTGTTGTCCAGCTGCAATGTTTTCCCCAGCGCTAGTGTATTTAATTCTAAAGTTTTTCATCATATCAAATGGTGAACCGTATGTAGGAGAGTTGTGATCAAAGTAATTTTTGTCTCTCATATCTTCTGATTTAATGCGGGCTACTCTTTGAAGCTCCCAATTCATTGTAAGTGGTTTTAAACCTTGTTTTGCTCTTTCCTTATTTGTTAATGTAACTACTTGTTCTTCAAAAGATTGTGTAGCTGAATCAACTGTAGGGATGTTAAGTTTTTGACCAGGATAGATAGTGTTAGGGTTTTTAACCGAAGGATTACTCTTAATAACCTCAGAAGTTCCTACGTGATACTTTGAAGCAATTTTCCACATCGTGTCGCCCTTTTGGACCGTATATGTAGTAGCTGCTTGAGCAGTTAATGGTAGTGCTAGTGATGCCGCCAAACCTAATGCAATAATACCTTTTTTCAATTGTCTTACCTCCACACTTTTTTTCAACAGTGACCATTATGCAACAATTTAATAGCGGGGGGATAGAGGTAAATTTTTCATTCTAATGCTAACAATTTATAAAACTACCTTAAATTACATATTTATGATATTTTTATACGCAAATCCTTTAAAAAAAGGTATATCAAGTCCTATATTTATGATTATGTTGGTGTGAATTACCTTGTAATTAATTGCCTCAGTAAAGCTTAAAAAAGTATAAAACTAGTCGGATATATTGAATTAAAATCCTATAATTTACATTTATATAAATGATTTAATTAAGTTCACTACTGAAGAAATAGTACCATATCAACCAAATAAAAGTTCGCTTATGTAAAGCGAACTTTTATACTATTCGTTTCTCAATGCATCTATTGGTTTTAACTTTGCTGCTCTGTTGGCCGGTAAAATACCAAACACAATACCTATTAGCATAGAAAATATAAATGAAGATATAACTATTGCAGGTGCTACATATGGTTCTACATTCATTAGACTAGAGATTCCATATGTTCCACCAATTCCAATAAGAATGCCAATTACTCCTCCAATTGTCGTTAGAACAACCGACTCTATTAGGAACAGACTCAGAATATCTTTTCGTTTAGCCCCTATTGCTTTTCTAATTCCAATTTCCTTTGTTCTTTCTGTTACAGATACAAGCATTATGTTCATTATTCCTATACCTCCTACTAATAAGGAGATGCCTGAAATACCCGCTAATAGCAACGACATTGTTTGAGTAACTGTATCCATCGTATCCAATAGATCCTGCTGATTTAATATGCTATAACTATTTGTATCGTTCTTAAATTTCGTTTTTAATGTTTTGTCTATCGTTGAAATAGCTAACTCTACATCTTCTGCACTACTAGCCTGAATATTAACTACTTTGACACCCGATGTAAAAAGTAATCTCTCTGAAGTACTAATAGGTATCAATATCTTATCATCGTAAGAACTTAACAATGACTCCCCTTTTTCTTCAAGTAGTCCCACAACCGTAAAAGGCAATCCATTTAAAGAGAGCTGTTTACCTATTGGATTTGTTTTTCCAAAGAACGTCTTAGCTGCTTCTGCTCCGATTAATACTACTTTTTGTCTTGTATCTACGTCAATTGGCATTATGTATCTTCCAGATTGAATATGAAAGTTCTGCACATCTTCGTAATTAGGAGTTATACCATCAATGCTTACTGTTTCCTTCTTGCTGTTGTATTTCGCTTCTACATTACCACTTATAACAGGAGAAACCTTTTCAATACCTTCTTTTTCTTTCCAATCTAGTGTTTCTTTGTAGTCAATTGAAGTCGTAGTTCCCCTACCTACAATTCCTACAGTAATTAAATTGGATCCTAAATCTTTGACTTCATCTGTAATCATCCGTGTAGAGCTTTGAGCAATCGATATGAGAGTGATAACTGATGAAATACCAATAACAATTCCGAGCATTGTAAGAAAAGAACGTAACTTATGTGATTTTAAATTCTTCATTGCCATTTTTATAGCCGTAAAAAAATTCATTTCTTACCACCCACTGTGACATTCCCTAACTTTCCATCCTTTATCTGAACTACCCTTTTAGCCTGGTTAGCAACTTCTAAATCGTGAGTAATAATAACAATTGTATGTCCTTGTTTATTTAACTCTTTAAGTAGTTCCATAATAGCCTTACTGGTTTTTGAATCTAATGCGCCAGTGGGTTCATCCGCAAGAAGTATTGGTGGATTTCCTGCTAATGCTCTCGCTATAGCTACACGCTGTTGTTGGCCTCCAGATAATTTTGTAGGAAGGTGATGAACTCTTTCCCCCAGACCAACCTTTTCTAATGACTCTGTTGCTACTTTCCTTCTCTCCCCTTGTTTTACTCCTCTATAAATTAGCGGCAGTTCTACGTTTTCAATAGCAGACAATTTTGTTAGAAGATTAAAGTTTTGAAAGATAAAACCTATTTTCTGATTGCGAATTGTTGAGAGTTCATTCTCTTTGGCTTTTTCAATCGTTATACCATCCAAAATGTATTTTCCACTAGTAGGAATATCTAAGCATCCTAGAATGTTCATTAATGTTGATTTTCCAGAACCGGAAGGACCAACAATAGCCAAAAACTCTCCCTTTTCTATTTCCAACGACACATTATCCAAGGCTTTTACTACTTCATCTCCAACTGTATACTGCTTATTAATTTTCTCTAAAGAAATAAGCATAATTAATTACCCCCTTGCGTTCCCTTAGATGATCCTAACGTTTTTGTTTTTTCGCCATTACCACCAAAGATAGGGTTTACAGTCTGAGCAGAAGTAACAGGAAGAACTATTTCTTCTCCCTCTTTTAATCCACTTACAATTTCAATGTAATTTTCATTATTTAATCCCGTAGTTACCGGAAAATCTTTTGTTCCGTTAGCTGATTCTACTGTAACTACCTTTTTACCATTCTTTGTTTTCACAGCTTCTACTGGAACCAAAAGAGTATTCTGTTGCTTAGAAACAACAATTTTTGCATTTGCTGTCATTCCTGCTTTTAACTCTTTTGAATCTTTAATAGACACTTCTACATCAAATGTAGATACACCGTTAGTCGTCTTGCCTTGACTTGCAATCTTAATAACTTCACCTTCAAATCTTTCTCCAGAATACGCCCCTGCAGTAATCTCTACTTTTTGCCCAATTTTCACCTTTGGTATATCTAATTCATCTATAGCTAACGCTAATTTAAACTCTGAATAGTTTGTAATAGTTCCGAGTACTGAATTTATATTAATTGTGCTACCTACAGCCGTTTCTTCTGCCACTGTTACTTCGCCATCGAAAGGTGCATAAATCGATTCAGGAACTTCTTGTTTTTCTTTAAGATCTTGAATGCTTTTCTCTGTCCCTCTTATGTCTAATTTTTGCTTTTCAATTTGATTTTCTAAATCTTTGTTTGAGGTTAATTGAATAACATTATTCCCTGATGAAATCCACGTCCCTGGTTCTACATTTATTACTGAAACCTCACCGGTGGCTTTTGCCTTCAATTCCTTAACTTCTCCCTCTTTATCAATTAAAGCCACTGTTTGACCTACTTGCACACTATCCCCTGTAGTTATCAAAACATCCTTAATGGATCCATCATAAGGCGAAAAGATGGCTAAGTTCTTATTGTTTTTCTCCAAATTATTCTCTAATGTTTTTAAATCTATCTTCTGTTTTTCCAAACTAGCTTCTTGTTGAGCTAACTCTTGACCAAAATCTCCTCCCTCAAAAGTAACCAATAAATCTCCCCTTTTAACTAACTTTTGATCTTCTAAATAATTTTCTTTTATTTTCCCGCTAGCGGAAGGGACAATTTTATCAACCGTAGTAGCTTCTACTACACCGTTAGCCGTAATATTAACCTGAATATCGCCTTTAGAAGCAATAATTGTATGCTCTTGTTTAACTACATCGTCTTTATTTAATGCGTTATATCCTACAACTACTACACCACCTGCAATTAATATTGAAGCCGTTATAATAACTGTCTTTTTTCTCAAACAAAACACTCCCTCAAAACAAAAAAAGGATCTACCTCTTCATTAATTTCTCTACTTTTTCTTTACACGCCTGTTTCTTAATTCCTGAAATAGAGTGTTTTTTATAAATATTTATAGAAATAAAAAATTCGTTTTATTTTCTTTTCACTTCCACTTATTAACTTTAAGCACAAAAAAATATAGTATTATCCAGCATTAGGTTGTTCTCTTTTATTTTTTTCACCAATTTTAAAAAACACGTGATTTTTTTCCGATTTTGTTTTTGAGTATTTTATAATATGTACACAACTAATTAATTAAAAAATATAAGACACCTATTGTATGTAAATATAAGAATTTTTTTATCTTCTTTTTTATACTTCATACATTATCCAACAAGGTACATAGCACAAGGAGAGTAATTATGAACTACGAGATTATTTACAGCAGACAATTTATTGTTGTTGGAGACAGATATATCCCCTTATTTCAACACGGAAACAGCGGCCAGTTTAAATTAACCTTAAACGGCAAGAAGACACCTGTTAAAACGTGGAGCGTATTTAATAAAGACAAAACTAACAAGATCTTGTTTTCTGAACGAGAAATTTTTAAATTAGCAAATTCATATAACAGCTACGATTTCTACCGCACTCGAAATTCTTCTTTTAAAGAAGATGAGTTTAAAAGATGGTTTGTTAACGGGACTAATACAGCTAAGTCTGTTGAGTACTTTACCGAACACGGTAATACATTGGTAATTGTCGAAGCGAGCTCTGGAAGTGAAAAAGAACACCCAATCACTTCAACAATTGAGCTTTTAGAAACTCTTGATAAAATTAAAAATAAAAGCGTAATAATTGAAGATGGCATAACGCAACTGAACTTACGTTTTAACGAACAAAATTTAAATTTACCTAGACAACAACGCAACCGTAGCGAGTACAAGGAATACCCTTTTTATTTTGTCTTATCTTCCAATGAAGGCTATTACATTAGAAAATTAAATTCAGTATGTTTATGTTCAAAAGGTAAGGATAAACATTCTGTAGCAAGGAAATTTAAAACTGAAAAAGATGCCGAGAAGTACCTAAAGCAATATAAGATCGTAAGAGAAAAGTTTACTATTGAAAAAGTAGACGAATCAGTTATTCTTTAAAGCAGATACTTGGAGGCTATTAGATAAAATGCGTATTAATGATGAATGGTGCGATTTGTGTAGGGATAAAATGAAAGAAGTCAGTGTATTATACGGAGACAGAAAAATAGAGATTAGCATTTGTGAGCATTGTTATTCACTCTGTTCAGAATGTGTCCCATACGAAAAAAAAGGAAAAGTTAGTTAACTAACTTTTCCTTTTCGTTTATTTATAAATAATATGCCTGCTAATACAGCGACAACCAAACCAATAATTGTATATAAGCGCGTTTTGTCTTTCTTTTCAGCTTCTTCTTTTAAGGCCTTTTCATTCGCTTTATCAGCTGCTATCTGTTGTTGGTTCTCTGTCTTTAATTCATTTACATCTTTTTTTAAGTCTGAATTTACATTTACATCTTCAGGAATAGAATTTACTTCTTTATAATCCTTTACATCATCCATTTCTACTTCTTTGCCATTCTCAACGTTCGCATATACAGGTTGACCATTTGGTTGAGTGAACTTGTATATTAAATATGCGCCAAGAGCGGTGTATAAGAACTTTGATTTATTTGGTACCGGCCCAGTATATCGATGTTTTCTCTTATAGTCGTAGTCAGATGAATCTTTTGATAAGTTATTATTGCCATTAATATTTTGTTGATTCGTAGCTGCATTATTTTGTGAATTAGTAGTAGCTTTTTTCGTTTCAGGTGTTTCCGTTTTATTTTGGGTTTTAGTATCAGGTTTAGTAAGTGAAACTTTACCAGTATCTTTTTTAGCTTCTGAATTACTCGATTGTGTATTAGTAGTAGTTTTTTTAGTTGTGTCTGAAGTAGAAGGCTTATAACTTTTTACTCCCGATTTATAACTGCTTCCGCTACTTTTGGGACTAGAACTTGAACTCGTGCTTGGTTTAGAACTAGAACTTGAAGAACTTGAACTAGATTTATAGCTTGATCCTGAGCTATAACTAGACCTGGAACTGTAGCTAGACCTAGAACTTGAGCTGTATCCTCCTCTACTACCAGAGCTAAAAGCCTGTGCGACCTGTATATTTGTTGATAACACAAAGATAGATGATAAAACAATTAGCATTACTTTTTTCATTTGAAGTCCCCTTTTTCCATTGCTTTTTCTCTTTAAATAACGTTGTTTTCATAATTTCTATGTAATAAATAACATAATTCCCTTATTTTATATATACGGTTGAAACACAAAAAAGTTTCAATAGAGTTCCTTATAAAAGCCTATTCTAAAAGGGCAGTCCAGTTGTTTGTTTTAGTTTTTGTTTAACCAGTAGGCTAACAGGTTTAGGAAAGTCCTTCAAAACCTTATTACCGTACTTTACCTTCTTTTCGTTAATTTTCTCTTGTTGCTCTTTTATTTCACAACTTTTTGCAAAAACATACATAAACTCTTTCTTTTCCATCAAATCAAATTCAATCTGTAACCACTTAGCAATGTGTGTTGCTTGAGTCTCTACCTTTTCATTAGACTGTACTTCAATTTCCGAAAAAAACATTTCACCTTGCATTTAAAATTCCTCTTTAAATCTCTATTCATTCCCTGACATTATAGAGGTCTTTTTTCAAAACATATTTAAATTCTTTAAATTGTTTTTCGCTTTTTCTTTCTTTTTTAACAATTATCATTAGACTGCTACGCAGGAGGTGATACACTATGAAAAAATATCTATTAGGTGTTGCTACCGGTGTAGCTGCAGCTGTATTAGCAGTTAAATACAAAGAGGAAATTAATGCTTATTGTGATTCTTTGTTAGCTGAATGCGAACTAGAAGAAAAATGTAAGTTTTGTTTTTGCAAAAAATAATAAAAGAAGAGGAAACGAACCCTCTTCTTTTTTGCGCTCTATTTAGTTTGTGAACCAAACGTTTTATGCCATTCGTTATCTTCTAATATCTCACCGTTCTCAGCAACATATCCTACAATCAATTGCCCACTTTTTATCTTTAAATCCTTTTCCAAATAAGAAACCATTTCTTTAAACTCTTTATTATCCGTAGTCTTCTTTTTACGAGGAAGCGACACACGAACTGTTACATACACATCACGGTCTTTGTAAGAACCCATATTTAAAGGGGAAAGGCGTAGCTTTTCACCTATCTCATCGTCATAATATGCAAGTACATCCGCTTTCTTTCCGAGCTTTTTATGAACATAAGGAAGAGTATCTTTTCTAACATCATCAGACCATTTTTGCGCAACATACGTATCTACTAATTTATTAGTTTCCCCACTACGATAAATAACAAATTGCGTTCCTGTTTTTTTGTCTTCCGCTTTAGCAGCATAATCATAATTCATATTGCCCATATTGTCATAAACTGTTCCGATGAGGTGAACTGAACTGCTGAAATGTTCACTAATGTAGCTTTTTGCTTCTTTTTGGATCTCCTCTGTTTTTGCATTACTTGGCTTCATACTAAGGTTATAAACAACTACTGTGATAACGATAACCCCAACAATGACACTTGCCGATATAATGCCAAAGCGCAGCATATTAGATTTTTGTTTAGCCAAATTATTTGCCCCTCTTTCCTTTTTAACAAACACCAAAATTAAACATCTTTGGATATTTTAACATAAAACGTGTTTAAATGTTTTAGTAGTTTCACATTTGTTAATTTGACTCTATATTTTAGTGCACGAAACTACTTAAAAGAGTTATTATGTGAGTAAACACAAAGAAGAGGAAGATTACTTATGACCAACACACCTTATAAATGCCCACAATGTAACGAAACAGTTGAGCTAAAAGAACACATAAACATCTGCAAATGCGGGACAAGAATTAAAGTTCTGAAATAACTGCAATAAAAGAAGTCTTCAACTACGCACATCTTATGCGAGTTGAAGACTTCTTTTTACAGTTCATAATATTCCTTATATGCTGCAATCCAATTATCTTTACTTTGTTGAACTTTAGTATCTCTTACTCTTACCTCTTCATTCAGTGGTCCTAAGTTCATTTCGCCTGTTCCGTGATATTCTAGATACTCTCTTACCCACTGGCTTACAGGCAATTCTTTGCTTTCTTTCATCTTAACTTCTGACATAAAATTAACACTCCAATTTTGTTTGTTACTAGTAGCATAAGCAACAATTATAATATTATCCGCCAACTTTTTCATTAAATGCTACTTATTAGAACGTTTTCAATGAGCTGTCAGAATTATTTTTCATTTAGTACCCCTATTTAATTCACGTTATTTTTAACATATAATGTGTAAGCATTATTGAAAAACGTAACTCAACAAATGGGTACGCATTACTTGGAGGATTACTTACATATGGAAGATATCTTAAAACTAAAGAATAAAAATATCGTAGTTATGGGCGTAGCAAACGAGCGCAGTTTAGCCTGGGGAGTTGCAAAATCACTATATGCAACCGGAGCAAATGTTATTTATACATATAGATCAGATCGTTCACTAAAAAAACTAACAGACATTATCAATAAAAACGACTTACCACAACCTCTTGTTGTACAGTGTGATGCTAATGATGACGCCAGCATTAAAGAAGCGTTTCAACGAATTGGTGAATCTGTTGGTGTTATTCACGGTATCGTACACTCTCTAGCAAGTTCTAAGAAAGAAGATCTTCGAGGAGACTTTATTAATACTTCTAGAGAAGGTTATGCATTTGCTCAAGATACAAGCGCATACTCTCTTATTGCCGTAGCAAGAGAAGCTAAACCTTATATGACAGAAGGGGGTTCTATCATTACTATGAGCTATCTAGGAGCTGAAAGAGCGGTTCCAGGATACAATGTTATGGGCGTTGCAAAAGCAGCCTTAGAATCAAGCGTGAAATACCTATCACTTGACCTTGGAAAAGATAACATTCGAGTTAATGCTATTTCTGCCGGAGCGGTTAAAACAGTATCAGCAAAAGGTGTAGGTTCGTTCAATGAAATTCTTCACAAAATTGAAGAAGAAGCTCCATTAAAAAAGAACGTTACAAAAGAAGAAGTTGGCGATATGAGTGTTGCTATGCTTAGTCACTTATCTCGCGGTGTTACTGGTGAAGTAGTATATGTAGATTCAGGCTTCAACATTTTAGGTTAATTCTAAGACCAAAAGAGCGACTTAACACTAATTATGTTAAGCCGCTCTTTTTTATTAGGACGCAGTATATTTCTGTAGTTCCTCAATTATTTGCTTTGCCTCTTCCTTATTAATAATTAAGTAGGAAAGCTGTGCTTCGCCAGCTATATATTCATTAGATTCTCCTCGAACTAATAGTGACTTTTTAATGGCGAATTCTTTCTTAAATTCGTTTACACCAAACTCAATAATACTTTTCATTTCTTTTTTCTTCGGAACGTCCATTTTTGCTATGGACTCTATATTTGAGAACCACTCAACATCTTTTAAATTGCTATCGTTTTCTTCTCTTTCCTTAGCAAAAAAGTTGAAGTGTTCTAGTAATTCTTCCTCATTTTTATATACCTGACCATCGCTTGTAATAACACCATTGTATTCTTCCATATCCATTATATTGTGAACGCGGTTATGAATGAAATCCAATAAGCTATCAGTATCTTCAAGCATCACCCTCACGCTATTACCGTCACCTTCACCGACAACCTCAAAATAAAAATATTCTTCAGCCTGATTATACTCAATCTCAAACTCGGTTAGAGTAGTTGTGTCGGCCCCTTCCCTCTGAATAGCTTCTACCAGCGTAAAAGAAATTCTAGGCGGCTTATCATAATACAAGACGTTAAAAGTTAGAATATCGTTAGCAATTAACTCATCCAAAAAGTCACATCTTCCACACAATAGATCCTCTAATTCAACAACGATTCTATCAAACCAACTCTCCATTTTTAGCACTCCTTGTCATTAAAGCTTAGTAGTCGCCATTATTAACAGAATATTTTACAAGCATACTTCCATCAAGCATTCCGGCAAATCCATTAAAGGTTTTTATCTTTTTCTCCTAAAAACTTTATAAGTACTTAAGTGGTCTGACCACTCAAAAAGGAGTAACCCAATGTTAAAAAATTTCTTCTCAAAAAATAAACTTATAACACAAACTCAAGAAGTCAAATCAAAAATTATTGACAACGTACCTAAAGGCTTGTTTAGCAAATGTTCTTCTTGTAACAATATTACCTACACAAAAGAATTAAAAAATAATTTATTTGTATGTCCCACTTGTGGTCACCATATGCCCACCTCTGCTAAAGACCGTATTGAATTCCTTATAGATGCTGGTACTTTTGTCGAATATGATAAAAAACTTTCTTCAGACAACCCACTGAATTTCGAGGGTTATAAAGATAAACTTAAACAAGATATGAAAAAAACAAAGATGAACGATGCCATTATGACGGGCGAAGGAACAATTAACGAATTTCCTGTTGTTGTTGGTGTGATGGATTCCAATTTCCGTATGGGGAGTATGGGATCTGTAGTAGGAGAAAAAATTACTCGTGCTATTGAAAAAGCTATTGAAAAGAAAGTGCCTTTTATTCTATTTTCTGCTTCTGGTGGTGCTCGAATGCAAGAAGGTGTTCTTAGCTTAATGCAGATGGCTAAAACTAGCGCAGCGCTTGATAAAATGAATAAAGAAGGCTTGTTATTTATTTCTTATCTTACTCACCCTACTACTGGTGGTGTATCAGCTAGTTTTGCCTCACTAGGCGATATTAATATTTCAGAACCAAAAGCTCTAATTGGCTTTGCTGGTAGAAGAATAATTGAACAAACGATTAGGCAGGAACTTCCTGATGATTTCCAAACCGCTGAATTCCTATTAAAAAATGGTCAGCTTGATATGATTGTCCCCCGTAAAGAAATGAAAGATAATTTAACTACAATTCTTAAAATCCATTCTCTATAAGGAGTAATTGCTTTGACTAAAGAAACTAATGTTATTGAAGAACTAGAACAGTTAGAACTTAAGATTGCTGAATTAAAGAAATTTTCTACAGAACAAAATATTGATTTATCAGATGATATTTCTTCTCTACAAACAAAATTTGAAACCCTTCAAAAAAACGCCCACGAACGTATTACCCCTTGGGAGAGAGTAAAACTTGCTCGTCATATTGAACGCCCTACTTCCCTTGATTATATTCGTTATTTGTTTAATGACTTTATAGAACTACACGGTGATCGTTTATATGGTGATGACGAAGCTATTGTAAGTGGGATTGCATTATTCCAAGGCAAACCCGTAACAGTTATTGGACACCAAAAAGGAAAAACAACTAAGGAAAATTTACAACGTAACTTTGGTATGCCTCACCCCGAAGGCTATCGAAAAGCTTTAAGATTAATGCAACAAGCTAATAAGTTTAACCGCCCTATTATCTGTTTCATTAATACAGCAGGTGCATACCCTGGGAAAGAAGCGGAAGAACGTGGTCAATCGGAAGCAATTGCTCGTAACTTGCGCGAAATGGCCGGACTTACTGTTCCTATTATTTGTATTGTTATTGGTGAAGGTGGTAGCGGTGGCGCACTAGCTTTAGGTGTTGGAAATCATATCTTTATGCTAGAGAATACATACTACAGTGTTATCTCACCAGAAGGAGCTGCTTCATTACTCTGGAAGGACTCTTCTAAAGCTCAGACAGCGGCTGAGACAATGAAGATTACTCCTCCTGACCTCTTAGAACTAGGAGCTATTGATGGAATTATTCCAGAGGTTTTAGGCGGAGCTCAAAAGAATATCCCTCTTCAAGCTGAGTACATACACAACCAATTAGAAAAATCATTAACTGAGCTTTCTAAATTTAAAAAAGAGGAACTAGCGGAACATAGATACAAAAAATTCCGTGTAATAGGCAGTTTTATATAAATTGAAAGAACCTTATTAACTCGATTATCCGCGGTTAAATAAGGTTCTTTTTTTAGAGTCTTTTCTTAGAAAGCTGTTTGCTATACTATTAGTATTGTAATTCTTAAGCAAAATCACTGCTGAATACATATATTAACCAACAAATAATTAACTATATGAGGTATCTTTTGATGTCTGATTACCAATACGAAGCCTAGTGTCACGGCTGTTTTATTAAACAACCAGTTAACCATATTCCCTTATGCAAATCCTGCAATAATAAGAAAAAAAGAGACCTTGTTAGAACACGCAGCTACGATTCTTCCGTATTAACCTCTCACCTTTTAAGTGAAGAAGCAAAAGAAAACGTTAGAAAAGATATTATCTTTAAGTATGGTTCTGATCTTGAGTTATTTTCTGATAGTACATACCGTTCCTTAAATTAAGGTTTATTTATAATTTACTCCTGCTAATATTTTTTCGTATTAAAATATTAAAAACTTAAAGGAGATATTCTATATGAAAAACAGGTTTAATAACACAAACAACTTAAAAGACGAATCTCTTTCTAAAAAGATTACAGTAGTCTCAGAAATACCAGAAGAAATGCCCAAAGAGTACTCACACGAATACACAGCCAATTCTATGTCTTTTAATTTTATTGAGGCTTTTTCCTTAAGAGAAACATACGTTAAAGCTGGAATGATAGGTTTTGTTTCTTGGAGATGGATAAATCCGCTAGTCCAATGGATTAACGGAAGAAAATGTCTTGAAATAATGGCCGGCAGAGGTTGGCTCTCACACGCATTGCGTTTAAAAGGAATTGATGTTAAATCAACAGATAACTTTTCTTGGCAAGGTAACGACACACTTTGGGGAAATTTAGATACACTAACTGATATCGAAAGTATAGATGCCGTAGATGCTGTAGAAAAATACGGATCTGAAACAGATATTGTTATCTGCAGCTTTCCTCAAGCTAACGACACTGCGTTTAGAGCACTAGAAAAATTATACGAAGTAAACCCTAATGCAATGTTTGTTTTCATTGGAGAGATAAATATTGAAATTTGTGCTAATAGCGATTTCTTTAATCATTTCAATATAATTAATGATAAAGAATTCCTTTTAGCTTCTGATAATTATCAGAGTTGGTCTGGTTTCCCTTCTCGCTTACTTCTAGGAAGATATGGATTGAAACAGACCCAAAGTTAATAACAATACACCTTAAAACCCTTTTTGCGAAGGGTTTTTTTCTTTTAGAAATTACTCTTACCAAATAATCGCTTAGCACTTTTTTCATTTTCTTTACATATTTTTTCATTTCAGATTATGATACTTTTACTTTCTTTTAATACGAGGTGATGTTTTAGTGTCAAATCAATTACATACTTTTTTAAACCAACAAGTAGCGAACTTCGCTGTTTTAACAGAGAAGCTTCACCACTTTCATTATTATGTGAATGGGTCTAGTTTCTTTACATTACACAACGAATTACGTGAAGAGTTTAAGTATTCTTTTGAGAGAGTAGATGACTTTTCAGAACGTCTACTAATGGTAGGTGGAAAACCAATTACATCTTTAAAAGAATATTTAGAGCACACAACACTTGTTGAAAACCAAAAAGAGTTTAAAGATGCTCAGAGTATGTTAGAAACCGTCATCAAAGATTATACTCAATTAGTTTCTGAGTTAAAGACAGGTATTGAATTAGCTGATGCTGCTAATGATCCTGTAAGTGAAGATTTCTTTATTGGTATTATTACTTATTTTGAGGACCGCATTTGGCAATTCAAATCATTTTTAGGTAAATAAGAGCTTAGGCTCTTATTTTTTTATGTCACCAGATATACATCCTTATAAATTGATTTTTTTCCTTATTTTCTTAAATAACACTCTATAATATTCCCATAAACTTACTTAAAGGAGTGTTCAAAATGAGCGCATTAAATGCATTAACAGAAACTAATCAATCTAACAAATTAACTTCAGAGGAATTGAGTTATCAAGAAGCTTCCAACCTTGAAACTTTATTTGTAAATGATGAGGAACAGTTAGCAAGAGTCTTTCCAGATTCCACCTTAAGTCAAAGCGCACTTGTCGAAGAAGAAAGAATTGAAAAAGAAATCACTCAAGTTTTTGGGAATTCCACTTTGAATTGTTCTAATAAAATAGTAGATATAAAAGATAAAATTAAAAAGGAAGAGCAAACAAACCAAGCGAATAATACCCTTCCCCCTTCTATATTAGAGGACCGTTCAAACGATATCCAAAGAGGTTTGTCACAATTGACTTTAGATATCTTAATTAATGAAACTGAGGAAACAACACCACCTAATACTAGCGATATTAATGAAGAAAAAGCCGCTACCGGCAACACTACGGATGATTTAAGTACTTATTCCTCCGAAGAAAAAGATTCTATTACTCCTGAAGACAGTAATAAGAATGAACCTAAAGAAACTGTTGAACCTTCCAATGTTTTGGGAAAGAGCGGAGAAAAGAAAGAGTTATCCAATACAACAGTTTTAGATACCAAAGAACTCGATAGTATCGATGAAGAAAACTCTTATATTTCAAGCATTCCTACTGAACTGAAACAAACTGAGCAAGAAGCAAGCGAACTAGAAGAACTAGATGCCACTGCTGTTAATCATAATTCTATTAATATTGTTAAGAAAACAGTAAAAGAATGCGATAATGTCACAATTAACTATATAGCAGAATGCATAGCTGATAGAACCATAACAAAGTACAAGCATTTTGAGCTTTGTATTAAAGATAGCTGGACACTAAAGCCTGGTAAGAAACCTAAACATTTAGCTAAACTAACATCTGAAGCTAAAGGTGGAGACGTTTCAAACCCAGTACAAGATATGGAACTTTTAAAGCGTGGCTTAAAAAATCTCTTAATTAAGTTATGATTTTTCAAGAGAAACATCCAAATATAAAGAAAAAGCTTGTCTTAATATTAAGACAAGCTTTTTAACTCTTTTATTTACTTAAAATTTCTTTCACTAAATGACCTAAACCTAAGTTCTCCAAAATCGCTTCTTTTACTTCTTTAGGAGTAGAATTACTTTTTAGAGTTTTACCAACCGCTGCAGAATAACTTACCGCATCCATATAATTAACTTCAGGAGCGACTGTAGCAGTTTGCTTGTCACTAAAGTCCACTGAGCTAAGATCAGAAACTAATTCCGTCAGAGACTTTCCACTATATTCGCCTAAGTCAGGCTTATCACGCTTAAGAGAATCAGTAAGAGGTTTGTGTTTCTTTTGTAACGCATCAAATATTTCATCTGAATTAGCAGTTCTTAAAAACTCATTAACACTTTCCGCGCTAGCAATTTTATCCTTTTCATCCCATTCTTTTATTGGGCTAGCCTCCCATATCTGTGATGACCTTGCTTTTGCTCTCTTGTTTGTTTCTTCCATTTCTTCTGCATCAATAATATCTGCCATTTTTCGCATATAAGGTCTAATTGCATCGCTAAGCTGACTAGCTAACCTTGACGTTGGCTTAACATTCTCCTTATGGAAGTCCATATTTATTTCATTATCTAACTCACTTTTAAAGTAAATCTCTATTCTAAATCTTGTTTTAGCACCATTTTTGTCTCCAAACAAATTAAGTGTTGCTCGTGCTGGAGCAACCAACCTTTGCTCTCTAAAGAAATAAATACCCTGATTTGCTTTTGTAACAGGCACTTCATCACGTTTTTTTGGTCGAGCAACTATTTCATCGTATTCATTTCTAGCAAAAGGTTTTGGCATAACGGCAGCAGTAATTAAAACCATTGTAGTAGCATCTCTACCGCCATCCGAGTAAGAAATTTTCACTTCTTCTCTATCCGCTACAATTTGTGTTTCTTGATCGTTACGCATTAAACAATCAATAGGTTTAATTCTTTTTCCTTTACCAGGAACATCACTAACAGTGAACGAAAGACCTTTTTCAATAAAATTCTTAAAGTACTTACCAATATAAATTTCCATTTGATTAGCATATGTAGTTGCGCTAGGATCAAATCGATCACAATCAGCTATACGAATGACTGTACCTGATCTTTTACCTCTTCCTAATTTACTAAGGAAAAAATTCGCTTCATCTTCAGTAGCTTCTCGGATTTCTGCTTCAAACTTATTTTTTTCTTCCATCTTATCTACATCAAATTCTGCATACATTACAATTCCACTTTTAGCTGTCATTGTAAAAATCTCAAATTTTCTACTTAAACTTAGAGCGGCAGTTTTCCATCCCATACCATACTTACCAAGTTCGTCAATTCCACCCTTGGACAATTCAGCTAATGTTAGAGAAGCTTTCAATGCATCTGTTGACATTCCCATACCATCGTCAACTACTAATAGGTTTTTCTTTCCCTGATCGCTAATATAAGCATACAAATCAATTTCCCTGGCATTTGCATCTACTGCATTATCTAGCAATTCTGCTGTGGCTGCTTTAATATCAAAACCAGTGTTTCTTAAAACCGTAAAAATTCTTACACTGGGAGTTATATCTACAGTATTACTATGTTGTTCCTTCAATTAGGTCACCTATCCAATCATTTCTTATTACATCTATCTTTTTTACTATTTAATTGTTTTTTTCTTAAAAAAAATAATTAAATTCTAAATATCTTGATTTATAAAAAACCCCAAAAAGTAAAAAACCCATTTATTTTTTTTGGGCGAAATATATAAAGGGTCACAACTCTATCTACTATTTTTAAACTAAACTTCTTTATTTGTAAAGATAAAATTACAATAACAGCTACAAGTTTTTAATTTCCGTAATATAGCCATACTGTTATTAGCAAATATATAAATATTTTGAATTAATGTTAAAAAGTTTGAAAGGTGCAATTAAGGTACGGTACTTTTCCTTTCTTTTTAGAAAAAGGTGCAACGGAGGTACGGTACTTTCCTTTCTTTTTAGAAAAAGGTGCAATTAAGGTACGGTACTTTCCCTCTCTTTTTTTAGAAAAAGGTGCAATTAAGGTACGGTACTTTCCCTCTCTTTTTTTAGAAAAAGGTGCAACGGAGGTACGGTACTTTCCCTCTCTTTTTAGAAAAAGGTGCAACGGAGGTACGGTACTTTCCCTCTCTTTTTAGAAAAAGGTGCAATTAAGGTACGGTACTTTCCTTTCTTTTTAGAAAAAGGTGCAATTAAGGTACGGTACTTTCCCTCTCTTTTTAGAAAAAGGTGCAACGGAGATACGGTACTATTTTCTCATTTAACTTGTGGATTCCACATTTTTCTTTTAAACTATAGGCAAGTAATTCAAGGAGGTTGTACCAATGAGTGTATTCTCAGATAAAGTAAAGGATTTTGCAGCCGAACTTATTCAAAATGATAAGAAGGATGACGAAGCAACATTTTTAGAAGCAGCTAAAAGAATAGAAGCAATGCGCAAATTTAAACTTAATGATTTTAAAGATGCAAAAGATCTTCTGCAGGAAGAAGAGTTAAAACTATATAAACAAAAAGAAAAGAACGGAAAAGTCATTGAAAAATCAGTCATTGAAACTATTGAAACAGCCGTAAAATTAGTCGAAAAAGCTAGAGAGCTTAGGCGTGTTAACAGTCGATTAACAAGTAAGGTTGATACTAACATTTTAAACGCCACTCCTTTTTATCCAGGCAGAAGTAAAAAATTAATTGATCAAGGGAAAAAGCAAGGCTATATAACGTTTGAGCAGGAAGGAGTTAGAAAACTAACTTATCACAATGATATGGGACTTCTTTTAACGCTAAATGATGCGAAGACACTCTTTGCTTTATTCGCTCTATGGGACGACCAAGGACAAAATAGTTGGCTTTCATTCACTGAGTATCAATTGCTAGACAAAATGAATATGGGGTATGGTGGCCGCCAATATCAAATGTTGAGGGACTCACTTGAAAAACTAAGAAATACTTCTGTTGTCTTTCAAGATGCATACGATATTAAAACAGGAACAAGATATGTTACAGAACGTTTTAATCTTATTATTGCTGATAGAGAATTTGTTGATGAAGATCAGAGCGGAAGAGTTAGATCAAGAAAATACGAAATTCAATTTTCTCCACACATATATGAGTCCATTGAGAACGGATATTATTCTCTAATCAGTCTAGCCTTATGGGATGAACTTAGAACAGATACTAGCAAGGCAATTTATTCTATGATAAGTGGAATAGGTAATATGGCGAACAAAGAAGAATACATTAGAGAAGACCAAACTTATCTACTTCCAATCAATGTCGTCTACAAACAATTAAAGTTGGAATCACCAAAACCAGTCCGAAACAAAGAAGTTGTAGAAAGAGCTTGCGAAGATTTAGTAAATGCAGAAGTCATAGAAAAGTTTTACTTTATGGGTTCAGAAAAAGGAAATAGAGTCCATTCTTTAGTTATTAAACCATCTGAATGGTTAATTAATATCCTTTCAAAAACCAAACAAAAACCGCTTATAAACGGTGAACAATTAAACTTACCACTTAATTAAACGCTACAATTCGTAGCGTTTTTTATTTTCTAAAAAAAATTTTAATTTTTTTTTTAGTGTAAACAGGCATCTAGGGTACGATACTTTCATCTAAACAGGCATCTAGGGTACGATACCCCTTTTTTTCACAAACAGGCATCTAGGGTACGATACTTTTTGTCCAAACAGGCATCTAGGGTACGATACCCTCCTTTTTCGTAAACAGGCATCTAGGGTACGATACTTTTTGTCCAAACAGGCATCTAGGGTACGATATCAAACTATTTACTTAATTAATTTACTTTTAAAGTAAATTAACTACATCTTTTGTTAAAAAACTAATGATATCAACACTTTTTCAGAACGTTACTATTTTTTTTGATATCGTCCTTCTCACCTTATATTTAAAACAGGCATCTAGGGTACGATATTTTCTAATAAAACAGGCATCTAGGGTACGATACCCCTTTTTTTCACAAACAGGCATCTAGGGTACGATACTTTTTGTTCAAACGGGCATCTAGGGTACGATACCCTCCTTTTTCGTAAACAGGCATCTAGGGTACGTGTGTTCAATTAAAACAGGCATCTAGGGTACGATAAACAGGCATCTAGGGTACGATATTTTATATTTTCTTGTCTTTGGGTATTATCTTCTTATACCAAAAAATTTAGCGAAAGGAGTAAAACAAATATGATTTTTGAAGAAACGTATCATTTTTTATTACATAATGTATCGTCTAAAGAATTCGATGTTTGTCTTGTCTCCTTGCTAAATGTTGATTGGGATGGAGTCATTCAAATCTCCCCTACTCAAACTTCGAATTGTGTAGGTACTAAAAGAAAATATATGAAGGAAATGATTAAAAGACTTTCTTCTTCCAAACGTCAAAATGTATTCATTCCTGACGAAACAGAGGAAGGAACTAAATATCGTTTCACTTTAGGCCCTACTCGCAACCTTGGATTTAATAAACATACTGACAAGTACTGCAAGAAGTATTCGTTCTTTTACACTGAAGCATTTCGTTCGTTACCTCTTAATGCAAAACGCCTACTCTTAATGGCCGCTTTTCGTATGTCTACTTTAAAATCCGAAAAAGTAATGTTTAAATATCACGAAATTGTGCCCAATACTAAGAATCAGGGCAATCGCTTCTTTACTAAGTCACGTTTAGAAGACTCTATTCGCGCTATTAAGGACTCTGATCTTAATAACGTGGTTTCTATTAATTTGGAAAATAATCCATATTCTTATACAGAAAACCATACTGATGCCATCGTTTTTTCTTTTAAAAAAGGAACACTTAATGATTTTCTTGAAAACCAAACAGAAAGAGACCTTTTACGTAAACATATCTATCAAGCTGGTTTCCCAGAATACATAAACGACGAACTTTGCAAGGAAATTGAAGGTGTTGGTATGTCCCTATACAAGTCCCTTTTAAAGATCGAAAAACAAAAATCAATGAAACAAGGGGTTATTAGTGGTGCCAAAGACGAGCTTTTAAAACTAGCACGCTTTATTTACAACGCAGCTATTAAGAAGCTTTCTTTAGCATTCCATTCTAAACCTGAACTATTAGCGAACCCTAAGCAAGCCTCAGCCTACTTTAGTACGCTTATTTGCGATGAAGTTACGCAAGAAATGAAAAACTACGTTCACCAAGGCGAAAGCATTAAAAGTTTGTTGAATAACGAGTTCTTACATAAAGAAGTTTCTACTCAAGCGCTTGGTGAAGAAGTAGGTTTTATTGAAGTTTACGAGCACATCCAGCCGATTCGAGAAAAATATAACAGAGTGGCACATATCAGCGATGTTTTAAGCATCTGGTATGAAAAATGGGTTATTTCACGTTATGACGCTCTTGCCAAAGATGTAGAAGTATTACAAACGGCTTCAAGCGAAGAAGTTGAAAAAGTTAAGAAAAAGCGTAATTGGACTAGCCTACAGTGTGCTTTAGACAGCTTACGTTCACTTAAAGCTCGTACATACGAACAATTAGATAAGCTTACAGACCAAGTAAAATCCTATGGGAATAAAGCATTGTTTACAAATGGATCTATTGCTTTATTTGAAACTGAAAAGCAATCGCTCAAGGATTATTTTTCCTTTCAGCAAGAACATAGGCAAAATTTAACTGATGTAAGCGCATAGGCAAACACTGACCTTCTGGTGAGTGGGCTTTAGCGTTTCAGTTTTTATATAAGCTACCTTTCCCTTTAATTAAAAGAGATTTTTTTATGTCATTTCTCTCTAAAATAACGATTTTCAGACAAAAAAAGCCATTAGGCTTATTTTTTTTACTGAAATATTGGCTGTGAATTGTTAAAAAAGTTATGTAAATTGTTTTTAAATAACAGTGAAATATTATTTTTATTATGTAATTAGTTAATATTTATTTGTTATTTGCCAAACATTCCTGTTAAAAGATAAGAACTAATTGCAAATAGCTTTCTCGTTCTTCTCGTTGTTTTTAAACCGAGCTAGAAATCCTTTAACAGCAAGCTTTATAAGTACTAAGTTATTAATGGTTCTAAATAAAGGTTCTAAATTATTGTACTGAAAGAATGTACTAAATATACTTATTAATTAAGGTACTAAGAGCTTTTCAGCTCACATTCAAAATAATGAATAAAAACTATGTCTAATTTTTTTCACTTTTTTTATAACTTAGGTAACCTATTTCCATATTTTTTTCACAATAAACAACATTATTTGACTAAATGCAACTTAAACACATTTTATGTGTGATATCGTAAAAGCTAATATAGCGCACAGAGCGTTGTTGCGTATATTGTATGTTAAACAGTGAAAATCTGTAGAACTTAAATATAGTTGCATACATTATTTAAGCTAACTGAGTATGGGTAGTTTAACCACAAAACATCTTATATATGTATTCAGGATTTTACTGCATATGCACAAGGTTTAAAAGCCCCTTGCAGGCTTTAATTAAAAACGCACACAAAATACCCTTAGAACATCAAAAGCATAGTCAGATGAACTAAATATACTACTGAGATCTACCAGCACTAGTTGGTCTCTGCAAAATCCACCACATCTAAAAATTCTGCAATAAATACCCGCTAGTAAGCTTCCCCTCCCTAAAGATACTGCTGTATTCAATTCCTATATAGATACCTTCTTAAACAACCAGTTAGCTTACAAGCACTGGTAAATGAATAGGTGTAGAACATAATCATCCCAAAGGTTTGTTCAATACTTATTAAGGTGGTTCAATTATTTTTAGGAATACGAGAGATATCATAAAGAGCGTTATTTAATATAAAAGCATAAACAGGCATCTAGGGTACGATACTTCTAGTCTATAAAACTACAAACAGGCATCTAAGGTACGATACTCTGCTCTATAAAACTACAAACAGGCATCTAGGGTACGATACTTTTTGTCCAAACAGGCATCTAGGGTACGATACTTTCAGTCTATAAAACTGTAAACAGGCATCTAGGGTACGATACTTTTGTAAAAAAACCGTAGTTTATACGGTTTTTTAATTAGCCAATCATTAAGTAGTTTTTAGGATTGTATCCTTGTTCCCTTGTAGGTAGTTAATATATCTTGCCGCGACAAACAAGAAATCTGATAAGCGGTTAACATACTGTAGAGACAGAGGGTTTACTACATCAATAATGCTTACAATTGTTCTTTCAGATCTTCTACAAATAGTACGAGCAACGTGGAAAGATGCAGCAGCTTCTACTCCTCCAGGTAAAATAAACGAAGCAAGTTCTGGTACACACGCAGTCCACTCGTCAATTTTCTTTTCTAGAAATCGAATGTCACTTTCCTCTAAACGCCACTTCACTTCATCTGCAGCAGGCGTAGATAAATCAGCTCCTACATAAAACAATTTCGTTTGAACCGTATGAAACGTTTCTCTAATGTCTTTTTCTAGTTCCGCATCCCTTAAAGATAATTGACTGAGAGCCAGACCAATAAATGAATTTAATTCATCAACAGTCCCATAACAATCAACCCGAATATCAGCTTTTGAAATCCTCTTACCATTAACTAAAGATGTTGTACCCTTATCACCTGTTTTAGTATAAATCTTTGACAAATTAACCACTCCCCTTTCCCTTATATATTAAGGGTTAATTGGTTCTTTACCTGAAAAAACTAAAAATAATGAGAGATAATACAGTATAGAACCCTTCCCTTTTTTTATATAGCTCTTTCATAGCGAAAGGAGTTTGATTTAAAATAAGAACAAATGTTCTGTGGAGGGTTTGAAATGAAAAATGAGTTTAAAGGTAAAGAGATAAACGATAGAGGAATGAGGAAATGGAGACCTTTTGCATCCATACCAGAACAATACATAGGATTAAAGAAAGTTTTTGATGAACTAAACAAAGTAGAAAAGCCACTCCTATCTGAGGAACAACAGGAAGAGATTAACGAAGCTTTAGGGGAAGCATTGCACAGTCGTAGAACAATTCAATTAACACATTATAAGAACGGCCATTGCGACACTGAACCTGGAGAGATAGTTGCTGTAGATGTTAACAGTAAAACCTTTATGTTTATAGACTTATTTGGTTTTAAAAACAAAATGGAATTAGAAAATATTGTGGCTATTACATTTGAATGACTAAAACAAAAAACACATAGGAACCCTTTAGTTACAAGGTGCTTCTATGTGTTTTGTTATCTGTAGCAATATGCTCAATATATTCATTAAAGAATTGCACCCTTGCTTTAAAGGCGTTTTGAATTTCCGGATCTTGTACTATTTCTTGTTTAAAATATCCAAGTAGCCATTTTTCATATAATTCTTCAGTAGAATTCCCAAACCGCATCGCTATTTCAATT
Organism: Priestia sp. SB1; assembly: GCF_038898415.1. Classification (NCBI taxonomy): domain Bacteria; kingdom Bacillati; phylum Bacillota; class Bacilli; order Caryophanales; family Bacillaceae; genus Priestia; species Priestia sp. SB1. Next base: position 199,971 of record NZ_JBBJSS010000002.1, on the reverse strand, counting down.
GCATTGTTTTTGTAATACTCTAATCCATTCCTTAGTAGGCTTTGTAATTCCTTATCTGTCCAATTTCCACCGATGTGAAATGGTATAAATTCTATTCCCTCTTTGTAACTATATTTAATATCAATATCAAGCCCTCTTCCAGTAATTTCATTAAAGCTTTTTTCTAACTCTGCAGGAAGAAAAGAGTGATTGGTAAAGAATTCATTTTCTTTATAGTATCTTTTAAGAGCTTCTTCTACGGTAGATTCCTGAAAATTAATTTTCGTTTTTTTAACATAATCCTCAAATTTTAGACTCTTAGCGGAATAAATACACCATAAATCCACTTCCATTTTTATTGTTTGATTTAATTTTAGTGCTTGCTCCATCCATATATGTTTTTTTATCTTATGCACGTTTAAAACACCTCCAGAAAAAGCTTTCCCACTTGAAACACACCGCTTTAAAGAAACAACTTTATTCGTTCATCTAAAATTATTTTCACGCGTATCCACTCTTTCTAATCTAGAAAAAAGGCGTTTAAACAAACATTTGTTTAAACGCCTTTTTACATTATGTATTTAGCGGCTTATTACTTCTTAGCTACTAAATCTTTAGCTACAGTTACTACGTTATCTACTGTAAAAACAAAGTAGTTTAATACTTCAGATCCTGGACCAGATGCACCAAATGTATCAATACCTACAATTGCTCCATCTAAACCAACGTAACGCTCCCAGCCTAAAGTTGTTCCCATTTCAATTGCTACACGTTTTTTCACTGATCTTGGTAGAATTGATTCTTTATATTCTTTAGGTTGTTTCTCAAATAACTCCCAGCTTGGCATAGCTACTACTCGAACGCCTTTTAAGCCTTGTTTAATTAGCTCCTCACGCGCCTTAACCGCAAGTTCCACCTCAGAACCCGTAGCAATTAAGATAACCTCTGGAGTGCCTTCTGCTTCTTTTAAGACGTATGCGCCTTTAGATAAAGCTTCTACATTCCCTTTAGTCTCTTCAAACACTTCTAAGTTTTGGCGAGATAAAACTAATGCTACTGGCTCATCTTTCTTGCTTAATGAATAAGCCCAAGCTGAAGCTGTTTCGTTTGCATCACTAGGACGAATAACTGTTAAACCAGGGATTGCACGTAAGTTTGCTAATTGTTCAACAGGCTCGTGTGTAGGACCGTCTTCCCCTACTGCAATTGAATCGTGAGTGAACACATAGGTTACCGGTAACTTTTGAATTGAAGCTAAACGAATAGCTGGACGTAAGTAGTCATTAAATACGAAGAATGTTCCACCAAAAGGTTTCACGCCTCCGTGTAATGCCATACCATTTAACGCAGCTCCCATAGCGTGCTCACGTACTCCGAAGTAAACGTTACGTTGATCGTAACCTTCGACAGCGAATTTACCTGCACCTTTAATATCTGTAATTGTTGAACCAGATAAGTCTGCAGAACCACCGAACAAGTAAGGTACTTTTTCAGCAAAGAAGTTAATCGCACTACCTGAAGCATTACGAGTTGAAACTTTTGTGCCTGTTTCGAAAGTAGCTACTTCTTTCTCATCAAACTCTAAGCGGATAGCTTTTTCTAATTCCTCAGCTAATTCAGGGAAATCTTTTTTGTAAGAAGCGAATTGTTTATTCCAATCTTCTTCTTTCTCTGCACCTTTGTCCGCTAAGTTAGCAAAATGTTCTTTTACTTCTGCAGGTACAAAGAACTTTTCATCATAGTTCCAGCCATAAGCTTGTTTAGTAGCTTTCGCTTCTTCTTCGCCTAATGGGTTACCGTGAGCTTTGCTAGTACCAGCTACTTTAGGGCTACCAAAACCAATTGTAGTTCGCACTTCAATGATAGTTGGTTGCGTAGTATTTTTCTTCGCTTCAGCAATCGCTTTTTCAATTGCAGCTAAATCATTACCATCTTCCACTTTTAAATATTGCCAATTAGATGATTCAAAACGTTTCTTCACATCTTCACTGAATGACAAGTTTAACTCACCATCTAATGAGATATTATTAGAATCGTATAACACGATTAAGCGGTCTAGTTTCATATGACCAGCCATAGAAGCTGCTTCATATGCTACACCTTCCATTAAACAACCGTCACCAACTAAAGCATATGTATAGTGATCAACTACGTTATGACCTTTTTTGTTGTAACGTGCACGTAGGTGCTCTTCAGCCATAGCCATACCAACTGCTGTTGAAATACCTTGACCAAGAGGACCGGTAGTAGCTTCTACACCATCTGTATGACCGAACTCTGGATGGCCAGGAGTTTTGCTATTTAATTTACGGAATGACTTAACATCTTCTAATGATAAGTTATGGCCAGTTAAGTGCAATAAGCTATAAAGTAACATTGAACCGTGCCCTGCTGATAAAACAAAACGATCACGATTGAACCATTTTGAATTTTTAGGATTATGGTTTAAATGTTTACTGAATAATGTATATGCCATTGGCGCTGCGCCCATTGGAAGCCCCGGATGTCCAGAGTTAGCTTCGTTAATAGCATCAATAGATAATGTACGAATTGTATTTACTGCTAATTGTTCTATGTTTTTTGTCATAATATATATCGGCTTCATTCTTGTAAATGTTGCCGTTTACACCTCCTTGCAAATCAATGCAAATAAAAGTATGGAACACAGTGATTCTATTCCATAGATAAATTGTAAGACAATGGTTACTTACCATTAAAATTTATCTTTTTTATACTAGTCCTAATTTATCTTTTTCTCCACTATAAGTTCCGCTTTTTTATCTGTAATAGAAGACACGACAAAAAAACTCTATATCTCCCCTTTTTTTGTATAATCTCATAACCATATAATTCACTCTATAATTTAAATACTTATTAGTTAGGAGTCACTAATCAATGAAAAAAGTTATTGCAACGGTTACTCTAGGAGCTGCTTTAGTTGGATTATCTGCTTGCTCTTTAGGTAGCGACAATCTTGTAGAAACAAAATCAGGTAATATTACTAAAGATGATCTCTATAACAAAATGGTAGATACGAGCGGAGCAACTGCATTAGAGCAACTTATTGAAGAAAAGGTTTTACGTAACAATTACTCTGTTACTGACAAGGAAATAGAAGCAGAACTAAAAACGGTGAAAAAGCAATTCTCTTCCGATGAAGAATTTAAGTCAGCATTAGAAAGTAGCGGCATTAAAAATGAAGCAGCTCTTAAGAAACAAATTGAGCTATCTCTTATTCAACAAAAAGCTGTTACTGCCGGTGTAGATAAGAGCGAGAAGAAACTGAAAGCTTACTACGAAAAGCACAAAGAGGAGTTTGAAACTGCTAAAGCTTCCCATATTCTTGTTCAAGATGAAAAGGCTGCTAACGAAATTAAGAAAAAACTTGATGAAGGCGGAGACTTCTCAAAACTTGCTAAAGAATATTCTATTGATACAGCTACAGCCTCTAACGGTGGCGATCTAGGTGAGTTTAAACGTGGGGATATGGTAACTGAGTTCTCTGACGCAGCATTCTCTATTAAACTTAATACAATTAGCGATGTAATTAAAACTGATTATGGCTACCACATTATTAAAGTAACAGAGCGTAAACAGAAAACATATGAGCAAGCTAAAGATCAGGTGGAAAAAGCTTATCTTTCTGAGCACGCTAAATCATATCAAGATGTTATTAAAAAGTTGAAAAAAGACGATGAAGTAGAAATTAAAGACAAAGACCTCAAAAAGTCTATTAAAACTCTTCTCGACTCTGCTACTTCAACTGCTTCAACATCTGCACAATAATGAAAAGGCTTATTGCTAAATACTATGCAATAAGCCTTTTTATAATTTTATTTTTTTAGTGTGCAACTATTTTTTATTTGAGAAGGGAAAGGATAACGTACTCGTCCTTTGTCTTTCCCTTCTAACATTGTAACCGTTAAACCTAAACGTTCATCCACTTTTTCTAGTTTAAATTGTTGATTGTGTTTACATTTTTCAACAGCAATTATTGAATCTAATTCATAAATGTAGCCTTCTAAAAGATTATTCATAGTAAATACCGGTTTTCTTAAATCACTTTCTTCGATAGTTTCTATAGCCAATTGTACATAGTTGTTGTTTATTAACTTAGCCATAAAACTTTTTTCTATATTTACAAACTCTTCTTTTGTATAGATATAACCTTGATCTGCAATTATTCCTCTTAAATCGTGTTTAATATCAACCTTGCCTTCGTCATTAATTCGTTCTTCCGTAGTAAAGTCGTAATAACTTTTCTCAGTTTTCATTATTAATTTCCTCCAATATATTCGATTTATAAAAATATATTAGCAGCTATTTTTTCTTTTGGTAAAAAAAGCAAAGAAACTTCCGTTACTAGCTCTTGCAAAACAAAAAAAGCCTTACTGTTAGCAATTTAACAATAAGGCCTAAATGTTTTATTTGAAGGTGATCTTTTCATCTTCAATATGAACGGTAAATCGTCGGCTTCCTACCATTACAGAATCTCCATTTTTAAGTCCAGTTTGATTAGGCTTATTAACAGTTACACCGGAGATACTTACTTCTTCTAAGAATTCTTCTCTTAAAACATCCGAGCAACGCTCAAATACTTCTCTAGGTTTCATTATCTCTGGTAGTTTTCCAATTTCATAAGAAAGAGAAAAATGCTTTTCAGAGTTAAGGTTTAAATCCTTTAGAAGAGGAATAATTCGTCTTATTACATCGTTTCCTCCTTCAATCTCTTCTGATACATAGGCATCTTCTGGATTAAATTTTTTGGATAAATCCTTATGTTCAGCAAAAAATAACAACTTGTTCTTTTTACGTAGCATTATTCCAAACTTCCAATCTTGAATAGAACTTATTTCAAAATGGCAGATTGTATTTTCACCGCTAACGTATTCGTTATTATTGTTATTGTATTGCTCATTTTTTGTTTTATAGACGTTTTTAATAGGTTCTAATATTGGATTGTGTTTATTCTTATTTTGTTTATTTAATAGCCTTCTCTTCACTATTTTCTTCCTTCCTCAACACAGCAAATTCTTAATTTTAGTTAGTTTTGTAACTTATGTATAATTGCTTTTCTACTTTCCTTTCTATTGATATTACGGAAGTATTTTAGCACCCTTTTTCTTACTTACATAAAAAAAGAATAGAAAGTTTTTGGTATAATTAGTATATCAACTCATACTCGTAGGAACAAAACTTAAATCACTATCTGGAGAAAAAATTTCTACTTTCATCTTTCTACCAAATTAACGTGTTCACCTTTGTTTAACCGCTTATGTTTTTCAAGTATTTACCCTAATCTAATCAATTACAAGGTACACTCTTAAAAATAAGCAAAGGATGTGAGTTCATTGAATTTTATTAAGGAAGAATTGTCTTTAATTTTAGAAGATATATCATTAGCAATTGAAAGAACTGTAATATCTTATACGTTAAATAAGTTACTTACAAATGTCATTAGAAACAACGTAAGCCCTTATAAGAGCGTAGAAGTTCTTCATTTACAGTTTAAAGATTTAAAATTAAAGATAGAAAGTGACAGAAAGGTGCCTGGTTTCCAAAAGATTAATATCTATTTGGATAACAGCAGCAAAGCTTCTTTATCCAGCACTACTTGTCGCAGAAGTAACAAAAAGCTATACACAAGGTTAAATAAGAAAGTAGAAGATCAATTTAAAAGCATTGTAATAGCTTTATCTCCAGAGGAGCCAAACAAAAAAGGCACCTTCATTTCTGAGTTTCAAAAGAAAATAATATTCAAGTCAGTTAACTAAATTTTTAAATAAAAAAGACACCAGTTATATATTGGTGTCTTCTTTAATTTTTATTTTTAAAGGGCTCTGCAAATAACTAGAAAATTTAGAGTTAGTGTATCATTAACCCTCTTAATAGTAATTTGGCACTTTGTCCGCAGCAAGTTTTTTAATACCAGTTATAACTGAAAACTCTTCTCCATTATGCAAATCTTTTATTTCCTCAATTTCGTCCCCTCCTTTCCCTTTAAGAAATTTTGGTATTCCTATTTCATATTTATTATTAAATTTATACAAGAAGTCAAATAGGGGTTGTTCTTTAGATGTTTTAAACGTTTCTAAATAAGAGTTATGATCAAAATCAAAGAAGCAATAAGAGTATATTTTGCTCCATCTCACAAAATTAACGTTAGGTATATACGCTTTTGCACTACCTTCAATCTTCCCTATAATTATAATTTCTCCGTATTTATTAAAACATTTATCTATTGTTTTAATATAGTTCCCTTTACCGTCAAAAAGAAGTTTTCCTACTTTAATATTGACTTCGCCATCGTGGTCTAATTTTTCCAAATTAAAACGGACCTTAAAAACACTTTCCTCCCCCAACTCCCCAACCAATAATGTATGCCCTTCATCTGTTTTAAATGCTTTTTGCGGTTTAAAATACATAATTTCCTCCCCTTTTAAATTAAAGATTTTTCCGAGAATGAATTTTTAGAATTCAATTTATTTGGCACATCTATCCAAGTTTACAACAACTTTTAAGAACTTAACTAGTAAGTTAGTAGTTAAGTAAATTAAGCAAAACCCTATTATAGAGCGATTTGTTATTTCTTTACAGAAAATAAATTTTTAATATGCACAGATTAAGGCGTTTGTTAGTTAGATATTTAATTAGAAATAGAAACCCTATTAGCTACTCCTTATAAAAATCATATGTATGATTGTGGATATGACTTAGTACCCATTTAAAGGGTGGAAAAATGTTAATTATAAATAAATGGTTTTTGGAAGCGAATAAAAAAACGGCATTCGAATTTCTGAAGGCCGCCTTTCTTATTAACTGTATGATTTTTTCTCTTCGTCTATTCCAGCAAGCAATTCCACTAAGCCTCCAAGTACGGCACTAATATACCAGCAAATTACAGGGAATAAAAACAGATATAATAAAAAGGGAATGCAAGCTGAAATACTAGAATAATCAATGTTATCAAACCAGGTGGTTTTGTACGTAATTCCTGTATACATAACTATGACAAATAGAGGAGCTATGAAAAGTTTATAACAGAAATTTAAAAAAGAAGAGAGAGTACTTATTTTTGCTCTTCCTAAAATAATAATTAAAGGTGTTATGACAGAAAACAAAGTAATAATAATTGTTCTAAATTCATAAATTTTGTCCATTACAAAAGCAAATATAAGTCCTATAATAATCATTCCTAAAATAGTCCCTAATATCATTGCAATTGCTGTTTTCAATCCGTTACAACACTCATCCACATAAATTCTGACTACTTTCCCAAAAGGATCTATTACAAATGTGACATATTTCAATAAAGTGCCCCCTATCGAATATTTTTTAAAACACATCCTAATATATAACATTTTATAGGAAAATATGTTTATCAAATTCTTAGTATATGAAAAAAAAGTATTTTAAGGGTGTAAATGTAACTATAAAATCAGTTGAGGTAAATTATGACTAAGCACATCCAATCCTATTAAAACTTACATATTAGCCCTTTTTTAAATTTTCTAATTTTTATCCATAAGTCATTAATTTGTGTATATTCGCTTCGAAAGAAGGTGAATATATGAAATCAATTCATAAATGGACTGTGGGAGCACTAGTTGTATGTGGTTTTCAATTTACAACAATGGACCACACATTTGCATTAACAGACAAGGCAGTAACCCCTGAACAATACGGAGCAAACGGAAGTGACAACCTTCCAGATACAGCTGCTCTCCAAAGAGCTTTAAATGCATCAAAAAATGTAGTTCTAAAAGGTGGAGCTACCTATTATATAAACAAACCTCTTACAGTGGATCACACTGTGAAAATTACTACAACTGGTGGAAAAGCCAACATTGTTAAAACAACGTTGAGAAACAAAGAAGTGGCCTTCACTTTTCACAACGCAGCAACTTTAAATACAGTAATGTGGGATTCTGCTAAGAAAGGGCAAAATTATATTGTTGTTTATTCAACAAAAGGAATTCAACCTGGAGACTTAATTCATTTAAAATCTTCAAAGCTTTGGAAATGGGATAATCGAGGTTATTTAAGTAAGGGTGAACTTTTACGTGTTAGCAAAGTAGAAAAAAACAAAATTTACTTTGAAACAGCTTTAAGAGATTCTTACTATGTTTCCGGAGAGAAAGTAACCGTTACAGGATACGAGGACAAGCAATTAGTAATGGAGAACGTTTCTTTTTCCTACCCTCAACCCTTTAACTCTAACAAGCCTTTAGTATTAGTCGAAGCAACAAATAACTCTAAGTTAGAAAATGTAGAAGTTAGAAATTCTAAAACGCTTGGAATACTATTGGATCGCACATACAAGACAACTGTAAATAGAATGTACGCAAACCTAGGCACAACAAAAGATATTAATTCTGGTTACGGTATCCAAGATTATGGCGGTCTTTATACACGAGTTACAAATAGCTATTTCACAAATATTCGTCGCGGAATTGACTTCTCAGGTGTAACCCCTTCTCGTTCTGGTTACGCCGCTAATAATACAGCAGTAGTCCAGTGAGATATACACTAGCTTCTGGTAATAGTGGGTACGGTACTCACTCAACAGCTGAGGATATTGTATTTGAGAATAACACATCAGTTAATTTCAATTATGGTTATATAAGCCGTGGGGATAGAATTACTATCCGTAACAATACAGCTTATGGAACTATGACCGCTATGGTAGCTGCTACATACGGTGATCACGTAAATGTATATAACAATTTCTATAAAAACGACAAAGGCGGCAACGCTGAGCAGTTCTTACGTGTAGTAAAGACATTTGACGGTAACGTAGCACTTCGTCATAACTACGCAGGAGTTTTAACAGGAGACTTTGTACAAAACGATTCTCCATACTTAAAATCACTACAATTATATAGAAACCGTGCTATCTTCGTTCATAAAGCCTCTAATCCAGCATACCTAGTTAAAAGCTTAGGATCAGTAAAGCTTGAGAACACATTTACTCAAGATAACTCAATGACAATGCGAGTAGGAAAAAAAGCATTTTCTAGCGGTTTTAATTTAACCAGTAATACAAACAAAATCGACTGGAAATATTAAAAAACAGGATTCACTCCTGTTTTTCTTTGTAACCATACAAGGTATATTTTTAACAGTCTTAGGCTATAACTATTACAAGTTTCAGTAAAACTCTCCTACTTTGTATGACCCCTTGCTAACCATTCTGGCAAGGGGTTTTTAATTAATACTTTCTCCTATCTTTTACTAAGCTTTAAAGGAAAACGTTTTTTAAAAGATAATTAGACATTAAGGTGTATGATGGCGAACAGTAGGAAGCGGCTGCCTAGAAAATGACTACACAAGATAGGTTGACTCTGACCTTTCAAAAGCAGAGCTCTAGACTAGGCTACACCTTTAATTAGAAACCAAGTCATAAAATAACGACTTGGTTTTTTGTGTTTTTCTTATTTTAAAATTAACTTATTTTCCAATAAAAATAATTTCCTTGCTATAATTTGCGAAAATATGGAGTCTTTCAGGAGGCAGAATAATGGAATTAACACATATAAAAGTAGAAAGAACAGAAAAATTTGCAACATTCACTATGAGCAACGGAATTGCTGTAGCTGTAAGCCTTACTCCTATGGAGAATTACTCTGATAGGTTTTTGTTTATGACATCTAATATGCGTATAGGAAAATTAATAGTAAGAGAAAATGACAATTTTTTAGTTAATGATGATGACTTAGTAAATCGTACAACTGAATATTTTAATAGATACTTAAATTTTTCCGGCATTAATTTTGATTCAAGTTCTGAAAAGGTACGATGGTTTATGGAAGCTCGATTACCTATCGTTACTAGAAAGAATTTAACTAAGATGAAAATAGATATTTCAGACGTATTTAAGCACTGTTATCAGAACATTAAATATGAATATGATAAATATCAACAAAAGAAATTTACGCTCACAGATATTGATAACTGCATTAAGGAATTTATATCTGGTCATCGTTACAACCAGCAAAAGCGTTCAATTCCTGTATAGAAATAATACATACAAAAAATCTACCCATCATAGGTAGATTTTTCACAGGGTTATCTTATACAAGCTGATTTCTAATTGCTTTTTTCTCATTTTCTTTCAGCTCACTCAAATATTCTCTGTATCTTCTAAAGAAAAACAAACAACATTGTTCTGCTGATAAAGGTAATTTATCTTTGTACAATTCCTTTTCTACAACTGAAATGAAATCTGCTTCTAGTTGCTCAAACGAAAGGTCATTTTTTTCTTGATAATCCTTAATTGTTTTTAACGTCTGACGAAGTTGGGGAGCATCTTGACATTCAAACTTATTCTCTCCAGTTGTTGTTTGCGTATTTGTTGGACCATTAGTGTCCCAAAAACCTACACTTAAATAAGCTTTATAAGCTTTCTCTTCCATATTTCTACGAGTATAAGCTTCCGCTTGTGTTAACACAGTATTTCGATAGGATCCTAACTTTCCTTCCTCAATATATGTAGGTCTTAAAGCACTTACGTATTTCCACATTACTTTAAAAGCAGTTTCCTCTGTAGAGCCCGTTTTCCATTCATTTAAAAAGTCTTTAGAAAGCATACCGTTTCTTACACACACCCTTAAACACCATTTAATGTTGCTGTAGCTTTCTTTCAAACGATTAAAATCTTGAACCTCTTCTTCTTTCAAAAGGCACTCTTCTCTTGTTTGATAATGAACTCTAACAAGGATCTTGCTTTTACACTCCGGACACCTCTTATCCCCTTTAATCTGTTCAAATATGTACTGACATTTTGGGCACTCTTTCTTTTTAAAGCTCTCTACCCATTTAAGTTCATTAGCAGTTAGGGGTACCTCTAGTTCGTCTCTTTTTTCCTTGCGAACAGTTTGTTGAGGCATTAATACTTTTTCTTCTACTTTTCCAACAAGTACTTTAGCCCCCGCTTCTTTTTTGTTCACATACGGGAAATTTTTCGTCTCTGTTGTATCAAAGAATGATTTCATTTTGTCTCTAAACCCCATAGTAATCCCCCTCTTTCTTTAGAATTATTGTACCAAAACTAGGGTTTAAAGGAAGCTTTTTTTATTTGTTTACCATTTTTCATCCATTCTGAAATATAATAGGAGAAATAATAATAGCTTTTGTATACAAAAAGTATTAAAAGAAAATGAGGTAAAGTTATGAGAGAAACAATTGTTGCAGCTTTAAAGAAAATTGAAGAAGATTATAGCGTTAAGGTCTTATATGCTTGTGAGTCTGGAAGTAGAGCGTGGGACTTCCCATCAAAAGATAGTGATTATGATGTCAGATTTATTTATGTACATAAGGAAAATAAATACTTAGGTATTGATCCAATGGGAGTCGGTAAAAATCGAGATGTAATAGAGCTTCCAATTAATGATTTACTAGATATTAGTGGTTGGGACTTAACTAAGACATTAAAGCTTTTTAGAAAGTCAAATCCACCTTTATTAGAATGGATGCAATCAAACATTGTATATTACAAGGCGCATTCAACATTTGATAAAATGAAAGAACTACATTCTAATATCTTTACTCCCACTTCTTGTATATATCACTATTTGAATATGGCCAGAAACAATTTTAGAGAATATTTACAAGGTGACGAAGTAAAAATAAAAAAATATTTCTACGTATTAAGACCTGTGCTAGCTGCTAAGTGGATTGAACAATACAATGAATTTCCGCCATTAGAATTTCCCATTCTCTTAGAGAAACTGTTACCAGAAGGCGAATTGAAGGAAGAAATTAGCAAGCTATTAAAACGTAAAATTAGTGGTGATGAGTTAGATTTGGAACCACGTATTAATGTTATCAATCAATTTTTAAACCTAGAGATTGATCGTTTAGACAAGTACGTTAGAACTTTATCTGTAGAATTAGATGATCCTACAGATAAATTAGATCAACTGTTTAGAGACACTTTAGACGAAGTTTGGAAGTAATATCGTAAAACAAAAAGGCTTATCCCTATTGCAAGCAGCAGCGGAAAAGCCTTTTATTTATATCTATTAAAGCGGTATATTGTTATTCGTATTTTTTGTTTCATTTAAATAGTTCTCCACATATATTTGTTCTGCATCTGTAGCATTTTTAATTCCATCCTCCGGACTAAATTCAATATTTCTTCTTAACGCTAAACGATCTGCAAGATACCCCATTGCCAACAAAAATAATATACAACCACCTGCCCAAATCCACATTGTCATTTTCTCCACTCCTCTTGTTATAAGTTTATAAAGCTTTAATACAAGTCTCGGCTATTTATTTTGTAATTTGTAATGCTTTCTTCTTTTACATCTTTAGCTGATCCAGTAAAAGGATTAATTTCATATGTTAAATCCCTTCCGGCCGCTTTTTCTTCTTCAGTGATCTTTTTCCCTAACGTAGCATAATACCACATATATGCGCCACCAGTTAATATCCCTCCAACAATCAGAAGTGCTAATTCCATACTCATCCCTCCATATCACTTAAACAAAATAGAACTTACAAACAATCCGTCTGTATCTCAAACACTTTTTTGTAAAAAGGAGATTAAATTGAAATTCCCTATACTTACTATACGTTTTAACACGAATAAAAGTTTCAGAAAATTAAATTAATATTTTTTAAGTTGATTTTTACTGGATTTAATTATAATTTTTTACGTTTCATCCTAAAAATTTAAAAAATACAAAGGAACACTTTTTTTAAAGATTAATATTTAAGGGTCTTAACTATTTAGGATTTAAAACTTTTTCGACAGGAGGTGGGCGATATTTCTAGAGAATCAAGACTTGCACGAAACTTTGAAAAGTTTTTAAAAAACGCACATAACAAGTACCAGCTTATCGGTAAGGAAAACAATATTTCTATTTCTCAATGCGTTATTTTAGAAATACTTAACGACAGTGGTCCAAATAAAGTTACTGAGCTTGCAGATAAGATGGATATTACACCAAGCGCAATTACTAGTCTTACTGAAAAATTAATTAACACAGGTTTTATTGTAAGAGAACGCTGTGATGAAGACAGACGTATTGTTCGTTTAGTAATAACAAGCTTAGGAAAGTCTTTTTTGACAAAGATTGTTTCTCAACGAAATAAAATGATACGGAGCCTACATAGCAACCTTTCTGTTGAAGAAACGGATATGTTAATTAAAATCTATCAAAAATTAGCTTCAAACAAGATGTAATTTTATATTTAGGAGGTATTCATCTTGACAACTAATGTTAAAAAAATTATTGCAGTAAACGTAGCTACAGTAGCGGTTCTAGCTGCTGCAGGTTTTGGGGGTTACCACTTCTATGACCAATCAACTAACTATATTAAAACAGAGAACGCTAAAATTGACGGCAAACAAGTTATCATTCCTGCTCCAGTATCCGGTAAACTTACTGATTGGAATGGAACATTAGGAAAAGTCATTAAACAAGACGGTAGTATCGGCCACGTAGCTTCCCCTTCATTAGAAGATCCTCAAGAAAGCTCTTCTACTAATATTACAGCTCCAACTGATTTAACTATTGTTTCAAACAAGGCTCTTTCTAACTCATTAGTAGCACAAGGCACACCATTAGCTTACGGCTATAATTTCGATGAGCTTTATGTAACTGCTAATATCGATGAGTCGGATGTACAAGACGTTGAAATAGGACAAAAAGTTGATTTATATGTCGATGCACTTAAAAACGACACATTAAAAGGTAAAGTTGAAGAAATTGGCTTAGCAACTGCTAGTGAATTCTCTGTGTTACCTTCTGGAAATTCAGATGGAAACTACACAAAAGTAAAACAAGTGGTTCCTGTTAAAATCTCTATTACTGATGCGGCCGGCAAAAATATTCTACCTGGTATGAACGTCACTGTTAAAATTCACAAGTAAGGAGGGGTTGACTTGTCCCAATTCTACCTTCTAGGATACTTTGTCCTCTGTGTTATTGTCATAACACTAATTAATTCATATGTTCTTAAAAAGAAAAAAGCTTCAGTTGCTTCTGATAATGGCAAAGCCACTACTACTGAAAAAAATGTAGCTGTAAAGGCTGTAAATTCAGAACCTAGTGCCGACCCGAATCAAAAGCCTATGAAGATCGGTAAAATACTATTCGTTTTATTGTTTGGTATGTTTATAGCAATTCTAAACCAAACAGTTATTAATGTATTGCTCCCCCTTATAATGGGCGATTTAAATACAAGCACTACAACCGCTCAGTGGTTAATTACAGGGTTTATGCTTGTAAACGGTATGCTAATTCCTATTAGTGCATTCTTAATAGAACGGTATGGATTTAGGAAGTTGTTTATTACTGCTATGATTTCCTTTACTATCGGATCATTAATCTGTGCATTAGCTACTTCATTCCCTGTTATGATGTTTGGCCGCGTAGTCCAAGCAATAGGAGCAGGTATACTTATGCCTTTAGGTATGAACGTATTTATGACCGCTTTCCCTCCCGAGAAACGTGGAACTGCAATAGGTACAATGGGAATTGCAATGATTCTAGCTCCAGCTATTGGTCCTACACTTTCAGGATGGATTGTAGAGAGCTATCACTGGAATGTAATGTTTTACGGTATGTTCTTCTTAGGAATTATTAACCTATTATTTGCTGCGGCTTGGTTCCACCCTAAAAAAGAATTATCAAACCCCGCTTTTGACTTCTTTGGCATTCTATTTTCAAGTGTCGGTTTCGGTGGGTTATTATATGGTTTCAGTGAAGCGGGAAGCAAACACTGGTCAAGTCCAGAAGTTGTTATTGGTCTGTCGTTAGGTGTTATTTTCTTATTCTTGTTTGTATGGAGACAACTTACGGTTGAAAAGCCCCTATTAGAACTAAGAGTACTTAAATACGACATCTATACCCTTACTATTATTATTAACTCAATTGTAACAATGGCTTTGTTCGGTGCTATGTTACTGTTACCAATCTACTTACAAAACATTCGAGGCTTTACACCACTTCAGTCAGGCCTACTGTTATTACCAGGTGCGTTAATAATGGGCTTAATGGGACCTATCGCTGGTAAGTTATTTGATAAATACGGCATTCGCGTATTAGCAATAGTTGGTCTTGTAATTACTTCTTATGCTACATATGAATTCACTAAACTTACTGGTGAAACTCCATATAGCCACATCTTAGGCATTTACATCTTACGTTCGTTCGGTATGTCATTAATTATGATGCCGATTATGACTGCAGGTATGAACCAATTACCTCAACATTTAATTTCTCACGGTACAGCTTTAAGCAATACAATTCGTCAAGTTGCAGGTTCGATTGGTACCGCTATACTCGTTACAATTATGACACAGCAAACTACTGAACATCTTTCGAACTACACTAATACACTAACAACCAACAATGATTTCTTTAGTAGTCAACTTAGTCAGTTAAGTAATAGCGGTATTATGTCGCTATATGCTAAAGCAATAAAAACTTCGACTATAGATGGCATTAACGATGCATTCTTATTTGCTACATTATTAGGTCTGGTTGCACTTTTACTCTCTTTCTTTTTGCGTACACCAAAGATTAATAGAGAGGAATAATAAAAAGCCGTTTCTTTGTATAGGAAACGGCTTTTTACTTTAATGAACTTTTTTTCTAAAATACATTAAAAACTATTTTGAAAAATAAAAACCGCTTCCCTGTTTAGGAGGAAGCAGTTTTTTCTTTATTATACAAATTTATAATAGAAATTAATTCGCTATTTCTACCTCTAGTTCTGTTTCAAAATTAGAGATTTTGTCTTTAGCCTCTGAATAGAATGTTTGTGCATCTTCTATATTATCACCTACATCTGTACCATCATTAATATAATAAATTTGCAATTTTTGTAGAGCACTGACTTGTTTTTCTAAAGATGATGAGAAACTAAGAAAAGCCAAGTATAGTTCGTTGTATTGTTCATCACTAAAACTTGATTTATACTCTTCTAACTTATTTTTTAGTTCTTTTACATCATCCATAGGATAATCTTGAATACTTTTAATTGCCTCTTTTGCATCTATATCAATCTTTTCTAGATTTACACTACCTTCATCTGCATTACGCTTGTTAGAAAATGCTCTTAATTCATTCCCATAATAATTCGTATCTACGTTACGTAATAAATAATGCACTTTGCTACCCATTACAGCTTCGTAAACATCTTTAGCTGAGCCATAGCGTTCTTTAGCTTTAATTATTTGGTCATCCTTTAATTTAGTTACTTCGCCTTTTAATTCCTTTAAGTGATCATCTATTTCGTCATCATTATGTTCCAGAATATTTGTACTCTTAATTGACTTAGCTAATATATTAAAATCCTCTCGAAAGGCACCAAAATCTTCCGGTCCCATATACCCTTTTTCTTTTGTGTAGTCTTTGTATCTACTCTCTAATTTAGATATTTTTTGCGCGTACTCTTTCTTTGCTTTTTCTGCTAATTGTTGCTCTTGTTGTTTAGCCGCTTCTTGTTTTTGTTCTTCTTTTGTTGACCCACAAGCCACTAAGCTGATGGACAATAATAACGCCACAAGACCTAGGCCGATTTTTCTTAAATTTTTCAATTTCTTTCTCCTTTTCTATCGTTCAGATTTTATCACCTCAACAATAATAGCATATATTTCATACTCCGAAAGATTTTTTCACAAAAAGAAAAGTTATCCTTTTAGTAGAACTTTTTTGCTACGTAAATTTAACAAAAGAAAAAACCAATACACTTACATCTATTAAAAAGCAAAGAAAATATACGCTCTTCATTACTGATTGTTTAGTGGAAAACGAATATAATTACGGTACTTATTTGCTATGTAAAGCCTCTTCTACATTTTCTGTCTAAATTCCCTACTTACTTAATTAATCGTTAAAATGAGAACGAATATTTCTACTGTTCATATGAGGAGGTTTTAAATTGACCCATATCACTTACAAAACAAACATTGGCAACAACAAACCTAATACCCTTATCAATAAAAACTATAAGTGCCCCTTTTGCAATAGAGAGGAATTAAATAAAGAAGGCCATATGCTACGAGAGACTAGTGAGTTTTTAATAGTTAAAAACAAATATCCTGTATTAGAAGGTAGTTATCCTGCTGTTATTGTTGAACATAACTCTTGCAACGAACATATTGGGACTTATTCTGCAGAGTACTTAGAAAGGCTCTTAAAATTTTGCTTAAGTTATTATGCAGACCTTGAAAAAACAGGTTCCTATAAATCCATTGCTTTCTTTAAAAACCACGGTATCTTCTCAGGAGGCAGTATTCAACACCCGCATATGCAAATCATAGGTTTTCAAAACGACAGCTATGAAGTAAATAATAACGACTTTAATGGTATTCCTATTATTTCTAATGAATTAATAGAGTGGAACTTCTCAAACAAGCCTAAAAGCGAATTCTTCGAAATAAACTTAACACTAAAGAATAAAGATCATCTCAATAAATTTTGCGCTTATCTACAAAAGAGTGTTCAATTTGTTCTTCAAGTTCTTAACACAAAACACCAATGTTACAACCTCGCCTTTCAAATTGAGGATGATTGTATAAAAGTTAAAATCATTTCACGAGGACCCACTTCTATTCTTCTCCTTGGCTTTGGGATACACCAAACTCCGAATAACTTAGAAGAATTAGCCGAACAATTAAGAAATTTTTAACCCCAAAAAGAGAAGGACCATTCCGGTGTCTTTCTTTTTTAATTCTTATTTGTTATTTATGAGGATCAATATAAGAGAAATACAGAGATTTCACTTATATTGCGAAGGTTGCTAAATCTGTTAAAATAGGAACTATGTGTTGGGTAACATTCCCAAAATAAGATGAAATAATAGATTGTTATTGCATATTAAAAATTATATAAGAACAATTGAAGAGTGCCAAAAGGAGAGAGAAAACAAAGATTATGGATATTTTTCTTAGAAAAGAGAACTTTAAAGAATTTATATTGTCATATCCTATTACTACACTGCTAATATTAGCGGATCTATTTGCTTATTTTGGTGTAGTGGTTATTTCTACGACAGATAAAGGTATAGCTGCCGATATATTTAACAATTACATATTTGATGGGCAAATGATAGGTAAAGGTGAATGGTACAGACTAATAACCGGCAACTTTCTACATATAGGTATTGCTCACTTACTTTTTAACGTATTTGCTACTTACGTATTTACACCATTTCTTGAGAAACTGTTAGGAAAAATAAAATTTTTGTTATGTTATTTACTATTAGGTATTGGCACAGGAACTCTTAACTATTTAATGAATCCCTTCTTTTTGGGTGTTGGAGCAAGCGGAGCTCTCTTTGGATTAATGGGAATTTACATTTTTGTATGCATAGGAAAACCTAATTTTTTCTCAAAAGAAACAAAACAAGGCATTTATGGATTAGTGGCTACTTCTTTACTGTCCGGCTTTCTGTTTGAGAACGTTGGATGGTTAGGTCATTTAGGAGGCTTAATATCAGGAATATTACTCGGTATTTTATTAGTTGTCTTAATGCCTCAGCTGTTTAGCGACAATACTTCAAGCGTAGAGAACACAATGCATTAAGTAAATAGTAAGTTCCATCAATTCATTGGCTATATCGAATAAAAAGAGCGGATAATTCAATTCCGCTCTTTTTTTGTATCCACTTAAAAATTTTAATACTTTTAAACATAGGACTTAGCAAATCCATAATGGTTACTATTCCTTCCATAGCAGCTTTTGACTGCACTTAGAGCACTTCTCAGGCTTATCCCAAGACTTTTCAATAGATGTATCGCAACTTGGACATCTTAAAAAACGAGGCGAATATCCAGAACTATGATACGCCACTACTTCTCTTACTTCTGTCGGTACTTCCTTATCCACCTAATATCCCTCTTTCCACATTACTGCTGTTACGGGTTTAATTCTTAATTTAGTAGTATACATTTACTCTATTGTATTTTAATAGCGGCCATAATTAAAAAAAACATTAGGAGAGATCCCTTTAGCTAATGAGAGGAAAGCACAAATATTATTGATTTCATTTACATAGTAAGTAAAAAAAATCAACAAGAAAATATTTTTAAATTTCGACATATAACGACACTAATTGTAAGCTTTTCAACCTATAATATTGAGATATATTTACAGTTTAATACTAAATTTGTTGGGAGGTTGCTGATATTTGTGTATCAAGTCAGAAGCTTGACCCTGAATGGATTGAGCTAATGTTAGAAGCTAAAAGAATAGGTGTTACTAAAGAAGAAATAAAAAGATTTATTCATTCTCGCGTGTAGTTTTTATATAAAAAACCTTAATTTTGTATAAATTAAGGTTTTTGTTGTGTTTAAAGGCCGAGCTAACTCTGCTTTAAATCATAAATAAAAATTATTAAAAAATAATACTAATTACTAATATACATAGTATAATTTTTCAAATAACATTAAAGGAGCATTTTTATGTTTAGACAACCAAAGTTTTATGTTCTCGCAGTATTATTAATTGCCTTTTTCGGCCCCTGGTATAGCGATTTTGGAGGAGATGTTAGTGGGTTTAGTGTGCCTTGGTTCGAAGGTAAACCTTTCTTATTTATTTTGTATCTATCACCATTTTTTGCAATTAGATCAATTCTCCTAATTCATAAAGGAAAAGATCCTCATTTAAATTATCCTTTTGCCGCCATTCCGATATTGTACTTTCTATTCTTTATGCACTATCCGGATGGTGTAATTATGATTGCAACTTACTCCTATCCTTGGGGTTGGATCACATTTATTTTATGTGTAATTATGGTTTTACAATCCATATCCATATTAAAAATCTTTGTCAAAGAAAAGAAGGCTTCAATTCAAAAGGCATATAAAAAACTTTAATACATATCCAAAAAGACTGATACACACAGTAGTGTTATCAGTCTTTTATTTTTTATTACAGTTTCCAAACAATAACCACGACACCATTACTTAAATTTATCTGTTAGATGAGCGCCACCTATTACACCAGCTTCATTACCTAAGGTAGCAAGTTCAAATGTGATAGCCTGGTATGCTCTAGGAAGTGTGTACTTTTTAACCTGCTTTTGCACCTGTTCTAATAAGAATGCTCCAGCTTTAGAAACGCCTCCACCTATTACAACCACTTCCGGATTGTTCGCGTGAATAATATGGCTTAAAGCAATACCTAAATACTTCATTGACTCTTCTACCGCTTCAAGAGCATAGGAGTCTCCGTTACTTGCTGCATCAAATACATCTCTAGCATCTAGCTTGCCTTTTTGCTGTTTAATGTCATATAAGATTGTTGCATCTAGGTATTCTTTAATTTTTTCTTCTCCGAGTCTTACAATACCCGTAGCACTTGCAATAGTTTCTAAGCACCCTTCTTTTCCACATCCACAGGTAATCCCGTTATCTTTTGAAAAGATGTGCCCTATTTCTCCACCCATTCCGTTAGAACCGCGTACTATGTTCTCATTGACTATAATTCCCCCACCTACTCCAGTGCCTAACGTAACCATAACTACATCCTGTTTACCTTTTCCAGAACCTAACCACATTTCACCCATAGCAGCCAAGTTAGCATCATTTTCTAACTCAACAGGTAAATCTAATGCTTTTTCTAATTCGTGTTTCAACGGGTAATTCTTATTCCAAGGAATATTAGGAGCGTGAGCAATTGCACCTGTCTCATAATCTATAAACCCAGGCACGCCAACGCCTACTCCTACAAAATCTTTTTTATCCAAATTAAGTTCATCAATTTTATTGTGAACGGTTTCATTGATATCAGGAACAATATTTAATCCGCTATTTGTTTTATCAGTAGGAATAGACCATTTAGCAAGGCATTCTCCTTTAACCTCAAACAACGCTACTTTAACAGTAGTTCCACCTATATCAATTCCAATGCTTTTATCTTTCATAATCATAACCACCTTTTTATTCAAGTTTATTTACATTTTCAAGAAACATATAACAACGTTTACATTTCTCCACTATGTACTTTCGTCTTTAAAAGTAACTTTCTTTTTTTATTCTTAAATTCCCTTCAAGTATTATTTTTTCTTTTTTTACTTATTTTTTTAATACGCTCTACACTGTATACGTATAATGAAGTTTTAAGGAGTGTTCAAAATGACAATAACAAAGAAATTAATTCAAAGTAAATGGGAAACAGCAGTAAACAAGGGTAACTCTAAGATGAAAGAAGAACTAAAAGGTATTATTTTTGAAGACACTATTGATGAAGGTTTCGACGATAACTTAATGATAAATATAAGAGTCAATGGCAAAGTATATCATTTAGACTACGACAGAAAAGGCAAAAGCACCTATTCTTGTTTTGGCTTTGAAAAAGAAACCGGTATTAGTTTAAGTGACTTTGAAGAGGTTACACAGCTTTACAGTGGAAGTTTGCGCGAAGACCTATACGAAGCAATTTACACTTATACAGCTGAACAAAAGTTTAAACTATTAACAGACCCCGATGGGCTGGTTGGTTATAGGGTAGAGTCTCCAAAATATATTAATGGCAATCTAGAAATAGTTCTTAAGCATCCTTTAATAGATCGAGAATTCACGATGTGCTTTCCTCTAGCAAGCGCGAATGTTACAAAACACGATAACCACCGATAATAATTATCGGTAAATTCTACATAACTAAAAATAGAGAACATAAACAAGAAAGCCGACTTAAAATGTTAAAGTCGGCTTTTCATATACAATAAGTTAGTTCATTACGTTTTTATATTAGTGCTCTTTACTCTTCTCAAATTTTTCGACAGCTTCAACATCAAGCTCGGCTGATATCCAATTGCCTTTTTCGGGGAATTCCAGATTTCGAATGACTATTTTGTTCGGCACTCTCTTTTCTAAAATCTTTGCTTGGCAGTTTTTGTACATAACTACTTCTCGTTCTTTAATATTTGTCCACAACAGCAAGTGCAGGACCCCTTTCAGCTTTAAGAAGTTAATATTTCGGAACACCATTTTCAATTTTATTATATTTCATTTGATTTGTTAATTCTTTTACCTTATTTCCTGTAAAAAAAGTTGCATTATATGATGCAATATACCCAATACTTCTTTTGTTTTTTAGCAATTTATGCTATACTAAAAAAGTTGTATTACAAGTTTTTTGATTTTCTGTGGAAAGAAATCAGAGCAGCTTATGCGCAAAAAACTTTGCTATTTTTGTAGCAAGGTTTTTTTGTTTTCTCTCTTTACGACTTCTTTTATCCTCACTTGAACACATTAAACATAATTATAATGACCATACCAACCTAATTTAATACATATTAAAAATAAAAAGTTCAGAAATATCTTAAAATAATAAAAAATATGAGTGAATCCCTAAAAATCTTATTGAATTTAAAAGTACTAAATCCATATGTTCAGAAGCTTCTTTCTAAAAGACCACCTCACCTATGTTATATGACTGAATAATAATTGCCTTTTTGATATTATCCATTATTTTTTTGTTAATCTGGTATGATATTAAAAATCTCGAGGAGGTTGAGCAAAGGAAAACAAGAAGATTACTCATTGCACTGTGTAGGAAGCACTACTCTAATTATTCAACAAATACATATTAATCGGAGTCGTTAAAACAAAATAATATCATTTTTATTAAGCTATCGAAAAACAATTAACAATAACAATAAAAATATAATCTGAGGTGCCAACAATGAATGTACTAACAAACATAATAATTATCTTATTAGCCTATTTAATTGGATCTGTTCCTTTTGCCTTAGTGATTGGAAAAGGATTCTATCAAACCGATGTTCGTAAACACGGAAGCGGCAACTTAGGCGCCACAAATACATTTCGCGCTTTAGGAAAGAAAGCCGGTATCCTTGTAATGATAGGTGATATAGCAAAAGGTTCGCTAGCTGCTTGTCTACCGCTTATTCTGGACAGCGACTTACATATGCTTATCCCTGGATTCATTGCAATTCTAGGACACAGTTACCCGATCTTTGCAAAGTTTAAAGGTGGAAAGTCAGTAGCAACTACCGCTGGTGTATTCCTTGCTTTCTCCCCCTTATCTTTTATTTTAGGGATTTTAGCTTTTCTAATTACATTGAAATTTTCTAAATATGTGTCCCTATCCTCTTCAATCGGCGCTTTAGTTGTATTTCTAACATCATTTTTTGTAGGAGATATAGTACTAATTATATTTGCAGCCATTATTGCTATATTTATTACGGTCAAACATACAAAGAATTTTAAACGTATTGCAAAGGGTACAGAGCCCAAAGTAACCTGGATATAACCACAGAGAAGACCATTTCATTTATAATATGAAATGGTCTTCTTTATTTACGGTTTTAGCTAGCCTCCTCTTATGTTAGCCAAAGTATACTTTTTGTTTCTTGAACACTAAACCCTTTATTATCTGTCCATATAAACGGTGCCCTATTTTATAAAGTGTTTATAGTAAGTCACTAAGATATACAGCAGCAGCGGGTTAATAAGAGCAGAATAATATATATTCCACCACCCATAATGAAAATATCCCCAAGGAGCTGGTAACAGCGTTATAAGTTCATACGATAGTAAAGCAACTTCCCAACAAAGGACATATTTTATTTTCTTTCTCTTGCAAGCTTGAAAGGGATAGAAATTTAAAAATAATACATTAACTGGTTGTACCAATACCAAATACGTTGGTAGCGAAGCCCAATCAACACTCTTAGAAAAGTACCAATATCCTTGATATTTAATATCAACATAGAAATCAAACGTCGCTTGAAAAGCTGCAGTAAACATCCAAATATGAGCAATGTGTTGCTTTGGAAGCTTTACTTTAAAGATAAATAAAAGAAGATTAAATACCGTAATAGCTAGAATAAGTCCTATCATTATTTTCCCTTGCGTTTTTTCTTTATTCTGCCTTCATTTGGAAAAAATATGTGTTTAAAATGAAGAAGCTGATGAGCAGATAGAAGAACACGAAATTTCAACTGCTAAAAAAGTAATAACAATAACTATATTTAATTACATCTTAAGAATAGATAGGAGATAGGAGAAGGTTTAAAACCTCTCACTTATCTATTTTTTCTCTTTATAAAAATTAATATAATTAAAATTCACTAATCAAAACTCTCTCTCCCCTACTACACACTTGTCATAAGCAATTTAAACCTAAAAATCCCTCATTACTAAATAGCAGCTGGGAGCATTCGCATTATTAAAACTAACCGTCTGCAATGCTAACTATCCCTTCTACTTATTACATTTTCATTAGTTAAGAAATATATCTATCAACAAATGACTTAACAAATGTAGATTAGACATATTTCAATAGTGCTTCTCATATCTTTTTAACAACAACCTAATTTTTAATTATGCTGTGCTGTTATTTTCATTTTTTCTAAGGAGCTAGATATTATGAATACTTCTCTAATAGAAGAGAAAACTAAAACCCAATATATGCTGCACCTTGAACAAGGCATTGTACAACATAAGTTTTACGTACAAAATACTGGCCCCACAATTCTGTTCAACAACTTTTCTCACATAAAAATAGAAAACGACTTTGTGTTATTTAAATCCAATAGTATATATGCGGCCTACCAAACAACATTCCAAAAAGAGAAAGCCTTAAAACTAATGGCGAGTAGTTGCTATGTAATTGATTTACACGGTGTACCAAGATGCATTAATCTGGAGCAATTCAAATTGATAGCAATTGAAAAACCAGTTATTGAAGAGGACTTTACTAAATGGTTTTGAATACAAAAAGAGACTTCCTTGTAATAGGAACTGTCTCTTTTTCTTTTTAGCAAGATAAGCATTTTAGAAATAACAGAAGGTATCTTTAAATTTAGTTTGCTTACACTAACAATATTAAAGCGATGTTTATATTCCCCGTTTTAGTATTCATACACCCTACGCAGAGGAGGTTCTTATGAGAAATAATCCTATTTTCAATAAGTCGGACATAGTAGTAAGAGAAGTAACAAAAGGCATCTTTAAGATAGAAAAGTCTACCCTTTCTTTTTATAAAGTTGACTCTTATTTAGATAGCAATGCATTAGCGTTATTATTGAACACTCAAAATGTTCTTATGTTGAACAATGATGATTATGTTGTACACTCTAATTTTAGAGTAAGTAGTTAAAAATTTGCGAACTAAAAACAAAAATGCGGAGCTTATTACAGCTCCGCATTTTTGTTTTTAAACTATCTTAAGGTCAACGGTTTATGTATTAAAGTCCTCCCCCACCTCATACCTAAGATCTGCTACCTTCATACATTCCTTATTACAAAGATAAATACCGTGTTTGCGGTCTAACCAAGGCGTCTCTTTCTCACAAATATAACAAGGAGCATATTTAAGCATTCTTAAACAACAGTGATTGAATGGCAAGGGTCCTAAAACAAAAGGTTCCCTTTCATCGTCACTTAAATCTTTTAGTTTTTTACCCGATTCTTTTGCATATTTGTCCATTTCGTAAAAATTATAATTTAAACGTCTCACTTTCCGCTCCATTTATGTCACCTACAATTCTTATACATACGTTAAAATTTTCTACCAGTGCTTATATATTTAGCGCCCAACTTACTAGCTAATATCCTCTATTTATACGTTCTAATATTTTCTCTATTTCCTTAAAAAAGCAAAAATTAAATTATACTCAGAATGCACAAGTACAAAAGAAATCACTATTAAAGGAGTTTTTATAATGTTTAAATTGTTAGATTGGTGTTTCGTATCAATAAGTATATTGTTTGGAGCATTTTGGTATTCAAGTTCTCCAACCGAGTACCCTTTTACCTTTTTAGGGATGTTGCCTTTTATTATTTCACTATCTTCTGTTTTTTCTAGAAGGAGCAACACGTTTATTTCCGGCGCTTTAACATTCGTTAGTTACTTAGCAATCATCTATTTATTATTAGATATTTTATTTGACTTTACTAGTTTACCGAGTTGGAAAATAGCCGCTACTTCGCTTGGCGGTGCCGCGTTTGCCTCAGCAGGAAGATTTAAAACAGATGTAATAACAAGTGCTCTAACTGGTTTTTGGACTTACGTATTCATTACTTTATTTAATAGTAAAAACATTAATTTTATTTTTGATTTACACAACCCAATACTAGTTGAAAAACTAAAAATAGTTGGTTCAATGATGCTCGTTGCGTCTATTTATTTAGCGATTCAGTATTTATTACTTAAAAAAAGAAACACAAAAGCTAAAAAAACAGCTAATACTCAGAACAAGAGAAAAGAATCATATAGTAAAAATAAAAATAATTTTAAGACGAAAGAAACCAACTTTAAAACAAATGAAAATAATAAATATAATTTCTAAGGAGAATTCAAATGAAACTAATTAAAGGATACGATTGGATACTAATAGGATTAAGCTCACTATTTCTTCTATACACTGCAGCAAACGACTTAATTAATTTACTTTCAGAAAAAACTACAGATATCGGAATTTCTTTCTCAAATGGAATGACTTTAGGTCTCGTATTATTTTTCTTATCTTGTCTTACACTGACGAATAAAGTTACAGGTAATTTAGGCGCAAGTGTATTAAGTTATAGTTTATTAGGTTATTTCCTATTCCTCACTTGTACAGGATACAAATTTCATCCATTACACAACAAATATCACGCGTTATTTCTACTAGGTTTTGTTGCATATTCTTTTATCTTTAAAGCAGGAACATACAGTATTTCTATTGTTATGAGCATCTTTTGGGGGTATTTAATCGCAAATTTTCACGAAGGCAGCATTAAGACTTTGTTTGATCCTTCGCAAGATTCTCTTTTATTAAATTCAAATTGTATGTTAGTTATGATATTGTGTTTAACTGTAGTTGGTGCCATTGAACACTATAAAAGAGCTGAAACCAGAAAAGGTAATCGTATTAAACAGGACAGAGGAAATAACATTGATAATGGAGACGATTTCCGCACTGTGTTTGTCGATAAACACCACTATTATAATCAAGGAAATCATCATCACCCTCACCATCACAATCATTTTGAAACCACAAGTTTCGAAGGAACTCCAAACGATGGTTGGGATATTAACTTTGGTGCTATAGATGATGATTGACGCCACGATTCTCAATACAATTAATTTACATACTTAGATAGATACTTGTGAATTCTATTAATAAACCTTAAAAAGACCCGACTTCTTAAAGTCAGGTCTTTTCTTATTTCTATTTCTGCTAACAAACAACATTCATCTTTTTTTGACATACAAAATATTTTTTGTATGATGCGCTCACGAAAGAGGTGAAGCTTTTTTGTATATTAAAACTGATGTTACAAGTTTAAAGCTACTACAACAAACAAGGCTCTCAGAAAACTTAACTAATCAATCTATTAGTAAGTTATCGACAGGTTTAGAATTTAATTCAGTTTCTGATAATTCAACTAGCCTTTTAGTAAGCAATAGATTAAAAAGTCTTTCTAACGTTTCGCAAAAAGGACTTGAAAATGTACATTACGCATTAGATCTTTTAACTACTATGAATTCTGGAGCGTCCGTTATTAAAGATATGCTTCAACGCTTAAGAACCCTAACTATTCAAAATCAAAACGGTTCACTTTCTACTTCAGACCAAAAAGCAATGCAACAAGAATTTTCTCAATTATTAACCAGCATTGACCAAATATCTAAATCAACTTCTTATAACAACATAAGGCCTATTAATAACTCTGCTTTAAAGTTCAATGGTGCAGATAGTTACGTGGAGTTTGGTCAAATTTTAGGTGACTTAGACACATCTAGCCATACTTTTGACGCTACTTTTACTGTGGACAAACTACCTACTTCAGGAAGATCAGTTGTTATGGGTTTTCAAGGATTCCATCACGGCTTTCAAGTATCAACCGAAGGAAGCTTAGTATTTGAAACCTGGTTTGATTATCCTTCCGGCGTAACAGACTCCTTTAAACTTGAAACTAAGGACGGTTTTATTAAAGAGGGAGAAACTTATCAAGCAATTGCTACCCTGGATACCGAAAATAAAATGATTCACCTATATGTTAACGGAGATGAAATTGGAAGCGGGAAATCCTTCCCTAACGGAGGCACTCTCTACGAATACTCCACTGCTGATTATGGACATCTTCGCTTAGGAATGGGGAATACACCAGATGCATTGTGGGCGTTCCCTTTAAAAGGTAGCATAGAAAGTGCCAGGGTTTACAGCGAAGCTCTCTCAAGTGAACAAATATCCGCTAATTATAGCGGCAATACTACTCAAGACAGCCTTGCAGCTGAATGGATTGCATCTAACGCTTGGGGAAATACGATGTACGACACTGCCAATGTCTACAACGGTACGTTCCTTAATAACGTTCAACTACAGAACGGCAATTTAAAAGTTCGTAGCGGAGCAAGCGAGGAAGATGTATCTAAATTTAACTTAACTAATCTCTCGTCTAAAGGATTAGGCTTGTATTCACTCTCTATTAATGATTCAAACGCAATAGAGAAAATTGATACAGCTCTAAATAACCTAACAACAGAGCAAAATAGAATTGGAAGTCTATCCGAATTTTTTACATTTAGACAAGATTCTCTTGAAAAAACTATTAATTCTTCTAAGTCAGCTTACCAAGATGTTCAGAATGTAGATACTTTCAAAGAGTTAAGTAGTATCTCCAAAGAGCAAATAAAGTTACAAACTTCGCTATCCTTATTGGAAAAGAATAATGTCCATAAAGAAACAACGATGAAACTACTACAACAATAACAAATTACTTTATAATAATAGCCTCTCTGCCAAGGGGCTCTTTTTTATTATCGGTTTTTTATTTGTATTTTTAAGAATTACTTTTCAGTATTCGAATTTCTCTATCTATTAATTTGCATTTTAATAATTGGAGAGACTATTTTTTAGATATCTTAACCTTATAAGGTTATGTTGCAGAACCTAAAGGTAGAAAAGCGCACTTAATTTTTTAAGTAACAAATTCTTTGAAGTAATTACAGGTTAGTACCATTCAGCTTTATATGAGGATGTAAATGCAATGTAACTCTATTTGGCGTTTGTAATTAATAACTACTTCATTAGTCTGTTTATTTTCAATTTAATTTAATTTAATTTATTTTAAACTCCCTTCTCTACTAAGCATATTGTGGTAAAATATATCTAAATAGTTCCAATTACATAGAGAATTTTTATTACTTTAGTTTTATAAAGCTTTAGAAGCAGAAAGTCTCTAAACATTTAATAAAGATTATATAAGGTATAGGAGAGAAAGATATGGCCCAGTTTTTAGGGAGAGACCAGTTAGAAAGCGCCCTTCATTCCTCAATGGTTTTATCTCAAAGTGACATTAAAGGCTTAGAAGGAGAATTAAAAGTAGGAGATTTACTTGCTAAATATTTACCAGATGATACATATGTGATAGCACACCCGTCGATTGGAAAATACGATCCTGATTTTTTAATCATTTCACCCCGCTATGGTTTTAGACTTTTAGAAGTAAAGAACTGGAGTATTAACAATATAAGTAACGTCTATTCAAATGGAGCAATGAAAATAGCGAGTATTGACCAGACGCGTAACCCTTTAAACCAAGTTAAAAAGCATATTGACGAGTTTAATGGTTATTTAAAGTCCTTAAAAATTAGTACTCTTGGAGATTTCTATAAGTTAGTTGGTTTCAGTGTTATCCATATAGGCTTTAATAGATCGGATATACAGCAAAAGATAAGCAATTGGAATTCAATGAACAGAGATAGCTTTTTTAAACATCATCTATTTGCAGATCAGCTTAATAATAACTTAGACTACTTGCTGGAAAAAGCTACTAAATATCCCATTTACGACAGAAGAGTAATGTTATCGCCCGCTACCATTCAACAGATTGTTGAGAGTGTAACAATTTCCGATGAGATAACAAATGACAACCCAAAAGAAGTAAGTAATAAATTGAATAAGTTTGATGAAGAACTAGCAGAATTAAAAAATCAGTTTGCATCAATTAAAAGCGATAACGTGGAGCAAGTTAAGGAACCTATATCTCCTTCACCTGTTACTACTAATCAAGAAAAACCAACGGCAGAGCAGACATTAGGTAGTAGACAAAGACGAGGTAAACAGAAGAAAAACAAAGCAAGTTTTGTCCCTGCTATAGTTCTAGTAGCAATTTTGGGTATAGGAGCTGCTTGGCTCTTCCTCCCATCAGTAAAAAGCGATACTACCAAACCAAATGAAGAAGTTCAGACAACAAAAAAAGCTAAGGAAGTTTCAGACAACCAAAACACACAAAAAACACCAAATACAGTGAACGAGCAGCCGGTCAATAGTAATACAAATGAGCAGGACAGCACTACCGAACCAACCGTTAGCAATTCCACTTATACTAATGTCACAGACTTAACAACTAATGCCAGACTAGGTGACTACGTAGAGTTGGAGGTTACAGTACAGCAGTTTACGTATGATCAAGGCAGCGGTACCAAGTTTTTAATTTTAGGCGACAGTCAGTCACAAATGGATGGCGTTATTTTTAAAGGAACAGATGTGCCCTTTATCAGTCAGGGAGAAACATATAAATTTAAAGGCGAATTTAACGCGTACAAAGGTAAGGAAGAGTTAATTATAAATAGCGTAGAATAACAAAAAAGCACTTAATATATTAAGTGCTTTTTTGTTGTATAAAAGGGTTCTCAAACTGTTATTTTATCACCATTTTAAAATTGTTAGTCGATAAAGTATATAAACAATTAAGGAATTAACTATAAATAACATAGGATACAATTTGACAGTAAGGAATGTTTGATATTGAAAATCCGAGAAAAACATAATCATTAAACCTAATTGAGTAGAAAAGAAAATAGCACCAAAACCAATTAGACAGAGAAACTCATTTTGCAATTTTTCTATTTGGGTTTCAGCATCAGATGTCCAATCTTCTCCCAACGCTTCAGTAACTTCACTTTTTAAATAATAAGCAATAGCGACTGAAAAGATTACCATAAAGGATGTTATAAAAACATTGTTATGATGTAATGGTTCCCATAAGTTATCCGCAACATATTGTTTTAAAGAGAACAACGCAGAAAATGAGCAAAAAACAATTAATAAAAATCTTATTTTGGATTCTGCTTTCTTTATTTTTTTGATTAAAATTGATTCATTCTTTTTTATTTCTTCCATAGTTCATTTACCTTTCTAGTTCTCTATATTAATAGCATTAATATACACTATACCGCTATCTTTAGGGTTTTTCCATATTTTTCAGCCCCTACCCCTTATTTCTATATAGAACTTTAAGGGAGAATTTAGTAAGGCTAAGCTTAATTAAGATGTAGATAGTTAGTAATAGTACGGATTAACAAAAAGCACTTAAGAAAAATGTTTTAAATTGACCAAAAAATGGCTTTCCAAGCCTCCTCATCTCTGTTATAATAAAAAAAGAACAAATGTTCGTATTTTGTTATAAGAAAAAAATAGGTCACTTGAAGTAACCTATTTTTAAGAGAGTAGCCTTCTCAAACATCGATTAGTTAAGCTTTAATATTGTAAGTCGATAAATTACATAAATAATAATAGAGTTGATCGTGAATAAAACCGGATACAATTTAATAGTATTAAATAACATTAAATTTTCAAAATCAGAAAAAAAGAATGCTGTTATTCCTACTTGAGTGAAAAAGAAAAGAAATACGATACCAACAAAATAAATAAACTCTTTTTGAAGTTTATCTACTTTTGTTTCGGATTTCTGCCTTAATTCTTTTCCTAAAGCTTCTTCAATTTCTGCAAGGAAATACTTTGCAAGCACAAAGGAGACTAGTATTAATCCAAGTATTACAAAAATATTGTTGCTTTTTAAAAATTCCCAAGACCGTTCTGCAAGGAATTGTTTTGTGAAAAATAATGAATAAAAGGAACAAAAGGTTATAAGCAAAAACCTTATTTTCCCCTCTATTTTTTTAACACTACCCATTAAAGTGGATTCAATTCTTTTAGCGTCTTCCATAGGATCACATACCTTCCCCACATATTTTTTGAATTTAATTAAAGGCGTTGAGTTCATTTAAGTATGTATTATTAGAAGTTTTATAAAGTAGCTTATTAACTATTATTTAATTTGTCCCTCATTAATTCTAGCCTAATTAATGATTAAAGAACTTTCTACTTACTATTTACAACACTTTAACAAAAATACACTAGTACAGAACTTTTTAACGACATTATTATTTATAACTATACCAATTTTTTCGGCTTTTTTCCATATTATTCTCTTTTGTACTTATAATTTATGAAAACAGAAAAAGGAGAGAAATTTATGAACCAAATTAACAAAAAAGGAACAGTCCCAACAAGAAAAATGAGCAATAAAAATCGTTTTATATTCTCAGTTGTAAGTACAGCATTGCTTACACTTTTAGTTGGATGGGCACCCTTAGTAACACTATTATTTAGCGAGAATTCAAAAACAGACGATGTAATGGCCCTGTTTTTCATTTTTCCTATATTGTGTACTATTGCTTTATTCAGAGCAACCGTTAAGGGATTTACAGGATTTTTCGCTAGTTTAGGCTTTATGCTATTTCTAGCTGGTTTAGACTTCTGTGGGTTATTTATGGACGGTAAACCAGGAGAATTTTCATTTTTCGATTCAGCTTATTACGCTGGTAGACTTGCCCTTTTAATAGGTTCTTTGAGCCTTTTCATTGTTCTAGCTTTTGCTGTTTTTAACACTTTTCGTACTAACGCTAAAGTGCAATAAATCTCAAAGAAGACTTCAGATTATTGAAGTCTTTTTCTAATAGTTTTAAAAAAAAGCCTTGTTATAATAACAGGCTTTTTTGCCTTTATAAACTTAAATAGATTAACCAGCTTTTTTCTGATCATTAATTAATCGTTGCTTTTTATCAGCAAATCTTTTTTGTGCCATCTTAATGTCTTCCTTATTTAGTTCTCCATAAATAAATTTATATATAGAGCAATCATCTTCTTTTTTAAATTGATTTGTTTCTCTAACTTCTTCAAATTTATCTTTTGTTCTTTCCCATCTATCAAAATCTAACGAAACTGCTCTATCAACTTTCTTAAGGAAATTATCTTTCACATCCTTTAGAGTAAGTTCTGTAAATTTAGCTGCAACTAATTTTAAATATAACGATGCACCGTTATATTTCCCTCCCATTGTTATATATTTCTCTTCTACACCAACAAGGGCGGTTATAGTTCCATTAGTGGGTACATCCCGGTCTTCAAAGTGTACATCCAGTTGTTCAAAATGTACATTCGGCCAATTCTCTAATTCCTCAGCAATCATTGAACATAGTATTTTTCTTTGCTCTTTCACTGCCGCTTCCGCTTTTTGCTTTTCAGATAATTCTTCCGCTTTCTCTTCAGTTACTTCTAATTCAACATCCTTCTGCTCAATCACTTTCTTGTTATCAGGCTCGATTTTTTTATCTTTTGGTTTGCTACTACCCTTTTTGTTATTTTGAGTAATCTCTTTAGATTTAGAATTTCCTTCTTCCTTTTTATCATCATCAAAAAATCCTGTTCCCGCAAACATATCTATTGATACCGTATCTATTTCCGTGTTTGTTACTTCTTCATTATTTAATTCAAATGCTTTTTCCATTTTGTACACCTCGTAAATTTTTTACTATAATAGCCTCGAATTTAGGAAATGTGGAAAAATAAGTGTTTTTTTATAAACAAAAAAAGCAGAACCTTAATAGATTCCGCTTCATACTTATGTAAATAAATTATAGAATAATTTAGCTGTATATATACCGTTAAAAACAACTGTACACAACAGTACTATTTTAGGTATTGAAGATGTTTTTGCCCAACCGTACTTTGCAATTACCTTAATCGCCCAAAAAAGCATTACTAACATCCAAACATTATATATAGCTGTCATCATTTGAGCATAATAAGTTAGTTCTGGGATCTTAGCTTCTATAACGTTTGAAGCTACAGCTAAAATAGCATACACAGCTATAGTTACAAACATTAAAAGCGATAGCTTAAAATCACCTTTAGTTTTTGAGTGTGTTTATGAATAGAGAAATAACATTCTGATTCCCCATAAAACGTCTCCTTTTCTAATTCCTTATATATAAATTAAAACTTGTTAACACTATCCATTAATTTTACAAAAAGCGGATTCTTTTGTTGATCCTTAAACCAGTTCTTTGTAGTTGTTAAACTTTCTTGATGTACTTCAATTAGTTCAATATATTTATTTAGTATGGCTTGTTTTAGCAATTCTTTTTTATAAGTATTAGCACTCATAGGATAATTAATGCCCAGTTCACCGATTTTTAATAGTAGAGATGGCATTGTTTGTTCCTTAGATTGAAACACTTCTTTCTCAATTTTTAAACTCTCTAGTCTCTTTTGCATTGATTTTTCTTCACTATCATAAGCATCCATCTTTTTATAAAGTGCTACTAAATCTTTTCCATCTTCCTCATTCTCTAAGTAAGTTAACAACTCCACTTATCTGTCACCGCCACTATATTTGATATGTTTTTTATTTCTATGTTTGATTTTAACATCTTTGTACTAAATCTTGCTATTGAATCTTGTAAAAGAAAAACAGCTTTTTTAAGGTTAAGCTGTTTTTTCTATCTACTAAAATTACAAGTCTTCGTCTATAATTGGAGCATTTGCCTCATTGTGATTTTTCTCTACAAGAAACACAGCCATACTTGATAGAAGTTTAGCCCTCTCTAA
Source organism: Priestia sp. SB1 (assembly GCF_038898415.1). Classification (NCBI taxonomy): domain Bacteria; kingdom Bacillati; phylum Bacillota; class Bacilli; order Caryophanales; family Bacillaceae; genus Priestia; species Priestia sp. SB1. The sequence goes on along the minus strand of NZ_JBBJSS010000002.1, from coordinate 165,333 downwards.
ATCCCCTATCTCTATAATGTTGATGCCTAGTTCTTTAGCCACCTGTATATAGAATTGTTCTCCAAACTCCTCAACTGTGTCCCAAAAGTTAGCATTCGCCTTCTTATCTTTAAAGATTTCTTTTTTTTGCATCGATAATGTATACTTGTCACCGTTAGCATTTTCTAGTACTTTATTGTCTAGCATTTGTACCACTCCTTAGTCATTTTATATAGTGTAAACTATTTTACATTTTGTAGGAGATTTTACTAATTTAATTTAAATCTGACTTTTTTCGTTTTTTTATCTTTTATCAAATATAATTTATGGGTTATTTAGAAAAGAAGGAGATATCACCTTATGAACACAATTAAACATCTCAATGAAGATTCCACAACTTACCCAATTTTAAATACAAGTGGTTCATTAACTGTTATATCTGGCCCTATGTTTGCCGAGAAATCAGGAGAACTTATTAGAAGACTCGACAAATACGAAAAATATGGACAGAAAAGAGTTAAAGCCTATAAGCCTGTTAATGATAATCGCTTTGCCGAAGATAGAATTGTAAGTAGATTAAATCAACAAAAATATAGCTTCCCTGCAACTAACTTACCTACAGAATTATCAGATGAAGTGGTAGAACAAATTTTAGAAGAATGTAATTCGTATGATGTAATTGGATTTGATGAGGTTCAATTCTTTAAAAAGAATATTATGAAGCTTATTAATGAATTAATATATCGTGGGAAAGAAGTCATTGCAGCTGGCTTAAATATGGACTATAGAGGAAAGGAGTTTGGTTTTATAGGTGGGCTTATGGCAATGTCTGATGAGATTATAAAGTTATTTTCCTTCTGTAATGTGTGTGGAAATCCAAAAGCTACGCATACACAAAGAATGGTTAATGGAAAACCAGCTAAAACAGGACCTATTGTGTCAATAGGAGACAAAGAATCTTATCAAGCTAGATGTCGTAACTGTTATGTTCCACCGCACAAAGCCTAAATTTAATATGCTTATTTAAAGCGGGTTACCGCTTAAAAAGAACCCTGTTGATGAACATTTTCAATAGGGTTCTATTATGTTCATAAGGTGAAGTAGGAAGCTTTTTCTAGTACATCTAAATTTTTTTATTGCATTAGGCTATGCATAACAAGAAAATAATTGTAAAATCTAGGTGAGAACAAAGCGATAAAGATAATAACAACATTTACTAAAACAATCTTACAAATCAAACATTAAAAAACATTTGAACGGAATAAGTATAAACTGCACAGCATATACAACATTAGTTAATACAGAGTTAATAAAGCGCTGGTAGTCTGTTATCCAATAAAGCAACTAAGGAGTTTGATAATATGCAAGGTTATATAGGATTAGTTCGATATAGTTGCGGAACAATCCATTCATTTAATTTAGATAAAGGCTTAAAAAGTTTATGTAAAAAGAAGTTTGGTATTCAAGAGAAAATAACTTGGGGTGACCCTTCAGAAGTTACTTGCACAAAGTGCCAAGAGATTCTATACAAAAAGTATGAAGCGGAACTCAATTTAAATGATCAACAATATTCATTCGACTATACAAACGAGAAAACTTCTAACCATAGTATTACAGCTTTTGATGGTAGTATGTTGGAAGTAGCTGCTTCTGATGAATTTCAATTAACAGCCGGAGAAGAAACTGCAGAAGAAAATACTTCTTTTACAGCAACAGAACCGGTTGGTACTGAAGATCCAACTGAGGATAGCAGTATTTTTTCTAATGTTGAAGAAAACACATCTGAAGTAGAAAACTTCGACAATCTTGAATTAAAAACGACCGAAGAAACACAGGAAGAACAGATACACGAAGGAAATGCACCTTCTGTAGCAGTAGAATCTTCTGAAATAGTAGCTAGTAATGATCTAAATAACATTTATGCAGTATCTGAAGTTGATAACTCAGTCGATGAAGTTGAGCATCTAACAACAACCAAAGCTAATAAAAATACTTCCTATGTTGAAGTTATAACAGAGATAGATGATTCTTATACTTTCCAATCTACTACGGTAGAAGAAATGCATAAAGAAATTTTAGAAGAAACTGCTTCTTCTGCGGAAACAGTTCCGGTCAATAATACAATTACAAATGATACTAATAATAACGATTCTTTAAACCCTGAAAAAGATAATTCAGAAGGTAATTTAAAGGGTAATTCAGAAGATATCTCTGACAATACAAAGGTTAACATAGGACATCTAGATAACTTAGATCGTTTAGATCGCCTCGATGAGTTAAACACAAAAGATGATGCTAGTGAACCAGTGATTATTCTAATTTAATAAACAACGAAAGGTTAGTGGATATTATCTCACTAACCTTTTTTATTTTGTTTTTTTTAAACAAGCGCCCTTCTTTAACTTATAATTTTTAAAATTTGGAGGTGGTAGCGGTGAGAATTACAAGAGAAGATGTCGCAGAAATAATACCAGATGCACTTTTTGCAGACGGCTTTGATGAAGCATTAATTGGTTATGTACTAAGAGCCGGGATGATGGTTGCATTATACGATGCTAGAAAGTGTATTGATGTTCTTATGACTAACGATGATATGAGCGAAGAAGATGCACTTGAGTACTTCCATTATAATGTTTTAGGTGCTTGGGTTGGTGAATACACACCCGTTTTCGCGTTCCTGGGAGATTATTTATAAACTAAGATAGGTTTATCTTAGTTTTTTTATCGGCTGCTAAGGTGAGTCCCTTTTTTTAGCAACCGATAAATCTATAAGAGCGATGTATTTTGTAAAGAACCACTTCGACATATCTCATTTTTTTGTCCTACAACCAGCCGAATGAAATATCAAGAAATGACTCTTTCGATCATATATTCTGTACAAGCAAATTATTATTATGCACAAAATTACAAAAAATGACGTTTTTAAGGTACAATCGCCGCATTATTTAATTTACTTATTTACCAAAAAATTGTATTCTATAATTAGAAATGACTCAATATTTATAATTATTATTATATTGTTAGCGGATTACTAAGGGGGAATATCTATGGTAGAAAACGTATGGTTAGTAAAAACATTTAAAGAGTGGGCAAAACGATTTACAGAAGCGGAAATTCCTTATGTTGCTTTAGATGAGCATAAAATCGACCAAGATTACGGTAAATTAACCGAAGAAGAAAAGAAAACCTTATTCGCCAACCTTAAAGAAAACTCTAAAGAACCTAGACAATGGGGAGCAGTAAAAGGTTTCTTTGATCAATTCTACAATGATGTTTCCGAGGGTGATATTGTTGTTATAGGAACTGGTCAAACAACTAAATTTAATACATACGCTGTTGCTAAAGTTACCAGCGGTGCTTATTATATTGATGCTCCTGACAGTACGCATTCTAGGCATAGAAGAAATATACAGATTCTATGGCAAGGCGAGCCAATGCAAGTAGATAAATGGGGTCACACAAGAAGGCTCGAACTGTTAAACAGCGAAGAACGCTTAAAACAATTTATTGAGGTCTACACGCAATTAAAACATTAGAATTGAAAGGGAGCCCACACATTCAATGTGTAGACTCCCTTTTTTAGTCACGAATTATACAGTGGAGGTTTATCACCACGTTATCCAACCATAAGTATGATACTCTCTGTTTACAGGTCTGTGCCAATTACCTCTATTTCTTTCTTCCTTCCACTTACGGCGGAACTTTTTTTGAAATACTTTCTTAACCCACACATCTTCTTTCCTAAAGAAGTAACTATTTCTTAATTGCTTGCGCTTTTTCTCATACATTTTCTTTTCATATGGAAGCTTTGTTTTTCTCTTTTTTTCAAAAAACTTCGTTGCAATCTTTCTATCCTGTTCAATTTCCCAAAGTAACAATTCTTTAGAATCAATATTCAAACCTTTCACCCGTAGGCGGTTTAAAATTAGGCTGTCGCCCTGAGCCACCTACTTATAAATCAGGTTTGTAAAGCATATAAACCATCCCCTTCATTCATCTACATATTTATCTATAGTTATTGAGTAGTGACGTATTTTTATATCGGAGTCAATAAATCCCTTCTTCTGCGCATTCACAAGTGTTCCGTACATATATTCTCTTCCTACTGGATTACTAGTATGTATATGTATCTTATCAGCTCTTAAACGATTTAAACAAATATACTTTACCAAATCATAACCTGTTTTCAACAAGTTCCCTTTACTATCTTCCCCTAAGTCGTGATCTAGTGAAAGGATATGTACATAATAATTCTCTAAATAGTAAATGGCTTCTTCTATTGTTCTTGCTATTACAAAGCCATCTGGACACGCTCTCTTATCGTCTAAATACAAATTAATACTTTTTTTCTTACTCATTTCAAACTTCCCCAGTCATTAATCTTTAGAAGTAGCAGTTCTTCTTCTGTAAAAAGCCTTTTTACTTCCCTTGAATCAATAAATTGTTTAATAAAAGAAATGAGTTTTTCTTTTTCATCAGCGGAAATAGCCAACTTTCTAACCTTTGCATTTACAAACGCTTCTTGTTCAAGGCTATATTCCAAGTTTCTTAAATACAATTGTTCGGAATCCTTTACTCGTATAACCATACCTTGAGATAACCTTGAAAAAACTAAGTCTATATTTGTGTCCGTAGAAAGAATTAGTTCTTTACCTTCCTCTATTCCTTGTGTTCCAATAATATGTTCCTTGTGATTGTAATCCCCATTTATAAGTTTCTCAATAAAGTGCTGGTATCGCGTTTCTTGACCTTGCTGATAGTTATTTAGAATACATTCATATTTGTTCATTAACTTCATTAACAATTCTTTATTCACTCGCACTTTTTTGCCGCTAGACTCAAGGGATATAGCATCCCCTTCTTTTACTACAGATAGCTTTGTATACTGTTCAATGTTACCAGCAGCTAAATCAAAATCCGAAAAGCCAACTTCAGCAATTACCCGACTATTAACTACTTCAAATTTGGCATCACATCGCAACATTCCAAACTCTCTAATGTCTTTTATATGAACCGAATTATACCCCTTCTCTAACAAGTTTTCGTTCCCCAATAAGTATCTGAATAACTTATCTTCTTTACTTTGAAATAATTTTTGTAATAATTTCACCGCAATCCCCCCAGGTCAAACAGTTTATAAAACTTTTAAACTATTCTCTTCTTTTATTTAAAAGAAAAAGCCTTATCCATTTGTCCGGATAAGGCCTAACGACTAAATTTCATTCATCAATAGTAACTCTAGGTTATTTTCTCTCTATTCTATGCTTTTTTGCTAGGTTGTTACGTATTTTTTTGAAAATCCGCAAACGCCTAAATATACATAAGGGAATTATATTAGAGAAAAGTATGTAAGAATGGGTTTAACCAGTTTTTTGTACAGTAAAGGATAATTCGTTTTCCAGTATTGCTTCTATTTTCTCCATTTCATCAAACCAAACTTCCACTAACTTAATTTTATTTCTTTTACAATATGTACGCTTTAATTGGTCCCTTTTTTGTTGGTTAACAAGATCGTTTATAGTTTTATGGAATCGAGGAGTAAACTTTTTATGCTGCACTCCTTGAAACTCTATAACTATATTATATTTAGGTAAATAAAAGTCCATAGGTAACGTTTTATAATGCACGCAATTATGATCTTTCCATTCACGAATAAACAATACACCATTCGCTTCTAAGAATCTTCTTATTCTTTCTTCACCTTTAGATATATGGCAATGAGGACACCCTGAACCTTTTCTAATATGGTTAGGAGCAGCTTCGAACGAGTTTTTACACCTATTACAACTATGCCTAATTTTAGTCTTGGAATTAATGTATTCATCTATTACTGTAATGTCATTACCGTGGATTTCCATCACAGACTCTACATATGTTCTTTTAGCCTCCGTGTATCCCCAACTACATAGCGGGCATCCCGATTCTGAATTTTGAATATGAAAAGGAGTGGTAGGCCAGATATGCTTACATTCTCTACACTGAAATTCAGTTGTGCTTTTCTTATGTACATATTCACCCAGCATCTTAACATCTGTTCTACTCTGCATATAGTTCATAAAATTCTCTTTAGCTTTTTGAACCCTGTCAATTCTAGCTTTAATTAATAATTCTTTGCTTTTTCTTATTCTCTCCGTGTTTTTAATCCAACAATCCGGACAACCTTTCCAGCGGTTGGTGTACCTCGTAATATTTGAACCCACAACATCCCAGTGATACCTACACTCTAAACAGCAAAGGGATACTACCCAACGTTGATCATTACCTTCCTTTTTATGCATTCCTAGTATCTTTAAAGTCTTAAATTCGTTTAGCTTATTTAAAATATTTTCTTTAGCCTTTTCTGAGCGTCCAGCGTTTAGTTTCTTTAGAAAACATTTTTACAAGCATTAGAACTTTTCTTTTTCCTAACCAACTCTCCTGCTCTAGGAATTGTCTTTATTTCATCGCATTGTTTGCATCTATATGTAATAGGCTTAGCAGAACCCAAGTATGGACTTAATATCTCAATTTGATCCTTCATTTTCTCTGTAACGCGTCTTAAAAAAGCCGCTTCCTTCGTTGGTGTCATTTCTAAGCTCCCTTTTATATTTTTAGTTAATGAATTTTATTTCACAAAAAACATAAAAGGGAATGGTTAAAACTATAGAAATGTAATATGTTAATCTTTTTTTAAAAGAAAAAAAGAGACTTAAAAAGTCCCTTTTGTAATATATACTGTTAAATTGCTAATGAAAATTGGTTTTGTTCTTGCTTACCATTCTCCATCCACTGCCCGTAGAATTCTTTTTCAAACAGGCTATCATCTATTTCTTCTAAGTATTCGTCATTAAACTCTTCTGTTATTTCTTCTTTGCTTTTGTTTTCTTCATCAACCTCTTTGTTTAGTTTATCTATTTGACTGAGTTGGCTAATCATTTTTTCAGTTGGTAGTTACGTTCGCTTTTTGGAATGTATAATCCAAATTCAGAGTTATTAAAACCCACCGTACCTATACCTTCATACTCTTCATTAAGACAACCCTGTTCATCATAATAATCCATAAAGATGATTGGCTTTCTGAAAGCTTCATTAGCATTATCAAGAACAAAGTCAGCACGATCCTCTTCGGGAATATCTAGCACTTTTTCGTACCATTTATTCGTCAGTAATAATCGCCACTCCTCTTCTGTAACATCTAAAGTTTCTGTTAAATTACAAGAAGTGTAAAAATATAAAAACTTCTTCATTTTCTTTTTAGGAACAGCAGTTTCCGTTAGCTTATTTAACTCATACTCTAGATTATGCTTTTGTATAAATTCCTTAGCTTTTATAAATGCTGTGTATCCGTCAGCTGTAGTTGATTTGTAAACTGTAATTTTTTTCATATCATTCTCTCCCTTTAATACGTTCCTTTAATCTAGTCTCATTGTAGAAGCATTTTTTTGTTTGTGAAAAAATACTCTAAATTTCTAATTTCAACTTATCGCTAAGGTTTATCCTACTTTTTTTAAAATAGTTGATTAAATAAAAAATGAGGTGTTTCATATGACTAATTTATTAGAGGTTTATAACGAAGTTAACTACTCTAATTCTCGTCCATCAATTAAAGCTGTTCTAGATGAATTAAAGTTACTTAACTTTCACAGAGAAAGATTAGGAAAGATCCAAAGGTTTAGTTTTCATTTTACTTATAGAGAAAAAGAATACACTTTAGAACATTATTTTCTGTACCATTGGAAAGGCATAGACAACTGGTTTAAGCTTAAGAAACCCTCATTCTTCACAATAGCCCCATTCAGTTTAAATAAGAACGATTTATGTAAATTATCTGAGGAATTAATGGTGGCCGTTAACAAATGGAATAGAATTGAAGCTTAACCCTTCAATATACCATCACTCTAAAAACAACCTAGCTAGATTCAATATTAAATTCGAATCCAGCTAGGTTGTTTTGCTATTTTTAATACTTAATTAAAAGAAAAAGTCGGCAGTGTTAAATTGCCAACTTTTAATATTTATTAACCAAATGAAAACAAGTCCATTTGTAGTTCTACTTCCTCGTCTTTTTTCTTAGGCTTTTCTATTTCAAAAGCTGCAGATATAGATATTGATTTCTTTCTGGTTGAAATTTGTTGTATCGAAGTTATTCGAGGTCTTTCTTTAACTGTATTTACAACACCTTGTTCCATTCTTATTTCCAGTATTCTTTTATATATATCTTGAAACCATTTAGGCATTTTACTTATTCCTACTACAGGATCTGGTTCCTTCTCGTTAGGCTTTGTATAGGGTAAATAAAAACAAAGGATTGTATTATTATCTAAAAGCCTAATGTTTCCTCTACCGCTACGTTTATAGGTTTTATTAGCAAACATATGACATTCTCCATCAAATAGTTCATCTTGGCACCCAAGATAGTGATTATCTAATGTCATAAAGTATTTTATTAACTCTTTAAAGTGACTTTGATTATTCAAAACAAGCTCTCCTTTTCCATCCCAGTATCAAATAGCAATTTCAAGCTGTTGAACTGAATTATCTAATTCTCTTTTTTTCTTTGGTTCAAATTCATTAAAGAGCAACGAACCTTGTATACCTTCACCAATATGTTCAAGTGATGACAAAGCAAACACATTGTATGCCAAGCATCTCTCTTTCGACCAATTGTTCATTTTTTCTGTTGATTGCTCTTCAAAACTGTATATTTGATTTGTCTTTCTCCCCTGTATCCATCCAGAAGAGTCAGCTGAGAAGAAAGGAAACTTTAATAATAAGTCAGAAGATCCCCCAAGCCAGTGAAAACATTGTTCAGGGTGTCTCTTGAAGATTTCTTCAAACAACTCTTCTTTAACCTTGTTTTGTCTCTGTGGACCGGCATTTTTGCCAAGAGGAACGGTTGCTCCTAAAGCAATAATTTCGTAATCCTCACTGACCATTTCTTTAAGTAATTCAAAATCACTATCTCTCCAATTAGCTACATCACAGTGCCAAACCGGTATTGGTGATTTTCCTGTTAGTTGCTTCAACTGATTGAAATTCTGAGCCGATGCTTTTGCATCCCCTATTACATCTAGATTGAAATAACCATAGATCATATCACTATATTTGTTAAGAACAGCTGCAAAATCGCTTACTGTTATCTCTTTAACTACGTTCATTTCCGCTTTTTGCTTAGCGGTAAGAGAATTATATCTTGCAGCGTTCATTAACATTTTCCCCTTTTCTAAAGCGTTATGAATACTGAAAGCGCCAGAATCTAGAATCATTTTTAAACCATTATCTTTTAACTTATTCATAAATGCTTCTAGACTTTTCCCCTTTTCTCTTAGATAGAAATAAGAACAGAGTATAAAAGTACCACCATTATGAACAATTGTTTGAAAGTCAGCTTCTGAGCATCTATCCATACCACTAAAGAAAAATCTCACTCCAATTAATCTTATTTGAAGAACTCCTTTAACGGATTTCTGGATTCTTGCTACTTCAAATAGAATCATCTCTAGTAAACCCATTAAAGCAGAGTTATAGTTAGAGTATTTCTCAAGTTCTTTTCTACTTACAATTCTTTTATAAAGAATGAACGAGATAGCTTGTTCAATTTTTTGAATAGAAATAGAAAACTTTTCTTTAGAAGTATCCGTTTTTATGACCAGCTTTTCCTTGGTTACACCTACTATGTTGTTTCGTCTTTTGGTTCCGGTTAAAAAGTACCTTGGAACGTTAAAACCAAACTTACTAACTTTCCTAATAAAAGGTTTTAAAATTTGTTTTGCTTTAATATCAAATTGATTTCCTGGTAACGCCATATTCATTTAACCTACTCCTTTTGATAAATATTTTCCATATTATAGAGTAATTTCTTTATGTTTTATGGAAAAAACAATATTTCAGAACGTGTAAAAGAAATGGCTCAACAATGCAATCATCCTTTATAACAGAACATCAACTTAATCCACACAAAAAAAGGAAGATATATTATCTTCCTTTTCTAAACCGTGTTTAATTAATTATTTAATCTTTAATAATTCTAGAAATCTCCCTATGCAACTCTGTTCGATTTCCAACAAACGAATGTTTTAGAAAGTTAATTTTGTACAAGCTGTTGTTAAGCTTTTCAATTTCCTGTAGTAACAATCCTACTTTCAAAGCCATTGACGTATGCTTTTCGACATCCATATAATTACACTTCTCAAATTCGTTGATATATGTATCCCATTGCTTTTTAATTCTGCTAATTTCCATCTCAAGTAACTCCTTTTAAAGTTGTTTTCCAGAAGCTTTAATTAAGTTGCTTTAAATATATTATTGAGATAATCTTATGTGGAAAAAAGATTATATACCCTATGGAATTTTTTAATTGTATCACCGCATAATGAAACACATTTATAACTCGCAGTTTTCTTTCTAGCAATATTAAAGTAAAAAAACTACAAAAAAAAGACCGCTAGACTCAACAATTGAGTTTAACGATCTTCCCTTATGCCAATAGTTATAAATTAGTTAGCTGCAGGAGCTTTTTTTACTAGCTCCTCAAGTAATTGCTTTAAACCTTCTTGACTTAATGTTACTTTACCGTTAGCCAGTGTAACGTTATCTTGTGAAACTTCACCAGTAATAGCGCAAGCGTTATTCGGTTTATATTTTTTTAAGACAATTTGATCACTATCAACAAAAATTTCAACTGGATCTTTTTCTGCGATTTCTAAAACTCTTCTAATTTCTTTTGGAATTACGATACGTCCTAAATCATCTACTTTTCTAACCATTCCTGTTGCTTTCATTGTTGTTTCTCCTCCGTTGTTAACATTTAATATAATCTATTTAGAAATACTTAGTGTTTTTTACCTTATTTAGAATAATAAAACTATTAATATAATTATTGCGCATTCATTAAAAAAATTCCACGGTAATTCTTTACAATAAAAAACACCTTTTTACACTTTTGAAAATTCTAAAAGAAACAAACCGTTCGGTTTTGTACCTTTTATGTTTTTCGTGCATTTTATTTATTTCGCTTTTTTTATTTTACTTTCTTTCGACAAAAATTGCAAAACAAATTTTAAAAAATCGCTAAATATTTGAAGTAATTCTAAAAACTCTTATAATATTCAAACTTAGTCAGAAAGAGGGTGATTCCAGCAATTATAGAATTTTTAGTTATCATAGCGTTTGTTTTCTTGTTATTTACCGCTTTGTATGCGGGTATTTTCTTTTTCGTCTCTAAGGTAGATTTCTTAGGCATCTACACAGCTTCTTTCCACGATGCTTTTCTATTTATCTTAGTGCTTAATATCTTGGTCTATCTTTCAAGCTTCCTCATTGGAATAGTTTTTGTAAAGATTGCCGAAAAAAACAACATTCAAAAACCAAATAATGTTATTTTGTTTTTACTCTCTTTTCTTCTGCCTTTAGCATATTGGCATTTAACCGATATTCTTTTTAGCACAGTCTCTATCTCTTTTTGGAGTCTTTTAATCTTTTCATTAATAATGGCAATTTTCAATATGGGAAATTTAAAGACACAAATAAATAAGCGTACAGAGAAACGTGAAGTTGAATACGAAGGTAATGAAGAGGAAAAAGATTAAACGGCTGCACAACCGCCGTTTTTTCATATATTTGTTCTTTTTTACTTATTTAGAGTTCATTTTATACTGGTTTTTAGCGATATATCCGCTCTTTCTAACATCACTATTCCAATTACTCAAATATACTAAGAACAATTTTAATAATTCACTATTGGTGAATCTAAATTTTATTTTTTCGTTTATGAATTTCTTGTATAACACCTATTAAAAAAATCAACCTCATTAAAGAGATTGATTTGTCATTTTGTGATAGCAGCTAAAGTTTTGTGAACAAGACGATCACATCTTTCAAGCTCCATTCTTACCTGTTTTTGATATAAATCGGCTTTGTTTTTATCAATAATTCTGTAGTATACAACCTCTTGTAGTTTCTTACCTTGGCATTTCCTCTTTTTTTGCTCTACAATTCCTTCTTCCATTAGTTCGTGCAGGGACTTATAAATTTCTGAATGGTTTGGGCGATAGCCTACATCTCTATATTGTTCACGAATAAAATCCCTAAATTCTAATCCATACAAATTTTCAGTCTCAATCATTGTAATTAAACAAGCTTTTAACATTGCACGTTGTTTAATCATAAAACTGCGACCTTGATGTTCTCCCATTAACAATGTCCCCTTTCACATAAATGTATTTTTATTAATTTTTACTAAAGTTAACATTTTGTAACAATTACTTAATATTAAGGACAAGAATTTTTTCTTATACTTATTTATAAAAGAAACTGTTCTGTACATTTCTAACTTCACTTTTCAAATTCCTCTAATTCGTGAATGTATTTCAGGAAGTTACACTATTCTACAAAATTTAAGGTATAAAGCTCTTATATCTGAGTCTTAATATAGTGATTCACACACTGCCTAATGGCTTAATACTTTTACAAAAAGGGGATGTTTGCGATAAAAGCTAATACTTACGCAAGAAAAGTTAATGCTGGTAATAAGTTAATTAATCAGATTAAGAGCTATATCTATTTACTAAAGCGAAAGACCAACTTAAGGATTAATTACAGCGCTAATCAACCAGAGGACAACAAAGCAATTAAAGGATTTACAATATACTTAGAACACCAAGGACAACAACAATCGTACGATATTACTCTTAATGAGGCAGAATTACTACTTTTATTTTTAAACTCGTACAAGAAAGGTTCTGTAACTTTTTTTAAGAGTGATGATATGAATAGAGGATCCATTGAAATACCTAAGTGGGCAAGGCAACCTCTTTCCCAAAAAATACAATACGTATTTGATGAACGCTCTTTAACTATGCGATAAAAGAAAGAAGGACTATCAGCATTCTTTGATAGTCCTTCTTATTATTTCTTTCTGATCTTTCCAAGCTATTGTTTTTACAGGTTTCTTTTTGATTTTTTTCTTTTTAATAAAGAAACCAGAATGACACTTACCACACATTATTGTACGAGCAGCAGCTTCTAAATCCAAGGTTACTATGTTCTTACATTTATCATTTGAACAATACATTTTTATTCCGTCAGTAACTTTTTTTATTACTTCTTCTGTTTTTTGAATACGTTGTAGTTTTCTGTGGTTCCCAAACCTCATATATAGTCATCCTTAATTATTTAGTAACAATATTATATATGGTTTGAAAAGAAAGCGGGAAATTAATACACCCTATTTCTTTTGTTGCTTTCCCCTAACAACACTTTCTCCTACAATCTATTAACCACCGTTTTTTCGCTTCTACTTTAAATTAAAACGGCAAAGAAATGTTGTACAAAGAAACAAAGTAGAAACCTTAAATAAGGCTTCTACTTTGTTTCTAACGCGTTTTATTATATTATTGGTTACTTTACATTAAATAATAGCATTTAGCTTAATTTGATAACTCTAGTCTGTTTAAGAGGCGCCTTCTTTTTAAGTTTCTTTAATAGCTTTTGCCCTCTCTTCTTTTCCTTTTCACTAATTTCTCTTTTCATAATGTTCACTCCGTCCCAAATTATAAATAGTAGTTTTAGTGTGAACAATTTTCTATTTTTCTAAACATACAAGTAGAAAATCTCTCATATAGTATAAAAAATATTATTTGGGAGGATTTATAATGAAATCTTATAGCGCCGCTAATTTATTAGGTAAAGAAATGCAGTCTCAACATTTTGTGGACAGGTTAGCTACCTTTTTCTCCTCTGCTTTTAACAAAGAAGCTGAAATAGAAATGGCTGTAGAGGTACCCCAATCTGTTTATCTTAGAACCAGATTAATGTGTGAGTTTTTAGAAGCAAACTACGAAGTCCCAGTAAGCGTAGGAGAGTTTGTTAGCGCCTTGTTTATTGATTTTATACACAGAAATATGAAAAAACACAATCCGAAAAAAGTATGCGATGAATTGACTAAATATGTAACACCCACCGAAAATTTAGAAATTAACGATCCAATGAACAATAGAATATATTTAGTTAAAAAGAAAGAGCATTCTACTTATATCGTTGGATTCTCATTAGATAAAGTGAACATTAGAAGAGGGGAAATGATTCTTGCAGAAATTGACGAGCTCACCGGAAACTATTATACGGTAGAAGAATTAATAAGTAGGCTGTGGAACAATTTCGTAAAGGGATTTTCAGAAGGCAGTAACGAAAAAGCAATTGAGAAGATATTTAAAATGATAAGCACACACCTAAAATAAAAAAAGAGGGTAAAGAACCCTCTTTTTTATCCTAACATATATGCTTGTGTCATATATCTTTGTTTATATTCTTTTAAGTAAGGCAGTATTTCTGGTTGAAAGCTAGGTCCGAATTCCATATATGTCGAGCGCTTAATTCCGCATATATAACCTCTATCTTTGTACATATGATTTTTAACTAGTTCGACCACATATTTTTTATCTTCAAATAAGAAAACAAATTGAATTTTACCATTATTTAAATCCGTCACTGTTTCTAAAAAAGCTTTTGTCATAAAACGTTGCACTTTATTTTTAAAGGTTTTATTTACAGCTCTATCGGTTATATATTTCTTTTGTAAGCTCTTCCAACCTAAGTTAATAATCATTTTCGTTCTCCTTCAAATCATAGCCAATTTATATTTACGCACTGTCAATTTTATTATCATTTTTAAAACATACATTTTTTATATATGTTTAACTATATCCAAATACCCTTATTTTAATTACAATAAACAGCATTTTTGCTAATTACAAAATTTATTATACAGCTTTTTAATGAACTGAATATGTCTTATCATTAACAATTGCATTTCATTTTGTAATAAACTTGTTTAATTATTCACTAATTTATTATAAATGACATTTATAGAAAATAGTGTTATACATTATTTGCATTTATGTTACTTAATATTCTATATTATACCATTAAAGAAATAGAAAAAAAGTGACTTACTCACTTTTTTGTTCATCAAACCTATTATAGAAGTCCTCTAAAGCATTGTACCCTTTTTGTTGAAGTCTCCAATTTTTAGCTGCTACCTCAATTAGGCTAGCGATATCTCTTCCTGGGCGAATCGGGAGTTCTATTAACGGTATATTAGCTCCTAAATAGTTAGAACTCTTTTCATCTAAACCCACAGCATCGTAATATGTGCCCTTTTCCCAAGGTAATAAACAAATATCCAAGTTTATCTTTGTTTCACTTTGAATAGATCCTGCACCGTATAAGCGGGGCACATTTACAAAACCAATTCCTCTTAAACTTAAAAATTCGTGATTCATTCCGTTATGAGTACCTATTAATGCTGTTGGACCAATCTTTCTAAGTATTATTAAATCATCTGATACTAACCTATGCCCTCTTTCTATGAGTGATAAGGCCACTTCACTTTTCCCTATACCACTTTCTCCACGAATAATAATACCTACTCCAAAGACATTTACACATACTCCGTGAATAGCTTGTTCAATAGCTAATTCTTTTTGGAAGAAACTATAAAGAGCGGTAATGAAATTAGTTGTAATCTCTTTTGTTTTAAGGACAGTTACATTATGTTCGTTAGCAGCTCTTACAAAGAATTCTGTAACAGGTAAATTTCTAGTGATAATTATACAAGGCGGATTTAACTTGAAATATTTATTTAATCGCTCTTGTTGATCACTTACTTTTAAAGATAACAAATAGGTCATCTCTTGCTTACCAAGAATATGTATACGATCTTTAGGCAAGAAATCGTAGAAGCCTGTAAATTCCAAACCAGGTCTATATATTTCCTCCGAAGTTATGTTTTGATTATTTATGCCTTTCTCTCCTGCTATAACTTCCAAGTTAAATGTATTTATTAATTTATTCAGGTCTATAACTTTCATTCTCGAATCACCTCTTATTCGAGAACATCATATTTAAAATTAAGAAAGTATCAATTAATTAATTATTAAACTTTTAATAGCATCTTCTTTATATATGTTTAAGCTTGTTTATATCATTATTTGTTCTTGTTTATATCTTCTTTATATATGTTTAAGCTTGTTTATATCATTATTTGTTCTTGTTTATATCTTGTTTATATCTTGTTTACGGAAGCTTGAACCTCTTGTCTCCCAAGGGATTCAGAAAGCAAAGCAGTAACTATTTCGGGCAATGAAGTAATCTTTTCGGGCAATGAAGTAATCTTTTCGGGCAATGTAGTAACTTTTTAGGGTAAACTTAGTAATTATTTAGGGTTATAAACAGTAACTATTTCGGGTATTGTAGTAACTATTTCGGGCAATGTAGTAACTTTTTAGGGTCTTCTTTTTATGTAACAGCAAAAAGGTAGGTTATATTATTATTTTAAGCAAAAGATTAGGCAAATTATAACCAAAGTATACTTCCGCTTGCTTCTTCTCCACACAATCAACTTCAAATATTCTCAATTGAAATTAAATTCCTCTTATTTAAGCAGTACAAAAATAGGGTTTTTAATATAGAATAACCCACCCCTTATTTAAATATTTTTCATTTTTTCGCGAAAATATATTGTAAAATACTTCAAATCGAAAGAAATGAGGTATTAAAATGTCGAATGACAAGAAGACATTAATTTTCAGCGGAAATAACTTAGTCACAAAAGCAAATAGTTTTGTTGAAGCAGCTTATAAACTAGGAGTAACTGAACAAAAAGTCTTATTGTGTATTGCATCAAATATTCGTCCTACAGATAAGGACTTTCAAACATATACCTTTTCAATAAATGAATTTAAGAAATTAATTAATTCAAAAGCAAAAAGTATATATAAGGATATTGACGAGATTACTCAAAGGCTAATGAGCAAACCTTTTATAATTCTAAACGAAAAAGGTCATCCCACTAGAATTAACTGGTTATCTAAGGCCACTTATAATAAAAGCGAAGGAACTGTAACAGTTAGGTTTGATCCAGATTTAAAACCGTATTTTCTCGCTTTAAGTGAAAAGTTTACAAAATATAAGTTAGAAAATGTTATCCACTTAAAGAGTAGCCACAGTATTCGTATGTTTGAACTATTAAAATCCTATGAAGGATTAACAGAGAGAACATTTACTTTAGTAGAGTTAAGGGAGAAGTTAGGTATTGAAAATAAATATTCTTCCTGGATTAACTTTAAACAAAAAGTATTAGATCGTGCTCAAAAAGAACTAGAAGAAAAAACAGACATCTCTTTTACCTATATTCCAATTAGACAGGGTAGACCAGTTGTAAAAGTGAAATTTAAAATCAAATCAAATCTTTTGCTTAAAGCAATTGAAACAGAAAATATAAAAGAGCGACTGGATAAGATTGTTGAAAATCCAGATATAATTGAATTACATAATGCTTGTGTCCACTCCGGTTTTAATGCTCCTGAAAATATTCTAAATGACTGGTTATTAAAATACGAAAAGGAGAATATTATATCTGCAATCAAGTTAGTCGGAACGCGCAAGAATATTAAACATTTTATGCCTTATGTTACAAAAATTCTGTCCGAACAAGTTAAGGAAGCTGAAGCAACTGTTCAGTTAGAACCTAGAGAGCAGTTAATTCAGGAGCTTATTAGTGAATACACTCCTAAAGGTGTAACTAAAAAAGCGGACCCTATTACTGAATTCCTCTTAAGGTTTGATGCAGTAGAAAAATTTGTGAAAATAATGTCCTTAGAGGAAGCAACTTCTCTATGGGAAGATAGAAAAGAAGAAATTTTATTCAAAATAAACAAAAATAGAGAAAGCTCTCTTATTAGTAACACGCGAAAATAAAGAAGGAATTCAATTTATCTTTTAAATATAAAAACACTCTTTATGAGTGTTTTTTTTGAAATAAAAAAACCGGCAGCAAAGCTACCAGTTTTTTATTACCATTGATAAGGTTTGATAATAGACATAATAAGTAAGCTAGAAACTATAACTGCAAAAAAAGCAGCAAGAACAATACGTGGTACCATATCCCTCTTCCCTTCGTCCGGCTAATTTTAATTCGTTTTGCAATATTCTAATGGAAGCCAACCATAAATCTTTAATTTTTCATTGATGTAAAATGTTTACACTTTTGTCATAGTTATTTACCCCAAGGGCATTAAAATATTCATATTTTTCAAAATTCTCTTTTATGTTTTTTTGTATATATTTTTTTGCACACTTTTATAATAATAAGCTAATCTATTTGTGATTTCCACAAACATTTTTAGGAAAATGAAAAAAGAGATAAAAGTCTTACTTCTATCTCTTTAAAGTTCTTATATATTAATTTTTGCAATGTTTAATTGCTCTTTTGCTATTGAGAGAATACTCTCTTTTAACTTAGTTTCTTCCTCTTTATAAACTACTGAATCCGCTATGCCTTCAATTAATTTATTGACCTGTAATTGAGAGGCATATAGCAGCCTTCCTTCAACAAAGCTTTTCCTATCTTCTTCTCTCCAAAAAGTCCATTGCATTTCCAGCGAATAATACTCTTCGGGTAGTAGCTTTTCTATCGCTTTAAATACCGCCTCTATATCATTATAATCAATAAGCACATCAGCCTCAGCTTGAGAAAAGTATGTAATGCCAGTGTTTACACTATATTTAAAATCAATGGTTCCGTAAACGTCAGCAAAATCAATCTTAATTTCCCTAAATAAGCTTTCATAATTCCAACTAATATCAAATTCAATAGTTTTAATATAGTCCATAAGGTCATCAACCTTCACTTCGCCATCTAAAGAATGTGTTACAAACTCCTCAAAGTCCTTTTCCCATTCTGACGCTGTTATAATTTCTACCTCGTTCTCAACCTTTTTTATAATTCTCTTCATATCATCAATTTTAGAAACCATATTAATTCTCCTTTTGTCTCATATTTCATAGATTATATGCTGTAATTGTTTGTTTCGTAGAAAAAATACTTTTTTGTTTAGCGGATCAGTTAGAAAGAAGACCGTCTATCATATGCCCAAAATCTAATGCAACCTTATCCATCTTTGCTAATTCAACACATATTATATTTGCTGGAATACCTGCAGATACAAATGCTACGTCATAATCATATAATTTTGTTTGTTCAACTACATTGTTAATAGAATTAAACCCATTAACGGGTATAGAAGCTACAATGCTGTCATACCCCTTTTTCTCAAAATACCTTTTCCCCTCTTCCATCCTATTGCCAATTAGTAAAATTTTTTTACTCTTCAATAAATCGTGATACAAAGTTGTGGATTTGTTTAGGTGATAGTTAATAACAGAGTGAGTTAAATTTAAATCCTTTAGTGGGAGTTTATAAAAAGTAGCCAACTGATTAAATAAACGTTGATAAGCGGGGAATCTTGCTGTGGGTATTCCTATGGCAGAAGCTTGAAGAAGGTTTCTTGTTAACTGGTCTCTATATTTATGATTAGGAATATCTATCCCTGCATATGAAAGAAATTTCAAACGGGGATTTCTTGCTATTTCTTCACTATCCAGTAAGATATCGTGAGCTAGCGCTAGTAGTTCACCATCTCCAAGTCTTATTAATGAATATCCCTTTTTTTCTTCAAGAGCATCTTTTATTTGAGCTTGTATTTCCTTAGCATCTTTTAGTGAAATTATATTTTTTTCTAATGCCTTAATCCCTGCTTCAATAACCTTCTCAATATTGTGAGGGAGGTATTGATTAGCTTGGAGCCTTTTAGCTATTAATTCTTCTCCTCCTCTATAAATACCCTCAGCTGCTATACTTTTTATGTCTTGTTGATCCATATAACCAATTTTATATATCTCATCCCATTCTTTATCAGTGAAACTATATCTGTCTCTATTACCCATTTAACACACCTCCAATATATTGCCTTTCTAGCTAATAATTTTCATAATGTCAATTTAAACTTAACTTAAATAGAACTGCTGAATGTTTTATCCTTTAAGCGCTGTTAATTCCTCTCTTCCGTATTTCACTGAGGCGCTCTTTTAATTTTTTTTTTAGAAATTGGGTTTTATCTCTAGACAAATTTAAAGAAAAAGCATATACTACATTTAACAATTAACATTTTGTTAAATAATAAAAGGATAAAAAAACAAAAAATTAAATATATATGTAAGGGGGAAACTCAATGTCAATTCAACAAGAATCAAACCACAACAATGCAGATAAATATCCTCGACCATACGGATACACTTCTGATATTGCTGTTTTCACTATTGTTTCTGAAAAAAACGAAGAATATAAACCACCTCTTATGAGCTTAAAATTAATGCTTATTAAACGAGCAGATTTAAATGCCGAAGGCGAAATAAATATAGAAGCTGGCAAATGGGCTTTACCTGGTGGATTTGTTCACCCGAGTGAGACAGCATTTGAAGCCGCTAAACGTGAGCTAGAGGAAGAAACAGGTGTAAACGGAATTCACATTAAACACTTCGGTGTTTATGATAAGCCTGGACGAGATGAACGTGGTTGGGTTATTACAAATGCTCATTATGCAATTGTTCCAGAGTATTCATTATCTAAGAGAGCAGCTAACGACGATGCAGCCGAAGTAGATCTTTTCTCGTTAGAAGAAGCGCTTAATTTAGACTTAGCTTTTGATCACTATGAGATAATCACAGAAGCAATCGAAAACATTAAAAGAGATTTATTACAGACAGATATAGCGGGAAACTTTTTACCAAAACACTTTACTTATTCAGAGTTACAAGCGGTCTTATTAACGGTAACAAGCGATTCGGCAATAGCTAGTGACCAATCATTTGCTAGAAAAATTAAATCTCTCCCCTTTCTTGAACCTGTTATTGGAGAAAAGACACAAAGAACTTCAAAAACTCCGGCTCAGTTATATCGTTTCATTGATGCAGATGTAGTAAAACCTATTTACACAGCGAGATATTAACTTATTTTTTTAATTATAATAATTAACAATATGTTAATAGTTAAATGTAAATGCGAATCTTGATAGGAGGAATTTTAAATGAAAAAAGCATTAATAAATATAGATTACACAAACGACTTTGTAGCAAGTAATGGCGCTCTTACTTGCGGAAAACCTGGGCAAGATATTGAACAAGAAATTACTCGAGTTACACAGGAATTTATAAATAATAACGACTATGTAGTATTTGCAATTGATTTACATCACAAAGGCGAACAGCATCATCCAGAAGCAAAACTATTCCCTCCTCACAACATTGCTAATACAAAAGGTAGAGAGCTTTACGGAAGTCTTAAAGAGGTTTATGACACAAACAAACTTAATCCTAATGTCTACTGGATTGATAAGACTCGATATTCTGCTTTCGCTGGCACTGATTTAGATTTTAAATTGCGTGAGCGTGGGATTACAGAATTACACATCGTGGGTGTATGCACGGACATCTGTTGCCTGCATACACTTGTGGACTCGTTTGCGCTAAATTACAAACCTGTTGTACACGAAAAGGCAGTAGCAAGTTTTAATCAAGTTGGCCACGAGTGGGCAATACAACATTTTAAAACCGCTCTGGGCGCAGAAATTGTATAACCCCTTCCCTTCTTAAGATGAAGTCGATAAAAACCAACAGAATACGAATGCAACATAAATTATCAAATTCAAAACTCATACATTTTATATTTGGAGGTAATCAAAATGAACAACTATACAGATGACAGCTTAACTCTTCACACGGATCTTTATCAAATCAATATGGGCGAAACTTACTGGGACGACAACATCCATAATAAAAAAGCGGTATTTGAGGTATTCTTCCGTAAGTTACCATTTGGAAATGGATACGCAGTATTCGCTGGTCTAGAAAGAGTTATTCAGTATTTAAATGACTTTCGTTTTAGTCAAAGTGATATTAACTACCTACGAGAAGAATTAGGTTACAAAGAGGATTATTTAGACTACCTTTCAACTCTTCAATTTACCGGCACAGTACGCTCTATGAGAGAAGGAGAATTAGTCTTTGCTAGCGAGCCTATCCTTCGCATTGAAGCACCACTAATTGAAGCTCAATTGGTAGAAACAGCTATCTTAAACATTGTGAACTATCAAACTCTTATTGCTACTAAAGCAAGTCGCATTAAACAAGTCATCGGTGAACAAGTTGCAATGGAGTTTGGTACTAGACGTGCTCAAGAAATGGATGCTGCAGTATGGGGAACAAGAGCCGCTTATATTGGTGGATTCTCCGCTACATCAAATGTGAGAGCAGGAAAGATGTTTGGCATCCCCGTTGCAGGTACACACGCTCACGCTATGATTCAGGCGTATCGCGATGAATACATTGCTTTTCATAAATACGCAAATCGTCACAAAGAATGTGTATTCCTAGTAGACACATACGACACGTTAAAATCTGGTGTACCGAATGCTATTAAGGTAGCCAAGGAGTTAGGTGACAAAATTAATTTTAAAGGCATTCGTTTAGATAGCGGAGACTTAGCTTACTTATCTAAAGAAGCTCGCAAAATGCTAGATCAAGCTGATTTTAAAGATACAAAAATTATTGCTTCAAATGATTTAGATGAAGAAACAATTGTTAACCTAAAAGCTCAAGGAGCAAAAATTGATATTTGGGGAATTGGCACTAAGTTAATTACAGCATACGATCAACCTGCGTTAGGAGCAGTTTATAAACTAGTTTCAATCGAAGATGAAGATGGAAATATGGTTGATACCATTAAGATTAGCGGCAACCCAGAGAAAGTATCTACACCAGGTTTAAAGCGTGTCTACCGCATCATTAACCATTCTAATAATAAGTCAGAGGGAGATTATATTACCCTAGAGCACGAGCAGCCACAAGAGGAAGATCACTTAAAGATGTTCCATCCTGTTCACACGTTTATCAGCAAATTTGTTTCGAATTTTGAGGCAAGAGAACTACACACAACAATCTTTAACGAAGGTGAATTGGTGTATACCTCTCCTACTCTTCAAAGTATTCAAGATTTTGCTGAAAGCAACCTTACTCTACTATGGGATGAATACAAACGTACTAAAATGCCAGAAGAGTACCCAGTAGATTTAAGTCAACAATGTTGGGATAACAAGATGAAACACATCGCATATGTACAAGAAAAAGTAAACAAAGAGATTAAGAAGCGTAGCGTCCGCTAATTTCACTTTAATATAAATTTCAATGCAATTACCTAGGAGGAATTAAAAATGGCTAAAATCGGCATCTATGGCTCTTCATTTGACCCAATTACAAATGTTCACTTATGGACGGCAAGCACAGTGGCACATCGCTGCAAATTAGATAAGGTAATCTTCTTACCTTGCTCTAATAAAAGACGAGATAAAAAGATGAATACTGAGGATATTCATCGCTGGAATATGATTAACCTAGCAATCGAGGGGAATGAAAACTTCATAGCAGATGATTATGAAATGAAAGAGGAAGCTTGGAAAATTAATACCTATCAAACAATGCAATATTTCAAAGAAAAATTTAAAGGTGATGATGTTTATTTTATTATGGGAGCCGATTTACTAGTCGATATTGGCAATGAAAAATGGAATCATTCAGAGGAACTTGTAAAAGAAAACAAGTTTATCATTATGGCCAGAAACAATATTGATATGACTGAAGTAATCGCTAAGTCTCCTATCCTCCGTAATAACGATGACGGTAGATTTCGCCTTATGAGCAAGGGATTAGCTATGGAAATAAGCTCTACGTACATTCGAGAAGAATTCAGCCGTGGCGGTGAACCTAGATACCTATTACCTGAAGCTTGCTATGAATACTGTAAAAAGAATTCTTTATATAAAAAAAGCAAGTAACAACATTTAATAAAACTATTTCAATTAATTTTTAGGAGGAACTAAAATGACTTTAACTCAACAATTAAAAAATCAACAGCAACAAATTATTAAGGATTTAAATGTAAAAGCGACAATTTATCCCGCAGTAGAAATCCGCAATAGAATTAACTTCTTAAAAGAATATTTAATTTTATCTAAAGCAGAAGGTTTTGTACTTGGAATTAGCGGTGGTCAAGACTCTACATTAGCCGGTAAATTAGCACAACTAGCAGTTGAAGAACTACGTCAAGAAGGACACAACGCCAAATTTGTAACAGTTCGCTTGCCTTACCAAACACAAGCAGATGAAGATGACGCTCAGTTAGCACTTCAATTTATTAAGCCTGACCAATCAGAAACATTTAATGTTTCTAAAACTGTAGATACCTTTGCTATGAATTACAACGTAGACATTTCGGGAACGTTAAGCGATTTTCACAAAGGTAACGTAAAAGCTAGAACAAGAATGATGGTTCAATACGCTATCGGAGGAATGAATAACCTACTTGTTATCGGTACTGATCACGCTGCAGAAGCAGTCACAGGTTTCTTTACTAAGTATGGAGATGGAGGAGCAGATGTTTTACCTCTTAGCGGCCTTTCTAAACGCCAAGGGCGCAGTTTGTTAAAAGAGTTAGGTGCACCGTCCCAACTGTATTTGAAAGAACCAACAGCGGATTTATTAGATAACAAGCCACAGCAAACAGATGAGACAGAGTTAGGCATTACTTATAATGTGCTAGACGACTTCTTAGAAGGAAAAGACGTACCTCCAGAAGCAGCTGAGAAGATCATAACAAGATACAAACTAACTGAGCATAAACGCCAACTACCAGCTTCTATGCACGATTCCTGGTGGAAGTAAGAAAAAAGACATCGCATTGTTGTGATGTCTTTTTGTTTTATAATTTAGCTTGCTATGTTACCTCACTGTCTTACCGTGTTACGGGTGCTGCAATTTAGATTCACTAAATATAAAACATACTCTCTATAAGTAAATACAACTTTGGGAGAAAAAAGAAAAATCAAGCGGTAATTTCATTTAAAACTTTTATTAAGTTCCTGTCTAGTTCATTTTGAAGCGATTTAGCAAACTCTGCTAGTTCCTCATTGTACCTATCTTCTATATCCTTTACTCTTCTTTCTCTCCACTCTTTAAATACATCAATGAGCGGCTCTCCAAAAGTTAATCGTAATTGCAGGTCATCATCTTTTATATGTTTTTTCCACTGAGCAAATCCCAGCCTGTCGTTAAAAGAATAGTGTTTCATCTCACAAATACAATCTGTATTAAATGTGTAAGTTGCATTTAAGGTAACTCCTAATTTCGACCAGTACTGAAGCTTATCCGGAAAATCCTTGCCCATTATATTTGTTAAACGGTTAGTACGAGTAAGATTTAATGGATGTTCTATCCTCTTAAGAGCAAGCTTTATAGCCAGCCCAGGGTTTCTTTTTTTAAAATGAGGTGCATTAACCTGTATCCAGCTTAAAACACAATTACTAAAGTTCGGAAATAACAATTTGTAATCTTGATACTTGTAAAGTTCTTCTTCTATTTGCTTTAAAGTTCGATTTAATTCTTTCTCCAATACCTTCTCCGCCCTCTTATTTCTTTACTGTGCTTAATATGATGTTACTTCTACTTTTTTATATTTGCCATATTCGTTTTGTTGTTCTTTTAAAAACTCCATTAAAAAGTCTTTGGAGTAAAATTCGTATTTTTCTCCCTTTCTACCTTCATCGTAATGTTGATCAGCAAACTCTCCCTCACTGTAGAAAAGTATTTTCTCTTCGTGATTAATAACTAACAAAAACACATTAATCATAAGTATTTCCCTTCTGAAAAAAAGTTTTAAAACCACAACAAAAAGGCTCCCTATAATTACTTTGACAGAGAACCTTCACCCTTTTTATCTTTCTTACTTAAGGCTGTTTTTGTTTTAACAATATACTGCAACAAAACCCTTAAATATACTTCGTGCTCCCGATACATCTTTATACTTTTTCTGACGAGATATAAGGCATAAAAAACAATACCAACTTTCATACTAATTGCAATTATTAGAGGAACTTGCTCAATATATTGCGCGTGAAAACAACAAAATATAGCGAAAAGTAGCGTAGTGAAAAAGTAGGTTAATACGTGAGTAAACACCTTTAGAAACTCTTTGCCAGAACTATAGAACTCCTCTGAGTAATACAACATCGCAACAAGAGATTCTTTGTCAATAGACTCAAAATCCACCTTCTCTGCTTCTTCTAACAATTCTTTCATTTGATTCTCTCCCCAAACCCCTAATCTCACAATGACATAATCTTAATTCGGCTCATCCTTGTTTTGCATTACTCTTTTCACGTCCTGTATATGTGCCATTAGCACCCTTAAATACTTGTCGTTTTTAAAGCATTGCTTTATTCCTAAAAACAGCAACCATATACCGTAAAAGACCATAAAAACGTTAATAACTATAAGAATTCCAGTAGGGAGTGCCCCTAACTCATCAACAAAAAAGTATGCTGTCAAAGTTAGACCACATACCACTAAAAAATAAGCAATTATATGAGCGAATAATCTACTCTGTTTTTTTATAAACGTAAATAGACTTTCTAAATTGTATAACAATGTCGCCAATTCTTCCTTGTCTACTTTCTTATAGTCATAATTTTTCCTATGGTAATCGGACTGCTTTTTCCTTGCCGCTCCGCTTTCTTCTATGCATTTTTCCATTAAATATCACCATTTTCTATTAGTAAGAGAAAATTAAGTCAACTACCTTTAAACTATAGGAATACTTAGATTTAGGTGTTTACTTAATAAGTTTTTGTAGTTTCAATTAATAATTTCCATATGATTTACTTACATTAGAATTATAATAACATAAAAAAATAAGCTAGTTTACTTTGCTTTTCTATTTATTTTCTCAGACATTTATACAAACACCCTATATATAACGCCTTTTCTCTAATTAAATGTAAATAAGAGAGGTGTATACATAAGATAATATTCAGTATATTTATATAACATTCAGTATTCGTTTTATATATATAGCTTACGCCTATCATAGCATTATACAGATATATTACATTTCTTCCAAACGAAAAATTTAACAATTACGTAATAAATATTAACATTATGTAATATAAAAATGTGAAATTCGCTTTATAATTAACATTCACCCCATAAAAATACGCTTTTTATACTATCTATTTGTTATATTTTTTCACACAAAGCAATCATTCGAACTACGCAACAAAAAAAGATGAGTCAATACTCATCTTTTTTAATTGTATGCTTTTTCTCCGTGTAGTACTAAATCGAGCCCTACTTCTTCTGTTTCACCACACACTCTCATTGGAGTTATTCTGTTTACTATCTTTGCTATAACAAATGTTGCGAGACCACAGAAAAGAATAGTCCCAAAAACAGCTATTGATTGTTTTAGCAGTAAGTCAATTCCACCGCCAAAGAATAATCCGTTTGCACCTGCTTCGTTAACATTTTTTGAAGCAAATAACCCTGTTGCTAATGCTCCCCAAATGCCCCCGAATCCGTGAAGACCAAAAGCATCTAAAGTATCATCATACTTTAATTTTTCTTTCATTTTAGAAACAGAAAAATTGCATATAACACCTGACGTTAATCCAATAACAATTGCAGATAGTACTGATACAAAACCACAAGCAGGAGTAATAGCTACAAGACCAGCTATTATGCCCGTGGCCACACCTAAAACAGTAGGTTTTTTATTCTTTCCCCAATCATATAACATCCAAGATAAGCTCGATGCTGTTGCAGCCACCATAGTAGTGATAAATGCATTCATTGCTACACCATTTAACGTAAGTGTACTACCTACGTTAAAGCCAAACCAACCAAACCATAGTAGTCCCGCTCCTAATATGGTTAAAGGGATATGATGAGGTGTGTTCTCTTTTGATTGCAGCCTTTTACCAAGGACTAAAGAGACAACTAGCCCTGAAACTCCTGAAGCAATATGTACAACTGTACCGCCAGCGAAGTCTAAGGCTCCTAATTCTCTTAACCAACCACCCACACCCCATACCCAATGGGCTAGAGGATCATAAACCATAGTAGTCCATAACAGGATAAATACTAGAAAAGGTCCAAACTTCATACGTTCTGCAAAAGCGCCAGCCATTACTGCAGGAGTTAAAATTGCAAACATCATTTGAAACATCATAAACAAACTCTGTGGAATTGTAGAAGAATAATCTACGTTGGCTTTAAAACCTACGTTGTGCAACCCTAAGAATTCTAACCCTCCAATTATGCCGTGGAAACTTGTTCCGAAAGCTAATGTATATCCTACTAACACCCATTGAATAGAGACCACTGCTATGCTTGTGTAACTATGCATTGTAGTACTCAGTACATTTTTACTTCTTACTAGTCCCCCATAAAATAAAGCTAGAGCAGGTGTCATAAGCAAGACAAGTAATGTACAGAAGAACATAAATACGCTATTGATACTGAACAAACTTTATCTCCCCCTAATATTATGTAAAGTTTTATAACATATTTTCCAATTATCGTTCGTTTCCCTTTCTGTTTTTTTAACTATTTTATATTTTGTGTGAGTTTATCTAACATATTGTTTTGGTAAATAAAAAAAGAAGGCATTCATTTAGCCTCCAACGTTATCCCTCTTATCGTATTCTATAAAATAAATTCTAGTTTCCTCTCGTATGTATTTTCTAAGGTGCTTTTTCATCTTTTCAGACGTTTGTTTTATACAATCGTAATTTATACTATCTATAAATTTCTTCAATGCTTTCTGCACTGTGGCACTACTTCTTAGTTCCGCTAGTTTACCTCTTATGTATTCTTCATCGCCAAATAGGACATCGATAGGTAGATTATGTTTTTTATCACCTTCTGAGCCATATAATTGAATTCTTTGAATGCGTTTAATCATCTCTATTCTTTTCAACGTATTCAAATTACTACTTTGTATACTAAAGTTGAGTCCTGCATCTAAATTAAAGATCAGTGTCGGTGTATACAATAACCCCTTAATTTCTTCTACCATTGCATTATTAATTAAAGGAAACTTAGATATATCGACCTTCATCCCAATGATTTTAAATGTTTTTCTAAGCGCAAATTCTATCTTCTCCACTGTAATATTATTATCTAATGTTAAATGGCGAGAACAAATATACCTACTAACATCAAAATTGAGCAACCCTGTTATTTTTAGAAATGGAAACTCCAGAGCAAACCTGGTTAAAATCCGCATTTTAATTTCGTTACAATCAATTTCCAAAATACTATCACCCTTTCCGTCCCTTAAAGACGCAAAAGCTTTTCCAAAATTCAACTTACTTATCTTTTCTTAATTTCCTGTTCATAAACAGCACTCAATACCGTCTTAAAAGCTTCATAAACCGCAGTGTCTGTTTCTACCTTTGCTTTGTTTAGAGCACTCACTATTTCCTCTTTTACCTTCATTACGTCCTCGTACACAAACCTTTGAATGAAGAACAGAGTTTGAGCCCGCTGCTTATGAGATCCAAAAATCCACTGAACTTTTTGTGAATCACCTATAGCCGAACCAAAATATTGAAGAGCTTCTACCGCTTTTTCTAGTACAGAGACTGAAGGTTCTTGAATCTTACTATATGTGTGCACAGAGAATCCTTTTAATGTGTTGTATTGTAATACAAAGCCATAACCAAGACTTTCGCATACCTCTTCAAATAACAGTAATTCTTTATCGTTCAACACTGTTAGGTTTACGTTAAAATTAATAAAAGCAATCTTGTTTGTATACCAATCAATAAACTCTCTTTTACTCTTATTTAAGAACGAATCAAAATTAATAACTGGAATCGTCTTGATATTCCTAAAGTTAATTTCAGGCATTTCTTTCCCCAATTTAGCAATTATTTTATCTTGGATTCTCAAATATTCCATTAGCTAACATCCTTCCTCCCTGCTTAACCACCTAAAATTATTCTCCTGTTTTATTATATTCTCTTTGAACCAACTCACCTTTAAAACAAACCATAATAACAAAAAGACCAAGCGTATGCTTCGTCTCTTTTTTGTTAAAGGCTACTACCATAGTTCTTTTTGTTTCCCTGTAAAAACAAATACTTCTTCTAATTCTTTATTTTGAACGTTTTTAATTACCATCGGCACTTCCCAATCACATCTTTCGCCACAGCAATTATAAAAAGCATTATAACCCTCGTCAGTATTTTTACAGTTGCAATATTGAGTTCCTTGCGAAGACATATAAGAAAACTCAAGAACTACCCCTGTGTTTAGGGCTATTAAAAGAAATGTGCCCCCATACGCTATTACTTTTTGCTCTTTCCAACTCTCAACAACCGCTTGCTCATCCAACCATTCAATTTCTTCTAGTTGTAGTGCTTTCAAATGTTCTTGGATTTTCTCCTTTAAATGATTAGATAAGTTTTTCAACGTTACTTCCCACCCGTTCCATTTCTACTACCAGCTACCGTCATTTGTTATATGGTTTTTTCTGAAATTCAAATATATGTATAAGTGTATACCATTTATGTTTTTGAGTGTAAAAAAAATATACGGGAAAATTCCAATGTTAAAACGATATAAAAAAAGCAAAAGCAGAAGTTTGCAGCGTAGAGCTTTAAACTTCTGCTTTTAGGACAATTCTGTGTTTCTTTTATTTTTCACAACACGAATAGCTATAAACCCTACAATTAACACTAACACTGTAACTCCAATTGGCTTGATGTATTGATTTAATAATTCACCCGCTTGGTTCCAATGCGGACCTAATTTATATCCTACATAAAGATAAAGATAAGTTATAGGATACATTGCTAAAAAAGTGTAGATACTAAACTTTACAAAGTTCATTTTTGTTATTCCACAAGGTATAGAAATAGCAGTCCTTACAAGCGGTAAGAATCTAGCAACAAATGCAACACTCGCGCCATATTTATTAAAGAAACGATCCGAAGCATCTATTTGTTTTTTGTTGACTAAAAAGAATTTTCCGTACTTCTCTACCATCGGCCTTCCACCGTATTTACCCAAAGTATATAAAGTCATAGGTCCGATAGTTCCTCCCACTGTACCTGCTAAGGCCATTAAATGAATATTAAAATCTCCATTGTATATCCAATATCCAGCAAGAGGTAAAACTAATTCTGCAGGAACGAACTCAAAACACAAAGCCAGCACTATACCAAAATAAGACAATTGTTTTAAAAAATTCATTGATTCTAAGATAACTTCATTCAATTCCCTACCTTCTCCCATCTCTTTTATATGTAATTTTTATTTTGGAAAATATGTCTTATTCATTTTCAAAAATCTGTTAGAAACCCTTTTGTTAAGGGAAAACTTAGCCTAAAAATCTCTTGTTCATTTTAGAAATTGTGGTATCATAATATTTTGTCCAATACTTTTTTATTAAAACAACATCACGAGGTGAAAACAGATGGCTAATATCTTTTCTAGATTTAGCAAAAGCAATAAAAGAAAAGATATATCTTTAGACGAGTCTATAGATAAAATACAAAGCGGAGATATGGATCTTCGTAATCAAGTAATAAAAGACTATACACCTTTTGTTGCCAGCGCTGTTTCCTCTGTTTGTCAGCGTTATATTACTGAATCTGATGATGAATTTAGTATTGGTTTAATTGCATTTAACGAATCCTTAGATAAATTTGCTCCTGGTAAGGGAAAATCTGTTATTGCTTTTTCAGAAACAGTTATTAAAAATAGAGTTGTAGATTACATACGTAAAGAATCTTCAAGCACTGATTTATTTAATCATTCTACTCTACAAATGGATAACGACGAAGAAGGTAATTCTAACGCTAGAGATAGCGTTGATATTTCGGCATATCAAGAAGAGTTAACTAACAACAATAGGCAGGATGAAATCTTAAAGTTTCAAGATAAATTAGCGGAGTTTAATTTAACAATGAAAGAGCTTATGAATCAAGCTCCTAAACATATTGATGCTAGAATTAATGCAATTAAAGTAGCTGAACTGTTAATTCAAAATAAAGATTTAAGGGATATTTTTTACGATACAAAGAAAATTCCTATGAAAGATTTATTAAAATTAGAGGATTTACCTGTTACGCGCAAAACAGTGGAGCGCAACCGCAAATATATTATTTCTTTAGCGATTATTTTAGATAATAACTTTGTGTTCTTAAAGGATTATTTGCGGTTAGAGGAGTGAAAAAAGTGAGGAGTATACAAATACAACCTCACTTTTGTTATGTACGGAAGCTTTAAATGACATCTACTATACTTTTAGGAAATAGCATAACTTTTTCTTTAATTTTCACGTGCACT
This sequence comes from Priestia sp. SB1, assembly GCF_038898415.1. NCBI lineage: Bacteria > Bacillati > Bacillota > Bacilli > Caryophanales > Bacillaceae > Priestia > Priestia sp. SB1. The sequence continues at coordinate 133,293 of NZ_JBBJSS010000002.1, read as the reverse complement.
GTATCCTCATACTGCTGTGTGACTTTCCCTTCTACGTAAATCGGCTCTCCTACCTTGGCATTCCTTCCTTGTCTGCTCTCACTTTTGGGGATAAGGATGACTTTCTTCCCGATGAGAACGTGTAATGTATCCTCATACTTTTGTTTTACTTCACCAAGAATTTTTACAAACTGATTACTTTTAGTTTTGGCGTGTAATACATCTCTTTCTTCAATAGCCATATCTATTTCCCTCTCTCCATATAATGTTTGAATTTCCTACACATTATAACGATTTATATACTATATATTAGAAATTAATCCTTTTTTCTTAACGGAAAAAGTATCTATTAATTTTCCGCTATCGCTAATTACAATTGCATTAAGTTGCCCACCGTAAACACAACTACCGTCTATCCCTATTTTTGTTTTGCACGGCGAAATCCATATATCATTAGACTGTGTATCGTGCATATTTTCTGTGGGAGTATGACCAAATATAATTGTTTTCCCTGTTTTGTTTTCGCCACTTATAAAAGGTTGACGAATCCATTTACAGTCTCTTTCAGCGTCAACTTTCCAATTGGGCTCTAGGTTGCAGCCACCGTGAACAAATAAGAGCTGATCTGTTTCATAATAAGTAAGCATATTTTTTATAAAAGACAGCTCCGCTTGATACATTGTCCTTAAAACATTCGCTATTCTTTGTTTCGTGTACTTCTGTAAGACATTAGATACATCAGGAAAGAAGGACTGTATTGTTTTATTAAAAACTTCTAAATAGTAGAATGACTCATTACCTTTCATTTCTAACCATTCACACAATAATTGCTCGTGGTTCCCACCCACTGTTATCACATTTTCCTTTTCCTGTAATTGAATTATTAAACGCAAACACTCTAAACTAGATGGCCCTCTATCAACAATATCCCCTAATAGCACAAGTGTCTGTTCCTGTGGGTTCCAATACGTAAGAATTTCTTTTAACTCCTGATAACACCCGTGAGAATCACTTAACACAAAATACAAGTTTTTCACTCTTCTTTCTTTTTCGATTAAAATACATTCTAAGATATTAAATATAAAAGGGGAAATAGCAGTGTTTGTCGATGTTGAAAATTCTACAATAAAGATTGAAAAATATGATGTGCAGGAGCTTTGTAAAATTTACGGAAAAGCACTTGGTTCTGACATTAGTCCCTCTGAATACAACAAAAGTTATTACAATTATTTAACCAAACATTTAGCTGAAAAAGAAAAAGATAACATTTCAACGACCGATTTTTTAAATATAATTGCACGTTTTTTTGAAGATGGTACATACTATTTTTTGCGAGAAGAACATTTAGAATCAAATTGTTTTAAAGATGTGTCTAAAGAGGATGTTTGGCGTTTTAAAGAATACTTTAAGTTTCGCTTTTATATGGGATGCAATTTCAATTTTAAAATTGCAGAAGACTATCAAACAGTAAATTATAAAAATGGAATGTTAATGAAGAATTTATCAAGTATCCCTTTTAAAGATGTGCCTGTTAAAGATACAATGAATTTTTTAGTAGATCATAATATCCCCATTAGGTCTTACGAGTTTACTTTAAGCTTTTTATCTAAGCCTAACCTAGATACTTACCTTAATGAAATTATGAATGAAAACAAAGTAAGAATTTATGACGAAATTAACAACCTTCTTACACGCAATTATCAAGCCATTACTGACTACCATACTACTTCTGTCATAAATTTTTTGAATTCTACCAGAGATTATGTTGAGAAACTAAGTTCCGTGGAGAACTGATGATATTCGCATAAGGAATATTATATAATATGCATTTTTAATAACTTTGCATAAAAATTACTAAAAGATATGCACAGTTTTTAGCAGAGCTGTAAGTTTATAAAAAAAACCAGATTATTAAATAAATACCCACCTATTTATAAAAAAACACATAAAAAAACAGCAGGTATCTTCTGCTATTTTTTTATGTGTTTTAACTCAAATAATTGCCCTGTTTTTAAGGTTTTGAAGTAGTTCTTTTCGTCCCCTTTCATTTAATACTAACAACATATTCTGCCAATTTAACCTTATTCTCTTTTTTAAATCCTATATATTAGTTCTAATGTTGAATAATCTAAGATCTTAAAATTAAAATGTAGTTTTAATGGATTTTCTATGTTTCTTATTTATTATTACTTCTGCTAATAAGCTATGAAGGGAGGTTGAGTTACTTTATGAACCAAGAAGCTGTACAAGAAATGTTAACTGAAGTTCAATCTATGTTAGCTGTTTTATTAGATGAATATTTCAAAATAGATAACCCACTTACAATTGATTGGGAAGCAGACACAAGAGATTTTTGTGGTAATACCCAAGAAGATTTAGAGAAATTTGGCCACGTAATGTTAGATTTACATTTGTATTATCAAGTAGACGGCATTGACTATGAACCCCATACCGAATATGAGGAATTCCCTACTTTAAATCACGCTTACGATTACATTGTCACTAAAGTACTTATTAAGAACGGAATTGACCCTGACACATTAGAACCTACTAGTTAACATCTAGTGGGTTTTTCTTTTTTTACTTGTATTATCTCTATAACTGATTATGATATTTGCAGATTTAATTGGAGGTGAATAAAATGAGCACAAATAAAAATAATGATGAATACAAGGAATACGGTGCACAATACGATAAGACTTTTAAGGGTAAATCATACGAAGAAATTAAAGAAGGAGTGTATGAATACACAAAAGCTACAGGAGAAAGGTTATTAGACAAAGACGTTGAAATAAGTAATTTAAAAGCTAAAATCCAAAATTTTAAACAAGAAAACGAAAAGCTTAAAGCGGAAAACAAAGGTTTGAAAGCAGAAAATAAAGGTTTAAAAGCAGGAAAAGCTTCTCTAGAAAAAGAGATGGATAAATCAAAAGCGGAAACTAACTTCTTAAAAGGAGAAAACGGGAAATTAAAGGAGCATAACACAAAACTCCAACAACAACCTAAAACTAGAGAAGATGTCAAAAAAGCTAGAAAGCAAGCTGAAATTGATGCCAAAGCTGAGAAAAAAGCCGCTAGAGCTCAGAAGAAAACCGAGAAAGCTGAGAACAAGAACGTTCGTTTTAAAGCTTCTAACGATAAAGTCTCAGAAAAGACAATTGCTTCAGCAAAAGACAAAATTGCTAAATCTAACGTGGTTCTTAAAGCTAAAAACAGCTATCGTAGTCGATTCCAAAAAACTCGCGCAGTTTTAAAAACAATTAACAGTGTTACTATTAAACCAGCGGCACAGTTTACAATGAAACAATTTAAGCAACGTAAACAAACCTACGGTGTTATTAAAGACAAGGTAACAACTGAATTAAAGAAAAAAGGCGTTGAGAATCCTACAGCAGGACAATACAGATCAAAATTCGCTCAAGTAGCAGCTGCTAAAGCAGGTAAAAAGGTAATGAACAAAGTTGCTAACACTACATTAAAAGACGTTTGGAACAAGGTAACTGGTGTTTATAAAGGTAGTATAGAGGCTGATAAAGCTAAAGTTGCATCTAACAACAAACAAATTGAGCAAAACAATACAGCAAAGCAAGCTAAAATTGATGCTAAAGCAACGGTGAAAGCTGAAAAATCTCTTTCAATGTAACAAAAAAACAGACTCTTTAAGGTCTGTTTTTTTGTGCATCCAATTTGGAACGATACCATTCTACATATTGATCTACATCTGCTTCCTTTTTAGTAAGTTCTAGATAATGTGGACTCTCATAATAACGATCCTGCTCATCTAAGAATGGATTTTTATTGTCAGTAACAATTAGTACTTTACCATCGGGCAACCTTCTAATTTCATCAGGTGAATATAATTCTCTTCTTGTTTTACTTTCAGAAAAGCTTTTTTCACCTCTAGAATCGCTACTTCCATATGTACTTATTTCTTCGTTACCAATTAATTTAGAGTAGTATTCCGCTGTTTCATAAGCTGAACCAGGCAGAATTATTTTTGTTTTTAAATTATCTAGTATAGTACCTGTTGTTTCTTGACCATACTTTTGTTTGAGTTGATTAATACTTTGAATACCTATAGATATTGACATTTTCCTGGATCGAATTGTGGCCAAATATTTATCTATGTTATTGATAACTCCAATGTTTGCGAATTCGTCAAGGTAGAATTGAACCGGTACACCCTCAATCTCTATTAGTCTACCAATTAATTGTGAATAGAACGGAGCCATTAGTGGACTCATAAAGTCACTTCGATGCTCCGGAACTCCTACGTACAATACAGTAGGCCTATCTCTTAACATCCCAGGATCTATTTCGTTTTCAGAAGTAAGATTTTCGATAAGTGGATCAACAAACATTTGAAGATTTGTTGCTAATACGGTTTTAATTGAGGCTGCGGTTTGTTCGCTACCCGCAGATTGTAAGAAGATATTAAATTGTTTTTCCGCTACAGGATGTGAGTCTTCTATCATAAATTTTAATGTATCTAAATCATTCTCAATAATTAAATTTAGAGCGTAACTAATTGTGTTTTTAGGTGCATCAAGCATTCTAACATATATCAGGAATGCTGATAGTAGTGGAGTAGACATAGAAATCCATTCCGAACCACCAGATTTTTGTCCTGTGGTAGCTTCAACAGCTGCATTACCGTTTACAAGTAGCGTTTGTGCAAGTTCTCTGATTTCTGTCTCACCTCTACACAAAGCTAACGGATTGTATTTTAATGTTTCTTTTTTAAATGGACTAAATACTAAGACTCTTTTTCCTTGAGCTAAATTTGTCATTGCGGTTTTTCTAAATAGCTCTAGCTTGGGATCTGTTACTACAAAAGATGATTCAGGATTAGATACTAAGTTTGGTATAAAGAAACTTGATGATTTACCGCTACCTGTTACTCCAGTTAATAAAATATGAGAGTAACTGTGGTTTGCAGATAATCTAACCTTCTTACCTAATATAACACCATCATTACCTGTAATATCTTTTAAATCCTTAAGCGAAGCTAATTTAGAAGTACCTAGCTGTTTGCCTTTCTTGAAACCCATACCAAACTTCTTAAATAGTAGCATTATTGATATTCCAAGCGCAGCAGCTAAAACAATTGTTACCGCAATAAATACTATTATTGGCGTAGTGTCGCCATACATTATGGATTGCATTATATCTGATAAGCCCATTTCAAAAAAACTTAAAACGAAATTTGTTATGGTTGCAGATATTAAAATTAAAACAGCAATCCCTATTGAAAAAAAGTGGTTTTTCACTCTCCTCCCCCCTCTATGTTCTGCCTTTGTTATAGTAATAAAAGGGGTATTGTCAACTTTTTCTATATAAAACTACTTAACGACCTTACAAAAAAATAAAAGAAGTGAGGAAATCCCCTCACTTCTTAAAGATCATAATTGTTTAAACTCTTTACCTAAGTATTCTGCTTCATTAGGTAATTTAATGCCGGTTACATAACCCTGTTCATCAAGAATTACTAAAGCATCTACTTTAATCTGAACAGTTTTAACGCCTTTTTTGTATAATGACTCTTTCTCTTGTTGTAGTTTATTATTCAAATTAATTTCCTCCTATAAACGGTAAAACAAATCGCTAATAAGCAATTCGTTCACTATATTCTATTTCAAAAGGCATTTAAAAGTTAGAGTTTAGAGTATGCATTCTGCTTTCTTAACTATTTAACAAATTTACCAAACACAAAATATATAAGGTTCTTTCTAATAATTTCATTGATTTCACTTCTTATATATAGCTCTGCTTCTTCTCTATCTCCAAATTCTCTTTTATTAACTACTAGTGATGAATTTTGTTGAGAATAAGAATAATACACAACGTACTGTTCTGTTTGACTTATTAAGAGGAAACGGAAGTTTTGGTTAATAGCATCTACATAGCGATCTTTCAGACGAAAGCAAGACATATTTTCTGTTTCTTGTTCAAGATAAAAATACTCTAGTACGTCTTTCCACATATTCATTCCCCCTCTTTACTCTGCCTTATAATCAGTTCGTTTCCTATTGCAAGAAACTCACTTCTTTTAATTCAGAAGACCTTAATTAACTATTGAGGGGAAACTTCCCTTAATTTAAATGTTTAATTTTTTATATTTAATAACATTGCATCATTTTTTATCTATTTCTGTAAGGTTTTTTCTTTTCTAAAGATAAATAACTAGATGAAAAACAGCGCAGTGTAGCCAAGGAGGAGTAGTTTTGTTATGGCATAATATATTAGACTATGTATTTATTATTGCAATTATTTTAACGTTGTATCGATTTATCAGAAAAACCGAAGCGGTTAAGATGGTATTAGGTATTGTACTCATCTATGCTTTATCATATATAGCAGGACACTTAGGTTTTGAAAGAACATCCTTTCTCTTAAATCTAGGCACACAAACACTTGCATTTGGAACTCTCCTTATATTCTCCCCGGAACTTAGAATGTTTTTAAAAAAACTAGGCGGGTTTTCAGGGCCGAAGAGACCCTCAAAAGCCACTCTTAAAGTTTTCGAAGATGCTCTTTTTGAACTATCAAAGAATAAACACGGGGCTCTTATTATTATGGATGAAAACGGAGATATATCAGCAGCCTCAGAAAATCAAACATTTCTAGATGCTAAAGTTTCTTCTTCGCTTATCGGAACAATATTCCACCCAAACACACCTCTTCACGATGGAGCGGTTTTAATTCAAAAAGGACGCATTCACTTTGCCGGCTGCAAACTACCACTATCAGCTAGAAAAAGGGATAATTTCGGCACATTAGGAACAAGGCATATGGTGGCAATAGAGACAGCGGAAAGTTTTGATACAATTGTTTTTGTGGTTAGTGAAGAAACGGGTGCTATTCGCATAGCGACTAAAAGTGGATTGTATTTTGTGGCAAGTCGTCAAGATTTCCGTCAGTTCTTTTTAGAGCACTATGACTCTACTTTAAAGAAATTAAAATGAAATAGCTTATTTAAAACAGCATTCCCCCTAAAACTGCACCTATATGGAGCGGTTTTTCTTTTAAAAAATTAGCAAGTGTACCATTTATGTTTTTCGTCTAAAAAAAATATATGCAAATTTTACTGAGTTTGATATTATAATTCTTACAAACATAAGAAATTGAGGAAAACAAGTTGAGGATTGCAAGATATTATACATACTACAAAACAAGTTACGGAGTTGTAAAAGCAAGGATAGCAAGTGAATTGGCGTATAGCGAAGCAGTGGAGTTAGGAAAAAATTATTGCAAATCAAACAATTACTTATATTTAGGAACGTATGACGATGAGTACGCAGATATAAGTCTTTTGTTAAAGGAAAGCGGAGAAAAGAAAAATACCGTTACTGTATAAGAATTTTACAGTAACGGTATTTTAATTACTTCTTATTTGTTAGCATCTAGGTATCTTACAGCGTCTCCCACTGTAGCAAGTTTTTCAGCTTCCTCGTCAGGAATTTCTACTTCAAACGCTTCTTCTAGTTCCATAATGAACTCTACTACGTCTAAAGAGTCTGCACCTAAATCGTCTTTGAAACTAGCTTCCATAGTAACTTCCCCAGATTCTACACCTAAACGTTCAACAATTAACTCTGTTAATTTTTCTAAAGTAGTCATTTATAATTTCCTCCTATTAGTTCGTCTTAATATAATATCAATTTTTTCTGAAATTCCCTTTTGTATGTAATCAAATTTTAATGGAAAATAGAGCTTTAAAAGCTCTATTTTATCTTTCATCATCCGGATTTATTTGTTGTAGTTTTTTATGCTTTCTACGTTTATTGTAGTTCCCCCAAATTTCTTCCCAGTACATTAACTCTTCGTGATAAGCATCTGTACCATTTCGTTGATCCATATATTCTTGAATTTCGTACATCTCCTGAGCGTTTTGCTCCAACTTCTTTAGCTTCTGGGAACCAGCAAGGTGTGTCCCTAGGCTCTTTTCAAGTAAGTAGGATGAAATTCCAAAAGAGTGTTTTGCTCGTTTGTTTTCACTGTTTTTAAAGCTGCAACGATGCTTTTCCCATAGCTTTAAAGCGATTTTAGGGTTTAAAATAGTTAAAGATTTCATTATTTCTGCTACTTCTTCTATAGCACTACTTTTACCTTTAGCGTATTCATAACCACGTTGCATCAAGTAAGTAGTCATTTCCCAATCTTTTAACTCGAAATAGTATTTAACTGCACGTGGATAGGCATACGTTCTTGTACCTAGCGGGCAATCAGTACCTTTTTTGACTGCCTCAAACACATATTTACCATTATCATAATCACCCACATTGAAGTAATAGAAAGCACGATCAGACTCTTCTTGTCCTATACTCTGTGAAGACTCGTCCCTACTCTCAACCATCCAGCGAGAGTATGTAGCAAACCCTTCTTCCCATCTGCCGACTCTCATTAAGTAGTTGTAGTACTCTTGATAGTAACTTCTAAGTGAATAGCCGCTAATTTCATATACGTTTTTCATATGAGTAAAGAAGTCTGTTATTTCTTTTTGTTTTATGTTAAATACTGAGTCAATGTGTTTAGCAACCCAAGAGTAACTATTCAATAAAGGCTTACTGTTAAATCTATACTCCAAGAATACGTGAACATTAGCTAAATACAATTTAATTGCTGAGTATATCTTATTTAATTGTTTGTACTCTTTAATTAGCTCAAATCTTGTTAGATAACCATAAGAATGCTCTGCTGTATCTTCACAAATAACCAGTAGTTTTTCAAGGGAATCTACTTTTTCTTCAGCTTTTAATTTAAGTGATTTTTGATACAATTGTTTAATTTCAAGTTTCACTTTTTTCACCCCCATTGGAAGTTGGACTGACTCTTTCATAAAGATATCAGGTACCTTTTTCAAGAAAAGTGAACTGAAATTTTCCAACACCTTTAACCACAAGTATTTTACTTATTTTTTCTTTTTAAAACTTTCCGTATTAGACTATAAAAAATTACTAAGGAGGAAATAAAAATGACAGATCCAGATTTCGTAGTAGACCCAATTTCTAAAAATATTAAAGTAATAACAAATAACCGAGGAGAAAGCACTTATTATGTGGTATATTGGGCTCAATATAGTAACGTTTTAGCTTATATTAGAGAAGTGGAAAATAATGAAGGAACTACTATTTACGTAGGTTCTTTTAATGGAGCAAACAGTTCATACTTCCGTGATGATAAGGAAGCCGCTATCGGATGGTGTGGAGACACATTAAAAGAATATATACAAGCTACATTTGGAGATTATTCATTAGCATAAGGCACAAATATTTATACTAAATAAACTTAAAAAGGATGATTTTTAAAGATGGAAAGTCAAACAAAGAAAATAGCACGACTGAGATATAGATTTTTTGATGATCTTTATATAAATATTGAGTCAATAGACCAAGAATTATATAAAGATTGGTCTCACAAAGAAAAACCAACCTTAAAACATTGCGTTTTTAAAGAAGAATATGAGAAAGAAAGCCGTATTTCTATAGAGTTATCTGGAGCTGAGGTATACGACACGCCTGAAGCAGCCCAGCAGGAAGCAGATTCTTGGAACGAAGAGTAAGTAATTTAACTTTAATTTTCGTTGTATTCACGTAAGAGGACTTGTTATATACTTGTAAGATAATTTAACCTAAAGCTACACAAAGGAGAGTTTTTAAGATGGCAATGGATATAGGTACGGAAGGGTTTATCTCAGCATCAATTAGTAATTTGAAGTATGCTACAGATAAATACAGTAAGTTATCTTCCGAAAGCAAAGTGCAAGTAAAAAGAATTACCAAAGAGCTTGAAGAAATACTAGAAAAAGAAAGACCTAAAAATAAATAATAAAGAATTTTTATAAATTTAGAGACCTTAACTAAAGGTCTTTTTTAAGTTTAAAATATAGGATGTATTTGTATAGGAATATATAGTTTCTCTGTATTTCTATACAAAACAAAAGAGCAACTCGAATAAACGAGAGCTCTTTTAAATTTAATTGATTTTTGATAGCAGTTCTTCTTCAGTTAGAATCTCAACTTCAAGTGCTTTGGTTTTCTCTAACTTAGAACCGACTTCATCATCTGTAAGTAAATAATCAGTACACGTCCAGACACCTTTCCGTCATTATCTTCAATTAATTTCCTATAATAACCTCTTAATCCTTGCTCTAAATTTCCGGTAATTATAAATTTCTTATCTTTTAAATAGTAGTACAAAACCTCAAGTTTTGTGGTTTTATAAATTGATTAGCATAAGTGTCATAAAGAAAAATATAAAGAATAGAAAAAAAACTACATTTTGTGCGCCAGTCATTGCTTCCTGTATACTTTTGCCCATTAGCTTTTCCAAGTTTTCTTTAAACGTTAGTTTAAATTTCATTACACCTTTAAGGTATTCAGGCATTTCAATCCCTTTTTCAAACCAATCACAAATCATTTTGTAATCCATAGGGTTTAAATCTTCAAACGAAATTTTTGTTTTGCATTTGTTTTTTGCTAATAGTTCTTTTGCTTTATCTTTAAAAGTGTGTTCAAGAGCGTATTTCTTTGCCTTTTTAGGCATTGGGAGCGTTGATTGCAAGTTCATTCTTTGTTCCCACACTCGCACATATTTAGGAATATTATGATATGTTTTGTAAAGGATCTTTTCCGCTTTTTTATGATTCTTTGCGTAAATATCCATCCATTCTTTTGCCCACACTTCCGTATCTGTTAATTTGACGCCCTTTTTCAATTTTTCACGAACAAAATAGTTAATAGCTTGTTCTTGATCTATCACTTCTTTTCTTAACTGCATAGTCACACCTCGTCTAAGTTCTTTAATCTGTCTTTTTATTTAAAAAACAATCCTCATTCCCTTTGGAAAAATAAAAAACTCGACTTTAAATTCAGCCGAGTTACCCTTTACTCTATTCTTCTTTTTCTTCACCATAACCCTTATTTTTTCTCACTTCATTTTCTATCAATTCCAACTGTTGATACTGGTTGTGTATAAACCAAAACCCTAAAGCATCAAACAAAATTATTTTTCTAGAAAACATTCCATTCATAGTAGTATAAATAATTGGTAGAACAATAGGGAGTGTTATTAAAGACACCACAAAATAATCAATTATCTTTCGTTTTGTAATAACTGTCGCGCATAAGCCGAATATAAATATAAAAGTAAACCAATGTAGCATTTCTTCTATTTTAAATTTTGATTGGATAATAAGATATATACACATTACTGAAAGGAAGATATTTGCGGTCATATGAGTAATCGCAAACGTCTTTAATCTTTTCGCATCCATTCATATCCCTCCCTCTATGTAGGGAGCAATATAAATAATTTCTTAAAAAATTAAAGAAAACAAACTAAATTATATCTTAACTAGACAAAGCTAACTTACATTAGAACTTAGAGTTTCGGAGTGGACATAATGAAAAAATACATAACACCTTTCTTAGTACCTGTTTTTGTTCTCGTTTTTGCTATTAGTGCAGCGGCTTACAACCATTCAAACAACAAAAGCGAAAAAGTAGATAGTAACAAGCCGTACATTCGAAATTTATCAGAAATTCCTGCCGTTAAAAAACCTGTAAATCATATAGAAAAACAGTTTAAAACTGGAGATTATATTTTTTCCTATTCTACAGAAGGAGAAAGCACCTCTAAAACAATCAATTATTATTTTGGAGGATTTCAAAATGTAAAGTTTTTCTCTATTTATCCGCTAGTTTCTTCCGAAAACATAGGCAATATCCAACAATCTAATTACAACTTTTACGCCAAAAAGAACAAAATTATTAACTTACCGTATTCAGGTATAAAGCTAAGAATAATTTCTTATAACCTTGAAACCGACAGTATAGCCTTCCAAATATTAAAATAATTATCATATTATAAAGAGGAATTAAAACGTTTTGCGTGAATTGTGAATTAATAAGATTAGGAGGCGTTTCTAGTGAGAAATTTTACTTGGATTGCAGGTGTTGTGCTTGCAATCGTGTTCTTATTTACAAGAACCTCTGATGTCTTTTTAGGTTCCACATTCGCGTTTTATTTTCTAAACGGACTATCAATTTTTGTCTTAGCTGTGTTCTCTTATTTTTATTTCACGGTATTTGAGAACGTAGCAGTAGATCAATTACAAAGTATGCAAAAAACACCTTCTCTTACTTGGTTTGGGTGGTTTGCGCGTAATTTAACCGAATGGACAACCATTTTACTGGTATTTTCACCTTATCTGTTGATTTTGCTTAGTATTTCGAAAGGCATTTCTTTTTGGTTTCCGATTGTATCATTCACTCAAACCATTGCATTTGTATTTGTAATGCTTGTATGTATGTTTATGGTTTTTTTAGCCTTAACAGTTATCTACCATAAGATCGTTTCTAAAAAACGTGGTTACTTAGTATAATTTCAAAAGCCGTCTATATTTTTAGACGGCTTTTTTAAAATTCATATATGTATTTCTAAAGGATCTTCATTTAAAAATTCTTTTAAGACTTGCTCTCTAACCTTTTCCATTTCCATTAGAAAATTAAATTCTTTTTCTACAATCTCATAAGAACCATCTTCTTTTCTATTTCCGGAGATATATTTAGTATCCACCCATTTCCTAACAGTCTCAACGGGTACACCATAAGCGATAGCAACCTTTTTGTCGTTTACAAACATAACGTTTTCCTCCGCTCTTGTTATATGTATTATACTTTTGTTAAATGGTTTAATAGCCAATTTAAATTAATATATAAATACATTATTGGGCATTTAAAACCCTTCTAAACTAGAAAATTAATTAACGTAATTTATAAGAAAATGGTGACTGTGATGATTGAGGAACGGTTAAAGAAATTAATGAGCCTAGGTTGGAATATTATGATCCAATGCAAAGGGAAAGGCGAAGCGTATCAGCTAACTTATGAAGCATCTGCAAAGTTAGCAATTCCAAGGAAAGCTACTACTGAAGATTTATATCGTTCTATGGTTAAAATAGAGGCATTGGCCGATACGTTAGAAGAATTAGTAACTGCTCTAGAAAAGAAAATACTAAAACCTATAAGAAAGTAGCTCATATATCTTTCTTATTAAGACAACTCATCTCTTAAAAAGGCTCTATTACAAGAGCCTTTTTGTTTTACCTATTTTTATGATTTTTTATACCCTCACTAATTTGTCTTTGGTAAGTATCCCATTTTCTAATTAGTTCACTCCAGTTAGCATCTTCTTCTACAGTCACTACAGGAATAACAGAATACATTTCAGATTTAAAACTGTTAATTAGGTGCTTTTGACTTCCCTCTAAAAACGCAAAGGTAATAGAGCGGTTAGTTAACCCCGCTCCCTTCATAACACCTTTAAGATATAAGAGTGTTTTCTCATCGTAAGTTAGGATTGTTAGCTCTTTTTTCTCTTTTATAAACTGAGATACAAATTTACCAAGATTCTTTTCTTTCTTTTGACCGGATAGAAACCCTATAGATTCATTTTGCTGTTTATCATTATCTACTAACACAAAGCTTTTAGCTTCACTTGCTTTTTCGAATAAACGGTAATCCCCATAATCAAATATCGGTTTGGAACACGAAGTATACGAGTTAGGGTTATAAATCCACGTATTTTCACTTTCAGGTGGTAGCAAATCCTTCATTCCATCACTTAACCAGAACTGTACTCTTGAATCCTCTTTAAAACGCTCATATAGCCTTTTAAAGTAATCAGGTTGTCCATCTATCCCATACACGATTAAATGATCATATTCAGCCAATATGCGGTAACAACGACTTTCTAACTCGTCATATGTTTCTTCCTTCTGTTTTATTAATCCCAATTTCATAGCGTATTCCTTCACCAGTTCCTTATTATCCTCTACTAAACCTTTCAATTGTTTCTTGTATTCGAACATAAATATCCCCCTTAAATTACAGAAAATCTGTTGAGGAAGACCCCCAACAGATTACCCTTTAGCAATATTTGAAATATCAAAATGAAGTACATTCATACAATAATAATGTCTCAACTCAGCAAGGATTTCTTGGAACATTCCAGCCGCTTCTCTTTGGTACTCAACAAGCGGATTTGTTTGAGCATAAGCTCTTAAGTGAATACCCTCTTTTAGTTGCACTAATTGATCTAAATGCCTTACCCAAAACTGATCCAATAAGTCCATAAATATTGCTTTTTCAATTTGATTAATAATGTCATTGCCTATTGTTTCTCTATTCTTTCTATAACGAGTTAACGCCACTTTCACTACACTTTCTTCCACATCTTCTACTGTATCAAGATTAATTAAATTCTTTTCAACAGCCCCAATTAACTCATTTACAATCCAATTCATAATTTCCTCAGGTTCACCGTCATCGTATCGTTTACGAACTTCTTCGCAGATAAATTCCTCAATCATCTTCTCTGTGAATTCTTCCGTCTCAACGATATCCATTAGGTTAGTTCTCTCGTTATAAATAAATTTTCGTTGAAGATCCATTACTTCGTCATATTCTAATAAGTTTTTTCGGATATCGAAGTTCGAACCTTCCATTCTTTTTTGAGCACTACTAATGGCTCTTGCTACCATACGATCTTTAATAGGTTCTTCTTTAGGAAACTTTAATTTTATTGCTAAGTCCTTTATCTTTTGACCATTAAAGCGTTTAATCAAATCATCTTCTAGCGAAAGAATGAATTTACTGTAGCCTGGATCTCCTTGGCGACCAGAACGACCTTTTAATTGATTATCAACTCTACGACTTTCGTGTTTTTCTGTTCCTATAACAGCTAATCCACCTAGTTCTTTTACGTCATCACCTAGTTTAATATCGGTACCCCTACCAGCCATATTCGTTGCAATTGTAACTGCTCCTTTTTGACCGGCATTTGAAATAATTTCAGCTTCTCTTTCGTGATTTTTAGCATTTAGTACTTCGTGTTTAATGCCGTTCTTTGAAAATAAACCACTTAACCACTCATTATCCTCAATAGATGATGTCCCAACCAGTATCGGTTGACCTTTTTCGTGGCGCTCTTTTATTTCTCTAATAATAGCCTTTGCTTTTTCTTCTTTGTCTAAATAGATTTCATCATTATCATCTATACGCGCAATAGGGCGATGTGTAGGCACTACTAATACATCTAGGTTATAAATTTTCTGCAATTCTTCTTCTTCAGTTTTTGCTGTACCAGTCATACCCGCTATTTTCTTATACATACGGAAATAGTTTTGGATAGTTACAGTAGCAAGTGTCATTGTTTCATCTTTTATTTCTACACTCTCTTTTGCCTCAATTGCTTGATGCAATCCTTCACTAAACCTTCTACCATCCATAATACGTCCTGTGTTTTGGTCCACTAATACAACTTCTCCGTTACTTACTACATAATCCTTATCTTTAGTCATCGTAAAGTAAGCACGCAGCATTAAGTTTGTAGCACGTAAGTAACTTTGACTTTCTAGAGAGTACAAATCGTCAATCTTCCAGAAGTTTTGTACCTTTTCCATTCCCGCTTCTGTAAGCCAAACAGAGTTAGATTCTATGTTGTATTCATATTCATCATCTTTTAATAGACTAACTATCATTTTGGCTTGCTTATACAACCCTAAGTCCTCTTTCTTTTGCCCTGAGATAATTAGTGGTGTACGTGCTTCGTCAATTAGAATAGAATCAGCTTCATCAATTAAGACATAATCTAATCCGCTTTGTACTTGCTCGAATTTATTTTTAACCATATTATCACGTAAGTAATCAAAACCAAGCTCAGAAGCTGTACTATAAATAACATCCTTCTTGTAGATAGCTTTTTTCTCTTCCCCTGATAAACCTGAAACATTCAATCCTACAGATAATCCTAGGAATTCTAAGACCGGCCCAATTACACTTTTATCACGTTCTGCTAAATAGTCATTAGCCGTAACCAAATGCACTTTTGAGCCGTTTAGTGCTTCAAAATAGATAGCAAACAATGATACTAACGTCTTACCTTCCCCTGTCTTCATTTCCGCTACGTTGCCCTCTGATAGAATTAGACCACCTACTAATTGAACCGGATACGCTTCTAAACCTAATACACGTTTTGCAGCTTCCCTTGCTAGTGCATATGCTTCTATTTGTACCTGTTCCTCATTTTCACCATTTTTCAGTCGGTCCTTGAATTGTTGAGTTTGCGTTACAAAGGCAGAATCCTCAATATTACTAACTTGTGTATGCTGAGTAACAATTTTATCTGTTAATTTCATCATCTTTTTAATACGTTTATTATCAAAGTATTGTTGTAAACCCATTATGTCTCACCTTTCTTTAAAAAAAAGAAACCGCACAAAATATGCGGTTTACATTAATAATTCATAAACTTACCAATAGCTACACCAGTAATGGCAATAAAGTTTACAAAAATTAGACCCATCGTAAATGTCCATTGTTGATAGAAACCTAATTTAGTGCCCTTTACAATTTTCTTGAGTTGATCCAAGACTATATGTGCTCCCATACCTACTGCTAAACCAGCAAAAATATAAATAGGAAAAATTATTAAAACAAGTGCCCATACTCCAGCTTGAATCCAGCCGTTGTGAGTATATTCTTCTTTTGGAAGATAAAACAATGATATAACCCCAATAAAAATCCCTAAAAAATACGTAAGAGCGGGTTTTTCAATAGGAAACACAAAATACGAAGCCCACCCAATTAGAATTGAAAGCAGGATATAATACTTCTTCTCCATATCTAATTGCATCTCTATCCCTCACTTTTTCTCAATTTATCGAATATAACTTAAAAAAGTTTTCAAAAGTACCTTGTCCACAATATGTAAAAACACATATATTTTTATAAAAGATGAAGATAGAAAATAGTCAGGAATATTTTTCACCTTTTTCTTTAATAATTAAATAGTGAATATCCCCCTTAATACTTAATGTTCAATACATTGAAAAACTAGTGGTCTTGTAGCAAGGGTATTCACTTTAAATTTCTAAGGATAAATCATCAATTTTTGAATTAGGTTTATCGGAGGTTATTTAAATGAGAAAGTATTTTGGCACTGATGGTGTTCGAGGTGTAGCGAATGTAGAGCTTACTCCCGAATTAGCATTTAAGTTAGGTAAAAGCGCTGGTTATGTCTTAACCAAAAATATGAAAGAGCAGACAATGCGCCCTGCATTTGTAGTTGGGAGAGATACTAGAATATCGGGGTCTATGCTAGAAACAGCTTTAATATCAGGTCTTACTAGTTCAGGTGTAAATGTTATTCAATTAGGTATTGTTCCTACTCCTGCAGTAGCTTACATTACAAAACAATTGGCAAGCGGTGGAGTTATGATTTCAGCAAGCCATAATCCATACCAAGACAACGGTATTAAATTTTTTAATCAGGATGGGTATAAACTATTAGACGAAGTAGAATTAGAAATTGAGCACTATCTTGAAAGATTAGACGATATTCCGGTATGTGCCGGAGGAGACATCGGCACTATACTTTCCTACAAGAACGCTGCTAACTTTTATGTGGAATTTCTTAAAAACTCTATTTCAACAAGCCTAGAGGGATTAAACATTGTATTAGATTGTGCAAATGGAGCTGCAACTACTGTAGCCCCTACTCTATTTGAAAGCTTAGGAGCAACCGTTCACGTTTTATCCGCTTCACCAAATGGTGTAAATATTAACGTAGATTGTGGTTCTACACATCCTGAAGAGCTTCAAAGAAAAGTAGTAGAACTAGAAGCAGACTTAGGCTTAGCATTTGATGGTGATGCGGATCGTTTAATTGCTGTAGATGAAACAGGAGCAGTAGTGGATGGTGACCAAATTTTATATATTTGCGCCAAGGCATTGAGACTAAAAGGCAAATTGACTAATCAGACCGTTGTTTCTACTGTAATGAGTAACTTTGGCTTCCAAAAGGCTTTAAATGAACTAGGTGTTAACTCCGTTCAAACAAGCGTTGGAGATCGTTACGTACTAGAAGAAATGATGAAAAAAGGGTACACGCTAGGTGGAGAACAATCAGGACATATCATTTTCCTTGATTTAAACACTACTGGAGACGGCATTCTAAGCGCTTTGCAATTAGCTAGCATTGTAAAAGAATCCTCTATGTCTATTACAGAACTACTAAGTGGCTTTAAAAAATATCCTCAACAACTAGTTAATGTAAAAGTTAAGGATAAAAGAGCCTGGGAAAGCCATCCTGCTATTAGAAATGCAATTAAAGAAGCGGAGACTGTATTAGCAGATAACGGAAGAGTGTTAGTCAGGGCATCTGGTACTGAAAATCTTGTTCGTGTAATGGTTGAAGCAGATAGTAGTGAATTAGTTAATAAGCTTGTTAATTCTATAGCTAATGAAATACAAAAAAGCTAACGGGAAACACCGTTAGCTTTTTTATGACGCTTTGTCGTTAATTTCTTTAATTAAATTACCACGTTCTCTATTAATGAACTGAATGATTTTTTCAACATCTTGGCTATGCACATTATAGATTGTTGGTTCTTCGTTATTGTATATTTTAAATTCAATATTATTAGGAATTAACCTGCAATCTTTCTTTCTAACATTTACACGAACAGTAGGATTCTCAAGCTTTAATTTCTCCATTGTTTCCTTATCCCATTGTACTTTCAAAACAATTTCAGCCTTTTGTTGAGAGAGAAAAACACGAGAAAAACCAGTAATATTCATAAGAAGTTCCTCCTTGTTCCTTTTTTTAATTATATACTAAAATAAATAAAATGTAAATTCTAAATAGTCTGTCTAATACTAATTTATGCCACTTTCTATGAGATTTATGCATAAATTCGTAAAAAAAATAGTGATGTTTATACTAAAAAATATTCACCACTATTATTTCTTTTTTCAAGTTAAATTATGTAGGAATTAGTAGCTGCTTAAACGACCTTCGCTACACTTAGTGCATCGCTTTCCTTTTTTCTTCATACAACTTTCACAAATAAGGTATTCGCAAGAACTACACTCGTAAAATACTTCTTCTTCATCATCAAACTTTCTTTTACAATTATCACACATCATACTTTTAATCCCTCCTACCTTCTTTATATCGATATTTTTCTAATAAAATTAAAAAAATAAAAAAAGGTGCTATTAGCACCTTTTGAAACTAATTCATATAAACATAGCTACTTTACAATAGTTACTTATATCCCTTCAGAAAACTTCATATCTCTGCATAATATATAGTAACTTTGCATACTTCTGCATAAATGTTCATAATCAAAAATAATATTAATTTTAATTATAAACATTTATGAATTGTGTTACCGTTAATAAGCACTGTTTCTAATAAACAAAATTAACAAAATGCCCTATTAACTTCTAGTTTAAACGGTTTATAAATAAGTAACTCGTTTGTCTTTTAGCATTACTTTGTCAGCCTCAAATATATTTTCTTTAGATTCCCAATTAATAAAGTAGTCGGTCTTATATGGGTTATAATATGCTCTTTTACTTAAAGCTTCTTCAGTTAACCCTGAAAAAACCCCATCTATATATGCGTGTACACTCTTCCGCCTTATCTCTCTCACTTTCATTTGTCCCGATCTGTTAACTTTAAATTTAGCATTGGTTAATATTATGCCATTTCCGTGCGCAACTACCTTCCCTTTGTACTGACCTTCCAGCGAAACAATAGAAAAGAGATGAGTATGCAAATTGAAATAAACTCTTACTCGTTCACCAACCCCCAAACTTCTATCTTTGTATAATTGCAACACTATATCACCTTCTTATAAAGAAACACCTATATAACACATCCGACCATATATTAAATAAGTAGAACTGCAAGCTTTTTTACATTGTTTTTTTGATTACTAGTACTTTATAATCTTTTTAAATTTAATTCTTATAAAATTTAATTAAATTAAACGGAGTTTCAAGAAAGGGACACACTATGCAAGTTTTTTCAGTAACTTATTTAAAGAGCATTATGGAACGAGAAGATAAACGTATCGATTCTCTTATTTGCTCAGAAAACATTCCTCACGAAACCTACAGCGACGTAAGTTTTGAGAAAAACCTAGACTATGAAGTGTTGGGCATTAATTGGGTAAATGAATCTTTTGTTGTAATGAATGATTGGGGAGAAGTTGAAGAGATTCCTATAGGCGATCCTCGTTTTAAAATAGATAATTACATTCCTAATAAACAGTACCCTACAAACTTTTTACTTGGGGTTGGAATGAATCAAAAAAACCAGTGGCGCTGGTTTAAATAAGTACTTCTTTTTTAAGGTTTCTTCTATTACTAGACGAATGGTATTAGAAGAAACCTTTTTTAGGAGGAAACTTTATAATGAAACGCTTTTTTATTAAATTTTTAATCTTTATTATAGTGCTTGCAGCTGTAGCAGTCGGAGGCCTGAATTGGTTTAAAGGGAAATCCGCTGTGTCATCTGGTAGCATTGATATATCTACCGGCGCTTCTGTTCGACAAGTAGCAGATTTACTTGAAGCAAACGGAGTAATTGAGGATGCTAACGTGTTTTATTATTACATTCGCTTAAAACAGATTTATTGCAAAATGGCTCCTTGGAGTAATCAAAAATTTGATGTGTCATTTAAACCAGGGAAATTTGTATTAGATACAAGTGATTTTAATTCACTAATAGCAGAATTAAATGAAATAGACAATTCTACAAAAGAAGAAACTGCTGAACGGTATGTTACCATTCCGGAAGGAACAACTATTGAACAAATGAGCGAAATTTTATCCTCACGAAACATTGTAGATAAAGAAGCTTTTATACGTTTAGTAAACGATAAAGAATACTATAACGAATTAAGGAAAAAATATGCGTGGCTCCCCGCTTACAATTCACAAAAAATCGTTCAGTTAGAAGGATATCTACACGCAGATACTTACGACTTCCAAAAAAATACCCTTCCACATAAGATTATTGAGCAGATGCTAGATGAAACAAATAAATGGTATGTAGAAAATAAAGTGCAGATATTAGACACTGGCTATACTTTTGATCAACTTATTACTCTTGCTTCAGTAGTAGAGAAAGAATCTAAGTTTTCAGAGGATCGTCCCAAGGTAGCTCAAGTTTTTTATAATCGGTTAATCAAAGGAATGAAATTAGAAAGCGATATTACAGCAGCTTATGCTAATAGAGAACATAAAGTTTTTATGACTTATAGCGACATTGATACTGATTCCCCATATAACACCTACAAAACTCCTGGACTACCACTAGGTCCAATTAATGCTCCAAGTACCGAATCTCTTACAGCCACTTTGCACCCAACAGGCTCACATTTTAAGGCAATTTACTTCTACGCTCGACCAAACGGACAGACTTTTTATGCCGAAACATTTGAGGAACACGAAGTAAACAGAAAAAAATACGAAAATGAATGGCTTGAATTAACAAAATAATAAAAGACGGCATAGCCGTTTTTTATTTTGACCAAAAAAAACAAATGCTTTAACTTGCATTTTTTTATTCAAATTATTAGATTTTAAGACGAAATTACACTATTATCACAAAAACTTCTCAGAAGGAGGCGTTTATTTTGGAAAAACGTTATCATACTGGCACGTTCTTAGTTAACAAGGAGTCAGTGGTTGTTTCGGTTAACCCGTATATTTGCCATTTAACAAACAAATTAGAATCGGATATTTTACTTCAACCTATCGAGCACTTATTTTGTTCCGAACAAGACTCTCTTCTACACGCAAGTGGAAAACACATACCAGTATTCTTTGAAAAGAGCAGAATTATCATTGCCGAGGAAGAATTTTTACTATACATTGTATGGAATGAAGACTTAGAGATAGAGAATCATCCTATTTATAGAACAATTACAGACCATACAAATGATATGATTTCTATAATTGACTCCTCAACTCGTATATTCTTCTCTTCTCCATCCCATCAAACGTACTTAGATCAATCCCCTTCTCTATTTGATAAAAAATCTTTCTTAGAGTTTATTCACGAAGATGACCACCCAGTAATTGCACATATTATTAACGGTGTTTTTGAGAAAAATGAAAAGCATACAATTAACTTCCGTATTAAAGGTTCTGGAGAATATATAGTAGTTAAAGGAAGCTTTAATCCTGTTATAGGCAAGAATAATGAGGTGCAGTATGTTGTCATTGTAATGAGAGATATTCATATACAAAACAAAGATGTGGAGAATGTGGTGGAGCGCGAACAGAGATTCAAATCTTTATTCGATCAGAATCCAGACTTTGTATTTAGTTTAGACTTAGATTTTTGTTTTACGGATATTAATGACGCGATGCTTGATGCCACTGGATTCACAAGAAACGAAATTATGGATAGACCTTTCAGTACGCTAATTACACCAGATTACTTTAGTAAAACTGTAGTAAGTCTTTTAGAGGTTAAAAATGGCATTAGAAAAACATACGACACGGTAATGATTAAGAAACAAGGAAATCCAATTTTTGTATCACTATCCCTATTCCCTATCTTTGTGCACAACAAATTAGTTGGAATTCACGGTATTGCAAAGGATATAAGTAAGAAAAAAGAGTACGAAAAAAGAATTTATCAGTTAGCATATACAGATACGTTAACTAATTTACCAAATAGGGCAAAATTCCAAAAAGAGATTATTAACATATACCGAAAAATGAAGGAAGAAAATAAAAAATTTGCCCTTTTATTCTTTGATATTGATAATTTCAAAGATGTTAATGATAGCTTAGGGCATTTTGCAGGAGATGAGTTGTTAAAAAACACAGCTAGTAGAATAAAGTCATTGTTACCACAACACTGCCATCTCTTTAGAATGAGCGGCGATGAGTTTACAGTTATTATTGAAAAATTTCATCGCAAAAACGAGTTAACAGAAATAGCTAAGATTATTTTAGAAGGGTTTAAAGAGACTTTTGAAATAGAAGGACACGAAATTCTAATTTCTTCATCAATTGGTATCGCAACATATCCAGAAGACACCCTTAATACAGATGATTTGGTTAGATATGCGGACTCAGCAATGTATTTTTCAAAGCAAAGAGGGAAAAATTTTTATAGTTTCTTTAACGAGACAATGATTAAGAAACAAAGCGAACAATTTCATCTTAACGGAAGTCTTAGGAAAGCCATAGACAATAATGAATTCCGCCTACATTATCAACCTATTATTGATGCGCATACAGGCACCATTACTTCAGCCGAAGCATTAATTCGTTGGTATTCTCCTGAACAAGGAATAATCTCACCAGGTATATTTATTCCTTTAGCAGAAGTCTCAGGGTTTATTCACTCTTTAGGAACTTGGGTAATTCAGGAAGCTTGTAGACAACT
This sequence comes from Priestia sp. SB1, assembly GCF_038898415.1. Lineage (NCBI taxonomy): Bacteria > Bacillati > Bacillota > Bacilli > Caryophanales > Bacillaceae > Priestia > Priestia sp. SB1. The sequence continues at coordinate 110,049 of NZ_JBBJSS010000002.1, read as the reverse complement.
TAAAGAATGGATATCAAAAGGTTATCAGGTAGTCCCAATTAGTATAAATGTATCAGGCAAACAATTTGACCGCCAAGACGTATATCGAAATATACAAAGAAATCTAAAGAAATTCGGATTAGATCCTAGACTGCTAATTATAGAGGTAACGGAAACAGTAGCAATGAAGAAAAAACAGAATGTGTTAAATGTATTAGATAAATTAAAGGCTTTAGGCTGTGGATTAGCAATTGATGATTTTGGATCAGGCTACTCCTCTCTCTCTTATTTAAAGGACTTTCCAGTTAATCGATTAAAAATGGACAAATCATTTACAGATAGTATTCTTACTGACGACAAAATGAAACAGGTTGTACAAATTATAATAGACCTGGGACACGTTCTAGACTTAGAGGTGATTGCTGAGGGTGTGGAAACAGAAGATGAGCTTAAGATTTTAAAGTCAATTGGTACAGATGGTATTCAAGGGTTTTTCTTCTCAAAGCCTTTACCAACAGAGGAATTTGAAACAACTTATTTTAAAAAATAAAAATCATTATTCTAAGTTTAAATATAAAACCTAAATTATTTCATTTTACTCCATAAATGTTTTTAATAAGCGAGGTGTTTTATGAACAGAAAAATAAAAGAAAAATGGGACACAGCTGCTTTTGAATTGGCAAAGCAAATAAAAAAAGATGATAAGCCTTACCCTTATTCATATATGGTATTAAGCGCAGCAACTATTATAGAAATATTTTATTCAGCAATTTATTCAGTTAAAGAGGATGACTTTCCTTTCTCTACAAAAACTCAATACGAGAAAAAGTTAAAAGAAATTAAACCCCACCAGATGAAGTCATTATTTGTGTTTTTTCTATTAGACTATTTTGCTTTTTTAAAATTTGAAATGCATCCAGATTTTTTTGATGCATTCCCGTTAAGTTATGAAGACTTAGTAAACGACTTTAAAGAAGCGTTTAAAGGTTATCCATCCGAACTTGCCTTACTCGAGAAAACTATTAGTGAGTTTGAAAAACCATATCATTCTAGAACTTTTTTACAGAGAACAGGTTTACCCAAACAACAAGATGATTCTTTTTTGGTGCACACCTTAAATGAATTGAAATTTGAATTGTTTCACCAGTTCAATAAGAATATCGCAAGAATAGTTAACCTTTCCAACAGAAAAGCAGGTGGAAATAATGTCTAAATGCTGTGAAAACTGTGCTCTTTATAATCCTAAAAATAGCAAAGAAGGCTACTGTGAGTATTGGAGACAGATCGTTGAAGAGACAGACTATTGTGTAGAGTACAAATGAAAAAGAAAGGTATACATTGTGTATACCTTTCTTTTCGTGTAGTTTATATTTCAATGCTACAAAAAATACGGTAAGATTTTTTTCGTGGTTTTTTTGTACTCTTTATATTCCTCACCAAAGAAGGCTTCAAGTTCCCTTTCTTCTATTTTAATCTGAATCAAAAAAACAATGATAGAAAAAAATATTATAAGTAGTAAGAAAAGCCAGTTTAAAAGAGCAATCCCTAATCCCCATAAAGAAATCATAAACCCAGTATAGCAAGGATGACGGACTAATTTAAAAGGTCCTGTTTGAATTAATTGAGGTTTTTCCTGAACTTGAAGAGTTGCCACATATGAACCTCCCATAATGTGTATACTATGCTGTCTAATCGCTACCCCAATAGCTATTATTAAAATTCCTACCCAAAAAATCCACCTATACTCCTTACCCAAGCTACCCAAATTACGTTCATATATTAATATAGAAGAAACACAAAACATTAAGATTAAGACTGAAAATAACGACAAAGCTTTTCTGTCATTCTTTTTCGGTCTTTTATCTCGTTTAAATAATACTCTGTACTCAATAATCACCCACAATAATAAACAAATACCTAATAGGTTGTGCTCTAATTGTGATGGGAAATTTAACATAGTCAATACTCACCTACTTTTTGCTAAACATCTATACTTTATGGATATCTTTTATAGCCCCTTCAAACAAATAAAAACAGGTCTTTTAAAGACCTGTTCTCAAGCACATTATATTTTTTTATTTCTTTATAATCGCTTTACCACTGTTGTATTCAGGAATGTCATTTAAGAACCTTAACAAATCACCATATATCACTTGGTTTGAGAAAGTTAGATCAAGCTTAGCTTTTTCAATACCATCTTTACAAGCATATAGTTTAGTTCTGTTACCGGTATACTTGTCATAACAAACGCCGTTTTTATATACTACGTCACTTGTCGAAAACGCCCCGTCCCTTTCCACTACAAAACTAGGTCTTTCCGCAGATAGTAGATCCTGTCCAAATGTAATTGGGTTAGGTTCTTTAATACCTAATAAATTTAAAATTGTAGGTCTTATATCTACTTGCCCAGAAACTTTGCTAATTACTTTATTATCAGTGTAACCTGGAATATGTATAAACATTGGTGTACGTTGCAACTGAAATGATTCAAAGTCGTTTATTTTTTTCCCAAGAAGCATTCCCATTGAACGATTGTGATTTTCAGAAATTCCAAAGTGGTCGCCGTATGCGATAATTATTAAATTTTCATATAAACCAGAGGCCTTTAATTCTTCTATAAATTCTTTAAATGCCTCATCCATATAACGCACAGTTTGGAAGTAGCGATTTAGAGTTTGACTTGGAAAGTTTCCGGCTTCTATAAATTTATCTTCATCATCTAGTACAAAAGGATAATGATTAGTTAATGTAATTAATTTTGTATAGAATGGTTGAGGGAATTCAGACATATGAGTTACAGATTGTGCAAAGAAGTCTCTGTCCTTTAAACCCCATCCAATAGAATTATCCTTAGTTACATTATAAGAGTCTTTATCAAAAAATTTATCATAACCAAAGTTAGGGTAAACCACATCCCTATTCCAGAAAGAACTATCATTAGCGTGTTGAACTGAAGTGAAATAACCATTCTCCTTTAGAACCTTTGGCAAAGCATAATATTTATTTTGGCCGTGTGTAAAAAATACTGCACCCCTATCTAAAGGGTATAAAGAGTTTTCAAGTAGAAACTCCGAATCAGAAGTACGCCCTTGTCCAACTTGATGATAAAAGTTATCAAAATAGATACTTTCGTTTTTGAATTGGTTCAAAAACGGTGTAATTACCTGTCCGTTTAATTCTCTATCTATAACAAAACTTTGTAAGCTTTCCATAGAGACAACAATTACATTTTTTCCTTCTGCTATTGACGTAAAGTTTTTATTAACCGTCTTATTTTTGGATTTTATGTAATCATATACCGGAGTAATCTCGCTGCTACTTGCCATAGCGCGTTGAGCATTCGTTCTACTTTGAATAAAGGCATCATAAATATGAAAGTTATATATCCCTATATTTTTAACTAATATTTGTCGATCAAACGTTCTTGATAATAGATCAGGTCTCTCTTTTTCAGCTAACCCTATATTTAATAGAAAAATAACAATCGCCCCGTAAATAAACACGCTCGCCTGACGTTTTTTCCAATTTACTGATTCTTTCTTTTTAAACCAAATTAAAAGAATAAACAATGCAATAACATCTATCCAGTAAAAAATATCAGTCCATTCAAATATACTCGCAATACTTCCTTTTAAATCACCTGCATTACTCGTTTGCATCAACACAGGTATAGTAATAAAATCATTTAACTCACGGTAATAGAGCACATTCGCAAAAAGAACAAAAGTACCAAGAAAATATGAAACTAAAATACCCCAGTTTCTAAATAACATTCCTATCCCTAGTAATAATAGAATGCTACTTAGAGGATTAAAATCCAAAATGAAATTTTGGGCATTATTTTCAATCTCTAAATGAAACACTTTACTTTGAACGTAATTTGTCTTAGTCCACAAAAGCCCAATATATATAATAATAATTAGTAACTTACTGCTTAACCTCCGCATAAACCCTCCTCATACTTTTACCATTTTATGTTTATGGAAAAACATACTTATTCTCTTCTTTTTTATTTCAAAAAACAACCCTTGTATTATTTAATATGAAATTTTAAAAGCACAAAAAAAGGAACCTAGATAAAGTTTCAAGTTCCTTTTAAAAGCATTATTTTTTCTATTTAATTGCAAGAGATTACTAACTCTGCATAACACATATTTTTTGTGCATAAATGTTATGCAAAGTTCAGCCTGTTTACTAAATGAAGTTGCTTAAACTTAAGAAATTAATTCTTTTACAATTTCCATATCATCAAAATGAATTGTTCTATCATTAAGTATTTGATATGTTTCGTGACCTTTACCAGCAATAATTACAATATCTCCGGCCGATGCAATTTCTATAGCTTTTTTAATAGCATCTTTTCGGTCATCTACAATTTCATATAAACCTGATGTTTTTGTTATGCCTTCTTCAATATTTCTAATAATACCCATTGGGTGTTCTGTCCTTGGATTATCTGAGGTAATTATAGTGAAGTCTGATAAATCACCAGAGATACGTCCCATTAACGAACGCTTACTTTTATCCCTATCGCCACCACACCCAAATACAGTAATTAAACGTTTTGGTTTAAACTCTTTTGCAGTAGTCAACACATTTTCTAGAGCATCTGGTGTATGCGCATAATCTACTACTACAGAAAAGCTACTCTTTGTTTGAACACTCTCAAACCTTCCTTTAGCTCCCCTAATATTTCTCAATGCCTTAATAATAATCTCCATAGAAACACCTGAGCTGAGAGTTGCACCGATAGCTGCCAATGCATTGTAAACATTAAATTTTCCTGGTAGATTTATAGCTACGTCATATGTATTTTCTAAATGCTTAACTTTAAATTTGCTTCCGGATGGATTCAAGTGCAAATCAAATGCTTTTAAATCAGCTTCTGTGTCTATTCCATACGTTGTAACTTTCACATTTTCATTTTTTTGTTTTCTTTCTCTCATAGTTTGAACGTACTCACGTCCAACCAGATCATCAATATTTATCACCCCAACTTCACAAAGTTTAAAAAGTTTTAGTTTTGAATTTTTATAATTTTCCATAGTCCTGTGAAAATCTAAGTGATCTTCTGTTAGATTTGTAAACACACCTATATTGATTTGACAATCATCTACTCTATGCTGATCTAATCCAATTGAGGTGACTTCCATAGCTACGGTAGACACATTTACTTTACACATCTCTCCTAGAATCATTTGAAGTTCTAATGAGTCAGGAGTTGTTGGAGTAGTTTTTTCTAAATTTAATGGCACATTGTTAACTTCCATACCAATTGTCCCGATTACCCCAACCATCTCTTTGTTGCTCTGAAGTATTTCAGACACTAGATAGGAGATAGAGGTTTTTCCATTAGTGCCTGTTATGCCAATAACATTTAGCGAATGAGAAGGATGATTATAAAAGTTACTTGATATACCTGATAGTGCTTTCCTCGAATTTTCCACCTTAATTACTGTAATTTCGGAATTGGGAGTCTCTATCTCCCTCTCTACTATTAAAGCAACTGCTCCTTTCTCTAAAGCCTCGTTAATAAAATTGTGGCTATCATAATTCCCTCCACTCTGACAGACAAAAAGTGCTCCCTTTTTGACTTTTCTGGAATCATAAGCAATATTAGTAATTTCTTCTTCACTTCCAGTTTGTATTTCTTTGAATCTTATTCCACTAAGTAATTGATTTATATTCATTTCTTAATAGCTCCTCTAACTGTTTTTAGCATTATATTTTTTGTGTTTAAATAAATCATTAGTTAAATCTTTAATATTTTTATACAATTAACAATTACTCAATAATAATTAATAATTAATCAGTAAAACAATTATTATTAATCCCCAATCAATAATTGAACAATAATCTCCAATAACAATCAATTAGACACTAATTAATTGCAATAGAACATTTAACGTTATAATAATCAATAATTAAGAAGAATTTATTGGAAAAATAGCTAGAAGCAGCACAATAAACTTTTTTATTGCTTTTGATTGTTAAGACGAAAAATTAAATTATATAGCAGAGATCTTTCTATACAAAACAAAATAATATATTTAAGCCTCTGTTTAACCACATATTGAGCTGAAATTATCAAATCTAGTAAAGTTAATGCACGTTGCATAAACTTTACTAGTTGTTAGTCTAGTAAAGTTTAGTTTATGTTATGCATAGTTATGCAACTCAGCTAAATCTGTAACTTTATCCCCTTTTTTGCTTATTTCAACCAATGTGTATTATAAGATAAACCAGTTATTATAACTTATAGAACATAAAAGAAGTATTGGTGTTTTTGTATAACCAGTTATTTGTGGATCTAACTATCTAAAAATGATTCAATAGAACAACACACAATAAGTAATTAATAATAAGCAATAAACAATTAATAAGAAATAATTTATTAATTGTATACCGCAATTAAAAGATTTAATTGCGGTATACAATTATTATTGCAGCTATCAATTATTATTGTTGCAAATTGCAATCACTGAATATGTTTATTGCATTGAAATATTAAATCAGAAATATAACTTCTTGTTTAAAATCTATATGATTTTGCCTACACAGGTGATAATACTTGTAATGGAAGATCTATTGCTAAAGAGCCTTTTAAAGAGGAAACTGATTTCAAACGTTTTTCAAATCATCCAACAACTTAATAATAGATGGTTATTGTTTAAGTAATAGCAAAACATCCGCCTCTACAACTAGCATTTACTAGTATTCTCAAATTGGAAGTTACAACTGTATACCCCAGGTATATATTGATTACTAAAATCTAATATGGCCAAAAAAGTTACCTTGAGCATCTTATGCTTTTTATATTTTTAATCGAGAACAAACTTTTAGTTATATTGCCTTTGTAGAGATAGTCCGGTGCTAAGGTAACCGAATATTAATATACGACTTTAAGCTTAGCTGCTCATCTTAAAAATTAACAATCAATAATTGAGCAATTGACAATTAATAATTAGGCATTCAATCAATAATAAATATTTCGTAATTATTGCAGACTTAATGTATTAACTTTCTTTTAAATGGGTATCCTTATAAAAAAGACTAACTAGATACAATAATTGAATTAGCAAGCTTTTTACTATGGTTTTGATGAATTATATTTGTTAATTGCTTTTGATTGCTTTTGATTGTAAGAACTTTTCAACAAAATGAGGATCAGAATCAGGTAATGCATTATATTTAGTAGTTAAAACTAAGTTTGCATATTATTTATGAGAAGATATGCACGATTGTGTTTATGATGATTCTTTAGTTTAGTGATACTATGAAAAGAAAACTATTAATCTATGTATAAGAAGTAACAAAAAAGTCGTCACCATTATAAAAAAATTAGTAACGACTTCGTTGTACTATACATTAATACACTAGACAAGAGTAGTATAAGTAACTTAAAATTAAAAAAAGGAAAGCTTAACAACAAAATCTTAAGAGAAGGTTATTAAGAAAAACCAGTTGTTATATCAGGTGAAAAGTTAAACAACTTTATTATCACTTAACAAATAAAAATCTCACATTCGTAGTGTCACAAAACTGTTACACTTTTCGCCAAATTTCGCGGTTTGTCAATATCACAGTCTCTTTGCAAGGCAGCATAATAACTAATTAATTGCATAGGCACTACACTTAGCAATGGAGAAAGCAAAGGGTGAGTTTTAGGTAAAAGATAGCGATCACCTTCTTTTTCAAGGCCTTCCATTGCAAGAATACAGCTATTTGCACCACGCGCATTTACTTCTTGAACATTTCCTCTAATCATCAAATTAACTTCCTTAGAAGTTATAGGAACAATTACAGGAGTTCCTTCTTCAATTAGTGCTATAGTTCCGTGTTTTAGTTCACCACCAGCGAAACCTTCAGCTTGGATATAAGAGATTTCTTTCAGCTTTAATGCTCCTTCTAAGCATACGTTGTAATCCATTGTGCGCCCGATAAAAAAGCAGCTACGGGCATCTTTTAAATATTCTTTAGCAATCTCAGCAAAAACCTCTTTTTGGTCTACCATTCGCTCCATACCTTGCGCGATTTTAGAAAGTTCCACTTTTAAATTAAACGTAGCCTCTATATTTTTCTCTTGTCGAAGTACGTCTGCAAGTATACTCATAACAGCTACCTGAGCAGTGTAGGCTTTGGTAGAAGCAACAGCAATTTCTGGACCTGCATACAGCAAAAGAGTATGGTTAGCTTCTCTCGAAAGTGTTGAACCCCTTACATTAGTGATAGTTAAAGTTTTAATTCCACGTTTTTTAACCATTTGCAATGCTTCACGGCTATCTGCAGTTTCTCCACTTTGAGAAAGGAAGATTACAAATGATTTATCACTTAACATTGGCGGATCTTGTGTAAACTCACTAGAAATATGAACTTCAGTAGGGATTTGAGATAGCTTTTCCAGTAACTTCTTCCCGACTAAACCAGCGTGATAACTCGTTCCGCAAGCTACAATATATAAGCGCTCAGATGCTAAAATATCATTCTTTAATTCTTTAGGGATTTCAAATTTCCCGTTTAATCCATACGTATTAATTAATTGTCTAATTACTGCAGGCTGCTCATCTGTTTCCTTTAACATATAATGCTGATATGTCCCTTTTTCTAAATCACTTGGATCTATTTCAGCTTTAAACGGTGCTCGTACAATCTTTTCTCCGGTAATTTTGTGATGAGAAATAGCATCTTTTGTTAGAAAGGCCATCTCTTTATCTTCTAGCTCAATAAATTGATCCGTTAAATGAATTACAGCCATAGCGTCACTAGCCACCATATTTTCTCCGTTGCCTTTGCCGATTAATAATGGACTTTTATTCTTAGCAACATACACTGTTTCTTCATCTTCCAAATCAATCATTGCAATTGCGTAACTACCTTCAATTTTATTTAATGTCTTTTGAAATGCTTCAGCCGTAGTAACACTTTCTTCACGCATTTTTTCTACCAAGTGAACAATGACCTCAGTATCTGTTTCACTTCGAAACTCTACATCTTTTAGAAAGTCCTCTTTTAACTCTTTATAATTCTCAACAATTCCATTGTGAACCAATACAAATCTTTCAGTTCGACTAGTATGAGGATGGGCATTTGATGTAGTAGCTGGCCCGTGAGTAGCCCATCTAGTGTGACCAATTCCAGCAGTAGCTGCATTTTCTTTATCAAGAATAAGTTTTAAGTCTTCAATCTTTCCTTTTTCTTTATATACTTTTAATTGCGAATCCTTAATCGTTGCAATTCCAGCAGAATCGTACCCTCTATATTCTAGCTTGCTTAATCCCTTGATAAGATGTTCTTGTGCTTGTCTATAACCAATATATCCAACAATTCCACACATAGCATTTCCTCCAGTTTAGCTTTTCTGCATAATCAATAGCTACGTTTCATAGCACCGCATAAAATTTATGCAGTAATATGAAACGTGCATATTATTTAGTTTTATTAATTTAGTTCGTTTGTACTTTTATGTGTTTACATTAAAAGATAATTCATCTAATTAAATCAACGGTGTAACATCTTTTTTTTAAAAAAAATAAAGAATATTAATTATAAGAACATTAGTAGAACGTTTTTATTAATGTCTAAATAAAACCCTAAACAATGGAGGTTACTATGTTAGAAAGAATTATTGGAATTAGTGTTACAAACGTACACTTCAACACAAAAAAAATAGAACCTGGGGGTTTGTTTGTTCCTATTAAAGGGGATCAATCGGACGGCCACTTGTATATAGAAGATGCCATAGAGAATGGAGCGATTGCAACTTTATGGAATAATAAAACTGCTGTTCCGTCTCATCTTAGTAACAAAATTAAATTTATTAAAGTAGATGATACATTAAAAGCATTCCAGACAATTGCAAATAGCTATCGTAAAGAAGTTAACCCAATTGTAGTGGGTATCACAGGTTCTAACGGAAAAACTACAACCAAAGAAATCTTGGCGGCCGCACTCTCAAACAGTTTTCAAATACATAAAAATAGTGGTAATCATAACAATCACCTTGGGGTACCACTAACCCTTTTAACTATGCCAAAAAACACAGAACTCTGCATTGTCGAAATGGGAATGAATCATATGGGTGAGATTAGCGATTTAAGCAGGACTGCCGAGCCTAACTTTGCAATTATTACTAACATAGGTGAATCTCATATTGGTCATCTAGGATCTAGAGAAAATATAGCAAAGGCGAAGATGGAGATTATCGAGGGATTAACTTCAAAGGAAAATGTAATCTTTGATGGCGATGAGAGTCTGTTATCTAGCTTAAATGGTCACCCTGTTAAAGACATTGATATCAAGAACTTAAAACAATTAGAAAATAAAATTTCATTTAACTATCTTGAAAACAATTATGACTTACCGTCGTTCGGACTTCATAATGCTAAAAATGCAGCTTTTGCTATTAAATTAGGAGAAATACTTAATATAGATATTAAAATGATCCAGCAAGGGTTACATAGCTTTCAGAATGCTGATATGAGATTAGAATACAAAGAAAAAGTTACTAATTCTTTTCTTTTAGATTGTTATAATTCTAGCTTAACTTCCCTTAAAAGCGCACTAATCACCTTTAAAAGTATTAACACCCCTAAAAATAAAATAGCGATTCTCGGTGATATATTTGAATTAGGTAACGAAAGTATAAGCACTCATAAAAAGATAGGTAAAATCGCAACAATGTATCCAGACTTTGAATTCTGGTTTGTAGGCAAGGATATGAGCGAAGCTTATAAAATCGCTAAAGGCTCTAATGAAACAAAATACTTCAATGACACCAAAGCGCTATGTGATTTTGTTAAGAAAAACAATGAGCTAATTTCCGGAAAATATATTCTGCTTAAAGCTTCAAGGGGAATGACCTTAGAAAAAGTTTACGATCACTTTAATTAAACAGCGAACTAAAAGTGTTGCGCAACAATCAATCAATAATCAATCAATAAACAATAATTAATCAATAAAAGTTAATAATAATTAATCAATAATTTTTAATTGGCGATATTTAATTGGAAGAAACAAAATACTGATTTAAATTAAATTTTTTTAGTTTTGTTACAATAAAATTTTTAATTGGTTTTGATTGCAACCTTTTCATATCAAAAAAAGAAGCTTAAAATAAGCTTCTTTTTTATTTTTCATCGTTATATTCGATTGTATAAGAATCATTTATCCTTGATTGTGAAGCTTCTTCAACGAAACTCGTTGCTTTAAGCTTCTTTTCAAAGTAATCAAATTGTGTCTTGAAATTTTCATATGCTTCTTTTTTATTTGTTCTATTCTTAGCTAAATCTTCTTTATCGTTTTCTATATTCTTCTTTTTTTGTTTAAGTTTTTCAATTTCGTAATTAATATCTGTTAGTTCCTGGCTAGGGGATTGCTTGTCCAAATTCACTTCACTTGCCGCAGCAACTTCAGCGAAAGTCTTATCGTAATCAACCGGCCCAGCTGTATTTTTAGAGAAAATTGCCTTCAACAAACTTGGACGATTATTTTCATTCATTTGATCAATCTTTTTAAAAGTTTCTTTAACTAACTCTAACTGTTTCTTTTCAGATCTAATTTCTCTTCGTTTCATTTCAGCTATTTCAAGTTGATAATTCACAAATTCCATTAGTAGTTCCCAGTCCGTCACTTTCCGACTCGCTTCTTCGTATTCTTGCTTTAAAGTAAGTAGCCTATTTAGCTGATTTTGATAAATTAATTGATTTTCTATCTTTTCTAGTCTTTCATCATATTTAGATGAATTACTTGAACTTGATAGTTCACGCTTTTCATTAATTACGTTACTTCTTTTTTTAGAATTGCCATCTGTGACGATTTCTTCAACTTCATTACCTAGATAATGAGATATCTCCTTTGGAGACATATTTCCTTTTAAGTTTAATATAAAATACATATGCATTCTAAAAAGGGACTTATAATCAAAGGTCCATTGTCTACTAGTTCGAGTAGCTTGTACATACTCCCTAACATTCTTTCTACCTTCAGCTAAATTGTTTCTTATTGGCTGTGCATCATTATCTGGCAAACCTATAATAGCAGCTGCCTTTGATGTGTAATATGTATCTTCCAAATGGAGTTCTTTTAAAAGGGATTCTGGAAATAAATAATCTTCTAGGTTAAGGTTGTGAATTTGTCGCCACAATACATCATCTTTAAAAGTTTCTGTTAAAATTTCTTTCATACTAATTTTACTCATATTTTCACCACCTATATAATCCTCTAGTTTAATAATACATAAATTCCAACAATCAAAGCAATAAAAATCAATCAACCAATTAACTCAATATTCGACTTCTATTGATATAAGCAAACTTATTTATCACGGAATAGCCACAACAATAAACAATAATCAACCAATAATAATCAATAAAATTCAATCAATTATAATCAATAGAGTAACATTAGCAATAAACAGTTAACAATAAGTTATCGTTAACTTGTAACAAGTCCTTTAAAACATAGCGCTGAACAACAATTTTTTTATTATTTCACAAATATGCGTTACTACAAAGTGTTATATGACGAAAGGTACTTGCTTTTATAAACCACAGGTAACCTTTTAAATTTTACTTTTTATTCAATTTATAAAAAGGAAGCGTGAGTTGCCAAGTTCCCTTATACATTACACTACAGCTATTTTTCAAAAAGTAATAATTAAGAGAAAATGATTCATTCGGATTACAAAAGGAAGCGAAATAATATCATTAGAAACACTATAACTTTATTACTAAATATTATCATTGACATAGATCAGGATTATCCAGAGGATCTGAATCTAATGCTGGAAAGTACACATAAATCTTTTAAATAACTATATCAATCAATAATTAGCAATAAAAAGAGGTGACAATCAATAATAATCAATAATTAAACAATAAAAATTAATAATTAAGTAATGCAATATTGATTGAAGCTTGTTATTAAAGGCTTTTTGTTTAATAACGCAATGTTCAATAAAGACTTTTAGGATTTAGTCAATAAAACAATCAATTGAACAATCAATAATATAAAACAGCTATCAAATTCCTTGAAGTGAAACTTCCTTGTAAATATCGCTTAATTGCTTTTAATTGCTTTTGATTGCAAGCGTTGAATTGTAATTACTAACTATACATACACAGCGTATATTTTACTATACGCGCATAAAATAAAATAAACGGTATGCACATTGCATAGCGTTTATTAAGATTAACTAATATAATTACATAACTAAAAAAGCAACCTCCAAAAGAGAAGGTTGCTTTTTTAGTTACATCTTTTTGTATGCTTCTAAAACATCTTCTTGCTTAATAAGTTGCAAATTATCGTATCCCTCAATTTCTAGACGATCTGCTTGGGCACTTTTTATTGCTAAAGAATAATTTCTAATCCATCTTGCATTACTGTTTTCTAAATTGTGAGCGTTCTTTGCGTATGAAATAGCTGCTTTTGCAGTCTCAAGAACATTATAATCAAGTTCATAACTAAGTTCTTTCATTCTTAACTTAAATAATTCAAGAAGTTCGTTTATTTTATAATCCTCAAAAATAAAATGTTGATTAATCCTCGATTTGAAACCATCATTCAGACTGAATAATTCTTCTATTTTGTTAGGGTATCCAGCAAATATAATAGAAAGGTCTGCATCTTCACCGGATCCATTCATTTCACCTAACAATGTATTTATGGCTTCCATACCATACCTGTCATTTTTGCCATTTACCATACTATAAGCCTCATCTATAAATAAAATGCCGCCTCTAGCCTTTTTTATTAAAGCATCAACTTTTTTAGGAGTATGTCCTTCGTGGTCTCCAACTAGATCTTTTCCTTTAACTTCAATAAAATGTCCACTAGATAATACGCCTAAACCTTTAAGAATTTTTGCTAATATCCTAACAGCAGTTGTTTTACCAGTACCAGGATTCCCCTTAAAAGCCATATGAAGAAGTGGGGGAGTAGTAACAATACCTTGTGCATATCTTTTTTGATCAGCAGTTAAAACGTTTTTTAAGGAACGAACTTGCTTTTTGAATGTTTCTAAACCAATTAAATTGTTTAGTTCTTTTTCAGCCTCAATTAACAACGACTCTAAAGCAGCGGTATTTTTAACTTTTTTTGCATTTGATACGGAATGAATAACATCCGGATGAATTATTTTATAATGACCGCCTTTCTCTGATACGTAATTCTTGTGCTGTCGTGTTATTTCGCCAACCAAATTACTAATATCTCTGGCGTTACCTTGAAGTGAACCGCGCTTAGCCTTAGAGTAAATTAAATGACTTAATTGTTCATTAATGTCATTTGTAACAAAGCCTTGGCCTTCTAACATTTCTACTGCTATTTCTTTTAACTCTTGTGGTGTATAATCGTCAAATTCGAATCTAAATTTAAAGCGTGAAGGGAGTCCATCATTTTCTAACAGTAATTCATCAACTTTATCTCGATAACCAGCAAAAATAACTACTAATTGTTTACCAGGATAGAAAGACATTGCTCTCATAATTATTTCTAAAGCAATCTTTCCATAATCTAAATTATTATCTCCTGCAGAACCCTTATTCCCTAAAAGCGTATATGCTTCATCAATGAACATTACGCCACCTAATGCTTTTTCAATAACTGCTTTAGTTGCTTCTTCAGTGCCACCAACAGCTGATTTAACAAAATCGTCTTTTGATAACTCTACAAATTTATTTTCTTCAATCATATCAAGCGACCATAATAAATCACTCATTATTCTTGCCACCTCTGTCTTACCAGTACCAGGAGGACCAACAATTAAAGAGTGCAGCTTCTCATCTTCTGTACCTATGTTCATCTTTCCAAGAAATTTGTTTACAGAGTAAGTTTTAAGGAACTCGTCAATTTTTAATTTAACGTTTTTCATACCAATGAAACTATTAAGCTTTTTCATTGCTTTTACGTAAGCCTCTAACTTAAGAGGATCAGTACCTCCATAGATACTAAATTGAGCAGGAGCAATTGTTTCTGTACTAGGTTGAGGAATTCCCCCCCCAGAACTAATAGCTCTTTTGACTTCTTTAAAATATATTTTCAAATTAATGTTGTCATCTAATACCTGCATCACATTTTCGTAATGCCAAGGAAAAAAAGAAGCAGTCTCGTGGTAGAACTGCCTTAATTGTTCTTCGCTTTCCATAGCTGTTATTGTTTTCCCTGTAGGTACGTTTTCTAATTTGTATTCATCATTTTCTTTTCGAATTGCAACCCCATTATGTAAATGTTTTCCTTTAACCAACATTCCTGTCACCGTTTTGTAGGAGACTGTTGAATTAGTAGAATCTAAAGTGGTTATGTAATTACCATTATAATTATGAGTAACCCCATAGCGCTGTAAAACTGGTCGAATCATAGCGTAAGCATTAGAACTTATATTTTCTATTAAATAGGGGATATCTCGTATATGTTGCCAAGTGAATCCTGGAACAAGATGTTCTAAAGTTCCTTCTACCTCAAACTTTTCTAATTCCTTTACAACAATTTCAGCGTGTAACTTTTCTTTAGTAAAGCATACTAAACTACTATGAAGTTTTACTTCATAATAAAAATCAGAATCCTGCTCAATTGTAAAACTACTTGTGTTGTGTCGCTTTCCTTTTTTTCTTCCAAATAAACCTAACATTATTTTTCCTCCGTTAACACTTCTTAGAACTCTTATTACTTAATATGTATATAAAAAAATGGGAATACTGCTACTACGTGTATGTCCTTATATTACTTTTTAGTCAAAAACTCGTATTCGCCATCTTTGTATCTCACTATATCTTGCGATAAAGGCTCAACTTCTTCTTTATAACTAAACTGGACCCGTTTAGACAAAACATTGAGACTCTCAATAACTGAATCCATTTTATTTCCTTTAACCTTTACTGCATAAGCGGTGTTTTCAGTAGGGAAGGCAAAAAAGCAGTCGCCCATAGATTCTTCAATTAGTTCTTTAATAAAAAATTGGTAGTGCGAGATGTAACTGTCAGAAATACGATATGTGAAGAATTGGAAATGTTCGTTTTCAAAGATTTCCTCTTCGTTCCCCCAACCTTTATTCATTAAATTGTTAGCAGCTATATTCATCATATCTGCTGTATCAGGTAAAAAAGGGAAGCAATCATCCTGTAATGCTTGTCTTACATATTTTAAGTCATACATAAGTGTGGTTTTGAAATCTCTACTCAAATTTCGAGTAATGTAATTTTCACCCTCTTTAGATACTTTGTTTACAGGTAGAAGGGAAGGAATTAATTTATCCTTTAACTCTCCAAAAGTTTTATTCTTTAATCCCCATAAGAGGACCTTTGATTTTTGTTGTTCTATAAAGACATTTAGTAGATCTAAATTTCCAACTATTTTGTATTGTCTCCAGACGCTTTCTAAATCCACTAGGAATCCTTCATTGTAATTAGGATTTTTTACAGTAAAGTTTATTTCGTCGTCATTTATAATCTCAAGTTGCTCTACTACATCTATATTTTTTAATTCATCTAATAAACGTTCTTTATATTCATCAAAAGTTTCGATATTAACCATTTTATCATTCGACCTCTTTCTAACCTCTATATTATAAATTATAAACAAAAAACTAGTGAAAGGCCCAAAAATATGCTATCTTTTCCAAAATATTTATCAAATAAGGGATAATTTTTTTCTTGGAGAATAAAAAATAAGCTTATTTTTATAATTTTGAAGCCATAAAGAGGTGTCCAAATGAAATTGCTAGGTTTTATTAAATTTATACTTTCTGTATTTTTCTTTGGTGTTTTGTTGTACGGAGGGTATTATGTTTTCGATCAATATGTATGGAACATCATACACCCAGAACCAACTGCTGAAGAGCAATTTGTACAAGAAGTGGGGAAAATATCAAATATAGAACACTTTCAAGATAACGTTAATTTAGACTCTAAAAAACCTTTCGCAATTTTGCTGTTAGGAGTAGACGGCGATTCATTCAATGATAGTCGAAGTGATACAATTATGGTTGCAGCGGTAGACCCTAAAAATTCTAAAGTTTCTTTACTATCGATACCCCGTGATTTAAGAGTGGAAATCCCTGGGAAAAGCGGTCACGATAAAATTAACGCAGCTTTTGCAAGAGGTGGCGTTGACCTAACTGCAAAAACGATTGAAGAAACATTTGGAATCCATACTGATTATTATGCAACTATTAATTTTAAGGGATTTCAAGAAATGGTAGATGCAATAGGCGGATTAGATATAGACGTTGAAAAAGATATGACGTTTAGTGACAGAATAACTAGAACTCAGTTTTCTTTACAAAAGGGTCAACAAACTTTAAATGGAATTAAGGCATTAAATTATGCGCGTTTTAGGAAGGATGGAGAGGGCGATTTTGGGCGTATGAGAAGACAACAGCAGGTAATACGCGCTATCGTTGATCAAACAATTACAGTTAGAAACATTCCTAAGATGGTGGATATAATACAAGTAGTAGATAAAAACTTTAACTCAAATGTAAGTTTTAAAGACCTAGGTCTGTTAGCTCTAAAAATGAGAAGTTTAAGCGGTGATAACATTCAATCAATAAAGTTAGACGCTGGTACCGATATGATAGGTGGCGTTTCTTATGTAACTGCATCTAATGATGCTATTCAAAAGGCGGCTCAACAAGTATTTGATGTCTTAGATCAAGTAGACAATTAACTTGTCCTACTAACTTAAAAACTCAATTAATAATTTTCACTATAAAAACAGACATATTACTGAAATAGATATGCCTGTTTTTTTATGCTCTGAAATTTTATGATCATAAACTTTGGTAGAGTTTACGCAAATTGCATAAATGCTAGTAGATGTTATGAAAAATTATGAAAGTTTGTGCAAGAAATAATTTGTTTACCCTTTATTCAAGGTATGCAAAAACATTAGAATAATAAGTTTATGGTTATGGTTAACGGGGGGTGAACATTTAACTATGGAGATATGGCTAGTTCTTGCAGTGTTATTTTTAATTATTGAATTCTCTACTCCAGGATTATTTTTTGGTTTGTTTTTTGCGATTGCTTCCTTTATTACATATTTTATCTCATTAATACTAACCGATAATTTTTGGGTTTTAGTCGCTACATTTGCCTTATTAAGCATTGTCGCTATCTATGCATTAAGACCAGTGCTTATTAAACGATTTAAAATTAACGAAACTGTACGACCTTCCAATATTGAAGCATTTATTATGAAAGAAGGCATAGTTACTGAAAAAATAGAAACAAATAAAAACGGAAGAGTAAATGTAGAGTCTGAAAGCTGGTTAGCTAAAAGTCTTAATAATACAGAAATTAAAGAAAATACTATTGTAAAAATTGAGATGATAGATGGAACAACCTTAGTTGTGTACCCTAAAAACTGAATTTCTTTTTGATTTAAGAGGTGTTTATGTGATATTCCCAATTTTTCTTGTTATTTTAGCTTTTGTTTTATTCTTTTCTTCAATTAAAATTGTTAAGCAATCCACTGTAGCTATGGTGGAACGCCTTGGTAAGTTTAATCGACAACTTGACGCAGGATTTAAAATTATAATCCCCGGAATAGATAAAATTTCAACTCGAGTTAATCTTAGAACGTTAGTTTTAGATACACCTGCTCAGGATGTTATTACTCGCGATAATGTAGGTGTAAAAATAAACACTGTAGTTTGGTATAGAGTAACTGACCCATTTAAAGCAGTCTATGAAATTGATAACTTAAGAGAAGCGGTTATAAACATTATTGCTACGACTTTACGTGATACAATTGGCGGAATGGAACTGGATGAAACTTATGCTAGTAGAGACCGAATAAACGCACAATTAAGAGGAGCTCTAGATGATTCAACTACTAACTGGGGAGTTCGCATCGAAAGAGTAGAAGTTAAAGATATTGATCCCCCTAGAGATATTAGAGAGTCTATGGAAAAACAAATGAGAGCTGAGAGAGAAAGACGTGAACAAGTTCTACGAGCACAAGGTATAAAAGAAGCTCAAATTTTGGAAGCGCAGGGTGAAAAGGAAGCTGCAATCTTAAAAGCGGATGCCCAAAGAGAAACTCAAATTAGAACAGCAAACGGAGAAGCTGAAGCTATACGCTTAATTGCGGAAGCAGAAAGCGAAAAAATTAAACGTATTTACGATGCGTACAACAATGTTAATATTTCTAACCAAGTTTTAAGCCTGGAGTCTATCAATGCTCTTGGCAAATTAGCAGATAGTGATAACAAAATGCTTGTTCCGTATGATGCAGTTAATTTAATGGGTACAGTAAGCTCTCTTAAAGAATTCTCAAATTTTAATAAAAAGTAATTATAAATTAGCCACATTTAATCATCTTAAAAAACCTATATTTTTTATAGGTTTTTTTTGAAAATATATATTTTGTTTGTATAATCATCTCAACATTAGGAGGTGTAGTTATTTTATGCAATTCCAACGACCAGCAGAGGTGATATCTAACGATCATCGAGTTTTGACTAACGTAGAAATTGTTTACTTTGCAGAAGAAGAGAATTATTTATATACATTAATACCAAGAAGCTTGAACGGCTCACCTGTACCGTTTTCTACCGACCAAATTTACAATTTGGTATATACGTCATATCAACATATACATTTTTTTAAAGTTTCTTTTAAAGATTTAGCACAGCATAAAGGAAAACCGGTATACGACTTTCAGGTTCTAGAATACAAATGTGTAGATAATGCTAGAAAAGAAGAACGTAAAAATGTAGAATACCAAGCGGTAGTTTCGGATTTTAACCAGATTGGATTTGTAACTATTTTAGATATTAGCTATTCAGGCTTAAAAATTGAAACTGATTACGAACTTACTTCTGAGTTCATAGAAGTCTTTTTTGATGAAGAAAATATACCAAGGAGAGCAATGGGTAGGATTACGTGGGAAAAACACGACATTTACAAAGATTTATATTATTATGGAGTTGAACTGCACTATAGATAAAGAGCTATATTTTTTGAAATAATACTATTTATGTGTATTTTAGTAACGGGTGATGCAGAATGAATTCACTTTACAAAAACTACTACATAAAAAACGGTTTTACTTCTATCCTGTTCATTTTATTAATATTAATTGTATGGCCGCACTTAAAAATGTCAGTTGTTTTCTTTATTCCTATATTTTTAATCTTTTCTTATTTATATATTTATCTTATAATTTCTCTAATTGTGGACTTAATTGTATTTACTTTTGAATTTTTTAAGAAGAAAAAAACTCGTAAATAAGTGGGTTTTTTCTTTTTTTTGCCAAGGTATTTTAAATCTTCATAAAAATAAAATAAAAGAATTCAGGTTGAAAGGATGACTATTTTGACAAACATTAAAGAAAAGCTTCAAGAATTAAATTTAAACTTTACAGAAAACGCATCTTTAAAGAGATACAACACTTGGAAATTAAGCGGCAATGCTGAATTCTTAGTGCATATTCATTCCATTAACGAACTTTCTAATTTATATACATATATTTTATCTAATAATATACCGTACTTTATTATAGGCAAAGGTTCCAATATCCTAGTACCTGACGAAGGTATTAAAGGGATTGTTATACGTTTAGGTAAGGAATTTGAATCAATTAATATTAACGACAATTTAGTTACGGCGGGTGCAGCAGCATCATTTATAGTACTTTGTTTAAACGTTGCCAAACAAGGATTATCTGGATTAGAGTTTGGTGCTGGCATTCCAGGGAGCGTAGGCGGAGCCGTAACAATGAACGCTGGGGCTCATAAAAGTGATGTTTCTAAAGTGTTAAAGGAGATAAAGGTGCTAGACGAAACCGGTCAGGTACAAACTCTTACAAACGAAAAGTTGCAATTTAGTTATAGAAAAAGCGTTATTCAGCAGGAAAAATGGGTTGTATTAGAAGCAACTTTTGAGTTAACGCCTGCTAACAAGGAAGATATCGTCAAAATAACTAACGACAATAAAGAATACCGATTAAAAACACAGCCACTTAAGGAAGCAAGCTGCGGTAGCGTATTTAAGAACCCACTACCTGAGTACTCAGGTAACTTAATAGAAAAGTTAGGATTAAAAGGTCACCGTATAGGTAACGCTCAAATTTCTGAAAAACACGGGAATTTTATTGTTAACTTAGGTGACGCTAGCTCTAATGATGTAATTTCTTTAATTAGATTAGCTCAAGAGAAAGTTCAAGAACAATACGGTGTTCAATTAAATCCAGAAGTACAGTTCTTAACCACTAGAGGAAAGAAGGGGTAAACTTGTCTTGGTCAGACAAAAATAGCGAATACTTAGCGCCCGCCTATACTAAATTACCCATAACAATCATAAAGGGGAATGGTTGTTATCTATTTGACGAAAAACAAAACCAATATATAGATATGTTTGCTGGTGTGGGAGTTAACCAACTTGGTTACAACCACCCAGCTTTAAATAAAGTTCTTGTAAAACAAGCAAAAAATATGATTCACGCCCCTTATCATTTCTATAACCCTAATGCTATTGAATATGCTCAAAAAATTTCAGAATATTCCATTAAGGGTAAGGTGTTTTTTACTACATCTGGTGCGGAAGCAACTGAATCTGTACTTAAGATGTTATACAAAAGAAAAAAGAGAACCTCAGATTCTCGCAACAAACTCGTTGTATTTAAAAATAGTTTTCACGGAAGAACACTAGGAGCTGTATCCCTCACAAGGCAACCAGCCGTTTATCAAGACTATCCCTCTACTATATTTGAAGCTATTGAAATAACTCCCAACTCTATTGAGGAATTTCAAAAAGCAATAAAAGAAGAAAAGCCTCTTGCTTTTCTAATGGAACCTGTTTTAGGGTCCGGCGGAGTGTTTCCTATCTCAGATGAATTTATGATAATGGCTAGAAAAATCTGCGATGAAACTAATACGCTACTTATTATGGATGAAATTCAAACAGGAATGTGTCGAACAGGAACCTTCTTTTCTTACAAAACATCTGGAATTAAACCAGATGCTATATTATTTGGAAAAGGATCAGGTGGAGGCATTCCTTTAGGAGGAGTTATTATAGGAGATAAACTCCTTGAGACATATCAAAAAGGTGATCACGGCACGACTTGGGCCAATCCTCCTTTAGCTACATCTTTAGGTTTGGCAGCTATGGAAGTTTTAGTCGAACAAGACGTAATAAATGTGGAAGAGAAAGCAGCGTACTTATTTAATGAGTTGACAAAAATACAGGATTATTGCCCTCATATCCTCACAGAAATTAGATATAAAGGCTTAATGTTCGGACTATCAACAACACTTTCCCCCGAATTAGCTAGAGACTTTCAGTTGTCTTCATTAAAAAACGGTATTTTAATTGATATTACGCAAGGCAATATTATTCGTTTACTCCCCCCATTAATTATTACCCATTTGGAAATTAACGAGTTTCTTACAGCATTTAAAAAAACATTAAAAGAATTTCAATTAGAAAAGAAATTATCTTTATTTTTTAACGGAGGACAATAAAGTGAAAATAATTGTGCAAAAATTTGGCGGAACTTCAGTAGCAAGTTCCGAAAGTAGACAACACTGTTTTAAACATATCCGACAAGGCTTAAATGAAAATTATAAAGTTATCGTGGTAGTATCTGCTATGGGAAGAACAGGAGATGCTTATGCAACTGATACACTTATTAGTTTGGCTCCACATATCACAGGACGTGAAAAAGACCTTCTAATGAATACAGGGGAATTAATTTCAGCTTGCGTTTTTTCTAGTGAGTTGGTTGAACAAGGCATTTCTAATCGTGTTTTGACAGGTGGACAGGCAGGAATTATAACAAATAATGAATTTAATGAAGCGGGCATTTTAGAGTTAAAACCCGAAAGGATGTTAAAAGAACTAGAAACAACAGACGTTCTAGTAGTTACAGGATTCCAAGGTATTTCCGACAATTTAGAAATTACTACACTTGGAAGAGGAGGAAGTGACACCTCAGCTACGGCATTAGGCGCATCAGTTAATGCAGAATATGTTGATATATTTACAGATGTAGAGGGAGTGATGACTGCTGATCCTCGTATCGTCCAAGATGCACAGATTTTATTAAAAACGACTTATAACGAAATATGCAACTTAGCACACCAAGGAGCGAAAGTAATACACCCAAGGGCCGTAGAAATTGCAATGCAGTATAATATCCCAATTCGAGTTAGGTCAACCTTTAGTGATTTCACAGGTACATTAATCACAAATCAAAGCGAATTGGATGATCAAAATCAGCGGGATACCGGCCAATTTTTAACCGGCATCACTCAAACGTCTGGAATAATGCAGTTTGTTGTAAAAACTAATATGTCTTACTCAATGCAAGATGAACTTTTTTCTCTATTAGAAGACAGTAACGTTTCTTTAGACCTCATCAATATTACACAAGATAGCGTAGGCTTTACAGTTAAAAAGAATAAGGCTAAGAAAGTAGAAGAAATTCTAGCAAATTTAAATTTAGCTTTTGAACAACGCGATGATGTAGTGAAAATATCTCTAGTAGGAGCAAGTATGTCAGGCGTACCTGGAGTAGTAAGAAAGATAGTCCACACACTTTACGCAAATGATATCCCTATTCTTCAATCCACGGATTCTCATACAACAATTTGGGTTCTTGTACCCGAAGAACAATCAAAAGATGCTATTAGATTCTTACATAACTCGTTCGGTTTAGACAAGCCACTAGCAAGATGAAAAGCATACGATATCGTATGCTTTTTTTATGAAAAATAAAATAAAATGTTTATGAATAATTAATAATAATAAAAATAGTATTAATAATACCTTTTAAAAGAAGAGAGGGATAGTCTGATGAATTATCCAATTTTATATTCTTCCACATACCAAATGGCTTCTTCAGAATTAAAAAGGTATGTCCTATCTTATCCTAAACACACCACAAATTTTACAATTTTAGATGCTTACCGTTTCATTGCATACCACAAATTTGACGATGGCTTGTGTATTAGATTTGAGTGGTTTATACCCAAAGAATACCGTAGAGGTTTTAAAATACCTTTGCACGTAGAAGAAATCACTGAATTAGAAAAAGGTTGCAAAATAGTTTTCAAAAGAGGAAACGTCATATCGTATTCAGATGAAAACAAAGCAACTATACCTAGCCAACAAGCTTACGAAATATTTCATAAAGTTGTTAGAAAAGAAAGAGTTCCTCTAAAAGAAGGTGATTATAAAGTTCTTGAATACCCCAAGTATAAGGAAACAGAAAAGATTAAAGATACACACTTAGACAAAGTAGTTACAAATTATAAGTTGTTTCAAGAGTATTTATTAAAACAAAAGCTTGAAAAGAAAATTAATTAAAAGACGGATGACATTATATATGTCCCGTCTTTTATTTTTTTCATTAACAGCAATTAGTACATAGATTAGTTTCGTTCTCAATAAGCAAATACTCTCCGCACTTTGAGCATAGCTTAACACTTTTTAAGGTTTGTTCTCTAAGAACGTTGTGAATCCGAGTAGATAGTAAATCTCTACTTTCTGTTATCCATTGCTCGTCATACACAGCGTTAAAAGAATTGCTGAAAGAATAATACAAATCAATTTTTCTATATGCCGTTTCCAAACCTTCTAAATCAGATCCTAAATTAAACAGCGGCTTTTCAAATTCAATATTAGATTTGCTTATCTCATTTAAATACCGTAACCACGTTAATAACAATTCTTCATTACTATAGTCAAAGGGGATATATATAGCACGATATATTTGTTCTTGCGTCAAGTTCTCTTCTAGATATTTTGGTAACAATTCAAGTAGCTCAAGTTGTTGGGTAATTTCAATTTTTCTTATGTAAGGTACTTCAGAAATGAAGGTCTTCCAATAACTTAGTTTTTCTTTTAAGGTTCCGAAACGCAAAGATAATATTGTGCTTTCTAACGGTCCTATGTAAACCTCTCGTACCTTCTCATCTTTTTTGGCTAATTGCTCAAATATTAATTCTTTGTTTTTAACTGAGTTTACGTAACCTTCGGGATATAAACCTTTTCCTCCGGCTCTACCGAGTATTTGTTTAACCTCTTGATCAGACAGAGACCTTTCTTCATTTCCATCAAATTTCTCTGTTTCAAGCAAAACCACTCTTTTTATCGGTAAATTCAATCCCATTCCTATAGCATCAGTAGAGACTACCACTTCATTTTCACCCGATGCGAACATAGCAACTTGTTTTCTTCTCGTATCAGGGGGTAGATTTCCATAGATCATACTCGATTTTATGTTACATTGACTTAATACCGAGGCTATTTGAAGAACTTTTTTTCGAGAAAAAACAATTAATGCGTCTCCTGCACGTACATCTCTAGGGAACTCAAAATTATCTTTCTCAATAATTAAAGGCGTTTTTCTTTCATTTGTATTGATTTCTAGTACATCACCACAATCTTCAACTAACCTTTTAACAATAGGTACAGCATTGAGGGAACAACAAATGTGGATTTCTTTTGCGTACAATCCCAGTATTGCCCTAGTCCAAGCGTTTCCTCTTGATGAATCACTTACTAATTGGGCTTCATCTATTACGACTAAATCATAAAAGTTCTTTAAGTCTGCCTTCTCAACGGTGCAAGAGATATGATTAGAAAAGGGGACTTGTATTTCTTCATCACCAGTTAGCAGTGTACAAGGGGTACCTTCTATATTTAATTTTTCGAATACCTCCAATGCCAAGAGCCTTAAAGGAGCTAAGTACATTCCATTTTGACTTTCTTTTAACCTTAATAATGAATCAAAAGTCTTACCAGAATTTGTAGGACCTGTATGTATAATGAATTTTCTTGATATAGTTCTAGCTAGAGGATGTTCATCTTTTGGATGAGGAGGTATTTGTCTCTTAAACAAGTTGTGAAAAAGTGATTCAATAAGCTTTTCTTTGTTTATTAACCCTAGAATTCCAAGTCTAAATAAGTGATGCTCTTTATTATTTATAAGTTCTGCATACGTCATTTTAATAGGGTATTTTAGGGTTATTTCTTTAAATAAGCTTTCCGATAGTACTATGAACTCCTTTTTAATTAAATTTAGCTTTTCTACATTTTCTGTTAAAAGGTGTGGCGCTAACTTCTTTATGGTAAGTTGAATATTACGTATTTTTTCTAGATGTTTTCGTATTTCTTTTTCTAATTTTAATATCTCATCACCTTGAGCATTTTTACATTCGTTAAATAGATGCTCTATTTCTCTCATAGATTGTTCAATCTTTCTTTGATGCTTATTAGACATCTAATCACCACCAATTCTAATAATTCTTATGGTTTTATTCACTCCATCTAAAAACACCCCTTTAAAGCAAGCTATATTTCTAAACCATCTTAAAGATTATTTATATTCTTTTCTTTTTTAGTAATGACTATTTAATATGTTGGTTTGTAGGAATTAGTAACTGTAGGAAATGATTTCTTCTCTAAAAATTAATTGAGTAAAAGTTGGTTTTTTAAGGGTAATTAAAGTTCAATTTAGTATAATTCGTATATTTCCACACCTATAAAAGCTTAGTTTTCCTCCTGTTTATTTTAAAAAAATAGAAGATAATGAAGGATAGTATGATTTGTAGATTTAAAATCCCATCCTCTACATATTTAGAGGAAAAATTTATTAGAGGTGTTTATCTATGACGAAAAAGTACAATGTAGCAGTTGTAGGTGCAACTGGCGCAGTTGGACAAAAAATGATTGAAACGTTACAGAGAAGAGATTTTCCGGTTAATAAATTAAAATTATTAGCCTCAGCTAGATCAGCAGGAAAAACGCTAAATTATAAGGACGAACTAATAGTCGTTGAAGAGCTAACGGAAGCATCATTTGAAGGAATTGATATTGCTTTGTTTTCGGCGGGGGGAAGTATCTCTGAAAAATATGCACCGTATGCGGTTAATAGTGGGGCGGTAGTAATTGATAATACAAGCCATTTTCGTATGAAAGATGATGTTCCTTTAGTAGTACCCGAAGTAAACCCAGAAGATATACTTACACATCAAGGAATTATTGCTAACCCAAACTGCTCTACTATACAAATGGTTTTATCTTTAAAACCAATTGCAGACCATTTAGGATTAAAAAAGGTAGTAGTTTCAACATATCAAGCAGTTAGCGGGACTGGTAAAAAAGCTATTGAAGAATTAAAAGAGCAATCTTCAGCGTTTTTAAATAAAGAAAAATACACTCCGAAGGTATATCCTCATACAATTAGTTTTAATTTAATTCCTCAAATTGATATTTTTGAAGAAAACGGATTTACAAAAGAAGAAATGAAAATGATTAACGAAACTAAAAAGATAATGCACGATGACTCAATACAAGTAAATGCCACTTGTGTCCGAGTTCCTGTATTTGTTGGACATAGTGAATCAGTTTATATTGAAACTGAAAAACCTATTAACATTGAAGAATTAAGATGTCTTTGGGAAACATTTGAAGGGCTAAAGCTAATTGATGACCCAAAAGAGCAATTGTATCCAATGCCTCGTAATTCAGAAGGTGTTTACGATACAATGGTTGGCCGTTTAAGAAAAGACGTAAACAGTGACCACGCCGCAAGTTTTTGGGTTGTGTCAGATAATTTACTAAAAGGAGCAGCATTAAACGCTGTACAAATTGCAGAAAAGCTTATTTCTAATTAATACTTCACACTAATAAGTTTGCATAGATTTTAGTAACACTTAATAAGTTTGCATAACGTTTCATAAAAATTATGTTGCGCTATGCTGCGCTTGTATAATTTAAAGAAGCAATTGTTATTAAGTACTTAAAACGATTCTTGTCATCTACTCTTGTTCGCAATTGCACAACAATTAAAAAGCTAATACAAAAAAACTTATAGTTTCTTAACTATAAGTTTTTTTGTATTAGAAGAATATTATTAAATCTCTACTAATTCAGTTTTTTTAAGCCTCTTAAAACGATTTTCAAGTCTACTATTTAATATTAAGAGCGCTGAATCTAAATCATTTGAGATACTTTCTTCACGTATACGATTTTGGTTTTCTCCGTATAAAAGAACTTCTAATTTAACATTGCATTGAAATTTCATTACACTCAAATAAACTTTAACATCTTTTTGAGAAAGGCGTTCTAATGCTGGAACTTTGCTAATTATATATTTTCGCATTGTTTGAGGTAATTCAAAGTTATGGCCCCTAAATTGTATTTTCAACGAGCATTCCCCTTTAACTTCTTTCTCTACATCTTAGTTTTAAAATTATATTTTTGTGTGCCTCGTTAAAACAATGAGCAGGCTTGAATAAATAATTGAAATTATCCCCACAAAAGTTAAATGTTGATTATACTCACAGCTGGAGAACTAAGCTTATAAGGGAGGGAAAAGCTTTGAAGATTGCAGATTTAGAACTAAATAACTTATATTTTAAATCAATTATTGATAAATACAATTTAGAGGTTAAAGATACTGATACTATTACAGATGTTATTCACCGATTTCTGTTCTCAAACCAATCCATTGTTCAACTAGAAGGTAGTAGTATAATGTCAGAAGAAATTAAGAACATATATTATTCTAAGTTAAAAACACTTGTTTCAAAAGGAGCACCCATTGATTTCTTTTTAACAACATTTTCACCTAAGTTTAAAAAAGAACATATCTCGAACGGTTGGATCCATCCCGACATTGCTGATTTTATTACTCTTATCCATTTACAAATGGTTGCAAAAACAATACGAGAGATTTATCCATATAATTTTAGATTTATCATTGCATACAAAGGGGATCTATACCAAAGAGTAGGGGGATGGACAAAAGAAGAACTTGATCAAACATATAAAATATTACAAGAATTAAATTTAGCAGCTGAAAAAATAACAGGCACTCGAAATTCTATTGTTTTAACTAGATGGACAGAGATGTTTGGAGATAATTTATATGAGTTTGAAAACAGATGGGAAACCAAATCAGAGCACTACTATAAGTTATGGAACGATAAAAGAGAGCCCTATTTTTCACAAATTGAAAAATGGAAAGAGAACCTTGTCCCATACCTAGATGTTGAACCGGATTTTTCTGAAGTGTTTAATTTTTTTCTCACAAAAGAATCTTGTCGCATTAGAGCATTCAACAACTTAATTTTTAGAGAAGGTAGAGCACTGCATTTGCTGAAAAAGTTAAATCCTAATTTACTTATTGCTCACACCAGTAAAAAGAGTAAATTTTTTAGCATTCTCTTGAATCCTTACTTTCAAAATCGATCACATTTAAGAATGGCAGTCTGGGACAAGCGTTGGAGTATGGAGAATTGGGAATCAATTAACGAAAAGAAATATGAACCAGTTTACTTAGAAGAATACAATTACCCATTTTTCTTTAAAAAATAAATAACAAAAAGCCTGAATGATTAAATCTCATTCAGGCTTTTTGTTATGAGTTAAACCCATTGTTTCAAAGAATTTTTTTGCTAACTCTTCTTCTGGAGTTCGACTATTTGTTATTGCATCAAGACCTCTAGAGTGCATCTTTCCTTCAATTGCTTCAGATGCAACTATTTTTGTTGCCATTAGCTTTGTAATATCTTCTTGAAATGATTGTTTGTAGTAAAGGTAATAGATTGTGCATTGCTTGGTTTGTCCTATTCTTCTTGTTCTTCCACGCGCTTGACGCTCAGTATAAACTTGATAGTCCATCTGGTATCTTACAATAGGAGCAAAATCAATTAGGTTTGTTCCTGTCTTAACTAGCTCAGGATTGGTGATTAGAACCTCTGTACCTTGTTTGACCTCCGCTTTAATGTATTCTTCGCGTTTGTTTTTAGGCACTTTCTTTAAGGTGCCGTCACAAGAAATACTATGTTCTGTATTTTTGTTGAGAACTGTAACCCGATATCCTTCTTCTTCTAATTTCTCTTTTATATAGTCATTAATACCATCGTTTGTATAGTATGTATAAACAATTACTCTATTTTGATTTTGTACAACTTCTTTTTTTACTATTGATTTTAATGCATTAATTTTTCTGTCATCTTCGTTCGCTATAACTTTAGTTAAATGAACTAAGTTACCGTCTTCGTCTTTAATTTCTCTTTGTATCGTTGGCATATCCAGATAAGAATATAACAGAGGCATTAGGGCTTTAAATAACTTCACATCACCCTTAGTAGCTGCAGCTACCGCTAGTTCTAATTCTTGTTTTCCTTTTAGTAACTCTTGAGATGGTTCTACCTCAACAACTTCGGTTTCTATTGCAGGCAACGCTGTTTCTAAATCATCTAGGGTAATAAACACACTTGTTGACTGAAGGAACATAGGGAAAATAATAGGGGATATACCAGGCTTTGATTTAGGCGCTATAGTAGTTCTTTTTTTATCAGACGTTATGCGGTATCTTTTTTCAGTTACACCGAAGGCAACTTGGAATTTCTCAACATCACCAATTTCAAATCCTGCTTTTTTCATTTTTTCTGGAAATAGCATAAAGAATGTAAAGAAGAGGGATTTTGCATATCCGTTCATTAAAGTTCCTGTACCTGTAATAACCTTTGGTACAGATGCAATTAATTTTCCGGCAGCCTGTGTTCTTGCAGAAGCACTATTTTGAATTTCGTGTACCTCATCAATGATTAAGTGAGTAAAAACATTCTTTAGATTTTTAAAAATGTAATCAGCGATGGGCACTTTATGAGGGGATACTTGTTTTTTTTCTTTTGTAGTACCATTCATTTGCAACTCAGCCGCTCTCAGTCCTGACAGTTGAGTTTTTTTGGTTTTAGTGGGTTTCTCGTCATACTTCTTTCGTGTGTCTTCTATAAGCCTTCTGAGGGCTTTTAAGTCTCTAGGGAAAAACCCTACACTTGTGTATACAAAAGGAGATTCCTTAGCTTCTCCGGAAGCGAATTCTTTATAAGAAATTGCTTCTTTGTTTGTGGTTCCCCAAAGAATTGTCTGACACGTATTACATTTTCTATTATTGTATCTTTCAGTAGCATAATGGTCATAAGGAACGGGGACATATATAAATTTTGTTGCGTTAGGATCAGTGTATGTGTTTTTAATTCTTCTTTTTTGAATATCACCGCAGTGTGGACAAACAAATACTTTTTGAGACTTATATTTGTTTGGTTGGTTTTCTATAGGTAATAGGTGAGTTTCCCACCTTACCATTGGCATAGTGGCATAGCCACTCTTCGCGGAATTTTGAGGTAATATAAATACTCGAGGCTTTTCATCTAGTAGTAATCCTTGCTGTTCGTATTTCATAATATCTGTTACAGAATTTATATGATGGTAAGTCGCTTCTTTTAATGTTTCTTCTGTCTCTCTTTGCCAAGCAGACTCCACTAAATGATCTGGAGACATTACTAAGAGCTTCATCGTTTTTTGGGAATACAACGAGTCCAAAAAAGCAGTAGAGGACATAATGTATGTTTTCCCAACACCAGGTTCACCAACTATATTTACTCTTTTTTGTTTCTTTAGAGATTTTAAACCTGCTTCTATAGCATCTAGTTGGACGGATATAGGATCTCTACCTAAACGTTTTAAGTATTTGGTGGTTTGTTCTCTTATTACGCCATAATGATGTTGTGCAACTGATATACTCTCAATTCTTTGCTTAAATGTGCTAGCATAATCAGGCATATACGTGTCAAAGCCATCGTAACGCTTCGTTAGCTTGGAGGTTTTAGAAATTTTAATCCATCCTGCTATTAGCCCCCTAGAAACGATTTCTCGAATTTCAGTTTCATTAATAATTATCTCATATGCAATTAAATCTCTAGGACAAGCAATTACTTCTAAGTGTTGCAACCTGTTTCGCTTAGCTAATTCTTGCACTAAGTAATCAACCCATTGATAATACATAAGCAACATTTCTGCTGTCATTATTTCATTTTCTGTCTTAACAACCCCATCATTAACATTTTTTAAAATAACTTGAGCTTCTTCTATAGATATAAATAGTTCTCCTGCTAACACTTGCGGAATTCTCACATCAGGGAAGAGCGGAGAAACGATGTTATCTCTAACGTATTCAAAAACAATTGTTTGTAAATGTTCCGCCTCTTCTTTAGGTAACATTACAATCGGGTAAGATTCTACTGTTTGATCTATTACAAGGTCTTTTTTTCTAATTAGCGTTATCCGATGGCTATGTTTTTTCCCTGCTGTTTCTCTTTTTTCAAAGTTAGAGAATTTTTTAATAGTGAATTTTGTCTGATCGTAATTGTAGAAGGGGTGTCCGTGTATTTTACCAGAAGCACCATTATTTTTCTTGACTAGCTTATTAATCTCAGACTTTGTTTCATACAGGGAAACCGCTAATATCTCTAGCTCATTTTCTTTTTCAGTCCTCTTAGCAATTAGGAGGTCAGTATTAAAATTAAAAGAGCGTTCACCGTTATGTAAATCTAACCTTAAGCTATCTAAGGAATTGTGCATATCTAATTTTAAGTTGTCTAATGAACGGTCCAAACTTTCACCTTACCTTCTTTAGTTAAAATCATCATCATCTTCTGTTTCATTAGAAAATAATTCTACATATTCTCCTGTCTGAGCAATTAAAGCAATAGACACAATAACGTTACTTTTTTTCTCACTAATTTCCACAACTTTATTACCGTCCTTATCTAATTTTTCTTCCTTTTCCTCTGTTTCGCGTTTAACTATTTTGGTTGAGAACAAGTGATCAAATCCAAACTGTTTTCCTACTTTTTTCTTTAATACCTCATCTACATATCGACCATTAATAATTTCGGAAGTTGCAATAGCGGGTACGTGGTCCGGCTTATATTCAATTAGTGGATTATCAAGCTGCTGTAGTTTGTTTCGAGGTTGATAATAATCAAAGAGAAACTCAGTAGAATCTTCCTGATTTTCAAACTCTGTTCGAATATCGTGCATATCGGTATATTTACCTCTAAAAGTTTTAACTTCTTCAATATGCTTCGTATAGTAGTTAATTACATCAGTCATTTGTGAGGGTAAACGTTGAGGTTGGTACTCTATTTTTTGAATCTCTTTTTTAGAGTGTTCTTTAGGGGTTCCATAACGAAGAACAAAAACTATGTTTCCAATTTCATCATTTGTGTTAATAGCGGCTATTAACTCATTATTACTAAGAATGTTTTTTACGTCATCAATTCGATAGAAGGGGTAGTTGAAAACAAAGATTCCTTGTTGCCTTGTTAGCTTTTTTCTGTAAAAATTATAGATTTCACTTTCTATATAATAATTTCGTTCATCGCCAAAATTTATGTAGTGATTTGCACAAAACGAAATATCAGCCCATAGAGAGCTTACTTCAGCTAGTCCGTTACGTGCGGTTTCGATACCTTTCTTTCTTGAATCAGCTCCACAATCTATATCTCGATCTATTCCATATAAGTTTATTTCTTTTTTATTGGGGTTCATCAATGCTTTTTTTATGTGTAAGGCAATATCTCCACCATTTAATTCATTCACAAAAACAGAAACATCATTAGTTATTTGAATATGCTTAGCGATTTCTATAAACCACTGCTCACCAAACCTATGTTTTTCATCAAAAATAATGTTCTTAAACTGCCTGTCGTTATCTTTAATCATTAAAATAAGATCTAATATATTTTGAGTTTCCTTCATAACTAGTTCGTTCATTTCTTCATTTGTTCCACCAGACAGAACAATTTTATTTCCGCCAACTAATAATCTTTGCACCGCACTAAATACATTTTGGGCGTATTCATAATTTTCTTTAATAGTTATAAAATTAAGTTCGTTAGCAGCAGGAAGCATATACTCAACATCACTTTCGAAATCTGATGCATTCCGACTATTAACAGGCTTCCTCATTGTTCCTTCCGTTTTAAAACTAAACCTATTGTGTAGCCGCTTTGCTCTATATTCTAGTTCTTTAATTGCTCTAAGGGAAAATGTCATATAAAACCTCTCTTTCAAACCATAAAGTAGTTAATTAGTAAGAATCATCCTCAAGTTCAAATTCTTTATTTAGCAAGCTGTAAAGTTTATCAGGAAACTCATAGATACTGTCATTATTAAGAAAAATTACACTTTCGTACATTCCCGCACCTTTGTTGTCTTTTCGCTCAAAGTATCGATTTTCTACTTCATCACCAGAAAATATTCCAATTGTCTTAACTCCAAGCTCCTTTAATTCTTGAGTAGCATTATATACGTCGGACATAGCTGCTACGCCACTATAGTTACGCGAAGCGGGTTGACCGTCAGAGAGAACAATTAATAATTTACGATCTGTTTCTGCGTGCCCGGCTAAGTGTTTTCCGGCCATACGAATATGCATTCCATCACGGTTAGCATTTCTTGCACCTATAGAACGTATTTTTAACCCTTCTTTTTTATCAAAACATCCAGTGAAGGGGACAATAGGAGCTATATTCTCCGTATTACCAGAGTCAAATGCCCATATTGAATGCCTCCATCCAATGCTTTTTAATACTTCGTGAAGAAAAAGCGCAATCATCTGATTAACCTTATATCTAGGTAAACGTTCTTTGTTTTTTTGATTTAGCACTTCAACGCTGTTTGAACCAGAGCAATCAACTAATAACATTACATCCATAGCCAATCTTTCATCATCAGGATACTGTTTTTTAAAAATATCTACTTCATCAAACGCTATAAATCTTGTTAAAGCATTAGTATCCAGGGAGCCTGATTTCTGATTGTATTCCCAATCCTCAATTTTTGTTTGTTTTATTCGTTCTAATTTGGAAGTAGTTCGTAAAATAGGAAGTCTTAAATCATTTTTTAAAGATTCATAGTGGCCTATCGAATACTTGTCAATTTCAATAGGTTTGCGGATATTAACTTTTCTTCGAGAGTGAAGGGGTGGAAGATCTTTAATTAACTCAGCTATTTCTTTTTCTTCCTTTTCTATTTGTGACTCAAGTCTCTCATTTGTAGAGGTGTTTAAGTAGTTATTTATAATGTCGCTTGTTATATCCTCTCTTTCTAGCCTGAGAACCTCTTTGTTCATTCGGGATACTAAATCATCTAAAATATCTTCAGCGTCTTTAGAAGCTAATTCTAGGCTCTTAGTGATATCTAAAACAACTGATTTGTCAGGCGCGTCTTTATCGCCGGAATTCTGACTACCAGGAAGACTCGTTTCTATTTGTTGTCGTTCAAGCGGAGTATTAGTGCCTGTAGCTTTTAATTTACCCATTAGCTTTTCTATTACTTCATCTACATAGAAGTTACTATCATCTATGTCTATTTTTTTAAATAAAATCATTATTTCATCTGCATAGCCAGCTACGTCTTTAGTTGACTTTGCCATTGTAGCTTTACGAACAATTGGTAACAAGGATACTAGTATTTCATTTGTTGTAGAATCTGCTGTTTTTAAAGGCTTATTTATGAAACCTAAAAACAAGAGGGAGTTTATAAGTACATTAAGCCTATCAACATCATTAGCTATCTTAATATTTTTAATCTTTTCACTTACCTCTTGTACGATATGAAAACGAACCATTAGGAACAATTTTTTATAAAAAGGATTTAATTCAGCTACCTGATTTTCAATACGATAATCTTCAAGAATATTAATAACACTTTTTGCGATATTTTTACTTTTCTTATGCTTATGAGGAGCTGTATTAATGAAAGTAGCGTAGTGCTTAAAGTTTGTAAAAATAACGTGAGCGAGCTCGTGAACAATAACCCCTTGAGCTTGTCTATATACAATGTTGTTATTATCACGCTTAAAAACAGGAAAATTCTTACCCACCACTATTGTTTTACCAGTCGTATAACATTCTTTTTCATCGTTAAAAACAAGCCTTGTCATTTCTATCTCTTGCATTTTACTTGTAGATACAATATCCTCTATATCTGCTATTGCTCTTCTCAAGAACGCATCTAAGGATTTTAATATCTGCGGGTTTTCTAAAATCACAAAAATCCTCCTATTAAGAAAACCTCTCTAAAAGGAGAGAGGCTTACTTTTAATGTTACATCGTAGTTGTTTAGGAATTAAGAAGTTCGTTTGGATCGACACCCAATTCATCTAATAGCTCGTCACTTGATAACACTCCAACAATTTCAGCTGCAAATTCGTCAAATTTATCTAACATCATTTCTAATGCTAATTGGTATCCCAAAACAGGAACAATTTTAGCCAATAGAATAATGTTTCGAGTGGAGGCAGCCAATACAGGAATGTAACCTTTTTTAGAGGCAACCGTTAACTCAAGATAGATTTTGGTCAACTTCACAATATCAATTTCTTCTAGTTCTGGTGCACCTATTTTTTTAGCCTGCACATTCTCTCTTTGTGCTAAGTTTCTTAGTAGTGTTTTCATTTCATTCTTTCCAAGGTAAGTCAATATAATGGAAGCGGTGCGATCACTTGTAGCTTCATTAATCTTTTTTACTCCCGCATATCCAATGTTCATAGCAGAAATAAAGCGATAATCTGTATGACCTACAACAGTTTCTTTAGCTACATCGTTATAAAATGTTTTTCGATGATCGGTAGCTCCGTTTACAATAGCTAGTACATCAGGACGCATCATATTAATTTCATCAATATAGAGGATACCTCCCCATTTCATTGCTTTTGTCATTTGACCATCTTTTGTAACAAGTCTCCCTTTTCCTACAATATCTTTTTCTCCCACTAATGTAGCTTTGTTGGATTCCAATGAACCGTTAATACTAAATAAGGGAAGGTTTAAAAGACACGAAATTGTTTCTACCAACGTGGTTTTTCCTGTGCCGGCTTCTCCTTTAAGGGACAGAGGTTGGTCACGCATCATTGCGGCCAAAGCCTTTTCAATTACCGGGACTTTCCCTATGTAGTGAGGTTTTTTTTCAATTCTATCAACAACTTCTTGAGGTGCGTTTTTAAATCTATTAGCATTGTGTTTACGGTAAGATAAAACCCATTTTATTAGAGCGCATCTTACACCACGTTCTATTAAAAATTGTTCTATGTATTTTCCGTCGTTATATAAGGGAGGGAAAACAATTGCTTGTTTCACCTTACCTTCGCTTAAGTGATCATATTCTATTCTATTTAAATCTTCTTTGAGAATATCTTCAGGTGTATGTGAGGGCTTTAAAGTTTTTCTAGAAGTTGTTGTTACATCGGATTGGTTATAGGGGTTATCCTTAAAGCTACTTTCGTGGTTTTGTTCTTCAGGAGGGTGTTTAAGTTCTGTTATTTGCTTGTCTTCCTTCGAGCTACTTATTTCTTCTAAAAGTTCACCATTAAATAAAATTTCAAATTCAGATTCCTCTGTATAAAGGATGTAAAGTTCAAAAAGTTTTTCAGAAACGTCATAAACACTTAAGGAGTTATTTTTCTTTAAATCTAGCCCTAGTAAATTATAGTGATATTCAAGCCAATATAGAGCTTCTGCTACATTAGAATCTGTAGCACCATTACGAGTTAAAATTGGACTTCCAATTGACATTCCTTCTACAGAAATAAAGATGTCTTCGCCATACAAAACACCAGTTTCTTTTTCAAACAGGTTTAAAACAACTGCGTTCTTACTTAAAAACTTTTTCATATAATGGGCTCCTGTTATTTATTTGAGCACATTATATTTTTTTATTTACGTTAAAAGAAGGTAATATAGCTTATTTTTCATCTCATAAAAACAATTTATAAAATATTCAAAAAAATAAATGTAAAAGCATTTTTCTTCCTAAATTAAAAAATTAAGAAACATAAAAGGCTAAGCTTTAAATTTGGAAAGCTTTAAAATTCGCACCAATTAATTTCTTTAACACGAAAGGGGTCTTCGTATGAAAAAAATAGGGTTAGCTTGGCAAATACTAATCGGACTAATTTTAGGAATTGTTGTAGGAGGGGTATTCTACGGGAACCCTAATGTCCAAACATACTTGGAACCAGTTGGGACAATTTTCATTCGGCTCATTAAAATGATTGTTGTTCCAATCGTAGTCTCAAGCTTAATTGTTGGCGTAGCAGGGGTAGGCGACATAAAAAAACTGGGGAAGATTGGTGGAAAGACACTACTATATTTTGAAATCATTACAACTATAGCTATTATTCTTGGGTTAGTAGCGGCCAACGTATTCCAACCTGGTAAAGGTATTGATATGTCCTCCTTATCTAAAGGCAATATCCAAACTTACGTAGCTACAACAGAACAAGTAGAATCTCATAGTCTAGCAGATACGTTTATTAACATTGTTCCTCAAAATATTTTCTCCGCACTAACAGATGGTAATATGCTAGCTATTATCTTTTTCTCTGTACTATTCGGTCTTGGTGTGGCAGCTATTGGAGAAAAAGGAAAGCCGGTTCTTCAATTCTTCCAAGCAACAGCAGATGCAATGTTCCACGTCACTAACCTCATAATGAAATTAGCACCATTAGGTGTTTTCGCTTTAATTGGCGTAACGGTTTCTAAATTTGGTATATCCTCTCTAATCCCATTAAGTAAACTTGTTATCCTTGTATACGTAGCAATGTTCGTATTCATAGTAGTGATATTAGGTCTTGTAGCAAAATTATGTAAGTTTAATATCTTTAACTTATTCAAAGTTTTAAAAGATGAACTTATTTTGGCTTATTCAACTTCAAGTTCGGAAACAGTACTTCCAAAAATCATTGAAAAAATGGAGAAGTTAGGCTGCCCTAAATCAATTATTTCCTTTGTTATTCCCACCGGCTACTCGTTTAACCTAGACGGATCTACTCTATACCAATCAATTGCAGCTATCTTCATTGCTCAATTATACGGAATTGATATGTCACTAATGGAACAAGTTTCGTTAGTTTTAGTCTTAATGATAACTTCAAAAGGTATTGCTGGAGTCCCTGGAGTTTCATTTGTAGTACTCTTAGCAACATTAGGTTCCGTAGGACTTCCAGTAGAAGGATTAGCGTTTATTGCTGGTATTGATCGCATTTTAGATATGGCACGCACAGTAGTAAATGTTATAGGTAACTCTTTAGCGGCTATCGTCATTTCTAAATGGGAAGGACAATACGATAAAACAAAAGAAGAAGATTATTTAACTAGCCTAGAATAATACAAAAACTAAAGCCAAGAAGTAAAATTAACTTCTTGGCTTTTTCTTTTTACTAGTCTAATTAAAAATAATAGTGCGACTAAATAGGGTTATGAAGGATCTATTGCTTGTTTTCGTTATTTTCTTGGTCTTTACCAGAGTTTAATGTATATGCAGGTTCTACATCGTATGTTAAGTCCCGTTTCACTATTCTTTCTTCTTCATCATTACTTCTTGTTAAAGCGAGATAATACCACACACATAATCCAAATGCTACAAGAGCACCTAGGCCAATCATTATTAAATTAGAAACTGACAAAAAATCAACTCCCTTAGACAAAAGGACAACCAAACAATATATGCATCAAAACTTCTAATGTTCTTTTTAAAAACAAATAAAAAACCGCTTAAGCGGTTTTTCTATTCTAGATAGTCAGTAGACGTTATTGATTTAGTTTTTATAGTTCCATTGTTCATATCTAATGTCACTTCGTAGTCTGACACATTATCGGTGAAATTAGAATCGTCTTGTTTTGTGTAAATCTTTACTTTTACTTTATATTGAGCTTCCTTGCTGTTTACAGTTACTTTTTTCATATTAATTATATCTGCAGTAACTTTACTACTTTGAAACATCTTGCCTAGCTGTTGATTTTCTTCGGTACCCGATGGATAGATCTTTTGTAGAGTAGTTACATCACCTAACGAAATAGCATTAAAATAGTTTACAATTGTATCTTCTGCTTTTAATACCATTGCTTTATCATCTTTAACCTTCTTATCTTTCTCATCTGTCTGTTTGGCAGTAACTACTTTCTTCTCAATTTTTTCTTCTTGAACTTTTTCCTTAGTTGTTACTTTTTCATTTTCTTTTTTCACTTCTTTTTGGTCTGTAGTCTTTTCTTCACTAGTCACCTGTGCACTTTGCTTTGTATCTGAACTTTCTTTAGTTGCAGTGTCATCGTTTTGACAAGCTGCTAAAGCAATCGCTGTTAAACCTGATAATAGAATTAATTTTGCCTTCACCAGTCATCACCTCTGTTATAACTTAAAATGAATTCTTATTTTCCCTTTTAAAAAGGGAACAGTTTTGGTATTTAGAAAGAGGTTAAAGACCTTTTAAAAGGGGAGGTGGGCAGTTTTGACAGCTAAAATATTTCACTTTCATCAACATAAACACGTAGAGTTTATTGATTTACTTCGTGAAAAACAAGAAATGCAATTTGATGTTCGTTTAGAGATTAATCAGTCTCCTTATACTCTAACTAATGTAATAATTGAAGGAATAAAAAAAGATAAAATTCGCTATAACTACGATTCTATATATCATAGCCCCAATAAAGACATTAATATTGATATATGCCCATTTTGTGATAAGCCTTTTGAAAATACAGTCTGTGAGAAGCTAACAAGTGAAAAAGACGACATTTTTTCTCAGGATATTAGTCGCCAGCTATTCTTTCCTATAATGTCCTACTATTACAATGACACCGAGCGCACAACCCTAAATAAATTAGTTAAAAAAGAAGTAGAAGACTTTAAACCTCTATTCTATGGAATGGCCGAGGGGATATTCATTCAATGCATCTTTAGTTACAAGGGTGAAATTTTATTATTTCAAGATGTTATAGACTCTAGAAAAAACGATGTACTACCTTTAATTTTTTATTTTAATCCCGATCAAAAAGAATTGAATTTATATATAGAATACCTTCTGCCAGAAAACTTAATGCCACTAACATCAGCCATTAGCAAAAGTATGCATAAACC
Organism: Priestia sp. SB1; assembly: GCF_038898415.1. NCBI lineage: Bacteria > Bacillati > Bacillota > Bacilli > Caryophanales > Bacillaceae > Priestia > Priestia sp. SB1. Next base: position 69,340 of record NZ_JBBJSS010000002.1, on the reverse strand, counting down.
TAATGTTGAGGTTTTCAATACAACTGGTATGGAGTTAACAAGATTGTACACAGAATTCCTAGAAAATAATCCTCAGTCTTAACCCTTGGTATAAAAGGGTTTTTTGTCTTTTTTACAGATTAAATGTTCTACTTCTCTTGATTTATTCAAGCTTTTGCTTATAACTAAACAACAGCATTTCCTTTCTAAAAAAACAGGAGGTTAATTTATATGAAAAAATTAACTTATGCAACGACAGGTTTAACTGTAGCGGCTATACTTGCACCTACGGTTGTATCTGCAGCTACCGTAACCGTTAAGAGTGGAGATACTTTGTATAGCATTGCTACAAAGAATAATTTATCTGTAAGTGAACTTAAAAATTTAAATAACTTGTCATCGGATACTATTAAAGTGGGACAAACACTATTAGTAAGTAAAACCGCTAGCGATAAACCAGCTACTACTACCAAAAAAGAATACCGTACCGTTACAGTTTCTAGTACTTTAAATGTTCGCAGCGGTCCAGGGACCAACTATTCTATTACGACATCCTTAAACGGTGGGACGGAAGTAGAGGTTCTTTCTAACACAAACGGATGGTATAAGATTTCAACCGGAGGAAAAGAAGGCTATGTATATGGTCAGTATCTTTCAGTCCCAAGGTATGAATCTCAAGAAACTTTAAACACAACCCCAATTACTACTACTCCAAGCACTTCACCTTCTTATTACAAAGTGCAATTGGGAGATACTCTTTGGAGTATATCAACGAAACATAACCTTACAGTTAACACGTTAAGATCCCTTAACAATTTAACAGGAGATACAGTTTATGTAGGTCAAAGCTTGTTAGTTTCTTAAGGCTCTACAACTGCACCAACAGTAACTCAGCCAACACAAACAGTTCAACCTACTAGTCCATCTATGACTTACAAAGTTCAAGCTGGCGATACTCTGTTTTCAATTGCAACCAAATTTAATATGAGCGTAGCCGCTTTAAAAGCAGCTAACAACCTAACAGCAAATACTATTTACGTAGGTCAAATACTTACAACAACATCAACAGCATCTGCTGCTCAACGAATATTTATAAAACCGGCAGAAGGTATCTTAACTTCAGGATTTGGACCAAGATGGTCTACACACCACGATGGTATTGATATTGCTAAGTCAGGAAACGTAGAAGCTCACGCAGCTGCAGGTGGCGTTGTTACTAGGTCTTATACATCAGATTCATATGGAGAGTGTATCTTCATAAGACACGAAATTAATGGCCAAACTTACGAAACAGTATACGCTCATATGAGAAGTGGTTCACGAGCAGTTCAAGTAGGCGATAAAGTAAAAACAGGTCAGTTTATTGGTTGGATGGGAAGTACAGGTCACTCTACAGGTCAACACCTGCACTTTGAGGTTCATAAGGGATTATGGAATGCTCAGAAATCTAACGCAGTAGATCCTGAACTTTACACAATCGGTCTCTAATGCTATTAAATTTAAAATTGCTGTAAGCAAAAGGTTAGTACATATTGCACAAAAAGAAATATGTACTAACCTTTTTTAATATTGTATTTCTTTGTAGAGGTGGTATTAAAAGTGAGTGCAAAGAAAGTATTATGCCCGAATTCGTTTTTAGATGATTATAGTAAGAAAGGCTATCTGGTAAAAGAAGATGAAAACTTTTTTTATGTTATTGATGCTCTGCTATATGAATGGTCGCATTATCTAAACCACGAATACCTAGAACTAATAACTCCAAATGAATTTATAAAGCCGTTTTATAAACCTATAGAATCAAACTTCCGAGATGTTTTAGAAGGAGATGAGTGGATATTAGATTTTAACATTAACTCGTTGGACGAACTTTTAATAAGTACTTTTTTCTTCGAGTTATTTTTACTTTATAGACGACAAAAGAAAGAAACAGTTTATGACTCATTTCATTTATCTTTAGAAAAGATGAAAGTAATTTTGAAATCTAGAGACAAAGGAGAAGCAATTTATAAAGAAGAGCAGTTTAATCAATTTCATAGTCTAATACACCAATTCTTCTTAACGAAATTTAACGTCTTATTTTTCTTCGAAACAAACAAATAAACCACTCTTAAGAGTGGTTTATTTGTTTGAATATTTGTTGCTGATGTAAGACATTTAGGATTTGCTCTTTTTCACTACCAGCTAATTCTGTTAACGGTAAGCGAACCTTTTCAGTCATTAACCCCATTTTCGACAATACATATTTAACAGGAACCGGATTTGGACTAAAAGAAGGGAATAATTGCTCTGAAACTTCTTTAATAAATTCCTGATAGTCTTTAGCGCTATCATAGCCCTTATTTTCATAGGCTTCTATGAGAGAATTAATTGCGTCTCCAATAACGTGAGAAGCAACAGAGACAATGCCCTTTGAACCAATGTCTAGATAATCAAATAGTGCAGGATCATCACCGCTATAAACATCCCATTTGCCTTCTGTTTGTTTTATAACATCTTGAAGCTTTTCTAAATCACCTTCAGCGTCCTTCAACATTACAATATTTGATAAGTTTGCCACTTTAACCATTGTTTCAGCATTCATTGTTACATTTGTTCTACCTGGGATGTGATAAGCCATAATAGGTTTGCTTACAGCATCATTGACACTTTCAAAATGTTTGTATAACCCCATCTGACTTGGCTTATTGTAATAAGGGCAAACCACCATAATTCCATCAACCATTTCATTCTCAGACCATTTAATAGCATTTCTTACTGTTTCTTTTGTATTATTCGTACCTACGTTCATAATAATTTTAGTTAGTTTATTTTTATGTTTATAGACTTCGCTTAATAGTTCTAATTTTTCGCGTTCTTCAATTGTTGGTCCCTCACCAGTAGTACCCGCAAGAACGAATGTTTCTGTACCAGTCTCTTCTAGATGTTTAACAAGTGGTTCAATTACTTTTAAATCTAAATTCAAAATTTCGTTAAGCGGTGTTACCATCGCAGTAATAATTTTTCCAAACTCATTCATCATAAAACAGCGACACCTTCCATTTTTAAATATTAGCTTCTTAAAAATTATATTTCTAAGTTAGTGTTCAAAGGAAGATTCCGCTACCTTTGATTAGTAAATAAACATCCCAATTGACTAAAAAAGATTCCTTGTTTCTTGTATTAAGCGGAAATTTTTTTATACTCCCCAAAACTCGTATGAGGGGAGGAGTTAAATTGATACATTATCTGAAAGACCATTGGAAGAAAATCTTAAATGTCGGATTATTTATAGTCGCACTTTTTATATTCTTCTATTTACTAAAACTTAGCTTTTTATATGCCGCTCCTATTTATTTTGCATTAGCCTTCTATGCAATATATAGACCTTTTATAAGGTGGCTAAATAAAAAGGGAATGTCATATAAACTAGCAACCGGCATAAGTGTTACAGTCATCTCATTAATTATGGTGGGATTAGTCGGTTCATTGGGAACTTTATTAGTTTTTCAAGCCCAAAACGTTGCTCACAATTTACCAAAGTGGACTACAAGTATTGAAGGCTCTATTCATAGTTACATAAATTCTTTAAAGTCACAGATAAACCAAGTCCCAGATAGCGTAACCGAAAATGCTAAAGAACAATTGAGTTCTGTAGGTGGAAAAGTAGGAGAGTGGACATACGGTTTAGTTTCTACGCTATTTACCAATGTATCACTTATAACAAAAGTGTTAACTCAAATTGTTATTGGCTATGTTCTTTCCATCTTTTTAGCCTTTGAATGGCCTAGAATACAAAGTTTTTTATCTAAGTCTGTACCAACAAATATTAAGAAATTTACTACATCGGTTTTTGGCGACACAGCAAAAGGTATTGGTAGCTTTATTAAAGCACAACTCGTTTTATTAACTTATACATTTGTCATTGTTTGTGTGGCACTCTTAATATTAAGAGTAGAAAATGCTTTATTATTAAGTGTTATTAGCGGTATCTTTGACGTACTACCACTACTAGGAGTTTCTACATTATTTGTACCTTGGATTATCTATTTATTCGTTATCGGAAAAACAACTTTAGCAATAGAACTTACCGTCTTATGGGTAGTCATAATTGCTTTTAGACAAGTGATGGAGCCAAGACTAACAGGGAATTCTTTAGGGATTTCTCCATTTTTAATGTTAGCAGGGATGGTTGTATCTGTAGCGGTCTTAGGTTTTATCGGAATTATCCTAGCACCAGTTATTCTAATAGTAATTAAATCTTTATGGGAAAAAGGATACTTTCACTTGTGGCTATTTAAAGAAGCGGCTAACAAAAAAATTCATACCCATTAAACAAAAAAGTAGAGTGATTAATTAATAATCCTCTACTTTTTTGTTTAGTTTATATTTATAACGCAAATTTTTTCTTAAGTTCTTTAGCTTTCTTCTCCAACTCAAGGTAATTAGCTTTGCCGCTTCCTAAGACAGGAACTTCCTCAATAAACTCAACAGATTGAGGGATGTACAATGCAGAAATTTTTTGTTGTTTTATAAACTTTTTTAACTCTCTATCTACAACATTCTTTTTTGTTGTATACAAAACAATTTTTTCGCCTTTACGTTTATCCGGAACACTAACGGCATAGAAGGATGAATCACCAAAACAATCTGAAGCCAATTCTTCAACTTTATTTAGAGATACCATTTCACCAGCAATTTTTGCAAATCTTTTTAATCGAGAAAGAATATGAAGGTAACCGTCCTCGTCAATTTTCGCAATATCACCTGTGTTGTACCATTCGCCACTAGGTACAAAACCTTTTCCGTGTATTAAATAACCCTTCATTACGTTAGGGCCTTTCAAGAGTAGGCTACCACCTTCAAAAATACCCTCAACTTTTTCAATTTTACTTTCAATTAGGGGAATAAGTTTCCCTACTGTCCCAGGTTTATGATGAGTAGGTGTATTTAAAGCTACAATTGGCGATGTTTCAGTAGCACCATAACCTTCTAAAATGTCTATTCCAAAATCACGTTTGTATTGTTCTTTTACATCTTTCTTTAATTTTTCAGCACCCGCTACAACAATTCTTAGCGATTGGAATTGTTCTGCTGTAGCAAATTTACCGTAGTTATTAAAGAACGTGTTGGTAGCTACAAATATTGTGCTTTTATCCTTATGGATCATTTTTGGTATGTCTTTATACCGTAAAGGAGAAGGATATAGGAAAGACTTAACATTCGCAACAAGGGGAAGGACAGCTCCGACTGTTAATCCAAATGTATGAAACAAAGGAAGTGGATTAAAGATTCGATCATTTGGGTTAATGTCTATTACAGCTAAAGCTTGCTTAATGTTTGCGTAGATATTTCTATGTGTTAAAATAACACCCTTTGGTTTACTCTCTGTTCCCGAAGTAAACAAGATTACTTCAGATTGTTTTCTTTTAATTATATTAGGTAACCTAGAACCAACGACTCCACGCACTTTATGTGTAACAGTAATTCCATCTTTTAAATCCTCTAAATAAACAACTCTAACTTTCTTCTCCATTTCCTCTATTACAGAATGTAGATCTGCAATCTCAACAAATTCTTTAGATGTTAAAATCGTTTTTAGAGAAGCTGTTTCAACACAATCCACAAGGCTTGGTGTGTCCATTGAAAAGTTCAATACACAAGGGACTTGTTTGTTTTTAAAGAGAGAAAACAAAGCAACAACTTGGGTAGTTACATTAGGAAGATACAATCCAACACGTTCTTCATTTTTAGTCGCTTCTTTAATTTTTTGACTTAATACGTTTACAGAAATTAAAAATTTATCGTATGTAAGAGAACTTTTCGTATCCTCTACAATTACTTTTTTAGGGGTTAACTTTGCTTGTTTCTTCATTTCGTCATACAAGTTAATTTCATTAGGTAATGTTAATTCCAAAAAAACGCCTCCCAGAGATGCAAAACATTATATTTATTCAAGAAAGAACAACCTTTCCCTCGAACTTAAAGAGTAGAGGGTAGGGTTCTAATATGTATACGCATTCAATTACTTATTGTGAAAAGTTAAAATAAAATTCATATTCGTGTTCAAACTACCTACTCCATCATAATGAATACACCGAAACTCCACAATAGCTATTGCTTACTTTTTCCTGTTTTTTAAAATATTTGATACTAGCAAGAAAAGCAGCCACAATAAACTTAAGAGTTATTGTGGCTGCTTTTCTTATTTATCTTCTTAATATGGTTTGTGCTCCCATTGAACACTCATATTAAAATGCGAATTATATTTATTTATATAAGCGTTACGGAAGACTACTCTTGCTATACCAGCTTGCACAATATTTTTCGTGCAATTTTCACAAGGCTCGTGCGTGCAATAGATAGTTGCTCCTTTAAGAAGGTGTCTATCTGACTGCAATATTGCATTGTACTCTGCGTGGAGCGTGCGAATACATCTTCCTTCTTCGTTCTTTAAGCATCCAACATCAGTACAATGCGGTTGACCTTTTGGTGAACCGTTAAAGCCATCACCAATTACTTTTTTATCTTTTACAACTACTGCTCCTACTTTTAATCTTTCACAAGTAGCCATTTCGGAATTTAATTCAGCTCTTCTTAAAAAATGTTCATCCCAACTTGGTCTAGTCAAACTAATCCCCCCTTAATTAAACTGTCAATTTTATTGAAAGTTGTATTAACTGAATCTACTGATGTATCAAATTTATACTTAAAGTATGTATTGTCTAACGCAATCTCAGTAGGGTGAGTTAATGCTTCACCGTTATATGTTTTATAAAGATTTAAGATGCGATTTCGTTGGACTTCAGGATCTACATCCAATCGTATTAGGGTATAATTCTGTTCGCAGAATAGGTCATATTCAACTTCAAGGCGAATATCATCACAAATTACTTTTTTCCCTTGGTTAATTAATAGTTCTGCTTCATTCAAAAATATTTGAACCCATACATCTTCTCCAAACGTAGCCCTTACTTTACTACCGACCTTTTGAGTTAGGTCTCGATAATAATCATTTTTTTCATAAATACCATTGTGATCCTTGATAAACACATTATGTACTCCGTGAAGAGAAACACTACTAGCAAAATGTCTTTCATATAACTCTTCTAAATCACCTAATACAACCTCTACCGGCACCATTACCTTATTCGTGTTTTCTTTAGGTAATATATCTAATAAGTATTTTTTTAACTCGTTTCTATCTTCAATTAAAAGGTTGCTAACCTTTTTAATTCGTCCACCAATAGGCAATACAACATACCCATACTCTTTAGCTAACAAATTTGAAATAGTTGTTTTTCCCGCAGTCATTTTACCGCTAAATCCAATCTTACTCGGAAGTTTCACAATATCACTCTCCCTAAAATATAAAGCTTGCTTCTTTAATATCTTATTTACTTTTCTACTTTTAGCGGAAAATAAATCTCTTTTTTAGTTTTCATAACTTTTTTTCCAATCCTTATTTTCATTTTTATATAATTACCTTTGACAACATCATAGAGAAAAGCTCAGAGGTGAAATGAATGGAAAATTTCTTTTTTTCGGTTCCAGCAAGTAAATTCAAAGAAAAACCCGTTAAGCAGAACAGTGAAATCTTTTTTGCACCTATATCTCACGAGATAGAGCAAGCGGTTCCTTACTTAGAAAATCATTGGAAGATGCAAGATAATCGAAATGATAGGCTAACCGATAGCGTAGTATACAACGCTCAAACGTTTAGTGAAGTGGAAAAATGTTATGAAAGGAATCCAAAAGGGGAGTTTACCTACTTGGCCCATAGATGGTATAACAAACGAACCAGTAGTGTAACGGAAGATATTTTCTGCTCGTACAACATAGCGAGAAAAGAGGAGAATATTAAACATAAAACCATCGATTTTTACATTATGGATGTCCCGTTTGACTTAAAACTGACAAGCTTCCCTAAGAGATTTAGAAAGCAGCGGAGTAATTATTCAAGTGATCGTACATACCGAAACGATTTAATAAGGTGGTTATATGAGAATCAAAGCAAGGGAAGGCGAAATCACGACAAAAATCGCATATTTGTGGTTTGTAAACACGATGATGGTTTAAACTCTCGAAACAACTTATTACTAAAAAAAGATTTTACCCAAATTGATCAAAAGGTTAAATTATTTCTTGATTATTCTTACAGCAAGTTAGAGCAAGGCGATGATCCCTTTAACAAAGTCACTTTAAATAACGGGACAACGGTTTACTCAGAAGTCATTTTTATTTATTAATAACATACATAACTTACATATACATACATACATACGTACTTACATAACATACATAACTTACATATAAAATTAAAATAGCAATAAAAACACTTACATATTTAAGTGATTAAATTCACTTAAGGAAATACCAAAAAACACATCTCAACCCTACAAGATCGAGATGTGTTTTTGTTTAGACTTTTTATTTTTTATTAGGTTTCTTTTCTTCTTTTCCATCCTGCTTTTCTATAGGATCTTTAATTTCAACTAATTGAAGTTCTGTCTTTGCGGGCAAAAACTTACTTCTTGCACGTTTCACTTTAACCAGTCCAATATCTTTTTGGTAGTAATAATAACGTGTAACCTTCTTATCAATTTCTGTTACCTCAATACAGTTATCAAACGTATCAAGCGGGGTTTTTACTTTTAAGTTTGCATCAGACAATCTATATTTTTTCTTTCCTACTGTCCACATTGTCCCTTCTACTAGTGGATATGGAATAATTTTAGTCATTTCGTTTTTTTGAATAAATTTTGTAGCATCGATATCTCCTACGGAGTCAGGGGAGGAAAGATAGTAAATACCATCAGATTCTTGAGAATAAAGTTGAACACCTTTTTGTTCAGAAAAAGATTGAACCTTGTTACCATCAAAATTTTGAAACTTTTGCTGAATGTAACCTTCTTTTTTACCAACTTCATATGTGTAAATTAACTTTTTATCAGGAGCAAACGCTATTTTGGGTGTTTCAATTTTCTCTGTTGTAGCAATGACCGGTTCTTTTTGCTCTGGGTTCTCTAAATCATATTTTTGATATTTCTTTGACTTTAATAGCAAATCAGATTCTACAACAACCTTATCATCTAAATTCGCCTCAAACTCTACTTCCCAACTAACTTTTTCTTTTCTTAGTATCTGTTTTCTGTCTCTTTGATCAATAATTTCCTTCTCTAATACCGATCCATCTTTTTTAAGTAGCTTAACGGAAAAGAGTTGATTATTGTTTGTTATAAGAGGAATAGGATTGTTTGTCTTATTTTCCATTGAAATTGTTACTTTTACTTTATTACCTTCCGTGTGTACATCTAAATCATAATTAACGCTGTAATTTTTAACTTCAGCATCTGCTTTAACAGAAGGTATATTAACGTGCTGCTCACCAACCTGACATCCAGAAATAAGAAGAAGACTACTAGCTAAACTCCCGATTAACATTTTTTCCACGATAAACACTCCATTTTTTGTACTTGTTTCCTTTACTTTTAGGTTCAAATCATTATGACAGTGACTAGAAAAAAACTAAAAGAAAGGGTGATGAATTTGAGATTGTACGTTTCTAACACAAAGGATCAAATGATATTTTTAGTATTTGATTTCCTTGCTTCAGTTTTACTGGAGAAAGAAGTAAAACTCATTTCTAATGGAACTCCTTACGATGGAGTAATCACTAAAATTACTTTAGATGAAGATGAGTTTGAATGGATTGAGTTTAAAGTTGATGAAGAAACAGTTCGTTTTCCTTTTTTAGAAGATTCAAAAGTTCGATTAGACAAAGGGCTATTCTACTTTGAAACAAAATCCAATACGATCCTCATTTATGTATAGGCGCTAATTCATAGCGCCTTTTTCTTATGGTTTATGAGCCTTTATTACAACTTGTCTCTTATACCGCTTAGATGACTATTTCTAAAAAAAGGGTTTATTCCTTGATAAGATAATGCCACTAATGTAGGTTCTAAAAAGCTATTAATATTATGAACTTTTGTAAATTCTTTTTTAAACAGGCAAGAACTCTTTTATACGAAAGGGGGATAACTTTGAATAAAAAATTTATCCTTACGGGATGTGCCTTACTCATCTTGTTACCTTTACAGGCTCAAGCTGAATCTCAGGAGACACCGACTTCTACAGCACCAGCTACTCCACAAACAACTTCACCATCTTCACCCCCTCAAAATACAGTAGTCGCACCTATTCAGGGAAACAAAGTTATTACTGAACCCACCACATCACCTCAAACCAACAATGCAGATATACAAAAAGAAATTGACTCTGAACAAGAACAGAAAAAATTAGACGCAGAAAAAAAGGTAGATGCATTAAAAGAGGACCTAAAAAAGAGCGAAGATAATAAGACAGTCATTAAACAACAAATAAGCGAAATTAGTAAGTATATAGACGAAACAGAAAAAACAATTACGGATATACAAAACAAGATTAACGAAACTCAAACCGAAATCACGAGTACTGAAGATAATATATTGTCGCTAACAAAGAGTTTAAGCGAAACACAAAAAGATATTGTTATTAAAACAGCGGAGCTAAACGAGCAAAAAAAGAAATTAGGCGAAACTATATCTTTTATGTACCAAAATAGAGACTTTGGATTTTTTCAGTTCTTCTTTCAAACCGAAAATTTACAAGACCTTATAAACGCTCACGAATTTATCAACATCATTGCTGACGAAAATGAAAAGATATATAAAGCCATAAAAAAACAGGAAAAAGCCTTAAAAAAACAGCAGAAAAAATTAGAAGATAACAAGAAGAAAGTAGAAGATCAAAAGAATGCTCTATTAAATCTAAAAAAGCAACAGGAAGTCCAAAGAGCTCAACAAGACGTAATTCTGAGCACTCATAAACAACACGAAACTGAAATGTCTAATAAGCTGATTGAAGAGGAAAATCAATCTAAGCAAATTATGGTAGAGATAAATAAAGTTTTGGAAGAAGTTAAACCAAACACTGGAACAGAAAACATACCCTTAAACCCTGATCAAGTTCTCACTAGCCCAATGAAGGCAGGCACATACACAATATCCTCAGTTTTTGGATACAGAGTGCATCCAGTACTGGGTCGAACTCTTTCTCATAATGGAATTGATATGGCAGCACCGTTAGGAACGCCTATTTACAGTGCCGGAACTGGTACAGTTTTATTCTCAGGCCCCGCTTCTGGTTTTGGTAATTGGATTGTTATTCAACACGACAACGGACTTTTTAGCATTTACGGCCATATGAGTAGCGAAAATCTTTATGCTAAGCAGGGACAACGAGTACAACAAGGACAATTAATATCTGCAGTTGGAAATCAAGGGCGTTCAACAGGTCCGCATCTACATCTTTCAATTGCAAATGCTTATAACGGCTCATCATTTTCTTACATAGATCCATTAAATGTTATTAAATAATGAACAAATAGCATAAGACTTTTTACTTACACGATTCGGAAATCACCTAAAAAAAATAATGGTGAAAAAAAACATTTTTTTAACTTTTTTAACTCTGAGTGGCATTATTTTATTGTTTGTGTTTATAATGGGTTAATTAAAAAATACATAAAAAACTATTTATATAAGAAATTAGACTCAAGGAGAGGGAAATGATGGAAAACAAAATTATTTTTGATACGGAAAATTCTACTGTTCAGCAAGAACCAAAAAACAAACCTATTATTTTATTAGATATTGACGATACAATTGCAGCGTTTGGACCGTTTTATTGGAACTTACATAATACAGTGTTTAATGATACTGTTAATTACTTAGACGTAATTGATTGGGATCTCGATAAATTTTCAAAGCGGGGTCCTGACGCTTATAAATTATTTAAGTACCCAGGATTATTTAGAAATTTGCCCCCTATGCCTTATGCAAAAGAATTTGTAGAAAAGCTGCGTAAAGTAGGTGAAGTAATCGTGGTGAGCGATTCTCCATCTGGAACTAGTTATAAAGAAACCGTTAATCTTGATTGCATTAGCGAGGATCATAAAATTGATTTTCCACATTCTAATCCAGCTGATGATAAACGAGCGTGGTTAAAAGAGCATTTTAACTTTGAAAAAGAAAATATTATCTTCACTAGTCGAAAAGAGCTCATAATGGGTCAAATTCTAATCGATGACAAGCCAGCAACATACGAAAAGTTCAAAATGCTTAATAGAAATTTTATCTTAATAGACGCTCCATATAACCAGCACATTCAAACTGATTGGAGAGCAAAAGACTTAAATCAAGCACTTGAAATGGTTTATAAAATGCTTGAGGAAATGAGCGAATTAGCTTCCTAATTAAAAACGTGCTAAAACACTTTAGTTTTATATCATACATAGAAAAGATCCACGCTGAGTTAGCGTGGATCTTTTCATTTCATCTTCTCCATTAAACGCTCCATTATTTTATTTTTAGTATCCTCTTCTTCAAAACCAGTTATTGCAGCCACAATAGGAATTTCATTTTCAGAGACCGCTTTTCTAATTAAACGAGATAAATACTTTTGAGCATTTTCTTCATCTGTGCCATTTAGTAAAACAACATAAGTATTATTATCTAGTTGTGCCAGTAAATCTGTAGAACGATAATTGGCCGTTAGAATTGAATTAAGCAAAGCTATTGTATGACTTTGTGGGTTAACCGCTTTAATAACTAGTAAGGAAAACGGATATCCAAACCGCTTACTTTTAGCTATCTCTAACTCTAAGTGACTTAAAAAAATGCCTTCATCATAAATTTTCATTTTGGTATTCACCTCCAACTTACCGGCAGTATATTTTCTTTTAACTGTTTGGCAAGAGAATTCTTTAATTACAGCTAATACAACCATTTACCTACTCTTTCTCTACGCCTTTTCTTGACTTTTATCCCTAACTAAATATGGTGTCCATAGTTTCTTAGTTAACAGGGGAGTGTATATCCTTGAACTTCAAAGTATTATTTGTCCATCCATTAGACAATGGGCTTAAAGCATATGTAAAAGTAGACAAGAAAATTTATTATATTACATTTCAAACGAACAAAAACAGCGCTAAATTCACAGTATACAGCGAAAATGAAAAAGATAAGTTATTAAAACACAGTAAACTTAGACAGGAATTACTAAGTGAATTTATGTCGTTTTTAAAGCAGAATAAAGATGATATTAAAGTAGGAATATATATTAACGAAAGTCTAGAAGCATTTAATAAAGTATTTAATCTAACAAAATTAGAAAAGAAAAGTAATGGCAGTGTAGATATAGAGTTTTCTATACTTAACGATCAATATGCTATTTCAAACTTAATTGTGTTGAAAAGAAAAAATAATGTATTTATTGATGATAGCAGGGCTTCCTTTACGCACTATAATGAGAACTGTTTTTGTGAAAACATTAAGCATAATCACGGTATTAGTAATTTTGAGCACTGTTTAGTCCTGATTGAACACCAAGAGATAATCACAAAATGGATTAAAGAGGAGTATAAGAAGAAATATATTACTAATAGGGCTTCTAATATTATTCAGTTTCCAACAACCTAAAAGGCGAGCGGCAAGAGTTAACCAGTCCGGCAACATAAGGTAAGTAAAAATAAAAAAAAGGTGCAAGTTGCACACCTTTTTTTTATCCCTGTTAACATTAGTATGAATAGCAGCCTATTTAACTTCTATAAGAGACGAAAGCTTTTCTGACTTGGTTATAAAACTTTTCCAATCGTTACTAATTGTCATATTCATTCCAAATCCTACTTTTTTGAGTTTTAACTGCAGTTCTTCAAATTCGTCTTTGTTACTCTTAGTTAACACACTAAACTTATACAACTCATCGTGAGGATACTGTCTTAATGCCATATCGAGATGTTCCATAACCATTTGATCATCCTTTGAAAGCCACCCGGAGTGTTTTCCATTGTTAGTCGCAGCATCTAGCCCGTTTAAAACATCACTTAACTTAGTCGTTACCAAGTTAGGTTCAGACCAAGCATTCTTTTTTTGATGTTCTATTAAACCATCAAGTTCAACAAGTTTGTATTGCACTTCTGAGTAGAACAATTCTTTATGAGCTGAGCTTATTTTCAAGTATCCAATAATCAAACAAACTACTAAAAATAGGTTTACTAACATCGATATGACAAAAATATTCTTTTGTTTTTCACTCACAATATCCCCCCTAAGCGTTAATTCATTTTAACACCCTATTTCCATTTTAATCCATAATTGTTTTTGTAATTTATTATTAAAGGTGGGGTAACAAAAAGAAGAAAGTTCTTACTGTACTCGAATTTTTTTAAGTAAATTCCAAAATATATATTTGTTTGCTCTTTTTTCATTTATACTTTCTTATATAAGTTTAAGGAGGAACAGGAAGATGAAAAAATGGCTAATATCTTTTTTAATGATTACGTTAGTTTTAACTGGGTGTGCAGAATCACCAAGCTCTTCATCAACTAACGACACAAACAACGCAACAAAGACGGAAGATGTTTCAAAGGGACAGACTCCAAAAGAGGAAGCTAGTAAAACAACTGAGTCTACTGATGATGATTCTAACGAAAAAACTCAAGAGAAACCAACCAAAGAAGAGTCTCAAACTACTCAGAGTAAGGAAACCACAAATAATAAAGAAACTACTAAAACTACTTCTTCAACTACTGCAAATAATGTCTCGAAATACCCAACATTTGAAACAACTGTTACAGCTGTAATTGACGGCGATACTTTTCACACTTTGATAAACAATAAAGACGAAAAAATACGGCTAATAATGGCCGACTCGCCCGAAGTAGTCAGCCCAAAAATTAAGGGAAAGCAACCCTGGGGAGAATCAGCATCTGTTTATACAAAGAGTGTTTTAAAGCCAGGTACAAAAGTCAATCTTGAATTAGATACGCAAGAAAGAGATCGTTATGGCCGTATACTTGCATATGTCTATGTAAATGGAAAGATGCTTAACGAAACACTTATAGAAAAAGGATTAGCTAGAGTAGCTGTTTTCCCTCCTAACACAAGATATGTAGACGAATTTAGAGAAATTCAAGAAAAAGCAAAGCAACAGAAGTTAGGCATCTGGTCAATTGATGGCTATGTTGGTGAGAAAGGCTTTAACTCAAACTCTCAAAGCTCTACAAATTCTAGTCAAAGCAGCAGTTCTCAAAACTCTACTTCATCTAGTACAAACAGTAATTCTAGTGGCAGCTCTAACACTAGCTCAACTAATTCAAGTACCCAACCGTTCCAAAATAATCCTGCAGATGACGTAGAAACTAACACTTCTTGCAAAAACAAGATTAAAGGAAACGCTAATAGCAAGATTTACCACATTCCTGGAGGAGCATATTACGATAAGACTGTTGATAATATAGTATGGTTCTGCACAGAGCAGGATGCTCGAAATCAAGGTTATCGTAAGTCCCAACGATAATATAATTAAAAGAAGAGTTAAACCCTAACTCTTCTTTTTTTATGAAATTAATTCCTCAGATGTTCATTTAAAGTACTTTCTTTTTAGATATTCTCTTGATTGTTTTGACTTTTCATTATAATTCTGTTAGTTTTATTGAAATTTTCGAGGGGAGGATCAGAACTATGTTTTCAATAGAAGAAGTCGGACTGGATTATTATATCCCCGTTTCTTGTCAGGAAAAATATAAAAAAATAGCTTATAGCTCTTTACCATTAGAAGAAAGAATTGTTCAGTTATTAACGATTAATCCTCAGTTTATGGTAAAATCAGCAACTATTAGCGACGAAGAAAATTACAAAAAAATCAAATATAATAGTTCAGTACAATTAATAAAAGAGAAAATTTCTCTACAAAAAAAATTGGAGTTTTTTTCTTTATCTTTAAATGTTAAACCCCATATAAAAGAAATTACAAATGGACTTATTTATCCAGACGTAGCAGACTTTTTAACGCTACTTCATTTAAATATTGTCTTTAAATATGTAAACGAAATTTATCCCCCAGGCGCAATGCTCCGTATAGGAAGTCAATTTAATTACTTCAGAAAGTTCTCAAGAATATCCCAAAATACCGCCAAGCAAATGCACAATATCTCTTTAAAATTTAACAATGTAGCGGAAAATTTAGCAGGAACAGATAACTTAATTAACATATTTGATGTATATGAGGCAGTAGAACCATTTAAAAAAGAATTTTACCTCAAAGTAGAAGGTGCAAAATTTGATTTTCTACAAGAAGAGGGAAGTATGAATCAGATTCGCAAAAGTGCTGAATATTATATGAATTATGTTGTAGATCCAGATTATTTTCCAAACAAAGAAGCGGCTTGGAACTTTTGTATGTATCACGTTCTAGATTCTACTGCTTATAAAACAGCCGTTGTTTCAATGTTTGATACGTCACACGGATTATTTGAGCGGTTTAGCGAATTAATTCAAGTAGAAACTAGGTTTCAAAGCGGATCTAATGTCAAAGAACACCAAAACAGCATTTATATTGCCTTCCTACCTGGGGCTAGCACTTTTTCTTTTAATCGTTTAACTTTAAGAAAAACAAGTGGCTTATGGGAGTTAACTACATATAAACAAATCACAAAGATAAAAGCCAAAGAGAAGTTCATTAAACAACTTACACACCCATTTTTCTTTGAGGAAATTTCTAATGGCTAAAGTATTTAAAGCCCATAATCCGCTAAGGGTTGAGACCTACAGATACATAACAATTATTTCAGCTTTATGGCTAATTTCATTTTTTGTTTTTGTACTTATGGATGTATTAGAGATAATGCAATACTTTGGCTATGGTTATCTGTGCTTTGTCTGCTTAATGTCTGGCTACTTAGGTAGAAAAGTAAGAATTAACCTTAATGGCTTAACTGGAGAAGCACGAGCTCTTAAAATAGTAAAAAACTTACCTCCAGACTACACTGTATTTTCAAATGTTACATTATTATATGAGGAACAAGAGAGTGAAACTGATTTAATTATAGTTGGCAAAAAGGGCGTATTTCTCATAGAAGTAAAAAACCACACCGGAGTAATTACCGGCAAACCTGATGATAAGCGTTGGGTACAGTTTAAAGAAACAAAATTAGGTGGAAAATACGCTAATCCATTTTACAATCCCACCAAACAGGTTAAAACACACGTATATCGCTTGTCTGGTGTTTTAAAAGAAGTGGGATATTCTTATTGGATACAAGGAATGGTTTACTTTGTTAACCCGCTTGTAGAGGTTAAGGCATATTCTAATCAAATACCTGTGTTAACCCTAAATAAGTCTTTTAAGTCTTTCTTAGACGAGTATGAACCTAAGAGGGAAGTAACAAAAGCGGAACAACAATTAATTATTACTTCTATTAGAAAACAAATTGCCTACGAAAAGCAGAGAATTAAATTTAAGCAACCACAGGAAAATTAAAAGCCTTACTATTATTTATAAGTAGCAAGGCTTTTTGTCATAATTATATTGTAAACTAGGCTACTTACTCAGATAAAAAATCGTTAATTTCTTTTTCCATCTGATCCAACTTAGCTTTTATATGCGGCTTTACAATATTATAATTTTTCTCGTATTTACATAAGTCACAAGAACAATTTAGTTTTGCTTTGGACAACTTACCAGGATGAGCAATCCAAGAGTGATCATTATCTTCCTCAGGATCCAAACTCCATACATTCGTTAAAATATTAAGTTTGTGCTTAATAGCACGATTGCGTTGGTGTCGATAATACGAACGCGAACGATTTTTCATACGTGAAACCTCCCTTGAGTAGCGTACCCGCTGCAGGGAACCTCAAGGAATGCTGTCTTTCCCTACAGGCAAGTACTAAGGAGATTCACAGTGTAGAGCTTATTCATTCTCTTCACCCCTCAATTTACTGTTTACACATTATACACAGATTTACTTAGTAGGCACAATTATTTGGATTTAGTTAACTTCTTAATTGTCTTTTCAGTACGAATGGCCTTATACCAACCATATGTACTCAAACCTGTTGAAGTGAGGAATATCAAATATACTGCATAATGAAAGAAGGGAATATTGAGATAGGATCCATATGTCACCTTGCAGACTAAAGCCCACCACATCACTCCAATTAATCCAAGAAGCATAAGAAGTTTCTGCGTAGTTTTTTTAATTTGAAATAACATTCTTATCACCTGCCTTTTAAATCTTTAGCAAAATGTTTTTTATTTCTTATAAAAAATTAAAATATTTTTTATAAAACCTTAAAAACCTTGAATTGGCGGGGTTTTATTGTAATCGTTTTCTTCTTTGATAAAAAAGGGTTTTTTACTTGCAAAAGCAATAAATATATGAACAATAAAAACAATTAAGGAGGGATGTAGAATGCTAATTAAGTTACTTTCTAAAAATCAAAGAATTATGTTTGAGGATAAGCCTATTACTTGGGTTAAATCCATCGAAAAGGTCTCTAAGCCGCTTTTGAATGAAAGCGCAATCAAAGAGAGTTATGTGCAAAAAATGATTGACAATGTAAATGAATTAGGTCCTTATATTGTTATTGCGCCAAAAATTGCTCTTGCTCACGCAAGGCCGGAAGACGGTGTAAATGAATTGGGACTAAGTTTACTGGTAAGTAAAGAGCCTGTTAAGTTCTCAGAGAAAGAGGAACACACTGCTCAACTTATTTTCGCCTTAGCTGCAACGGATTCAGTAAGTCACTTAAGTTTGCTTTCTGACCTTGCACAAATATTTAGCGATCAAGCTAATATTAATTCTTTATGTGAACTTAGAACGTCAGAAGAAGTTTTGCAATTTATTTCAAAATGTTTAGGAGTGGTAGAATGAAAATTTTAGTTGTTTGTGGTAATGGTTTAGGTAGTAGTTTAATTACAGAAATGAATGTTAAAAAAGCGTTAGTTAATATGGGTATTGAAGCAGAAGTAGGACATACAGACTTAGCAACTAGTAAAGCTGAGAGCGCAGATTATTATTTAGGAGCACCAGAAATAGTAGAGAATTTAAATGATGGCACAAGAAAGATTATTGGAGTGCGTAACATCTTTAGCCTACCCGAAATAGAAAGCGCTTTAAAAGAACATCTTTAATACATATGTAAGCGTATACTTTTAGAGTGAGGGAGTGATTATTGTGTTAGATATTATTATGAAAGATATTTTAGGAACACCAGCAATCCTGGTTGGCTTATTCGCTTTACTAGGTTTAGCCCTCCAAAAGAAATCAGTTTCGGATATAGTATCCGGAACGCTTAAAACCATTATGGGTTTCATTATTTTAGGAGCAGGAGCGACAGTTGTTACAGGTTCCCTTGATTTCTTTGGAAAAATGTTTGAAAAGGCATTTCACATTCAAGGAGCCGTTCCAAATAATGAAGCAATTGTGGCATTAGCCCAAAGCACATTTGGAACTGAAACAGCCCTTATTATGTTATTGGGTATGATTGTAAATATTATTTTAGCTAGATTTACACCCTTTAAATACATATTTTTGACTGGCCACCACACTTTATTTTTGGCTTGTTTAGTTTCAATTTTGTTGTCAGGCAGTGGTTTATCAGGTGTTGGACTAGTACTAGTTGGTTCAGTAATTCTTGGTTTGTGGATGGTTCTTTCACCGGCAATCATACAACCTTACGTAAGACAAGTAACTGGTAGCGACGATATTGCGGTAGGTCATTTTGGTTCAATTGGTTACTTAGTATCAGCATTTGTAGGAAAACTTTTAGGCAACAAACAAAATACAACAGAAGAAGTTAAAGTTCCAAAGTCTTTAGGATTCCTTCGTGATTCTTCTGTAGCAGTAGCATTAACGATGGCTATAATGTTTTTAGTTGTTACATTATGTGCAGGCCAGCACTACGTAGAAACACAACTTAGTGGTGGTACAAACTATATTGTATTTGCTATTATTCAATCTATTACCTTTGCAGGTGGAGTTTATATTATCTTATCAGGTGTTCGTATGGTTATTGCTGAAATCGTTCCATCTTTTAAAGGTGTTGCAGACAAATTTGTTCCCAATGCAAAACCAGCACTTGATGTACCAGCAGTATTTCCGTTTGCTCCAAACGCAGTAATTATTGGATTCTTAAGTAGTTTTGTAGCAGGACTAGTTTCAATGGCTTTATTACCACTGTTCGGATTAGCAGTTATTATTTCGGGTTTAGTACCACATTTCTTTACCGGTGCAGCAGCTGGTATATTTGGTAATGCCACTGGTGGAAGAAGAGGGGCTATTTTTGGAGCATTTGCTAACGGCTTAATTATTAGCTTTTTACCAGCGTTGTTATTACCTGTCCTTGGCGGTTTAGGTTTCCAAAATAAAACTTTTGGTGACGCCGATTTTGGGTTCATAGGTATAATTCTAAGCTTCTTTATTAAACTATTTTCATAATAGCTAACTAAAAATTACTCTGTATATAAAATTAAACAGAGTATTTTTATTTTTTATCTATAAGACTATCTAAATTCCTACATTTTAGCCGATATATGGATTATAATAAAACAATATTCATTGTAAAAAAGTCCTTATTTACCTTATTTTATTTAAAATTTTAAACAAGGAGAATGCTAAATGGAAAAATTAAGTCTAGAAGATATTATAGAAAAACTAAATCTAAAAAAAATTAGAGAAATTAAGGGTTTCACTCAAAGCGAATTGGCTAAGTTACTGGGAATAAGCAAGGATTATTACGTTGAATTAGAAGAAGATCCTAAAGATATGCCAATGGATATCTTTATGAAACTTGGCTTTGTAACTGATATGTCACGTTCCGATTTACTTGCTATAAGCGAATCATCCAATGAATTGACAAGCAATCTACCTAAGTTAAGTAAACCGACTATGTTAAATCTACCGAATGTCTATGAAAACATTAGTTTTAAAAGGCGCACCTTATTAAATTATGTTAAACCAACATTAGAACGATACTCCAACAAAGAAGATAAGGCTTCTGCAGTGTTAAAAACTAAGGAATTAATTAAATTAACTAATGCATATAGTGCAAAACCATTAGTAGCTCTCTTGGGACCTTCTGATGCAGGAAAGAGTACCCTTATTAATAGTTTAACGGGTTTAGATACTTTGCTATCACAATGGACTCCTACAACTTCATCAACTGTTTACTTAAAGCATTTACAAGACAAACCGGAATGGCTTGGAGAAGATAATGTTTGTATCTTTAAAGCTGAAAGCAAAAAAAACGGATGGAACTTTAGAAATATTTATGATGAAGAATACTGCGTAGCACACAAGATAGCAAGCGGGGATTACAGTACTCTTGAAAAATATTGCAACAGAAACACTAGTTACAACTATAAAGAAGTTGACTCTGCTGTAGTCTACATTGACAGCCCAGTATTACACGCCTGTGACATAGTTGATTTGCCAGGTTTCGGCACAGAAGAATTAAACGATACTATTCAATCTCAAAGAGCAAGGGAACAAGCAGACGTTGTATTATTCTTGTGTCAAAGCAACAGCTTTTTAAACAAAATGAACGACATACTTTTCTTAAAAGATGTTATTAAGAACCTTGCTTCTACAAATAGTTCTGAGATTCCTCTGTTATCCAACTTATATGTTATTGCTTCTCAGGCTTACATTATAGAAAAAGATGTTGATAAAGTGCTAAATCGAGGTAGAGATGTAATGTCTCAACAACTATCTGAAGAAATTATTAAACAGTTCTATGGCAAATCGAAAGATGAATTTGTTGAAGCATTATCTAAGCGATTTTTCACTTATTCTTTAGAAAAACCAATACTTAGAAAATCTTTTGAAGAAGATTTAACAAATTTATTAACTAATATTTTCCCTCCTATAAAAACTAAGAAGTTAAACGAGGAAATAGAAAACTATAAAGTACAAGCAACTAGACATTACACAATTGAAATAAAGAAGGTTGAGAAGGTTCTAGAAAATAGACAGCAAGCTCAGGAAGAATACAACGAACGAATGAAGTCAAAACCTGAGGCTGTAAATCAAATTAAAAGCAAAAAAAAAGTGTTAGAAGAACAAATAAAGCTTTTAAAAATAAATAATCAGCAAGAACTGAGATTGTGGGAACAATCAGTATTAACTAAGAAGAATCTAGTCTCTATGATCAACGAGCACAACTATAATAAAAAGAATGCTCAGGAATTTTTACCATCTAATGTTTCTGATTTGTATTATGCTAAGCTTCAAGAAATATTGCGTGATTCTACAGACAAGATCCAAGACCAAATTACTGAATTCTTTAATGAGCTAGAGGGGATTACTAAAGCCATTACAAAGATTCAGGTAGAAGGAACTGAAATTCCGCTTGATTTTAAAGGTATACTTTCAGGAGGTTTTGCAGGAGCGACTGTTTTAGGCGCGTTAGGTTTTTGGGCATCTACTGTCGGGAATTTAGGCGGCTACATTTTAGTTGCAAAAGGAGTAAGTCTGCTATCTGCTGTAGGGATTTCAGTAGGGGGAACCGCAGCTGCTGCATCGTTTGTTTCTATTATTGGTGGACCAATTACAATTGGAATTGGAATTGCGTTAGGAGCATTCTTGTTAGTGAAAGGTTTATTTGGAGACGGATGGAAGCCTAGAATAGCTGAGAACCTAATTAAGGCATTTAAAAAGCAAAACGTGTTAGAAAAATACGAGGAAGTTATAACATTATACTGGGATGATACAATTACAGCTGTTGATTTTGTAGTAGAAGATATTCTAGAGAAGATTGAAGAACAACTTGAACAAATAAAAAATATTATTATTTCCAATGACATTAACGAAGTTAAGGAATCCGTTAATGAACTCAGGGAAATGGAAATCTTTTTTAGTGAAATTCCCTGGGAAGTAGAAGTGAAACAATTAACTACTACTTAAAAGCTCTTAGTATTTTAATATGTTTTATAAATAATGTTAAAAACACTTCTTATCCGTTAAGAAGTGTTTTTTGTTTTGTTATATCTGCTATTTTCCTCTCAAGTTCAGCTGCAAGCATTTCTTTCTTACCGGAACGCGCTAATTTTAGGAAATTCCTATAACCTTCCTCTGTAAGCAATTTATTATGCTTTTGATATAAATAAATGTATCTTTTCAGGGCTTCCTTATACGATTCTAAATCAAAGTGTAAGTTCGCTATTTCTTCTTGTATCCATTCTGATTTTTCAAGTAGTTGTCCTACAGCTCCAAAGGCTTCATTTATTTGCTTTATGTTTCTATAAGCATAAGCTGTTAAAAACTCTATTCCTAATTTAGACCATTGCTTCACATCATAAATATGCTTTTCGTTCTTGTTCATATATTCAACTAACTTATGATGATATTTCCATTCTAATATTAACTGTATTTGAGTTTTCCAGCATTCATTATTAAGGGAAGCGTTATTAAATAAGCAATTTTTTGCTTGTTCTAACTGTCCTAGTTCGTGTAAGAGTTCGGCTTTTAATACTTCAAGTAACGGGGACACACTTTTATAGCTATTGTAGACACAAAGGAATTCTCTCAACATTTCATTACGTTTAACACTTTTCTTTATATCTCTACTACTGATAAAATCATCTATTTGCTTTGCTCTTTCTATCCAACTATTCTGCTGCAGGTATATTTGTTCATTAACTCTATCTCTATTGCCTAAAGCTTGATTGATTTGTTTCGTAAAACTGTCAGCATCACTTGCTAGAAAGCAATATGGCTCCCCAATTAACTCAGGCATAGGTGTAGCCACCGTTTTTAAGCCCGCTGCAAGGTATTCGAAGTATTTAATAGGATTAGTATTAACAATTAAATCTTCCATTTTAAAAGGGATAATACCTACGTTAAAATGATTAACGTAAGCCGGCACTTGATTGTATTCTTTTGTTCCAAGTAAATATATATTGTCCACAGCTTTTAATTTATCAACATTTGTATAAACAGTTCCAACTAACAAGAATGCTTTATCTTTGTTTTGCTTTGCTACTTCTACCATTAAATCTTGATCAAACCAGTTAGCGATTGCACCCATATAACCAACAATAGGTTTTTTAATAGATATTATATCTTGAGGCTTATCATAGCTCTTCATAAATACTTCTGGATTAACAGCATTGGGGACTAGAATGCAATTCAGATTCTTTTTACTCTTATGTACATATAAAGTCTTCGAAGTAACAATAACACCTTTAGCCATTTTTAATAGTTCTTCTTCGTATAAAACAACCCTTTTAGTTGGGTAAAAGCCGCTTAATTCATCAACGCAGTCATAGTAAACGTCTATTGGATCGTTTAAATTTTTAAGGCAGTTGACGTACTCTGGAAGGTAGACCAAAATCTTGTTTATTTGATGTTTTTTGATAATAGCCTTTATCCAGTCATCTTTTAATTCTCTAATATTCCCACCAGCTTCTTTTACCTCAGAAATCATTTCATATTGAATTACTCCATCACTTACTACAGGGCTATTAACACGACAGGCAATAAAGTCCTGAACGCCTGTTGTTAAAATGTGACTATAATTAGGCACAGGATTTAAAAACACTACTTTATTCCCTAGATTGGCTAGTTGAACCGCTAATTGTTGTGCTCTTTGCCACAAATCGTTCTTAAAATGAACAGAAGACAAAACAAGTATATTTCCCATTAACTCTCACCTCTGCCTCCTTACTTCTACCACTATCTATAATATCTTTTCGTATTTTTAAAGTTTAATTTACAACCTTAAAAAGTTTTAGAAGGCTAAAAAACTAATTTTCAAAAATAGTTAGCAAAGGAAAGGGGATATTAATGAATACTTCTACCATTACAGCTATCCACAAAAAAGCAATTGCTTTTTCAACAGAGAATAAAAGACGCTAATACATTTTGGAGCAATGTTTCCGAAGAAGAGGCACAGCACTTAATAGGAACATCTCGATTAATTGATGGGGATTCTAAATTCGCGGAAAAGGTAGTCGAACTACACAAACATAATGATGCTATTCTCTACAATCTATATAAGCACTATGAAAACTCAACAAAAAAGCGAAATTACTATAAAAACGGAATAGTAAATAAAAAACTAATTAAAGAAGAAGAAGGAAAAGCGCTAACTAAGAAAATTGCTGTATTTTTACCGCACATTTCGTGGACAGGCGGTATGAAGATGATTTTTACGTTAGGAGACATTTTAAAGCATAAAGGCTATCACATAGACTATTATATTCCTTATAATAGGACAGGAGAAATACTAAACTTGGAAGTAGGGCCAATTTCATTACAAGCAATTACCTATGAAAATGACTCATCCATTCAATCCTTTTCATCCCAATATGACCTAGCTATTGCTACTTACTGGGACCTCATTTTTCCTTTATACCAAAACTTTAAAAAGACAGTTCATTTTGGTCAAGGAGACTATAATACCTTTTCAAACAAACCCGAAAAAATAAAAATGTTGCAGCTTTTTTACTCATTACCTGTTCATCATATGGGCGTATCTAGTTTTCTAACAGACATAATGCGTCAAAATTATAATCGTAAATCTTGGATTGTCCCTTGTAGTGTTAACTTAAATAAATTTAACGTCAATAAGAATTTAGAGAAAGAAAATTACATATTAGTGATTGGAAATGCCTCTAATATATATAAGAACACAAAAGAAACTATAGAAAACCTTTTACCTATTGCAGAGAAACTTAACACACATATTAAATGGGTTACGCCCACAGAGGGAGAATTTAATCATCATCTAGTAGAAACTATTATTAATCCTTCTCAAGCAGAACTAGTAAGGTTACTACAGAAGGCCAAAGTCCTTGTTAATGGATCTTTAATTGAAGCTTTTAGCCTCCCTCCACTAGAGGCAATGGCTTGTGGTACTCCAGTTGTCGCTTCAAATAGTATGGGGATTCTTCAATACGCTGTTAACGCAAAAAATATCTTATTATTTTCATTTAAAAATTACGAGTTAATGCGAGAGCATATATCTACCATTTATACAAAACCAGAAATAGAGTTATCTCTAATTAAAGAGGGACTGGAAACCGCTAGAGACTACGAAGAGGGCGCTATCAATGAAATGAACTTTGAATTAATAGAGAATGAATTTTTAGTAAGCCGCTTCATAAAACCTTTCTAAACAAACAAAAAAGAGCATTACTGCTCTTTTTTGTTTGTTCCATTTATACATTCAACATTTTATTATTCTTAGTGAAAATCTTAATAATTGAAGTGCCGTTTTACCTTACTTTGATAATTACAAAAATATTTATACTCTTTTTTAATTGTTCCCTGGGTAAGAAATTCGGTTTTAAACTCTTCGAATTGCTGTTCTTTTCCCTCGTCACTAACCTTAAACTCGTCTAATAATTCTTTAAATCCTACCTGATCTATTGAATAAGGGCCAATAAGACCAGACATAGTTTCTACTTTATGACCTGATCGGTCTTTAAGTTCTTTAAGCACATTATAAAAAAAGCCATTTGACTCCAATAGAACATATTTCGCATCTTTAAAGCGTATAGTTGCCTTTGAATCTTTACCTTCTTTCACTAACAAACCTAATCCGTCCATCTTTTCAAAAGTTACATCCACTGGAATTTTTAAATAACTGCTAAATTGTAAATCTGAGTCTTTGTGACGGTAGGTAAATAACCTAAATGCATCGGCAAATATGTACCCTTGTCCTTTAGAATCTACAACAAATGTTTTAAAATAATTTGCTGCTACTGCCATAACAGAAACAAACTCTAATTTTTTTAGAGATAGCACATAATCATTATCTTTTTTTCTTTTTAGCAACACCAACACACCCAAATAAAACTAATATATTCCATTTTTTATAAATTATAAAGCTTTAACTTAACGTGCGACCTAAATTAGCAAGAAACACTTTAAAATGTTTTTTCAGTTTTTTTACTTTTTATATAAAAAAGCACTTTATAATTTCCGCAGAACAAACATTCAAAGGAGAGATTTAAATGAATCTAGATGTATTAAAAGAAATTTTTCGAAACAAATCAGAAATTAAGGTAATTAGAAACTACCGCACAACTCATAATCCTAAAAATAAGGAGAAAACTCGTTTATGGCTTGAAAAAACTGTGTTTAGAATAGCTAACTTTGAAGCTGGTATGCCTGTAATTATAACAGTAGTCGATGGTTATATTCATATTCGAGTAGCAGAGATTTTAGAAATACCTACTCACCACATACACGGAAGAACTAAAAAAGACGGGGAAAGAGATCCACTATTAGATGTATGTAATAACGAGGTAGACGCAGTTCTAGAAATAGGAATAAAGATTGACGTAGTGGTAAAAGAGAAGGAGCTCATTATCTATAAAGAAATGTCATTTAAAATGTTTGATGGCATTAACAAAACTGAATTCTGGAACGACGGAGCAAAGAAATATAAAGTTGTTTCCTTATTCAGCGGAGGTGGTGCTATGACAGCAGGCTTTGTAAATACTCAAGGCTTTGAATCTGTTATGGCAATCGATAGCGATATTCCTGAGCAAAACCCTTTTGACTATGAATTAGAAGGAAAAACAGCTAGCTATACATCTTGGACAGTTGAAACTTTTAAAAAGAACTTCCCAGATACACTTTTCTATTGGGGAGACATAAAATCCATTAATCCGATTTACATACCTAAAGCTGATATTGTTATTATTTCTCCACCTTGCGTGGAATACAGTGGGTTAGGCTTAAAAATGAAAGGGTTAGTTGAACACTTTGCATCTCACATTGTTCGTATCATTCTAGAAACGGGCGCATTCGCAATTTTCTTTGAAAACGTTCCAGCCTATTTCAAGAGTCAAACGTTTAAAATGATTAAAAGTATGCTATCCGATGTGTTCGTAGAATGGCACGGAAAAGATATTAATAGTTATGATTTAGGTGCTATTGAATCCCGAAACCGTCACTATGAAGTGGCATTTAGGGATAATACAATCTTTGAATTTCCAGAGATGCCTCAACTCCCAAATAATCGCAGAAAGAAAATACAAGCTTTCTTAGATGATGAGTCTACGGTTAAATGGAGACCAATTGAAGGTACGGTAATGTATTCTTTTCTAACTACTCATAAAGAGAAGTTTTCACACACTGGATTTACTAGCGATAAAAACAAAATGCTAGTAGATTCAAAGGATAATAAAGTTGCTTGCTTTGTCAAAGGGTACGGGAAAAGACAATCAGTATGCTCTTATTTAAAAAACCCTAAAGACGATTCTCAGTGGAGACCTTTTACAACAAATGAAATAGCAAAGATGATGAATTATCCTAACTGGTTTGAATTCCCTAAAAATATGTCTACCACTCGACAACTGGAGGTTTTAGGAAATTCCGTTAATAACAAACCAATTGAAGCTATCGCTTCTCGTATTGAGAATGCATTAATGGCATATGAAATAAAAAAGAGTGCATCCAAAACAGTGGAGCTAGATGAACTCGGGCAACTTAAAGCAGAGATAAATAGATTAACACAGCTTGAAGCAGAATTTAAAAGAGAACAAACAAGGAGAGCTAAAATCGAATCTGAAAAGGAAAGATGTCTGTTCTGCTCTTAATTCCATAAAGAAAACATATTCTGATTAATAATATATAAGCAATTATAAAGGAGAAGAATGTTATGACTATTTGGGAAGAGTTAGACAATATCGAAATTAATAAAGAAGATTTTAGCTTCTTAGAGGATATTCTTATAGATGAAAAAGGTAGTCAAACGGTAAGTTTAATGTCGCCGCTTAATAAATATACCTTTATATCAGGTATGAACGAACTGCTAATAAACATTTTAAATATTAGCAAACAGCTAACTGTAACGTGCTTTCAAATAAATAATGAAAGTAAGAAGCAGGCGGTTAAACAAGCATTAGAGAAATTCGCAAAAGAGAAGGGATACACTTTAAATTTTTAATTTTATCCCTTAATAATTAGCTACAATAAATTTCTAAACAACCGGTATCGTTACTGGTTGTTTTTTTGTTTTAAAAGGGTTAATTTCTCTATATTTTTTCCAAAAAAAATAATTCCAAATTATAATAACAAAAATTTTACGGAAGGATGTCATTGATATGTCTATGAAGTCAAGAGCAATTAAAACTTTATTACTACTTGCAATTGGAGGAGTGTCAGGAGTTGTAATAACAAACGGAGGCATTAACGCAATAGAGAATATTTGGCACAATTTCTTTCCTGAAGAAGTAGAAGCTCAAGTACAGGAGGAGAAGAAGGTAGAACCAATTAAGTATCACAAAGTTACGGTTAGCGAGGAAGACTTAGGTAAAATTCAACAAATTTCTTTACTATTTACGTATCAGCAGTTCTATAAGGATTCAGAACGTATTGACCTAGTGAAGTTGCTTTACGCTGGTAAAACTGATGATCGAAATTTCGCTAAAAAAAGTTATAAAACGGTTATTAATTGGTTTGATAAGAAGTGGCGAGAAAAAGCTATTATGTTTAAGGTCAAAAGCGTAATTTTAATGGGGTATTACACTGATGGGTTTGGGATGAATGACATTAAATACAATCCTGGTAATAAGACCCTATATATAAAATCGCCTCAGTTACAAATGGCAGCCATAATTGATTATTCCCACACTCATATGAGCGAGGGTATTCGCACTTCAATGCTTGATCCAATTCAAGTTGAAGAGATAGACAAGTATCATAACATAACACAAGACCGAATTATTAAGAAATTTAGTAGTTCAGAGTACAGAGAGGCAGCTTATAAACTTACAAACGATGATTTAAAGAAAAAGCTTATTCATAACAAGAACTTATCTATAGACGTAGAGCACGTAGTATTTGAAGAAAATACTGAAGAGATTAACGTTTTAAATGACGCTTTAAAGTTAGATGAATTAGCCGACTCTAACAACGTTAAAAACAACGATCCTATGGAAGTTCTTAAGAAACAAGAAGAAGAAGCGAAGAAGAAAGATAAAGAAACGAAAAAATAATACTAAAACATTTTAAGGAGACGGTTAATAATGAACACAACGAAAAAAATAACACTTGCACTTACAAATTTACCTAAATTCAAAAAGGAATTTAAAACGTTTTATGACAATTTCTGTACCAATGCTAAAACAATATTAGATACTCAAAAATTAAAAGACAGAATTGTAAAGCTCCTTGAAACACTGGATGACTTAAAGAAAAGAGATGCTGAAATCTTCACAAAGCAGAAAGAATATAAAAGCGTGCTTAATAACATTAAAAAAGGAGAAATAAAATTAGCATCCTTAACAGAGGCTTCTAAGACCCCTAAAGAAAACGCCAGAACACAAGAGGTTGATTTTGATGAAATCATTTCCAATAATTCTAAAGAAAAACAAGATATTGAACAATCAAAACGAATTGTAGAAAACAAAATTAAAGAGTATCAATTCGAACTAAATACTTTAGAAACAGAGATTGAAAATGGCTTGCACCATCTAAAAAAAGATTCTTTAGCTTTTAAAAATGAGCTGCAAAAAGATGAGAACAAAGGAATATTAAAAAGCGAACTTGCTAAGAAAATCCGTACAAATAGAGCACTAGCTTCTACCATAACCTTCCCTGAAGCTACTAACAGTTTCTTAAATAAAGTAAAGGAAATGTTCAAAGAGCTTCCAGAAGTTCTTAAAGTAGATGAAAATGTGTTTATTTGTGAGAAAGACGGAATTTACGACACTGTCATTTTGTTGAATGAGGAAAGGTTTGTTATCTCAATTAATTCAGAAACTGAGTCTGTACATCTTGCTGTTATTGAGGAAGACATAGAATGCCCACAAACTATTATTGGTTCAGGGAGTAATTTTCATAACCTTGTTTGGAACAAAGAGGTTGAATTAAGTAGATTTAACTCAGAAGAAAGAGAATGGGACAAAGAAGATACTGTTGAGGATTTTGGAGCAGATTTAATTACACAACTTTATCGTCAACTTATTGTCTTTGAAAACTTAACACCTGAAAGCAAAGCAATAGATGAACTTACGAAAATAGCTTTTAGTATAGGCGAAAGTTATGACCTAAAACACAAATCACTATTGGAGGTTCATTAATGAATAAAGCAGTTGTAAATGATAGTTTAGTTTTGTATTCGTTGAGTCAGGAAGCATTTCAAGAATTTGAGAAAAATAATCAAAGCGTAAAAAAGAAGGTGACTAGAAAAGCGATAGGTATTACTTTTACAGGTACCGCATTAGCAGTTATTGCTTCTAATACTTTATCTTCAAACTTAGTACATCAAGGTATTAACACTAAGAAAACTGTTTCTGAAAATGAAATAAAAGTGGAAACGCACGTTAAAAGTGAGACAATTGCATTTTCTCCTGAGCAACTTGGTGCTCAGTACTATACAAAAGATGGCAAAGAGATGGTAGGTACTGTAAAAACATCCGAAGCAAAAGTTTTTAATAAAACTTTAAATCGCCCAATAGAAGCTGAGACTATAAAGGATATAAAGACTATAGGTATCGAAAACAATAAATTTGTTCCTTTTGTTCGCTACGAAGTGAACAAGGGAGACAAAGCTTATGCACCTGGTGATGGGAAAGTAGTTAAACTAACAGACAATACAATTACTATTAAGCATATAGAAGATGACCTTACATACTACTCTGAAACAGTTGGAGTAAAAGCAAATATTAAGGAAAATCAATCTATTAAAAAAGGACAAGCTTTAGGAAAAGTCGTTAGCGATACTGTGAAGTTTGCTGTGGCCGAAGAGTACGATGGAAAACAACTTTATAAGTATATTCATCCTAACTTAGCAGTAGACATTAATAAATCTGATCACTTAAACTATGAAACTGGCAAAGTAGAAAAGGCAAAGCCCGTATCACAAGAATCATTTGATACAGTTTTACCTCCTACTACAAATAAAGCCACTAAAGAACAAAGGGAAGTTGTTAGCAAACTTCCCTATGGTAATTTAATTCTGAAATATGCTGATGAATATGATATGGATCCTGTATTAATTGCATCAGTTATTAAAAAAGAGTCTGATTTTAAACCTAATAAGCCTTCTCCGGCGGGAGCTCTTGGTTTGATGCAGTTTATGCCTGGCACAGCTCCAGAGTGGGGTGTTACAGATCGAACTGATCCAGATCAAAGCATTAAAGGAGGAACACGTTATTTAAAAAGCTTAATAGATAGTTTTGATGGTAGCGTCCCACAAGCTTTATACGCATACAACTGGGGAATAGGAAATGTGAACAACCTTATGGATGTAACAGGCGTTAAACCAAATGAAGAATTAGGTAGTTTAGGAACAAAAGATATTTGGGATAAAGTAGATTTACCCTATAAGAAAAGACCTCCAAGCGAAACAAAGGAATATGCACCAAAAATTATAGGGTTTTATAGGGATTACTTAAAACAAGCAAATGAAAAAGTAACAAATTCATCTGTTCCTAATGAAAAAGAACTAAATAAATCAACTGATTCTAGTAAGATTGTAGATGATGTAATAACAGAAGCAGCTAAACACAAAGGCGCGAAGTACCTTTGGGGTGCGGCTACAACTCGTACTGATGCTTTCGATTGTTCTTCGTTTACCCTTAGATCATTTAAAGCGGCAGGCATTACGTTGCCGAGAACATCTCTCGAACAATCTAAGATGGGTACCGAAGTTTCTTTAGATAATCTAAAAAAAGGGGATTTAGTATTCTTTGACACCAATAAGGATGGTGTTATTAACCACGTAGGAATTTATGTGGGGAATAATACTATGATTAACGCTTCAAAGGTAGGTGTCTCTTATGCAAAACTAAAGGGCAATCCATATTGGGGTCCTAAATTAGTAAAAGCAGTTCGTGTAAAAGCCGAAAGCACTAAAGAAACTACTACGGAGAATTCAGGTAGAAATCATATTGGTAATGTAATGGCAAACCTTCAAAAGACAGGGTTAAACGAAATGGATTTTGACGTAAACCCTAACGAATGGTTAGTAACTGCCGATTCAGGTGTTAATTTAGATAAGGTAAATCCAGAACTATTAATAAGAATTTCAGCTGTTGCTAAACACTACGGTAAGAAGATCACCATTAATTCAGGTTACCGTACATTCGAGAAACAGAAAGAACTGTACGATGCCTATCATAGCGGTAGATCAAGTGTTGAAGCTGCTAAACCTGGAAACAGTAGACATAACTATGGACTTGCTATTGATGTTGATGACTGGGTTCAGCAACTATCGGAAGCAGATATTAAAAAATTCGGTTTACATAAACCAGTTAGTAGTGAAAATTGGCACGTTGAACCTCTTGAAACCAAGGGCCAAACACCGACCAATTTAAAAGACACAACAAAAGAAGATGATAAGTCTAAGGACACTTCAAAAGAAGAAGCCAAAGATGATAAGTCTAAGGACACTTTAAAAGAAGAATCTAAAGATGATAAGTCCAAGGACACTTTAAAAGAAGAAGCCAAAGATGATAAATCTAAAGATACTTCAAAAGAGGAACCAAAAGATGATAAGTCTAAGGACACTTCAAAAGAGGAACCTAAAGATGATAAGTCTAAGGACACTTCAAAAGAGGAACCTAAAGATGATAAGTCTAAGGACACTTCAAAAGGGGAACCAAAAGATGATAAGTCTAAGGACACTTCAAAAGAGGAACCTAAAGATGATAAGTCTAAGGATACTTCAAAAGAAGAAGCCAAAGGTGATAAGTCTAAAGATACTTCAAAGCAGGAAGTTAAAGAGGACAAATCCAATTCATCTGATCCATCTAATTCAAGTGCTGCAGGCACTAAGGAAGAGTTAGATGAAAAAAATCTTGATAGTTTAGGTAAAGAACACAACTTTATCTACCAGCAATTCTATAAATAATAAATGAAGAGCAGAAAATTATTTCTGCTCTTTTTATAGTCATTTTTAATTTTTTCATTTGAAGTTTTAACAGTAATTCAAGACATATTAAATATTTTTAAAAGATATACTATATATAAAAGACATCACTGTTCCGTGATGTCTTTTTACGTTTAAAAAGTTAAATTAAAAAGATGGACAAGTAAGGTCATTAGAAAGACAATCCAAACCCATATAGCAATCTTTTTATGTAGCTTCCATTGTTTAAATTCGGCCTTGTAAAAGTAATCTTTTATCCAAATTAACAAGACAGCAGCAGTTACAAGATATAACATTATACACAATCTTATAATAACAGCTATTACTGGGTGTTTTATTGCTAGTGGGACGCCTACAATACACATTAATATGAATAATATAGTTGCGAACATATTAAATTTAATAAAAGCATTGTCCTTTTTACTTAAAATATCTTTTTCTCTTATTAGTTTAACTGTACTTCCCCTTTTATTTTTTGTTACTTTCTTCCTTTTTGGTAACTCCATTTTTATCATATTTTTGAGCTCCTTTTCTTTTTCTACACATAATTATAATTGGAATTCATTTATTTTATGGAAATAAAAGTAATTTGTGATTTAGTAGATGATCTTAGGTTTTCTAAGAATCCTCCTTTTTTCTATGTCTTATATATGGGTTAAGAAGTATAATATGTATTGGAAATTGAAAGGGGAATTTTAATATGCTTGATATTAAACAGATTAAAGAAATACTACCTCACCGCTATCCATTTTTATTGGTGGATCGCATATTAGAAGTAGAAGAAGGTGTAAAAGCCATTGGAATTAAAAATGTAACAGTTAACGAAGAGTTTTTTAATGGGCATTTTCCAGAGTACCCAGTAATGCCTGGAGTATTAATTGTAGAAGCGCTAGCTCAAGTATGTGGAGTCATTATGTTATCTAAGGATGAAAACAAAGGAAAGCTAGGTTTATTCGCCGGTATTGATAGCTGCCGCTTTAAAAAACAAGTGGTTCCCGGAGATCAATTAAGATTAGAAGTAGAAGTTACTCGTGCTCGTGGCGCATTTGCTAAAGCGAAAGCAACTGCTACTGTTGATGGGGAAATTGCTTGTGAGGCAGATATTACATTTGCTCTGCAAGATAATACTAAAGCTTGAGTTGAAAATTAGTACATAAAAAACAACAATATAAGGAGTTAGAGTACTCCACGTATTGTTGTTTTTAATTTAATGTATTTAACTAGTCTCTAATACACTTTTGTCCTCTTCTTCGTCATCGATTAATATAAAAACTAAGATAAGGGGATGCCCATAGATGTTTTCCAATACTATTTTTTATATAAAAAAGAGACTACATCCTATCCTATTAAAAATAGCTCTCTCTATTTACACTTGGAATAGCTTACATAGGTTTTCTTCAAATTAACATTATAAGATATGCTAAAACAGAAATTCCTTCTAATGCTGATTACATCATTATTCTTGGAACAAGAGTAGATGGCACCAAACCTTCTGCATCCTTAACTTATAGAATTGATAAAGCTGCTATGTATCTTTTGCATAATCCTTACACAATAGCCATTGCTTCTGGTGGGAAGGGACCAAATGAGGGTATTTCAGAGGCAGAAGCCATTAAAGAAGCCCTCATTGCAAAAGGGATAGGGGAGGAGAGAATTACATTAGAAGATCGCTCCACACGTACCACAGAAAATATTTCATTTTCAAAAAAACTAATACCCAAAGGTAAAAGTATAGGAATAGTAGCTAGTAACTACTTTCACATATATAGGGCTCGTAGCATAGGAAAAGATAACGGCCTTAGTCTGTATGCTCTTTCGGCAAAAACTCCATTTAAAGAAGCTCCTAAATGGTACTTTAGAGAATATCTCGCTATTACTAAATATTATCTAGAAAAGACACACGTTATTGATTAACTCTACACCTCTTAGTAATAATATAGTGCAAAACATACTTCTTAACCCTATACTTAGTTCAAGAAGGCAATCACAAATGAAGAGAATGCTTTATACTATAACAGAGGTGATTTAGGTGTCTTTAGATAACCAGAACAGCGGAACAACAAAAGCGAATATTGATGAATTCACTATAAAAAAATTTGAGAAACACTTCCTTGAAAGAGTAGAGGATATGAATTCTTTAAAGGTAAATGTAACAACTTTGCAAGGTGCGCTAGACTACCTACAAAAATATAGTGGTGCAGTTAACTTATCACTGAACACTTACGATTCTAAAAGGAAAATATGGATTTCTTCTCAACCTATTATGTTTGCTCACATAAACGAAGACACCATTGATAATCGTTGGTATATCATTGAACAAAGCGGTAAAATGCAAATGAGAATTTCCAAGGAATCGTCAAACTATTATATTCTAGATAGAATTGAAAATGATGGTATACATTTGGTGTTCTCTTATACAATTTAAAGACCTATACAATATTAGGTCAGCACGTTTTAAAAGATCGATATATACACTATATCGATCTTTTATTATTCTCCTCAATTACCGCACTTTAAATTTTATCTTCAACAAACAATTTAAGCCATCAGAACATCATAATTCATAGCAGCTTATTTATGTTCATTTCACATATAAGCATATACTTTCATAACATTTCATAACAAAAACTAAGAGATCATACTTAAAACTAAAAGATACTAATAAAAACTACATAATAACAGTAATGCATAGATATTACTAAAATAAATGCAGAAAAAGTTAAGCTCACAAAAAACTTTTTTGTATCATTCAAATTTAGCATAATTGATTTCACTAAATTAAGAGACATTTTTAATAACCGTAGGAAAAAATTAGATTTACACTTGTATTTTTTTTTAATGTATAATACCAAATTGTCTTAATAAAAAAATATAGCGAAAAACATAAATGGTAAGTCAGACTTCATATATAAAAAACAATTTATACCTGAATTAATTTTTATGTGAAAGTTTTATTCTACGGAGCGTGTTACAGAATGTTATTAGCAAAAGAAGAACAACAAGAAAAACCCGTTTATCGAAAGTGGACACGAGAAGAAGAAGAAAGATTAACTTCCCTTTACGGAACTAAGTCAATTTATAGTATTGCTCGAATTTTAAACAGAAACCCAAGTGGGGTTTTAAATAAAGTTAAACGAATGAAGCTATCTAGCAGTAATGAATATCAAGGTTTAATTAACATTACGCAGTTTGGTAAAATTTTGAATGTTCAACCTCCAACAATAAAGAGCTGGATTGAAAATCGAGAATTCCCATATACAAGAAGAGTCACTACTTTTAAGCATTCATACATATTAATAGATATAGGTGAGTTTTGGGAGTGGGCAGAAAAAAATAGAGACGTAATAGATTTTTCTAGAATTCAACCTCAAATTTTACTTCCTGAGCCTGAATGGTTTCAAGCCGAAAGAGAAGCTGATAAGAAGACACGTAAAAAAGGAAAACGATTTTACACAAAAGAAGAAGATGAATTAATTTGGAACTTATACTATAAAGAGAAATTGAATTATAAACAAATTTCACAGCGGCTTGATCGTCCAGAAGGTTCCGTTTCTAAAAGGTTATCTAGAATAAGATTAAAGCGAAAAACTAGTAGCAATAATTAATTTAGTTTGAAAATCATATTAAATATTTATTTTTACTTCACACATTCAATATGTGTTTTTGGATCTTAGCCTTACGGAGTTGGTACATATATGTCTTTAACAGTTCCTCACCTAAGAAGAGAATGGACAAAAGAAGAAGAAGAAAAATTAGATTACTTTTACGGAAAGAAACCTATTCAACAAATAGCAAAAATGCTAAACAGAAAAAACATCCCAGGAATTAGAACAAAAATAAGTAGAATGGGTTTATCAGCAAGTTATAAGCACCAGGGACACCTTACTTTGAGTGAATTTGCAGACCTTTTAGAGGTTAGTAATTTTAAAATAAGACGTTGGATTAGCGATAAGAATATGCCTTCAAAAGAAGTTGTCACAGCACTAAAAAAGAAGTACACATTAATTGAAGTAAATGAATTTTGGAAGTGGGCAGAAGTTAATAAAGAAGAGGTTAACTTTTATAAAATAAAGCCTTTTACTTTGCTACCTGAGCCCCCTTGGGTTTCATCAGAAAGAGAGAAAGACAGAAAAGAAATCCCATTAAGAAGAAACAAGTTGTTTACCCAAGAAGAAGATCAACAACTGCTGCATTTGTACTTTAAAGAAAACCTAACACAAAAGGCGATTGCAACAATAATGAATAGGTCACGTGACTCTATAAGAAACAGATTAGCGAGACTAAGAAATAAATAAAATGAAATACAAAAAAACAGCTTAATTTAAGATTTAAGCTGTTTTTTGTATTTTAAAGATTTAAAAAACTAAAAAAAGAATCAGGCTTCATCATAAGCCTGATTAACAGAGAAAAGTTTCTAAATTGGGATTGAATGATGGTAATTATCCTAAGCATATGTATTACTTTATTATACTATCGTTAAGGGGGATAATATGGTTATTGCATTACAAGTGAATAATTACTTTACTAAAATAGTATAAAACATCAAAAAATAAATTGCAACAGCTTTTACTATAATATTTTTTTGTACGAAAAACATAAAAGGTAACTATAAATATAATGTTTATAGAGCAAAAAAAATAAATAAACGCTGTCCCTAACGTAGTTTTGCGCGCCTAGCATTAGGACGGAACAGCATTTATTTATCATCAAGACTATTATCTTGGGTTGACGGTTTAGTTAAAGTATAGAAAATAAATATTGGTCATTTACCTTCGAATATTATTATATTAAAAATAATATTAAAAATCAATACATTTTTTTATTTGAATAAAAATATAAAAGAAAAGGGTTTTTAGACTCTTTCTCTTTGTTTTTTTAATAATTACCATATAGACAACAGCGATCTAGTTCTTTTCACTTTTTTAAATACTAAATCCTTTTTTAATACAGAAAATCTATTATGTTTCTTTTCTACCGTTACGCAATAATGTTTCATATCTATGACTGGAAGTTCTCTTTGAGATTCTACAAATACAGCTTCACTAAGTTCTTTAGTATATGCGCTGTCATTCCTTTCACATATAAATAATTCCTCATTCAAAGCACTAACCTTAACAGCAAGCGTATATAAGATTTTTGATCTCATTTCCATAACAAAACCGCTCCTTAATTTTTTCAAATGGTAGCACGATTTATATTTTATATTGAAAATAACAGATATTTTTAATTTAGCCGCCGTCTAACATCCTATTTAAATGAGCTTTAGGAAATGGAATATTGCATTAATCTCTTAATTTTTATATTTACGTTCCTTTACCTTTAAGTACGAAACCGAATAATTAACCGGTTTTTGTTTAATATTTATATAAGCATTTGGAGCAAGTGCCGGCAATACTTCTTCTAAGAAAATGTCTATTACTTCCGAGAAAACTAACCTTAATTCAAACGTAGTGGACTTATCTTTAGAACTGAAATTTTGATATATGTTTGTAGCAGAAGGGGAAATACCTAACGAAAAGTTAAACGAGATATATCTACCACGTTTAGTTTTATATTCAAAACGAAGAGTAATCCAGTAGGGCCGATTAATTTTTTGTTTCATTTCACACATACGAAGACCTTCTTTGCCCTCATAGTACACTTGAATTTTTTCACTTTTATCTAATAGTTTTTCTAGCAATTTTGCAGCCACCTTTAATTAGAAATTATCTTGCTACTAATTTTAGCGAAGAAGGGAACCGTTTAGGAAAACTTCTCTGTTTGAGCCATTTTAATCTGTTTTTTGTTCATTTATAACGTAAATAAAAAGCATATTAGAGATGCCATCTTAAACAAGAGAAGCACAATTAAAATAGTGCTAATTGTTTTTAAAAGTTTTACAAGTTAAAATATACCCACGATTATAGCAAAAAGGGGACATCCCCAAAATAAGGAGAGGTAAGTTTGAAGCCATTAAAAAAGCTAGGTTACGTAAGTATAGGTATGATTATTACCGATATTAATGGTACTGAATTAACTGTTACAGATATAATAATTCCTTCAATTAAGAAGAGCGTAGGAGCCGCAGTCATTCCTAAAGATAATAATTTAGTATTACAATTAAATTCTGAACAATATTTATCAACCGACATTGGTTGGCGCAATTTAGATCATCGCATACTAGTGAAAAATTGGAGAGATTTTAACCCGCCAATTAATAATTAAAATTTAATTGAAAACCGTAAACAAAACACCTTGTTCTTTACACAAGGTGTTTTGTTTATGAGGCGACTTCTAAATTTTTGATATATTATTTCATTTGAAAAATTAAGCAGCACTAAAAGTAATAGCAAGATATGCTTGAGGTTTGTTAACGGAGAGAAGATTTAGCAAATTTAATTTGTATTTACTAATTTCTTTTTTAGTTATTCCTTTTGAATATGCTAGATCATCAATTAGTTTATAAGCCTGTGAGTAATTAGTCGGCGTAGGCTCTTCAAACTTTATGAACTGGAAGCAATCAGTCGCAAGTTGGTCCAAAAAAGCGGTATATATAAAAAGCTCTTTTTTGTTTTCAAAGGGGATATTAGAAAAGAATAAGAAATGTTTTTCAAAAAAGTTCTGTAATTCCATAAATCGTTTTTCAATAATACTACTCGATGATATACTCATTTCTTTAGAACATTCATCCTCAGTAAATAAATACCCAATTACACTCGAGAGTTCTTCCTTAATTCCTTGCTCTTCTAAAATAAGCAACGCAAAACTAGAAACGCCATCCATCATCATTCCGCTAGATCCATTATAAATAAAAGGGATATTAGAAAAGGGAACTAGAAAAGGTTCATTCTTCTTAAAATTATATACTGATCCAAACATCTATTATTTCTACCTTTCTATAAATCAACTATGTATGATTTTAAGGCATCTTATATTTGATTAATCCGTGATATTGCTTATTTATATTCATTATTATTTTCCGCTCATCTACAAGTTACTTTAAAACTTTATTCCATTTTAAAACATATAAATCAGCAGGTGAAAAAAAGATTCGTGTATTTTACACAAATCTTTAAAACTTTATTTCCTTTTTTAAAAATATAAGAAAAAAGTATTTTTTTAGTTGACCTTTACAAATTTTGGATTATAACGAAGGTAACAAAGAAAGGGAGGTGTTATGTATGATCAAAAACTTATTCAATCAATTCAAAAAAGAAGAAGATGGTGGACTAGTAGAGTATCTCATTCTAATTGCAATCGCAGCAGTAGCCGCTGCACTATTGTTCCCAGGACTTCGTAAAAACTTAGTTGGTTGGTTTAATGATATGGTTGCCAATGTTAAAGAAGGTATTACTGGTAAAACTGCCACTGGCGGATCTGGTACTATTCACGAAGCTTCAGGTAACGATATTGGCGGTACTTGGTAAGAAACAGAAGGTTTTCTCCTTCTGTTCTTTCTAAACAGGTTAACTAAAAAGATTTATTTTTGTTTGACCTCTAAAAAATTTAAGTTATAAACAAATTATACGAAACGAATGGAGGTGTTATATATGGTTAAAAACTTATTCAATCAATTCAAAAAAGAAGAAGATGGTGGACTAGTAGAGTATCTCATTCTAATTGCAATCGCAGCAGTAGCCGCTGCACTATTGTTCCCAGGACTTCGCAAAAACTTAGTTGGTTGGTTCAACGATATGGTTAAAAACGTTAAAGAAGGTATTTCTGGTACAACTAGCGCTGATGGTACTAATGCTGGTAAAATCCAAAAAGCTTCAGGTAACGATATTGGCGGTGCTTGGTAATAAAGAGAAGAATTTTCTTCTCTTTATTTTTTTGTAACAAAATCACTTCATTAGTTATAAAGAAGAAAAGGTTTATTAAAGAAGGGGGAGATTTAATGAAAGAAACTACAGATAAACAAACCAAATCATTTATACATAATTTAATAGGCTATACTGTGTGCGTCGCATTAGTTTTTATAGCATTTTTTACAACAGTTTTTGTCACATTACTATTTAATGATTACGCCATTCGTTACGAAGTAATAGGGTGGCTATATGAACACGACATCCGGTTTAAGACGGCAGTATGGCTTCTCGAAAAAGTAGATCCTCTTTTACCTTACTCTCGAGAACCTAGTTTTGAGGCTGTTCCCGAAATTCCACGCCAATCGTCATATAGTACTTGGTAATTTAGGATACTATTTAGTCCCTGTGTCTATAGAAACTGCCTTTTAAAGAGGGAGGACAAATAATTGAAAACAACTAGAGATAAGATAACTAGATTATACAACCGAAACATATTTGACTGTATTTTATGGATTCTTTTAGTCTTTACAGTATTTTTCTGTATGACATTATTAAGTTCCGAAGTTAGACAAAAGTTACATCTAAGGTTTTATCACCACGCAGCTTATAAAGGAGGAGCAGAAATTCATACACCTGAAGACTATGCTCCTTATCCAAATTACGAATGGTAAAAGATAAAACATCGTTCTTCTCTATTTTCCGAAAAAAGTTTTAATTATAAATAGAATATTCTATTAAAAGGAGGAATAATTATTTTGAATATATTTAAGAATATTATGTCAAAGGATAATTTAAAAGGTATTATTATATACTTAATTTTAGTTTTTGTCTTTACTTTGTGTTTCTCTCTATATTTTCCAAGTGTTCGACACTATATAGTAAATCTGTTTAATGATAATTATAAACAAAGCAATACAGGTCATATGGTAATAGAAGATCCTCACGAAGTAGGATTTTTAGGCGGACCTTGGTGACGTAATGATTTATATAACCAATCATAATTTTTTATATAAAATAATTTCCTTGGAAAGGAGAGGCGACAATGAAGAGTCTTCAAAATTTAAGTTTTAAAGAAAATTCGAAAGAAATTATTGTTAGTACAATTTTAATTTTCTTTTTAGTTTTTTGTGTATCCTTACTCTTTCCTGATGTTCGGCATCACATAGTATTCTGGTTTAATAACCTTACTTATAAATTTGACGGAGCTATTGGACAACCAGCTCTTTCTAATAAAGACGCTGAGAGTTTAGGACTTAAAAATGAAACTTGGTAATGAATAACGAGAGGTAAGTATAATTAAAGATTAATTTTGTAATCCTGCACGTAACCTGGGGGAACAATAGGAGAAAAGAGTTCTTTTTCTTCCATAAGTCTTATAAACACCTCTATACCTTCATCATTTTTATTATCTACAGGAATCCAGTTAGAGGCATCCCTATATACAAACTTATCATTAGATATAATACCTGCTTCTAATTCAATCCACTCATAGGAGACATTGCCTTTTTCAGTCTTCTTAGCTGTACCATCCTCATTGTATTTGGTGAATTTCTTTTTGTATGGTTGAAAACAGTCTTGTACTGTTTTTAAAAGATTATCTAAATCAAATTGAGCATATTGCTCCGGAACCAGTAGACCTGTGCTATCACGTTTATATTTAGTGTAGTGATTTAGTGTGAATTCTATATAACCGTGTAGCGGCCTTAATTCTGTAGGGAAAGCAATAGACAAATGCTTGCGCATTTCCTTTTCAAATTTCTTTACATTCGTAGGTTTAATAAGACCTGTGCTGCCGTCTTTCTTTTTTACAATTTTTAATTGAGTCTTCACCTTTCCGGTGAATGGAAAGAAAAATCGGTGTACCTCAGACAAAAAAACACCTCTTCCTTTATAATTTCAACTAAAAAATTATATAATCATTTTTGTAGAAAAAGAATGCTATAATGTTCGTACTATAATATCCGTGTGAAAGGGGTGGGACAATTGGAGTTTAAATTAAACCGAGCAATTATGAAAAAAGCGGTAGAAACGTGTAAAAAGATTTCAGATAACAAACAAACAGCAAAAGTATGGGTTCGTTCTTTTACCGAGACAGATATACTGTTATACACACAACGTAACGAGAGAGGAATAAAATACTTTCACCATATAAAAACATTGGAACCTATTGAATCAGAAATTTCTTTTCTCGCTAATCCTTATGAACTGGAAGAACTGTTAAAAGGGAAACAAAAAGAAAAGACTTTAATTATTCAAGAGCTTGGAG
Organism: Priestia sp. SB1; assembly: GCF_038898415.1. Lineage (NCBI taxonomy): Bacteria > Bacillati > Bacillota > Bacilli > Caryophanales > Bacillaceae > Priestia > Priestia sp. SB1. Next base: position 25,613 of record NZ_JBBJSS010000002.1, on the reverse strand, counting down.
ACGTTAGCATTGTTAGAGATGCTTCAAACTATGATTTATATGTTGACATACAGCACTATACTGGTAAATTCCCTTTAGAGAAGTTACCTTATATGCAAATGAATGATCCTACGGGTTTTATGGATTTATTAGAAGAAGTTAAAAAGGCCGCTTCAAAAGAGGTGGACGCAATTGAAATCGGAAGCTACGAAGTTTCTTTAAAAGCCCCTCCAATCTACTTAAAGAGGTTTAATTTAGGTGAAGACTTCCCCAAATTCATTTTTCCTTTAGATTACATAAACCAGCTAACACAAAATATCATATGGCCAAAAACAAACGTTAATAATATATCTCAGTGCTCAAAAGGCAACGACCTCTACATTAGAATTGAGAGCCATAACTCTAAAAGACCCAATGAAAGTTTTCGACAGCTATTTGTCTTATCTGAAAGGAATGCATATTCCCCATACGCTAAACAATTAGACGAAGAGATTGTACATACATTTAGAACAAATACTGAAGAACTTTGGGAAGTATTAAACGAGTATCCAGCTGCTGTTTCAGATGTATACCTTTATGATCAAGATGGCGATTTAGTGATAGATCCATACGATAAATCTGGCGAACCATTAGAAGAGAATGAAGTATATCCTATCTTTCAGTTAGAGTACGTAGGGAATGTAAAGCGCACAAAAGTTGACCGCAACGGTTTAATGGCTTTGCTAAGTGGCTATGTCTCTGAACAAGACATTGATATCGTTAAATACATAGAAGATGATAGCGAATATTTTGCTTTACGTGCCTATGACAAATTCCTTTATAGTATTGCTGTAGCAAAAAAAGAACCTAACTATGCCAAAATACAGGAAAAGCTTGATAAGCAATTAGAATACGAAAAAACACTGACATTTCTTCAAGATTAAAGACATTAGATTACACATTATTCTAGTGTCTTTTTTTGTGTGTTCCTATGTTTACTTACTCTTTTTCTATCAGTTGGGTTAAACAATACTTTTTTTACTAGTGTAGAAAATACAATGAACATTGAATTATATACAGAGAAAGGAGAATTACTTTGAAAGATACATACAAAGTAGTCATTACCGGTGGCGGAACAGCGGGCCACATTACACCGGCTCTATCGATTGCCCGTTCATTAATAGATAATTTTCAAACTAAAATATATTATTTAGGAAACGAAAACTTTCTTGAAAAAGAATTAGCTCATAAAGAAGGCTTCCCGTTCTTTCATATTCATTCTCAAGGGATGGAAGGAAAAAACCCTCTAGACAAGTGGAAAAACTTCATAGCTAGAAACAGCAAAGGAATTATTGAAGCTTATCGTCACTTGAAAAACATTAATCCAGACTTTGTTGTGAGCACAGGAGGATTCGTTACAGCTCCAGTATTAGCAGCTGCTAGGCTCCTATCTATCCCTTATTTTATTCACGAACAAAATACAGTAATGGGAAGAGTAAATAAGCTATTTGTAAAGAATGCCAAAGAAGTATATTACTCGTTTGAAGAGACGCTTGGTGGTATGTCCTTGCGAGAAGGAATGGCTTACGGAAATCCGGTGCCAGTTAACGAAGCAATTAAACCTGGAAACAGCCTTGTTGTACTTGGTGGTAGCGGTGGATCAGAATTCTTAAACCAATGGACTTTAAGCTTTGCTAAAGCGAACCCAAAGATTTCTATTCATTTACAAGCAGGCCGTAAAAACGTAGAGACTTTAGAGGTACAGAAAGAAAAAGGAAAGCTTAAGAACTTAACTATTCACGGTTTTGTTAACATCGTAGAAATGTACGAAAGAGCAAAAGTTGTAGTAACAAGAGGTGGTACTAGTAGTTTATTTGAATTAGCAAACGCGGAGATTCCATCTATTGTGGTTCCCCTACCTAACTCAATGGACAATCATCAGTACTTAAATGGCCTTCACTTCCAACAGCTAGGCGGTATGAAGGTAGTAGAACAATCCGAACAAAAAAGCGGCAACACTTTAGATAAAGTTGCTATAGAATGGCTAAACAACAAAGATATACTGGAAGAAAAACGGAAGAACCTTCAAAACTTCACCTACAAGAACTGCGCAGACAAAATTTCTTCAGACATTATTACCGTAATGAACGAACTAACTTAAAATTTATAAAAGAAAAAGCAGAGCCGTTTTCCTACTTAGCTCTGCTTACTTTGTTTTCTTTATAAATATTGGACTACCTAAAACTTCAAACTTTCTCATAACGTTTTCAATGCTAACGAGTTCTTCTTTTGCTGGAATGTAGTTTAATCCTTTAGCGCTTTCAATTAATTCTTTAGTCATATTTATCCCTCCAATACTTCAATAGAATAATCACTATACAATATTTCTAAACGTAAGTGGAAAAAAAGTAGCTTATTTAACGCAACTTTTACATTTAAGTTTTCTAGCCATAAATTGAACTAACGAAACTATGAAGTAAATAGGGAAATAGACGAGCACAATAGATACAGCAAGCAAAGAAATTACAATTAAATTAAACCAAATAGAAGGATGCTCCGCTTCAGAGGGTTCATAATCAGAGTCAGTGTAACTTAAAAATCTTTGATATAACACTACTGACTCCTTAAGCCTGTTTTCTTTTAGGATTGTTAAGAAATATAATATATCATATTGTTTTGCTTGAAATTTGTCTTTATTTGCTGAAAACATACAAGTTAGTTCGTTTACACACATATTACAGGGATCAAAACTGGATTGTAGATATTTTTCGTTTTCTTCACCTTTATTAACTGGAGGAAGACCGTTTTCATTGTTTAATAATCTAGCCTCCAAAGGGTACCCAGTAAGTTTGTACAAGCTCTCTAAATTTAGCTTTTCTCCAAAATGATTAAAGCTCTTTAGTGAATAATAACTTTTTAAAGGACAGCTCAATTGTATAATTGCCAAGTCATAAAGCACCTCTACGGAATGCAAGGGGAATTGCTCCATTAGCACTAGATAGTCCTTATAATAAAGGCCAATTATCTCCGAATCTTTAAGATAAAAATAGGTAGCGTTTTTAAATTTGTTTTTTTGTAAAAAGTTCATTTTACACCTCTTAGAAAATACAGAAGGAATGGGGAAGAAATTACATATGGTTTTAAGTACAGCAATTATTAAATTAATTATAGCGGCACTATTAGGAATGATTTTAGGTTTGGAAAGGGAACTGCGCCGGAAACCTTTAGGACTAAAAACTAGCACTGTTATATGTATAGCAAGTTGTTTAGTTACTATCGTTTCTATACAGTCTGCATATTCATTTTCAAAACCAGACCATATTACAATGGATCCTTTGCGTTTAGCAGCTCAAATTATTAGCGGTGTGGGCTTTTTAGGAGCTGGAGTCATAATGGTTAAAGGGATGACTGTAACAGGCCTCACAACAGCAGCTATGATCTGGGGAGCTTCAGGTATTGGCGTGTCAGTGGGCGCAGGTTTCTGGAAGGAAGCAAGTATTGCGCTGGTTCTTATTCTTTTAAGTGTAGATTGTGTACCTAACTTATTAAAAAGAATAGGGCCCGGACGTTTACGCAAAAAAGAATTAGAGTTGTCGGTTATTGTAGCGGCTAAAGTAGATATGGAACACCTACAAAAAGTAATTAAAAGTAAAAGAATAGCGATTCATAGAGTAAGAGTAAAAGACCTATCTACTGGGGAAAGACGCTTAGACTATTCAATTTCTACTTTTGAAGCAAGATATACAACTGCTGTGTATCAAGAAATCCGCAACATTGAAGGAATACTTTCTGTAGAAATTTCAACGGTTGGTTAACGAACTTATTATATTCTTAATACTAAAACGAAAAAAGGCAAGAACCATATTTTAAAAACAACGTTGTCTCTATTCAGAACTAACGTTGTTTTTTGTTTTTCTACTAGTAAAAAATTATTAAAAACAAGAAGGAAACGAAATACAAATCATTGATTAATTCAATGAATACTATGAACTTGAGGGAGTGCAGCTTAAATGAGTGTAAGCGTTAAAAAAGCGGTTAATGAAGTATCAAATTTTGTCTTTGCAGAATTAGAAGGTATGTTTAAAGCGTGGCAGATTGTGTCTTGGATTATGCTATTACTGGGTTATTCACTATTAATCGTAGCATATACGTTATTTGGTGAACCGCCTATATGGTTAGTTGTTTGTGGTTTAGCGGGTATTGTCGTTACGCTAGTAAACTTCTTTCTTGCTTTATTTGTCGCTCTTATATTTGTAGCAAAAGGATTAAAAGAAAAAGATATGGATTTAGTAAAAAACAAAGTGCTTATTACAATTGGCTACAATGCAGTAGCGGGATTAATGTACTTTGCAATTACACTTTAATACATAACATCTTAAAACTTCACTCCACTTTTAATAGGATATTATCTTTTTTAGCAAAACAGATAATTGGACTTATTATTGATAGGAGTGATTTTTTTGGAACGCAGTTTTATTATGATTAAACCCGATGGAGTGGAAAGAGGACTTATTGGAGAGATCGTAAAAAGATTTGAACAAAAAGGCTTTAAGCTTTGCAATGCTAAGCTTACAAAAGCTTCAAAAGAATTAGCGGAGCACCATTATGCGGAACACGTAGGAAAGTCTTTTTTTGGAGAATTAGTAGAGTTTATTACCTCAGGACCGGTCTTTGCTATGATTTGGGAAGGCGATGATATTGTAGAGGTATCACGAATGATGATTGGTGCTAACAAGCCAGTAAATGCATTACCAGGAACTGTTAGAGGCGATTTCTCTCACTCAACATCTTTCAATGTTATTCACGGATCAGATTCTGTTGAGAGCGCTGAACGTGAGGTTAAACTTTGGTTTAAATAAGCATAATTATTTAAAAGAGTCTTTTGGAGAGACTCTTTTATTTTTGTAAGAATTCTACAAAATAGAAACTTTTAGGACACATAAGCGTATATAATTAAGAAAACACTGCAGATAATTCAAGTGGTCAAAAATTAAATATACAGAAACATAGGTGAACTATATGTTGAGAAACCGAAAAGGTAAAGAAAGAAAAAAGAAAAGGAAAGAAAAGAGGGAAGGGTTTTTCCGTCAAGTATGGAACGATGTATTGGATACAGTCATATTTGAAATTGTTTGGGGAATCATTTCAGCAATCTTTAGGGGAGCGCTTCGGTTTATAAAACACATAAATTAAGAATTACTCAATATAAAGCATTAAAAGAGACCAAACTAGGTCTCTTTTAATTAAAATTTCATAAATTCTATAATTAACTTCTTAAAAAAGCATATTCTTTTGTTACAATTGCTTTTTTATGTTCTTCAAATAATTCTACGGTTTTCACTTGATAATCTCTAGGTTCTTCGTGGGCTAAACGAAATAATTCAGCCTCATATTTTTCTCTAAACAGATAGAATTCCTCAATGCTATACCGGTTAATAACTAAGTAGCAATGATGGGGAAAAGTAATAGGGCGCATTTTTATTTCATTTGTTAAATTTGTAGCTAAAATTGTCTTTTCTTCGAGTTCTTTACAGAGCGAAACAATAATTTCGTTGGCATATTTTAAATCAATAAATTGGTTGTTTTCCGCTAGCATTCTAATCTTTGCACATTGTTTAAGATCCATATTATTCACCTTTTTTTCAAAGAAGAGTTTATTTAATTGTATTGCGTATCTTTAAATAAAAAAATACTCTAAATCTAGAAAGATTTAGAGCGCATCTTTATTGATAGTGCAGCTGAAATTAAACAAGCTATAATAGCGAATATACCAGCAGCATATAGAATGTAAAACGGATTCTTAACTACAAGTGCTCCCATATACCCTAAGCTAAATGTTGTTCCTATATTTCTTGCAAATGACTGTAAAGAAGACGCAAAGCCTTTTTCACATTCATTTGAAAGTTCGTATGAACCAATAGAAGCTGTTGTTTGAATTAAACCATAACAAAAGCCGTGAACCATTAGAATAAGGAAAGTACATAAAAGAGGGGTATGTTCTGTATAAAAGAAGAAAGGGATAGTAGAAAGGGTAATAATTAAATTCCCTAGAAGAATCGGTTTCTTATATTTATACTTAATTACAATTTTCCCAGATAGGTACGAGGATAACATCCAACCTAAACTGATTCCTGCTAAGATCAATCCACTCATTAATACGCTACTTCCTTGAACCTTTTGAAGGAAATATGGAATAAATGATTCTAATCCAAATAACGCGAAGAAGAACAAGAAAGTATTAAAATTAAAGAATAATAGCGGGTAGTTTTTTAAGATACCAATTGGAAGAAATGGTGTATTTGTATTACGCTCTGTTCGGTAGAACATTACTGCCATAAGGATAGCTATAGGTAATAAGAAAACTGCCCATTCCCAATTCATCGTTAAAATTAATACCGTAAACGCAGCAACCGCAAAATAAAACGCTGATGCCCAGTTAATAGGCGATTGAACGCGTTTTGCTTCATCTTTATAAGGAATCATTAATAAAAGTGTAATAACTCCTAATGGAATATTAATAAAGAAGATCCATCTCCAGTTTAATAATTCTACAATCATTGCTCCTACAAGAGGTCCTAGCAAAGCGCTAATGCCCCAAATTAAAGAGAAGTGACCTTGAAATTTTCCACGTTGCTTAACAGTTAATAAATCACCTAAAATAATTCCCGTAGCAGGCAAGACACCGCCAGCCGCTAACCCTTTTAATGCACGGTAAACAATTAACTCAGGCATTGAGTGAGCAATACCACATAAAAGTGAGAACATAGTGAAAAATGCTGTACAACATAGAAAAACAACTTTTCTACCAAATCTATCCGTTAATTTTCCGAATATCGGAATTGTAATGGTTGATAATAACGTGTAAATTGAAAAGATCCACGCATAATATTTATCTCCACCAATATCTTTTGTAACAACTGGACCTGTTGTATTTAAAATCGTCGTGTCCATAGCAACCATTAAATTTGTGATTAATAGGCTCCAAAGAACAAATTTTGTTGAGCTTTTCATTCTGCCACTCCCAGTCTTTTTTTGTTTATGTTTTCTATCGATTAATAAAAGAAAAGTCTGTTGTTCCCTTTATTTAAAAATTCAAAAGGAAAATAACTGGGTATATTATATAGCGAAAAAAATAAATGGTGAGAAATTCATATAATTGTTCTAGAAGTCTTATGTAGTAAGGGTTTTATCGAAGCTTTAGTAGAAGATTTAGTTTGATTTCTGGTGTTTTACAGACTCTTCCTTATAATAGCCGGAAGAAGGGAGAGGTTTTATGAAAAGAATATTAACCAAGAATGCTAAACGCAAAATACGCCAAGGTTTCTTTTTAAGTACATTTAGTTTTTTAGCGATAGTTATTATAGTAGCTATTAAGCTTTTTAGTTTTAGTTCAATATTATTTCTAATTCCATTACTAATAATAAGAATGATGCTAGTAAAACGATACAAAAGGGACTGTTATATACTCGAAAATGGAATAACAAAGGAGGCTTATTTGTCTAAATACGGTAAGACAGGCACAAGTATTAACGATAAGTATCAGTATGCAGCCTCTTTTCAAATTACACACAATGCTACTGAAATAACTGTAATAGATAAAACATTTTATAAAGAAAAACTTCAAGATGACTATAAATACACTCTATATTACAGCCCCAAATACCCCAAAAAATGTATTATATTAGAGTTTCGTGATCTTACAGCAGAAGAGGCTTTTTCATCAGGTCAAGGCTATGCAAATTCTTCTTTAGAAGGAGAGAGTAAACAAAGATTCTTTTCAAACTCCAAAAGCAAGAAAGACTCAAACAGTGGAAGTCCATTCCTATAAAGGTTTTAAATAACCTCGTAATTTTTCATATAAAAACCAAAAAGCACTCAGCCCTAAAGGAATTGAGTGCTTTTTCTATATAAGTCTCATAAGAGAGATTCTTATTTTAGGTTAATTAATTCTGTTTGAGTTCCAAACGCTCCAGTTTGAACCTGTAATTGTAGATCACTAGCATTTGCTACTTCCGGTGCTACGTCAAATACTACTTTACCGCTCATTTCTGAATCAGGATTTAACCCTTGAGCAAAGAAACTATTTGTAATGTTTCCACTTTCATCTTGGTTAGCAGACATACTAGCCATTGCATCAGCTTCATATGTTTTGCCTGCACGTTTCAATTTAAAGAAGGTAGAATCAACTGTAACAGCATCTTCTCCACCATTTTTAATTGATAACTCAAGTACAACATATTTTTGGTTAGCCTTCTCTGGCATTACAGATGGTCCAACTTGATCAGCAGTTGTTTTACTTGTAACTTTATATGTCATTTTACCAACTTTAACTTTTTCATTCATACCAAAAGAACTTGCTTCTTTAGTAGATTTAGAATTAGACGTTTTATTAGATGAGCTTTCCGTCTGCTTTCCCTCTTTATTATTACTAGTAGTTTGAGTATCGTCACTCTCATCACCGCCAGTAGCAATTGCAATAATTACGATAATAACTAGTACCCAAAACCACCAACGCTTAAAAATAGATTTTTTCTTTTTGTCTTTCGCCACGATGTTTGTCCTCCTTGAAATTTCCTTTTACATTATGTATGACAGCATTACAAATAAGTAAGTGCCAACTCCAAAAAGTATTATAATATTATAATTATGGTAAATCCAGAGGTTTTATTTTACAAATACCACTTTACCATTTATATTTTTCGTCTATTTTAAAAAAATAGGCAAATAAACCCGCGACGTATTAAGGTTTCGCTCTCTTTTTAATAAAGAGTAAAAAAAGGGGGATTTTTTTTGAGAACACTTAAAATGTACGCGACAATTTCCATTAATCTTATAAAATGTAACAATAAGCTAACAAAAAACGCACTAAAATTTCACAATCGAGGGAATTCACTTCGAGCTTATCAATCAATAGATGATACAGTCATTTTCTTTATGGAAAAGATTATTAAAATTTCCGGTGCTCGTGTTAATGCTACAGGTTTTGACACATTAGATAAGAACGAAGCTTACTTATTTGTGTGCAATCACCAAAGCAACTTTGATATCCCACTTCTCTATACCTATTCACCCATTAAAATGGCATTTGTAGCTAAACAAGAAATGAGAAAGATACCTATTATGGGAAAACTAATGGAATTAAGAGGGCATATTTTTATGAATCGCAATAACTCTAAAGAGGCTGTTAAGTCTATTCAAAAAGGGATAGAAGTACTTAAAAGCGGTGCCAGCCTTGCAGTATTTCCAGAGGGGAGTAGAAGCAAAGGGGAAGCAATGGGTTCTTTTAAACCTGGAGCATTAAGACTTGCTATAAAATCCGGTGTAAAAGTTGTTCCCGTAGTTATTAGCGGATCCTATAACCTAATGGAAGCAAACGGAGGTAGAGTAAAGCCCGCAGATGTTGAGATTAAATGTTTAGATCCTTTAAATCCCAAAGACTATAAAGATGCTGTTAAACTAACAGAAGAACTAGAAATACTTATTAAAAATGAACTTCAACAAAACCAAAGCATAAAAGAATAGAAGGTGTGTTTTTTGGAACATATTCAGCAGTTAACAAAACTTATAAAAGAAGCGAATAAAATTACATTCTTTACTGGGGCCGGTATGAGTACTGAATCAGGTATTCCTGATTGGCGTAGTAGTAATGGGCTTTGGACAAATAACGCAGAGCTTCAGGATTTAATTTCTGTATCTTATTTCAAATCGAATCCCAAGGATTTTTGGAAACCTTATAAAGAGATTTACAATATTAAATTACTTAACAACTATGAGCCAAACAGCGGCCACCAATTTATCACTAAGCTACAAGAACAAGGGAAAGATGTGACTGTTATTACACAAAATAACGATGGTTTACATACTGCCGCTGGGACTAATAAAGTATTTGAGGTACACGGGACGTTAACAAATGCTAGCTGCCCAAAATGTAAAACCGTTTACGATTTGGATCACATAAACAACAATGACATTCCACGATGTATCAGAATTAACTCTAAAGACGAGGCTTGTAACTTTGTTTTACGCCCTGATATTGTACTTTTTGGTGACCAGATTAAATACTATAATGAATCTCTAGATAGTGCCTATGCAGCTGATTTATTCATTGTTATGGGTACTTCACTTGAGGTTGGACCAATTAATTCCATACCACAATACATAGCAAGAACGGATATACCAATGATTTTAATTAATAAAGATAAAACGCACTTTGATGATTTGTTCGATATTTGTATTTATAGCGGTATAGGAGAAACACTTAAGGAAGTTGAAAAAGGACTGCGCGTTTAAGCGGAGTCCTTTTTTATTATTGCAAAGCTTTAATCACAATAGTTAGTAAAGAAAGAAAACGTTTCTTGCTAACTAATGTATAAGCAGGGAGGTGGAAGTATGGTTCCTACCTATGCTTATCCTACAACTGAATTCATTCTTTTTTATATACACAAAGAGAATCCAGGGTTTATTATATTCGCTGTAATAATATTGATAGTTGCAATCGCTAATTGCCTTTTTACTTTTAAAACAGAAAAGAAAAGTAGTGACAAAAAAGACTGATATCAGTCTTTTTTTACTGTTTATATTAGTTGTGCAGAAACACGTATTCCAAACCACTTTCCCAAAGAAATGAAATCTAAAAAGGGAAGGTTTCAACACTAATTAATGTTTAAAGTAGCTATTAAATTTTGTTAAGAGGTGTTTAAATGAAAAAATTAATTACTAGCCTTGGAGTTACAGCCATTGCTGTTGGTATGATAAATGTTGTTAATTCTCCTATAGTTCTTGCGGATGCTCAACCTGGAGATGTAATTATTACTTTAGGAGAAGATTTAAGTGTAGGTCAGAAAAATACGGTTTTAAAAGATATGGATGTAAATGAAAGTGACGCACAAATCGTTTATGTTAACAATGGTGAAGAACATAAATATTTAGGTAACTATGTTCCTGAATCCCAAATTGGTAGTAAGTCTATTTCTTCAGCGAAAATTACTTTAGGGGATAAAGATACAGGATTAGTAGTTGAATCTCACAATGTAAATTACATTACTGACGAGATGTATCTAAACTCTTTATCTACTGCAGGAGTTAAAGATGCTAAGGTTTATGTAACAGCTCCTTTTGCAGTATCAGGAACAGGTGCTCTAACAGGCATTATTAAAGCCTACGAAGTTTCAAGTGGTACAAAGATTGATGAGTCACAAAAGCAAGTTGCTAATCAAGAAATGGTGACTACAGCCCAATTAGCATCCAATGATGACATCGGACAAGAAAAAGCAGTTGAATTTATGAGTAAAGTAAAAGAAGAAATCTCTAAAGAAAACCCTAAAACAGAAGAAGATATTAAATCCATTATTCAAAAAATAGCTGTAGATATGAACATTAACTTAACTACAGATCAGCAATCACAGTTAGTAGATTTATTTGGAAAAATAAAAGATCTTCACATTGACTGGGAAAAAGTCAACAAAACGTTTGATGCAGCAAAAGAAAAGTGGAATAAATTCGCTCAATCTGAAGAGGGAAAAAATATCATTGATTCATTCATTGCGTTTATGAAATCAATTTGGCACGGTATTACTGCTCTATTTGGCAGCAAGTAAATAATTTAAAATAAGCGCCTCTAAAATAGAGATGCTTATTTTTTTTACACTTTACACCTGTTATCACGTAAACTCATTTTAGTTCATAGAATACAGATAAAGGAGTGTTTTAAATCCAAATCTTATGGTTTCTTTTAAGTATAATCACTAATTATGGGCATTACTTTATTGGTGTTGGAACGATCTATTTTTTAATTTCTTATTTGTTCAATCAAATTGATGAATATATAAATACAGGGAATACGTTAGAGAACACAAGGCAGCACAAAACAAAAAATCATTTTCACTAATAATTTAAAAAATACAAAACAGATAATTTGAAATTTAAAAGTAGGACAACCTTATGTCTTACTTTTTGTTAACCTAAATATAACCTACCCTTAACGCTACACTTTGTTATATAAGCTCTATTTTTTCACTCAAAATATTTTCTTTTTCATCAAAAAATGTAAGATTAAGAAAATTAATTTGTTGAGAGAAAGAGGGGTTTTTATGAAAAAAAGGACTTTATCTGCAATAATATCTAGTTTTATTTTCGTTTCTACTTTGTTAGTCTATCCTCAAAACACAAAAGCGGCCGGACCTTTTATCGAAACTCAAAAGCAAAATACTCCTGTATACGAAAATAGAACAGGAAGCTTAGAGTTAGTAGGGTATCTAAACCAGTTTCAACAGTTTTCTCTGGTTAAAGAAATTAATCCAAACTGGTTTCAAGTTAAATATGGAAACTCAAATGGTTATATACTAAAAAGCGCGGCTAACCCTGTGCTATACCCAAATTTTAAAAATGTGAATATGAAATATAAACACCCTAAAGAGGCTATTATTACTTTAAAGGATACCCCAGTATTTGATAATACTTCAGGGAAGTTGGTACAATTTGCAACAATTAAGGAAAATAGACGATACCCAATCTTATATCCTGCAGGAAACTGGTACGCGGTAGATGTGTCAGGAAGAATTGGTTTTGTATATAAGGCAAATGTGAAACCAGACAAAGGTATTCCTGTTTTAATGTATCATCATTTACTAAAAAACTCTGAAAACACCAATTTTAGAAATAGCTCCACGATTACTCCAGAGGAATTCAAACAACAAATGGAGTACTTACACCAAAAAGGGTACGAAACAATTACTACAAGCCAATTAGAGCAATATATAAAGGGGAATTTAAACCTTCCTGGTAAAACTGTGCTCGTAACATTTGATGATGGCTTGAAAACGGTCTTTCTATACGCTTATCCAGTCCTTAAACAGTACCATATGAAGGCAGCGGCTTTCTTAATTACATCACGAATTACAAATACTCCATCTAACTTCAATCCTAAAAAACTCCAAACACTTTCAAAAGTAGAAATGAATCAGATGAAAGATGTATTTGAATTTCAAGGCCACACTCATCAACTTCATTCATTAAATTCCAAAAATATGTCTGCTGTTGTCACACAGCCGCTTTCAACAGTCCGTAATGATTTAATGATTAACAAAACTCAATTTAATGCAAAGGCATTAGCGTATCCTTTCGGACAGTACAACACCTCCACCATTAATATATTAAAACAAGTAGGCTTTACAAGTGCTTATACTACCCATAATGCTTATGTACATATTGGGGATGATCCCTACCAAATTAATCGTTTTGGTATTGAGCCACATTTGCCTTTAGAAAAGTTTCGTTCAATCTTCGAATAAACAAAAACGACCTTTAAAGGTCGTTTTTGTTTATAATGGTAATTAATAACCAATAAAAGCGTAGCGGTATACAGCGTATATTGTAGGCGATAAAATAACATATATTATAATTATATTTCCTACAGTAGTAAATTCACGCTTCCTAAAAACAAATAGCGTATATGTAATTTCCCATAGAACCCAAAGTACAAAGAACATTTTCCAAAAATCCTGACTAAGGAATCTGTATTCCAAAACGTAGAAAATTAATCCAAGCAAACTTATTAAGGAAAAGAGCAAATCTAATTTAGATAATTTGGTATTATAACCACCACTTAAAATTGACATAACAGTATTAGTTCCAATAATCCCGATATAAAGAACCCATAAGATAATCACTAAAGTAAATCGCACCTCTCCATTTTTCTGTCTCTTTCTTTCATTCTTCCCGCTTAAAGTTATTATAAAAGCTCATTTAAAATTAATTTAGAGAAAAGTTACAATTTACCAAAACCAGTCATTAAAATTAACATCTTGCAAACTCTTTAGGTGATCATTGTCAAATAAGAGAGAGCATTAACGAATAATAGAGTTCCATTTTAAAAGACATTGATATATGTAATTTAATTGATTAGGGAAAAATATATCCAGAGCATTGTTTGGAGAAAGGGAACCGTCTGAGCAAAAGTACTCCACTAAAAAGATTTCTACAGTAGAAGTAATATATCGCTTCCACTCCTTTTCAGAAAGGGGAGAGACCAGTCCTTCCTTACTTCTAACTGTCGCACCCATTTCACTAATTGTTACCATAATAGGTTTGCCGTTTTTACCCCAAAACTCTTTCCAAGCCATCCCCTCATCTAAAAGAAATGACCATCCTGCAAAGTCTTCATTTAAAACTCTTTCTAACTCACATAAACTGTATTTCAACTAAACGCATCTCCATTTCAGCACTATCTGCTTTCATTATAACCAGTTAAGATACGCCGAAACCTATAGCTTAATTCCACATTTAAAAGTAGTTATTAAATTATTAGTGAATGCTCTTCTTCTTAAATTGGCCGCCTCTTGCATCGTTTACATTTGCTGTTGCTAAGAACGCGCCAGAATCCACTTCTTCAACAATATCTTTCAATTTCGCTTCTTCTAATCGGTTTATGACACAGAAGATAACTTTCTTTTCTTCGCCACTATAAGCACCTTCACCATTTAAATAAGTTACCGTTCTACCAAGACGATCCAGAAGGGCATCTCCAATTTCTTTAGGGTAATTGCTAATAATCCAAACAGACTTAGATTCATCTAATCCCTGAACAACAATATCAATCATTTTAAATGCAATGAAATAAGCAACCAAAGAATAAAGAGCACTATTTAAATCAAAGACAATGCCAGCGCAGCTTAAAATAAATAGGTTAATAATCATTACAACTTGTCCAACAGAGAAAGGGCTTTTATTACTTATAAGAAGGGCAACAATCTCTGATCCATCAAGCGATCCATTATTTTTTAATACAATGCCTATACCAATCCCCATTATAACTCCGCCAAAAATAGCGGCTAAGAACGGTTCTTTAGTGAGGGGCTCAAGGTGATGAAAGTATGTAGTAAAGAGAGCGGTCAGAGCAATTCCATACAAACTTTGAAACGAAAAAGTTTTTCCGATTTGTTTGTAACCTAAATAAAGAAACGGAAGATTAAGAATTACTAAAGATACTCCTAAAGCAATTGGTGTCAAAGCATCTAGCATTATAGATATTCCGACAACACCACCATCAATAATGTCATTTGGTACTAAAAAAGCTTCTAATCCAAAAGAATAAACTAGGGCTCCAAGTGTAATGAAAAAATAGTTTCTAATAAATTTTAGTAAAACGCCTTTCTTTTTACCCAAATGTTTTGTCATCAAACCAAACTCCTTTCATCAGCTTATTAAAAAAACCTTCTATTAATTGGTTATTTTTAAAGCAGCCAATCCCTGAAATATACTTAGGAAATTTGATTTCCACACAAACTCAAAAGAAAAATATTAGAAATAAAAAGTCACTTGCTAAAATTAGCAAATGACTTTTGTTTTTTTATAAATGTGCTTACTGTGGAAAGATATCAGCAAATACATCTTTTTCTTTCTAAAGCTTTTAGTTTTGTTTAGCGGCAAATTCTTTTAATTCCTCTTCACTTCCACCACAAAGAAACTTTACCCAAGTATTTCCTAAATCCCAAAATGCAACTCGAAAGCCTTCTACACTCTCAAAAACAAGCGCTCTCCATAAAACTTCCTCATTCTCTAAACTAGGATAAAGCTTGTTTGCAAAGCCAAGAAATTTAAATTCATTAGGATTTAAAATTGTATCATCTAATACTTCTCCTGCATCCTGGAATTTTTTAATTGCCTCTTCTTTAGTTAAATTAGTTGTTTTCATAACCATTCTCCTTTTTGTACTTATTTGTCCCTCAAATAATAGCTTATATTTTTCTTTATTGGATAAAAAAATCATCTTTTTTCTATTTACAAAGTAAAGGGTATGTTCTTTTAATTTGTCATTGTATATACACTCATCGAATGAAGATTAGATGGTTTAAATTTAATCAAACGTCATAAATTCAACAATTTACTCTTAATTCGAGATACTTAGTTATAATAAGTACGTTTATTAATTCGACAGGGGGATGTTAATATGGCAATTACTAATTTAAACAAAGACAATTTCACAAGTGAAATAGGCGAGGGAGTAGTTTTAGTAGACTTTTGGGCCCCGTGGTGTGGGCCGTGCAAAATGATTGCACCAATCTTAAATCAACTTGATCAAGACCTTAATGGCAAAGCGCAAATTAAAAAGTTAAACATCGATGAATACGGTGAAATCGCTCAGCAATATGAAATTATGAGTATCCCTACAATGCTTGTCTTCAAAGATGGTAAACCGGTAGACAAAGCTCTTGGCTATCAACCTAAAGAGAATTTAGCTAACTTACTTGAAAAACACATCTAATCTTAAAAGAAAATCATCTAGCCCAACGCTAGCTTGATTTTCTTTTTTCTCCTATTTAATCCCCATTACTCCTTTGTACCTTTTAGAACTTTTTACAAGTTAAAAGACACAGACCATCTATTCCTTTTACTAAAAAAATAGAACAGAATTTATTCGTGCTTTGAAATTCAAGAAATTTTACCCCAAATCAAAAAATGTATCTTAAAATACGAAAAATATGGGTGGCTTTCACCATAGAAAGCCTTAAATGGGAATTCGGTTTGAATCCGAAACTGCCCCTGCAACTGTAACGGCTACGGCCGGAGTCAGATACCAGCCTGTTTTTTTAACACTTTCCAGCTCTCCAGGGTGCGAGAGGAGGAACGAAGTTTAATTCGTTCTTATTCTCGCCCTCTGTAGATGCTGATGGCGAATTTTTTATACCCATAAAAAGTTTGCACAGGGTTCAGTGGGACCTTTTACATATTACATTTGAGGAGGAGATTTAATGTACAACCAACAACTAATCGACAATTTAAATAAAGCAATTGAAAGCCATTTTCCACTAATCGCTAAAGTAGAAGAAGGTATGAACACAGCTCGTATGGGTGTATCGCGTTTAGTAATGTTAGACCGTTATTCTTTAAAAGATACAGCTAAATTAACATTGACGATTGGCGATTTAGTAGTGCTAACAGTTAAAGAAGATCCTAAATGGCCTGTACGCGGAGTGGGTTACGTTAAAGAGATTTTAGACCACAAAGCAGTCATAGAAGTTGAAGAAGAATACAGAGGTGCTATTGAAAATTCTCAAGATGCTGAGAGTGGCTTAGTAACAAGAGATTTTAATTCATTTGAAAAAGTTCTAGAAATCTACTATGAACAAATTGCGAAACGTAATGCACGCGGATTGTCAGAAGTTGAATCCCCTAACGTAAGGGCAGATATCCAAAAAGCATATGAGCAAGAATTAGCTTCATCACGTTTTGTTCCGGCAGGACGAGTTTTATACGGTGCTGGTTCCGGTGCTCAAGTAACATTCTTTAACTGTTATGTAATGCCATTTGTCCCGGATAGTCGTGGCGGTATTGCAGAACACCGCAAACACGTTATGGAAATTATGAGTCGTGGCGGTGGAGTGGGAACTAATGGTTCAGCACTGCGCCCCAAAAATGCTCCTGCTAAAGGAGTAAATGGACGTTCTTCAGGATCTGTATCTTGGTTGGACGACATTGCAAAGCTAACTCATCTTGTAGAGCAAGGTGGTAGCCGCAGAGGTAAAAAAGAGTGTGTGCTTCTGCGTTAACAAACCTCGTGAACTGCTGGGAAACCTCGTTAGAAAAATCTTTGCTACAACGCAGTTGGAAACGACAAACGTGAACGCTTGAAAAAAAGATTTGGAGACAATCAGCATCCAAGCTCCTAAGTCAAAAGATAGGGAGAAGGTTCAACGGCCATCGAAACCACACCATTTGCTTTAAATATGGTGGAAGGGAGTAGACGTAGGGATTAAGCGATCCCGAAGTGCGAGGGTATCTAGAGAAAAGGTACAAGATATGGTCTGTTCTGTGGCGACATAGAAGAGTTAGAGTAGCGCCTAACGAAACGCATAATTCAGGCACAAATGATTATGCACAGTGATTGGCATCCAGATATTGTTGAATTTATCATTTCTAAAATGCAAAACCCGAAAATCCTACGTTTTCTTATTGCCAACTCAAAAGATCCTCAAATTATAGAAGAATCCAAAAAGAAATTAAACTTTACTCCGTTGTCACCGGACGATAAAGAGATGTATGAAGGTATTATTGCTGGAGACTTTAGCGCTTCCGCTAAGAAGAAAGCACAAGAGCTATTAAAAGATGGAGGCACGTATTCTGTACACAATCCTGAATTCTTAACCGGTGCTAATATCTCAGTCAATATTACAAAAGAATTTATGGCAGCTGTAAACAGCAACGGTGATTTTGATTTACGTTTCCCTGACATTGCTAACTATGATGAAGAGGAAATGAAAGTATATAACGAAGAATGGCACAAAGTTGGAGATGTTCGCGAGTGGGAAGCAAGAGGGCACAAAATAAAAACATATCGTTCAATTAAAGCACAAGAGTTGTGGAACTTAATTAACATATGTGCTACTTACTCTGCTGAACCAGGAATTTTCTTCATTGATAACGCTAATGAAATGACGAATGCTGCGGCATATGGTCAAAAAGTGGTTGCTACTAACCCGTGTGGTAAGGTTGTTTGCCTCACGTTAAACATCGCGGAATAAAGCGGGGAGGCTTCTATTTATTTGAATAGGTGCTAATCCGAGTCCGAAGGTAAGTGTAAAAAACTTATCAGGCGCAACGCATAGATAGTGAACCTGATTAATCAGAATATAATCTATCCACGAGGCCGCGACACATTTAGTGAAAAGGTATGCTGAACTGAACTAGAATGGACTAGTTGTAGTAATAATTTGAGGGATTATTATAATGAGGGAAACCTCCAGAACTTGTTGATAAAAAGCAACAGGGATAACATTTGGAACAACCTCTTGCTCCGTGGAGTGTATGTAATCTTGCCGCTGTTAACTTAGCAACAATGGCAAACAAAGAAACTGGAACTGTTGATTACGATCAATTACGAAAAACTGTAGAAATCGGTGTACGTATGCAAGATAATGTCATTGACTCTACACCTTACTTCCTAAAAGAGAACGAAAAACAAGCTTTAGGAGAACGTCGTGTAGGTTTAGGTGTAATGGGATTACACGATTTACTTATTTATTGTCGTGCACGTTATGGTTCAGAAGAAGGAAATGAAATTGTAGATAAAGTTTTTGAAACAATTGCTACAACTGCTTACCGAACTTCTATTGAATTAGCCGATGAAAAAGGTAGTTTTCCATTCTTAATTGGCAAAGACGATGCAGAAACAATGCAATTAAGACAAAACTTTATTAATACTGGGTTTATGAAAAAAATGCCGAAAGATATTCGTCAAGATGTTCTTAAGTACGGCATCCGTAACTCTCACTTACTTACAGTTGCCCCAACAGGCAGTACTGGAACAATGGTTAACGTTAGTACTGGACTTGAGCCATACTTTAGCTTCTCTTACTTCCGTAGTGGACGCCTAGGAAAATTCATTGAAGTTAAAGCTGATATTGTTCAAGAGTATCTAGATAAACACCCTGAAGCAGAAGGTAATCTACCAGAGTTCTTTGTATCCTCATTGGAACTTTCTCCGGAAGAACACGCTGATGTTCAATGTATTATTCAACGTTGGGTTGACTCTTCTATCAGTAAGACTGTAAATGCTCCTCGAGGCTATAATGTAAGCCAAGTCCAAGCCGTTTACGAGCGCTTATACAAAGGTGGAGCAAAAGGTGGAACTGTTTATGTTGATGGATCTAGAGATGCTCAGGTTCTATCATTAACAGCTGAAGATAACACTGATTCTACAACTGATTCAGAATTAAACCTATATAATGACACAGATGTAACAGCAACTTCTGATGTAGTATATGGTTCTGAATTAGGAAACACTTGTCCAATTTGTCGAGAAGGGGAAGTAAAAGAAATCGGTGGTTGTAACAGCTGCGATACGTGTGGTATTCAACTAAAATGTGGACTCTAAGTAGAGCATCAGAAAAAGCCCTGTACCTCTTATTGGTACAGGGCTTTTTTCTTGGTTCACTCTATCATCTAGTCTTACAAGGGAATACTTAAGCATATTCCCAAATATAGAAGTTATGACTTTTTTCTAAACTTAATTGACTCCAAGACACTTCTGCTTATATTAATCACAAGCAATTGCTCTGCGGCTACGAAAAAGTAGCGGGAGACTGGAGGAATTTAAAATGATAGAATCTTTCGAATCTGTAACAGCAACTACAAACAAAAAGATTTATCATTAATGATAAATCTTTTTCACTTTTAATATTACTAGAAATAAAGCAGAAAGAGATATACTCAAGTATATCTCTTTGCTCGGTAGGCTCACTTCTAGAACGAGGTTAATATAATATATTCAGTGTTAGTACAAACTATGCATACTTTTTGTCGTAATCAGCAGCAATCCCACGTATACATTACATTTTTAAAATTAAGCTCTTTCAAATCGGATGGTTTAATAAAGAAGTTTGCTATTCCAGAATCTCCAAACATAATCTCCGCTTCACCGTCTGTATCAATTTGAAGCAGTAACACTTCATATTCTTTTAAATTATCATTGTATCCTCTAGGATCATCTTGTGTGAAATACGCATATCCACCAACTTTATGTCCATCTACGTCTAATTCATCAACATATATATCAATTAAATCATAGTCATCAGATAGATTACTTTCTTCATCAAATACATATTCAAAACGGTAATCCGCTGTTGATACTGGTTCATAATCTAGTTTAAATTCCAACGATCTTTCCTCGGGCACAGGAAACAGATTATAATCGTAGTTCATTGCCTCTAGATAACTAAAATCAGTAACTAATCTTGATTCATCACTTATAACTTCCTCGTGATACACTACTCTGAAATTTTCTTGGTTAGTAGGTTCTTCAAAGTCCACACCATATACGTCATCTTTATCAGAAGTTGCTGTAATGAAGAATTGTAACATTCCCTTTGTAGGCATATTATCTAAATGCGGCATTTCTTCATAATTTATTTGAGCTAACAAGAGCATTGGGTTTCCATAAGAGTCCAGCGGATGCTCTAGATCAGCTGGAAGGTAGGGATATCCTCCAAATTTACTGTTATATAATTTTGTTTCAGCTTTTGTTGTTTCTATTTTTATATAAGGAACAACAGTTTTCTCAATATCCGCTCGATATTTCTCTAATTCCTCTGGTATTTGAAGTTTAATGTTTGTCATAATAATTCTCCCTCTTAATTAAGTTTAAAACGCACTTTCTAAGCCTAATAGTTTCAGTTAGTTATATAGTAGCAAGGGTTTTGCAATCCCACAACCAATTATACTAGGGATTTTAAAGGGCTTCTTATTGCTCTTCTTTATTTAATGAAAAGAGGGATAAAATGAATAAAGAAACCAATTTAAACCTTATTCTTAGAAACGCCAAACAAAATGAGAGCAGGAGCAACTATCTTAACTCTCTTTCTACACCACTAGCTTCAGTTATAAAAGAATCTGATTTCTATATATCGCCCCAACGCGAAATCATTATTATGGATCTCCTTGAGAAATATTCAAAAAGGGCAGTAGTAAAACGCGAATTCCAAGGTGAAGAAAGAGTTTTTCAATTCATAAAGAACTTTAAACGGATACCTGCACATTTTGAAGTATTTGTTTGGTCTGCACTAGATGAGGGACCTGTATATAAATTGAACCTTCAATGGGTTATAGAAAATTTTGAGCACTTGTGGAACAAATTTAATAAATATGACCTTTCAATTATAAGTAAAAATGGGAAAGTGGGTTTAATGGTATCGGAGTATCCTGGCTTTATCGATGATGACTTTGTTAGCGACAAAGTCTTGTATCAAGTAAAGAAATGGGGATTAATTTAAACTAGCTTCTTAACATTTAAGGAAACTTTCTTAGTTAATGTATTACACAGGAGCGTTTATGCAGTTAAGGCTTTTTCTTATAAATAAGGAGGATTTTTCAGTTTGATAGTAGCGGGAACACTTCAAGAATGGAATAAAGATGATTTAGTAGCAATTATAGGCCCTAGAAAGGCCAGTAAGGCTGAATGTATGGTTGCATACTCGTTAGCTAAGAAATGCGCTGAAAAAGGCAAAATAGTCGTTTCTGGGCTTGCTGAAGGTATAGACACTTATGCTCATAGAGGAGCATTGGATGGTGGAGGGCAAACAATTGCAATTTTTAGCACTAGTATTGACGAAAATATCTTTCCATCTTTTAATGAGCAGCTAGCAGAAGACATTAAAAAAAAGGGCTCCCTTATGCATTTGTTTGAACTGAGTTCTAGAGCTGCAGATAAAAAATTTGGCAAGATTAAGCACGAAAAACCAAGATACATACTCCGGCTTCTAGAAAGAGACATCTATCTTGCTTATATTTGTCCAACTATTATAGCAGTCTCCAACAAGAGAATTACAGGAGGGACAAGATGGGGAGTTAACTACGGCTTAAATTTTAATAAAGAAGTTTGGCAATACAACAACCAAGGTAAACCTATTCCTTTAAATTACTCCAAAGCAGAAGTTGACTGGAAATTGGAACTAAACAACTTGCTTTAAAACCAATTTTCAATTCAATTACTATTTATGTTTTTTCCACTATAGATAATACTAATGTTAAGCTTTCAATGAAATTATTTTGAAGGAGAATAAACGTATGTATTTCATTGAAACAGAAGAAGAGCTTAAAGGAAAAAGAATAGCATTTACTCATATGGCACAGTTTGCTGAAGCAATTACAATTGTAACTGAGGATAAGGGTATTTTTGTAGTAGAACAAGAAGATGATGAAGGTTTTTTAAAAGAAACAACTACTTACAATGAATTAAGAGCACGCAAATACATATTTGAACATAAATATATACTAAGCGAATTAAATAAGTTAGAGATCATTACAAAAGAAGAGGTACATAACTACAACAAAGAACTTAGATTAGAAAGAGAGCGTATGGTTTTAGAGGAAGCAGCTAGAAGAGAAAAGAGGGAGAAGGAAGAGTATGAGCGTCTGAATAAAAAATATGGTTAACATTAGATTTCATACATAAAAGACACAGATTTTTTTATAAGTTAAAACCTACCGGTTAATTTTTTAGCCGGTTTTTTATATGCAAAAAAAGTAATTAATATTGTTTTTATTTATTAATTTATTAAAAAGAGCGCTTGGCGCTTTATTACACTAATTAATAAATTAATTAATAACATTCTTTAATCCCTTTTTTAATAACCATCTTTTATAACATTTAATAACTTTACCCCTAAGAACCCCGTAACAGCAATGTTTGCAAGGATTTTGTTCTTCCATTCGGCAGACAATAATATCTTTTTCACAACAAATAAATACAAAATACGTTATTTAACTAGCTATTTACAGATTAACAGCTGCAAATCCTGTCATACAAATTACATTTCACAAAATATATTTGCAATTCACAGACACTAAAAATTGTAAAAAAAATAAAAGAACTAATTAAAGTGCTCTTTTATGTTTTTCAGTATTTATTTTTTTGTGGGTAAAAACGAAATTTTAAAAATTAATATGAGATAGAGGTGGAGAAGGGGATGCTGAATAGCACTCGCCTAATGACCAGTGTTTTCCAGTTTGTTATGCTACTGTAATTTCTTTAGAGAGCTCGTCAAAATAAGATTCATACTGCTCTTTGGTTTTCCAAAGCACCTGTACGCGGTAATCAACAGTTTCACGTCTTATGTCTTCAAATTTCTCTACACGATTAGCATTAACTTTATTACTTTCAGTAGAAATTCCATTTTTAGAGATCAAAGCAATAAGCTTCAAAATTTGTTCAGATGCTTTTTTCTTTGCAGATTTTAAGTGAGTAATAGCTTCTTCCTTGCTATTCCATACACGTTTCTTAGGAGAAGCAACTTCATCTGATTTCTCAGCTTCATTTTTCTCATATACGACTGTATTAGCACGAGCCTTAACCCATTCTTCGTCCCAATTAGATAGAACGCGGGCAATACGGACATACTTTTCCAAATCTAGAACAGTTTGATTAGCTGTTTTTAACGAATCACCTAATAAAGCCTTACCTGTTTCCTCATCATATTGCAGCTCCATTTGATAACTGCCGCGCAAATGTTCATTAGAAGAGAGTAAGTCTTTATAATTGTCTACTTGGTTCTGATACTTTAACATCTCTTGTGTTAATTCATCTCGTACAATCGCACTGAAATAAGCTGAAGCCTTTTTGGTTTCAGTTGTGAAGTCTTTGTGATCGGGCTTGTTCATAGCAATAGCCATTTTTTTAATTGAACGATCATATACAAGTCTAGCAATCTCTAATAATTCTTCTTTGACACCACGAACAGGACCATCCTCTTTAGAAAAGGTCTTTTCTAACTTAGTGAGTTTATTATAAATAGACATACCTACACTTTGGATATCCTCGCAAAAGCTATCGCTAAGCATTCCTAAGAAGCCCGCCTTTAACATTTTTTGACGGAGTAAATCTCTTTCAGTATGATTTTTTTCAAAATTATCTAAAGTACCATTTTCAAAAGAGAACCAAACAAGTTCTTGTCTGTCGCGAATAGTACTAATCATTGACACGTTTGCAAAGCTTTTAAAAGGAGAATTTTGAATAGCTTGAATAGCATCCAAAAGACGACCTCTTGTGAAAAAAGAGTTACCTTCAGAACGTTTGCTAGGAACAATATCATTATACTCAATTACAGTCTTCTCAGATCCTGTAGTAGACATTTTATATGCGCCCATTAAGATAAGGCGTTTAGCATTAAGTGGTAATGAGCGGAACTCAGGTGTATAAAAGAAGGAGAAAAGCTTACAGTAACGATCTGTTCGTTTATCAAATCCAAGATTTTTAGGTTTACCAATGTTTAATATGTATTTATCTTTAAATGCAACTAATACTTTTCGACTTAATAACTTAGAGTATTTTTTTACAATATGCTTTAAGTATTTCTTTTTAGTACCGACAGCATCTGCTACTTCTTTAGACGTAGCCTGAATAACACCATCCCAGTCAATTTTTAGCAAGGAGTAAAGACAAGCATCAAACTCTCTTGAAGATACATTTTGTAACAAAAAATTGTAAGTTTCTCTATAAATCATACTTAGTCTTCCTCCTTTCCAAAAATCCCTTAAAAATTTTTTTCTGTTAAAAACATAAAGTATATTATTCCGCACTACTAATTATGTATTTCTTTTAAGAGTATACGTGTTCCTAAAGCCTGTGTAAATAGAAAACTTATAGCGGGGAAATGGTCACAAATGCACTTATAGCGGAGTTTTGGTCACAAAAAAGGGTTTATGGCGGAGAAATGGTCACAAAAACCACCTTATAGCGGAGATATGGTCACATTTTTTAGTATAATAAATAAAAGTTTGTCGAAGTTTGTCGAAATAAAAATTAACTTATAGCGGAGAAATGGTCACATTTTTTCTTTTTTTGAAAAACACATAAAAATTTTATAAGAAATGTATTCTACTTTAACCATATTAAGTAAAATAAGCGGATTACTTAGCTATAAAATACGGAATATCTTATGGCGGAGAAATGGTCACAAAAACCAAAACTTACTGCGGCGTTTTGGTCACAAAAAAGAGTTTATGGCGGAGAAATGGTCACAAAAACCAAAACTTACTGCGGCGTTTTGGTCACAAAAAAGAGTTTATGGCGGAGAAATGGTCACAAAAACCAAAACTTACTGCGGCGTTTTGGTCACAAAAAAGAGTTTATGGCGGAGAAATGGTCACAAAAACCAAAACTTACT